>CAJOHJ010000030.1 GCA_905234265.1 uncultured Prevotella sp. | reverse complement strand
GCAGCATGGGCAGGTCGCGGGCTGGATAGCGGGGCGTGAGGAAGCGGCGGATGCAGTCGTAGAGTGCCTGCTTCGACAGCGACATGAAGAAGCCGCTGATGTCGATTTTCATGATGTAGCAGTCGCGGGTGTAACCCTCGGAGCACGCCTTCAGTTGCGCCTCGATACGCTGTATGCCGTAGAGCGTGCCCTTGCCCTTCTGCGTGCTGTAGCTCTCGGGGTGGAACTTCGCCTCTAAGAGCGGCATGATGCGGCGCACGATCAGGTGGTGCACCACGCGGTCGCGAAAGTCGGCAGCAAATATCTCACGCTTTACGGGCTTCTCCACCACAAAGGCTATCGAGCGTCGCGGCTCATAGCGGTGCTCGTTGATCTCCTGCCACAAGTCGATGCACTCCCGCTCATAGTCCATCTCGAAGCGCAGTTGGTTAGCGGTGTTGCGTTTGTTACGGCGACAGTCGTAATAGGCCTCAATCACCTCCTCCAGACTTACGCCGCCCATCTCTTCAGGTGCGAAGAGCAGTTCCTCACTATTCACTATTAACTATTAACTATTCACTACCTTATTCTTCCACCCCGTGGCCTGGCGGCCTATGGAGTCGAGCAGTTTCACCAATTCCGCATAGCGGCCTGTTGACAGTGCCTTCTGCCTGTAGCACACGCGGAGCAGCAACAGCAACTGGCGGTAGCAGATCAGCAGATCTGTCAGCGGCTCTGCCTTGTCGCGCTTCATATTGGCACGGTAGATGTTGCCCAGCATGTCGAGGCACAAATCGACCATCCGCTGGCCTACAGAGTAGCGGAAGAACTTGGGCAGGTCCTTCGCCAGCAATCTGAGGCTTCTGCTCTGCTATCAGTTTCTCGTCTAGCGTGCCGTCGAGTCCACGGAAGAGGAAAGTCTTTTCGCCCGCAGGCTCCACCTCGCCGCCAGCCTCGCGAATGCGCTGAAGCACCGTGTCGAGTTGGTTGGCAGGGAAGCCGCAGACGAGGATGTCGCCACGCTTGCGGTGCTTGCGCAACACTCGGTAGCCTGTGGCTCGGCTCAAGGCAAAAGCCCCGTTGCCGCAGGCATGATAAAACATGCCCACGGCTATGAGGTAGAAGGCCTTTTGTCCATTAGATTCCTGCTGCTGCAGGATTTCCTTTTCCGTCATAGTTTCTATTCCAAATACATTTTATCGCCGACCGCCTTACGGCGGTATCTACAAGCCGCTTACGCGGCTAAAATAGATGAATGGGTGAATGGATAAATAGGTTAAAAAGCGAGGCAGCCAAGAACATAGCGCGAGTAGGACGTACCGCCCTCGTAGAAGAGCGCGTAGGCGTCGCCGCCATTCAGGCCGACGTTCACGCGCCAAGCGAGCGAGCCACTGGGCGTACTCGACCAGTAGTCGCCCGACTGCCATGTGGTGCCAGTGGCGGCAATCTTTGCCTTGAAGCCTGCAATGGGGTTCATCTCGTCACTGGCACTTGCGTCCCCGGACACGGCGCAGCCCACGAACATGTTCTGCCAGTCAGCCTTACTCGGCAAGCGCCATGTGCCTCCTGCAATCGGGGTAGATGTATTAAGCCCCTCGGCATAAGTATTGGCTCCTGCCCAGTTCTTACTTTCAGGGCTGCTGCTGAGCTGGATAGCCAGACCGTTGCTGCCGCTGACGTAAGCTATCATGGCCACCTTGGTAACGCCCGTGGGCAGTGTGGCATCAACGGCATAGTTCTTGCCGTCGCTGCCGATAACCTGACCCACGGCGGGGTTGGTGATGCCGGCGGCTGCTGCCGCACTCCGCGTGATGTTGTAAATCTTGCCGGCCTCGACCACCTTACTTTCGCTGACGAGCGTGATGGCGTTGCCGTCCACTGTCAGGGTGCATTTGTTTAAGTTTATATTCTGTAACAGGCCTATGGCAAATGTAGCGGTGCCCGAAGCGTCGGTGGTCACATTTCCGGAAACGTCCCTGGAACCGTCGTTGAACACCACTGTGACTTCATTGCTGGCAGCCAAGCCGTTGATAGTGAAGTTGAGAACGGCACAATTGGGCGTCAGCGTAAAACCTGTGCCGCTTGTATAAGAACCAACCTCTAGGCTGAATTGCTCCACGGCAGCAGCCTTCGTAAGGGAAAAAGCATATCTATAGTCCAGAACGAGCGCAGCGTCATAACCATTATTTTCCGTATAAGAAAAAAATCCATAGCTTTCGTAGCCATTAGGCAGCAGGATGGCATAAGAACCCGCCTCGATCGTGCCTGTGTATTCATTTTTGGTAGTAATGATGCCGCTGAACTTTCCAGAAACAGCGTCATAATCCAGCGTGCCGGCATATTGACCTGCAATAGTATTACTACCGCTCACATACAGCTTGTCGCCCGTGGTGAACTCCAGCTTCTTGCTTGTTTCGTTAAACGAGGCGCGTGTGCCGGCGGCGTCGCCCTGTCGGGTTACGTTGATGGTGACGGGAATGATGTAGCCCTTCTTGGCGATGTTCTCGGTGGGGGTGTTGAGGGCGTCGTCCTCGCTGCTGCAAGCGGTGGTGAGCAGCATGGCTGGCATCAGCATGGCTGCGGCCAGCATCTTGAAGATATTCTTTCTGTTCATTGTCTTCTTCTGTTTTGTTGTTGTTAATACTCGGTTAGAGGCAGGGGCATCAGATGTCTACCTCCTCCCACTCTGTGTTCATTGTCGCGCTGACGCTGGCTTCCAGCAGGTGTGTCTGATGTTGCAACTGGACGACCTTCATCGTCGGTTTCTGATAGTCTTTTCTTTTCATGTTCTTGAATGTCTTGTTTGAATGATTTATAAATGTAAGTTTAGAAAATTGTCATTCTTTCTCGCTGTCGCCGTCCCCGGCGCCGTCGTCCGACGGGGACGAAAAAAAAATGCGGCCTCTCTTGCACAGATGCAAGAAAAGCCGTATATTGCGCACGGATGTGCGCGAATTTTAATAGAGGAGAATAAGTATGCCTTACCTGTGTGTGTGTGTGTGTTAGCAAATTATTTGGAACAGCCAAATAATCCGCGTTAAAAGATGTATATGTCACACACTTCGTATTCATCGCTGTCTGATAGTTCTTGTTATGGATTGGGATATGCCTTGTCAATGCCTCGTGGCAGGAAGTAGCCTTTGATGCAATTAGGGTTGCAAACACATATCTGGATATGGTTCTTCTCGGCAAACCCTGCATTGGGGTAAAGCGGTTTGCCCTCCCAGAATACACCACGCACGGAGTCGTAGGCTCGCTTGTTGGCCTGCTTGTTAATCTTGTGCATCATCTCAATGACAAAGCAGTCAAGTTTGCGCAAGAGCAAGTCAGATGATTTTCCTATACTTATGTTTTCCGGAAGCGGATTACCTGACAACCGACTAATCTCAAACGCTGTATCGTATGTCTTTTTAAGTTCCTTCAAATATGCAGAGTCCGTTAGGTCGAAGCAATAGCCCAAATCAATGATAGCGCCTATGACGGCAGGACTCTTGATGGAAGAACCTTTTCGCTTAGACAATTCAACAGCCCATTCCAAAGCTCTTTCTTCGTTGTTCTCCCAGAAATAGATGCCATTGCCCAACCAGTCATAGTCGTTTGTGCTGGCGAGAAGGTTATCCTCACCCGCTACCACTTTATCAACCACCGACTGGTCGCATCCGTGAAAGCCGACTGTCAGATTGGGACGGTTTGAGTAGAGACTATTCCTCATCTATACATCGGTGCTAAATGACCTTCTGCATCATAAAGTCCAGCCTCTTGCATGAACCTGATGGCATTTTCTTTTGATGACAGTATCTCATGGATTACTGCATCAATCCTTTCTTCCCTGTTGTGCTCGTACTCTGGCATAATCACCTCACTCTCTTTGTTGGTTTGACTCTTCTTTGTTGAAAGATGGCT
>CAJOHJ010000029.1 GCA_905234265.1 uncultured Prevotella sp. | reverse complement strand
ACTCAGGAAGTTAAGAATAAAATAAGCACACGAAAGGCGCAGACTTTTTACGGGTCTGCGTCTTTGCCCAGTATTTGTTTCAGAGATAACGGGGCACCCTTGCACAGGCATTCGAGGGCATAGACAACATTTATGCCGTTGCGATGGCAGGTCTCAATGTAGCTCCTGATCTGTGCGTAACATTTTGCCGTTTCCACATTTTGAAACTGCCCCGCCACCTTCCTATAATGTCAAGCCTTAAAACATTGATTTTAGGCCATTCCTCAAATAAATTCACATCGAAACCAGAGCTAAAAATGATGAGCAGCCGTAGCATTTCATGCCGAATAGCCGAAAAAGGGTATGCGGAGCAAAGCCTCCTGCCTTGATTTTTTTAAGGCTATTTTCCCTCTGTCAACTATGATGGTGAACCTTCCGTGTCTAATGGGATCATGTCCCAACTTCCTTCGTCCCACCTGCTCATACACCGAGTGCTGACTAAGCTTTCGTACGAGGTCGTGCCTCACGGAGAGAACTACTGTCAGCTACAGCTCTTGTTTGTCCTGATACTTACCGACCAGTTTCACCTGCACAATACTGATTGAACAGTGGACGCGACATCGCGAAGGCTACGTTGGTAGATGTGTGATGGCTAGGTTGCGCATGCAACCGCGCCGCATAAGGGTTCCCTTCCAGAACCCTACCCGGTTGCCGACAATATTGTGAGCAACCCGGCAGAGTCCTGGATTTCATTGATAGATTGCCTGTGTTATTCCATGCCTGCATTACCTTGTCAGGCCGCTGTAGGCGAGGCCTGCGCTTCCTGACGCTTGATGTCTCTTTGCATCTTCTCTTGGTCGTAGTATGCGCCGCTCTTGAGAAGAGCAAATATTACCCGTAAGAGTTTGCAAGCTATGACGACCAGCGACTGTTTCTTTTTCAACGGATTGACATCTCTAGTCGTGTAGTACTCATGCAACTCCTTGAACTCGCTGGCATGGACAACTGCTGACTTAGCGGCCTGAAATAGCCAGTATCTTAGGCGCTTGCGACCTCTATGGCTGATCTTGGTCTGGCCTTTATGTTTGCCAGAACTGCACGCCACCAGGCTCATACCACTGAGCTTCTGGATTTCCTTGACGTCATCGAAGCGTGAAATGTCGCCCATCTCCGACACGATGCCAGCCAGAATTTTATCGCCGATGCCGGAAATCCCCAGCACATTCTCAGCAAAAGGGATTTCACGGCATTTCTCGCGCAGCAGATCCTCTATTTCAGCCAATTGCCTGTCCAATTCAAGAATCTGACGAGCGAACCAGCGCACAGCCAGTCTGGAAGCGTCTGCCCCATCTGTTAAGCCAACGCTGGCTTCGGCATATTTGAGCAGCACTGCTGCGCGGTTGTAGCCGCACCCACGGAGTCTGGCTTCATGCCATATGTTCTTGATGCCTTCCACGCCCAATGCTTTCAAATCTGCCGGGAAAGGTGCCTTCTTCAGCAGTTCCAGCGTGAACGGCCCGTCTATTTTCCCTAAGGCGTCCTTATATTCAGGGAAATGGATCGTCAGTTCACGATGGAGCCGGTTGAGGGCGCTTACCCTGTCTCCCGTCAGCTGATCGCGGAGCAATGTGAGCCTGCGAAGCTCAGCATATACGCCTTCCGGCAGGTACGGCATGCCGTAGTTCCCATCCTTTACCAAGTTGGCGATAAGCTTGGGATCTTTGCGGTCATCCTTGAGCTGGCTGTTATCTTCGACCTCCTTGGTCTGCTTGACAGCGTACGGATTGACTTGGACAACGCTGACGCCGTTGGACACCAACCACGCTGTAAGGCAGAACCAGTAATGTCCGGTAGGCTCGAGGCCGACGACAATCTGATCCTTGCCACTGGCAGCCGCAAGTTCCAGCATCCAATTCTTGGCAGAGGCAAAGCCTTCGCTGTCATTGCTAAAGGCAAATGCCTTCTTGCTGATCTCCCTGCCACGCGTGTCAATTGCCCGGATATAATGTGTTTCGCTGCCGATGTCGCAGCCAACAACCAGCATGCTGTCGTTGATGAAGCTGATTTTGTCATTCTTGGCAAACTTCCCAGCTGTCTCAAGATCCTTCCATGAGTGGGCTCTTAAGCCCTGGCCGATAAGCTCGGCGCGCTTTACGATCTCGTCTTGCTTGAAAATATTCACCTGACTGACTTGATTTTTCTTGGATATTGCTTTAGCATTCATTGTATACACCTCATGTTATTCAGATTTTTTACCAACGGTCGGATCGGTAATTATCTGAATGTACCTGAGGTGTATCTTTTTGTCAACTCCCGCCTACATTTAACAGTATACAGGAAGCTTTCATGCTCATTTAGTTACAAATTTGCCAAATACCAGTTCGATGATTGCCGATACGTCGTAAAACGCCGCGGTCTTGCATAACATTGAAATTAGACTTCATGATATATGAAAAGGCCGCTAAATGCTTATATTTAGCGGC
>CAJOHJ010000028.1 GCA_905234265.1 uncultured Prevotella sp. | reverse complement strand
AAGATGCATCATTTTGTCATCTTCGCCCGCCATGTTAGTGTGTTGTCGCCGCTATTCTGCGGGATGGTAGTTGAAGGAATAGAAATCGGCCTGGGGCTTCGGTTCCGCAATCAAGCCGCCGTCGGGCGTGCCGTCGAGTCCACGGAAAAGGAAAGTCTTTTCGCCCGTCTGCTCCACCTCGCCGCCAGTCTCGCGGATGCGCTGAAGCAACGTGTCGAGTTGACTGGCAGGGAAGCCGCAGACGAGGATGTCGCCACCCTTGCGGTGCTTGCGCAGCACTCGGTAGCCAGTGGCACGACTCAAGGCGAACGCCCCGTTGCCGTAGGCATGATAGAACATGCCCACGGCTATGAGGTAAAACACCGTTTGCTTGTTACTTTCCTGCTGTTGCAGGATTTCCTTTTCCGTCATATTTTCCTATCCCAAATTTTAAATTTTTTCGACCGCCTTACGGCGGTATCCTCAAGCCGCTGTCGCGGCTAAAATAGATAAATTGGTAAATGGGTAAATAGGTTAAAAAGCGAGGCAGGCACGAACAAGGTCGGCGTCGCCCTCATTGACGATGTGGAAGTAGGCACGGCTATCAGCGAAGCCCAGGTCCCAGGCGTAGCTGCCGGGACTGTTCTCCGTAGACGACCAGTAGATGCCCGACTGCAAGGCTGTGCCTCCTGCCGTACTAAGTTTAGAAGCCAGGCCGCTGTAACTCATGGACGACGGGCTGTCGCTAACCGTGCCGCTGGCTCCACAACCGATGAACATATTCTGCCAGTCCTTGATAGAGGGCAGGCGCCAGGTGCCGCCAGTGACAGCGGTCTTGCCGGAGCATGCAGTACCTGCTGCAGACCATGTCATTGTGCCACTCTCATCAGCCAGCGCAATGGCAAGACCGTTCGTGCAATCAGAGCCATTGCCCAGATAGGCTATCATGGCCACGGCGGTCACGCCCGAAGGCAGGGTGGCATCAGCGGCATAGTTCTTGCCGTCGCTGCCGATAATCTGTCCCACAGCGGGGTCGGTGATGACTGTGGCCGGAGCCGCACTCCTCGTGATGTTGTATATCTTGCCTGCCTCGACCGTCTTGTCAGCGGGCAGCGTGATGGCGTTGCCGTCCACCGTCAGGGAGTAATCGTTAAAGTTATCGTATTTATACATAGCTGAGGCAAATGTTGCAACGCCAGACTCATCGGTGGTTATATTCACTGGGGTAGCAGAGGTATTATAATCGTCTTTAAATAAAACTGCGACAGCCGTGTTTTCTGCCAGCCCGCTGATGGTGAAGCTAACGATGGCATTACTGGGAGTCAGGACGAAGCCGTTGCTATATTCTTCTGCAGACTCGTAACTGAACTGTTCGACGGCGGCAGCCTTCGTGAGGGCGAAAGCTTTCGTATTATCAAGTTTCAGCGTGGCATCGCAAGTACCCTCGTTTTCTATGCTCAGGAAACCATAGCCGCCATATCCAGCAGGTAACAGGGTGGCATCAGCATGAAGAGCGGAGTTCAAGAGTTCTTCTGCAGTGCCTTCAAACGGTCCTTCGAGATAAATGGTGCCACTGAATGTGTCACCCGGCTGCCACGTCAGCACACCGGTAAAATCGTATAGATAATCATCGTCATAAAAGCCACTGACGAACAGCTTGTCGCCCTCGCTGAAGGCGAGCGTTCCCTTCTTGGCGTCTTCGTCATACGTATACGTGGCGCGAGTGGTAGCGTCGTCGCCCTGACGAGTCACGTTGACGGTGACGGGCAGGGTGTAGCCCTTCTTGGCGATGTTCTCGGCGGGAGTATTGAGGGCGTCGTCCTCGCTGCTGCACGATGTGGTGAGCAGCATGGCTGGCATCATCATGGCTGCGGCCAGCGTCTTGAAAATATTCTTTGTGTTCATTGTCTTCTTCTGTTTTTGTTGTTAATACTCGGTTAGAGGCAGGGACATCAGATGTCTACCTCATCCCACTCAGTGTCCATTGTAGCCTTCACCTCGCCGCTGACGCTGGCTTCCAGCAGGTGTGTCTGATGTTGCAACTGGACGACATTCATCGTCGGTTTCTGATAGTCTTTTCTTTTCATGTTCCTGAATATTTTGTTTGAATGATTTATAAATGTAAGTTTAGAAAATTGTTATTCATTCTTGCTGTCTCCGTCTCGCCGCCATCGTCCGACGGGGACAAAAAAACAAGCCGACTTCTCTTGTGTGAATACAAGAAAAGCCGTAAATTAACGCGGGCGACCCGCGCGTAAAATAAAAGGTGTTGTTACCTCTCTTGTAGGTGTAGGCGAGCGCCTGAGAGAGAAATGGGGGGGGGTAATTATGTTATCGGAATGACCAAGAAAATAGCCATTCTTTTTGACATAAAGTCTTCCTCCGTCGCGACTCGGCAAAGTCGGAGCTAGCTCCACTCTGCGCTCGCTGCTCCGTCGGTTGACATAAAGTCTTCCTCCGTCGCGACTCGGCAAAGTTGGAGCAAGCTCCACTCTGCGCTCGCTGCTCCGTCGGTTTGCCGTGTTGTGATTATTTAACTCTC
>CAJOHJ010000027.1 GCA_905234265.1 uncultured Prevotella sp. | reverse complement strand
GAGTCGGGGTGCGTGGGCGTGTCCTCAGGGCCAGGCACTATGAAGGGTCCTGCTCCGCGCGTTGTGGCGGTGATGAACTTCTGAGGTCTGACGAACACCGCATGCGGCAGAATTATCTCTGTGAGATAAAAAATTATCTCTGTGAGATAAAAAAATATCTTACGAAGATATTTTCGTAACATGCAGAGATATTTTCGTAACATGCAGAGATAATTCTGCGGCCTGCGGTGTACCTTTGCTGCCGTCGTCCGTCATTCTTTAGATACACCTTATTTTATATACATATATGAACTTTTAGATGAATCTATGCTGACTGTTACAACTTCCGAACAAACTACTGCCGGCGGTTACCGGCTGAACATCATGGTAAGCAATGTGCCGCACGACCGCCCTGTGCAGCTGAACATCACTCTCAACGATGCCGCATGCATGCAGCCCGGGCCGCTGCTGCTCACTCAGTGGGTTGCCGAATTCATCGGCAGCTGCCAGTCGGGGCGCCGGCTGAAGTGCAACGGCTCCGGTGCCATCAGCCCCAGCACGGTGAAGAGCTACAAGGGTACGCTGGCGCAGATAGTGGCCTACGAGCAGTGCCGCGGGCGCAGGCTGACGCTGGCCGACATGTCGATGGCTTTCTACAACGACTGGAAGCTTTTCTTTGCCGCCAAGGACTACTCGCCGAACACCGTCGGCCGCCATGTGCGCAACCTGAAGATATTCCTCTTTGCTGCCGAGGAAAGGCAGCTCTCCGTCTGTCCCGACTTCAAGAGCAGGCGCTTTGCCGTTGTGCGCCGCGACGCCGACGCTGTGGCCCTCACCGCCGGTCAGGTGCAGCAGCTGTACGAGTACGATGCTCCCCGGCGCACGCTTCAGGAGGCTAAGGACGTCTTTGTCGTCGGATGCCTGACGGGTCAGCGCATCAGCGACTTCAAGCGCATCTGCCGCGACATGGAGGTCACTCTTGCCGACGGGCGCAGCTACCTGAGGCTCACCCAGCAGAAGACGCGGAAGACTGTCTACATCCCCCTTGAGCCGCGCATCAGGGCCATTCTCGACAGATACGGCGGCCGTCTGCCTGCCGTCGACGATGCATCGCTGAACCGGCGCATCAAGGCCGTCTGCCGGCTGTTGGGGTGGACGCACGCCTGCAGTGGCGACGCCAACGGACGGCCCCCGGCCGACGCCAGGCAGCAGCGGCCTCTCTGCGACTGCGTCACTTCTCACACGGCACGCCGCAGCTACGCCACCATTGCCTACCGCCACGGCGTTCCGCTGTCGTGCATCATGGCCGTCACAGGGCATTCCACCGAGCAGATGCTTCGCCGCTACCTGCGCATCGACGGTCAGGAGAGGGCCATGACTGCTGCCAGAATCATGTCGCTGACGGCATGAATTCTCCTTGCATAGTTGTTAAAAACAATTAAAAAAAGAAGGTTTTAACAACCAACAGCGTGCTTCTATTGCAAAAATTTTTAACTTTGCAGCTTGTAAACAACTGAAAACTGACAGTAAATAATGTCGCAAGGTACTTCAAAATACCTTATAGCAGCGGTGTTGCTACTCATTTTACCAATGGCAATGCAAGCACAGGACGAGGAAAGAGGAGCAAAGAGGGTAAGAGCCATCAGAGAGTCGAACCCGGTGAACCAGAAGTTCCTTCCAACTAAGATGGGTGTGGACACACTCTCGTTCTTAGACAGGCTCGCCGTGCGTACCAACACTGTAGACTGGCTGCTGCTGATACCGAACATCGGAATGGAGTTCGACGTCAAGCCCGTGACGTGGAACCGTTGGACTGTCGGCTTCAATGTCCGCGGCAACTGGCAGACTTCTCACACCTATACACATGGCATCGTCTACAACCTCTTCGAGGCGCGCCTCGAAGGGCGCCAGTACTGGCGCGCACGCCGCATCGGCCGCCGCCAGCTGCCAAAGCACAAATACTTCTGGGACAAGGCGATAAGCATCCGCCGCACAAAGGTGAAGCACCCTGTGTTCACCTGGTTCCGTGGCCTCTATGCCGGCTACGGCACCTACTCTTTTCTCTTCGGCTCCGAGGGCCATCAGGGCACTGCCATAGTGGGCGGAATAAGTTATGGATTTGTCTACCCGATGTTCGCATTTCCCAACGGCAACTCGCTCGACCTGGAATTCGGCGTGTGGGGCGGAATGGCCTACGTCAAGGATGCCACTTACAGGCATGACCGCGAAAGCGACTGCTACCCCATCATCGAGCAGAAAGACTGGAAGCTCAATCCATTCCCCGTAATCAGCGACATCCGACTGGGACTTGTCTACCGCCTGAGCGACAAGTACTCCGTGCTGAGCAAATACCGCTACCGCCGCGACGTCGATGCCGCCTACGACGCTCACCTGACAGCACTTGCACAGGCACGCCAACACCGCCGCGACTCCATCAAGAACTACATGCACGACTATCTGATGATCAGCGGACACTTCTGGCATGTCTACGACTCCATTGCCGGACTTGACAAGGCCCGCCGCACCCTCAGCGAGCATGACCTGAAGATGCCTACCGAGGAAGAGGAGGTCAGCGAGAAGAAACGCCTCAAGGAGGAGCAGCGCATGCGCAAGGAGCAGATGCGCCAGGCACGCCGCGACGCCGAGGCGTCGAAGCCGCAGAAGCCCAAGAAAGAAAAGAAGCCCAAGAAGGAAAAGAAAGGAAAGGAGGCCGACTCATGACCATGCGCAGGCTCATAGCATTCGCCGGCGCCGGCAGGGCAGCCGCAGCATGCAGTGTCGCAACGGCACTGCTGGCACTGCTGTTGCTGCCTGTGGCATGTACCGACCCGGGCCTGTGCTACGAGGATGCACATCCGCATGAGGCAGGAGTGTTCATCAACTACAACTTCCCTGAAAGCTACCAGCTGGACCCGCAGAACAGCGACTCCATGCAGGTGCTGGCAGTGCGCATCATCAACCACCAGAAGCGCGGCATGCTGGTGCAGGCACTGCAGCCCAACCACGGACGCTACTTCTACAACGCCCCGGAGGACGTCGAAGAGTGGATCGACCCGGCAAGCATACCCGTGCCGGAAGAACCTGTCGTCGACCCGGGGACAATAGCCATCATCACCGACCCTGAGGAAGTCTTCAACGGAGGCATAGGCCCCGAGGACCCGACGCCGCAGCCTGTGGCACCGCCGGCAGCCCCGAAGACATCATACGAAAAAGAAGTCGACCGCTTCGCACTCTCGAAAGGCACCTACAAGTTCTTCACCATGTCCAACGACACGTCGCAGATACGCTACTCCAACGTCGGCGAATACCTCGACTCGCCGGGCGACGGCACACAGGCCTCCGACATACGCGTCGAGTACCGCTCATACCCGGCAGGCGACAGCCGCCTCAGGAAGATTGGAGGCGACTGGACAGACTACAACCCGGCGTTCGAGTTCATACAGCCAGAGCCGCGAGCCATCATTGCCGACTCACTGGACATCACCGAAATAGCCGAAGGACAGCGCAACGACGTAACCTTCAACCCGAAGCCGCTCACGCAGCACATTGACGTCTACCTGACACTCAAGAAGGTTGCCGACGGAATACCCTTCGTGATTGACACCGTGTGGGCCGAAATCTCCGGAATACCAAGCCGCGCCTACCTCTTCTCTGGCCACCTCTATCTGGCAAAGACGCGCAAGGTGCGCTTCAACACTGAGTTCATCGATGCCAACGGCAACCCGAAGCTCGACACCACTGCCGACGACAGCGTCCGCGTACACGGAGCCATCGACGTGCTGACCATTATGAACCCGTCAGGACCGGACGTCATGACCGGCCCTGGCTTCCTGCAGCTGAAGATAAAGGCGCATGCACGGCGCACCCGCGACGACGGAACCGTCTACGAGCGCCATGTCGTCATGCAGTCGAAGACTAACCTGTATAAAGACCTCATGGATGCCAACGGCAACCCGAGGCTCATCACCTACGACCCCAACTGGCAGTGGGCCGTGAAGAGCTGCGACAATGCCGTGCTGGACATTTCGACAGAATTCATCGTCTATGGCACGAGCATCCTCGACAAGGTCTACAATCCCGGAGGCATCGACCTATGGGTAGAGTCGGGCAGCGACGAAGAACTGGAACTGTAGAAAAAGAACACCGAAATGAAATATAACCTGAGACATCTGACAGCAATGACGGCCGCAGCACTAATGCTCTGGGGCTGCGCGGGAGAGTCCTATCCGGGACTCGACTTAGACCGCGTGCTGTCTCCAGATATCATCAACAACGAAAGCGGAATGACCACCGAGGAAGGCACGCCCATAGAGGTGTTCGTCAGACCTCAGAAGTTCATCACCGCCACAACGCGCGGAGCAGGACCCTTCATAGTGCCTGGCCCTGAGGACACGCCCACGCACCCCGACTC
>CAJOHJ010000026.1 GCA_905234265.1 uncultured Prevotella sp. | reverse complement strand
AACTCTTTCCCTGTGCTGCCGCCCGGCTTTTTCGGGCGAAAGCGGATGCAAAGGTAAGGACTTTCTACCGCATGAGCAAATTTTTAAACGGAAAATTTTCAGAAAAAAGCAAAGTTTTCGCTTTATTTTACAAAAACGAAAACCTTACACCTTATTTATATATACTAAAGCAGATTGTTTTCCACATCAGATGCAACTTACTTGCTGCTTTCGGGAGCCTGCCCTATGAGTTCCATGAACTCGTCAAGCTTTGGAGTAATGATAATCTGCGTTCTGCGATTGCGCTGCTTGCCAGCTTCAGTTGTATTCGGCTGCAGGGGGTTGTATTCGCCGCGGCCGCCTGCAGTAAGCCTCTTGGGATCAACTCCATATCGTGTCTGCAATGCCTGAACGACGCTGGATGCGCGCAAGCACGACAAATCCCAGTTGTTGCGGATGTTTTCACGCGAAATTGGGTCGCTGTCAGTATTTCCCTCAATAAGCACATCGTAGTCCTTATAGTCAGTGATTATCTTTGCGATTTTTGCCAATGTCTCACCAGCCTTATCGCTTATCTCATAAGAGCCGCTCTTATACAGCATGTTGTCGTTCAAGGATATGTAGACAACACCCTTAAGCACCTGAACATTGACATCCTGCATTTCCTCCCTTGTCAGCGAGCGTGTGAGGCTTGCCGTCAGTACGAGGTTCAGCGAGTCGCTCTTCGACTTCACGTCCACCAGATGGCGTATATACTTATTCGACTCGTTGATTTGATCCACCAGCTTGTCAATACTCGTATTATTCTGGCTTGCATTATTCAGGCTTCGGTCAAGCGAGTGCTGCAGCGCCGCCGTGCTACGTTCCTGCTTCTTAATTTGCTCCTCAAGGCTTGCCACCCTTGCATTGGCAGCAGCCAGCTGTTCCTTAGCCTGAATGTAATTATTCTGAAGCGCCTTGTTTTCCTCCTGGCATGCCACTAAATCCTTTTTAGGAGCGCAACTTGTGATGAGTAAAGCAGCCATAGCTGCTGAAATCATGAAAACTGTCTTTTTCATACGTTGATTAAATGTATTATGTAAATTCCTATTTTCCACTTTGGCTTGCAAAGTTAGTAATAAGACTGACATTTGGCATTAAAGTTGAACGGATTTATAATATTTTAAGTAACTTTGTCTTAAAATGAACGAGGATTTACGTACCTTTGCAGCCTAAAATTTACAAAAAAAAGTTTTATGATAATCTTTTTCAAGACCCCAGGAAACAGTGTGATAGCGACAGAAGCCAATCACCAGCTTACAGAACAAGAACGGAGTGAGCTTTGCTGGCTATACGGCAATGCAGAACTATTAAATGCCGACACTCTCAGCGGCCACTATGTAGGTCCGCGGCGTGAGATGATCACCCCATGGTCTACCAATGCCGTAGAGATCACTCAGAACATGGGTCTTAGCGGAATACTGCGCATAGAGGAATATTTCCCCGTCGACTCTGCAGACGCCGACCACGACCCGATGTTGCAGCGCATGTATGACGGCCTCAACCAGGACATTTTCACCGTCAGCATCAATCCGGAACCCATTAAATACGTTGACAATCTTGAGGAATACAACGAGCAGGAAGGCCTCGCCCTCAGCCCTGAGGAGATAGAATATCTTCACAAGATAGAAAAGGAGAACAACCGTCCGCTGACAGACTCCGAGATATTCGGTTTTGCCCAGATAAATTCCGAGCATTGCCGCCACAAGATTTTCGGCGGAACCTTCATTATCGACGGCAAGGAAAAGGAGTCGAGTCTTTTTGCCCTTATCAAGAAGACCACCCTGGAAAATCCCAACAAGATACTTTCAGCCTACAAGGACAATGTGGCCTTTGCCCAAGGCCCCGTCATTGAGCAGTTCGCTCCTGCCGACCAGTCAACGAGCGACTATTTCCGCATAAAAGACATAGAGAGCGTCATCTCTCTCAAGGCAGAGACCCACAATTTCCCGACGACCGTAGAGCCATTCAACGGCGCAGCCACCGGCACAGGAGGCGAAATCCGCGACCGCATGGGCGGCGGTGTCGGCTCGTGGCCCATTGCCGGCACGGCGGTCTACATGACAGCCTATCCCCGTTTGATTGAAGATGGAGAAGCGAACAGCGAAACATCTGCTACCGCACCAAGAGACTGGGAAGACATTCTGCCTGTCCGCAAATGGCTCTATCAGACCCCGGAGCAGATTCTCATAAAGGCTTCCAACGGAGCCTCCGACTTTGGCAACAAGTTCGGCCAGCCGCTGATTTGCGGCAGTGTCCTGACTTTTGAGCATCAGGAAAAAGACGACAGCGACAAAGCCCCGGCAGCCCCCACCAAGTATGCCTACGACAAGGTCATCATGCTGGCTGGCGGCGTGGGCTATGGCACCAAGCGCGACTGCCTTAAGAAAGAGCCACAGAAGGGCAACAAGGTTGTAGTCGTTGGCGGCGACAACTACCGCATCGGCCTTGGCGGCGGTTCAGTATCGTCTGTAGACACCGGCCGCTACTCTAATGGCATCGAACTGAACGCCATCCAGCGTGCCAACCCCGAAATGCAGAAGCGTGCCTACAACCTGGTCCGCGCATTGTGCGAAGAAGACCAGAACCCCGTAGTCTCCATCCACGACCACGGTTCGGCAGGCCATCTGAACTGCCTCAGCGAGCTGGTAGAAGAATGCGGCGGCGAGATAGACATGTCCAAGCTTCCCATTGGCGACAAGACCCTGTCGGCCAAGGAAATCATTGCCAACGAGAGCCAGGAGCGCATGGGCCTTCTCATTGACGAGAAGCACATTGAGCATGTCCAGCAGATAGCCCAGCGCGAGCGCGCCCCGATGTATGTTGTCGGCGAGACCACTGGCGACGCCCACTTCTCCTTCAAACAGAGCGACGGAGTGAAGCCTTTCGACCTTGACGTTGCCCAGATGTTCGGCCACTCGCCAAAGACCATAATGCGCGACAACACCGTTGAGCATAGCTACGAAGACGTAAGCTACTCCCTGGACAATTTAGGAAACCCAGACAGCAAGGACAGCCTCTGCAACCTGACAAAGCGCGTGCTGCAGCTGGAGGCCGTAGCCTGCAAAGACTGGCTGACCAACAAGGTAGACCGCTCGGTCACCGGAAAGATAGCCCGTCAGCAATGCCAGGGCGAGATACAGCTGCCGCTGAGCGACTGCGGCGTCGTAGCCCTCGACTACCGCGGCTGCAAAGGCATAGCCACCGCCATTGGGCACGCCCCTCAGGCAGGTCTGGCAGATGCCGCTGCCGGCAGTGTCCTGTCCGTGGCAGAGGCCCTCACCAACATTGTGTGGGCACCGCTTACCGACGGCATGGACTCGCTTAGCCTCAGCGCAAACTGGATGTGGCCCTGCCGCAGCCAGGAAGGCGAAGACGCCCGACTGTATGCCGGCGTACAGGCCCTTTCCGATTTCTGCTGCAGCCTGCACATCAACGTGCCTACCGGCAAAGATTCGCTCAGCCTGACACAGCAATATCCCAACGGCGAAAAGATTATTTCCCCGGGAACGGTCATTGTCAGTGCCGGCGGCGAAGTCAGCGACATCCGCAAGGTGGTGTCGCCAGTGGTCAAGAACGACAAGAATGCATCCCTCTACCACATCGACTTCTCCTTCGACGAGCAGCGGCTTGGCGGCTCCGCCTTCGCGCAGAGCCTTGGCAAGATTGGCAGCAACGTGCCTACCGTTAAGAATGCCGAATACTTTGCCGATGCATTCATGGCTGTTCAGCAGATGATTGAAAAAGGGTGGATCATGGCCGGCCACGACATCTCTGCAGGCGGCCTGATTACCTGTCTGCTCGAAATGTGCTTTGCAAACACCAAGGGCGGCATGCACATCAACCTGTTCGACCTCTGCAAAGACGGCGACATCGTCAAGACGCTCTTTGCTGAGAACCCTGGCGTTGTTGTCCAGATCAGCGACGCTCACAAGCAGGACTTCAAGGACTTCATGGACGAGCAGGGCGTTGGCTTTGCCAAGATTGGCTACACAACAGACGACACCCGCACCATCGTCGTCAAGAACGGCGACGCTGAATACTGCTTCGACATCGACGACATGCGCGACGTATGGTACAAGACCAGCTATCTCCTCGACCGCAAGCAAAGCTTCAACGGCAAGGCCAGGGAGCGCTACGAGAACTACAAGCAGCAGCCGTTGGAAATGAAGTTCAACCGCGACTTCACAGGCAGCCTGAGCCAATACGGACTGTCGGCAGACCGTCGCAAGCCGTCAGGCATCAAGGCAGCCATCATCCGCGAGAAAGGCACCAACGGCGAGCGCGAAATGGCCTACTCGCTGTATCTTGCAGGCTTCGACGTGAAAGACGTCATGATGACCGACCTCATCAGCGGCCGCGAGACCCTGGAAGACATCAACATGATTGTCTTCTGCGGCGGATTCTCCAACAGCGACGTTCTTGGCTCTGCAAAGGGCTGGGCAGGAGCATTCCTCTTCAACCCTAAGGCCAAGGAAGCCCTCGACAAGTTCTATGCCCGCAAGGACACTCTCAGCCTCGGCATCTGCAACGGCTGCCAGCTGATGATAGAACTGGGCCTGCTGGGCGCCAAGGGTGCGCGCATGCTGCACAACGACAGCCACAAGTTCGAGTCGGAATTCATCTCGCTCAGCATACCGCAGAACGACAGCGTAATGTTCGGCTCGCTGAGCGGCAACAAGCTCGGCCTGTGGGTTGCCCACGGAGAAGGCAAGTTCTCACTGCCCGAAGCAGAAAGCAGCTACAATGTCATTGCCAAGTACAACTATCACGGCTATCCTGCCAACCCCAACGGCTCTGCCTACGACGTTGCAGGCCTCTGCTCTAAGGACGGCCGCCATCTCTGCATGATGCCACACCTGGAGCGTGCCATCTTCCCATGGCAGTGCGCCTGGTATCCAGAAGAGCGGAAGATGGACGACGTCACGCCATGGATAGAGGCATTCGTAAACGCAAGGAAATGGGTGGAGCGAATGCACTAAGCACTAAGCATTAAGCATTATGCATTAAGCATTATGAATTATGCATTATGAATTGATAAAGACCTTCTTCCGCATCGGCCTGTTCACCCTCGGCGGCGGATATGCCATGATTCCGCTGATAGAGGAAGAGGTAGTGAACCGCCACCACTGGGTGACGAAGGAAGAGATGCTGGACCTGATAGCCATTGCACAGAGCTGTCCGGGAGTGTTTGCCATCAACATAAGCATCTTCATAGGCTATAAACTGAAAAAGGTGAGCGGTGCCGTTGCCACGGCAGCAGGCACCGCCCTACCCTCTTTCCTCATCATCCTCCTGATTGCAATGTTTTTCCACCAGTTTGAGGATAACAAAGTCATTGCAGCCATGTTCAAGGGCATCCGTCCGGCAGTGGTGGCCCTGATTGCCGTGCCTACATTCAACATGGCCAAGCAAGCACAGCTGAACCGCTACACCGTCTGGATACCAGTCGTGTCAGCATTGCTGATATGGCTCTTGGGAGTTTCCCCCATCTGGATAATCATACTGGCAGGCATCGGAGGCTTCCTGTATGGAAAAACAAAGAACAACAAAGAAGCTTTAGCCCGACGAAATCAGCAATGATCTACCTTCAACTGTTTTGGACATTCTTTGAGATAGGCCTCTTCGGCTTCGGCGGCGGCTACGGAATGCTGTCGCTCATACAGCACGAAACCGTAGAAAGCCACCACTGGCTGAACTCGTCGGAGTTTACAGACATTGTGGCCATCTCGCAGATGACCCCCGGACCTATAGGCATCAACACCGCAACATATTGCGGCTACACGGCATGCATCCACGACGGCTATTCCATTCCCATGGCAGTATTAGGGTCGTTCACATCCACCTTTGCCCTCATCCTGCCCTCGCTGATACTTATGATACTCATCAGCAAGATGTTCATGCGCTACATGCACACCACCACCGTCACCAGCATCTTCAAGGGCTTGCGGCCTGCCGTTGTAGGCCTGTTGGCAGCAGCCACCCTCCTGCTGTGTACTCGCGAGAACTTCTCCTCACTTTCCGAAAATCCATGGCAGTTCTGCATCAGCTGTCTGCTGTTTGCCGCAGCCTTCTACGGCGTGAAAGTGGTAAAGATAAATCCGATACGGATGATAGTCTACTGCGCCTTGGCAGGACTGCTGCTTTACTACTAAACCTCCCTTCGCATTTCAGCAACATGCAGAGATAAGAAATTATCTCCGTAAGATAATTTCGTAACATGCAGAGATAAAAAATTATCTCCGTAAGATAATTTCGTAACATGCAGAGATAAGTTTCCGGGGAAGATGCATAAGCATAAAGGACATACTAACAACAAACAAGAGTGAACATAAAAATTTTTCCACTTTTTTCTCCATATCGTACTGATTTCTATAATATTTTGTATATTTGTAGCCAAATTAGAGCAGACGAATGGAATGCAAAAGCACAAACCGCCTAAAGGTGGTACTTGCAGAAAAGGGATGCTCTCTTGTTGGCAATAATTCCGGAAGCCTGCGCAGATGATTTATTGTGGACTAAACAAAAACAAATATAAGTTTTAAATATGGACGGATTTAAGAATATAGAAATCAATAACTTCAGGGGCATCAACCATCTGGAGATAGATGATTTTTCGCGTGTGAATATACTTCTGGGACAGAATAGCTCTGGAAAAAGTTCTGTTCTTGAATGCCTTTTATTGATGATGGGGATGTCTAACCCAGATTTGCCCCAGACCATCAATTCTATCAGGTCTCGCAACTATAGCAGTTTTGCAGACTTGGGCTATATGTTCCATAATTATGATTTAAAGGTAAAACCTGAGATATGTTCCGAATTGTTTGACGATACCAGGCGTCATTTGTCTTTAGAGTTGACCTATGTCTTTGACGGGCAGTCACAGCCGGATTTGCAAAACGGGCAGATACCAACATCAGAAACAAAGACCTTCCTGAATACGCTAAAGATGCTCTTCGATGTTGAATCTGATAAACAAAAGAGTACACACGAATGCAGCTTGACAGTCAATCAGCAGGGATTGATATCCAATAAGAAGTTGGCAGAAGGATATTTGGAAAAGAATAGTGTGGCTTTTATATCCTCAGACTTGGCAGCATGTAATCCCGCCAATGACTTGATTGAGTTGGCAAAGCGCAGGTTAAAAGATACCGTAACAGAGCAATTGAAGCATTTCGACTGCCGCATCACCACATTGGAGATTCTGAATAATGTTGCTTACGTAGGTTTGGAAGGCATCAATCAGTTGTTGGCAGTCAATATGCAAGGTGATGGTCTTTGTCGCTATCTGAACATCGTGGCAGCCTCAGCCAATCCTATGAATAATATCCTTCTGATAGACGAGATTGAAAATGGCTTGCACTATTCTGCCTACAAAAAACTGTGGGAAGCCATCTTTGCACTGGCAACCACAACAAATAAACAGGTGTTCGTTACCACGCATAGCAAGGAAACGCTAAGCCGTTTGAGTGAAATGCTGGAAGAGCATCCAGAGTATCAACAAGAGATGCGGTTATATACACTCGCTAAGACTCCAGTAAAAGGCCATCAAGCCTACAAATATACCTATGAGGGACTGAGCGGAGCATGCGAAAATGATGTTGAACTTAAAGAAATAGTATAACCATGAATGTTCAAGAGCAAATTTTTAATATTTTCTCTCAAAAAAACATAGAAAAAGTTATCTATGTCGATGATATATTGGGTAAGGTGTCTTATCACGATAATGTTTTTGGTAAGGTTGCTTATTTAGTGAAT
>CAJOHJ010000025.1 GCA_905234265.1 uncultured Prevotella sp. | reverse complement strand
CTGAGCTTGCAGATTGCCCACAACTAAGAGCAGGCACATGAGTAGCGCCATTCGAAAGATACTCTTAAATTTAACAGACATAGAATTAGTAGTTTTTAATGAATAAAAATGTAAGAATGTATTTGCAAATAAATAGTATATTCGAAGCAAATTTATAGGTTTTTTACATTGCCTGCAATAGTACTCCGAATATTGCCTACAGACTGTTGGCGGCGGTTCGACACAAAATGAAATTTTGCAAAAAAAAGAGCGGAAAGCCGAAACTTTCCGCTCTTAATAATATAATATAATGTGTGATTACATTCTCATTGCACTCACTTAATCACGACTTTGCGGCCGTTGACAATGTAGAGACCCTTGCGTGCGTTCTCGACGCGGATGCCCTGCATGTTGTAGACTGCACCGTCGGTGATTACTTCAGCACCAGCAACGGTCTTGATGCCTGTGGTGAGAGTAGCCTTTGCCGACTGCTCGCTCAGGCCGCCCATTTCGTTGGCAGCGCGCACTGTGTATGCAGCCGTAGCGTCTTCAACGGTAAATGTAGGCTCGGTGGTGAAGCCGATGACGGCGCCGTCCTTGCAGACAGCCCACAGCAGTGCATAGTTGCTGGCGTCCCAAGTCAGAGTGGTGCCAGCCAGCTCAACGTTCTGCGGAACAGGAGCCTGCTCAGTGGCGAGGGTAGGATCCCATTCGCCAAACATGTTGTGCAGGTTGCCGGCTTCAAGAGCTTCAGCGGCTGTCAGCACAGGATTGTTGGCGTGCTTGTCGCCGTCGTTGCCAAACTCCTTCTTACGTCCGCTGAGGTCTATGACGCTGCCAGTAGACGTTGTAGAGTTGAACTCTGCGAAGCGCTTTGGCCATCCGCCAGACATTTCATTCCATCCGATTGCCGAAGGAACGACGTTCATACGTGTGTCGATGAAGAGAGCGATAGGAGTGCCGCTGCCCCAAGGACGTCCGAGAGTGTAGTTGCCGTCAGCATCCTTTGCAGTACGCTTTGTCTGCTTTGCATAGTCTACAGTGGCAGGCTCGCCGTTGATGACGCAGTCTTTGTATACGTATCCATACTTGATGCTCTTAGAAGGAACGGCAGCATATCCGCCAGCAATCTGACGCAGCTCAACGCCATTGAAGAAAGCGTCGCCCTTACCGCACATATAGTCAGTGCGTCCGCGCACGTAGCCACCTTCGAAGTAGTAGTAGCCGTTGTCGTTGTTGCTGGTCCATGTGTCCTGATAGCCGTGCAGACCAGTGTTCTTGTATATAGTCTGTGAGCCCTTGTCCTGTACGGCGAGGTCGCGGCCGGTAGCATCCTCCATGCCTGAAGAAATTGTCAGGTCCTGGAAGTAAGTGCCACGCACAGCACCCTGTATCTGCAGGACGTCGCTGTTGCCAATGCCGTCATACTTGCTGGTAGTGCCATAAGTGCCGGCGAATGTCTGGCTGGCCTCGATGCCGTTAGTGATGACAACACCGTCGCGGCTTTCACCGATGAACGAGATGTTAGAAGCAGAAATGTTCGTGATGCACTCCGGCACTTCATATCCGTTTACAGTCTTCATTGTCGTCGACAGAGGAATAGTGTAGTTTCCGTTCTTGATGAAGATGCGGTAGCGGGTGTTCTTGTCGGAGCGGCTGTTTGCAGCCTGAATGGCAGCTACCAGCTGTTCTGCGTTTTCAACAACCTGGTCGTAGAGTCCCTTCGTTACCGTTGGGCGCGTCATGGTTGTGAAAGAAATGCTGATGGCCTCTGTTAGGAAGTTGTCCGTCAGGTCAGCCACGCTGTTAGCCGGCAGGGTGAACGTATACTCTGTTGAGTATTCCAGACCCTTGTAGTCGAATGTCAGAGTCTTTCCGCTGACTACCGGTGTGAGCTGCTGGTTTGCGAGAGTAGCTGCAGCACCGTCGGCCACCTTTATGCGCTCATCGAAGGTAAGGACAATCTTGCCAGTAGCAGAAGCACCTTCGGCCTTGTCTGCAGGCACGCTGCTTACGAGAACAGGAGCTGTTCCGTCATTGACAAGCTTCGGAGTGCCGGTGATGAAGAACATTGCCAGCGTGTTGCCGTCGTTTGCAGAATCAGTACCGTCAACCTTTGAAGTCTTGTCGGCAATCATGCGGATGTAGAGGTCCTTCTGATTGTTTGCAGCCTCAGGCAGCTTCTGGCTGAACGAAGCTTCAGCCTTGGCACCAGTCATGGTGATGCTGCCAGCCTTTGTCCAAGTCTCGCCGTCGGTAGAGAACTCAACGTTGTATGTCTGATAGGCGTTGTAGTTATACATCATCTGGAACTGGACGTTGATGTCGGTGAATGCCTCAGCGTTCACCTTTGTCTGCCAGTGCCAGTTGCCAACGTCGCCGTTCTTCGTGCCTGTGCGCCAGTTGACGGCAGCACCCTTGAAACTTTCGTAGCCTCCGGCAGCCAATGTAGACTTGTCGAGCCAGCCCTGGGTTTCGCCGGTAGCCGTGTTGACAAGGTTCAGAGCGTCAGCGTCGTTGTCCTGTGCGTAGAAGTCGGCCTTGCGACCAGAGCCTCCGGCGGTGTAGAAGTCCCAGCCGGCAATGATGTCAGCCTCAGAGTAGGAGGCAGTAAGCTGAGTGTCCTCGGTCATTGAAACAAGCTTGGAAGAATTTGTCTCACCGTCGCTCCAGTTGGTGAATGTCACGAGACCCTCATACTGGTCGGCAGTCAGCTGCACGGCAGTGCCTTCCTCGTACATGTTCTTGCCGTCCACCACTGTGGGAGCGGGCGAAATCTTCACCATGTAGTCGTTGGTGCCGTCGACAGTCAGTGCCAGCTCGTAGGTATTCACCTTCTTGAAGTTGGCAGTCAGCACAGCGTCAGCATTGACAGCGTACTTAAATTTAGCCTCTGTGCTTACTTCCTCGCCGGCTGCATTGGTCCAGTTTACGAAGTCGTAGCCGAAGTTCTCGGTAGCGGTGAGCGTTACCTCGCTGCCTTCCTCATACACATCGGAAACAGGATAGACATTGATGCTGCCAGCCTCGGCAGGTTCAATAGCTGTTGCAAGTGTGTAAGTGGCAATATCGGCTTTAGTGCCGTTGACGATACCTTCGACAACGACATTGCCGAAGCCGCCTTCCTTGCTGCTGCCTACACCGACGGTAGCCGAGATGACCAGCTCGTTGCCAGAAGCAAGAGCAGCCTGCTGGGCAGGCGTCAGCTCGATGACAACATGGTTGGTGTAGTTGCTGTTTTTAGCATACTTGTCCTTCGACGTATCCTGGTTGGCACGCGGAGCAGTGTAGTTACCAAGTGTTACGGCATCGCCTTCGCCTGCCTTGGCAGTGACGGTCACACCATTCTCTGCATCAGTAGCGAAGCGCTGTATCCACATGCTGACCTTGGTCGGGGTGAAGGTCAGTCCTGCTGCTGGCTTCACAACCCACTGTACAGCCTGTGTAGAGCCAGAGGGCTTGAACTTCACGAACGTAATGCCCTCAGCATTGCTGTCGGCAGTGCGTGAGGCCACGCCGGTGATATCCAGGTCGCCGGTGTTGGTGGCAACAGTGGAGAAAGCACTTGCAGGATCGGCAGTACCGGCCAGGTCTTTAGAATCGCTGAATGGCCAGGTGATGGTAGCCGTGGCATTGTCGAAACTTTCAGCACTCTTGGTCTCGGGCACGGGCAGCACTACCGAGATGTAGCGGTAATATGAGCCGTCGCCTATTACGACGTCGACAGTCTCAGCCTTGTTAGCCACCTCGTAGCTGATGGTCTTGCCCTGCGTGTAGTCGCTCTGGCCGTCGATGGTGGTTGTGGTGATTTCGCTGTAGGCTTCCATGCTGATGACAGCACCCTTGGCAGAGGGGACGGTGAAGGTTGTTCCGCCGTTTATCTGCACCCAGTCGGTGTTGTTCTGATTGTTGAACTTGCCGGGCTTCGTCGAGAATGGCAGAGCCACGTCTATGGCCTTGCCGTTGACGGTGGCCTGAGCCACCCATACGAGTCCGTCCGCGTTTTGCCATCCTACGGCAGGTGCGCCCTGGTCGCGGCGGAAGTTCCACTTAATGGTGACAGGCTCCGTGCGGTCGGCCAGGTTGACCTCATTGGCGGTGAATACCGGTGTGAGTGCGAGGTCGCCTTCCAGTGTGACGGTCTCGCCGGCAGCGTAAGTCTTAGTGCCGTCAGTCCATCCCGTCAGAGTGTGACCCTCCTTATAGAGTGTGCAGTTGACAGAAGGAATGGTATAGGCATCGCCAGCGGCGAACGTTCCGCCGTTGGGTACGATGCTGCCCTGGCACTCCACGTCGCCGAGCGAATAGGAAACGAGCGCAGCAGATGCGCTGACAGCCTCAACAGCAAAGAAACCTACGTAGGCGCCGCCGCTTATAGTCAGCGTCGTGGCTTCTCCGACGTATTTGGCACTGACGATGTTCTCGTCTTCCAGTCCGTTGCCCTTGTAGCATCCGCTGCCGCCCTCGCCCTTCTTGGTGGTGAAGGTGGCAACTGTTGCGCCGGTGGCGTCCTTTACGGTGACGTCGCCGCCCCAGCTACAGGTGCTCATGGTGATTTTTACTGCACCGCTGACGGGCACGGTGGCAGAGAAGTTCTGCAGCCCGTGGTTGTTGCCGGTCTTTCCAGTGATGGTGGCTATCGCATTGTCTGCATCGGCAGCCACGCGACTCACTGTGCCGTCAGTTACGGCCAGACCAAAACTGATGGTGTTGCCACTGCCGTCTTCGTCGGTCAGTATTCCGCCGCTCGTGTCGCGGAGGTCTACTGCGAAGTCCTTGAAATCAGCAGCAACAGCACTCTGTGTCATTCCCAGCAATGCCAGGAGAAGACACGCAAATGTCTTAAAATGCTTGTTGGTCATAGAATTTTGTTATTGATTAGAAGTTATTAAATAAAATAAATGTGTAATCGTAGCTTTAGGTTTTCACGGTAAGTGCAAAAGTACTGATAATTTGGCGATAAAAACACAAATTAAGCTTTTTTAATTTTCGATTTAACGTAATCGTTTACAATTATTATCAGCTTTCTCACTAATTTTGTGAGTTGAAAGCACAGAATAACTATGAGAAAGAATTTGAAAACTATGCTGATTACCGCCGTGACACTGCTGTTTACGGCCGCCACGCTGAGGGTTGCCGCTCAGGCTGTAAGCGTTAATCCCCAGCACCACTTCCCTAAGACGGTGCCGCCGGGAAACTACAGCGGCATTACGTGGCTCGGGGGCGAGAGATATGCAGTGGCTGACGACAAGTCGCCGACGGCAGGCTTCCGCCTGATGACGATTACCCTCGACAGCCTGTCGGGGGCGGTGACGAGTGTCGTCGCCGACAGCTTCATGACTGCCGGACAGCCTAACCGCGACGAGGAGGGCATCTGCTTCGTTCCCTACATGAACACGGTGTTCGTCAGCGGTGAGGCCGACGGCAAGATAGTCGAGTACGACTTGAAGGGCATGCCCACCGGGCGCCGGCTTGCCGTGCCTGCCGTGTTTGCCACGGCGCGCAAGAACGGCGGCTTTGAGGCTCTCACCTACGGCACCGTCAGCCACCGCTTCTGGACGACGTCGGAGAACACGCTGGTTGCCGACGGCCCCGTGCCGACGATTGCCAACAAGGTTTCCAACCGTCTGCGCCTGCAGAGCTTTGCCGACGACCTGCTGCCCCGGCAGCAGTACTGGTATGTGACCGACTCGTCGGAAGTCGCCGGCACGTCAGGGTCAAGCTTTCTGGGCGTCTGCGGACTGGCCGCCCTCGACGACGGCCGCCTGGTGGTCCTGGAGCGTGAGGCTCGAAACACTACTAACTATATAGGCTCCTTCGTACACATTAAATTATATATAGTAGACCCGGCGCGCCACCGTCAGGGCGACATGCTGCAGAAGCAGTTGCTGGCGGAATTCCGCACCACGTTCAGCGTCACCTCGCGAAGCTTTGCCAACTACGAGGGCATCTGTGCCGGTCCGCGGCTTAAGGACGGCCGGCAGGTGCTGCTGCTTGTGGCCGACTCGCAGAACCAGTACAAGGGCTTCCTGCACGACTGGTTCCGCACGGTGGTCATCGACGTGCCGACGGCAGAGCCGGCAGTGCCGTTTCTTACCGATGCCGAGGTCCTCGACGCCGTAGGCTTCCTGCCCGAGCCGCCGGCACCAGGCAGCAGCGAGTTCCAGAGCGACGCATATTACTACCAGTGGGGCAAGGAGCAGCGTGCCGACTCGGCAGTGGCCCGCATGGCTGCCGCCGACGAGGTGTGGCCGCTGGCCGATGTCTTCAGCGAAGCTTTGGGCATGGAAATCTCTGCCGCAGGCACTCCGGAGATTTTCCGCCTGATGGAGGGCGTGCGCATGGATGCCCGTCGGCTGAACAATGCCGCCAAGCGGCACTACAAGCGCATGCGTCCCCACGAATACTATCGGGAACCGTCGCTGGTGAACACTGCCGACGGCTGGTATCTTGGCTCCTACAGCTATCCCTCCGGGCATAGCATCCGCGGATGGGTCAGTGCGCTGACGCTGTCGATGCTTGCCCCCGAGGCTGCTGAGCGTCTGATGGCCCGCGGCCGTCAGTTTGCCATCAACCGCGTCATCTGCGGCCGCCACTGGAAGAGCGACACCGACGCCGCCCTGATGGAGGCCTCGGCGCTGATGACTCGCCTGACTGCCAACGACGCTTTCCGCCGCCAGCTGGAGAAAGCCAAGGCTGAATATGCGGGCCGGAAAAATAAATAAGCGACTTACAAAATTATCTCTGCGAGTTACAAAATTATCTCTGCATGTTACAAAATTATCTCTGCATGTTACGAAATTATCTTACGCAGATAATTTCTTATCTCAGCGAGTTAAGAATCTGCTTGCGATAATTGCTATATAATTTACGGTTAATCCATGAAAAATTTATGATTAATTCATGTCCCATTCATGGCAATTCATGTTAAGATGTAAACATGAATTATCAGGAATTAATCATGAATTTTTCGTGAATTCAGAAAAACACATATTCTTGTAGAGAATAATTTTCTTTATTAATGTGGGCTATCCGAACAAGGCACGCAAAGCCTCCTCGACCTTGCGAACGGGAACAATCTCTATCTGGAATTTCTTGCGGTTCAGCCCGGAGAGGTTGTATTTGGGAATGATGATGTGCTGAAAGCCCAGCTTTTCGGCCTCGCTGATGCGCTGCTCGATGCGCGCCACGGGGCGCACCTCGCCGCTGAGTCCCACCTCGCCGGCCATGCACCAGCCGTCGTCGATGGGCGTGTCGACATTGCTGCTCAGCACTGCCGCAATGACCGACAGGTCCATGGCCATGTCGGTGACGCGCAGTCCGCCGGCAATGTTCAGGAAGACGTCTTTCTGCATCAGCTTGAAGCCCACGCGCTTTTCCAGTACGGCCAGCAGCATGTTCAGGCGGCGCTGGTCGAAGCCCGTTGCCGACCGCTGCGGTGTGCCGTAGGCAGCCGTCGACACCAGGGCCTGCGTCTCCACGAGGAATGGCCGCACGCCTTCGATGGCAGAGCTGATGGCCACACCGGAGAGTCCGTCGTGACTGTCGGTGAGCAGCAGTTCCGACGGGTTGCTGACCTGCCGCAGTCCGGTCTGCTGCATTTCGTAGATGCCCAGCTCGCTGGTGGAGCCGAAGCGGTTCTTGATGCTGCGCAGGATGCGGTACATGTAGTGCTGGTCGCCCTCGAACTGTATCACCGTGTCGACGATGTGCTCCAGAATTTTAGGGCCTGCCAGAGTGCCTTCCTTGGTGATGTGTCCGATGAGTATTACCGGCACGCCGCTGCTCTTGGCAAAGCGCAGCAGGGCGGAGGCACACTCGCGCACCTGGGCAATGGAGCCTGGGCTGGATTCGACGTCCTCTGTGGCTATGGTCTGGATGGAGTCGATGACGACGACTTCCGGCTTTACGTCCTTGATATGCTCAAAAATGCTTTCCAGCGAGTTCTCGCAGAGAATGAGGAAGTTGTCGAGTTGAGAGTTTAGGGCGTCGAGCTTAGAGTTTGCTGCCGCTATCCCCATAAGCCTGTCTGCACGCATCTTCAGCTGGTGGGCGCTCTCCTCGCCGCTGACGT
Source organism: uncultured Prevotella sp. (assembly GCA_905234265.1). GTDB lineage: Bacteria > Bacteroidota > Bacteroidia > Bacteroidales > Bacteroidaceae > Prevotella. The sequence continues at coordinate 5,264 of CAJOHJ010000025.1, read as the reverse complement.
ATAGCACGCGGCGCGGCGCTGCCTGCTGGCCGTCGGGGGCAGCCGATGACGTGGCGCTGCCGGCCAGGGCCAGCATCGTCTGCAGCGAAAGGGTGGACTTGCCGATGCCCGGCTCGCCGCCCAGCAAGACTATGGAGCCTGGCACCAGGCCGCCGCCAAGGACGCGGTTCAGCTCGGCGTCGTGCATGTCGATGCGTGGGTCGTCGTGGGCGGAAATGTCGCTGAGGCGTAGCACACGGGCTGCGTCGCGGCTGCGCGAGGAGATGCTGTCGGCGGCGAAGCTGCCTGCGGCTTTCCTGACGGCAGACGGGGTGGGGGAGACACGCATTTCCTTGAAGGTGTTCCACTGGCCGCAGGCTGGGCATTTGCCTATCCATTTGGCCGACTCCTGTCCGCAGTTGTCGCAGACGTACATTATCTTGTCCTTAGCCACAGTCGGTTACTGCTGATTGTTCCCTCTTCGCTTGCTATTCTTCACTTTTCGTTTTTTCTCTGTCCATTCTCACGCCTTCAGGTCAAGCACGAAGCGCGTGCCTTTGGTGAACGACGGGTCGATGTCCAGGTCGCCGTTCATTTTCAGAGCCATCTGCTTGCAGATAGGCAGGCCAAGGCCGTCGCCGGTGGTGAGGTCTCTGATGACTACGAATGGCTTGAAAATGTTCTCCCTCTGCTCCTCGGTCATGCCGCTGCCGGTGTCGGAGACGATGAACTGGTGGGTGTGCGCGCTGCGCTTCTTGAACTCCAGCCAGATGGTTCCGCCGGCAGGCGTGTATTCGGCGGCGTTGGTGAGAAGGTGCAGAAGAATGTGGGATGTCAGCTCGCGGTTGATGGGGACGGTCATCTTCGGAACGTTCACCGTCAGCGTGACGTCCGCCTTGAGCTTGCCGCGTATCTGGTCGGCAATTTCCTCGCTGAAATGCTGCACCTGCGTGTCTTCCAGCTCGACGCCGTCGTCCTTGGTGTTCTCCAGTTCGGAAAGCGTCTGCACGTGGTTGGAGAATTCCAGCAGTGCCTGCACCTCGGGGATGCTGCTGTCGAGCTTCTTGAATGTAGGCTCCAGCTGTGCGGAGATGTTGCTGATGAACTTTGCCTTCAGCGCATTGCTCTCGTTGGCCAGCTTGATGGTGTTCTTCTGCTTGCGGCTGAGCAGTATGAAGCGCATGAGGACGATGCCTCCCACGACAAGGGCTGCCGCAAGGCCGATGGCCAGTATGCAGAGGGCAATGATGATGGCCCAGCGGGTGGTCAGCGAACTGTCCTTCTCGGCAATGGATGCCTCATGGTCGCTGATGGTTTTCTTGAGGGCGGCAATCTCGTCGCGCACCTTGATGGCGTTGACGGAGTCTTTCCAGACCATGTAGCTGCTGTAAGACTGCGCAACCATGTTGACGTTGCCCGACTTGCGGCCGTTGGAAATGAGAGTGCGGTAGACTTCGTCGACCTTGTCATATTCTTTCTGGGCTGTCAGCTTGTCGGCCATCTCCTTGAAGACGGCGTTGCCCTGGGCGTTCATGCCGAAGGTGTAGTAATAGATGGCCTTGGCATACAGCAGGTCGTTGCTGACGGCCTCGTCGCTGGCCTGTGCTGCGTAGTTCTCCATGGTTTTCAGATGCTCCTTGGCAGGCTCGCTGCGCCTCATCTTTATATACATCTGCATGCGCTCCTTGCTGACAAGGTAGTGCAGGGCGGCCTTGCCGCTGCCGGGGCGCTGCTGGTCGGCGATGATGGTCTGGTCGGCGCGGCGCAGCAGGTCGAAGGCTTCCTGCCAGAAGTTCTCCTTATAATATAAAGCGGTGGCTCTGACGGCGCACTTTACGCCTGGCTCGGTAAGACCGCGGTTGGCATAGTCGTTGAAGGCATGGATGTACAGCGAGCGGGCGGCAGCGATGTTCTGCTTCTCGTCTTCAGCTTCTGCACGTTGTTGTAGGCTGCTCTTCTGTGCGTCTTGGGCAATGGCCATGAGAAAATTGCACAGAAGGGCTAAAAGAAATACAGTTTTTTTGTTCATAATACGGTTGAAACATTGTAACAGTGATACAAAGGTAACTTTTTTTCTGTTTTGCCGAAACAATTTTCAAAAAAAAATGCTGACAAGCCCGATTTTTGTTCTCCAGCCAGCCAGGAAGACGGCTGTTTGCTGCGCTTGCAGGCGTTTTTCTGCAAAGCGAAGCACCCGGCGCGCCACCTCGGAAGCCTTTGCAGCGTAAGGCCGTTATTTAGACAAAACAAAAACAAGCAAAGTTTACGTTTATTTTGCAATCTCCGTTTTGCAATTCACCGTTTTCTTTGTAACTTTGCAGACGTTTTATAAAACAAATCAATAATACTAAGGATGACACAGTTGTCGGAGAAAGACCGCGACGCGTTGATGAGTGACATGAAGTCGTTTGACGAGCAGATGCCCTGCATCGGCATCTTCTGGTATGCCCCTGCGGACAAGGCTTTCTTCGGTGTGCATAAGCAGGAACTGACGCCCAAGACAACAGAGGAGGCCGCCGAAAAAGGCCTGCCCTTCATCAACTATCCGGAGCTGCACGGGCAAATCTGGACCAAGGAGTATTTCAAGGCCGAGGCTAAACCCCTCCCTACTTTGAATTTGTCTACGACCGCCACTGGGACTTGGGCCACGGCTGGTCTGGAGATATGAAGTGAAAGATAAAGAATAGAAAGCAGGCAATTATAAAATCAGAACTAAGGATTGCGGTAATTAATATAACATTATAATTCTTTTTTATACTAAACAAATGGCTAAAGAAAAGAAATTTATCACCTGTGATGGTAACGAGGCTGCGGCTCACGTGAGTTACATGTTCTCGGAGGTAGCTGCTATCTACCCCATCACCCCGTCTTCGCCCATGGCGGAGCACGTTGACGAGTGGGCTGCCCGCGGTCGCAAGAACCTGTGGGGACAGACCGTAAGTGTGCAGGAAATGCAGTCAGAGGCTGGAGCTGCCGGTGCCGTTCACGGTTCGCTGCAGGCTGGTGCGCTGACCACCACCTTCACCGCTTCTCAGGGTCTTCTGCTGATGATTCCTAACATGTATAAGATTGCCGGTGAGCTGATTCCTTGCGTATTTGACGTTTCTGCACGTACGCTGGCCAGCCACTCGCTGTGTATCTTCGGTGACCACCAGGACGTGATGGCTTGCCGTCAGACAGGTTTCGCCATGCTCTGCGAGGGTTCTGTACAGGAGGTTATGGACATGACTGCTGCCGCTCACCTTGCTTCGCTGGAGACCTGCGTGCCGTTCGTCAACTTCTTCGACGGCTTCCGCACCTCTCACGAGTATCACAAGATTGAACTCATGGACCAGGAGGACATCCGCCCGCTCGTTAAGGAAGAGTACATCAAGCGCTTCCGCGACCGTGCTATGTCGCCTGAGCGTCCTATCACCCGCGGTACTGCTGAGAACCCTGAGACGTTCTTTACACACCGTGAGGCTTGCAACCCCTACTACGACTCAGTACCCGAAGTGGTGGAGAAGTACCTGGGCGAAATCTCGAAGATTACCGGTCGTGAGTATCACCTCTTCTCTTACTATGGAGCCGAGGATGCCGACCGCATGATTATCCTGATGGGTTCTGCTACCGATGCTGCCCGCGAGGCTATCGACTACCTGAACGCCAACGGCCAGAAGGTGGGTATGATCAGCGTTCACCTCTATCGTCCGTTCTCAGTGAAGCACCTGCTGGCTGCCGTTCCCAAGACGGTGAAGAAGATTGCTGTGCTCGACCGCACCAAGGAGCCCGGAGCAAACGGTGAGCCTCTGTACCTCGACGTGAAGGATGCCTTCTACGAGTGCGAGAATCGTCCTGTTATCGTCGGTGGCCGCTACGGTCTTGGCTCTCACGACACCACTCCCGCTCAGATCATCAGCGTGTTCAACAACCTCGCTATGCCAGAGCCGAAGAACCATTTTACTATTGGTATCGTGGACGATGTTACATTCACTTCACTTCCCGAAGTAGAAGAAATTGCGCTCGGTGGTGCAGGCATGTTCCAGGCTAAGTTCTTCGGTCTGGGTGCCGACGGTACCGTAGGTGCTAACAAGAATTCCGTGAAGATTATCGGTGACAACACCGACAAGTACTGCCAGGCTTACTTCTCCTACGACTCTAAGAAGTCGGGCGGTTTCACCTGCTCGCACCTGCGTTTCGGTGACACGCCTATCCGTTCTACATACCTGGTAACCACGCCTAACTTCGTGGCTTGCCACGTTCAGGCTTACCTCCACATGTACGACGTAACGCGCGGTCTGCAGAAGAACGGTCAGTTCCTGCTGAACACCATCTTCGATGCCGACGAACTGGAGAAGTTCATGCCTAACAAGGTGAAGAAGTACTTCGCTGAGAACAACATCACCGTTTACACCATCAACGCTACGAAGATTGCTCAGGAGATTGGTCTGGGCAACCGCACCAACACCATCCTGCAGTCGGCCTTCTTCCGCATCACGGAGGTGATTCCCGTTGAGCTCGCCGTTGAGAAGATGAAGGCTGCCGCCTTGAAGTCTTACGGTGCCAAGGGTCAGGACGTGGTTGACAAGAACTACGCCGCTATCGACCGTGGTGGTGAGTATGTTCAGTTGACCGTGAAGCCCGAGTGGGCTAACCTGCCTGCCGACGAGGAGAAGCAGGATGACGCTCCCGCATTCGTGAAGGAACTGGTTCGTCCTATCAACGCCCAGGCCGGTGACCTGCTGAAGGTCTCTGACTTCGTGAAGCACGGCACTGTTGACGGTTCTTGGGAGGTTGGTACTGCTGCTTACGAGAAGCGCGGTGTCGAGGCCTTCGTTCCCGTTTGGAACAAGGACAACTGTATCCAGTGTAACCAGTGTGCCTATATCTGTCCTCACGCTGCCATCCGTCCGTTCGTCCTCGACGAGAACGAGATTAAGGGCTTCGCTGCTGCCGACGACACGCTCGAGATGAAGGCTCCTTCCGCTATGAAGGGCATGCACTTCCGCATCGAGACCTCAGTGCTCGACTGTCTGGGTTGCGGCAACTGCGCCGACATCTGTCCGGGCAATCCTAAGACCGGTAAGGCCCTCACCATGGCTCCGTTCAACCCCGATGCTGCTGACATGAAGCAGGAGGCTAAGAACTGGGAGTATCTGGTGAAGGAAGTGAAGTCTAAGCAGGATCTCGTTGACATCCGCAGCAACGTGAAGAACTCTCAGTTCGCACAGCCGCTGTTCGAGTTCTCTGGCGCTTGCTCCGGTTGCGGTGAGACTCCGTATGTGAAGCTGATTTCTCAGCTGTTC
>CAJOHJ010000024.1 GCA_905234265.1 uncultured Prevotella sp. | reverse complement strand
GGTCAGGTTCTGCTCCTGCGTCATCTTGACCACGCGCTCGGCATCGGTCGAGTTGTCATCCCAGCCGGTGAAGGTCAGGATCTTGTTGTTCTCGGCAGTGAGCTTCACCTCTGTACCCTCTTCGTACATGCGCTTGCCGTCAATCATGGTTCCCTCAGGCACAATCTGCACCAGATTGGGCTGGGCGCCCTCGGTCAGCGTCAGGTTCAGGGCGTAGGTGTTGGCCTTGTCAAAGGTTGCCGTCAGGTCTGTGTCGTCAGTGATGCTGAAGGTATAAGGATTCTCGGTAGAGACGGTATTACCTTCCGCGTCTGTCCAAGCCTTGAAGTGGTAGCCGAAGTTCTCCGCCACGGAGATGGTGATCTCGTCGCCCTCGTCGAACACGTCGCCGTTAGGTGTGACGGTCAGCTTGCCAGCTGCGTCTTCGGCGAGCTTGACAGTCAGCTTGCACTGCTTCACGTCCTGAGTCTGGCCATTCACTGTTCCCTCAATGACGATTTCACCCAAGCCAACCTGGCGGGAGGGATAGCCGCCGCTGAGCTGGTAGATATTGATGCGGAGACCTATCACGCCGCTGGCGGCGGGAATGTTGGACACCGTCTCGTTGACCTCAGTGATGTGGGCGTCTCCCTGATTATTGCGCTCAGGCTTGATGCCCTCCTTAATAGAGGTAATCTTGCCATTGTCATTCCAGGCTACGGCTGTCATGCCCTCGCCCGTGCCGTAGCGGGTTGTCTTGTAGGCAACGCGGGTCGGCGTGAACGTCAGACCGTTCTTCAATACGAACAGGAAGTCTACGGCGTTCTTGTCGGCAGGGTCGTTGTCCTTGCCGTCTACAGCATTGAAGGATGTCTGGGCAAGGCCCTCTATGCTCTGGGAGCCAACCAGGTTCAGGTTGCTGCCGTAGACCACATAGCTGTTCTTAAACCAATTGTCGCTGCTGAACGTGGCCGTCTGCCCTTCTTTACCTTCCGAGAAGGGGAAGCTGATGCTTGTGGCCTCATTGTCGGCTTTCTCGCTGACAAACTTCTCCTTGGCCTCAAACTTGATGTTGTTCAGGTTGCAGGTGGTGCCGTTGCCGCCCACGCTGTTGAAGGTCAGCGTCATGGTGTAGTGGCCCTTCAGCATCTCACGTGTACGCAGGGTATAGCTCACTGCGTCGTTGTCCCACGTGCCGTTCGTGGTGATGGCTACCGTCTCGTTGCACACCTCGGCGCCTGCGTCGCTCTTGATGTTGAAGTTGACGCTGACGCTGGGCTGCGGCGTACCTGCCGTGAACGAGATGGTGTAGTACTGTGCGTCCACCAGGTTGTTGAGCGTGTAGACGGCATAGTCGCCATTGTTCATCCAGTCAATGTGGTGGTCCTCCTTGAAGCTGGCATGGCTGCCGTGCAGCTCGCCATTCTCCATGGTGAAAGGATTTTCTGCGCTGGTTGGTATGTTGTTGTCCGCAGCCACCGCCGACAGTGGCAGCAGCATGGCAATGGCAACCAGCAGGCTTGTAAGAAATGATTTGTTTTGCATAAAATTAACAGTTAATAGATTTTATAAAGTTTTAGAAAATAATCTTCTTCACGGTGCCGTCGCTCATGCGGACAATGTTCAGGCCGCGCTGCATCTGGCCGTGCTGACGGCCGTCGGCGGAGAAGTACTGCGAGCTGACAGCCGTGCCGTTGGCGATAGTCTTGATGCCGTCGGTGGTGGCGTCTACGGCCATGCCGTGGATGGTGAGGTCAGAGAGGCAGATGGTCTTGCCGCTGGCTGATCCGTTGTACCAGGGATAGACGCGGACGAGCAGCTCCTGGCCGTCCTTGAGCGAAATGACAGGCTTGGCCTCGACATACTGCATGTTGTTGGCCGGCATCTTCTTCATTTCGAACATCGTGGTACGGGTCTCGAAATTGTCCGTCGAGTAATAGATGTGCGAGCACATGCCGTTGCCGCCACAACCACAAACGAAGAGGCTGATTTCGTCAATCTTCAGTTCTGTGCCCTGGGCAGGCTTGATGCCCCACTGGATATAGCGGTCAGGGTTGTCATCGATTTCGTCGGCAGGCCAGGCGTCGCCCGTCAGCAGGTTGCGCTGGGTCTTGCGCGTAGCCTCATAGCCGGTCCACTCGGGCCATACGGTTGCGGCGTTGGGGTTGCTGTAACGCTGCACATACATGCCCTGGAAGGTCTCGGGAACCACCACGGCGGGGCCGGTGAGTGCGTAGCTGTCGTCCTTCTCCAAGCGCCAGTAGACGTTCACCTCCGTTCCGCCCGAGAGCGTAACGGCCGTGGCCGAAACGGGAATGTCAATCTGCTTGTCGCCCTGCTTCACGGTGATGGTGCCGGTGGTCTCGCCGTCTTTGGTCAGCTCCACCTGTGCATAGAAGGTCTTAATGAGGGTGGCGTTTTCGTAATCTACGGTGAACGACGACTTCCACTCGGTCTTGTCCAGTGACAGCTGGATGCCGTCGGTGGCTGTCACGCTGACCGTACCAGCCTCGGGCGACAGGCCGAAACCGTTGATGGTGAACTCCTTCGTCAGCTGCTGGCCCTTGTAGGCCTCGCCGAAGTCACCAGTGGCAGGCGATACGCTAAGGTCGGTGGGCAGCACGATGTCATTGGCCAGAATTCCCTGAGCCTTCATCAGACGAGCGCACTCGCGGGCAACCAGCAGCGCTCCTGTGGTGTTGAAGTGGGTTGAACCCTGGCCGTCGAACAGTGCAGCCTCGCACTTGGTCTGCGAGCCGTAGCTTTCATAGAGCGTCTTAGTGGCATTGGTAAGGTCGATGAATGCAACGCCCTTCTCCTTTGCCAGCTGCTCAGAGTGGTAGGCGTAGTCCATGGTGTGGTCGTCGGCAGGCACGCTCTGCTTCTCCTTGATGCCGTCGGCTGTCAGCACCGAGAAAGAGTCGCCGAGGTCGTGGCGGCCATTGCGGCGTATGCTGCTGCCGCTGAAGTAGCTGCGGCACACAGGCGAGCATATAATAGGCGTTGCACCGAGGGCTATGGCCTCGTCGACGATCTTGCCGAGCCATTCCTTGTAGGTCGTAGAGGGGATGGTGCCGCGCAGGTCTACTGCGGCAGCAGCCGTGGCGTCGCCGATGCTCTCGTAGTAGGCCTTCAGCTGGTAGCCGTCCATGCCGCTGTTCTTCTCGTCGTTATGGCCGAAGGTGATGATTACGTAGTCGCCGGCCTCCACCTGCTTCTTGGCAGTCTGCCAGAGTTCGGTGTAGCCTCCGCGCGAGTCGCGGCCGCCCTTGGCGTAGTTGATGCTGGTCCATCCGTTGCTGAGGAAGTTGCCGAAATACATGCCCCAGCCGCGTGTTACAGTGGCAGACTCATCGTAGGGAGCCATCGTGGAGTCGCCGAGAGTGTGTACTTTCTTGGCGAACGATGCTGTTGCGAGCATCATCACCAGAGTGAAAAGTGTAAACAGTCTTGTCTTCATTTTGTCAGTTGTTTTTAATTTGTTTTTCGAATTTCTGCTGCAAAAGTAGTTGTTTCCTGCCGATGAAATGGGTTAAAATTACATCAAAGAGAGGTGAAAAATGCGTCAAACCCAGCCTTTCTGCCATGTTTGACGCATTTTTCACCTCTATTGTATTTGTCGTCTGTTACATCCTGCGTTTCTCTCCTCCCTTCCTGCGCTTCACCCTTTACTTTTTGTATTCCGATGGCGACATTCCCGTCGACTGCTTGAAGCAGCGGCTGAAATATTTCGGGTCGCTGAAGCCGGACTCGTAGGCAATCTCAGAGACATTCTTGTTGCTTTCCGTGAGCAGGCGGCAGGCGTGTTTTATGCGTGCCTCGCGCAGCAGGTCGAGTGGGGTGATGCCCATAGTGTGCTTCAGCTTGCGCTGCAGTCCGGAGCGGCTCGTGGCGGCAGCGGCAGCCATGTCGCCGACGTTGATTTCGCTGTTCGAGATGTTCTTGTTGATAAAGTCCATGACGCGCTTCAGCATAGGGTCGAGTGCTTCTTCTGGCTTCTCCGTTGCCGATTTCGTATTTCCAGGGTCGTAGCTTGCGACAGCCATGTCTTCGTTTGCTGCAATACTGTCTGCAGAGTTGCCGCTGGCGGCATTGCCATTGGCAGGTTGATTTCCCATGAGGCCGTCGGGTGCGGCTTCGCTGGCAGTAGCCTCCGTCTGCCTGTTGGACAGCTCGATGAGTGCCAGGTATTTCTCAAGGGTTTCGTGCTGCTGTCGCTTAATGCGCCTAATATATAATAATGTGTATACTATTGCGCCAGCCGTCGACAGAATAATCAGCAGCAATAGCAGGCGGCCCAGAGCTGACTCCCAGAATGTCGGGGTTACGATGATGGTCAGCGTTCGCGTGTTGTCAGTCCACTGTCCGTCGGCATTGGTTGAGCGTATTTCTATCCTGTAGCTGCCAGGCTCCATGTCGAGCAGCGATGCCGACCGGTTGTGTGAGACATAGTTCCAGTGGACGCTGTCGCTGCTGCTTTCGTCGACGAGGCGGAATGCATAGCTGATGCGTTCGGCAGCATTATAGTCGATGGCGGCAAAGCTTATGGTGAGGTTGCGCTCGTCGGGCTTCAGCACGAGAGTGTCGGCAGCCTCTACGGCCCAGTTGCTGCTGCCGCCCTGAATGCTTACTCCGGTAAGTACCAGTCGCGGACTGTATCCGGCATGGTTCATCTGCTGCTCAGAGGTGACTATGGCTCCATTGCTGAGTCCTATCAGCCATCCGCCGTCGGCAAGCTGCTGGGGGTGGGCATCGCTGAAGTGGAATTTGTCGTTGAAGAAGTGGTTGTCGAGAATGCGGTAGTCTCCCTGTGGGCCGATGATGCTTATCCGTGTGTTGCCAACGGCCATAAGCCGTCCGCCACCCATTCTTGTGAGCGACAGCACCACGTCGCTGGCCTGCTGCCGGTTGGCGTCGTCGTTGTGTCTGAAGACGGGCTTTTCGCTGAGCAGCTCAGCCGCCTTGGCATAGTTGATGCCTCCGCTTTCGGTGCTTATCAGGATGCCTCCGCTGTCGTCCTCGGCAATGTCCATTGTTGCACTGCTCGACAGGCTGCTGCCCCTGTCGGCCTCTCGCTGGTGCAGGCGGAACACCATCTTGTCGGCGTCGGCCTCAAGGCGTGCCGCCAGCAGCCCTTCGGTGGTGGTGGCAAGGAGAATGCCCTGCCGGGTGATGTGCAGGAAGCGGACGCGGCTGGCAACGTCTTTCGGGAAGTTCTTGGGAACTGAGAATTCAGGGTCGTCGGCCTGCGGCTGTCTCGTATAGCACAGCCCGCCGCCGAGAGTGGCCACCCAGAGCCGCCCGTAGGAGTCTTCGGTGATGTTGTAGACAGCGGTGTTAGGCAGCTTTGTCAGCCTGCTTATGCTGAACGTGCCGGGGCGTGTTTCGCGCAGGCGGAATATGCCGTCGGGCTTGCTGCCGAGCCACAGCGTGCCGTCGACCTGCTGGAAGATGCAGTAGACGGCAGCGCCGAAGCGCGTGTAGCTGGTGCGCACGGTTCCGTCGGCAGCCAGATATCCTATGAGCGACTGGCCGTCGCCCGTCCAGATGCGCACCGTCTGGTCTTCCTTGGTGGCAGTCCACATGCGTCCCTTGCTGTCGCGGAAGATGCACTTCACTTCTCCTTGTGGCTCTATGGACAGACGCCGGCTGCGCTGCACACTGGTGCAGAGCCTGTAGACCTTGTCGCTTGCCAGACACCAGAGGTTGCCCTGTCGGTCGTTGCATGCGAAGGTGGCGTTGCGCATGGGCAGTGAAGCATAGTGTGTGGCAGCGGCGGCTCCCTGCTGGCGGAACGACAGCTGTCCGTCGTCGGTCAGCGTCCACTCGGTGCCGTAGCTGTCGGTCCACAGCACGGGGTGTCCTTTCATTGAGAAACTCTTGCGGTTTTTCCTGATGTCGTCGGCAGCCTGCGTGGCCTCGTCGCCGGTGATGTCGTAGAAGCGGTAGGTGTGGGTGTCGAAGCGGAAGTATTCGTCGTCGGTGCGCACTATTATCTGTCCGTCCTGGCGTAGCGCGCAGTCGCGTATGCGGTCGGTGAGCATGTGGCAGCCGTCGCCGACGGCCGGCTTGAATGTGCGGAACTCATAGCCGTCGTATCGGCAGAGACCGTTCCACGTGGCGAACCACATGAAGCCGCAGTCGTCTTGCAGCAGTTGTGTCACGTGGCTGTGTGGCAGTCCGTCTTCTTCGTCGAAGGCAGTGATGCTGCATAGCGGCTGAGCATGAATCAGAGTAATAGATAGTATTGAAAGCAGTGTAAGGGTTGCCCTTTTCATGACGGGGATGCTTTAGTCAGTGGTTTTAGACAAGGCAAAAATATAAAAAAATATTACGAACATGCACTTTTTTTATGAAAAAATGCATTTGCGCAAAAATAAAAGAGGCCGGGCAATGCTCTGTGACATGCCCGGCCCCGGTTGGTTATCCTGTTGTCGCGTATGATTTATTCGTAGATGAGGTTCAGCTCAGGCGCCAGCTGGTCGCTGGGGTCGGTGACGATGTCCTGTACAGCGTCGCTGAGGCTCACGCTCGAGGCTACCATAAGGCTGCCCATGCTGCTCAGCACGACTACTTCCAGTTCGGGTTCTATATATGTCTTTTTCATATTCAGTTCTGTTTTTTTTGCCCAGTGGCCCACCCAAGCCCTCCCCAAGGGAGGGATGTTAGGATAGTGGGCGTTATGTTATTTCTTATTTTTTATTTTATAATTACCTTTTTGCCGCCAATGATGTAGAGGCCCTTCTTGGGCTGAGCGACGCGCTGTCCCTGCAGGTTGAATGCCTCGCCTGCGGTCTGCTGGCTGCTGATGGTCTCGATGCCGGTGGTGTTGCTGTCGGCGAATACGAAGCTCAGCTCAGGAGCGCCGCTGCCAGCCACGAACAGGTATGCACGATGGTCGCCCAGCGTTGTGCCGGTGTACTGGCAGAATGCAGCCTTGCCGGTGCTTGAGGTCTTGGCCAGCACGTATACAGTGCCGCTGCCCAGGCCGAGCGAGCTGACAGTAGTGTTGGCCACTACGCCGCGCAGCGCGTTGCTGGCGTAGGTAGAGCCGGCCTCGCTGGTAGCGGTGAGAGCGTAGGTGTTGGCAGCGCCCTCCAGCACTACAGCCGTGTTAGCCGGGATGATGCCGTCGGTAATCTCCGTCAGCACGACCTTCGAGCCGCTGAGCTGGCCCCAGTAAGCCTTCACGCCGGAAGGAATCTCTACGGCATAGTCGTTGAAGTATGTAGCGAAGCCAGTGGCACCAATGGTGACGTCCTGCGCTGTATATGTTCCAGTAATTGTCAGATAGTCAAGTTTGTTGTCCTGATTGTTGTCTGACTTTCCCTTACGTATGATTCTTACTATTACTTTGCTTTGGTTTTCTGTTTCAGTAGGCAGGCTTACGTTTTGAACATTCCATCCGTTCCAGTGGGTAGCAGCATTAACAGTTTGTATTAATGACCAAGTGCTGCCGCCGTCAACAGAATATACTACACCGTATTCCATACCAGGATTCTCATTGTTAGCAGAGACGATGAACTGCATGTTCATGCCTGTAAAGTTTGTGGTAGGGAATGATGCTTCGAAATAATTGTTATAAGAGGTAGGAACTGTGTAGTTTGCATCGCTGATGTCGTTGTTGTTCATCCAGAACAGAATGTATCGGCCGTAGTTACTGAAGTCCTCCAGTTTCCAGTTCTTGTCGCATTTGATAGTCAAGGCATAGCTGTCATCTTCTCCAATGCAAATATCAGGACGGATAACGGGCACTTGGGCAGAGTAGTTGTACTCCACTGCGGCGTGGTCTGTGCCAGTGGGAGTGTAGATAGTTACACCGTCGCCATCAACAGTCGTGTAGTTGCCGTCGAAAGTCCAGCTGACCAAAGTTACGTTAGTCGTACCTGGCGTGGGGGCGATTTTTGCAAATTCAGCGGTGAGGCTCTTGTTGCCGTCCATGGTAACGCTTCTTGAGCTGTTGGTGTTACCATCACTCCAACGGACGAATTCAAAGCCTGAATTGGCGGCAGCTGTCAGTGTGACATTTGTTCCCTCGCTGTATTCCACAGCATCTACTGAACGTGTGACAGTGCCTGCCCAGGCAATATTCGTTGCGGTAGTGAGCGTGTAAGTAGCGACGGATTTAAAGACTGCACTCAGATTCGCGTTGGCAGACACACTGAATGTATAGGGGTTTTCGTCAGAAACCTTTACGCCTCCCTGTTGCCACTCCACAAACTGATAGCCTAACAAGTTGTTGGCAGTAAGGGTTAATGACGTGCCGTCGACGAAAGAATTGCCTGCTAAGCTGCTTGAGACATAGCCGCCCACTGCGGCAGATGTCGAAACGGTGTAGGTTGCTGAAGCGCCAATATCTTCGCCGGTAATCTTAAAGTTGTTCAGGTACATGTCGCTTGTGGCTCCTGCATTATAGCCAATAAGCAGGCGGACAATAACGTCAGTGGCATTGTCGACGGCGAGAGTTGCGCTTGATTCAACAAAGTTGCTCCAGCTGCTGCCCGTATTGTTGGTTTTGCTGCTCAGACTCCACGTTGTGCCTCCATCGGTGGATACCAGAATGTATGTAGGCAGGGATTTGCTGTTATTGCCAGTCACATTAGCAGAAAAGGCTATGTTTTTGTAGCCTGTTGCGCTGAAGTTGACTTGGGCATAGTTGTAGTGCTGGTCAGGATCCGCAGGGTTGTTTATGACTTGTGGGGCTTTGGTGTACATGCGCAAGGCTCCGCTGTTAAAACCTGATATATACCATTTCTTGCTGGTGTCCATCGACCATATCGTCAGTGTGCTGGCTGAAAGAGAACCAGAAGTGGGGTGGAAAAACGGCTGATTTTCAGCGAACGTGAATTCCATTTCTGCCTTTGCTTCGGCAGTAGCAGTGTAATCGGTCTTGTTTTCTGACGTTACTCCAGAATACTTGACGTTGTCTGTAAAGTCCCAGCTGGCCAGCGTGGTCTGTGCCGACGCTGTGTTAACAGTCATGAGCAGGGAAATAATTACCCCCCCCAATTTCAAAAGTTTGTTTTGTTTCATAGAAGATTTTAGTTATTAAAATGTTTGTTGGTATGAAATATCTGGTTGCAAAAGTAGCTGCTTTTTGTATGTTATAGGGTGAAAAATTATCCCAAAAGGTGCATTTTTGCGTAAACAATGACAGTTTGACCTAAAAATATGCCCAGCAAAAGAATGCACTGCGACACTTTGACTTTGCGACAAGTACAGTTACGAAATTATCTTACGGAGATATTTTCGTAACATGCAGAGATAATTTTTTATCTTACGGAGATAATTTCGTAACATGCAGAGATAAATTTTTTTGTGTGTGAATACGTACAATGGAGCCTCCTTGTGTTACGCGCGCGCATAATATATATTAATGTGTAAATGAGAAGGGCTACATGGCGGCAGTCTTCATCTTTTTTATCACGCGACAGCCGTTATTATTTGCAAAAAGAGTTAAATAGTGTTATATTTTAGTATGGCAGTATTGCGCGTGTAATAAATAATAATTACCTTTGCAGCCGCTAAAGTGAGTATTGCGCTGGCTTGCAAGCTAACAATACACTGTCAAAGAGCGACTTAGCCTTCATTGCGGAAGTAGTAAGCTCGTTTCTTTTTAGGTGTGTTTTGCAGGCGCAGTTGCGGTGGCACTTAAAAAGAAACAGAACATACAAAACATTTTTATTATTAAATTTTAAACTGAAATGCCAGGATTAATTGGAAGAAAAATCGGAATGACATCCGTTTTCAGTGCCGACGGCAAGAACGTGCCGTGCACTGTTATCGAAGCTGGTCCTTGTGTTGTTACTCAGGTGAAGACCGTCGAGAAGGACGGCTATGAAGCCCTGCAGTTGGCTTATGGTGACAAGAAGGAAAAGAACACCACCAAGGCAATGATGGGTATCTTCAAGAAAGCCGGTACTACACCAAAGGCCCACTTGGCCGAGTTCAAGTTTGACGAGGAGCACAACCTCGGAGACACCATCACCGTCGACCTGTTCGCTGATGCCGAGTTCGTCGACGTAGTAGGTACCTCCAAGGGTAAGGGCTTCCAGGGCGTTGTGAAGCGTCACGGTTTCGGAGGCGTCGGCCAGTCGACGCACGGTCAGGACGACCGTCTGCGCAAGCCGGGTTCCATCGGTGCCTGCTCGTACCCCGCAAAGGTGTTCAAGGGCATGCGCATGGGCGGCCAGATGGGCGGCGACCGCGTGACCACACAGAACCTCAGAGTGTTAAAGGTGATACCTGAGCACAATCTCATCCTCGTGAAGGGCAGTGTTGCAGGTTGTAATGGTTCAACTGTTTTAATTGAGAAGTAAGCTATGGAATTGAACGTATTGAATATCAAAGGTCAGGAGACCGGCAGAAAGGTTACGTTGAACGATGCAGTCTTCGGCATTGAACCTAACGACCATGTGATCTATCTGGACGTAAAGCAGTATCTTGCCAACCAGCGCCAGGGAACGGCCAAGGCCAAGGAGCGCTCTGAACACAAGGGCTCTACCCGCAAGCTGGGTCGCCAGAAGGGCGGCGGCGGCGCACGCCATGGCGACATCAACTCTCCGCTGCTGCGCGGCGGTGGCCGCGTGTTCGGCCCGAAGCCACGCGACTACGGCTTCAAGCTGAACAAGAAGGTGAAGGCTTTGGCCCGCAAGTCGGCTCTGTCGTACAAGGCCCAGGAGAACGCCATCATCGTCGTCGAGGACTTCGACTTTGAGGCTCCCAAGACCAAGGACTTCGTGGAGATGACAAAGAATCTGAAGGTCGCCGACAAGAAGATTCTGCTCCTCGTACCGGAATCAAACAAGAACATTTATCTGTCAGCCCGCAACCTGCAGAGCTCGGAGGTTATGATTGCCGGCAACGTGAACACCTACAAGGTGCTGAACGCCGACGTCATGGTAGTCACCGAGAAGTCGCTGGAGGCCATCAACGGGGTGCTGGGATAATTCGTAAATAGTAAATATTCAAATAGCAGATAACTATGAGTTTTATTATAAAGCCTCTGATCACAGAGAAAATGACCAGCATTACAGAGAAGACCTCTGTAGACAGGACCTACAAGGCAAAGACGGGCAAGCACCGCGGCGAAATGGTCACCAAGAAGGCTCAGCCCAAGTACGGCTTCATCGT
Organism: uncultured Prevotella sp.; assembly: GCA_905234265.1. Taxonomy (GTDB): domain Bacteria; phylum Bacteroidota; class Bacteroidia; order Bacteroidales; family Bacteroidaceae; genus Prevotella. The sequence goes on along the minus strand of CAJOHJ010000024.1, from coordinate 12,105 downwards.
CAAGCCTGAAGCCAACAAGCTGGAGATTGCCAGAGAGGTAGAGCAGCAGTACAACGTCACCGTGACTGACGTCAACACCATGCGCTACTCAGGCAAGCGCTCAAGCCGCTACACAAGGTCCGGACTGATAAAGGGTCAGAAAAACGCATTCAAGAAAGCCGTCGTTACCCTTAAGAATGGCGACAGCATAGATTTTTACAAAATGGCAGTACGTAAATTAAAGCCCGTTACACCGGGTCAAAGACACAAGGTTATTGGCACGTTCGAGGATATTACTGCATCCGTGCCAGAGAAGTCTCTCGTTTACGGCAAGCGTTCTACCGGCGGTCGTAACAACACCGGTAAGATGACCGTCCGCTACATGGGCGGCGGCCACAAGAGGAAGTACCGTATCATCGACTTCAAGCGAGAGAAAGATGGTGTTCCGGCAGTAGTGAAGACAATAGAGTACGATCCTAACCGTTCGGCTCGCATCGCTCTTCTCTATTATGCCGATGGTGAAAAACGTTACATTATTGCTCCTAACGGACTGGAGGTCGGTGCTACACTGATGTCCGGCGCTGAGGCAGTGCCTGAGGTAGGCAATGCTCTTCCGCTGGCAAACATCCCCGTGGGTACCGTGATTCACAACATTGAGTTGCGCCCCGGACAGGGTGCCCTGCTCGTCCGCTCGGCTGGTAACTTTGCTCAGTTGACTTCCCGCGAGGGCAGCTACTGCGTGATTAAGCTCCCTTCAGGTGAGACACGCCAGATTCTCTCAGCCTGCAAGGCTACTATTGGCAGCGTCGGCAATTCCGACCATGCTCTGGAACAGTCCGGCAAGGCCGGCCGCTCACGCTGGCTCGGACGCCGGCCGCACAACCGTGGCGTTGTCATGAACCCGCATGATCACCCAATGGGTGGTGGCGAAGGCCGTCAGTCTGGTGGCCACCCACGCTCACGCAAGGGCTTGTACGCTAAGGGCCTGAAGACCCGCGCTCCTAAGAAGCAGTCGAACAAGTACATCATTGAAAGAGCTAACAAGAAGTAATCACGAAGTAAACAAAGAGTAAACTTATGAGTCGTTCACTAAAAAAAGGCCCGTACATCAATGTGTCGCTCGAGAAGAAAATTCTCGCCATGAATGAAAGCGGCAAGAAAAGCGTCGTAAAGACGTGGGCCAGAGCTTCAATGATTTCCCCCGACTTTGTGGGACACACCGTTGCAGTTCATAATGGAAACAAATTCATCCCTGTCTACATCACTGAGAACATGGTAGGACACAAGCTCGGTGAGTTCTCCCCGACACGCCGCTTCGGTGGCCACGCCGGCAACAAGAAATAAGCCCCAGGGAAATTTAAAAATTAAAAAATTGAAGATTAAATAATGGGAGCAAGAAAAAGATTAGCTGCAGAAAAGAGAAAGGCAGCCAATAAGACACAGTACTTTGCTAAGCTCAAAGGCTGTCCCTCTTCGCCACGCAAGATGCGTTATGTCGTCGACATGATACGCGGCATGGAGGTGAACCGCGCACTCGGCGTGCTACACTTCTCGAAGAAGGCTGCCTCAGAGAATGTTGAGAAGCTTCTCCGTTCGGCTATCGCCAACTGGGAGGCCAAGAATGACCGCAAGGCTGAGGACGGCGAACTGTACGTCAGCCGTGTATTCGTTGACGAGGGCGTGACAATGAAACGCATGAGACCAGCCCCACAGGGACGTGGATACCGCATACGCAAACGCTCGAACCACGTGACTTTGTATGTTGACGCTAAAACTAATGATTAAAAAGTATGGGACAGAAAGTTAATCCTATTAGCAACCGCCTGGGAATAATCAAAGGCTGGGACTCAAACTGGTTCGGAGGCAAGGACTTCGGTGACAACCTGGTGGAAGACCAGAAGATCCGCAAGTATCTCAACGAGCGTCTGGCCAAGGCAAGCATCTCTAAGATTGTCATCGAGCGCACGCTGAAGCTGGTTACCATCACCATCTGCACAGCCCGTCCGGGACTGGTCATTGGTAAAGGTGGACAAGACGTAGACAAACTGAAGGAAGAACTGAAGAAACTCTATGACAAAGAGATACAGATAAACATCTTCGAAGTTAAGAAACCCGAGCTCGACGCAACCATCGTTGCCAACAACATCGCTCGCCAGATAGAGGGCAAGATCGCTTACCGCCGTGCTATCAAGATGGCTGTGGCCAACACCATGCGCGCAGGAGCAGAGGGCATCAAGGTGCAGATTTCCGGACGTCTGAACGGCGCCGAGATTGCACGCAGCGAAATGATCAAGGAAGGACGCACACCGCTGCACACCTTCCGCGCCGACATCGACTACTGCCAGGCTGAGGCTCTCACAAAAGTGGGACTGCTCGGACTGAAGGTATGGATCTGCCGCGGCGAAGTGTATGGAAAGGTTGACTTGGCACCTAACTTTGCACAGGACAAGAGCACTCCGCGTGCCGGAGGCCGCGACAATGGTGGCAGAAGATTTCGCAACAAGAAGAAGTAATTAACCACTAAAGCAAGAATCTATCATGTTACAACCAAAGAGAGTAAGATATAGAAGGCCGCAGGACGGACGTGGCAACAAAGGCAACGCCCACCGCGGTACTCAGCTGGCTTTCGGCAGCTTCGGCATCAAGACGCTTGACGCCAAGTGGATCGACAGCCGCCAGATTGAGGCAGCACGTGTTGCCATCAACCGTTACATGAACCGTGAAGGCCAGGTGTGGATACGCATTTTCCCAGACAAACCAATCACTCGCAAGCCTGCTGACGTGCGTATGGGTAAAGGTAAGGGTGACCCCGCAGGATGGGTGGCTCCCGTAACTCCAGGCCGCATTCTTTTTGAAGTCGAGGGCGTTCCCTTCGAAGTCGCTAAGGAGGCTCTCCGCCTCGGCGCACAGAAACTGCCCGTGAAGACTAAGTTTATTGTTAGACGCGATTACGATAAAAATGCTTAAGCTATGAAGATGAATGAATTGAAGGCCATCGAGACTAAGGAACTGGCCGAGAAGCTGGAAACAGAGGTTGCTAAATACAACCAGATGAAGTTGAACCACGCTGTCACTCCCCTGGAGAATCCATCACAGATAAAGGCTGCACGTCGTGATATCGCTCGCATCAAGACAGAACTCCGTCAGAGAGAACTTAACAAATAACAAATGGTCCAGATGGAAACAAGAAATTTAAGAAAGACAAGACAGGGTGTCGTCATCAGTAACAAAATGGATAAAACCATTGTTATTGCTGCTAAGTTCAAGGAGAAGCACCCTATTTATGGTAAGTTTGTCCAGAAGACAAAGAAATACCATGTTCACGACGAGAAGAATGAGTGCAACGTCGGCGACACCGTCCTCATCATGGAGACAAGACCGCTGTCGAAGACAAAGCGCTGGAGAGTAGTACAAATCGTAGAAAAGGCTAAGTAATTATGATACAAACAGAAACAAGACTTACCGTTGCTGACAACAGCGGAGCACGCGAGGCTCTCTGCATACGCGTGCTGGGTGGCACACGCCGCCGCTACGCCAGCGTAGGTGATGTGATTGTTGTTGCTATTAAGAACGCAATCCCCACAAGTGATGTAAAAAAGGGTGCAGTATCGAAGGCTCTGGTTGTTCGTACCAAGAAAGAGATACGCCGTGCTGATGGCTCGTACATCCGCTTCGACGACAATGCCTGTGTACTGTTGAACAATGCCGGCGAACTCCGCGGAAGCCGTATCTTCGGCCCCGTGGCACGTGAGCTGCGCGCAGTCAACATGAAGGTCGTTTCACTGGCACCTGAGGTTCTTTAATATTTAAATGTGTGAAGAAATGACAAAGTTACATATCAGAAAAAACGATACAGTCATGGTCCTGGCCGGTGAGGACAAGGGCAAGACTGGAAAGGTACTGAAGGTACTCGTCGAGAAGCAGCGCGCACTCGTAGAGGGTGTCAACATGGTCTCAAAGAGTACGAAACCCAGTGCTAAGAACCCACAGGGCGGTATTGTGAAGCAGGAAGCTCCTATTCACATATCTAATTTAAGTCTCATCGATCCGAAAAGCGGCAAAGCTACCCGCGTAAGCATCAAGCACGAGGGAAAGAATGTCATTCGTATCGCTAAAAAGTCAGGGGAGGAGATTAAGTAATGGCAAATACAGCACAGTTGAAGAAAGTGTACAACGAGCAGATTGCTCCGGCACTTGAGAAGCAGTTTGGCTACAGCTCGAAGATGCAGGTTCCAGTCCTCAAGAAGATTGTCGTCAACCAGGGACTTGGTGACGCTACACAGGACAAGAAAATCATCGAAGTAGCTATCAACGAGATAACCGCCATCACAGGACAGAAGGCTGTGGCTACATACTCCAAGAAGGATATCGCCAACTTCAAGCTCCGTAAGAAGATGCCTATCGGCGTCATGGTTACACTCCGCCGCGAACGCATGTACGAGTTCCTGGAGAAACTGGTCCGCGTGGCACTCCCGCGTATCCGCGACTTCAAGGGTATCGAGACTAAGTTCGACGGACGCGGAAACTACACGCTCGGCGTCCAGGAGCAGATCATCTTCCCGGAAATCAACATCGACAGCGTCGACCGCATCCAGGGAATGAACATCACCTTTGTTACTTCAGCAAAGACCGACGAAGAGGGCTTCGCACTCCTGAAGGCTTTCGGTCTGCCGTTTAAAAACGCTAAAGATTAAAGAGATATGGCAAAAGAATCAATGAAGGCCCGCGAGGTGAAGCGCGCTAAGCTCGTTGCCCGTTATGCAGAAAAACGCGCTGCCCTGAAAAAGGTTATTGCTACTACTGAGGACCCTGCAGAGGCCTATGAGGCTGCACGCAAGCTGCAGAGCATCCCTAAGAACGCCAACCCGATACGCCTGCACAACCGCTGCAAGATTACGGGACGTCCAAAGGGATACATGCGCCAGTTCGGACTCAGCCGTATTCAGTTCCGCGAGATGGCATCAAATGGCCTGATACCGGGCGTAAAGAAAGCAAGCTGGTAAATTCACATCTTTTATTTAATATTGTCGGGGTAGTCCCGATTAATTAAACAACAAATTTTATGACAGATCCAATAGCAGATTATCTGACAAGACTTAGGAACGCCATCATGGCCAACCACCGCGTGGTTGAAATTCCTGCGTCTAACTTGAAGAAGGAAATCACTAAGATCCTCTTCGAGAAGGGCTACATCTTGAACTACAAGTTTGTAGAGGATGGCCCACAGGGAACTATCAAAGTCGCTTTGAAGTACGACCCTGCAACAAGGACTAACGCAATCAAGTGTCTGAAGCGTGTGTCTACTCCTGGACTCCGTAAGTATACGGGTTACAAGGACATGCCGAGAGTTATCAACGGACTGGGTATCGCTATCTTATCCACGTCTCAGGGTGTAATGACTGACAAAGAGGCTTCGCAGCTCAAAATCGGCGGCGAGGTGCTTTGCTATGTATATTAATTGGGAGGATCCAGAATATGTCAAGAATAGGAAAATTACCAATTAGCATCCCTGCCGGAGTTACCGTTGCACAGGGACAGGACGGCGTAGTGACAGTAAAGGGACCGAAGGGCGAGCTTTCGCAGAAGGTTGACCCGTCTATCAAGGTCGCTATCGCTGACGGACACGTGACATTCGAAATCGACGAGAACAGCCCCGTCAATATCAAGCAGAAGCAGGCCTTCCACGGACTGTATCGCGCACTGGTGAACAACATGGTCGTTGGCGTCAGCGAGGGATACAAGAAGGAATTGGAACTCATCGGCGTTGGCTACCGCGTCTCTAACCAGGGAAACATCATTGAGTTCTCATTAGGTTATACTCACCCCATATTCATTCAGCTTCCTAAGGAAGTGAAGGTGGAGACTAAGATGGAGCGTAACCAGAACCCGCAGATAATCTTAGAGTCATGCGACAAGCAGCTGCTCGGCATGATTTGTGCAAAGATTCGTTCTTTCCGTATGCCTGAGCCTTATAAGGGCAAGGGTGTCTTGTTCAAGGGTGAGGTCATCCGCCGCAAGTCCGGTAAGTCAGCCTCAGCTAAGTAATCTTATTAAACATAAACATTAAAGATTAAAAGATTATGACAACAAAGAAGATTGAAAGACGAATCAAAATCAAATATAGAATTCGTAAGAGTGTCTTTGGCACTGCAGAGCGTCCTCGCTTGAGCGTCTTCCGCTCAAACAAGCAGATCTATGCTCAGGTGATCAACGACTTGGAGGGTAAGACTATCGCTGCCGCTTCTTCATTAGGCCTGGAGGCCATGCCTAAAATACAGCAGGCCGAGAAGGTGGGAGAGATGGTAGCTAAGAAAGCACAGGAGGCTGGCGTAAGCGCAGTGGTGTTCGACCGTAACGGCTATCTCTATCACGGCCGTGTGAAGTCACTGGCTGACGCAGCTCGTAAAGGTGGACTTAATTTCTAAACGATTATGGCAATGAACAAAGTTAAAGTAAATAGTGACGTAGAGTTGAAAGACAGACTGGTTGCCATCAACCGTGTGACGAAAGTTACCAAGGGTGGTCGCACCTTTACCTTCGCAGCCATTGTTGTTGTCGGCGACGGCAACGGCATCATCGGCTGGGGTCTGGGCAAGGCTGGTGAAGTGACAGCAGCCATCGCCAAGGGTGTTGAGTCTGCCAAGAAAAACCTGGTGAAAGTGCCTGTACTGAAAGGTACCGTACCTCATGAGATGGAAGCACGCTACGGCGGCGCTCATGTGTTCCTCCGTCCGGCAGCTGCCGGTACAGGACTCGTGGCCGGTGGCGCTATGCGTGCCGTTCTTGAGAGCGTCGGCATCAAGGACGTGCTGGCAAAGTCCAAGGGGTCTTCTAACCCCCACAATCTTGTAAAGGCTACTATCGAGGCTCTCGCCAACATGCGCGACCCGTATACAATAGCCGGCACTCGTGGAATTAGCATGGAAAAAGTATTCAGAGGATAATAAAAAGGAGATACACATTATGGCAACAATTAAGATTAAGCAAATCAAGAGCAAGATTGGATACCCCGTTGACCAGAAGCGTACGCTCACGGCCCTTGGTCTTCGCAAGATTTCCCAGGTTGTTGAGAAGGAAGACACTCCTGTTATCCGCGGTATGATCCGTAAGGTTCACCACTTGGTAGAGGTTATCGACTAATTTTTGTAACAATAAAAAAATTAAAGACATGAAACTACATACTTTAAAGCCAGCAGAAGGCTCTACACACTCAAGACGCAGGTTAGGTCGCGGAACAGGCTCAGGTCTGGGCGGCACTTCTACCCGCGGCCACAAGGGTGCCAAGGCGCGTTCTGGCTACAAGCGTAAGATAGGCTTTGAGGGTGGCCAGATGCCGCTTCAGCGCCGAGTTCCGAAGTTTGGCTTCAAGAACATCAACCACAAGGAATATTTTGCAGTTAACCTGTCTACTCTTCAGAAGCTTGCTGAGAAGAACGGATACGCCAAGATCGGCATTGCCGAGCTGGTGGCTGCCGGCCTGACCAGCGGCAAGGAGCTTGTGAAGATCCTTGGCAACGGCAAGCTGACAACGAAGATTGACGTTGAGGCAAATGCTTTCTCTAAGACAGCTGAAGAGGCTATCAAGTCACTTGGTGGTAACGCAACAATTATCTGATAAGAAAAGATGAAGAAATTAATAGAGACACTGAAGAACATTTGGAGGATAGAGGATCTGCGTCAGAGAATTCTCATCACTATTCTCTTCGTAGCAATCTACCGTTTCGGTTCCTTCATAGTACTGCCTGGCATTAACCCTGCCATGTTGGGAAAACTGCAGGAGCAGACGGCTGGTGGTCTGATGTCGCTCCTTGACATGTTCTCCGGTGGTGCATTTTCCAATGCGTCAATATTCGCGCTTGGAATCATGCCGTACATCTCTGCTTCTATTGTAATGCAGCTGCTTGCTGTCGCTGTGCCTTACTTCCAGAAGATGCAGCGCGAGGGTGAGAGCGGCCGTAAGAAGATTATGGCTTACACCCGTTACCTGACAGTGGCTATCCTGCTGTTCCAGGCACCGAGCTATCTCATTAATCTGAAGATGACATCAGGAGCAGCCCTGTCTACGGGCATCGACTGGTTCTGGTTTATGTTCCCTGCAACAATCATCCTTGCCGCAGGCAGCATGTTCATCCTCTGGCTTGGCGAGCGCATTACAGACAAGGGTATTGGCAACGGCATTTCGCTGATCATTATGATTGGTATCATTGCCCGTCTGCCGCAGGCCTTCATACAGGAACTTACGTCTCGCTTCACTGCCGTTTCCGGTGGCGGACTTGTAACGTTTGTTATAGAGATTGTCATTCTCTATGCTGTGGTTTGCGCGTCAATACTTCTTGTGCAGGGTGTCCGCAAGGTTCCCGTGCAGTATGCTAAGCGCATTGTTGGCAACCAGCAGGTAGGCGGTGCACGCCAGTACATCCCCCTGAAGCTGTTTGCAGCCAACGTGATGCCAATCATCTTTGCACAGGCTCTGATGTTCATTCCTCTGGCCTTCGTCCAGTACGCAGCTCCGGAGAATGCCAACTGGTTCGTGCGCTCTATGCTCGACCACCACAGCTGGACTTACAACATCATCTTTGCACTGCTGATAATAGCATTCACCTATTTCTATACAGCCATTACTCTCAATCCGACGCAGATGGCTGAGGACATGAAGAGGAACAACGGCTTCATCCCAGGCGTTAAGCCCGGAAAGCCGACGGCAGACTTTATCGACACCGTAATGTCGCGTATCACCCTGCCAGGTTCTCTGTTCATTGCCTTCATCGCCATTATGCCGGCTTTGGCTGGACTGCTGGATGTGCAGGATGCATTCTCACAGTTCTTCGGCGGTACGTCACTGCTGATTCTCGTAGGTGTCGTGCTTGACACTCTGCAGCAGATTGAGAGCCACCTGCTGATGCGTCATTATGACGGACTGCTGAACTCAGGAAGAATTCACGGCCGTGGAGGTGTGAGTGCCTACTAATGCTGTATGAAAATCTTTCTGAAGACAGAAGATGAGATAGAGCTGATGCGCCAGGCTAACCAACTTGTTGGCCGTACGCTTGGCGAATTGGCAAAGCATATAAAGCCTGGAATAACGACCCTCCGTTTGGACAAGATTGCCGACGAGTTCATTCGCGACAATGGTGCGGTGCCAACATTCAAGGGTTTCCCCAATCCATACGGAGGGCCGTTTCCTGCCAGCATCTGTACATCGGTGAACGACGCTGTTGTGCATGGTGTCCCTTCAGAGGGGACCGTGCTTGCAGAGGGAGACATCATCTCCATAGACTGCGGCACGCTGCTTAACGGCTTTTGCGGCGACTCGGCATACACGTTCTGTGTTGGCGAAGTCTCCGAGGAAGTCAGACAGCTGCTGAGGACTACCAAGGAGTCGCTCTACAAAGGTATAGAGGCTGCTGCTGTCGGGCGGCATGTCGGCGACGTCGGCAGTGCTGTCCAAGAGCATTGCGAGGCTCAGGGCTACGGCGTTGTCCGCGAGCTTACCGGACACGGTATCGGCCACGAGATGCACGAAGACCCTCCTGTGCCTAACTATGGGCGCCGGGGCAACGGTGCAGCGCTGAAGGCAGGAATGTGTATCGCCATCGAGCCGATGATTACCATGGGCGACCGTGCCATCTGGCTCGACAAGGACCGCTGGACCATCAGAACCCGCGACGGAAAGCCTGCTGCTCATTTTGAGCATACCATCGTTGTCAGGAAAGGAAAGGCTGAGATATTATCATCTTTTGAAGAAGCAGAACAAATAGAAGGAAAGTTATATTGACAATGGCTAAACAAGGTGCTATAGAACAGGATGGAACAATCGTAGAGGCACTCTCTAATGCAATGTTCCGTGTGGAATTGGAGAACGGTGTTCCCATCATCGCCCATATTTCTGGCAAGATGCGCATGCACTACATAAAGATTCTTCCCGGCGACAAGGTAAAGGTAGAGATGAGTCCCTATGACTTGACAAAAGGACGTATTGTGTTCAGATACAAATAATATAAGGAGACAAAAAATATGAAGACAAGAGCATCATTAAAGAAGCGTACACCCGACTGCAAGATAGTACGTCGCAAGGGTCGTCTGTTCGTTATCAACAAGAAGAACCCTAAGTATAAGATGCGTCAGGGTTAAGAAAATTGTTAAATAAGCATAATGGTTGTGCAGACTCTCAGGAATTCTGCGTAATTTTGCATGCTTTTTTGGCAAAAATTCGAATTTTAAATTTATTTTTTTTAGTTTTATCAAATGGCAATAAGAATTGTTGGAGTAGATTTGCCCCAAGAGAAGCGTGGCGAAATCGCATTGACTTATATCTATGGTATAGGTCGAAGTAGTTCAGCANNNNGATTTTGGACAAGGCCGGCGTGAGCCGCGACCTGAAAGTCAACGAATGGAGTGACGACCAGGCAGCTAAGATCCGTGAAATCATCGGCGCTGAATTCAAGGTAGAAGGTGATCTCCGCAGCGAGATCCAGTTGAACATCAAGCGACTAATGGATATTGGTTGCTATCGTGGTGTGCGTCATCGCCACGGTCTTCCTGTTCGTGGTCAGAGCACCAAGAACAACGCCCGTACCCGTAAGGGCAAGAAGAAGACTGTTGCAAACAAGAAGAAGGCCACGAAGTAATTCTTAAATTAAAAATTAAAGATTAAAAATTAAAGATTTTAGAATTATGGCAAAGAAAACAGTCACTTCCAAGAAGCGTAACGTGAAGGTTAGTGCTATGGGCCAGCTTCACGTGCATAGTTCATTTAACAATATCATTGTTTCCTTGGCAAACGACGAAGGACAGGTTATTTCCTGGTCGTCGGCTGGCAAGATGGGCTTCCGTGGTTCTAAGAAGAACACGCCTTATGCTGCCCAGATGGCCGCTGAGGACTGCGCAAAGGTAGCTTTCGACCTTGGCCTGCGCAAGGTAAAGGCCTACGTGAAAGGCCCGGGCAACGGTCGTGAGAGCGCCATCCGTGCTTGTCATGGAGCCGGCATCGAGGTAGTCGAGATTATCGACGTAACACCGCTGCCACACAACGGTTGCCGTCCTCCGAAGCGCCGTCGCGTATAATCAAAATTATAGAATCCCAAAGTTTTAAATTTTAAAAATTATTGAAAGATTGGAGAGTTAAGGGCAACTGACGGGCGCGAGCCTTGTCAAATGTTTTGATTTTTTAGTTTTTCAATTTTACAAAAGTTATGGCAAGATATATTGGACCGAAATCAAAAATTGCCCGCCGCAAAGTTTTGTCCCGCAGGAACTTCCCCCCGGGACAGCATGGCCAGAACCGTCGCCGCAAGCAGTCGGAGTATGCAGTCATGCTGGCAGAGAAGCAGAAGGCAAAGTACACCTATGGTGTGCTTGAGCGCCAGTTCCGTAACCTGTTCGAGAAGGCCGCCAAGGCCGAAGGCATCACCGGTGAGGTGCTGCTGCAGCTCTTGGAGAGCCGTCTTGACAACGTAGTGTTCCGCTTGGGAATTGCCCCGACGCGTGCTGCCGCCCGCCAGCTGGTAGGCCACAAGCACATCACTGTTGACGGCAAGGTGGTGAACATCCCCTCTTTCCAGGTGAAGCCAGGAATGATTGTTGCCGTTCGCGAGAAGTCAAAGTCCCTTGAAGTCATCGAGGCCGCCCTTGCAGGTTTCAACCACAGCAAGTATCCTTGGATAGAGTGGGACGAGGCTCAGAAAGGTGGAAAGTTCCTCCATATGCCCGAGCGCGCAGACATCCCTGAGAACAGTCAATCGTTGAGTTGTACTCTAAGAACTAAAATCATTTAAATTAATGGCGATATTAGCATTTCAAAAACCTGATAAAGTCGTAATGTTGGAGGCCACGGACAGAGTCGGCAAGTTCGAGTTCCGTCCCCTTGAGCCCGGTTTCGGCGTTACCATTGGTAATGCCCTACGCCGCATACTTCTTTCATCGCTCGAGGGCTATGCCATCAACACCATCCGCATCAGCGGTGTTGAGCATGAGTTCTCATCAGTACCTGGTGTAAAGGAAGATGTTACCAACATTATCTTGAACCTCAAGCAAGTAAGGTTCAAGCAAGTTGTGGAAGAATTCGAGAACGAGAAAGTCTCCATCACTGTCGAGAATTCTACCGAGTTTAAAGCCGGTGATATAGGC
>CAJOHJ010000023.1 GCA_905234265.1 uncultured Prevotella sp. | reverse complement strand
GTAATCCTTTCAAAGAACTCTTTCCCTGTGCTGCCGCCCGGCTTTTTCGGGCGAAAGCGGATGCAAAGGTAAGGACTTTCTACCGCATGAGCAAATTTTCAAACGGAAAATTTTGGAATTTAACATTCGTTTGAAGTCGGGTTGACTTATGTCAATGGCGGAGGAGGGGGACACATTATTTATAATATATAAGGGGATGGGGAGAATGGGGAGAATGGGAAGAATGGGAAGGATGGGAATTATGGGAAGAATGGGAAGGATGGGAATTATGGGGAGGATTGGGGCAATGAGAGACTGCGGCGTGCTTGCGGACGGAACGGGCAGGAGGCTACAAATGCGATTAAGGAAATATCTAAACAAGAGAATTATGTAACTCATTGAGAGAATTATGTAACTCATTGAGATAATTCTGTAACATGCGGAGAGAATTTTGTAACATGCGGAGATAATTTCGTAACTCGCAGAGATAATTTCGTAACTCGCTAAAATAAATTTTTATGTGAAAAGATTTGGCTCATAGATGACTTATCCGTATCTTTGACACCAAATTACTAACTAAAGAACATAATCATGAAATCACTTCTACTCACAAGAACAGTGCTGACAATGGCACTGTCGGTAATCGGCATTGGCTCGGCATGGGCCATCGGCGGCGACGGAGTCTACTTTGTGCAGACATTTGAAGACTCTTCGGCAATTCCTCTGGAGAGTCCGTCGACGGAGACATCTGTAACTATTGCCGGACAGGGGGAATGGCTCTTCCTGAAAGCCTTTCAGGCCAGCAACGCCAGCTATATCCCCGACGGCTCTGCCCATAACCTACGCATGGGGAAGAGCGGCTCTTACGTGGTCTCGCCACTGCTGACTAACGGTGTCGGCAAGGTTACGTTCGACATAGGACGTGCATCGGTGAAGGTGTATACATCTGCCGACGGCGGCCAGACGTGGACGGAGGCCGTGCAGGCCATCAATGGGAAAAAAGTCACTGTCAGCATCGGCTCGGCGTCCGTCGACCGCGTGAAGATTGCCAACGAGGCTTCCAAGGATGCCGACATAGACAACGTGGCTATCTATGCCCAGACGTTTGAAACGCCTGTGAAGGTTGCCACCGGCGAAGCTTCCGACATCAGCTACACCGGTGCCGTGCTGAACGCCACCCTCACGGAGACCGGCGGCAAGGAAGTCACGGAGGTTGGCTTTGTGTGGAGCAGCCTCTCCAAGGAGCCGACCGTCAGCGACAACCTGCTTAAGTCGACAGCCACGGGCGGCAGTTTCTCCGCAACCATTGAGAACCTGCACGAGGGTGCCACAATATACTATCGCCCATACGCCAAGTACGACGACACACAGTGCTACGGCGACGTGAAGAGCTTCAAGACGCTCATCAGCGAGCAGTCGCAGGCCGTCGACAGCGAGGGCCGATACTTCGTCCAGGATTTCGAGGATGCCACCACCTACCCCTCTGCTGCCGGAGCTGCTGATGCCGAGTTCTACGTTGCAGGCCAGGGAACGTGGATTTACACAAAGTCCTACATCTCCACCAACTCCAGCTACAATGTCAACGGCTCCACAGCCAACCTGCGCCTGCCCAAGAACGGCTCCTACGTCATCACTCCCGTCCTGAACAGCGGCGTGAAGAAGTTCACATGGAACCAGATGCGCAAGGAAGCCACCGCCTACACCTCTACCGACGGCGGCAGCACCTGGACCCAGGCCAGCGCCACCAGCGACGGCACCCTGCGCACAGTGACCGTTGAAAGTCTGAACGTGAACCGCATAAAGCTGGCCAACGACAGTGGCAGCGACGCTGACATCGACAATCTGACAGTCTACGCAGAAGCCTTCGGCACTCCGGCCACCGTAGTCACCGGCGATGCCTACAGCATCACGAAGAACACTGCCGAAGTGGGCGGCGAAGTTGTCGACAGAGGCGACCAGCCCATCACCGAGACAGGCATCATCTGGTCGACATCCAGCGCGCAGCCCACCCTCGCCGACAATATGGTGGAAAGCGAGGACCCGACGCAGCAGTCCATTTCAGTGCTTATCACCGGGCTGAAGGCCAGCCAGACGGTGTACTACCGCGCTTATGCACTCTCAAATGCCGGCTATGCCTACGGCGACGTGAAGACATTCCAGACGTCAGCAGCCACGGCCGCCGTAGTAGTGACGAGCGACGTCACCAAGAGTGGCTCTAAATACCGCCTCGGCGGCATGGTGACCGACGACGGCGGACTGGACTTGCAGGAAGTAGGCATCGTCTACGGACTTACCGCCGGGCTGACCCTCGAGAGCGGCACCCGGCTGCCCATGAGCAAGCCTGCCGTGAAGTTCTCCACCTCCGTCAGTCTGGAGGAAGGCACCGTCTACTACGTCCGTGCATACGCCACGACAGCCCTTGGCACCACCCTCGGCGACGAGAAGCAGTTCAAGACCGACGAGGTGGAAGAGCAGCCCGACATCATCATCGGCAACATCATCTGGTGTGCCCCTGACGGCGACGACGCCACTGCCGACGGCTCCGAGCAGCACCCGTTCTTCGACGTCCAGAAGGCCATCGACCTCTCGCAGCCCGGCGACCGCATCTGGATGAAGGCCGGCACCTACGTCTACGACAAGCGCATTAACATCGACGACCACAACGGCGAGGCCGACAAGCCCATAGAGCTGTTCGGACACAACGGCCGCGCAGTCCTCGACTTCTCAGGCATGCCCTACCATGCACACAGCAACAACCCCTACCAAGGTGTGCGCCTGACCAGCAGCTACTGGCACTTCTACCACATCGACATCTGCAACGCCTCCGACAACGGCATGCTCATAGAGCGCAACAAGCCCACGGGAGGCACGGCCAGCGACATAGCATCGCGCACTCAGGACGGCCACGACAACCTCATCGAGGAGTGCGACTTCTACCGCAACGGCGACACCGGCCTGCAGATGAAGAACCTGGCAGCCAACAACCGCGTCATCAACTGCGACTCTTATCTGAACTGCGATGAAGGCGAGGGCGACGCCGACGGCTTTGCACCGAAGATTTCCGTCGGCGACGGCAACTACTTCTACGGCTGCCGCGCGTGGCTGAACAGCGACGACGGATGGGATGTCTTCTTCAAGAAAGACGGAGGCTTCGGCGACAACATGACCATCATCATGGAGAACTGCATAGCCTACAAGAATGGCTTCCTCGACGCACAGACCATAGCCCCCAACGGCAACGGCAACGGCTTCAAGTGCGGCTCTAACCAGGGAGCCATGAATGTCTTCATGAACCGCTGCCTGGCAATACACAACAAGGCCAAGGGCTTCGACCAGAACCACAATGCCGGCGACATCATCATGAACAACTGCACCGGCATGACGCTGAAGTCGCTCTGCGGCGACAAGTCCTACTCCTACCGCATCTACGAGGCCATTGCCAGCGGACACGAGGTAAGGCTCACCAACTGCATCGCCATCAACGACAACGATGCCACCGACAAGCGCGACAAGACCACCGGCCTGCCCAAGCCCGGCGAGAACGGCAAGTATGGCGAGTACGGCCGCTTCGAAGTCGACGAGACCCTCAGCGGCATGACCATCACCACCTGCGAGTTCCAGAAGGCAGCCCCCTCACAGTTCATCTCCGTCACCAACGACGCCGAGCTGATAGGCCCGCGCCAGGACGACGGCTCGCTGCCTGAGACCACTTTTGCACACCTGAAGGAAGGCTCCACGCTGATAGACCGCGGCACACTGATACCGTCGGCCACCTACCGCGGCATTGAAGTCGCCGGCATCGAATACGACGGCAGCGCTCCCGACCTTGGCGCCTATGAGTATGACGGCGAAAGCAGCAGCGGCATCCGGCTGGTCGGCTATCAGACGGAGGGCAACGGCCTGCACATCATCCGTACGCAGGGCGGACTGCTGCTCATCAGCATCGACGCGCCCTACTCTGCCAACACCACGTATGAAGCCGCCCTCTACGATGCTGCCGGACGCACGCTGGGGCGCCACCAGTTCAACGCCCAGACCACGGCCATCCGTCTGCCGCAAGGCACCAGCGGCTCCGTCGTCCTGCGCGTCAAGGGCAGCAACGGCTTCCGCGCTGCCGCCAAGGCCGTCGTAATGTAACAACGTCAGGCTGCTGTGCCAGCATAGAGACAAAAAAATTACCGGGCATCTGGATGTCCGGTAATTTTTTGCCTATATAAATATTCCTGTCTGTGATGCCTGTCAGGCAGACAGCCCTCAGCGCACCACAATCAGGTAATAGTTCTTCTTGCCCTTCTGTGCCAGCAGATACTTGCCGTCAATCAGGTCGTCGGCAGTAATCAGCCGCTGCTGGTCGGCAAGCTTCTCCTTGTTCAGCGAGACGCCACCGCCCTGCACCATCTTGCGCATGTCGCCCTTCGAGGGGAACACCGGAGCAACCGTGGTCAGCAGTTCTATTGCCGGCTGGCCCAGCTGGTCTTTGTCGATGACAAACTGCGGCACACCGTCGAAGACGTCGAGGAATGTCTGCTCGTCGAGTTTCTCCAGCCCCTCCTTGGTAGACTTGCCGAACAGCAGGCTGCTGGCCTCGATGGCAGCGTCGAGAGCCTCGCGGGAATGTACCATCACCGTCACCTCCTCGGCCAGACGCTTCTGAAGCACGCGGCGGCCGGGGTCCTGCTTGTGCTCTTCCACAAGAGCATCGATGACATCCTTCTCCAGCGATGTAAAAATCTTTATGTAGCGCTCGGCATCGTCGTCCGAGACGTTCAGCCAGAACTGGTAAAACTTGTAAGGCGTGGTGCGCTTCGGGTCGAGCCAGATGTTGCCGCTCTCAGTCTTGCCGAACTTCTTGCCGTCCGACTTGGTGATGAGCGGACATGTCAGTGCAAACGTCTCAACCTCGTTGCCCAGCGTGCGGCGAATCAGCTCCGTGCCGGTAGTCATGTTGCCCCACTGGTCGTTGCCGCCCAGCTGCAGCTTGACGCCATAGTGCTGGTAGAGATACAGGAAGTCGTAGCCCTGCAGCAGCTGATAGGTAAACTCTGTGAATGACAGACCGTCGCGTGCCGTGCCGTTCAGGCGCTGCTGCACCGACTCCTTGGCCATCATGTAGTTCACCGTGATGTGCTTGCCCACCTCGCGTGCGAAGTCGAGGAAGGTAAAGTTCTTCATCCAGTCGTAGTTGTTCACCATCAGTGCAGCATTCTCTGACCTGTGGCCAGAGTGTGGCGTTGCGAGCTCGTCCTTCGACTCAAAGTCCAGGAACTTGGCCACCTGGGCCTTTATGCACTCCTGGTTATGGCGCAGAGTGTCGTCGTTCAGCAGGTTTCTCTCCTGCGACTTTCCGCTGGGGTCGCCAATCATGCCCGTGGCGCCGCCGACGAGTATCACCGGGCGGTGTCCGCAGCGCTGCAAGTGGCGCAGCATCATTATTCCGCAGAGGTGGCCGATGTGCAGTGAGTCGGCCGTAGGGTCAGTTCCCAGGTAGGCCGTCACCATTTCGCTCTGCAGCAGTTCTTCCGTTCCCGGCATCATCTGTGCCAGCATGCCGCGCCAGCGCAGTTCTTCAACAAAGTTTTTTCTCATCGAATGAATATTGTTATGATTACAAATAAAGTTGTGGGACTCCGATTTCTCGGGAAACTTACGGCCCGGTGCATTTCCGTGCCACCCCATTGCTTCACAGCCTTTCAGCCTGCAAAGGTACGATTAAGCGAGCGCAAAACAAAAAAATCCTTTCTTTTTTTTTGCCTGACCCGAGAAGATTTAGCTTAATATTTAATCCAACTGCAATCCTTAGAATGTGACTAAAGTAAATCGGTGGGACTGTCCCTGCCAGTTGCAGTCAGTCCGGCACGGGGTCGTAGCCTGAGCCGCCCCAGGGATGGCAGCGGAGAAGGCGCCTGACGGCCAGCCAGAGGCCTTTCACGGGGCCGTGCTTCAGCAATGCCTGGCGCGCATACTCTGAGCATGTCGGCGTGAAGCGGCACGACGGACCCAGCAGCGGCGACAGGAACAGCTGGTAAAAGCGGATGGGCAGCGTGAGCAGCCGCGCCACAAGGTGAAGGAAGCTATGCCAAAGGGATTTCATTGCAGTTTTTCGCTGATGCGCCGCAGCAGCCCCACGACTTTCTCCTCGACGACAGTGCTGTCGACGGTCTTGTCGGCGAGCCATATCACGGCAAGTGCCAGCTGGCGGTCGGCGGCAATGTGCTGGCAGACGATGTCTTTATGCTTTCGGTAGGCCTCGCGGACCTGACGCTTCACGCGGTTGCGGTCGACGGCATGGTGCAGCTTGCGCTTTGGCACGCTTATAAGCAGCTGTGCAGGCATGGCGCCGGCGGCTCTTGGCTGCAGCATGTAGACCGCCCTTACGGGGAACATGACTACGCTGCGGCTGTGTCCTCCGCTGAAGAGCGCGTCCATCAGTTTCAGGCTGACCATACGCTCGCTCTTGCTAAGCGTATGCCGCCCGACGGGCCGGGAATTGGGAATGTCCGTAAAATCCGTAGTCGTTGCTTCTGAGCCTGGTTATTTCTGTTTTGCGAGGAAATCGCTGAGTGCAGCGGTCATTGAGGGGCATTTCTCGTTGGGGGCTTCCACGTCGAGCCGCAGCCCGGCGTCCCTGACGGCCTTTGCCGTGGAGGGGCCGAAGGTGGCTATGGCTATGTCGCCCTGCTTGAAGTCGGGGAAGTTCTTCGTCAGCGACTCTATGCCTGCCGGACTGAAGAAGACGAGCATGTCGTAGTCGAAGTTTTTGATTTCCTCCGGTGTGAAGTCGTTGCTCACGGTGCGGTACATCACACAGTCGGTATGCATGAGCTTCTTGGCATCAAGCATTTTTGAGACGCTGTCGTTGTGGACGTCACTCATGGGCAGCAGGAACTTCTCGGTCTTGTGCTTCACCATCAGCGGCACGAGGTCATCCATCTTGCCTGTAGTGCCGAAGAACACCTTGCGCTTGCGGTACTGGACGTACTTCTGTATGTAGAGCGAAATGGTCTCTGTGACGCAGAAATACTTCATGTCCTCAGGGATGGTGATGCGCAGCTCCTTGGCCATGTTGAAGAAATGGTCGATGGCATGCCTTGATGTGAACACCACTGCCGTGTGGTCGAGGATGCTCACTTTCTGAGCGCGGAAGTCCTTGGATGTAATGGCCTCTACTTTAATAAACGGACGGAACACCAACTCCACTCCGAACTTCTCCGCCAGCGCATAGTAGGGAGACTTCTCGCTCGACGGCTTCGGTTGTGAAACCAAAATCTTTTTTATCATTTTGTCTTAATAATTTATTTTCAAAATGTCAGCCACAATGCCCAGCGCGCCCCAGAATGACAGCATGGGTATTATTTCGAGGGTGCAAAAGTACAAAAAATTCTGTAATTTCACACTATTTGTGCGGAAAAAGATTATAAAAGACTTGTAAAAAGTGAGAATTTTAACTATTGCCAACAATAAAAAGAAGTATATGGCAACATTTTTTATCGCCATGTTGAAATATGCTAACATGACTACCGACGGGAACAGCATGACGCCCTCGATGGATGTTATGAAGAGGAACGACTTCAGCCACTGTCTGTTTTTTTTACTGCCGAAGAAGACGCTGTTGACCACTGTGTAGAGCAGCACCTTCAGCACAAAGTATGCGAAGGCCATTGCGGTGTAGATGGCTATCAGCTGGTAGGCAGAGTCGAGTACGAACGTTTCGCCGACGAAGTTGATGGTATATAGGTATGCCAGCAGTGCCAGCAGTATGCACGTCAGCATGGAGAGGAACACCTGGAAGCGCAGTTCGGTGGCTGTCTCGCTGACCTCGGTGGTGCCTTCGCTCTTCACGAAGAAGAAGGTCTTCGTCTGCCGCGTGATGAATGCCTTGGCATTGGCCACGGAGTAGACGGCCAGCAGGAAGCAGGCCAGCAGTATAGACGTCACGATGCTGTCGCTGCCTATGGTGTAGGGCACGGGGTCGCCGGCAACGCCGTAGCGGCCGCCCTGCAATTCCGGATGGAACAGGGTGTCCCGCGAGAAGAAGCCTTCCCTATAGTATTGCGGCAGCTGCACATCGAGGATGTTGCTGCTGCCGCGCAATAGCATTATGCTGTCCGTCTGCCCTTCCATGTGTCTTTAGAGGCCGAACTCGCGACGGATGTCGTCGACGCGGTCCAGCTTTTCCCATGTGAACAGCTCCACGTCTATCTCCCTGGTCTCGTGGTAGCGGCTGGTGAAAGTCTTCCTGACCGTCTGCGGCTGGCGGCCCACATGGCCGTAGGCAGCAGTCTCGAGATACATGGGCTGGCGCAGCTTCAGCGTGCGCTCGATGGCCTTCGGCCGCAGGTCGAAGAGCTTTTCTATCTTCTGGGCTATCTCGCCGTCGGTCATTGCCACGTGCTTGCGGCCGTAGGTGTTGACGTAGATGTTCATGGGCTTGGCGACGCCGATGGCATAGCTCACCTGCACCAGCATCTCGTCGCTGACGCCGGCGGCCACCATGTTCTTGGCAATGTGGCGCGCTGCGTAGGCTGCCGAGCGGTCCACCTTCGAGGAGTCCTTGCCGGAGAATGCTCCGCCGCCGTGGGCGCCCTTGCCGCCGTAGGTGTCGACGATGATCTTGCGGCCCGTCAGTCCGGTGTCGCCGTGAGGGCCGCCGATGACGAACTTGCCCGTGGGGTTGACAAAGTACTTTATGTCGTCGCCGAAGAGGCACAGCACCTTCTCGGAGTGTATCTGCTTCTTGACGCGCGGCATCAGGATGTTGATGACGTCGTGGCGTATCTGCTCGAGCATCTTCTCGTCATCGTCAAGGAACTGGTCGTGCTGCGTGCTGACGACTATGGTGTCGATGCGCTCAGGCAGCCCCTCGTCGCTGTACTGCACGGTCACCTGGCTCTTGGCGTCGGGGCGCAGATATGTCATCTCCCGGCCCTCGCGGCGTATGTCGGCCAGCGTGCGGACGATGAGGTGTGCCACGTCCAGCGACACAGGCATCAGGTTCTCCGTCTCCGTGGTGGCATAGCCGAACATCATGCCCTGGTCGCCGGCGCCCTGCTCGTCGTCGTTGCCGTTGTCGACGCCGCGGTTGATGTCCTCGCTCTGCTCGTGGATGGCCGTCAGGATGCCGCAGGAATTTCCGTCGAACTGATACTCAGCCTTCGTGTATCCTATTTTCTTTATCGTGTTGCGCGCAATAGTCTGCAGGTCTATGTATGCCGAGCTGCGCACCTCCCCCATGATTACCACCTGTCCGGTGGTAACGAATGTCTCGCAGGCCACGCGGGCCTTGTCGTCGTAAGCCAGGAACTGGTCGAGCAGCGCGTCGCTGATCTGGTCGGCAACCTTGTCGGGATGTCCCTCCGACACTGACTCTGAAGAGAAAAAATATGACATGTCTTTCCTTGTCTTTTTTGGGTTACTAAATAATATCGCCTGCAAAATTACAACATTTCCGATGATACACGCAGAAAAGACGCCAGAAATTAAGTTTTCTTTAGAATAACAGGCTGAAACAAAAAATTATCTCTGCGGGAAACCTACGTAACCCGCAGAGATAATAATCTGATGAGCTGAAACAGTCAGCCGAGCTTCTTAGTCGAAGAACTTGTCGAGGTCGACGCCGCCGTCGAAGAAGCCGTCCAAGTCCTGCTCAGGGGCAAGCACTGCCTCGCCGCTATAGTCCGTGCCGACGCCTATGGCCGACGCTGCCAGCATCTGCTGCACCTTTATCTCTACGCACTCCATTGCAGGAGCAATATATGTCTTTTTCATAATTATTCTATTTTCTTATTTTTATTTTTTATTTTACAACTGCTTTCTTGCCGTTCACGATGTACAGACCCTTGCGAGGCTGGCTGACGCGCTGGCCCTGCATGTTGAAGACAGCCTTGTCGGCGCCAATGCCGTTGGCAGCAACAGAGCTGATGCCCGTCGTCTCACTGCCGAAGACAATCTGCAGCGCGGGAGCCATGTGAACGTGGTTAATCCAAGCCTGATTCTTGGCAACAACAGCTTTTGCTGAAGTGCCAGACCATGCAAATTCGGCCTTACCCTCGCGGTTAACGAGAACGTAGCCTGACGTCAGCTCGGTAGTTCCATCACCGCGGTTCAGATAGTTCGTTGCAATCGTCTCTGCCTCACCGGTCAGCACGGGGATAGCCTCTGTGCTACCGTTTGCACGCTCAAGGACAAGGCCAGTGCCTGCAGGCACCTTCAGTACTTGCTCAAGCTTGACCTGCTTACCTTCTGTCACTTCTGTAACTACGTAAGCCTTTGTGTTCAGTCCGGTGAAGTCGAGAGCAAAATCAGAAGCGAAGGTCAGGAAGCCAGTGGCATTAGAGCCAGGAACAACCTCGGTTACGTCGCCAGTCTTAATGATATAGATATAGTCAAGCGCACTATTGTCACCACTTCCATCAGCTAAATATTTAATAGCGGTTTCTGATGTTAGGGTATATTCAGCAGATGTGACTTCGCAAAGGTTTACATTAGTGAATTCCGACTCTAATATTTCATCTCCGATCCCAATTTTTACAGCTAAGTTAGAAAAACTGCTTGTAGAAGTGAAGCAGCCGACAACAAACTTGTACTTGCCTGCAGGCAGCGTAACCAGTTCGATATCCTCTGTGGTCTTTGCAGCCTTCGCATTCGAGGCACGCACGGGAATGTTGCTGGCGGTAGTGACTGTCACACCTTCTAAATCCTCGCCCTCCGTGTAATAAACAACGTCAGTAGCCTTCTCAGAATACGTTACTGTGACTGAAGCATTGTCTTCCGTCAGTGCTACAGACTTACGGTATTCTTTGTTTGTGGCAGCTGCCTCATAGAATTTGCTGCCGACAAGAGCATAGCGCGGATAGCCAACAATTGCGTTGTCCCCCTCAACGCCTGTACCACTTGCGATTGTGCCGCCAAGGCTGCTCTTCAGGCTGAAGTTATATGTAGCGGCCTCGCGGAATATGAGAGTTATAACATTTGAAGCTGCATCGGCAACGGTTGTGATGGTTTCGTTGCCAGACTTATATATGTATTTCTTGTCGCCAACAACAAATGAAGTCTCATCTTCAGCAGGAGCACTCAGACTTGAACCGATAGTAACGTCGTTATATGTCTTGGCTTCCTTCAGCTCA
Organism: uncultured Prevotella sp.; assembly: GCA_905234265.1. GTDB lineage: Bacteria > Bacteroidota > Bacteroidia > Bacteroidales > Bacteroidaceae > Prevotella. The sequence continues at coordinate 1,648 of CAJOHJ010000023.1, read as the reverse complement.
TTGTTAGATGCATCAACAAATTTTACCGTGTAGTTGGTAGTAGATGAAGCATCTGCAGTGGTGATGACGAGCGTCGGAGCAACAGAAGAACCCTTGCCCTTCAGATCGCCGCCGCCAGGATTGCCCGTAAATTTGAAGATTATGTATGACTGCTCTGCACTAATTATAGCTCTGATAGCATCAGCAACATCAACAGTAAACTCTTTTGTTGCTGTGGCACCCTTAGGGAATGTAACGCTTTGGATTATTGTTGCAGCAAGATTGACGTTAGCATTACCAGCGCTCAATGCTGTGTAATCCAACTCAGAACCGGCATTGACATACATAACATCGCAGTTACGCGTGTTGCGACTCTCACCAAGACCAGTGAATTTCAGAGTTGCGCCCGTAACAGAATGTCCTGCAGGGATGGCAAAAGAGAATTCGGCATAAGCTGCGGCAGCCCATGTACCATTAAAGTTTGCGTTGTTGACATGTTCGTTTTCGGCGTCAACAGTACTCGTAAAGGTACCTGCTGTTCCTGCAACACTTGAACTTGCGGTGTGGACAAGAGTGGCATTGATGTTGTCTGCCCACGCCTGACTACTCCCCACGAGCGCACACATAGCCACGAGGAGTGTCCTCAAAAAAGTAATTTTTTTCATGTTTTTAGTTGTTTAGTGTTATTAAAAAAAATATTGTGTTATTAAAAAATCTGTCGTGTACGGGAAAACTGCATCATCGATGCACCCTCAGTCACTCCTCTCTGTTGTAAATCAGCTCCAAGCCCTGGCTTCTATACCACGGGAAGCGTGTGTCTGCCGATATCAAAGGCATCCTGTTTGCTATTGCATGTGCTATTATCAAATGGTCAGACGGGTCGTTATGGCTTTGCTGTTCATTGATTTCCAACTTGGCATAAGTCTCATAATGTTCCTTATGCAGATAGTCTACCCTTATATTAAACTCGTCCTCAACACATCTAATCAAGTCAAGCGGCGTTCTCCACCATTTTCTTATTATAAGATAGCGAACTGTCATCAGTCCAAATGGGTTACTAACCTCACTGCATCGTCCAACGCAGCCTTGTCCGCATCGGACAGAGGCTCCCAGCCGCGGAGCTGCGCATAATAGTCTGCCTGCTCCGTTCTTGTCTTAAATCTATTTATATCTCCCATGACTTAGAAAACACACAGTTTCAAATAAACGTGACAAAGGTATGCAATTAGAGTTAAAGAGTTTGCAGGGGTTAATAATTTTTAACAGAAACTTCGTGATGGCTGCAACTATTCTAACACGAAAAAATAGTAACTCTGCGAACAAATTCGCCAAGTTACTGGCACTCGGCAGAAAAAAAGAACGCGTTCTTTTTGTTCTGCTCTCGTTTTTTCGTAACTTTGGAAGAATTCGCAGGATTTCTTTGTATAAAGGCAGTTTGGGAGATTGAGGATTTTGAGGGTTACGGATAAGAGACCGTTCTAATCTCCTTGTTCTGCTATAAACTGCATCAAAGAACACCTGACGCTGAGTCACCGCCTGTTTCGTGGCTCTTTGTCGGGTGCAAAGGTAGGCATTTCTTCTGAAAGAGCCAAATGCTTTACCAATTATTCACTTGATTTTTTCATCAGTCGCTTAGTAGCTCTAATCTCCTTCTGTAGTAGTTCCATAC
>CAJOHJ010000022.1 GCA_905234265.1 uncultured Prevotella sp. | reverse complement strand
TACCAGATAAACAGTGGTTTATTGACAAACTCAATCGTTCAATACTCATTGCTAAGGAATATAATGACAATCGCTAAGGAATATCCGCACTGTCGGTGAGTAAGAGGACGTAGCCTAATACGCACTTTTCTAGCAAGTGCCACACAAAATGCCGCAATCAGTTCAAAGGTGTTGAGTAAGCTCAAAAGAAAAAGTTGATCCCTGATTTGTTCAGTTCTAAGAAATTATGTACCTTTGCACCCGATGATGAGTCATAAAAACGGCTGGTGGCTCACCGTCGGGTGTTCATTGAAAGCAATTCATAGTGGAATTGAGTACGGTTGCCAATTCGTAACCCCATTAATTTCTCAATCCTCCAGACTGCCTTTATATAAAGAAAAGCCGAGAATTCTTACAAAGTTACGAAAAAACGAGAGCAGAACAAAAAGAACTCGTTCTTTTTTTCTGCCGAGTGCCAGTAACTTCGCGAATTTATTCGCAGAGTTACGTAAAAACACTTTAGCATCCAACAATTATTTAAGAAAAAAACAAGGAAATTCTTCCCATTGTCGGCCTTTTTGCCTACTTTTGCAATACCATACACAAAAAGGCAAGCACAAACGAAGCATCAACGGCTATGAAACTGACATTCACCCCTGAGGAGAAAGTAACTGCAATGGAGACCTACCGCGCAGTAAGGGACGAGCTGGCAGGCACACTGCGCGACGGCGACGAGCAGCGGCTGCGCGACCTGCTGCTGAGAGCCATGGAGGAGCAGCAGATAGAGCGCGACGGCGTGTTCGGACTGAACCCCATACTGCTGTCGCTACAGACGGCCCACCTGCTGACCACCGAGATAGGGCTGCGCCGCGACAGCGTGGTGGCAGTGCTGCTGCACCCCTGCGTGGAGAGCGGCTTCCTGACGGTGGAAAGCGCCGGCAACACCTTCGGAGACAGCGTGGCAGGCATTCTGCACGGGCTGCAACGCATACAGGACCTGTACAGCAAGAACCCGGTCATTGAGTCGGAGAACTTCCGCAATCTGCTGCTGTCGTTTGCCGAGGACATGCGCGTCATCCTGATAATGATTGCCGACAGGGTCAACCTGATGCGCCAGATACGCGACATAGCCACCGACGACGACAACATCAGCGCACGCCGTAACGAGCAGCGGCAGCAGATAAGCCAGGAGGCGGCCTATCTCTACGCACCGCTGGCCCACAAGCTTGGACTCTACAAGCTGAAGAGCGAACTGGAGGACCTCTCGCTGAAGTACATGGAACACGACGCCTACTACCACATCAAGGACAAGCTGAACGAGACCAAGCAGAGCCGCGACGCATACATCGAGAACTTCATCACCCCCGTAAGCCAGAGGCTCAGGGAAGCCGGACTGGCGTTCCACATCAAGGGGCGCACGAAGTCCATTCACAGCATCTGGCAGAAAATGAAGAAGCAGCGATGCCCCTTTGAAGGCGTCTACGACCTCTTTGCCATCCGCATAATCCTGGAAGACGGCACCGCCGGCGGCGGACAGCCGGTGCCGGAGAAGACGCTCTATGCCCACGAGCGCATGGTATGCTGGCAGGCATTCGCCATCGTAACCTCGATGTACCAGCCCAATCCGAAGCGCCTGCGCGACTGGCTCAGCGTGCCGAAGTCGAACGGCTACGAGTCGCTGCACATCACCGTACTCGGCCCTGAGCAGAAATGGGTGGAGGTGCAGATACGCACCGAGCGCATGGACGACATTGCCGAGCGCGGCGTGGCTGCCCACTGGCGATATAAGGGACTGAAAAGCGAGACAGGACTCGACGAGTGGCTCACCGGCATCAGGACCATGCTGGAAACCAGCGACGGCATGGAGGCCATGGACCAGTTCAAGATGGACCTCTACGAGGACGAGGTGTTTGTGTTCACGCCCAAGGGCGACCTGCTGAAGTTTCCCAAGGGTGCCACGGTGCTCGACTTCGCCTACCACATCCACTCCAAGGTAGGCAATGCCTGCGTGGGCGCACGCATCAACGGCAAGGTGGTCACCATCCGCCAGGAGCTGCAGAGCGGCGACCAGGTGGAAATCATGACTGCCGCCAACCAGAAGCCCAAGCAGGACTGGCTGCAGATTGCCAAGACATCGCGCGCAAAGTCGAAGATACGCCTGGCACTGAAGGAGACGCAGGTGAAGGACGGACTCTTCGCCAAGGAAATGCTGGAGCGGAAATTCAAGAACCGCAAGCTGGAATTGGACGAGTCCATCATGCAGCAGCTCATCAAGAAAATGGGCTTCAAGGAGGTCAGCGACTTCTACCGGCAAGTGGCTGGCGGCAACATCGACGCCGGCGACGTCATCGACCGCTACGTAGAACTGCAGCAGGGCGAGCAGCCGGTGACGGGCAACAACGTTGCACACACGGCGGCCGACTTTGTGCTGGACAACTCGCAGCTGTCGACTCTCAACACTCAGCACTCCGACGACGTGCTGGTAATCGACGCCGGCCTGAAAGGCATCGACTACCAGCTGGCGCACTGCTGCCAACCCATCTACGGCGACGACATCTTCGGCTTCGTCACCGTCAGCGGAGGCATAAAGATTCACCGCACCGACTGTCCCAACGCACCTGAGCTGCGCAAGCGCTTCGGCTACCGGATAGTGAAGGCAAAGTGGAGCGGCAAAGGCTCGTCGCAATATGCCATCACACTGCGAGTGGTGGGCAACGACGACATTGGCATTGTCAACAATCTGACGAATATCATCTCGCGCGATGAGAAGCTCGTTCTGCGCAGCATCAACATCGACTCCAACGACGGACTCTTCAACGGAAACCTGGTGATAATGATTGACGACAACACGCGCCTCGAACTGCTGATGCGCAAGCTGCGAACCGTAAAAGGAATAAAGCAAGTGGAGAGAATATAACCCCCTCCACTCATCACTCACCTCTCACCACTCACCTCTCACCTTGACCCTATATACAGGAACACCATGCCCAGCAGCACCAGTGCCAGGTCGACGGCCTTTGCCTTAAGGTTCTTCTCGTGGAAGAACAGCGCGCCGAAGAGGAACGACACCACCACAGAGCCGCGACGGATCATGGAGACAATGGAAATCATTGCGTCGGGCAGCGACAGCGAATAGAAATACATGAAGTCGGCGACAGACAAGAAGATGCTAACGCCCAGTATGGTCCAGTGCCAGTGGAAGGGCGTGGAATGCTTGCGCTGCGGCCACCACAGCAGCAACAGCATGGCAAGCATCATGCCGCTCTGGTAGATGTTGTACCACGACTGCACCATCATGCGGTCAAGGCCCAGCCCACCGTCGCCCACAGGGGCCATAAGATACTTGTCGTAGAGACCGCTGACAGCACCAAGGGCGGCAGCGCCTACTATCATCCATATCCAGTGGTCGCGACGGAAATTGATGCCTTCTTTCTTGCCGCTGTGGCTCAGCATCAGAAACGACACCACAGCCAGTGTCACGCCCACCCACTGCCACACGTTCAGGCGCTCGCCGAACACCAGCAGTGCGCCCACCAGCACCATTACGGGGCGAGTGGCATTGATGGGGCCGACGATGGTCAGCGGCAGGTGCTTCATGCCGAAATAGCCCAGCACCCAGCTGCTGAGGACTATAACGGCCTTCAGCAGAATATACTTATGCTCAGCCCATCCGCCACTGGCCACATGCAGCAGGCTGTCGCCGGGAAGCAGCCCCTCGTGGCTCATGATGATGAACGGCAGGAATATCAGCGACGAAAACACTGTGTTCAGAAACAGCACCGGAATGACGGCGTTGCCGCTGAGTGCCTCCTTCTTGAAAGAGTCGTAACAACCCAACAAGGCTGCCGACATGAATGCTAACAGTAACCACATAAACTATTCAATACTCTACATTCTCCAGAAACAGGGCGTGTGCCGGCATCGACTCACCGGCCTGCGTGCGGCGGCCACCCTCTATGACGCTGCGGAATTCGGCTATCGACAGGCGGTGACGCCCTACCTCGACGAGCGTTCCCACCACGGCACGCACCATGTTGCGCAGGAAGCGGTTGGCAGCAATCTCGAAATACCAGGTAGTGTCGCCCGTCTGCACCCATCGGGCATGGTCTATCGTGCAGATGGTGGTCTTGACGTCGCTGCCGGCCTTGCAGAAGGCGCCGAAGTCGCGATACTGGCAGAGAACAGCTGCCGCCTCGTTCATTAGCTGGAAGTCAAGGTCGTAGTGTGTCTCCAGACTGAAATATCGCAGGAAAGGGTCTTTCTGCCTGTGGATGTAATAGCGGTAGGTGCGCAGGCGTGCCGAGAAACGGGCGTGCATGTCGGCGGCCACCGGCTCCACACTGTAGACGGTGATGTCCTGAGGCAGCAGATGGCGCAGCTTGTAGGCCAGATTGGCCATGTCGTAAGGGCCGTTGTAGTCGAAATGGGCGGCCATGCGGCGTGCATGCACCCCGGCGTCGGTACGGCCGGCACCGGTGACGCTTATCTCCTGCCGCAGCAGTGTGGAAAGCCCGCGCTGCAGCTCCTCCTGCACGGAATTGCCGTTAGGCTGCAGCTGCCAGCCGTGGTAGCGCGTGCCATCGTAGCCAAACCAGACAAAAAATCTCATTATACGTAATTTTTGTTCCTGCCGTCGTCTGTAACCTGTCGCATAATGCCCCTCCTACTCCATTTCATAGCGGCCGCCAGTCTGCTGGACAAGGCGGCGCGCAAAGGCAGCCGGATAGCCGGGGCGGCTGACGGTGGCTCCGTGGCCGTAAGGAGTGCGCTCGAAAGTGCCGCCCTTTTCTGGCTTCACGGTCATGTCGTTATACTTAACTATAAGGTAGAATGCCAGCTGCTGCCAGCGTGCCAGCATCTGCTGGGCCTGACGGACGCTGTAGTCGTTGAGGAACTGCTGGCGCTGGGCAGGCTCCATAGTCACGGCCTTGGACTCAACGGCTGCCTGCTGGCTGAAATAGGCCTGCTGCAAGGAGTCTCTGACCTGCTGAAGCGAGGGGAACAGCACGCTGTAGCGAGGATAGACCATGTTGGAAACCCAGTTTTCCACCCAGTAGGCATTCTTCATGCTGAAGGTCACGTCGTCGGCTCCGGGAGTGCTGTAGCATTCGGGCAGCCGCGTCATTGAACAATAGACAGGCGTGTAGGCAACCATGTTGCTGTCGTCGTTGCCAAACCAGAAGCAGCCGCCAACCTCACGGGGCAGCCACGACCGCATCTGACTGACGAAGGTCCATGCCGTCTGCTGCGTACTCACAGGCCGCTCGTTGAAATACTTCTTGCCGTCAACCTTAAAATACAGCGGCGTGGGGCGGTAGGGCATCTGCCAGATGCCGCCGCCGATGTCGGCAGAGTCGATGGCCAGCGGAGTGTTCTCATAATGGTCGCGCATGGCCTGCATGACGTCGCCGACGCTGACCTTGCGCTCAGGAACAACCCAGAGGGGCATGTCCTCAGCGTCCTTGTCGCGGCCAAGCGCCCAGGGAAGATAGCGGTCCATGCCTTTCACATGGCGGTTGAAGAAGCTCCATACACGGGCATCGCAGATGCGGCGGCCGCTGAAGTCGGGGAAGGCATAGGCATTCTTGAACGAGAAGTCGGCGTCCTTGCCTTCGAACCAGCCCATCTTGCGCGCATACTTTATCACATTCTTCGAATATACTATGATATTCGGAACGGCTGTGCCGTCCACCGGCAGGTGCTTCTTCATCAAATCATCAATGCCCAGCACCACGCCGCCGTCAATGGCAAGGCACCCTATGCGGCTCTGGTTGGCGTGGCCGCAGATGGCATCGTCGGGAATGCGGCATGCCACCCACACCACGCGCTCCTTAGAAACCTTACGGTCGGAGCCGCAGCCCTGCATCTCAAGAATCCAGGCCTCCGTGGGGTCGCAGATGGTAAATGTCTCACCCTCGGAGTAATAACCGTAGAGTTCAGCCAGCGAAGTCATCACAGTAATGGCTTCGCGGGCTGTCTTCGACCGCTGCAGGGCGATGTAAATCAGCGAACCGTAGTCGATGATGCCCGTAGTGTCCACCATTTCCTCGCGACCGCCGTAGGTAGTCTCACCGATGGTCACCTGCCACTCGTTGATGTTGCCGACGACGTTCCAAGTCTCTTCAGCTTCGGGAATAGCACCAAGATGCTTGTTGGTGTCCCACTCATAGATCTGCCGCATCTCGCCCTTGGCATGACGGGCTGCAGGATAGTGGGCAAGGGTCATGAACACGCCGTAGCTGTCGGCATTGTAGGAGCAGATGACGCTGCCGTCGGCAGAAGCTTTCTTGCCGACTATGAAGTTCGTACATGCCGTGGCATACACCACTGCCATGACGGTAACAAGGAGAATAGCAGTTCGTTTCATGTCTATTTCAATATATTATTTTTCTATTACAATGTGTTATTTTTATTATAACGGTCTTCGTAATGCAAATAATTATCCTAATTGCTGTTTGCAGAGACACTCGCTTCATTCCCTGAACGAATAGAGCGGCCAGAGACACTGGCGGAACAACTGGTAGCGCGACAAGACGCCGGGACCAGCAGAGGCGGCTACGCAGCTGTTGCGCTCGCCACGGACGGTGAGACGGTATGTAGAGCTGTTGCCCTGATAGTCGCGCAATATGAAGGTAAGACGGTAGGGGCGCTCTTCGCGGAAGTCGATGATGCCGCGGTCGAAGCCGGCGTGCAGAATGGGCAGGCGCATGTCTTTCTCGCGGAAGGCTTTCATATACCAGATGCGGGTCTTCAGCCAATGGTCGTAGTCGCCCCAGAGGTTGACTTCCTGCTGACAGCTGATGGGAATGCTGTCCACGTCGGAGCGGAACACCTCGCGGCCGTCCACCAGCAGGCGCATGCTGCGGATGCCGTAGCGGTGGTAGGTGTTGTGGCTGTAGTCGTCGGCCCACAGGGCAAAGCCTACCCTGCCCCACGCGGTGAACTCTCTCTGCATTTCGAAATCGGTATTCTGCCTTTTCTCACCGCCCTGCCCAATGGGGAATGTCTGCTTCTGCGAACTGCCGCAGAACGAGCCTTCGCTGCCTTGCGGAATGGCCATCAGCGAATGTGCCTGAGGGGCCACGGTGTCGGCGATGAGGCGCGCCAGCTTCTCCATGGGGTCGCGCATGGCCCATGTGCGTGTGTCGTGCAGTTCAAGGTGTAAGTGGGGGCCGGTACTGTGGCCGGTATTGCCGCTGATGGCTATCAGCTCGCCGCCACGCACGGGCAGGCTGTCGGCAGGGAACCACACGGACAGAGTGTCCTGACCGCCACTGCGGCTGATGAGCCGTTCGTACTTGTCGGCAAAGCGCTGCAAATGGCAGTAGACGGACGTAAGGCCGTCGGGGTGGCTGACGTAGATGGCGTTGCCGAAGCCGAACATGCCTACGGTGAGGCGGCTCACGTAGCCGTCGGCAACAGCCATCACATTCTTGCCTTCCTGGTTGTCGGTCTTGATGTCCAGCCCGCCGTGGAAATGCCACGGCCGCGGCTCGCCGAAGTTGCCGGCAAGCAAAATATCGAAGTCTATGGGACTCTGGTATTCTAATTCAGAATTGAGAGTTGTGAATTCAGAATCATGATTAGAATTGCAGGCAGAAAATGCTAAAAGCACAATAAAGGCACCGGCCAGTGCCGCCTTTTCAATTCTCAATTCTTTCAGCATGCCTTGAAGCTCATGTCAAGGCCCTTCACGGAGTGCGTCAGTGCGCCGACGCTGATGAAGTCGACGCCCTGCTCGGCATAGTCTCGGATGGTGTCGAAGGTGATGCCGCCGCTGGACTCCGTCTCGTAGCGGCCGCCAACCATTTCGACAGCCTTGCGGGTGTCGGCAACGGTGAAGTTGTCGAGCATTATGCGGTCTACGCCGCCGTGCTGCAACACCTGCTGCAACTCGTCGAAGGAGCGCACCTCTATTTCTATCTTCAGCTTCTGTCCTTTCTCCTCGAGATACTTGTGGCAGCGGTCGATGGCGTTGGTGATGCCGCCGGCAAAGTCGACGTGGTTGTCCTTCAGCAGTATCATGTCGAATAGTCCGATGCGGTGGTTGCAGCCGCCGCCAATCTTGACGGCCTGCTTCTCCAGCATGCGCATGCCGGGCGTGGTCTTGCGGGTGTCGAGGACACGCGTCTTCGTGCCTTTCAGCCGTTGCACGTAGCGGTCGGTCATTGTTGCTATGCCGCTCATGCGCTGCATGATGTTCAGCATCAGGCGCTCCGTCTGCAGCAGCGAGCGCACACGGCCGCTGACCACCATTGCAATGTCGCCCTTCTTGACACGCGTGCCGTCCTGCATCAGCACCTCCACCTTCAGGTCGGGGTCGAAGCGACGGAACACTTCCTTGGCGACTTCAACGCCGGCCAGTATGCCGTCTTCCTTGATGAGCAGGTGGCTCTTGCCCATGGCATCCTCGGGGATGCAGCAGAGCGTGGTGTGGTCGCCGTCGCCTATATCTTCGGCAAACGACAGGTCTATGAGTTTGTCTACAAGCTCTTCTACGCTTAACATAAGCCTTTTAATTTAAGTTTCGCATGTTCATTTACTATTTGACTATTTACTATTGCATTATTGGACTATTTCTTCACCTGATACTGGTCCTTGAAGAGATAGACGCCGACACCGACGCGGATGCCTGCAGTGCTGTAGTTGCTGTGGTCCTTGAACGACTGCTCGTAGTACAGCTCTGGCTCAACCGTCACCGTACGACTGAGGAAGAAGGCATAGCCTATCTGAATGCTTGGCATGATGTCGGTATATCCCTTTGTGTGCTTGAAGAGTCCGGAGAGGCCCATGTAAAGGCCGTTCTGCTGGATGTAGTATCGCACGCCGGGGCCTAAGGCGATGGTGTAAGGCACGTCGTTCTGCTTCTGATAGCTCAGCTGTCCGGTAAGCATCCAGTTGTCGGCAATCAGGTAGCCCAGCTTGCCGTCGAGGCTTATCTTGCCTTTCTGGCTGCCGTTGTAACTAAGGTCGAAACCCGACAGGGAAGCGCCCAGATAGCCCTTTCCCTGCTCAAACTGTGCGTGGGCAGCCACCGTCATCAGCACGGACACTGCCAATAATGCCATTTTCTTTAACATAGTATTACTTATTATTAATGCTTAATTCATAATGCTTAATGCATAATGCTTAATTTTTTGATTCTTTCCGCTTCCAGATGGTGAACCATGCCAGCGACACCAGCAGGGCAGCGGCGCCCACGCCGTAACCCACCGACATTGGGAGGCCGAAGGCATTCTTGGAGACCATGAGGAACGACGAGCATACCACCGTCATGAACACTGCCGGCAGCAGGGTTATCCAGTAGCACTTCTTCTCGCGCACCAGATAGACGGTGATGGCCCAGAGGGTGAACACTGCAAGCGTCTGGTTGGCCCAGCCGAAGTAGCTCCAGATGACGTTGAAGCCGTCGGGGTTCTCGATGTTATAGAACAGCAGCAGCAGTGTGGCGCCGAACAGGGGGATGCATATCCAGATGCGTTTCATGATGCTGCGCTGCTCCAGGTGGATGAACTCTGCGATGATGAGACGTGCCGAGCGCAGTGCGGTGTCACCGCTGGTGATGGGTGCAGCCACTACGCCGAGGAGTGCCAGCAGTCCGCCGAAGGTGCCAAGCCAGCCCTCGCTGACTGCCGTCACCACTTCAGGGGCCTGCAGCGTGGCAGGCACGCCCAGCTCCTGGGCAGCGCCGCCGTAGAAGAAATACATGGACACCGTGGCCCATATCAATGCCACCAGGCCTTCGGTAATCATTGCGCCGTAGAACATCGGGCGCCCCATGCGCTCATTCTTCACGCAGCGTGCCATCAGAGGCGTCTGCGTGGCGTGGAAGCCGCTGATGGCTCCACAGGCAATGGTGATGAACAGTGCCGGGAAGATGGGTGTGGTGAAGCCCTCGCCGCTGATGCCGTCGTAAAGCTCAGGCAGCTGCGGCCACTTCACGAACAGCACGGCCATCAACGCTCCGGCCATGAACAGCATGGAAATGGCAAACAGAGGATATATCTTGCCGATGATCTTGTCGATGGGCAGCATGGTGGCAATGATATAGTAGACGAAGATGATGCCGCACCAGATGTATACCCACAGCAGGCCGTCGCTGCACATCTTGCCCAGTATCAGCGCCGGGCTGTAGACGAACACTGCTCCCACCATCATCAGCAGAAACACCGAGAACACCAGCATCACCTTCTTCGTGGGCTGTCCCAAGTAGCGCCCTATCAGCTCCGGCTGGCCGGCGCCGTCGTTGCGCATGGAGAGCATGCCGCTCAGATAGTCGTGGACGGCACCTGCAAAGATGCAACCCAGCACTATCCACAGATAGGCCGCCGGGCCGAACTTAGCACCCATAATGGCGCCGAAGATAGGTCCTGTGCCTGCAATGTTGAGGAACTGGATCATGAAGATTTTCCACGACGGCAGCACGATGAAGTCCACGCCGTCGGCCTTAGCCACGGCCGGTGTCTGGCGGTCGTCAGGGCCGAAGACACGCTCCACGAAGCGTCCGTAGAGCATGTAGCCCAGCACAAGAGCCACAAGGCTCACAAGAAATGTTATCATTGTCGCAAATTTGTTTGCTTGCAAAGGTACGATTAAGCGAGAGCAAAACAAAGGATTTTCAGTTTTTTTTGCCTCTTCGCGCCATTTTTCTGAAAAAAAACAGTGGCTGCGACGCTCAACGCCGCAGCCACCACATTTATTATAAATAGTATAGCCTATTCAAAAATGTTGAACTCAGGAGCACCGACTTCGTTCTCGTCAGTAATGCTATGCTCGGTGTCAAGAACACCCGACACGCACAGGATGCCTGTAAGCGCAATCTTATGCTCCTCAACTACGGGAGCCATATATGTCTTTTTCATATTCAATTCTGTTTTTGACCCACCCAAGCCCTCCCAAAGGGAGGGATGTTGGGATAGTGGCAATATGTTATTTCTTAATTTTTATTTTTTTATTTTATAACGACTTTCTTGCCGCCGACGATGTAGAGGCCCTTGCGTAGCTCTGCAACGCGCTGGCCCTGCAGGTTGAAGACAGCCTTGCCTGCGGCAACACTATTGATGCCTACAGAACTGATGCCCGTTGCGTCGTCGCCAAAGATGAACGTCATCTGAGGAGCGCCGCCGTCGAAGTTAGACTTGGCAACTTTCAGATAAGCCTTGCTGGCAGGGAATGCCAGTGTGCCGGGAGCAAAGGTGTTGAATGTCAGCTGGGCAGCATTCTTCTTCATTGCGAAGTAGTAATAGTCGTCATCGGCGTCAAACATTGTGCCGCCTTCGTTCACGAGGAATGCGTTCTCAGCGACAGCCGTTCCGCTGGCAACCACAGGAATGTTATATGTTACGCTTGCGTCGCCCTTCAGCAGAATGCCTGTGTTGGCAGCCACCGTCTGGTCGATAGTGTTGAAGCGTACCGTTGTGCCGCTGACTTCAGCCTTATATGCCGTAGCACCGCCCATGTTGGCAGTCCTCAGGTCAAGCGGATAGGCGCTTGCTAATGTAGCGTAGCCTGCATCGTCGAGGGTGACGGGAACCGTTGTATTGTAAACATAGATATTCTTTATGTATACATTTCTTGCTGCATTAAAGTAAACCGTACCAGAAGTATTAACCGTGTAATAACCTACTGAGCCATAGCTTATTTCGTCAATCATTGTTATTCCTGAGTTGACATATACATCACCATAAGAAGAATGAGCCCATTCTATCTTTATAACCTGACCAGCTTTTACATTTGCAATACCAAATGCAACGGTAGTTGCTGTAAGGTTGTACATTCCACCAGTGGGACGAACCATCCATGTTCTTGGATTCGACGCATTATTGACGTAAAAACCTATGTTTGCATTTGCAGAAGCATTAGTACCATCAGAAGAATAAACAACGTAGGTGTCACCAACATTTGAAACTATACAATTCGAAAAATCTGAACCATCATAACTTAATGTGACATCAGAACCGACAATGCCAACATAGTTTTGTGAATAATCAACAGGATATGAAGGCATAACACCAGCTTCGATGTCTGTGTCTGCTGATTGCGTGTAATTATCTGCTGTAACATAAGCTTTCACACTACTACCTTCTGTAACTTCGAAAGGATTAGAATAAACTGTAACAGCTCCACCATTTATAGCATAATAAAGAGTTGATGATGCAGGAACAAAAGCCAAACTGCTTTGATCATTATCAATCTTTACTGTATACTTATTGCTGGCATATGCAGTCTTTGTGATTGTCGGTGCAACCAGCGTAAGTTTACCAACAGTAACAGCCTTGTTATCTATTGTGGATGCAACACCTGTAGAACTGATTGTTATGGCCTTCACTGTACAGTCCTCCGTTATTGTAATTGCACCTGTATATTCCGTACTTGAATTTGTCGGATCTATGCCGTCAAGAGTATAATAAGTCTTAACAGTTGCCTCTCCATTTGAAGAAGTTCCACCCGTTATTGTCACAGTACGATTATCTCCAGCATAAACCGGATCGCTAATGGATGGCGCAGAAACAACTTCTTCGTCAACCATATAATAAATGTCTACATTGTCAAATCCGAATGTACCTGGGTCATAGTTGTAGCGATTGTTACGAACATACACTCCTTTACAATTAGCACTCTCGTAAACGCCATCAGTTTCCTGTAAAGTATATGAGCCTGAGTGACTATTCGCTGTATTATCTTTCTGATAGAAAGAATAGGCAACAACGTGTGTCGAAGGATTGACCGTCAATATCAAGTGCCACCACTTCCAGTCCGTAAAAGTAAATGTATCTTCTGCGTCTTCATTTATCACAGCTTCCAAACCGCCGTCGTCCATTGACATAAAAAACAGGTACGCATTATGTGCCGCAGCACTATTTCCATTTGCCCAGTTATAGCCATAATTGGGTACCCAATTACCAGTTCCTGTTCCCTCACTCGTTACAGCCGATTCACTCATGACTGCAAAATTTGCAGTTTTAGAACCCTTAGAGTAGAAAAAATCCAATTCTATGGTATATGATTCTGCAGGGTAAGTTCCTGCTGTAAGGAAATAATCGCCACGGTCTAAAGCATTTTTAATTCCAAGAAACGAAGTCGTGTTACTGGCTTTGTTAGTGAAAATTGCGCCAATATCCCTTTGCCAATAGTCTGTGGCTTCACCTGTTTCAAAGTCCGCAGAAAAGATTGTCTTTTTGTTTAGCGCCCACGCACTACTCGTTCCCATGCCGAGCAGGGCCACGACAAGGAGCGATTTTGTCAATCGTAAAAGTTTTTTCATTGTTTTTTGTTTTAAGTTTGTAAAAAATATTGACTATAATTCTCTTATTCTATTTGCCAATGCTCAGCCCCGCTGGGCTGGCAGGAAAAAGGCACGGACAATGTGCAGACATAGTCCGCCACGGTGCAAAAGTAAATAAAATTTTATATTATCCGAAAATTTTAGCGTTTTTTTACTTTGTTTTCCTTTTAACATGAATTGCCATCAGCTGCAGAATTATCTCAATGACTTACGAAATTATCTCTGCATGTTACGAAATTATCTCTGTGAGATAAAAAATTATCTCTGTGAGATAAAAAATTATCTTACGAAGATAAATTCCTCTCAACACTCACCTCTCATCACTCACCTCTCACCCACTGTTCGCTTCCTGCCGAAGACGCGCTCTTCGACGCTCTGGAAGAGGACGAACAGCACGGGGACGATGAACAGCAGGGCTATGGTGCCTACCAGCATGCCGCCAATGGTGCCTACGCCAAGCGAGCGGTTGCCGTTGGCTCCTACGCCTGTGGCCAAGGCCAGGGGCAGCAGGCCGAAGACCATCGTCAGCGACGTCATCAGTATGGGGCGCAGGCGCACGGCGGCAGCGTCGAGGGCGGCGGCGACGATGCCCATGCCCTGACGGCGGCGCTCCGAGGCGTACTCCGTCAGCAGGATGGCCGTCTTGGCCAGGAGGCCGATGAGCATTATGAGGCCGGTCTGCATGTAGATGTTGTTCTCCAGCCCCCACATTCTGGCGAACAGGAAACTGCCGGCGAGGCCGAAGGGTACGCTCAGGATGACTGCCATAGGCACGAAGAGGCTCTCGTAGAGGGCACACAATATTAAATATATAAAGACTATGCAGACGGCGAACACTATGGCGGTGGTGTTCTCGGCGGAGGCTTCCTCGCGGGTCATGCCGCCGAACTCGTAGCCGTAGCCTTCGGGCAGCTCATGGGCTGCAGTCTCGCGGATGGCCTTGATGGCCTGTCCGGTGCTGTAGCCGTCGGCCGGCTGTCCGCTGACGCTGATGCTGGGGAAGAGGTTGAAGCGCGACAGGGTCTCTGAGCCGTAGATGCGCGTCAGCGTGATGTACTGCCCTATGGGCGACATCTGGCCGCTGCTGCTGCGCACGTAGATGTTGTTCAGCGACTCGGTGTCCAGGCGGTATTCGGGGGCTGCCTGCACCATGACGCGGTAGAGCTTGGTGAAGCGGTTGAAGTTGGAGGCGTAGGAGCCGCCGACGTATCCTGACAGTGCGCCCAGCACGTCGCTGGGCGACACGCCGCGGCGCTTGCAGAGGGCTGCGTCGACGTCGACGCGGTATTGCGGATACTTCATGGAGAAGTTGGTGTAGGCGCGGCTGATTTCCGGGCGTTCGTTCAGCGCGCCGATGAGGCGGTTGGTGTAGGTGAGCAGGTCTTGCATGTTGCCGCCTTTCTTGTCCTGCACGTAGAGTTCGAAGCCGTTGGTGCGCCCGAAGCCCGGCAGCATGGCACCCGTGGACACCTGTATCTTGGCGTTGCTGATGTCGGCCGTGCGGCGGTAGATTTCCTGCACCACGCTCTGCACGTCGTCGCCGGGTCCGCGGCGCTGGCTCCAGTTCTTCAGCTTCAGCGTCAGGTTGCCGTTCGACGACGACTGCTCGAAGCCCACGCTGCTGCCGGCCACGAAGGAGTAGATCTTCAGCTGCGGCATGTCCTTGATGCGGCCTTCTATGGCCTTCATGATGCCGTAGGTCTCGTGGAGCGTCGAGCCGGGCGATGCCTGCACGTTGACGAAGACGGTGCCCATGTCCTCGTTAGGCACAAGGCCGGTCTTGGTGGTCTTCATGAGCATGGTCAGCGCGCCGACGGCTGCCGCCACCAGCACCACGGCCACCCAGCGGCGGCGGAGGAAGGTGCAGAGGGCGCCCTTGTACTTGGCTACCAAGCCGGAGAAGGCTGCATCGAAGGCCACATGGAAGCGCTGGGAGAAGCCTACGCCCGGGCCGCCGCTGTTTGCGGGGGGTGCCCACGGCTTCATCATCAGCGCGCAGAGTGCCGGCGACAGGGTAAGGGCGTTGAACAGCGATATTGCCACGGCAATGGCCATGGTGAGGCCGAACTGTGTGTAGAAGGTGCCGGTGACACCGCCGATGAAGCACACCGGAACGAAGACGGCCATGAAGACGAGCGTTGTGGTGACGAGGGCCGACGTGATGCCGCGCATGGCCTTGGCGGTAGCCTGCTCTCCACGCTCCGTCAGGCACTCTGCATTGCTGAGTTCCGCCTGCACGGCTTCCACCACCACGATGGCATCGTCGACCACGGTGCCGATGACCAGCACGAGGGCAAACAGCGTCAGCATGTTCAGCGAGAAGCCTATGGCATAAAGCACGGCCAGCGTGCCTATCAGCGACACTACGATGGCTAAGGCCGGAATGAGCGTCGCCCGCGGCCTCTGCAGGAACACGTAGACAACGATGATTACCAGCACGAGGGCCTCCAGCAGGGTCTCCACCACGGAGGCTATGCTGGCGTCGAGGAAGTCTTTCTTCGACTCCAGGTCTTCGATGGCTATGCCCGGCGGCAGCGAGGAGCGGATGTCCTCTACCTCGCGGTCTATCTCCTCAATGATTTCGTTGGCATTGCTGCCGGCAGTCTGGCTGATGCTGATGTTGACGCCCGGATGGCCGTTGGTCTCGCCAATCATGTTGTAGTTGACGGTGCCAAGCTCCACACGGGCCACGTCGCCGATGCGCAGCACGTCGCCGGAGGGCAGCGAGCGGATGACCATCTGCTCGTAGTCGCGCTCTTCCTCATAGGTGCCGCGGTATTTCAGCACATACTGGAACGTGTTCGCCGACTCCTGGCCCAGCGTGCCGGTGGCAGCCTCGAGGTTCTGCTCGCTCAGCACCACATTGATGTCGGCAGGCGTCAGCCCGTACTGCGCCATCTTCTGCGGGTCCAGCCAGATGCGCATAGAGTAGTCGGCGCCCATCACGTTCACCTCGCCGACGCCGGGAATGCGCGAAAAGCGCGGCTCGATGTTTATCTTGGTGTAGTTGGCAAGGAAGTTGCGGTCGAAGGTGTCGTCGGGACTGTAGAGCGACAGCTGCTTGATGTTCGACGTCTGGCGCTTGCGGACCGTCAGGCCGCCCTTGACGACGTCGCTCGGCAGACGGCCCTGAACGGTGGCGGCACGGTTCTGAACGTTCACCATCGCCATGTCGGGATTGGTGCCCTGGCGGAAGAAAACGCTGACGTTGGCGGAACCGGTGTTTGAGGCCGTAGACGACATGTACATCATGCCCTCCACGCCGTTGATGGCTTCCTCAAGGGGGACGACGACGCTGCGCATCACCGTCTCGGCATTGGCGCCGGTATACGACGCATTGACGCGAACTGTCGGCGGAGCAATGTCAGGAAACTGCTCCAGGGCCAGGCGCGAAAGGCCGATAAGTCCCAGAAGCACCATCAGCACGCTGATGACACATGCCAGTATCGGGCGCTCGATGAAGGTCTTGACGCTCATCACAAATTCTCAACTCTCAACTCTCAACTATCAACTCTCAATTCCCCACTTCCACTCCCTCCTTCAGCAGTCCGGCACCTTCGGCAATGATTACGTCGCCCTCGGCAAGGCCGTCTTCGACAATATATTCGCTGCCGTTGTTCTGCGGATAGACTGTCACCGCGGTGGCCTTTGTCTTGCCGTCGACAATGCGGTAGACAAACACGCGGTTCTGCAGCTCGTAGGTGGCAGACTGGGGAATGACTATCGCACCCTTCTTTTCGGTAGGCATCACGACGGTTGCCGCGCCGCCATTGTGCAGCAAGTGCTGCGGATTGGGGAACGTGGCACGCAACGTCACGGCACCAGTCTGCTCGTCAACGGTACCGCTGACTGCATCAATGCGACCCGGCTCGCCATAGTCCCTGCCGTTGCTCAGGCGCAGGGCAACCGCAGGAGCCTGACGGACAAAGGCGTCTAAAGAACCGTAGCGGTCGATGATTTCAATGGACTGGCGGTCGGTAATGGAAAAATAAGCCAGAATCTCATGGTCGTCGGCAACGGTCACCAGCGGCTCGCTGATGTTGCTGCCAACAAGGGCGCCAACGTGCCACGGTATCATGCTCGCAACACCGCTGACAGGGCTTTTCACCACCGTGTAGCTGAGATTATTGCGTGCGTTCTGCTCCTGGGCTTTTGCCTGCGCAACAGCGGCCTCGGCCTCGCGGAGAGCATTCTGCGAGGTCTGCACGACATAGTCGGAAACCACCTTGCCCGACTGCAGCTGAAGGTCGTTCTCATAGTTCATGCGCGCAGTGGCCAGCTTAGCCTCGGCAGTATTTACGGCAGCTATGGCAACATTCAGGGCTGCCTGATAAGGAACCTGGTCGATGACAAAAAGCGTCTGGCCAGTGCTGACCTTATGCCCCTCGCCGATGCAGATGCGCGTCAGCGTACCGCTGACCTGAGGGCGCACCTCTACAATCTGCCGTCCTGTAAGGCGTGCAGTATACTCCGTCAGTAGCGTCTGGTCGCTCTTGCTGACAGTCATCGTCTTATATTCTTGCCGGTCCTCCTGTTTTTTCTTATGTTCGGAACAGCCTGTCAACAACAGCACTACTGACAAGCTGCCAATCAGCATCTTTCTGATAGTTTTCATGGCACACAGGTATCTAACATTATACCAAAAGGACGAAGAATGCCCAAAAAAGTCAACAAAAACAAAAAACAAAATTGGAACGCAAAAGGAAAAAACAACCTTCGAATACAAAACAAAATTGGAACGCAAAAACAGAAAATGAAAATCAACTTACACTACCCGAGGCGTTTCAACAGTTACTGCACCATACTTGGGGGCTGAACTGTCTTTGAAATCTTTCCATTACGGCGATTACCAGATTCATGGAATTCATCACTCTAATGAGCATCCATCTTACCCACAAGAGCGGTATTCAACATACGCTCTAGCATCGGTGCCAAAGCACTATCTTTTCCAAATAACGGAGCATGTACGTAATTGCTCGGCAGCCAATTTGCAATCAATTTCTTCGTTTGCCATCATAAAATAAACGTGTTATACTACTATTCTATATGTAGCTTGACACTGTTTACTTTACATTCTCAAAAAAATCCGAACAAGCAATTCAAACAAGAACAGCAAAAAGAAATTCAAGCAAACAAACAAAAATAGAAAACAAAAAGAAATTTAAAACCTTTTTAAGAGAACAATAATAAAGCAATCATAAGGCACCCCATTGTTAGTCCCGCCTTTCCTTAATTCTCCTTATTTCTCCTTATCTCACTTTATTTTTCCTCATCTTTCCTTCTTGTCATTCATCCCCCCTAATGTCCCCCTGTCCTGTACGCCGGGGCTGCGCCCCGGCACCTCCGGCAGCACCGCCACGGGCAGGCAGGAAAGATAGGATAAGGAAAAATGGCAAACAAGAGGAAACAGAAAACAAGACACAAAAAAAAGCGGGTCCCGCGGCCATAAGACCACAGGACCCGGCTGTCATAAAGACGGCGGCCTCCTACTCTCCCACATTGCATTGCAGTACCATCGGCGCAGGCGGGC
>CAJOHJ010000021.1 GCA_905234265.1 uncultured Prevotella sp. | reverse complement strand
TAAGGTAAGTGAAAAATCTGACATGGCAAAATCCTGGGCAACTTTTTGTTGCTCAGGAACTTATAAAGATAGTTAAACTAAAGTGCTGCGGAATTTAGGATATATAGGCAACATGAGAAAACTCTTATTTGCAATCACGGCCATTGCACTGATAGGCACTGCCGACGCCAGCGCCCAGGGATTTCTGAAGAAGATGAAGCAGAAAGCCCAGCAGGCCGTCATGGGCGGCTTCGGCATCAACACCGGAGAGACACCGGAGAACACCTCAGAAACACCTGCCATGGGCAGCGAGCCGCAGGGCGGCATGCCTCCGCAGGGCATATCGGTGCCAGAGGGCAGCGACATCGTGCCTAAGCGCAAGACGCCCACCGTGACGTGGGACGGCGTCGTCACTCCCAGCACTGCATCGTCGGCAGCGGCACTGATGGCCGAGCTGCCCCAGATGCCCACCGCCGAGCAGATGGCGCGGAGCACCATGGAGGAGCGCGAAGCCTACACGCTGAAGATTGCCGCCGTGGTGGCCCGTGTGGAACAGCTGCAGGCGGCCGACGGCAACTGCTCGGACGCTGAGATGGAGGCCCTGCGTCTGAAGTGGGAGAAGAAACTCGAGGACCTCTTCGGACTGACCAAGGAGGAAATGGCAATCCTGAACGACGAGAATGCCTCTGAGTCGAAGAAAGAACCCATCCGCCAGAAAATGATGACAAAAGTTCTGGGCGCCAATGTCGACATGGCCGAAATGGAGCGTTTCCAGAACATGTCGGAGAAAGAACAGGAAGCCTACATCAAGGCACACCCGGAGTTCGTGCAGAAGATGCAGGAGATAGCCATGAACGCCGGCAACTTCGCTGCCCAGGCGCGGCAGATGACAGAAGCCGTCAACAGCTATGAGGCACAGATAGGCCAGCTGACGCAGCACATGGTGGACGTCACCATGGAGGAGGACAGCCACAGCTACGAGGGCATTGCCCGGAAATATGAAGACAGGCTGCAGCAGCTATACAGCCAGATTTGCGGCAGCAGCGATGCCGCCCAAACAGACAAGCTCTATGCACAGGCCGACGAACTGCTCTACAACTACCGCATAGAAGCTGCCCGTGAGTATAGGGTCTCGCTGCTACGCCTGATGGATGAACACAAGAAGTTTGCTGCCGAGTACAGCCGTCTGTCGCAGGCAATGGTCGACAGCGGCGAGCTGCCGGCATGTGCCGTCGGTCGCAGCGACCTTAACGCAGTCGTCGCCGTGGCCAACATTCTTGACGAGGCCTATAAGGAACTGCCCGACGTCAGCGCCATGCCCGTCTGCATAGAGACGCTCTACACGCTGCCCGAAGGCTGGAACTTCGGCATCTGGGAGTGCCGCGGCTTCATGGGCAGTGTCGAAGGCTTCAAGGCTGGCAGCAGCTGGCCACTGCTGGCCGACAACCGAACTGGCGAGCAGGCGGAGTATGCCGTCGTCGAGAACGGCAAGTTCCGCAAGATTGACGAGAACGAGCTGAAGCGCATCAACCAGCAGGCCGACCAACGCCTGAAGACTGCCTCCGGCAGCGGCCAGAAGCCGCCTTATGGAACCTACAAGAGCCATAGCGGCCAGCGAATGGTGGAATACAGCAAGACCGGCGAACTGATAATCAACGGCATGACCACCTTCTACCCCATTGCCTTCACTGCCAATGGCAACACGCTGGAGTGGATTATCCTCGAAGGCAGGGAAATATTGAAATGCATCTACAAGCTGTAACGCTGTGGCTGCTGCTCCTTGCAGGCAGTGCCACAGCATTTCCTGTAACTGCGGCGCTACATTCGCAAAGAGAGAACTATCGCAGGGTGTTCGGCAACAGCTGGACAGCTGCCGGGCAGTACGTCTGCGAACACCACGAAGAGTGGAAGCAGGAGTTCGACGTGTTCGGCGTGGATGCCCGTCTGGCGGAGGCTATCGTCTTCCCTGAGCTTGTGCGCTACTCCATGTGGCAAGACGAAATAGAGCGTGCTGCCGTCAACGGCCTCTACGTCCACGGCGGCAAGGACGCAGCCAACTTCTCCATAGGCCGCTTCCAGATGAAGCCCTCGTTTGCCGAAGAGGTGGAGCGCGAGTGGAACCAGTCGCCGTTAGCACAGGAGTACGGCTTCTCCTTCAGTCTCGGCGACAATGCCGAGGCTCGCCGCAGCCGTCTGCGCCGCATGTCGGACGACGCGGGGCAGTGCCGCTATCTGGCCATTTTCATCCGCCTGCAGCAGCTGCGCCATCCGCGCCTCGGGCTGCTCTCCCGGCAAGAGCAGGTACGTTTTCTTGCCACCGTCTACAACCGCTCGTTCAGTGCGTCATGGGATGCCATCCGCAAGATGCAGGACGAGCGACACTACCACACCGACGTCATCAAGACCAGCAGCACCCGTCTGTATTGCTATGCCGACATTGCAGCCTTTGCAGCCCGGTGCAGGTTCCTAAGGCCGTGACACGAAATTATCTCTGCGAGTTACGGAATTATCTCTGCGAGTTACAAAATTATCTCCGTAAGATAAAAAATTATCTCTGCATGTTACAGAATTATCTTACGCAGATAATTTTTTTATGTGATAACTAACCAATCAGAAATAATTTCCTACCTTTGCAAACAACAACGAGACGACTTGCTATTTAATATTTAATCTTTAATTTCTAAAACCTGGCATGAGAAAGACGCTGACGATAACGGCACTGCTGCTGACTGCTGTGCTGACGACGAATGCCCAGCAGACAACACTGGACAGTGAGGACGTTATGACTACGGCCAAGAAGGTGGCCGCATACTTCCTGCAGAACTATCCCGACGTGGGAGCCGACAGCCATGTCGGCGGCAAGACGCGCAACAGCCGCATCTGGACGCGTGGCGTCTTCTACGAGGGGCTGATGAACATCTACCGCGAAGAGCATCGCAGCGAATGGCTGCAGTATGCCGTCGACTGGGGCGAGTACCACCAGTGGTACAGCTGCACAGACTCGCAGGCACGGCATGCCGACTTCCAGTGCTGCGGACAGACATACCTGCAGCTCTACATGCTTGACCCTACGCAGCAGCAGCGCATGGAACACATAAAGATGCGCATCGACGACATGCTGAAGACTGACAAGATTGACGACTGGTACTGGATAGACGCCATACAGATGGCTATGCCAATCTTTGCCCTGCTGGGCAGCATTACTGACAATGCTGCATACTGGGAGCGCATGAACGAGATGTACCGATTCACACGCAACCGCCATGGCGGTGAGCGCAAGGCCGGCGGCAAGCCGCTGTTCAACGAGTCGACAGGGCTTTGGTACAGAGACTACCAGTTTGACCCACCCTACCATGACCTTACGGAGACTGACAAGGACTGTTACTGGAGCCGCGGCAACGGATGGGTGTACATGGCTCTGGCACGCGTGATGCAGTTCACGCCTGCCAGCGAGGCACACAGGGCTGAATATGCCGGCGACTTCAGGCTGATGAGCGAGGCTCTGCTGAAATGCCAGCGGACTGACGGTTCGTGGAACGTCAGCCTGGCAGCACCGACGAACTATGGCTTGCCCGGCAGCGAGGGGCCGGAAATGACCGGTACGGCACTCTTCACGGGCGGCATGGCCTACGGCGTGAGAGCCGGCATGCTGGACAAGGCCGTCTATCTGCCAGCCATAGAACGCGGATGGGCTGCCATGCGCCAGGCAGTCCACGGCGACACTGGCTCTGTGGGCTACTTGCAAGGCTCTGGGTCGAAGCCTGAAGACGGAGGCGTCATCACGTACAACTCTGTGCCGGACTTCGAAGACTTCGGATATGGCTGCTGGCTGTGGGGAGCCGCAGAGGTGCATGCGCTGGCAGCACAGATGGAGTCAGAATCCAGCGGCATTCGCGACATTGCCACTGCCAGCAGCTTGGCCGGCAGCGACTGCTACGACCTTATGGGACGCAAAGTGCTGCATCCGCAGCATGGCCGCATCTACATACGCGGAGGCAAGAAGGTGTTGGAGTAAAGCTGCTTCAGCCATGACAACAGCACAAGAAAACATGACAACAGCACGAGAAATCATCAGCTATATGGAGTCGCTGCACAACGAGGAGCAGCGGCAGAACCTTATGCGCTTCTTCAAGACCGCACCGGGCGATTATGGCTATGGCGACGAGTTCCTTGGCATAAAAGTGCCGCAGACGCGTGAAGTCGTCAGGCACGCTGCAAAAGACTTTCCACTGGGCGCAATTCCAGAACTGCTGATGTCGCGCTGGCACGAAGTACGCCTGTGCGGATTCCTCATACTGGTCGACAAGTTCGAGCGGATGGCAACGAAGCGGCTGGAGAATGACGTAGCAGCCACCGACGGGCGCGACGAGATTGTCAGCCTCTACCTGCAATATGCCGAGCAGGCCAACAACTGGGACCTTGTAGACCTTTCCGTATATAAAATTCTGGGCCACTGGCTGCTGCTGCCGTCAGCATTGGGCGACAGGGCGTACAAGCAGAAAGTGCTGGACAGTCTGGCCGCCAGTAGCTGTCTCTGGAAGCAGCGTATGAGCATTGTCTGTACATGGTTCCCCTCGCATCACGGCGATCCCTCATGGTGTCTGCGCTATGCAGAGATGCACCTCCGCCATCCGCACGACCTCATGCACAAGGCCGTCGGCTGGATGCTGCGCGAAATGGGAAAGAGCAATGTGGACTTGCTGAGAGACTTCCTCCGCCAACATGCCCACGAAATGCCACGCACCATGCTTCGCTACGCCATCGAGAAACTGCCTGAAACGGAGCGGAGGGAATGGAGAATTTCATCTGCACTCTAACTATTCTTCCTATAGCTCAGCACTGCCCAGAGGGAAGTCGCTGACGCAAGGCCTGCCAGCGCAAGCACCTGGTGTGCAATGCTCTGCATGTCGCCGCCACGGACAAATACAGTGCGGATGGCGTCGATGAAATAGTGCATGGGGTTGACGTATGTAGTGGCATAGGCCCATGCAGGCATGGAGCGTGTTGGCGTGAAGAGTCCGCTAAGCAGCATCAGGCACACCACAAAGAACCACATGACGAGCATGGCCTGCTGCATGGTGTCGCTATAGTTGGAGACAATGAGTCCCAACGACGAAAAGAACAGTGCCAGCAGCACCGCCAGCAGATAGACCAGCCAGAGAGGTCCCTGGCAGGTAATGTCATAGACGGCCCATGAGAGCAGCAGACAGACGGAGAGGACAACAAGGCCGACAACCCAATAGGGAATGAGCTTTGCCAAAATGAACGCCCACTTAGAGACCGGCGTGACGTTTATCTGCTCAATAGTTCCCACCTCCTTCTCCCCGACGATGTTCAAGGCTGGCAAGAAGCCACAGAGCATCATCATCAGAATGCCCATCAAGGCCGGAATCATAAACACCTTATAGCTCATGGTCTTGTTGTAGAGCGAGGCTGTTTGTATAGAGAGTGGAGAGTGGAGAGTGGAGAGTGGAGAGTTTGCTGCCGCCGTAGAGCCTGCACTTGCCAGAGTGGCGGTAGCAAACTCTACATTCTCCACTCTACACTCTACATTATTAAGCTCTGCACTTAACACTATCTGCGAGAGATACGACGAGCCGATGGCTCCCTTGGTGCCATTGACGGCATTGGCGGCTATCAGCAGCTGCGGCTGGCGGCCATTCACCATGTCGCGGCCATAGTTCTGTGGAACCACCAGCACAATGTCGGCCTTGCCACGCTCAACATCCTTCAGGGCGGCAGAATAAGAAGGCTGCTGTCCGCCAAAGAAAAAGTAAGGGCTGGCCTCAATGCGGTGAACAATCTGCTGCGACTGCTGGCTGCGGTCGTTGTCGACCACATCCACTACGATGTTCCTTACCTCCTGATTCATAACCCAGGGCATGACGCACATGACCATGATGGGGAAGATGAATATAATCTTAGGCATGAACGCGTTGCGCCGCATCTGCAGAAACTCCTTTTGTATAAGATAAGAGAGCATTTACTATTTGACTATTTACGATTGGACTACTAACGATTTACTATTTTATTCCAGTCTGGTCTTGAACTTCTTCAAGGCAATGGCAAGCAGCAGCAGGGTCATCACAAAGAGCACCGTGACCTCCGGCAGAACCTCACGAATGCCGACACCCATAATCATAAGCTTGCGCATGGCCTGGATGTAATAGCGAGGCGATATGACTGCCGAAATCCACTGCAGGACGGCCGGCATGGACTCCACCGGGAACAGCATGCCCGACAACATCACCGTGGGCAACAGCAGCACCATAGCCGAGGCCAGCAGGGCGACAAACTGCGTCTTGGCAATATTTGAAATGAGCAGGCCCAGCGAGAGAGCCAGCAATATGTAGAGCAGCGACACCAGAATAATCCATACCAGCGAGCCGGCCAAAGGCACATCAAGAACGGTTGCCGACATCAGTAGAATGACAACCAGAATGAGGAATGCCTGCAGAAAATAAGGCACGGCCTTAGCAACGATAATCATCAGCGGACGGACGGGCGACACCAGCAGCACCTCCATCGTGCCACGCTCTTTTTCACGTACTATTGACACCGATGTCATCATGGCGCATATTAACAGCAATAGCATACCCATGATGGCCGGCACAAAGTTGTAGGCCGACTTCATGCGAGGATTGTAGAGGAGTGATGAGTGAATAGTAACCTTTTCACTTAATAATGTCTGCTGGGCATAGGCCGTCCACTGCTGCGCCATGTTCGGGTCGGATGTGTCAACAAGAAACTGGACGCTTCTCCATGACGCATGCGAGCGAGAAGCAAACACCACGGCCATGTCGGCCTTCTGGTTGCGGATAAGCCGCTCCGCAGCCTGTGGAGTGCTGACAGTGGCTGTAATGATGAAATACTCCGAGGCTGCCAGCCTGTCGACGGCCCTGCGCGTGAGATTGTCCATCTGTGACGTAACCACCACCATGCGCACATCCTTGACATCGTTGGTGATGGCAAAGCCAAAGAGCAGCATCAGCACGATGGGCATTCCAAAAAGAATGAGCATTGTGCGACGGTCGCGCAGGATATGCCGGGCCTCTTTAATTACAAAAGAAAAAAAACTTTTTTTCATGTTGTTTCTCTCTTTGCTTTACGTGCCAGAGTGGTAAACACATGGTCCATATCTGGCTGATTATATTTTCGTTTCAGCTCGTCGGGTGTGCCAATGGCACTTATCTTACCGTCAACCATGATTGAAATGCGGTCACAATATTCAGCCTCATCCATATAGTGGGTTGTCACGAAGACGGTGATGCCACGTGCTGCCGCATCATAGATAAGTTCCCAGAACTGTCGACGTGTAGCTGGGTCGACGCCGCCTGTCGGCTCGTCGAGGAAAACGATGTCCGGGTCGTGGAAGATTGACACTGAAAAAGCCAGTTTCTGCTTCCATCCCAATGGCAGTCCGCCCACCAAATCGTCGGCATGCGACTCAAACTGCAGCCGTCGCAGCAGCTCCTGGGTCTTTTCCTTTATCTTTTCTCGTTCCATGCCGTAAATACCGGCAAACAGGCGTATGTTTTCACGCACGGTGAGGTCTTCGTAGAGTGAGAAGCGCTGGGACATATAGCCGATATGCTTCTTAATCTGTTCATGCTGCGTGCTTATGTCGAAGCCAGCCACTGTTCCCGTGCCACTGGTGGGCTGGTTCAGACCGGTAAGCATGTGCATTGCCGTAGTCTTGCCAGCACCGTTGGCACCAAGGAAGCCGAAAATCTCACCACGGCGCACGCTGAAAGAAATGTCGTCGACAGCATGAAAAGTGCCGAAGGCTTTCACCAAATGAGAAACCTCTATTACATTGTTGAGTGTAGAGTGTAGAGTGCAGAGTGTAGAGTTTGCTACCGCTGTAGAGCTTGCTTCCGCTGTTGAGCTTGCTACCGATGTAGAGCTTGCGCTTGATGGAGTGGCGGTAGCAAACTCAACATTCTGCACTCTACACTCTACACTTCTTGTTATCGGCGGCGGATTGAACACAGATGCAAAACGGTCGAGGATAACCTCTGGCTTGTCAATACCCTGCACCTTTCCCTCTTGCAGGAAAGCCACGCGTTCGCAACAGCGCACCTCGTCAAGATAGGGCGTAGAGGCTACGATGGTAATGTTGCGCTCTTTCAGAGTTGCCAGCATTTCCCAGAACTCCTTGCGGCTGACAGGGTCGACACCCGTTGTCGGCTCATCAAGGAACAGCACGCTTGGCTGATGTACCAATGCACACGAAAGGGCAAGCTTCTGCTTCATGCCTCCCGACAACGCCCCTGCCTTCCTGTCTGCGAAGCGCTCTATCTGCGAATAGATGGCCTTGATGGAGTCGTAGCCTTCGTCGACAGTCGTTCCGAAGAGCGTGGCAAAAAACTCAAGGTTCTCGCGGACGGTCAAGTCCTGATAAAGCGAGAAGCGGCCGGGCATATACCCCACCCTGCTGCGTATATCATTCTTCTGCCGCACAACGTCGAAACCGTCGACCGTTGCCGTCCCCTCGTCAGCAAGAAGCAGTGTACAGAGAATGCGAAACAGTGATGTCTTGCCGGCACCGTCGGGGCCGATGAGGCCAAACGCCTCACCCTTGTCGACCGTAAACGATACATCCTGCAAAGCCTGCACCTTTCCGTACGACTTCGAGACGCCATTAACAACTATACTCTCCATCCTTAGCCCATTAATTCTTACATCTCACCTCTTCACATCGTTACTTAAAAGAGACTTCTCCATACATACCTATCTTC
Source organism: uncultured Prevotella sp. (assembly GCA_905234265.1). Taxonomy (GTDB): domain Bacteria; phylum Bacteroidota; class Bacteroidia; order Bacteroidales; family Bacteroidaceae; genus Prevotella. The sequence continues at coordinate 11,261 of CAJOHJ010000021.1, read as the reverse complement.
ACATAGCCGTCGTTTTCGAATGCCACCTTTACGGCATAGACAAGGTCGGCACGCTCGTCGTCGGTGAGAATAGTCTTAGGTATAAACTCTGAGCGGCTTGAAATCCAGCTGACAATACCGTCATACTCTTTCCGCTGACCGTCGCCATAGTCGGCAAAGACCTTCGCCTTCTGCCCAATCTTTATGTTCTGCAACTGCGCAGTTGTAACGTACGAGCGAATGAACATCTTGCGGATGTCTGCCATTTTGAATAGCGGCTTCCCTGTAGCAACGAACTCGCCGTTCTCTACATACTGCTCCAAAACAGTGCCTGCAGCAGGCACTGTGACGTGGCATTTCTTCAGCTGGTCAGCAAGCTGTGCAATCTGCACGTCAACAGCAGAAAGCTGTGAGTCGAGTGTTGATAGCTGGTTGTTCAGCGATGACACCTGCGCATCAAGCTGTTTTTGCAATACGTCTGCCTGACTGGCGGCATCATCAAGCATTTTCCGTGGTGCAGCCCCGTCATTCACCAGCTCTTCATAGCGCTGCTGCTCCTTGCGGGCCTTTGCGAGTTGCTGGCGAGTGGCTGCAATCTGCTTCTCCATGTCAGGCCGCTGACTCCTGTAGACTTGCTTAGTGGCAGCCAGCTGCTGCATCTTAAGCCATATCTGCGTGGTGTCCACAAGACCGACCTCGCTGCCTGCAGCCAGCTCAGCGCCTTCGCTGATGCTCAGCGCCAACAGTATTCCGCTCTGCTCCGCCGACACCACTGTCTCCGTAGCCTCAAAGGTTCCTGTAGCGTCGTATTCTTTCTCCTGGCTGCCGCAGGCTGCGAGTAATGAAAAAATGGCAGAAAAGCAGAAAAGCCTTGTTACCACATCCTTTAAACTGTTAGTTGCTTTTGTTCCCATATTCATATCTGTTTTTTACTTTTTCTCCTATTTGCCTTTGCTGTATTCCAAATCATAAATCTCTTTCAGCATCTCTATCTCATGTACAGACTGCTGCACCTTAGCAGCGTTCTCTGCATTTATTTCACGCACCAGGTCATTGACAGCAATAATACCATGCTGAAGCTTCGACTCAGCAGACTTGCGGACTGCACTGCGCAGCCGGATAATCTCTTCATCGTCAGCCATAAGCTTTCTGTAGCGTCCGATATTCTCATTCTGGCGTATCTGCTCCAGGTTATTGTTAAAGAGGAATACTGCGCGCTGGTTTTCTGTCGCCTCACGCTGCAACTCTATCTTTGCCTTGTCGTTCTTGCGTGTGTAGAGCGCTCCGATGCTCCACGACAACCGTGCGCCAATAATGCCGTTCAACGACATTTCATGCCGCATCATATCCTCAAACATATTCAGCCCAGGATAACCGTAGTAGCCCTGCGCAAAGATGCCAAGCTTTGGCATCAGGGCAGCATCAAGGGCCTTCTCCTGAGCATTGGCCAGCGACAGCTGTGCATCGAAGACCGTCAGCTCCGGCCTCTGCTGCAAAGAGCCTGACACGGGAACTGAAGATTCCCCAGCAGACAATGAAGAGCCAACTGCAGACAATGAAGGCTTGCTGATTTTTTCACTGTTCACCTCCATCCCACAAAAGACAGAGAGCATTCTCTGCAAGGCCTGACGCTGCGACTCAAGCTCCGTATTCTGCTGCACCACGTTCAGGCGCTCTGCCCTCACTGTTAGGAAGTCGCTCTCAGCCGCCGTGCCGTTCCTATACATCGACTCCAGCTTCTTCTCACTGGAAGCATAGAGCTGCTGCAAGTCGCCATTGAGCCGCATGCGGTCTTCTAATAATAACAAGGCGAAATACATCTCGTTAACTCTCTGGCGAACCTGATAGAGCATGACGTCGTTTTGAGCCAGTTGCAACTGTCCCTGCTGACGGGCTATTTCCTTCTGACTGCTGATAGCCCCTCCGTCGTACAGCATCTGCTGGACGTCGATGCCTATTTTGTACTGCTCTTTCTTCAGTCCCTTCAGGTCGATGCCCATTGTCTGCAGCATTGTCTGCATCTGCCCAGGCCACGCCATCACGTCGCTCTGATATGTCGCCTGTGCCGATGCCGACACCTGCGGCAGCCATCCTTTACCGATGTTCTTCACCGTCAGTTCGCTGGTCTTGCTAATAAGATCGTACTGGCGGATCAGCGGATAGTTGCGCTCAGCAGCCTCATAGCACTCCACGAGGGTTTGTGCCGCTGCCTGGCTGAAGAGAAAATGCCAAATGATAACTGATAAACCAAAAAAGGTTCTTTTCATATCGCTCACTATATTACTGGTTGTTGTTTGCATGTGCAAAGTTACACTGTTTTTATCTACATATCATTATCTTTAGACTGCAAAAAAAGTTCTTTTTGTTCGATTTCCTGTCAGAAAAGAACATAATTTGCATATTCTTATTATCTTTGCATCTAACTAAAGACACAACAGACGCATGAACACACAAGAACCGGAACTGATGAATTTCTCGCGAATGCGCGACATCTTTGAGCCGCACATCCAGCAGATACGCAAGCACATCTTCATCAACAGTGAACTGGCTATTGTCCACGGCGACCCAATGGTGTTCCAGCTCATTGTAAGGCAGAAGCCTCCATTCACCATCGACGACCACAGGCTTGGCATCATCGTCAAGGGCGACATACGGGTGAACATCAATCTGGTGGAGAAGCACCTCAAGGCAGGCACTCTCGTTTTCATCGGCCCCGGTTCCGTCATCAGTCCCGTAAGCCTTTCGCCCGATCTTGAAATCTACGGCATCGGTCTGTCCAGCCATTTCCCCATGCCATTTGCCCCCGGCATGATGCCGTCGGCATTCAACGGACAGGTGCGCGACTTCCAGCTGCCTGCCAGCGAAGCCGACATTGACACCGCACGCCGCATCATCGACACTCTCTGGCACATCGTCCACCAGACAGGCTACAACCGGCAGACCGTCAGCAGCCTCGTGGCAGCACAGATGCACCACTACGACCACATCTACCACCAGCTTGCAGCACAGCGCGAGGCCACACAGTCGCGCGAGCAGACCATCTTCGACCGCTTCATCTATCTGGTCAACCAGTGTGCCACACGCGAACACCATCTGCGCTTCTATGCCGACAAGATGTGCCTTACCGAGCGCTATCTCGGCACCGTTGTCCGCCAGGCCAGCGGCACTACGGCAAAGGAATGGATAGACCGCGCCATCATTTCACGAATAATGGTTGAACTGCGCCACACCGACAAGCCCATAGCCAGGATTTCAGAAGAGATGAACTTCCCCAACCCCTCGTTTTTCTGCAAATACTTCAAGCGTCTCACGGCCATGACTCCTGCAGAATTCAGATAGTATACGATTCCATATCGCGCAGAGATAATGCAGGCTACTTTTTTGCCTGTTTTTTGTTTGTTCTTTCATTTTATTGCTATCTTTGCAACACCATATATTAATATAACAACTTATGGAACTGTTTGCAAGGCAAGCCCAGACCATATTACCAGACAACGCAGAGCTGCGCACGGCATGGGACTTTGTTGAGAACACCGGGCGGAGCATTTTCCTCACCGGCAAGGCCGGCACTGGCAAAACGACTTTTCTGAAGACTGTCGTCGAAAGGTCGCGCAAGCGTTCCATAGTGGTAGCCCCCACGGGCGTGGCGGCCATCAATGCCGGCGGACAGACCATACACTCGTTCTTCCAGCTGCCATTCACGCCATTCGTGCCTGGCTCTAAGCCCGAAGGCTCTGCCGGCAGTTCTTCGGCCTTCAGGCGTGGGAAATACGACTTCGGCCGCGAGAAGCGCAAAATCATTGCCTCCATAGACCTGCTAATTATTGACGAGATTTCCATGGTGCGCGCCGACCTGCTCGACGCCGTCGACATCGTGCTGCGCCGCTTCCGCGACCACAATCTCCCCTTTGGCGGCGTGCAGCTGCTGATGATTGGCGACCTGGCCCAGCTGACACCCGTTGTGACGCCAGAAGAGGAACTGCTGCTGAAACCGTATTACGACACACCATACTTCTTTGCCTCAAAGGCCTTGCAGCAGACCGACTACGTCACCATACAGCTCGAGCATGTCTACCGCCAGCAGGACTCTGAGTTCATAGAAATTCTGAACCAGATACGCGAAGGGCATCCGTCGCAGGCCGTGCTTGACAAGCTGAACAGCAGGGTAAAGGCTGCACCAAGCCCCTCCAAAGGGACAGCCTCTTCATCTAATCGGACATCCCCTCCTTTGGAGGGGCCTGGGGAGGCTGCAATCCGCCTCACAACCCACAATAACCTTGCCAACTTCTACAACGAGTCGGAACTGCAAAAGCTGCCCGGCAGCATGTTCCAGTATCACGCAGAGGTCTGCGGCGTTTTCCCCGACTACTCATATCCTACGGCAGAGACTTTGGTGCTGAAAGAGGGCGCACAGGTGATGTTCGTCAAGAACGACCCTTCTGGCCAGCACCGCTACTACAATGGGCGCATCGGACGCGTGATGGAGGCTTCGCCAAGGCGGCTCACCGTCTACTGTGATGGCGATGCCGAAGCCATAGAGGTGGAGCCTCTGGAATGGGAGAACACCCGCTACACACTCAACGAACAGACGCGTGAGATAGAGGCTGAGGTGCAAGGCACATTCAGACAGCTGCCCCTCAGGCTGGCATGGGCCATAACCATCCACAAAAGCCAGGGGCTGACCTTCGATCGCGCCATCATCGATGCCAGCCAGTCGTTTGCCCCTGGGCAGGTCTATGTTGCCCTCAGCCGCTGCCGCACGCTCGACGGCCTCGTGCTTGCCTCGCCGCTTGATGCCCGCGCCATCATCGGCGACGAACGCGTAGACAGCTATATCGCCAGACAGGAGGCCGAAGCCTGCCGCAGCATCGAGCAGCTACCTGAGCTGAAACAGGAATACGAGCGGCATCTGCTGCTGCAGCTCTTCGACTTCCGCGCACTGCTCTACCAGCAGGAGTCCATGGTTCGCATCTTCGCCGAGTTCTTCTACCACAGCCATGCATCGCTGAAGCATCTGCACGACCAGACTCTCGCCGACCTGCAGCAGAAAGTCATTGACGTGGCAGTGAAATGGCAGCAAAAAATACTGTCGATGCCATACGAGTCGCTTCGCGACGCCAATTTCTTGGAACGCGTGAAGCGCAGTGCCGCATACTTTGCCGACGCTCTTGACAGCACCCTCGCCAAGCCGCTGGAACTGACTGCCAAGGTGGAGACAAACAACAAGCAGGCTGCCCGACGGCTGAGCAACGCCCTGCCCGACGAGCGGCAGACATGGCTGGCGCGCCGATACCTGCTTTACAAAATAGCCGAACGAGGCTACACCGTCGGCACCTACCTGATGGAGAAACAGCACTCCATGCTTGATGCCATGGAAACCGACGAACCAAGGCGCAAAGGCGGAAGAGCCTCTTCCGGAAACAAGAAAGCCGCCAGACAGAAAAAACAATACTCACATAAATAAAAACATTTCCTAATCTTTTCCCATCATGAACATTGGAGACAAAGCACCAGAAATCCTGGGCAAGGACGAACAGGGGCGCGACATACGCCTTAGCGACTACAAGGGACGCAAGCTGATACTGTATTTCTATCCGAAGGACAACACCGGCGGCTGCACTGCCGAAGCATGCAGCCTGCGCGACCATCACCAGCAGCTGCAGGCAGCAGGCTACGAAGTGGTGGGCGTCAGCAAGGACTCTGCCGGCTCGCACCAGAAGTTCAAGGAGAAGCACGCGCTGCCCTTTCCGCTGATTGCCGACGTGGACCACACGCTGCTGGAAGCCATGGGAGCCTGGGGCGAGAAGAACATGTACGGCAAGAAGACCATGGGTACAATACGCACCACCTTCATCATCAATGAAGAGGGCGTGATAGAACAGATATTCGCCGGCAAGCAGGTGAAGACAAAGGAGCATGCCGAGCAGATACTGGGCAGCGCAGGTCTATGAGCGCCTTGAAAGACTATCCTGACAAGATGACTGCAGAGGAGGCACGGACGTTTCGCGACGCCGTGCTTGACATTGTCAGCCATATTCCGCGAGGGATGGTAACCACCTACGGCAACATAGCTGCACTTGCCGGATGGCCGAGCCATTCGCGCATGGTGGGCCGCACGCTTCGCTACACGCCAGGGGCAGAAAGCCTACCCTGCCATCGCGTTGTGAACATTGAGGGCCGCACAGCCCCCGGCTGGTCGCGACAGCGTATGCTGCTGGAAGAAGAAGGCGTCGCCTTCAAGGCCAACGGCCATGTAGACATGCTGCGACACCTGTGGGAGCCACAGTGAATTTACAGTTCCAAACTTTTCAAAAAAATTCCTGTCACAGAGTGCCGAAATTATCTTGCGAAGATAATTTCGTAACATGCAGAGATAAAAAATTATCTTACGGAGATATTTTCGTAACATGCAGAGATAAAAAATTATCTCACAGAGATATTTTCGTAACATGCATGGTTGCATGAGTGACTGTCAAACCCACCGACTCAAACATCTTTCGGTAGGCCGCCACCTTCTTGTCGAACGCCAGCGGATAGGCACGAGAAGAGGATGGCAGGCGATAGAGCTGCACCTGACGTCCATCGCGGCTCCGGACGTCAGGGATGGCAATAGACTCTCCCACCCTCGGACCGTCCTCGATGGAGAAATACCGGCATAACGTGTCGGTGGCCTTCTGCCCCGTCGTAACAACAGCCTCACAATGCGGCAACTGCGCCAAGAGCGCACGGATGTCTGTCGGCTCTACAACCTCCAGAAACTCATCGGATGCATTGTCCTTAAGCCGGCGCACGGCTGTAGCTGTGTCGTAAAATGCAATGCCCTTCTCCCGGCAGAACGCAATGATGGCCTCGCGGTCGAAAGCCTTGGCTCGCGTATGTTTAGGGCCATCCGTCTCTTCATTCCCAACAACAAACCTATTCCTGTCGCCGAAGAACACCTCGCCCTCTATCCGCCAGTGGTCGTTGATGAAATTGGGGTAATAAAAATCCATGCACCACCGCTTCTTCTGCGGTGGGAAGCTGCCCAAGAACAGCACTCGTGCCTTCTCCGGCAGAAAAGGCTCCAGCGGATGGCGTTCTATTGGTTGTACGGTGGCTTCAGTCATTCTCTGCTGACAGTATGTGCAAGGAAGAAACGCTGGAACTCGCTCTCAAAGTTTGGCGTCAACACGCCTTTGCCAATGGCATCACGGATTTCCTGCATCGCCCAGAAGCGGCCACCATCCAGCTCCGCCTCCGAGGGCCGTATCTCACCATTATATACCGTGCGGTTCACATACACCAGCTCACGTTCACGCTTGCTGTCAAAAACATATTTGCCAACAAACTGAGGGGCGAAATCTGTAATGCCAAGTTCCTCGCTGACCTCGCGCCGCAGAGCCTTTTCGGGAGTCTCCCCATAGTCGACATGTCCGCCAACGGCAGTATCCCACTTGCCTGGCTGTATGTCCTTCCATTCCGGCCGCTTTTGCAGATACACGTCGCCATTAGCATTAAACACATGCAGATGCACCACAGCGTGCAACAGCCGAGACCCATTGTGACACTCGCCGCGCGTGGCCTTGCCTACTACCGTTCCATCTTCGTCTACCAGAGGAAAAATCTCTTCCAGATTATCTTTCATAGTTCTAACATTTGCAAATGTGCTGCAAAGTTAGTACTTTCTTTTCTGATACTCTCTGAAAACTTCTGATATTTAGCTTTCTTTCATCGTATTATATGCATTATTTGGGGGAAATTCCGTATCTTTGCCCTCAGCTAATCAAAAAACTTATAACTACTGATATTATGAAGAAGATTATTACTTGTCTGCTGGCCATCTTTGGGCTGACATCTGCTTGCGGTCAGAAAAGTTATGAAAACGCCTACGAGGTTGATGTGTTCCAGACAAAGAGCGGAAAGACGGTTAAGTTCCATGCGCTGATGCACGCAAGCATCCGAATCGAGTTTGACGGTAAAGAGATTGAGATAGACCCTGTGTTGAAACTGCGCGAGAAAACGATAGACTTTTCTGATATGCCCAAGGCTGACTATATATTCGTGACTCACGAACACATGGACCATTTCGACAAAGGAGCCATCAGCCAACTTACAGGAGAGAACACCGTGCTGAGATGTTTGGCGACTACGGCATCTATTGCGATGGAAAAATCTTCGGGCTTATCTGTGACGACCGACTATATATCAAGCCGACTGAGGCGGGCATGGCAATGTTGAAGACTATCGACCAGCAACCGCCTTACGAAGGAGCGAAGCCGTACTTCTACATTGCCGACGTGGACGACCGCGACAACCTTTCGGCTCTCGTCCGCGAGACTTGCCGCGTCCTGCCTGAACCGAAACCTAAAAAGAAGAAAAAGATATGAAGACAACTGCATTTTTTACGCGCAATCAACATGACTGTCAGGGATGTTTTTGAACTAAGGAAGCAGGGCCGCATCGAAGAGGCCTACGATGCTATCCGTCCCATCTATGCAAACGACAAGGGGCCTTACACTTCCTTGGCCATGTTCTGGACGGCAACTGACATCCTGAAGAAGCGGCTGAACGAAGGGCATATCGACGAGGCGGAAAAAATCTTCGCTGCTCTGGAAAGAATGTTTCCAAACGTACCCGACAAAGACGGCATGGCTGAAAAGGCATTCAGAAAATGCCAAGAACTGCTGAAAAAGGAGCCATACCATGGCAAGCACTTAGAAGATGGGCCTGCACATCTGCAGACAGGCCGCTGGGGAGAAGAACTTGCAGCCGCTTACCTGCGCGAGAATGGCTATGTCATCCTTGAACGCGACTGGCATTCCGGCCATCGGGACATTGATATTATTGCGCAAAAAGACAGCACTATCGTGTTCGTTGAAGTGAAAACTCGCAGCAGCCGTGACATCCTCGACCCAATAAGAGCCGTAAACCGTCAGAAGCAATATAACCTTATCCTTGCCATAAACCATTACCTTCAGTACAAGCACATCAGCTCTGCCTATCGCTTCGACGTCATCACTATCGTTGGCACACCAGACGGCATTACTCCTGAATTTGAACATATAGAAGACTTCCCTTTAGCCCAACCGTCTTATAGTGGCGGCCGAAGATGGAGGTAATGATGTTGTGTGAGACATAATTATTTGCTACATGGAACTGACTGAAAAAATTGTAAAGCTACATGGAACAAACTGAAAGAATTATAGAGATGGAACGCTGCCTCGACCGTGCGTCGCAGGCCGTGATGCGCCTCTCTGCAGCCCTTGACGAGTATGCCGAGGCACAGGATGCTCTCCGCCAGTTGAGCGACTACTACGGCAGCGAACAGTGGAAACAGGACTTCGCCGCCGACTCTGCCAGCCTCCTGCCGCAAGACCTGAAGCGCGGCGTCCTCTCCGAAGATGCCGTCTGGAACCTATTGGAAGACATTCGCGATTTGAAAGGACGGATGGCAGAACTTGTGACGCATCATCCTAAGTGAACTCAAAGATTGCAGCAACTGCGTGAGAAGGGGGATTGATGGATGTACTGTCTGCTTTTACGCCATTTGACTGAGCTTCGCCGAAAAGAGTGGCACCAGCGTAGGTGCCTACCACTTCGGGAATGACACTATAGTCAGCTACAGTGTAAGAGTATGGCATGGCGACAGTGCTGCCAATGGATGCCGGCAACTTGTTGTTACTCGACTCGGCAATGAAGTTGTTGCTGCTCCAGATCACAGCTATGGCTTGCGACGAGCTGTAGTAGTTCTTCACACCCTGGCCGAAATAGTTGCCCTCAATAAGACATTCTGAGTTCTTGCGCGGATTGATGCAACTGCCACAGCCGGCGCTGGTGAAATAGTTGTTCAGCATGTGAATCTTTCCAGCCCTTGCCATTGGCATTCTTGCACGACAGTTGGCACCCCAGTGATTGAAGGCGAAAGTGGTGTTTAGAAAGCCCGTAGACTCATTGTCGCTGCTTCCGATGAGATTCGTATTCTGGTGCATATAGGAACGTTCTGTATAGCTGAACGTACACCAGCTGACAGTGTTGAAGTCGGCCTTCTGAGTTATATCAAAGTTACCGTCCATGCCGTCGGTAAACTCACAATGGTCCACCCAGCAGTTCGTGGTACCACAGAAGGAGAGAAGGTCGCTGCCACTCACGTCTATAGCCCCCGGGCCTACGAATGTCAGATTGCGGATTATCAAATTCTTACACCCGTTAAAGAAGAATATCCCCGAGCTGCGGTAGGCTTCACTCTTGTCACCCGTCAGGTCGATGATAATCTGGCGAGTATAGAACTCTGCCTGTTCGCGTACAGCCTTGCCATTGCTAAGCGTGCCACCAGTACCGCTACTGGTACTCATATTGGGAACCCCTGCTTCGTTGAGTGCGTTGATAATCTCCGGAGTGGCATACCACGTTGTGCAGAGACGCGCATGATTGATGCCGAGCAGGGTCTTGTTGCAGATGCTGTTCAGCGAGATAGTATTCTCGATAAGGAAATCGCCCTGTGAGCCATCGAAGATGATGACATCGTAATTCTTAACGGCATTGACAATATCACTCTTCATGTTCTTACCCGTCGAGGTTAGCGTAACCACTTTATTGCTGCTAACACCAGTTACGGGGTATTCATAACAACCACCGCCACTGACTTCAAAAGCATATTGTCCTTCAGTGCTGGTACGTGACAAACGGGTACAGAAGCCAAAGGGCTTTTGCAGGTCAAAGTCGTTGGCCGTGATGGATATAGCCAATAAAAACAGAACATACGAACACAGATAGCGTAGTTTCATAACAATAGCAGTTTATTTATTCGCCAGCAAAGTTACGAAAAAGATATAGTAAAGATACAAAAAGAGGTAAAACTTTGCAGTTCCACCTCTTTTAATTATAGAGTTAAATGAGTTTCTTACTCGTTGCTCCAGTCCTCGGCCTGCTTGCGGACGTAGGTCTTGTAGCGCAGTTGGGCCATCTTCTGGGCCTCGGCGAAGAGTTCCTCGGCCTCGTTGGGGTAGGCCTTCTTAACTGACAGGTAGCGGACCTCGCCGAGCAGGAAGTCGTGGAAGTTTGCCCAGTTGGGTTCTTTACTATCCAAAGAGAACGGATTCTTGCCTTCCTCGGCCAGAGCGGGGTTGTAGCGCCACAGGTGCCAGTAACCGCACTCAACGGCCTGGGACCCTCCACGAGACACTCGGTAGTCTCGTGGCACCTCCCTTCTCCTCGGCCTGGCTCTTACCCATACCGCCCTTGGCCTTCAGACCGTGGTTGATACAGGGAGCGTAGGCGATGACGATGGAAGGTCCGTGCCATGC
>CAJOHJ010000020.1 GCA_905234265.1 uncultured Prevotella sp. | reverse complement strand
ATTTCGTATTGTGGATTCATTGTGATATCTCGTTTCTTATTAAAACGAAAATATCGCAATTTTACTGTGGATGATTACACGCGGTTATGCAGGTGACCCGAAAAAACTACAGATTTTCTATTTCGGCAGCAGAAAGTCCTGTGCTTGCTGTGATTATGTCTGTCTGCACGCCGTTCTGCTTTAGCTTGCGCGCAACCTCTATACGCTCTTCTGCCCTGCCTTCTGCCCTGCCTTCTGCCCTGCCTTCCATCTTTGCGGTGTCCAGGACGTCGTGCTGAACCATGACGGCATCCATGTGGCGGTCGTAGGCGACACGCTCAGCCTTCGACATCGTCATGACTTGCAGCTTCCGGCGGGCTTCGGCAAGGCCGGGGGCCGTGGTGTTCTCCCGGATGCGGCCGTTCTTCAGATAGTCAAGCCACTCTTCAAGAGGGGTGGTAGCCACATCGTTGAACTCGTTGACGCGGAGGATATAGTATTCGGGGAATACGTCTTCCGGCGTCTTCATCTTGATGACGCCAGACTCCTTGACGTTGATGCGCAGCGTGTCGCCCTTATGAACGCCGACGAAGGTGTTGCGGCCGTGGTAGAGGTAGTCTGCTCCCTGCCCTAAATCGAAGTAGAGGATGTTGATGCTGTAGACTTTCTTTACCTCGTCATACTTCTTGCCAAGGGTTATATGCTCGGTGATGGCCTTGGCCACGCCATACAGAATGCGTTCCAGATAGTAAAGCTGGCTGGTCAGCTGCACCTCGACAATAATGATACGCCCCTCGGAGTCGGTCGCCTTGATGTCCACGCGGTTGAACTTGTCGTCTTCCGACTCTTGGTTGCCTTCGCTCTCGAGTATCTCGTTGATGTGTATCTGCTCGCCCAGCAATACCGTCAGCAGTCCTTCCAGCACGTCGAAGTTTGCCTTGTCGCGAAGCATGCGCTTAACGGCCCAGTCAAAGCGTATGTACCTGTTGTCTGTCTCCATGGTCAATGTCGTTTTGTTGTTTCACGAGGCAAAGTTAAGATATTTGCCGGATAATTGAAAGGAAATGTCGATTTTTATTTTCCTTTCACGTGGAAATGCCTGCCTCTATGACTCGCTGGATTATCTCGCAGAGATAAATAATTATCTCTATGACTTGCTGGATTATCTCGCAGAGATAAATTTTTATCTTAATGATTTACGGTGCTGCCGTCCGTTGGCGTGTGTGACTTCTGTCTCCATAATAGGCTTAACAGGAAATATACCCTCACCTCTCACACCCAAATTGTAAGCGGCTGACTGTCAGGGGGTCAGAAACGAGGATTAACCGCTGCTGGCTCTCACATTTTTTGTCCGTGCAGGGGTTTGGGTGTCACCCAAGCGGCATTCGTGCCGTTGTAAAGCCCTGGCAGACAGGTGCTTCTGCGCTGGGTGTGAGAGGTGAGGGCTGTTTTTGCTATATTATATGACCTTTTTGTTAACTAACGAAAAAAATTTTTGTTATTTATCCACTTAGTATTAACTTTGCGAATATTATTGTTTTCAACTAAGTGACTGAGACGATGATTAGACGAATATTTGCACTGATAATACTTTTTGCCATGTCCTGCCACACCAGCATCCACGCCCAGAAGAAAGGAGAGCATTCTCAGACGTACGAGCAGCTCTGGCAAATGGTAGACCAATATGCCGAGAAAGAGGACCGTCCGCAGACGGCACTTACGTATCTTTCTAAAATCCAGAAGCGCGCCTTGTCGGAGAAAGCCTACGGCCATCTGCTTAAGGCGGAGCTGGACGATGCCAACCTGCGCGTGCTGCTCTCGCGCGACTCGCTGCCCCCCTGCATAGACCGTCTGGAGGCCAGGCTGCAAGCAACGGAAGACGCTGCCTTGCAGGCAGTCTACCACACAGTGCTGTCAAAGATTTACAAAAGCAACCGCGAGAGCGACGACAGCTATTCGATGCTCAGCCAGAAGCACCACCAGCAGGCACTTGCCAACCGCGACGTTCTGGCAGCCACGAAGTCTGAGCCATACAAGCCTTTCGTCGTTGAGCATGCCGACAGCCGCATCTTCGGCCACGACCTGCTGAGCCTCATCGGCATTGAACTTGGCGAGTGGCAATGGCTCAGCGAATACTACACGAAGGCCGGCAACCGGCAGGCAGCCTGTATTACAGCCTGGAAGGCCGTCCACTGGTCGACGGTTCCATTCGCCCAGAGAATAGAGAACTGCGACTCGCTGCTGGCACTTTATGGCGACCTGGATGAAGCCGCACTGGTGGCAGAGGAACGCTACGATCTGATGGAATACAACACTACCAATGCAGAGCAGGCTGCCTGGCTCATGAAGCATAAAGACCGGTGGAAGCCAAAATTCTGTGCAGGACTGAAGAACAGCTGGGAATACCTCATACAGCCCGAGTTCTATATCAGCACTCCTCAGCCAGTGACAGAACCCGGCAAACCCATAGTCTTCAATCTGTCGAAACTTTGCAACGTCAGCAGTGTTACTCTGCGCATCTACCGTACGACGCTCAACGGAGACACCAATCTGAATCCCAGCAGCGAAAACGACTACAAGAAGATGAGCAGCGGACTGACAGAGCTGAAAGACCGCAGGCATGAGTTTGCATTCGCCAGCCATGAGCCTTACGACGTTTTCACCGACTCCGCCACCATCAGCGGTCTTCCCGCCGGAGTATACATGGTGGAGTGCAGCAGCACGCCAGTCACCAAGACCGTAAGGTTCCTGCTGTTTGTCTCTGACGTGAGAGTGCTGACGGAACACGAACCGGGCAACATTACGCGCTTCATCGTCGTAAGCGCCACCACCGGGCATCCCATCGGCAAAGCATCGCTGCGCCTCAGCACCGGCTACTGGAGCAACAAAAAGTCGAAGACACTCACCTGCGACGACAATGGTGAACTGCTCCATAATGACGCTCATCACTATGAAGCCTTCGCATACACCGACGCCGACAGCTACTGTCCGCCGTCGTCGCAGTATGGGCAGTACAGCTATTACAGCCACGAATACGGCAGGCAGCAGACACAGCTTTTCACCGACCGCAGCATCTACCGTCCGGGGCAGAAAGTGTACGTGACTGCCATTACGTGGAAAGAGGTGTCGCCGACAGAGAACAAGGCTGTGGAAGGCAATCTCACAAACTTCGAACTTTACGATGCCAACCACAGGGAGATTGCATCCCAGATTGTGGAGACCGATGCCTACGGCCACTGCAGCGCAACATTCACACTGCCCAAGAACCTGTTGAACGGACATTTCAGCATCAGGACAGAAGACGGCATTACATATTTCCGCGTCGAAGACTACAAGCGGCCTTCGTTCCAGGTGGAATTCAACGACTATAAAGAAACCTACAAGGCCGGCGACACCATACGCGTCAGCGCCAAGGCCACCACGTACGCAGGAGTGCCTGTACAGGGTGGCAAGGTGCGCTACACCGTCCGCCGGCAGGTAGCCTTCTGGTGGATGTCGTTCTCGCGCTACTGGCAGACGGGCAGCATTGGCCGCGGCACCGACAGCAGCATCCTGATGGAGGACGAGGGCACGACTGCCGACGACGGAACGTTCGAGATTCGCATGCCGCTGACACTGCCCCCTGACAGTGAAGGCTCTGCAATGTTCTATAGCTTTGTCGCCGAGGCCACCGTCACCGACCAGGCCGGCGAAAGCCACACCGCACAGACGGCATTACCATTGGGTACCAGGGAAACAACCCTGACGTGCAACATCGACGACAAAATCCGCGCTGACAAGCGGCCGACAGTAACCTTCAGCCGCATGAACGCCGCCGGCAAGGAAATCAGCGGCACCGTGAGATACCGCATCGACGACGGCCGGTGGAACGAATGTGCCGCCAACGCTGAGCAGGACATCATCGGCAAGAGCCTAAAGCCCGGCAAGCACCGCCTTGAGGCCGTCTGCGGCAACGACACTGTGAGCAGGGGATTCACAGTCTTCAGCCTTGACGACAAAAGACCGGCGGACGGCAGCGACGACTGGTTCTATGTTTCCGACACAGCATTCCCCAACGACGGCACGCCGGTGACGCTGCAGGTCGGCTCGTCCGCAAAGAACGTGTATGTGGTCTATGGCATCTTTGCCGGCGACAGCCTTATAGAGCGAGGCGCGAAAACGCTCAACAACGAGCTGATAAACCTGAAGCTGAAATACAAAGAAGAATACGGCAACGGCCTGCTGCTGACATTCGCATGGGTGAAAGACGGAAAGTGCTACCGCCACCAACAGTCGATAGGCCGTCCTCTCCCCGACCGCCGTCTGCAACTGCAGTGGCAGACGTTCCGCGACCGTCTGCTGCCCGGACAGCAGGAGGAATGGCGGCTGACCGTCAGCAACCCCGACGGCACGCCTGCCGACGCCAGCCTGCTGGCAGTACTCTACGACAAGAGCCTTGACCAGCTGATGCCCCTTCAGTGGAGCCTAACGCCATCGCTGCACATATCCCTGCCGTCGACAAACTGGCTGTGGCAGACATGGTATAAAAAGGGTGACGGCGGCATAAAAGATATTGACGAACTGCCAGAAATTGATTATGACTTCAGCAAGTTCTATGACTACCTGTACAACATCAGACAGGATCGGCTGCTCGTACTTGGAGCAGCCCCCATGGTCTCAGCACGCAACGGTGCTTTGATGATGCGCAAGAGTGCCATGGCTACACAGAGCGCCGTGGTATATGAGAGTGCTGACGAAGTGACTGCCGTAGATGCCGCCGGCATGGACGTCGCAGAACAGGAGGCCGACAACGGCGGCAACCCAAGCGGCGAGCAGGTGCAGATGCGCGAGAACCTGCAGGAGACAGCCTTCTGCTACCCGTCGCTGCGTACAGACAGCGCAGGCAGCGTCACGCTCAGCTTCACGCTGCCCGAAAGCCTTACCACGTGGCACATGATGGGCATTGCCAACACTGCCGGCATGCTCTACGGAAGCATCAGCGGCGACGCCGTAGCCCAGAAGGACGTGATGATACAGCCGCAGATGCCACGCTTCGTGCGAAAGGGCGACAATGCCCAGCTGTCGGCACGCATCTTCAACACTGCCGACCATGACGTCAGCGGAACGGCTCTGCTGCAGATAGAGTCGCCAGAAACGGGCAATCTGGTTATCAGCCAGGAAATAGAATTCGCAGTCGCTACCGGCAAGACGACGACGGTCAGCTTCCTGCTGCCCACCGACCTCTTCGAGGAGAGCCTGCTGGTGTGTAAGGTGAGTGCCGTCGGCGACGGTTTCTCCGACGGCGAGCAGCACTATCTGCCAGTGCTGCCCAACAAGGAAATGGTGACACGCACCATGCCCGTCACCCAGCATTCTCCAGGCACTTACGGCGTCGACCTTGACAAGCTGTTCCCCACAGGCAGCACCGACAGGCGGCTGACCGTGGAGTACACCAACAAGCCCCAGTGGCTGATGGTGCAGGCCCTGTCACTGCTCGGCAGTCCGTCGGCCAGCAGCGCCATCGAACTGGCATCGGCCTACTATGCCAACAGTCTGGCTGAAGCGCTGCTCAATGCCTGCCCCAGGGCAAAGCATCTATTCGAGCAATGGAAAGAAGAGAGCGGCAGCGAGCAGACACTGCAAAGCCAGCTGAGCAAGAACACCGAGCTGAAAGAACTGCTGCTGGAAGAGACTCCGTGGGTATGGGCAGCCAACAGCGAAACCTCACAGCGACAGCAGCTGGCAGAATTCTTCGACACCAATGCCATGCGCTACTGCCAGCAGGAGATTGTCGGGAAAGTGCGCAAGCTGCAGCTAAGCGACGGCTCGTTCACATGGTATCCGGGCATGCCCGGCAGCACCATGGTGACCGTCACCGTTGCCGAAATGCTGGCACGTCTGAAATCAATGGATATAACTCCCTACGACCTTAATTCTGCTTACCAAAAGGCCATACGGTATCTTGGAAAGGAGATGGTGACGCTGGTCGACGAAATGAAAAAGCTGGAAAAGAAAGGCCACAAGCCCACCTTCCCGTCGATAACAGCACTGCGCTGGCTCTACATCTGCGCCATCAGCGACCAGCTGTCGGCGAAGACAAAGCTGCCGGCAAACGTCGTCAAGGCCAACGAATACCTGATAGCCCTGCTGAAGAAAGACATGAAGCGGCAGAGCATCTATGAGAAAGCACTCACAGCAGTCATACTCCACAAGCACCAGGAGCAGAAACTGGCCGCGAGCTATGCAAGAAGCCTTAAGGAGTATACCGTCTTTACTGAAGAAATGGGACGCTACTACGACACACGGCGTGCCGGCTACTCATGGTTCGACTACAAGATTCCTACCGAGGTGGCAGCCATAGAAGCACTTTCGCTGATTACTCCCGAAGACACGCTGACCGTCGACGAGATGCGCCGCTGGCTGCTGCAGGAGAAGCGCACGCAGCTCTGG
Source organism: uncultured Prevotella sp. (assembly GCA_905234265.1). Classification (GTDB taxonomy): domain Bacteria; phylum Bacteroidota; class Bacteroidia; order Bacteroidales; family Bacteroidaceae; genus Prevotella. The sequence continues at coordinate 14,398 of CAJOHJ010000020.1, read as the reverse complement.
GGCACCACCATCAACAGCACCAACGCCATCTACGCATTCCTGAACGGCCGTACAAAAGAAGAGCTCATTGCCCAACAGCCATCCTCCAACACCCAGATAGCAATCGACGGCACCGACATTGCACTGCCGAAATCTACTGCCGGCATTGGATACGTCAAGACCGCCATCAGCAATCCGCAAGGACACGCGCTGACGTTCAGCAAGTCCACAAGCGGAACATCGTGGGGCGCCGTCTACGCCCAGTTCATGCAGCCTACCGCCGACGTGGAAGCTTCTGGCAGCGGCATGAGCGTGAAGCGTGAGATTATAGCCATCAACGGACACCGCCTGGAGGGCGATAGTCACAATGCAGCACTACATGTCGGCGACCGCCTGACAATTCGCATAACCATCGAATGCGAACGCGACATGGACTTCGTGCAAGTCATCGACCGCAGGGCCGCCTGCATGGAACCCGTCACCCAGCTCTCCGGCTATCACAACGGAGCCTACGTGACACCAAAGGACTACGCCACCAACTATTACTACTACGGACTTGCCAAAGGCCGCTACACCATCGTCACCGACTATTTTGTCGACCGCGAGGGCAGCTACCTCACCGGCACATGCAGCGTGCAGTGCGCCTACGCACCGGAATTCAAGGCCACAGCCCAGGCACTATCCATCAAAGTAGACAGCAACAATTAAACTCTGACACTGAAAGCAGACAACAGCAATTAAGCAACCCTACCAAAGGACAGAAGACACCACAATAAGCATGAAAATAATATCCAACCCATTACGACTGCTGGTACTGCTGCTGACCGTCATGGCATTCGCCAGCGCCAGCGCACAGAAAATCATCGCCACGAAGACGGTGATCGACGTCGGCAAGACAGGCTACAGGATGCCCGTCACCGCAGTCTTCGAGTTCCGCAACAAGAGTCTGAAGCGCCTGAAGATTGACGATGTGCGCCCCGACTGCAACTGCACCAAAATAGACTTTCCACAAGAAGAAATAGGCATGGGCGAACACTTCCGCATCAGCATGACCTACGACGCCTCGCAGCTGGGCCACTTCGACAAGCAGGCAGCCATCATCAGCAACGGCTCCAAGAAGCCGATATACATCCGCATGAAGGGCATTGTGCTGGCCGACTGGCAAGACTTCTCCAACACCTACCCCATCGAAATCGGCGATTTGCGCCTTGACAGGAACATCCTTGAGTTCGACGACGTCTACAAGGGCTTCATACAGGTTCAAGAGCTATATATATATAATAATGGTACACGCGCGTATGAGCCAAACCTGATGCACCTGCCCGAATACCTGACGGCAGCAATGTCGCCCCAGCGGCTGCCGCCGGGACGTGCCGGCAAGATGACCGTGACGCTGAATTCCGACAAGCTGCACGACTACGGACTCACGCAGACATCTGTCTATCTGGGCAGCATGCCCGGCGACAAGGTAAGGCCAGAGAACGAAATCAGCTGCTCGGCAGTCCTGCTGCCGGCCGTCAGCGAGCTTACCGCCGAACAGCGCGAATATGCGCCGCACCTGCGGCTGTCAAGCGACAACATCAGCTTCGCCTTCGGCAAGAAGAGCAAGCAGAAAGCCGTCATCGAGCTGACCAATACCGGACGTACGCCACTGAACATTTCGTCGCTGCAAATGTTCACTGGCGGACTGACCATACAGCTCACCAAGCGCCGGCTGGCACCCGGCGAAAGCTCGAAGCTGAAAGTCACAGGCTTCCGCGAGCAGCTGATGCAGACCCGTGTCAGGCCCAGAATTCTCATGATATGCAACGACCCTGACAGGCCAAAGGTTACTATCGAAGTGAAAAGTGAATAAGCATTATGCATTAAGCATTAAAACAATGGAGCATCCCGAAAATAGTTCTGAATATGCCGGCCTGCAAGTAAACAGCGGTGTTGAGCAGCCATCCATCATCAATCCCTACCTGAGGCGCATGCGCCAGCGCAGGCAGGAACTGCCGGCAGGCGAAATGGTGGAAGGCATACTGAAAGGCAACACCACCATTCTGTCGCAGGCAGTCACCCTCGTCGAGAGCGTAAACCCTCAGCACCAGGCAAAAGCCCAGGAGGTGATAGCCAAATGCCTGCCATACAGCGGCAAGTCGATACGCGTAGGCATCAGCGGCGTGCCCGGCGCAGGCAAGTCTACCAGCATCGACGCCTTCGGCATCCACGTGCTGAAGGAGTATGGCGGACGCCTTGCCGTACTGGCCATCGACCCGTCGTCGGAGCGCACCAAAGGCAGCATTCTCGGCGACAAGACGAGAATGGAGAAGCTGGCCGTCCATCCAGACTCTTTCATACGCCCCAGCCCCACGGCAGGCTCCCTGGGCGGCGTGGCCCGCAAGACCCGCGAGACCATCATTCTCTGCGAAGCCGCCGGCTACGACAAGATATTCGTCGAGACGGTGGGCGTAGGCCAGAGTGAGACAGCATGCCACTCCATGGTCGACTTCTTCCTGCTGCTGCAAGTAGCCGGCACCGGCGACGAGCTGCAGGGCATCAAGCGCGGCATCATGGAAATCAGCGACGGCATAGTCATCAACAAGTGCGACGGCGACAATGTCGACCGCTGCCACATGGCCGCCACCAACTTCCGCAATGCGCTCCACTTCTTCCCTGCGTCTGAAAGCGGATGGATGCCGAAGGTGCTGTGCTATTCAGGCTTCTTCGGCACAGGCATAAAGGAAATCTGGGACATGATCTACGAATATGTCAGCTTCACCCGGCAGAACGGCTACTTCGACTACCGCCGCAACGAGCAGGCCAAATACTGGATGTACGAAACCATCAACGAGCAGCTGCGCCTCAGCTTCTACAACAACCCCGTCATAAAAGCCCAGCTGCAAGGTGCCGAGCAGGCTGTCCTTGAGGGCAGGCAGACTTCATTTGTCGCCGCCCAGAACCTATTAGACAGATACCTGCTGGAAGTAAGAAGCCAACAGTAAACAACAAACCATACACACAGTGTTCCAGATAGAGATAGACAGCGGCAGTGGTTTCTGCTTCGGCGTCACCACAGCCATCCACAAGGCCGAGGAAGAGCTGGCCAAAGGCAATACTCTTTACTGCCTTGGCGACATTGTACACAACGGCATGGAGTGTGAGCGGCTCCGCCAGATGGGCCTCATCACCATCAACCACGACGAGATGGAGCAGCTACACAATGTGAAAGTGCTGCTCCGCGCCCACGGCGAGCCACCGGAGACATACGCGCTGGCAGAGAAGAACGGCATCGAAATCATCGACGCCACCTGCCCCGTGGTGCTGCAGCTGCAGAAGCGCATCAAAAAGCAATACGAAATCGCCCCATCACCCAACACCCAACACCCATCACCCAACACCCAGATTGTCATCTTCGGCAAGAAAGGCCATGCCGAGGTGCTTGGGCTCGTCGGGCAGACGGCAGGCACGGCAATAGTGATAGAACACTTCGACGATGTCAAGCAGCTTGACTTCAGCCGCGACATCTACCTCTATTCGCAGACCACGAAGAGCGTCGAAGAGTTCCACCGCATCACGGAATACATCCAGCAGCACAAGGCCGAGGACACCGTCTTCAAGAGCTTCGACACCATCTGCCGCTCCGTAGCCAACCGCCTGCCCAGCATCTCGCAGTTTGCCACGCGCCACGACCTCATCCTCTTCGTCTGCGGCCGCAAGAGTTCCAACGGCCGTGTGCTTTTCGAGGAGTGCCTGCGCGTCAATGCCAACAGCCACCTCATCGAAGGCCCTGAGGAAATCGATGCCAAGTGGCTGCACGGCATTCAGACCATCGGCATCTGCGGAGCCACCTCCACGCCCACGTGGCTCATGGAGCAATGCCGCGATGCCATCCGCGCGCTATTTCGCTGAGTTTATCAGGTCGAGAATCATGATAACTTGCTAAGACCGGAAATTATCTTCGTAAGATAATTCCGTAACTCGCAGAGATAATTTGCCGGCGTGCGAAGAAAATTAAAAAAAAAGTTGATTTCTTGCATGTATGCCACAATTTGATTACTTTTGCACGTCAGTAAAAACGAGAAAGTAACAAACACAAACATACACAAAGACGCTATGAAAAATTTAGACTGGGGAAACCTGTCGTTCGGTTACATGAAGACCGACTACAACGTTCGCTGTTACTATCGTGACGGCAAATGGGGCGAAGTGGAAGTTTGCTCCGACGAGTATCTGAACCTTCACATGGCCGCAACGTGCCTGCACTACGGCCAGGAGGCCTTCGAGGGACTGAAGGCCTACCGCTGCAAGGACGGCAAGGTGCGCATCTTCCGCGTAGACGAGAATGCCAAGCGCCTGCAGTCGACATGCCGCGGAATACTCATGCCGGAAGTTTCAACGGAGCTGTTCACGGAAATGGTGAAGAAGGTGGTGCGCCTGAACCAGGAGTGGATACCGACCTACGAAAGCGGAGCTACGCTCTACATACGCCCGCTGCTCATCGGCACATCGGCACAGGTGGGCGTGCATCCGTCGAAAGAGTACTGCTTCCTGATATTCGTAACCCCCGTAGGCCCATACTTCAAGGGCGGCTTCGCAGCCAATCCCTACGTCATCATCCGCGACTACGACCGCTCGGCACCTCTCGGCACCGGCATCTACAAGGTGGGCGGCAACTATGCTGCCTCGCTGATGGCCAACGACATTGCCCACAAGAAGGGCTATGCCTGCGAGTTCTATCTGGACGCCAAGGAGAAGAAATACATGGACGAGTGCGGAGCTGCCAACTTCTTCGGCATCAAGGACAACACCTACGTTACGCCTAAGTCTACCAGCATTCTGCCAAGCATCACCAACAAGTCGCTCATGCAGGTTGCCGAAGACCTGGGCATGAAGGTTGAGCGCCGACAGATTCCTGAAGAGGAGCTGGAGACATTCGAAGAGGCCGGTGCCTGCGGAACGGCTGCCGTCATCAGCCCCATCTCCTACATCGACGACCTCGACACCGGCAAGCGCTACTCTTTCGGAGACAAGCCAGGCCCCGTCAGCAAGAAGCTCTACGACACGCTGCGCGGCATCCAGTATGGCGAGATTGAGGATAAGCACGGATGGACCACGGTGGTGATTGAGTAATCGCCGGGCAACAATCCGCAGTATAAAGAGAGTACCGGAGTTGGAATTCCAACCCCGGCACTCTTTTTTTATGTCTCACCGCCTGCCCTTCAGTGCTATTGTCAGCAGGAATCCCACAAGGAATATGACTGCCGTGCCAAGGACAATGGCAAGATAGGTGTGCAGATGAATGCCCGGCAGGTCTAACATTCCGGCGAGGCTTATCCACGCTATCACCAGCACACCGCAGACGCAGCCTGCCAAGGCTGCCCAGCGGTTGATGCGCTGCGGAATGCAGCCCAGCAGGAAGAGTCCAAGCATGCCGCCGGAGAAGATGCTGCTCAGCGTCCACCAGGCGTCGATGATGCTTTCCACAGACAGCATGGCAATGGCCACGGCGGCTCCTAAAAGACCGACACCCAGCGACGACAGGCGTACGATGGACAGTTCCAGACGGCGATGCTCATGAGGCTCGCGCTTGGGATGGACCAGATGCTCTGCCTTCAGGAAGAATGGGCGCACATAGTCGGTGAGTATTATCGTCGCTGCCGATGTCACCGATGTCGACACGGTGCTCATGCCGGCGGCAAAGATGCTGGCAATCAGCAGGCCGCGCAGACCAGTCGGCAGGCTGTTGACGATGAAGAAAGGAAACACGTAGTCGGGCTTGGCAGCAATCTCGGCCGGCAGTTCGGCAACGCCGGCGGCATAGTAGGAATAGAGCGCACTGCCTATCAGGAAGAACAGCGCCGACACGGGGATGAACAACCAGCCGCCGAAGAGTGCCGAGAAGCGCGCGTCCTTGTCGGTCTTGGCGGCATGGTAGCGCTGCACGTAGTTCTGGTCGATGCCATAGTTCTGGAGATTGATGAAGATGCCGTAGATCAGACACACCCAGAAAGTGCTGGTGGTGAGGTCGGAGTTGAACTCGCCCAGCGAGAACTTGTTGCCCATCGGCGAGTTGGCAGCCAGCTCAAAGGTCTGCATGGGGCCGTCGGGCATGGACAGCATCAGTATCAGCAGGCACAGCACAGCACCGCCAATGAGGATGATGCCCTGAATGGCGTCGGCCCAGATGACGGCCTTCAGACCGCCCATCATGGAGTAGACGATGATGGCCAGCGAGGTCAGTATTATCACCGTGTGCATATCCCAGCCCATCAGGATATACATAGGCACCGCCAGCAGATAGAGGATGGAACCCATGCGTGCAATCTGCGTCAGCAGGTAGCACAGCGACGCATAGAGCCGCGCCCACGCTCCGAACTTCTCTTCCAGAAACGTGTAGGCTGACACGGAGCCGCTGTTGCGATAGAACGGCACGAAATACTTGGCGGCAAAATACGACGCTATGGGTATCGACAGCGAGAACACAAAGGCATTCCAGTTGGCTGCAAAGGCCTTGCCGGGATAGCCTATGTAGCTGATGCTGCTGACATAGGTGGCAAAGATGCTCATGCCAACCACCCAGCCGGGAATGCTATGGCCGGCAGACGTGAACTCTTCGGCAGAACTGCCTTTCTTGAAGAAGGAGCAGCCGAACAACACCACGCCAAGCGTGAAGGCCAGAAAGATGACAAAGTCTATTATGTGCATGACAGACTGCTAATATATGATGTTTCCGTCTTTTATCGGAAGAGCATCCAGTGCCTGGCGGATTTTTTCACGCTCAGGGGCCTCAAACTTATAGAATGGAGAAGCCACGAAGTCGTCGCGGATAATTCCCAGCAGCGACAGGGCGCACTTAAGGCCTTTCAGATAGCTGGAGCCGTGACGGCCTACGGTGTATATCGACGTGGAAATCTGCATAATGATCTGTTGCAGCCGGAGCAGACGGTCGATGTCGCGGTTGACAGCGGCATCATACATGGCAACATACAGCTGGGGGAACATGTTGGCACCACCGTTGATGCCGCCCTGTGCACCCATCAGCACACACTCGCCGGTGATTTCCTCAGGGCCTACGAGCATGGCAAAGTCAGGGCGATGGCGCATCTTGTACATCACACTCTGGAAGTAGACAGCATTGGCCGACGAGTCCTTGAAGCCTACCACCTGCTCGTTCTGCGCTATGCGGGCAACGGTGTCGGGGGCAAAGCTTACCTTTACGTGCGAAGGCATGTTGTAGAGGAATACCGGCAGAGGCAGCTGCGGCACCAGCTCTTCATAAAACTGCGCCAGCTCCGGCTGGCCGGTGGCAAAGTAGTAAGGCGGAGCCGAAACCACGCCGTCGGCACCGCAGTCGGCGGCAACCTCGGCAAGGCGGATGCTCTCCTTGATGCTGGTGTCGGAAATGCAGGCCAGCAGTGGCAGGCGTCCGCGGTTGATGCGGCACGACTCGCGTATCATCTGCTTTCTGACATCGTACGACAGGCTCTGCTCCTCGCCTGTTGTGCCAAGCACGAAGAGTCCGTGGACTCCTCCAGCTATCAAGTGTTCTATCAGCCGCTCCAGGCTTTCTATGTCCAGTGTCTCGTTGTCCGTCAGAGGAGTCACCAATGGCGGAATAATACCGCTAAGCGGAGTCTTGAAATTCATAAGGCTATTAATATTTTACAATTTAACTATTTACACTTTTCACTTTATAATCACCTCTGGCCCGGGGCGGTTAAAGCCAATATCGTCCTTTGTCAGCGGACGGCCGTCGGTGTGGTTATCGGCAATGGTGAAACCGTCGGTGCGTGCGTCAAGATAGATGCAGAATGCACGGTTGTTAGTGGCGTAAGGAGCTGCCGTAGGCGCACTGACGGTGTTGCCGGTGATTTCTGAGCCGGGCTGGTTGGAAAGCGTATAGATGCCACCGGCATCGTAGAGCTGGCAGGCGTAGCCGCTGACGCAGTTGCCGCGTATCTTGTTGCCGTGCATGCCAGTGTCGGCAGGCGTCCACCCCCACCCCACGCAAATGCCGCTGTAGTTGACATTGCTGACGGTATTGCCGGAAATGTCGACATGGCTGACATATCCGCAGCCTATGCCCACAGCCCCCCAGTCCTCGGTGGCTGCGCGGTCGATGATGTTTTCGGAAATGGTGAGACGGCTGCACCGGCTGGCAAGATGCCTGTAAGGGCGATGCACCTCCATGGGACTTTCGGCAAACGAGCCTGCCAGAATTGCCGTTCCGCCGATGCAGGAAAAGCTGTTGCGCACTATCTGGCAGTCGTGGATATCGCTGGCAAAGTCAAGAGCAGTGCAGCCAAGATTGCGGAAGGTACAGTCGACAATGCTGACATGATGGGCATTGCTGACAGACACCGCACTCGCAGGCCGCTCTATCCATGCCTGGTTTTCCAAGCCGCTGTCCCACGGCAGTCCTTCCTGCTGCAGCTTGTAGGCGTCGACCAACGGGAAGCCTCCTTGCAGTGTGACGTGGCCAAGGTGTTGCGGCCGGTTCCAGCAGGCATCTTCAAAAGTAATGCCGCTGATGGTTACATGATGGACGGGACTGCCGTCGGTGCCGCTGATGGTGAGCAGACGCTCAACGCCGTCACGTCTCTCGGTAGTGCGCAGCAGAAAGGAGCTGCTCTTGTCTGCCGTCTGGCCATCGGCAATTACCGGCTGCGGCCAGGGATGCTCAAACTCAAGACGGCTTTCGGGTTCAAGAAACGTCACCACAGTCTGGTCGCCATTCACAGCCATGGCCTTCACACGCAGTATGGCTATTGCCCACCGCTGGTGGACGACCATCTCGAGGTTCTTAGTCTGCAAGACGTTCTTGGGAGGCGTGGGAATGGTAATGGTACGCCCTGCGGCATCGAAAGCCTTCAGAACCATCATTCCCTCAAGAGGCCACAGCTGCGTATGCTTCTGTACCGGGTCGCCGCAGACCACTGCACCATCCTCACCGACAATGGTAAGCGGCGAACTCTCGCTTCCGCTGTCTTCAGGCCTCAACAGCAGCGGCTCTGCCATGTAATAGCGGCCGGGTTCTATGCGTATCGTTATGCCCCCCTGACAACGGGCGTCGCCCGTGCGCCGCCACTCTCTGGCCTGCCGCAAGGCATCGGCAATGCTTTCGCCGTTATGCACTGTTATCTCGCCACATCTGCCGCCAGCTGCCAGCAGGAGCAGAAAGACACACGTCAGAATTCTCTTATTGTTTTTCATTTTAGGCTACAAGTCACTGGCAATGAGTATCTTCACGCATAAAGTAGTGCAAAAATATCAATTTTCAGGTTAACCCCCAAATTTATTTTAATAAAAAGGCAAATACTGGCCAATACTAACATAAGGGGAATAATTCCCCCTTTTCAAACAATGAACAAAAAAATTGGCAGTAATAAGAATTTTTTATCTCTGCGAGTTACGAAATTATCTCTGCATGTTACGAAATTATCTCTGTGAGATATTTTCGTAAGTCACAGAGATAAATTCGTAACAATGTAATGCAGCCTTTTCCCGAGTGGAAAAAAGCAGTTTCTTTGATTTGGTTATCAAGATAGCCGGAACGTAATCGGCATGGTGTATTTGAGGCGCACCGCCTGCCCTTTCTGCTTACCAGGTATCCAACGAGGCATGCTGCGCGTAACGCGGACGGCCTCCCTGTCAAGCGACGGGTCGACGGACTTCACAACCACGACGTCGGTAATGCTGCCGTCTGGTTCGACAACGAAGCTTAAGATTACACGGCCCTGAACGCCGTTCTCCTCAGCAACAGCAGGATACCTGATGTTTCTGGAAAGATAAGCCATTAATGCCTCGTTACCAAAAACGACTATTTCATTGCTGCTTACAGAACCATCGGGAAGAGTACGTGTCACAGTATACGTGTATTGTGGAAACGACGGCATCTGCTCCACGACGTCGAAAACTGGCTGCTCACCACTGCTGCCAGCATTTGAGTCTGGCTGCGGAACAACCTCTTTTACTTTCAGCACCTGCTGTCCATTTGGGAGTCTAACCCCACTGGCGTCCTTGACACGAGGTTCTGGTTTTGTGGTCTGAGAAAACACACTAACGCTGCAAAGCATTGCAACAATAAAAAACAAAGACTTTTTCATATTTGTGAATCATATACTTTTTGTTGAACTAATATAATTCTTGAAACTATTATTTCTTTTTCCGGCTTTCCAATACCGATACAATCTCATCGCTACTGACTACCATATCACATGACGATTCGCCATTAAACGGAATGTTGGCCTGAAATGTATGCACTATTTTTCTGCCAGTATTTATCAGCCCTTTGTAATATTTACGCTGACCGCCATCTCTGGTATAGGCATTTTTGAAGGTCTGCAGAAAGTTTTGCTTCAACTTGGGCATATATCGCTTTAAGAATGATATCGGGCCGTATTTTGTTACATCATAATCGTAAATGAAAATTACGGTTTCCTTGTCTATCCCTGCTTCCTTAAATGTAATGCCAGATTTAGAATGTTGATCATTCGCAGCCATATACTCCGCCGTCTCATTTACCCATTGGTGAACAAGATACTCATCTGAAGGCTCTTGTCTTAGAAATTCACTGACCTGAACATAGGCATAGTCTGTTTTGAAAACATCAGCAGACGTTGAGTCTGAAAACTCAAGCCTCATAATGGGATTGGCAGATTTCATTATACTTATTTGTTATCATTATACCTCGTTATAACCCCTAAAATCACTACAACCTGAAAGTTATGGGAAGTGTGTATTTCACGCGGACTGCTGTACCATTCTGCTTTCCAGACATCCAGCGTGGCATCGTGCTGACTACTCGCAGTGCTTCATCTCGCAATGCCTGTTCGCCTACGCGGTCATCCAGGGGTTCAAGGTCGCGCTTGACTCCACCCCAGCCTGCTGCTTTTGAAAATGTCGAACTAATAACCTTCACATTTGTTATACTGCCGTCACGGTCAACAACAAACTGGGTAATTACACGACCATTGATTCCTAACTTCTCTGCAACTAAGGGATACTTAATATTCTGATTTAGATATTCCATCAAGGCCGTCCGCCCACCAGGAAAACTCGGCATCTGCTCCACGACATCAAACACGCGTGTTTCTTCGGAGAAGTCATCTTCTCCTATGAGTTGTCTGAAGCTGTCAAGGAAAACATCTGGCTTGTCACTGAAAACGATTCTCTTTGTTTCCAGCTTGCCCTGTTGCAGCACTCCCAATTCCAAACCGTGAAACTTTACTGACAGATGGAGACGCTTCTTGCCCGCCCAGCCTTTTATCTTTTCGGCCTCTTCTGGAATAAGAATGTCGTCAATGGTCAGTAGTTTGCCATGTCTTTCATCGAACAACAAATTCCACCGCCATGCCTTCTCCGCATCTTCAGAACCTTTATGTGTCGTAACTGTACGCTTCAGCAATACGGAAGAATAGACGCCTGCATTACCCCCCTGCACAATCACCGCGAAGTAATGGGTAAAGCTTATATTGGACGTTGCACTACAAGGCGTATACTGTTTGAAGTATGACTTGATGGCTTCCTGAAGTGAGCTGCTCACAGAGTCTTTAAACAGGAAACGCGCACAGATTTGGGCGAAAGCTGGCTGACTGGCAAGCGTGTCAATGCTTATCTTTATTCTGTAGGTCTTTCCGTCCTTATCGAAATACTTTTCTTCCGTGATGCGTCTGTCAGAACTGCTGGAAGCCGTTGAACCAACTTTACGAATTATCAAATCGCTTTGGGCTGACACGTCAAGACTGCAAAGCATTGCGGCTATCAACAATAAAAACATCTGTTTCATATTTATTCTATCCAGTAAGTCCGCTTACTCCAAACAGTTTCGGCCTTTTGGATCGTCCCCATAGCCATTGTCATAGTCGTCGCCATCGCCAAAAAGCATCCAGAGAACATAGAAAGGTATTAGCTGATACCATCCAGAGTTACCGCGGTCGTGACAAAGCTTGGCTCCCTGCGCCAAATTAAACCATAGCGAGACAACCAATAGTGCCATGACAAGAAAAATAAGGACAACTGAACGGTTCTGTTCCGCATATTCCATCAAAAATCTGTCATGAAAGAAACTACGAAGTAAATAATGTAACTGATACCAAACTCCATACGGCGGATACGCCCTGAAAATGAGAACGGATGCGCGAACATTTTTTGTTTTTGTGTTTCCATAAAAGCTATTTGTTATATTTAATCATTATCTTCAGTTCACTTCCTATAGACACCCCACAATAGAAAAAGAAAACTTTAGAGTCCAAATCATATGGTTTCTTGTACATACTTTTACCTTATACACGAAAAAGGCGTAGGTGTCTGTTTTTCTGCCTATCCTGGAGACACAGGCCTTCGCATTGCCCCCTTCACACAGGATAGACAACGCAGTTAGCCCACGCCAGTACGAACTATATATTATAATGTGTATATAGAAACGCACCACGCAGACGCCCCGTTGTCATCTGCCTGCTGTGAAGGTCGAGTTTGCGAAGTTCGTGTCTCACAACGACAGACGTCCGAAAACGTCTTTCTCAGTATATAATACCACACATGACTCACTCCAGAGCCATTAGCAGTACTGCAAAATTACAAAAAGTTTTTAATCCTACAAGAAAAAAATGAAAAACTAATAGAAAAATCAAAAAAATTCTTGCGTCCCTCATTCCCAATTTCGTCTCTCATTCTCCCTTGTCTATCATTCTCCCTCCTTGTCTATCATTCTCCCTCCTTGTCTATCATTCTCCCTCCTTGTCTATCATTCTCCCTCCTTTCCCTCTCTTCCGTCTCTCATTTCCCCATTGTCAGCCCCCCTGTCCTGTACGCCGGGGCTGCGCCCCGGCACCTGCCGGCAGCACCCTACGGGCAGGCAGGAAAAAGGGAATAAGGGAAAAAGGGAAGAGAAAAGAAGGAAAAGAGGGAAAAGAGGGGAAAGAAGGAAAAGAGGGAAAAGAGGGGAAAGAGGGGAAAGAAAATAAGGGGAAATAAGCAATAGTGTCCTAAATAAAATTGGTTAAACTCATGCAAAACGGCATCAAATCGGTATGTTTTAACATTTCTTCATGTTTCAGAAGTGCATATACCCCCCTATGTGTCATTTTCATTCTCTGGTGGTGGAGTGAAAGGTTCGTTTATCCATAGATAGAGGTCAATTTTCGTGAATGTATTGAGCCTGAGCGACGAGACAAGGTTTGAGAAGTGCCACTTGTAAGTTGCCTGCTGCCTGAGCACGGCGAAGAGCAGTATGGTGATGAGTGCGGTCCATATCTGTATCTCCAACGCATTGGGCGATGTCCCGACGAAGCTCTTGATGTGGAAGTTCTGCTTGAGGTTGCGGAAGAAAATCTCTATGTCCCATCTTGCCTTGTACAGGTCGGCGATGGTACCCGCCGCAAGCGTCATGTTATTGGTGAGCAGCACCATCGTGAAATGGTGCAGGGCGTTATATACGGCTATCCTGCGTATGGGCTTGGCATACTGTTCCGCCGTCTCGTTCCCCGTGAGCCGCACAATCTCGTCTATGAGGACTTCGGGATGTGCCTTGTCCGGCAGGTCACGCTCCTCTATGCGCTCGTAGAGCAGGTTGTCCTTCACCCTCACGACGAAGAACACCTTCATGCTGTCCCAAAGCTTTAGCAGGAGCGTGTCGAAGTAGCCGCGGTCGCACACGACGATGCTGCCCTGCTTTACCACCACGTTCCGTGCCGCCGTGTTGTCACCGGCCTTACCGTCCGAAATGTGCACATACTCAGGGAACAGCGTGTTGAAATTGAGAAGCGTGTGCAACTTTACTGCGCCCTTTGCATGTGTGTATCGTGCCCAGTCGTACACCTCGGCACAGAGCATGATGACGGTGGAGTCGAGGACATAGACGGCGTTCTTGAAACGGAACTTGCGGCCGGAGAGGCTTACCTGCTGTCCGAAATAATCCAGCAGTGCATAGTAGCAGTCGCGGAAGAAGGCGCAGGAGCGATGTCCATTCTGATAGGCGATGTTTGACTTCGACGGGGCGCGGGCTATGCCCAGATGGTTCAGGTTGCCGTTGGCGGAATGCAGGCCGTTGCTTATCTCACGAAGCGACACGCAGTCGGCAAACTGGCAGAAAACCATGCTCACAAGATGGCTCCATGTGTTGAAACCCTTGGCATATTTGTCCGTCCCATGCTTTTTTGCAAGTGATTTGATTAATTCTTTCGGTATTTTTTGGATTACCTGGGCGAAAAGTGTTATCTTTGCCATGAAGGAAGATGTTTTTTGAGCAACCACTAAGGTAAGGATTATTTGCCTTAATGGAAACAACTTCCTTCACTTTTTTCCAAAATTATTTAGGACACTATTGGGAAATAAGGGCTCAGCGGATTTACCCGGTTGGTAAAGCTTGGCTAATCAAGAATAAAGTGTTACCTTTGCAGCATGAATCATACCCAACTGCTTCGTGCCATCCTTC
>CAJOHJ010000019.1 GCA_905234265.1 uncultured Prevotella sp. | reverse complement strand
TGGCTTCCGCCATGATGAGCCAGGGTATTGTATAAGAACTACCTTCCGACACAAACACTGAATAGATAAGAGGGGTGGTCAACATGTTTGACCGCCCCTCTCTGTAATTATCGAGGAGAATATTTGGCATTTTACTCACTTATTCGTATCTTTGCAACGAACACATCATGAAAGGAAATGAAAATAATACGATTAATTTTTACGCTTGCGGTTTTACTCGTGACATTGAATGTTCACGCACAAGATGAGGACGAGGATATTGCCTATTCACTCCATCTTGCCGAGACGGTGGTACTGCCCGAGGGCATGACCTTCGAGGAGTACCTGCTGAAGAAGGTGCTTGCCAATTCCCAGCCGCTCAAAAAACGGGTCAGGGCACTGCGCTACTCGGTGACCTGCCAACTGGAGAAGGATATTGACCTGACGAAGTTCCCCCACCGCAGGACCATCACCTTCGCTGCCCGCCTGGCAGGTTACGGACCTATCGTGACCGCCCTTAGGGAACATAAGCATTTCGGTATCACGATGGCAGAGGACGTGCTGTTCAACAACGGCAGGATCACGACCTCGAATGTACGGATGGTGGAGATGAAACAGGAACTGACGGAGAAGCAGATCAAGTCGTTTCTGAAACACGATGGCATGATGAGCGCCAACGTATATGACCAGTTCTATAAGAGGGTTCGCGAGAAAGTGAAGGAACTGCAGAAGAAATACAGGAAGAAGAAAGAGACGGGCATGGAATATGTGGGCAGTTACACCAAGGGCAACAGGACGTTCTATATTGTGAAACTCGACAACATGAGGGTGCATATCGCTGATGGCTGCTGGCAGATATCACGCATCAACTGGCAGGAGAAACAGAACAACATGCAGTATGAGTTCAAGGAAGTGAGACCCGACCTGTTCCTGCTGTCACATGGCTCTGCAAAATTCTTCCTGGACAAAGTGAAATGGCCCAAGGGCTACGTCTCCATGAGAATGACCTATACGTATCATTGAAATTGAGGGCGACCCCGTTTTATTTATTGTTTGGTATGAGTATCGAATCTTCGCGCGCACGCGCGCATACATAAAGTTTTTTACCCTTGCAACCGTTGCCACCTTGCAACACTACTTGAGAATCAGCGTGTTAAGGGTGACAACGAATGGCGATTTTGATGCAAAAAGGGGATAAAAAACGTGTTGTAAACAGACTCATTTATGTCTTTGGGGAGCGAGGAAGCATCCCAACCATAGATTACAACCAAGGGGATTTTATATTCCACCCCATGGAACAAAGTGTTCCACCCCATGGAACAAACAGGAAGGTGCCGCCTCCGTGGGGCGAAGGTGCCGCCTTCATGGGGCGAAGGTGCCGCCTCCGTGGGGCGAAGGTACGGGCTCCATGACCCTTGGGGAATATCCTTATCAAATGGAGGCGTTAATCGCCCTCGCCGTCCCACCAGGGTACTTCCCTTGTGGGGTCACCGCTGCCAGCCAGTAACTGGCACTTGTGTTGCAGTTCCACTACTCTGTGGCTTCATATATTTCTTTTTCATAATTCTTTCTTTTTTATCCCTGCATTATAGCCGCCCCTTATCAAGGGGCTCTAAACCTTACTTGATTACAATCTTCTTACCGTTGTTGATATAGATGCCCTTGGTGCTGGGCTTGCTGCTCAGGCGCACACCGTCGAGCGTGTACCATGCCTCGCTGTCGAAGGTCATCTTGCCCGTCGTGGTGTCAATCTCGCCGATGGCGGTAGTCTCGCCGTTGCGGCTGACGAGGCGCACGGTGATGCTCTGGGGCAGGTCGTCGGTGGCAGCGGCTGAGCGTGTCAAGCCACGTGCCGGCGCTGGGGCATCCGTGCCGACGTACGACAGATAACAGCGCATGGGCTTGATGAAGGCACCCGTGGTGAAGCGGACGAACTGCCCGGCATTAACGGTTGCCCCGCCGCCAGCTTCGGTGCCACTTTGGGCTGCAAAGCCGTAGTCATTGCTGGCAACTGCCCAACTCTTCCCTTTGTACGAGCCGTGGAAATTCCAGGCTGCATCCGTCGTGGCACCGCCATAGACACCGTCGTTCGCCGTCGTGGGCAGCAGCGTCACGGCTCCACCCGTCATGCTCACGATGTTCGGGAACGTCATCGTCGTCGCATCATCCGGCATGAACAGATACGGCGTGTTGGCAGTAAGCGTGGTCACAGCCGTATTGCCTGGCTCCTGCATCGTGCAGACCCACTTGTGCAAGCCTTCGACGTACGCCACTTCCTTGAAGCCGTAGAACTTGCCCCCCTCGTTACCGTTGCAGATATAGCTGAACGGCAGTATCACCGTGGCGGCCTGTGCTGTGTTGATCACGCTCTTGATATTGCCTACCTCCTCCGTGATGTTCACGCCCACAACGTTGACGCCTGTTCCCTGATTGTTTGTGCCGTTGATGGTCACGTCGGCCCTCTCATTCCACTCATTGAAGCGGTATTCAACCACTGCGTCGCCGTACTTCGGCGTGTAGTAGTTGCCGTCGTAGAGGAAGCCGTTCTTGTAGCCCTTCACCATTCCGTGGTCGGTGGTCGCATTGCCGAGGTTGTCGGGTGCGACGGTCGCCGTGGCTGCGGGGCGTCCCTGCCTGTTGCCGAGGATGCTGGTGTAGTAGCAGTTCGTCATGTTATAGGTCGGCTCACTGTTTGGATAGACGAAAGTGAAGCATTTGTCGCCCAGTGTGTATTTGCCCGTGCCGTATGCAGCGGGGGCGAAGAGGCAGTCGGTGAACGTGACGATCAGATTACTTCCAAAGAGGTTTCCTATGAATCCGTGGCAGGAGGTGGTCACGCCAGCCTCGTTCGGGTTGTAAATCAGACCGTCATAGACGCAGCCCGTGACGGTGCAGATAGCGTTAGTGCCATTCCACGTGCCAATGACACCGCCGTGAAAGGCAACGCCGCTGACTGTGGTGCTGATTTCGGTGCTCACGTGGCAGTTATTGATGGTGATATTGCCCTCGGCACGGCCCACCAGACCGCCCAAGCGCTCATAGTTGCCGCCCGTGATGGTGCCGTCGTCGTGGGCGCAGGTGGCGGTCAGCGTATTGCCCTCAACGTTGTATGTGAAGTTGTGCCTGTGCGTTTCCGTTGCCTCCATAGGCTCGTAGGTGATGGTGAGCGTACCACTTATCAGAAAGATGTGCGCCTGGTGGTTTCAGAGTTCCTCATCTTGATTTCGAGATAGTCGTGTTCGTTTGCAAGTTGCAATCCGTCACCGTTCGTGAAGGTAAAGGTCAGCGCAGTTGCAGTGCTCATGTCCTCTGTATAAGAGTTTGTCCAAATATCGCCCTTCCCGATTTTCACGTAATGCTCTGTGCCGACAAGCTCTGTAAACATAACCCTGGCACTGCTAAACGTTAGGCTCTTCACCTTACCGCTTATACGAGGATAGAGTTTGACTGTGCCTTCATTGCCGCCAGTATTAGTTCTCATAGTGATGGAACCACCAGAGGATTGCATAGTCATCATATTCGCGTCGGGAACGAGAAAATCATTGCCTCCGTATGTGATGGTGCCAGAACCTGACGCACTGGAAATGGTAAACGTCTTCGTTTCGTCTGTCGCCCACGCCCCTTGCGCCATCGTGAGCCAGAGGGCGAGGGTGAGGATGAGATGGAATGATAGTTTAACTTTTGTTTTCATACTCTCATTTTGTTTCTTTTTTAATAGTTCTTGTATTATGGTTACTTTATAATTCTCTCATCAAAGTCTGGTAGGGGGTGAGCACTATCGGTATGGGCATAAAGAAAGCGCAGACCCCGCATACATCATCCTCCACCCCCCGACGACGGTTCAGATGTTTACCAAGCGTCATCCCAAACGCTACCTGATTTAGGCAGACCCTCGCCCAGCAGAATAAGTTCTTCTTCTGCGTCAAGACCAGTGCTAGTTACGCCAGTTATTGAACCAGCCAGAATCTGCTGCCTTACATCGGTCTTAATGACCTGCATCATTGGCTTCTCGTATTCTCTTTTAATCATTGTCGCATCCTCCATTCTTTATTTAATGACCTTTTTACCATTCACGATATACACACCCTTCTGTGTGGGCTGACCCTCGATGCGGCGACCATGCAGGTCGTAACAGCCGTCAGAGCCGTTAACTAACCCTGAACCGCTGACCGAAATGATGCTCGTAGTCTCTCCGTCGCCGAAGTCAATGTTGAAGGCGCGGGTGGGAGCCATTAGTGCGCTGCCTTTCAGCTGGAAGTAGGCGCGGAAGCCCTTCATCGATGAGTTCTCGGCATTGGGATTGTATAGCTTGTTGCTGGCTCCGAGGAAGAGGATGCTCTTTACATCGCCCGAAATTGTTGTTGCGCCTAATATTGGGATGAAGTCTACGTCGGTCGAAGTAAAGGGCACGGCATCCTTGCTGACGGTCACACCCGTGAAGGATTCGACAGAGAGGTCGGTGGTTGCGCTCACCTTCACCAGATACGGCTTGCCGGCCTCGATGCTGGAGGCGTTGGCAAAGTTCAGCGTCAGCAAGCCTTCGCTGAACGATGCGCTGCTCAGTTCCTTCACTGTCCATCCGCTGGGGATGGTCATGCTGAACGGCACGGCAAACGTGTTGTACGAACCTGCCTGCAGTGTGCGCGTCAGGGTGACGTTAGCCACTTGAC
The DNA here is from genome assembly GCA_905234265.1 of uncultured Prevotella sp. Taxonomy (GTDB): domain Bacteria; phylum Bacteroidota; class Bacteroidia; order Bacteroidales; family Bacteroidaceae; genus Prevotella. Next base: position 28,980 of record CAJOHJ010000019.1, on the reverse strand, counting down.
CGTCATACGTAGTCAAAGTCGTGCTATTGTCCGTCGCCTCACTGAGTGTCACGGTAGGCGTAGCATAGCCATACACCTCAATCTTTTTTATACCTTTAGACGTGTATGCCAGAATGGGGGTGCCATTTACTTGCGGTGTCTTATCCTCTTCTGTGGTTTCTACTACAAAGGGAGCTTCGCTGTCTGTAGCTGTACGATCTTGATCGTCATAGAATACGCATTTGGTGATGGTGTATCCTTCGGCAGCATTGACGGTGGCCGACCAACCGTATCCCCACCAGCCCCAGTTTGCGAGGTATGCTGAGCTCCCTCCTGCTATAACTGAATGAAACGGTTGCCACATTCGCCGTACTGTAGCTGGCTTGCTCTTTGGCTGTTGCTGTAATTGTGGTCAGCAGCGTTTCGGTCTGCGCCACTGCGCCCGTAGCTGCCATTAGCAGCAGGGTGACGATTGATAGAATTCTTGTTTTCATAATTCTCTTTTTTGTTCTTATTATGGTTATTTTTATAATTCTCTCATCAAAGTCCGGTAGGGGGAAACACTATCGGTATGGGCATAAAGAAAGCGCAGGCCCCGTCCCATATTCTCTACCGGGCCTTGCACTGCCCCAATACTACTATGGTTGAAGTCTGCGCCATAAGGCACAGCTTCAATGTAGTATTGGTTTTGCTCATAAAAAAACTCGTTCGAGGTGCAAGTTCGGTAGAGAGATTGAGCAATAAAAAGATCTGCATCCCTTTCGAAATGCGTCTGCAAAGTTACGAACTTTCTGCTAATTAAAACTCGTTTATTACTTTTTTTTGATGTTTTACCTTATTAATTATTGAAATTATTACATTTAAGCTTAAATTTCTTCATTTTGACAATGCGAACACCGAAACAACAATTTGCGAACACCGAATCTGAAATATCAATAAATAGAGTGTTTACGGCAATCCTTTAAAAAGCATCCGTGTTCGCATCGTGTTCGCAAAAAGAAAAATCAGCAACTTCAAAATCTTTGTAAGTTGCTGATTTTCAGTGTGGACCAGCCAGGGCTTGAACCTGGGACCTCCAGATTATGAGTCTGTTGCTCTAACCAACTGAGCTACAAGTCCAGTGCTTCTTGTTTTGAAAGCGTTTGCAAAGGTAACGCTTATTTTAAAGAATAACGAAAAACAAAGCGTTTTTTTTTACGTTTTTAACAATTTTCCCACATACAGTGCCGCTTCCGCTGATGCTGCATAAAAACGCCAGCCCTCCAGCTGCCGACAGGCAGCATGGAGGGCATGGGCAAAGCTGTTCAGAAGGCTGAGGCTTTCAGTTTGAGACCAGCGGTCTCGCTGATGCCGAACATCAGGTTCATGTTCTGCACTGCCTGACCTACGGCTCCCTTGAGCAGATTGTCGATGGCTGCGGTGACGAGCAGCTTGCGCCCGTACTTCTCGCAATGCACCACGGCCTTGTTGGTGTTCACCACTTGCTTCAGGTCTATTGCCTTGTCGCTGTAGTGGGTGAAGGCTGCCGGTGCATAGAAGTCCTTGTAGGCTCTGACTATTTCATCCTCGGTGGCATCGGTGGTTATCACTGCTGTTGCGAAGATGCCGCGGGCAAAGTCGCCGCGATATGGAATGAAGTCGACCGAAGCACCTCCTGGCTCCCCCATGGGGATGAGAGACCGCGTGGCACCTTCTACGCCATCCCCATGGAGAGGCTGGGAAGGCCGTATCTGATTCAGACTCTGATATATTTCTGCAAGATGCTGGTGGGTGAATGGCTTATAGATGCTCAGATTGTTGTTGCGCCACGAGAAGTGAGTTGTTGCGCCTGGCTTCTGGCCGGCACCCGTGGAGCCAGTGATGGCGTTGACGCTGACGTCGCTGGTGAGCAGTCCCATGGCAGCAGCCGGCAGCAATGCCAGCTGGATGCACGTTGCGAAGCAGCCGGGATTGGCTACGTGCCGGGCCTCTGCTATTTCCGCCTTGTTTATCTCCGGCAGGCCATAGACATAGTCGTGACTACCCTTGATGCGGAAGTCCTGTGCCAGGTCTATTATTTTCACGCCGTCGGGGATAGAGTGTTCCTTCAGGAATGCCTCGCTCTTGCCATGGCCGAAGCAGAAGAACACCACGTCCACGCTGTCGAAAGGCATCTGGTCGGTGAACTTCAGGTCGGTGTCGCCCAGCAGTCCTTCATGGACGTCGCTGACCGGGTTGCCGGCATTGCTCTCTGAGTTGGCGAAAACTATTTCCGCCTCCGGGTGTCCCAGCAGCAGGCGGATCAGTTCGCCACCCGTGTATCCTGCTGCGCCAAGAATTCCTACTTTTACCATACCTCAGCCTTTTTAGGTGCTAATATCCACAATAATATATATAACAACAATCCGCCGCCTACAGCCAGAGTGAAGCCCACAAAGCCCAGCCTGACGAGCAATGAGTCGACGTTAAAGTATTCTGCCAGACCTCCGCAGACACCGCCTATCTTTTTGTCAGTAGACGAAAGATAAAATTTCCTTTGTTCCATTGTGCAAGACTTTGCCTGTTAGCGTTTTTCATCTTTGTGTATTCCGTAGTACACGCGCAGCGGTGTGGAGCTGACCTTTATGAAGCCCTTGGCCTCGTCAGCCGTCCAGCCAGTCTGTGTCTCGCCATATTCTCCGAGCTTAGACTTTGTGAGGTCGTTGGCCGAGTCGATGCCGACGGTTTCGAAGCCATATGGGCGCAGCTTCAGTATTGCCGTGCCTGTCACGTTGCGCTGCGACGATGCCAGCATGGCCTCGATGTCTGGCATTACAGGCTCCAGATACTGGCTTTCGTGCAGGAACATGCCGTACCAGTTGGCCACCTGATCCTTCCAGTACTGCTGCCACTTGGAGAGCGTCGACTTCTCCAGCAGCCTGTGAGCCTCAATGATAAGCTTCGGAGCGGCAGCCTCAAAGCCCACACGGCCTTTGATGCCGATGATGGTGTCGCCGACGTTGGCGTCGCGGCCGATGGCATACGAGGCACCTATCTCCTCAATCTTCTGGATGGCCTTCACGCGGTCGTCGAACTTCTCGCCGTTCACGCCCACTATCTCGCCCTTGCAGAATTCTATCTTGAGCAGCTGCTCCTGCTCCTTGGCGGTGACATGCTTCAGATAAGCCTCTTCTGGCAAGCCCTGCGTAGGATCCAGCAATTCGCCGCCGCAGATGCTGGTACCCCAGATGCCTACATTATAAGAATACTTCAGCTTGGTGAAGTCGGCAAAGAATCCATGCTCGTTAAGATAGTCCACCTCTTCCTTTCGCGTCAGCTTCTTGTCGCGCGTCAGCGTGATAATCTCCACGCCTGGGGCCATCACGAGGAATGTCATATCGAAGCGTATCTGGTCGTTGCCGGCACCTGTGGAGCCATGAGCAATGGCATCGGCGCCTATTTCCTTGGCATAGCGTGCAATGGCTATGGCCTGGAAGATGCGCTCAGAGCTTACCGAGATGGGATAGCAGTTGTTGCGCAGCACATTGCCGAAAATCATGTATTTCAGTGATTTCTCGTAATATTCCTGAGTAACGTCGAGCGTCACGTATGCCTTTGCGCCCAGCTTGTATGCATTTTCCTCATTGGTCTTCAGCTGCTCAGCCGAAAAGCCTCCGGTGTTTGCGCAGGCGGCATACACGTCCCAGCCGTCCTGCGTCAGTTTCATCACGGTGTAACTGGTGTCAAGCCCACCAGAAAAGGCTACTACTACTTTCTTGTTCATATATTATTTTTACTTTAGTTTTATCGACTTTAGTTTCTTTAGACTTTAGGTTTTTGACTTTAGACTATAGTCCTCCCGTCTATTCGCTTGATGCGCTCTATGACGTCCTCGGGTATCTTGACAGGCAAGTGTTCCTCGGGGTCGTAGAGCATTGCGGTGCAGATGCAGTACTTGCGGCCAGTGCGGTGCAGCACGTCCACGTTGACGCATCCCTCGCAGCCGCGCCAGAAAGCCTCATCGTCGGTAAGGTCTGCGAATGTCACGGGCTGGTATCCCAGTTCCGTGTTCATCTTCATCACAGCCGCGCCGCTGGTCAGAGAGAATATCTTTGCGTGTGGCCATCTGGTGCGCGCCAGCGAGAAGGTCATGTCCTTGATCTTCTTTGCCACGCCGAGGCCTCTGAAGTCTGGATGCACAATAAGTCCGCTGGTAGTGACATACTGCTTGTTGCCCCATGTCTCTATGTAGCTGAAGCCGGCAAAGCGGTCGCCCGACAAGGCAATGACAGCCTTGGCCTCCTTCATCTTCGTTGCCAGATACTCATGTGTGCGCTTGGCAATACCCGTTCCGCGCACTTTGGCCGCATCGGCAATAGTCTGCAGGATGGTGTCCACATAGACCTCATGCTCCGGTCCGGCCACAAAGATTTGTATTTCTTCCTTTTGTTCCATTTTTTATCTCATGTTCGGCACCACGTCGCGCAGCGACATCATCACGTCTTCGCGAGAAGCGCCTTGGCGTATGACGATGAATATCGTGTCGTCGCCGGCAATGGTACCTAAAATTTCGTCTATATCACTGTTGTCGATGTTGTACGCTATCGAGCTGGCATAGCCCGGCCGCGTCTTTATGACACCCATGTTTCCAGAGAAATTAATGCTCAAGAATCCCGGCACGTTCATCATTTCATGCAGTTTCCTCGGCGTTGTCACCCTTTTGTACATTGTGTCATTGGGCAGCACATACACGTAATTTCCTCTCATTGTGGCAGCCTTTGCCACCTTCAGCTGCTTAAGGTCGCGGCTCAGTGTGGCCTGCGTCAGCTGGAATCCCTCGTTCTTCAGTGCTTCTAACAGTTCGTCCTGGCTGCCTAACTCTTGGCTTGAGATTATCATGCGCAGGGCTTCTAAACGGTCGTTTTTGATTTTCATGGCAGTATATTTATTCAAAAATACGGGCGCAAAAGTATACTTTTTTTTGCATACTACCAAATAATTCTGCAATTTTATACAATTTTCACTGTTTAAGAAGCTCCTTACAATACTGGCGGAAGTCTGCCCAGCGATAGTAAGGCCAGCAACTGGTTTCAAGAGGCAGCACAGCCTCCTGCTCATTCAGCAGGACTTTGAAGAGAATGTCGCGGTCGTAAGGGTTGGCACGGTAGAATACCAGCTGAAGGTTGGCAGGCGCCTCGGTAATGTCGCACGACCACCACTTCCCTATTCCGACATTGTCGAATGATGCCTCTGCCAGGCCAAAGCCGTTGACGTCCAGCAGGCACAGCAGCGGCAGCAGCGACTGCTCATGACCGAAGCGCAGCGTGGCTCCGTTCTGTCGCTTGGCAATGCAGCTGTCGGCCTGTGCCACGATGTGCTGCAGCAGTTCACGCTGACGGTCAGGGCGATAGTGGTTGTTGAGCGGCGTGTTGCTGAAGTTTACGTAGTTATGGGCGTTGCGCATGAGCCAGAAGGCCTTTATCTCGTCGGCAGTCAGCAAGCTGGAAAGCTTGAACTTACGGTCCGGATAGTGCAAGTCCTGCTGGACGGCAGCCTTGCGGATTTCATGGTTGAGCAGCACCTCGTCGACTTCAGCAGCCACGTATGCCGAGTCGTTGAACAGCAGTGCCGCCAGCCGCGCGCTCTTCTGCAGAGGCTTGCAGAAGGCGTCGTAGGCCTGCCGTGCGCTGTCAGGCACCTCATCCTCAGGGACATGCTTGGTGTTGTAGTCCAGAATAGACATATCCTTCAGCGAGGAGTGCAGCGAAATGCGCATCTTCGGGTTGAAGAGCATCAGTTCCTGCGTGGCGGAGCCCATGGTCAGCACCGTCCTTGCCTTGATGGTACTGTAGGCGTCGACAACGGCACTGCCGACAAAGACTTCCGGGAAGCTGGCGGCCATACGCCGTGCCAACAGCCGCTGGTGGCGCAGTCCGCGCTGAGTGGCATCGCCGAAGCGGTTTTCGAAGCTGTGCAGCACCGACTTCATCTCACGCAACGTGTTCTTTCCCGTTTCTGTCAGCTTTCCCTTCGAGCTTGCCGCGTTGAGAAGCTTTATGACTGCGTCCATGCCTACGCGATAGCCGAGATAGGTAGTCGTGTAGCGCCCGAAGTGTGAAATGTAGAACGGCTGCTTGCCGTCGGGGGCCGGCGTCAGGCGGCCGGCGGCCGAGTCCGGGTACACGTAGTAGTTCTCCACCTGCTGTCCGCTGACAGCAAGCAGCACGGCCGAAAGGGCCACCGTCAACAGCACCCGTCTGATCATTTTTTCTGCTTTCTTAGGTTAGGATATTCGTCGAGTATCCGCTTGCAATACTCCTTGAAGTCTGCCCACCGGTAGTATGGAGCCATGGATGACTTCAGCGGCAGCGTGGCCTCGTTCTCGTTCAGCAGCACTTTGAACATCACGTCAGTGTCCGACGGGCTGCGGCGGTAGAACACGAACTGCAGGTTGCCGCCCATGGGGAATATACGGTAGTTCACCCACCCCATCTTGTCCAGGCGCGTCAGTTTTGTCGTCGACAGGCCACAGCCGTTGATGTCCAACAGGCAGCACAGCGGCAGCAGCGCTGTCTCGTGGCCGTAGCGCAGGTTTGCCCCTGTGCCTTGGCGACTTATGGCCGCGTCGGCATCGTTGATGATGTTGTTCAGCAGGCGCCGCTGCGTGTATGGCTGCAGGTGGCCATTGACAGGCGTACTGGCATACGACAGATACCACCACACGTTGGATATCTTCCAGTTGCGGTAAATCTCGTCGTCGGTGTAAATGTCATAGAGGGTCTCCTTTGTAGCGATGTCGCTGTTCTGAAGTATGGAAGCCACCCTGAAGAGGTCTTCACAGAACTGACTGACATTCACTTTCTCGCTGACCCACTGCTGGTCGCGGAAGAGCGAGCGCATGAGTCTGTCGGCCCTCAGTGTCTTCTGCATGTACGCCGTATAGGCTGACTTTGCCGTGGAGTCCATCCGGAGGGCCATAAGCCCACGGTCCTGATAGTTCAGCGTTGACGCGTTCTGCTGCGAAGCATCGTGCTTGAGCTGAATGCCGGGAGCAAGCTGCAGCAGCCGCAGCATGGCGTTTTCCATCGACAGCACGCAGCGGATGACGGGCGTGCTGTAAGCTACGATGGCGGCACTGTCGGCAAAAACCTCAGGGAAACGCTCGTACATCCGGGTGATGATCTGCCTGTGCTGCTCGGCGCCGAGGTCGGTCAGCTCGCCCCACTGCCGATAGGCATCGCGGCGGATGCGGTCGAGCCGCTGCATGACGTCCCTGCCAAGGGGAGTCAGCTGTCCGGCCTTGTCAGCATCGGTAAGCACATAGTAGGGCGCGTTGTATATCGACGGCCGCGTGTGGTAGCGCGAGCCGTGGCGGCCATAGTGCGAGATGTAGAAGGGGCGCATGCCCTCGGGTGGCGGTGTCAGCGTGTGCTGCCGCGGACCGGGATAGGCCAGCAGGTTACTTGCCGAAAGACGCAGGTTCTTTCGTATCTCGCGGCGCGGAGCCTGCGCAATAACGCAGACGGCAACAGCGAGAAAAACGGACAGCAGGAAAGATTTTTTCATTCGTTTTCGGCAAATTGTATGCAAATATATAAAATAAATTGTACATTTGCAAACAGAACTACAAAAATTATCTATGGCAAAGAATTATTTCTGGCAAGACGACTACTGGCTCTTCGTCCTGCAACTCTACCTGCAGAAGCCGGCGGGCATGAAGCCCCTTTACAGCAAACCGCTGGTAGACCTGAGCATGGAACTGCACATTCCGCCGCAGATGCTGCACGACAGGCTGCGGCAGGTTGCCAACCTGGAGACGCCACGCATTGAGCGCTACTGGCAGCAGTACGCAGAGAGTCCGCAACGCCTGCGTCGCGCCGTACGGCTGCTGCGCGAAATGACCGGCTTCAACAGCGGCGGCGGCTTCTTCGACGGCGTGGAGGTGGAGGAGACCTTCGAGCGCGACTTCCGCCCACTGCCCGAAGACGAGAGGCTGACGCCGACGATGCTGACCATCATTCTCAGCCTCTACTTCCAGCTGACGCCGCAGACTATGGTCAAGGAAACGCCGGAGGTGCAGCAGACGGCGCGGCTGATGCGTGTGGACACGGCACTGATTGTCGACGTTCTGGAAGTCTTCCAGCACTGCGACCCCTACCTGAACCGCCGTGACGTCACCTTCAGCCCTCTTCTCATGCCCTGCCAGCAGATTTGGCAACGCTATGCCAATGGCGACATCAACCAGCTGGCGGCACATGCCGACGAGCTGGCTGAATACTTCAAGGGCTGAATGTATTTCCAAGCCCCAGTGCGGCATTGGAAAATTATCTCAGCAACAGAAAAACAGCTTGATATGACCGAAAGAGTCAGTCTAACTGAATAACTTTAGCTGAAGCATTGTCCATCTTGGGCATCGTGCTGCCCACGGGTGCGCCTATGTATGTAGGGTCGCAGACAACGTATCGGCGGCCGCCGGTCTGTATGTAGTCGCCGTTCACCTGGTCGGTGAAGCAGACGGCCGACGCCAAGTGGCCGGGGTAGTAGACGAGTATGCACTTCAGTCCCACGATGTCGCGCACCAGTCGTGTGAAAAGTATCGAGCGGTCCTCACAGTCGCAGTAGGGATAGTAAAGCGTTTCGTCGGGGAAGAAGGCGCGGTCGCCGCCCCACACCTTGTCGTCGTACTCATAGACGAAGGCCGTCTGCACCCAGTTCAAGAGGCGTTCCACCTGCTGCTGCTGCGACATGCCCCCAAGGGCCTGCTGCAGCTGTGGGTACAATTCTGTGCGCGTCTTGTCACTGATGGGCGTATTGGCGTACATTGCCCAGCGCGTCATGAAGTTGCCGCCGACCTCGCTGGTAGGATACGACTCGTAGAAAGGCAGCAGCAGCTTGTTGCACGTGACGTGGACCGACATCTCCGGATAGCGCTTCGACGTCAGCGTGCGCTGCGTCGACGACTGCCATCCGCTCTGAGGTGTCTGCGGAACCCACAGCGACAACGACTGTTCCTTAGGATATTTGGCAGCATTGATGCGTATCTGCTTCACCTCCTTATTGAAGGTATAGAACTGCTCGCCGTCGAAATTGAAGTAGCTGCGGTTGTAGATTATGTGCTTGGTGGCATAGAGCATTTCCAGACGGCCGCCGGCATCGCCAAGGCGGATCTTATAGCCCGACTGGCTGTAGACGAATGCCATGAGCAGCGTGGCCTCGTTGGTGCCGCTGCCGCAGAGCGCCGCCGACATGTCGCGGAGCATGCACAGGTAGGCCCAGTCGCACAGCTGCTTCTGGCCGCGCAGCTTTATGCAGTCGACGACAAGGTTGTTCCACTGCTTCTGGCACAGCACTTCCCAGGCGTCGGCCACAGCGTTCTCGCTGACTCCCGACAGGCGGAACGTGGCGTTCTTCGGGCGGCGCACGGACAGCGGATTGCCCAGATACTTGAACTCCAGCAGCGCAGTCTCGTCGGGAGTTTCCTGAACGGGAGCCACTGGCTGCGCGCGCTCGTTGTCACGCTTGGGAGTGACTACGGCATCGATGACCACCTGGCGGTCCTGGCGCTCCTTCTTCGCATCGTCTTCGGACATCTGGATAGGAGCCACCGGCTTCTCGTCGCGGTCGGGCGGCGTCTGTGCGCGGTAGGAGTCGAAGTTCTGCCATCGCTCGCGGGTCAGGCTGATGTACTGCGCATTAAGCTGCTGGCGATAGTCGCTGAAGTTGCTGGCACGGTTCTGGCTGAAGCCCGACGAGTTGCCGCCCACGCCGCTGCGCGACTGGTTGAAGCCACCCTGCTGCTGGTTGACGCCTCCTCGCTGCTGCGAAAAGCCGCCACCGTTCTGTGCGGCAGCCGGAAGGGCTGTCAGCAGAGCGGTGACGGCAGTTGCTATGATATAGTTTCTCATGTGTTTCAGGCTGATGCCGTCAGCAGGCGGTTACTTCTTGTTTATAACCACGGTGGGATTGAAATTAGAAGGCATGTTTTCTGCCCAGGCAACGCCGATTTCACGGGCAGCCTCTATGCGCTGCCGCTCCAGGTCCACCTGGCTGCGCTGCATCTCCTTGTTGAACTCGAGAAGGTCCTTGGCCTGCTCCCATTCCTCACCGATGCGCTGCTTGATTTCATCAACAAGAGCCTGGGCATCGTCGGTACACGACGAAGCCGGATTGATGGCCGACAGATATGCGCCGGCAACCCTGGCACCCTCACGGTCCTGCGAGCCGGCCCATGCGGCACGGGCCTTGGCAACCTTTCCGGCACAGTCAAGGTCGACGTACTGCTGGAAAATGGTCAGCGTGGCCTGCTCAACCTCTTCATAGCGCGAGCTGCATGCAGGCACAGAGGTGAGCATGTAAAGGGCAGGCTCGTATTCCTGACGGGCAGCATGGCTCTTGGCCTTGCGGATGATGTTTCCCGTTTCGGTCTCGTAATATCTGATGATTTTCTGCTTGGCAGACTTCATGAACGCTGCCAGTTCGGCATTGTTGGCATTCACGGTGCCAAGGGCAGCCATGTATGCACGGTTCTCGTTGGGGCCGGCACCGGTGATGGTTATGGCGGTGCTTGCAAACTTCTCGCCGGTGACGGTGTTGGCAACGTAAAGCTCAACGTCGGCAGAGACGGTCACCAAGGGGCGCGTGCCGCTAAGTATGTTCCTGTTGCCTTCCACAAGGTTGGCGATGACACAGAACTGCGAATGCTTCATATTGCCGCCCATTCCGTGCTTAGTCACCACTTGGCGCACCTTTGACTCCAGCTGTGTGGCAGCGGCAACGCCGGTGACGTCGGCAACTCCGTCGGCAACGATGATGTCCATGGGAATGGTGCAGTCCTGCTGTGCAGACGCTGAAAGCACCGAAAGAACCACCAATGCGGCAGAAAGAATGATTTTTCTCATAGCTGTTTCCTCCTGATTGTTAATGTTACTTGATGTAGATGTTCACCCTGCCAAGGCCGCGGGTCTTGAACTCGGCAGTGACTCCCTTGGAAGCAAGGAACTCAACCATCTTCTGGGCAACATCCTTGGCGCCCTGGCGGCGCTGACGGCCGCGGATGGTAGAAACAAGCGGAATGTAGACACCGTCGAACTGCATGAAGGTGGCACCGCTCTTAACACGGTCAACGCCGGCACCGTCGACGGAATTGTCGAACAGGAAGTCCTCGATTTCCTCACGCAGGGTGTACTGGCCCACCTTGCTGTTCATGTTGTGCGATGCCGTGTTGGTGCACTTGATGTCGAAAGCTACCATGCGGCCGCTCTTGAACATGTTGTTATAATAGCCGAACACCTTGTCGAGGAAGGCATCCATCTTGTTGTAGACGGCTTCCTGAAGCAGGATGACGGGATTGGCCGACGTAGACGGATTGCCTGTGCCGCTGATGGGCGCGAACATCTGGCTGGTGTAGGCGTCGGTGCCGGTGATGCTGTACTTTATCTGCTTCTGCGGACCGGTGACGAGAATGTCGTAGTCTACCTTGATGATGATGTCGGCATCAGAGTTGCGGATGATGGCCTCGTCGACGGTTTCCGACTGGTCGCCACCGTTGGCTCCCGACATGTCGGCGTCGGCCTTGGCATTGTTGATGGCCTGCATGAGGTCGACGATGACTACGCTGGAGTTGCGGTCGGTAATCAGCTCGGCCACCTGTATGAGTACGTCGTGTATGGTCTTGTCGCTGTTCAGCGCTTTCTCATAGTCAGGCACGGTTTCGCCATTCATGGTGCGCACCCAGCCCTCGCGGCCGCAGAGGCTGTTGTCTGGCACAACCATGATGTGCGGCGGTGTCATTGCTTTCTGTGCGTTGGCGGCAGCGGCCATTGTGAGCAGCACTGCCAGGAGTGAGAATATGCGTTTCATAGTTCTGTTCTGTTTTGTAATATATTATATAATAATGTGTATGCTCCCTGTTAATACTCAATGATCTTGTCCTTGCGCATGCGCTTGCGAAGGCCGTCCATGTCGACCTGCAGCACTACGCCGTAGACCTGCAGATGCTCGCCCTGCAAGTGCTGTGCGTCGGAACGCTTCTCAATCTCCTCGACGTACTTCTTATATCCGCCGTTGTCTTCGAAGAACTTCTGGAAGTACTTCTCAAACTTCGTGCGGGCATTGGGAGCGTCGACGATAGGCATTGCGTTGCAGTCGCCGTTGGACTGAATGCCAGAGAACAGCACTTCGCCGATGACCTTTTTCTTGGCTTCGCGCACTGCCTCCATGCGCGACTGTCCCTTGGCCCAGACTTGCAGTGTCTGGTGTCCGTCCATGCTCTTGCCAAGGCACTGGGTGGGCTGTTCACGATAGGAAGCTGTCTGGATGGCCGGCTTCTTGCTGCTGCATGCGGTGAGCAGCAGTGCTGCCATGATGGAGAATAATATTGCTGTGTGTTTCATCGTTAATCTTGATAATGTTATACATGCGTTTTTTACCAGAGACTTGAGAAGCCCTTGATGACACCCGACTCCTCAAGGTAGTGCTGCAGCTCTTCCTTGTTGACGACGACGGTGGCTGTGGTCTCTATCATCTTTGTCTTCTTGTTCTTCATGGAGATGAGGGTCTGCGGCACAATGCTGCAGTAGCGCTGATAGGCCTTCTCGTTGTTGAAAGCCTCGAAGAAGGCGGCCTTCGTCTGTCGCACGTCAGGGTCTTTGATGAGCGGCTTCTGCGATGTCATGCCAGAGGCATTGGTGAGGCCGTTGAACATCACGCCCTCCACAGCGTAGCGCATCACGAGGTCCTCGGCGGAGGTGGGAAGCTTCTTCTTGACGTTCACGGTGACGCCTACCAGATAGCTGCCGTCAGCAGCCGTTCCTACGCTGCGCACATAGAAGTCCTGTGCAGAGGCTACGAGTGCAGCGCAGCAGAATGTTAATAAAAATAATGCTTTTTTCATGAGGTTTCTAATTTAAAATGATATTCTTGTTTGTAATTGTCGAGTCTTTACATTTCGCGAAGCTGCAGTCCTGCCATGCGGATGTCGCCGGTGCAGTGGGCATTGAAGAACTGCGTGCCTTTCCATTCGGGGTCGAAATACTGGTCGAAGCGGACGTCCATGTTGTCCCATGGGGTGCCGGCCTCGGCGCGGCCCACATGCTTGTAGCATATCTGGCCCTTCTTGTCCTTGTAGGGCTGCAGTATCTCGTAGCGCTTGCCCTGTACGACATCTTCCTTAAGGCCGATGTGGGCATACATATTGTCGCCTTCAAAGTAGAACGGCGTGCGCGGACGGAACACGGGGAACTGCTTGGCCAGCTCGGTCATGCCCTTCTTGACGCAGCGGTGGCAGACGTCGAGAATTACCTCGTCCTCATTCTTCCACGACTTGAGGATGGTCTTCGAAGAGCTTTCGGTGTAACGGCCGATGAATTCCAGCTGGAAGGCATCGCTGGAATTCTCGTAGCGTTGCTTGCGGGCCTCGACTTCCTCGGGCTTCGTGTTCTCGTCGATCCAGAAGTTGCCATACATATTCTGTGTGAGGTCGTCGTCCCACTTCAGGCGGTACAGGTAGGCATTCATCTTCACGCGGAAACCGCCGATGTCAGCCACCACTGCCGAAGCCGCATTGCCCAGACTGCTTGCTGCCTGCCAGCTGTTGGCAGTGTTGTAGTTGCCTCGATCGCGCTGCACTTCGCCGGCCACATCTGCAACTGCGGCAAGTCCTGCCAGAACGCCTGCAAAGATTGACGAGCCTTTGGAACGGTCTATGTAGTCCATGTCGCACACCAGCACGAAGGTGCTTTGCAGCAGCTCAATGCCCTCGTCGCGCAGCAGCGCCGAGCCGAGGATGTTGCTCTTTGAACGGAGATAGTCGGAATAGAAGGCACCGTAGCCTCCACGTTCGTGGATAAGGTCCATGTTCATGGCACCGTCCCACTCGGTGCGGTTAAACCAGCGGCTGACCATGCGCTGTGCGACATTGTGGCTGCGCACCAGCTTGTCGATGTCGGGCTGGCTCATCTTCTTGCTGACGTTGATGACCCGGAGGTCGGCAATGTTATGCTCGTTATAGCGTGCCGGCAGCGGGAAGTTGCGGAACACGCGCTGCATGTCCTCGGCATACTTCTTACCATTGTGCGTCAGCATGATGAGGCATAGCGACGAGCGTCTGTACGACTCGCGTTCGTTGGGCTCCTGGCCGATGGCGGCAGTGCAAGTCGCCAGCACCGCAATGGAGAGTAAGAGTAGTTTTTTCATAGTCTAAATTATGTCAAGCTAGTTATCTTTAATCTACATAAAATGCATTCTGACACGGCAAAAATAAAATAATTTTTTAATAAAACCTACAAAATGAAAAAAAAAGTCCCCAAGAAGTTCTGTTTTTATATTTTCTTTGTACTTTTAACGCCGTAATGGCAATTAGATACACACACAAAGAGGAATTGTGGAACTCCTGGAGCCATGCGGCAGGCATTCTGCTGGGCGTGGTGGTCGGCACGGGCTTCCTGTGGCTGACATTCCGCGGCGACGACCCATGGGCAAGGCTCGGCGTGTGCCTCTATCTGTTCGGCATGCTGGGGTCGTATGTGGCCTCGACGGTCTACCACGCCCTGCCGCGGCGGTCGCCATGGAAGGAGCGCCTGCGCCGCTGGGACCATGCGGCCATCTACTGGCACATTGCCGGCAGCTACTCGCCGCTGACGCTGACGGCACTTCGCGCCGACGGCTACTGGGGATGGGGGCTGTTCAGCTTCGTGTGGGCATGCGCCATTGCAGGCACCGTCATCAGCCTGGTGCGGCTGAAGGAGCACAGCAACGTGGAGACATTCTGTTTCATAGGCATGGGGCTGAGCGTGCTGGTAGCCTTCAAGCCGCTGCTGAATGCCGTTTCCACGGCTGCCGTGGTCTGGATAATTGCTGAAGGCGTCTGCTACATCACCGGCGCACTGTTCTATTCGCTGCACCGCAGGAAATACATGCACTCCGTATTCCACTTTTTCGTGCTGGCAGGCAGCGTGTGCCACATCGTTGCCGTCTGGGACGTGCTGATGAATAATCTGGCATGACGCTGCAGCGGCAGATTATCTCTGTGAGATAAAAAATTATCTCAATGACTTACGAAATTATCTCTGTGAGATAAAAAATTATCTCTGCATGTTACGAAATTATCTTACGCAGATAATTTTTTTTCTTACGCAGATAATTTTTCATCTCCGCAAGACAGTCTACAGACTTGTGTCGGGAACGAAGAGAACTGCACTGCCGGCGGCCAGAGAGCGCGGCACATCGACAAGGCGCTGGTTGCTGCTGCCGCGGAACAGCAGGCTTTCGTCGCGAAGGCTGCGGACGAAAGGACCGTCGACCAGCACGTCGACCAGCTGCAGCAGCTGGCGCTGGCGTGGATTGGCGGCGCAGGCTTCAAACGTGAAGCCAGTGTAGCACCAGATGGTCTTCCGGGTGCGCTGGCGAATGGCGCGGGCCAGTTCGGCAAAGCCTTCGGGCTGATACATGGGGTCGCCGCCGGTGAAGGTGACGTTGGCGTAGGGGTCGGCCTCGATGATGTGCATCAGCTCGTCGGTGGTCATGGTTCGGCCGCCGCTGAAGTCCCACGACTGCGGATTGTGGCATCCCGGACAGCCGTGGCGGCAGCCGGCACAATAGATGGCGGTCCGGAAGCCCGGACCGTCTACCATTGTGTCTTCAATAATGTCTAATACCGAAATCATGCTTCTTGCTTCTCACCTCTCACCACTCACCTCTCACCACTTCAGAACAGCTGCTGCTGTGTGCTGCCCTCGATATGGGTTACGCGGTCGTTCAGTTCGGCAAGCTTTCCGCTGTTCCAGCGGTCGGTAGTGCCGACAAGATAGCCGGTAATGCGCTGCAGCTTGTCGATATGCGTGCTGCCGCACTTGGGACATTTCTCCAGATGCGGGTCGGCATTCTCATAGCCGCAGTCCATGCAGCGGTTGCGGTTGTGGTTGACGGAACCGTAGCCCATGTTCAGGCGGTCCATCATGTCGACGACGGACATGATGACTTGCGGATTGTGGGTGGCGTCGCCGTCGATTTCTACATAGAAGATGTGTCCGCCGCGCGTCAGCTCGTGGTAGGGAGCCTCCACCTCAGCCTTGTGGCGGGCTGAGCATTTGTAGTAGACGGGGACGTGGTTGGAGTTGGTGTAGTAGTCGCGGTCGGTAACGCCTGGGATGACGCCGAAATCCTTGCGGTCGCGCTTGGTGAAGCGGCCTGCAAGTCCCTCGGCAGGCGTGGCAAGCACGCTGTAGTTGTGCTGGTAGCGCTGGCAGAAGTCGTTGACGCGCTCGCGCATATAGCCTATAATCTTAAGGCCCAGCTGCTGGGCTTCGTCGCTTTCGCCGTGGTGCTGGCCGATGAGGGCCACGAGGGCTTCTGCAAGGCCGATGAAGCCAATGCCCAGCGTACCCTGGTTGATGACGCTCTCGATGGTGTCGCTGCTCTGCAGCTTGTCGGCACCTATCCAAAGGCTCTTCATAAGCAATGGGAACTGGCGCACGAAGGCCGTCTTCTGGAACTGGTAGCGGTCGTCGAGCTGCTTGGCGGTAATCTCCAGAATTTCGTCGAGCTTGGCGAAGAAGCGCGAAATGCGTTCTTCCTTGTCGGCAATGTCCATGCACTCAATGGCTATGCGCACTATGTTGATGGTCGAGAAGCTCAGGTTGCCGCGGCCTATGCTGGTGGTTGGGCCGAAGCGGTTTTCGAAGACGCGCGTGCGGCAGCCCATCGTGGCTACCTCATGGAGGTAGCGCTTAGGGTCGTCGGCGCGCCACTCGCTGCTCTGGTTGTAGGTGGCGTCGAGGTTGAGGAAATTAGGGAAGAAGCGGCGTGCCGTCACCTTGCAGGCCAGCTGGTAGAGGTCGTAGTTAGGGTCTTCGGGCAAGTAGTTGACGCCGCGCTTCTTCTTCCATATCTGTATCGGGAAGATGGCTGTCTCGCCGCCGCCAACGCCCTGATAGGTGGAGTTCAGCAGTTCGCGCATCACGCAGCGGCCTTCCGCCGACGTGTCTGTGCCATAGTTGATGCTGGAGAAGACTACCTGGTTTCCGCCGCGCGAGTGGATGGTGTTCATGTTATGGATAAACGCCTCCATGGCCTGATGCACGCGGCCGACGGTCTTGTTGATGGCGTGCTGACGCACACGGTCGATGCCCTGCAGGCCGTCGAGGGGCTGTCGGATGTAGTCGATGAGCGGTTCGTCGTAGAGCTGGCTGTAGTCCTGACCGTAGAGGTCTTCAAGGTTCTTGACTTCCTCGACATACGACATGCGGACGTAGGGAGCCAGATAGAAGTCGAAGGCAGGAATGGCCTGGCCGCCGTGCATCTCGTTCTGGGCGCACTCCAGGCTGATGCAGGCCAGCACGGAGGCGGTCTCGATGCGGCGCGCCGGGCGCGAGGCTCCGTGGCCGGCTATGAAGCCGCAGTTAAGGATGTTGTCAAGCGGATGCTGGCAGCAGGTGAGCGACTTGGTGGGATAGTAGTCTTTGTCGTGGATGTGCAGATAGTTGTGTTCCACGGCCTCGCGGGTCTCCGGCGACAGCAGGTAGTCGTCGACGAAGGGCTTGGTGGTCTCGGAGGCGAACTTCATCATCATGCCTGCGGGAGTGTCGGCATTCATGTTGGCATTCTCGCGCGTGATGTCGTTCGACTTTATGTTCACAATGTCAAGGAAGACGTCGCGCGTCTTTGCCTTGCGCGCAATAGAACGCTGGTTGCGATAGGCTATGTAGCGCTGGGCAACATCCTTGCGTGCGCTCTTCATCAGCTCCATTTCCACGGCGTCCTGGATGGCCTCGACAGTCATCTGCGACTGGCCGCGCTCGGCAATGCGGTTGGTGATGGTCTGCAGCAGGCGGTCGTCTTCGCCCTTGTCTGTATGTAACATGGCCTTGCGGATGGCGGCCATTATCTTCTGCTCGTTGAAACCCACGATGCGCCCGTCGCGCTTTACAACTGTCTGTATCATGTAATGCTAAATGCTTAATTCTTAATGTTCAATGCATAATGCTTAATGTTCAATGCATAATGCATAATTCTTAATATTTAATATATAATTGTAATGGCTGGCTATGCTAACCAATCTCTTTCTTGTAGCAGCGGTGGCGGCGGTGCTGACGCGATTCCAGATACTGCCACTGCGACTGCACGCCTTCGTTGCTCTCCATCTGCGGCATGGCCTCGGCCCAGCGGAAGCCATATTGTTGGAACCACTTGATGAGGTCGTCGAAAATCAGAGCGTTGGCGCCTTTCTGGCGATATTCCGGCAGAACACCTATCAACAGCAGGTCGACGACGTCGGTCTTGTGCCACTTAAGCGTCTGCAGCAGGTGCCACCAGCCAAAGGGGAGCATGCGGCCGTCGCGGGTCTTGCGGAGAGCAGACGTGAACGAGGGGAAGGTGATGCCGAAACCTATCATCTTATGCTCGGGGGTGTTCCAGTCCTCGACGGCGGTAACGAGGTTCAGGTCGGCAATCTTGATGTACTGCTCCACGAGCTGCTCTATCTGATTGTGCGACAGCTCGCTGTAGCCGTAGAGGTCCTTGTAGGTGGAATTGACGATGTTGAACACTTCATAGCCCTTTCCACCGCTGACAAGCTCGCGACGGGTAAACTTATGTACATGCAGGTTGTAGCGTGTACTCACCATCTGGGCTATCTTGTGGAACTTCTCCGGGATTTCCGTCGGCACCTTGATGATGTACTCCATGTAGTCGTTGTCCTTCTGGAAGCCACCAATGGACTCAATGTGCTGCTGATAGTACGGAAAGTTGTAGTTGATGTACATGGTGGAGTTTTCGGCAAAGCCCTCGATGAGCATGCCCTCACGGTCCATGTCGGTGAAGCCCAGCGGACCGGCAATCTCCGTCATGCCGCGCTCACGGCCCCACTGCTCAACGGTCTGCAGCAGCTGGCGGCAGACTTCGGCGTCGTCGATAAAGTCGAACCAGCCGAAACGCACCTGCCTGCGCTGCCAGCGCTTGTTGGCACGGTGGTTGATGATGGCGGCGACACGCCCCACCATCTTGCCGTCACGATAGGCCATGAAATAGTCGGCCTCGCAGCATTCAAAGGCGGCATTACGGTCGCTGCGAAGGGTGTTCTCCTCCTCGGAGAACAGATAGGGAACGGCCTGCGCGCAGTCCCGGTACAGATCGTAGTAGAACTGTATGAACTGCCGCAGGTCGCTGCTGTTAGTGACTTTCTTTATCTCAATATTCATTATCACTTCTTTACAAATTTCTTTCCCTTGACGACATAAAGTCCCTTGGGCAAGCCAGAGGTGCCACGCTGCACAAAACGGCCTTTAGTGTCGTAGACTGCTGCGGCACTGCTGCCGGCAACACTCTCAACGGCAACAATGCCGCTGGTGTCCTCAGTAATCAGATAGTAGGATGTCTGCTTTTGCTGCTGAGGCGTACCATTCGCATCGTACAGGTAGAAAATTACAAGGTAAGTGCTGCCAACCTCCAAGTCGACAAAATCGAAAGAAACGGTCTGCTTTTCTCCTTGTGCGATGTTCACTTCCTGTATCAGCTCATCCCCCGAATAGAAATAGCCGTCAGCAGGGTTATACTTGAATATCAGCGCACGAACGATGTCGTTGAATGCTGATGTGTCATTGTTGGTAATGTCTATTGATGCTGTCAGCGTGGTGCCACGCACTACGGTCTGGCCGAGCGCACTGTCGTATTCTGTGTTCACTACCTTAGCCGCATCTAACAACAGGTTGTAGTCTCTGCGGTTTTCTATTACCACGCTGCCTGTCCATACTGGCTGCGTACCTTCACGGTCGATGCTGAGTACCAGCGGCAGAGTGCCTGACTGCTGCGGCATGAAGTGAATCAGCACGTCGTCGGTCTGCCCAGCCTCGAAGTTCACACCGGCGCCACTGGCCAAGCTTCCGTTGACAAACAGGAAGAGGCTGCTGGTATTCATATCGCCGCTGTTGGTGACATTTGCAGTCATGGTCAGCGTATTGTTGGTCTTCTTGACTCCGCTGATGCTCACGCTGTTAACGGTAAGCATGTTGACGGAATTCTTAGCAGTAGCCGTCAGCCCGTTTATTTCAAGCTTCACGCTTTGAACACTGCTGCCCATGTCAGCCACCCAGCTTGCCGTGGTTGACGTTCGGCAAATCGGACGAATGTAATACGTACCAGATGTCAGCCCGTTGCCAAAGGTAACTGTCAACACATTGTCGCGGAACCCACTGTTATTGGCGAGCTCTGTGCCATGGAAACGGTAGGCATCAACAATCTTTCCGCTGGCATCGTAGACACCTAAGCCGATTTCAAAATACTGGCTGTGGCCAGTCTTGTTCCAGACGGTAAACGTCACAGGAATGGAAAAATTTGAATAGGTGTTGGCGCGGCTATACGATGTCTGGCTGACAGAGACGGCTTCCACAGTCATAACATCGTCAACGTCGTCAATGGGAATGGTAGCCTCGGGCTGCACAAGCACTATTGCAGACTGGTCGAAGCTGTAGCCGTCGAGGCCTGAGCCAGCCCCAGTGCCGCCACCGTAAGGGTTGCACTCCGAAAGCTTGAAGTAGCCGTTGTAGTTGCCACCCCAGCCCCAGTTGATGTGGAACAGCTGGTCTTTATAGCCGTCAACAACGAAGGCATGTCCATTGTTATTGTGCTTCTGGCCGCGATAAAGTACCGGACGGCGTGATGCAAGTTCGTCATAGATCTGTCTGTCCCAAGAATCAGCGGTGAAATCGGAGCGACTGATTTCTTTGCTGTAGGGATTGTAGCCGAAATAGGTGGCAAGAGGCACTGCAGACAATACTGCAGCAGCCTCGTCGTCGTAATAGTTCATCTTCACTGCCTGACCGCAATAGCGCATCAGCTTTGCTACCTCTGCAGCTCCGTCGTCACTTGTAGAGTAAAGCTCATTGGGCATTGCAGCATAATCAAATGTTGTGGCTTCAACGCCTGGCACAGTGACATTGGCCGTAGCTGTAGTATTATTGGCAGCACGGTACTGATAGCTGTACGAATATTCGGGGATAGCACTTACTGGCTTGGCAGAAGCATGATATTTCAGCACCTGGGCAAGGGCAGTAGCCACACAGCCGGTATGCTCGTAATATGTCAGTGTTGCCTTGGTAGGATTTACCGGCAGGGCTGCATTGAACGGAGTGTTCTGGTTCCACTTAGTCTTCAGCAGTGGAGCAATGGCCTCGCGGACAATGGCCTTGTGAGGCGCAGCCTGCTCACTGCGCACCATTTCCACCTGCTGGCGATACTGCTCAAGCCACCAGCGCAAGGCAGGCGGCATGTCCAGCGGATTGAAGCTGCCGCTGTCGGAAAAGGCAAGAATGTCGTCGCCCATATCCTCGCCGGCGACGATGACAAAGCCGTTGCCGCTCCGCTGGGCATTGAACACGTAATAGGCAGGTGTGTCGCCGGCAGGCATGGCTACCTGCTGCATGGCAACGGTGCCGCCAAACATCCTGGCGGCTTTCTGCATGGCACTCTTGCGGTCGATGGTACCTGCCGAAAGCAGCACACACGCCACAAGCGTGATGCAAGTAACAAATAGTCTCTTCATAAGCAATTATCTATATTTATTTACAACGTCCTACATTCATTTCACCAATATCTTCACATTGCGCTGGCGGATGTTCTGACAGTTGTTGAACACAGCATCGCTCTTAGCCATGATGTGGATGTCCTGCAGGCGGATGCCGTTGATGGGCATTTCCGGCAGGCCGTTGAACTCCATGGCACGGCCGGCGCCATTGCACACGATGTTCCTGATGTCTATGTTGCGGAAGATGGGAGTCTCCTCGCTGACGGGAACCTTGGTGACATTGTCTGGATTGTCGCCGTCGGCAAGCATTTCAGCCACCGACTTGCCACCATAGTACATGTTAAAGGTGATGGCATCGGTCTTGATGTCTGTCATAGAGATGTTGTTGATGTAGATGTTCTCCACGATGCCGCCGCGTCCGCGAGTCGACTTGAAGCGCAAGCCAACGTCGGTGCCAAGGAACTGGCAGTTCTGCACAAGGATGTTCTTGACGCCGCCGCTCATCTCTGAGCCGACGACGAAACCGCCGTGTCCGGCAAACACTGTGCAACCGTCGACGACGACATTCTCGCACGGAATACCACGACGGCGTCCGTCAGCATCCTTGCCGCTCTTGATGCAGATGCCATCGTCGCCGGCATCGAACTTAGAGTCTACGATAAGTGCATTCTTGCACGACTCCAGGTCCAGAGCGTCGCCGTTCTGAGCATAGAACGGGTTGCGGGCAAGCACCTTGTGCAGGATAATGTTCTCACACATCAGCGGATGCAAGTTCCATGCCGGCGAATTCTGGAAGATGACGCCCTCGAGCAGCACATTCTTGCAGCTGACCAGCGACACCATCACC
Organism: uncultured Prevotella sp.; assembly: GCA_905234265.1. Lineage (GTDB taxonomy): Bacteria > Bacteroidota > Bacteroidia > Bacteroidales > Bacteroidaceae > Prevotella. Next base: position 6,682 of record CAJOHJ010000019.1, on the reverse strand, counting down.
GGGCGAAGGAAACGCTTGATGGCATTCCATTCTTCCTCGGTCTGCGCTGCCGGAACGTTCATGTTGGCAGTCTTCTCGGCGTCGGCGTATGCCTGATTGGGCACCCAGTATCCTTTCTTCGACTCCACGCCACCGGGACGCGCCAAAACCTCCTTCCACTGGCCTTCGGTCATCTTGCCTTTCTTGACAGGGCGCCAGTACTGGCCGTTGCCGTCAATCACACCGTTGCCGGTGATTGATATGTTCTCGCAGCCGTTTGCCGATAATGGCGACTGGCAGCGGCGAGTGTCCAAGCCCTCGAACGAAGTCTTGATGATTGGATAGAGTTCCTCGTCGCCAGAGAACTGTATGACGGCACCAACCTCCAAGTGCAGGTCGATGTTCGACTTCAGCACTATCGGGCCAGTGAACCATACGCCCTGGGGTACCACCAAATGGCCGCCGCCTTTCTTGCTCAGCGCATCGATGGCCTTTGCGAATGCCTTGGTGTTAAGCGTCAGTCCGTCGCCGACGCCACCGTAGCTGCGGATATTCACAGTCCGGTCTGGTATTGTCGGAGCTGCAACCTCCGGCATCTGGAATGGTAACTTGTCAGTGTATTTCTTAAACGGGTTCTGTGCCTGGGCAGTCATAGCTACTGCCAAGAGCAAAAGGCTGATAAGTTTCTTCATAATATTTACTATTTAAAATTATTGGTTATTGTCTGTTTTCTTAAAATCCCCTGCGGAGCGTTTTCCTTGCCCTGCGGAGCGTTTTCCTTTCCCTGCGGAGCGTTTTCCTTTCCCTGCGGAGCCTGCTTCCTCCCTCATGGAGCCTCACTTTTTCCCAACAGGTAGGCTTATATCACTGACGGGCTTTCTGATTTCTTCCAACGGCTTCATCACGAAGTCACGCTCTGTCATCAGCGGATGCGGAATGGTAAGTTCCGGAGTGCAGACCGTCAGGTCGTCGTAGAGCAATATGTCAATATCTATCGGTCTGTCGCTATATTCTCTGCCTGCCGCTTTCGTGGGGCTGCCAGCCGCCGTACTGGGGTTGTCTGCCGTTTTTTTCTCCCTGCCCAGCATGCGTTCTATCTGCTGAGTCACTGCAAGGATTTCGTGTGGTGTCTTCTCGCTGTAGCACAACAGGACAGCATTCAGGAAACTGTTTTCCGAGCAGAAGCCCCACGGCTCGCTCTCCATCAGCGATGACATCCTGGCTACCGTCCCTACGTTTTCGCCAATCAGTCTTACGGCCTCCCACATCGTCCTCGCGCGGTCGCCGATGTTGCTTCCCAGAGCCAGATACACGCTATGCATCGGCTCAGTCGTCAAGAATCAGCATACAGTCGCCGTAGCATCCGAAATGGAACTCGTTGTCGACGGCTTTCTGATAGGCTTCCATGATAAGGTCGTATCCGCCGAAGGCTGCCGTAGACATAAGCATCGTAGACTCAGAGTGATAGAAGTTGGCTATCATGGCGTCGGCCAGTTCGAAGTCGTAAGGCGGGAAAATGAACTTGTTGGTCCATCCTGCATACTCCTTCAGCTTTCCATCAGTACCCAGCGACGTCTCCACGGCGCGCATGGTGCTGCATCCCACCACGCAGATGCGGTGTTTCTCTGCCTTTGTCCTGTTGACGATGTCGCAGGCCTTGGCATCAACGACCATCTGTTCGGAACTCATCTTGTGCTTCGAGAGATCCTCAACCTCAATGGTGTCAAATCCGCCGAGGCTGCAGTGTACCGTTACGTAGGCAAAGTTGATGCCGCGTATTTCCATGCGCTTCATCAGCTCGCGGCTGAAATGCAGTCCAGACGCAGGCACCGTGACGGCACCCTCGTTCTTAGCATATATTGTCTGGAAGTTCTCCACGTCGTCGGGAGTACTCTCGCGCTGTTCCAGGATGTATCTCGGCAGCGGCGGCGTGCCAAGGCTGAAGAGTTCGCGGCGGAACTCTTCTGTCGAGCTGTCGTATAGGAAGCGTAGCGTGCGGCCACGGCTGGTGGTGTTGTCTATCACCTCAGCCACCATGGGGCCTTCCTCATTGAAGAAGAGCTTGTTACCAATGCGTATCTTCCTTGCCGGCTCCACCAGCACGTCCCACAGCCTCATGTCGGCGTTCAGCTCGCGCAGCAGGAAGACCTCTATCTGTGCGTCGGTCTTTTCCTTTGTGCCGAAGAGGCGTGCCGGGAACACCTTCGTGTCGTTAAGCACAAACGTGTCGCCCTCGTCGAAATAGTCTATGATGTTGCGGAATGTCAGCTGGCGGTCAGTGTCCTTTCCGTCGGCATCCTTTTCAAACAAGTCTATACGCTGACTCTTGCGATGCACTATCATCAAGCGGCACTCGTCGCGTCGATATACTTTGTCGACAGTGCCGTCTTCGTTCTTGAACGTTCTGTGCGGTGGTTCCATAGCCACCAGATTTTCCGGAATCCGGATTCTAAATTGCGATAGCTTCATCTATTATATTTACGAATTTACTATTTACGATTTACTATTTGGATGATGTTTCTATTTCCTGGCTGTCGAGCCACTGCTGGAAGCCATCGATGGTCACACAGTCCTCTATTCTGACGCTGCCCAGCCTTGTGCGGCTGAGGGCTGTCAGATAGGCTCCGCTGCCCAATGCATTGCCGATGTCGCGAGCCAGCGAGCGGATGTAGGTACCCTTTCCGCACTCCACGCGAATGCTCATCAGCATTTTCTCCTCGTCGAAGTCTGTCAGCTCTATGCGCTCTATATGCACCGTCTTGGCCTTCAGCTCCACCTCAATGCCCTTGCGCTTAAGGTCGTAGGCACGGTCGCCGCCAATCTTCACTGCCGAATACTGGGGAGGCACCTGCTGGATGTCGCCTTCGAATGTGCGCAGCTTCTCTTCTATCAGCTCGCGGCTGATGTGCTGCATGGGGAAAGTCTTGTCCACGGGATGCTCCATGTCGTAGCTTGGCGTGGTAGCCCCCAGCTGCAGCGTGGCCGTATACTCCTTGCTGTGCAGCTGCAGCTGCTCTATCTCTTTCGTCTTCCTGCCAGTGCAGAGTATCAGCACTCCTGTCGCCAGCGGGTCCAGCGTACCGGCATGCCCCATCTTCACGCGGCGCACACCTATTTTACGCGATACGCGCGTGCGTGCGTAAGCCAACGCTCCGAACGACGTCATGCCGTAAGGCTTGTTGATGTATATGTATTCCCCTTCTGTGAAGTTCACAATCTATTGTTTAGTAGTTCCGTTGTCACGTCAGTGTGCAGTCTTGCAGCAGTGCTTTCCTGCCGTCACGCCCAGCCTTCTGCCTTACAGCAGCGAGCAGACGATGGTTATCAGTCCGGCCACGGCGCAGTAGATGCCGAAGTAGACCAGTTTGCCGCGCTTCACGATGTTTATCATCCACCGGCAGGCCACGCATCCCGACAGGAATGCAGCCACGAAGCCAATGAACAGCGGCAGAGCCTCAATGCCTCCCATGACGTCCTCGCCCTTGGTCATCTTCAGCACGTCCAAGAGTGCCTCGCCGAGTATCGGCGGAATGACCATCAGGAAAGAGAACTGCGCCAGCGACTCCTTCTTGTTGCCCAGCAGCAGTCCTGTAGCGATAGTGCTTCCCGACCGCGACACACCTGGCAGCACTGCCACGGCCTGTGCCAGGCCGATGATGAATGCGTCGCGCATGGAGATATGCTCCTTCTGCCGCGGCTTTGCATAGTAGGTGAATATCAGCAGGACGGCAGTCACCAGCAGGCAGCAGCCCACCACGAGCAGCCCGGAGCCGAAGATTTCTTCGACATAGTCCTTGAACAGCAGGCCCACCACTCCCACGGGAATCATGGACACCAGGATGTTCAGCGCATAGCGTGTCTCGCTGTTCATCTTGAACTTCAGCAGTCCGTTCAATATCCAGACTATCTCGCTCCACAATATCACGATTGTCGACAGCACGGTGGCCACATGCACCGTGACGGTGAACATCAGGTTGTCTGCTCCGTCGTTCATGCCGAAAAGAGCCTGTCCGATGGCCAGATGACCGCTGCTGCTCACGGGCAGATATTCCGTGAGGCCTTGTATTATTCCTAATATTAATGCTTCAAAACAGTTCATAGCTCATTGTTCTTTCGTCTTCATTCAGTCCTTAGGCTTTCTCACCACGGCATATACCATCGACAGGAAGCCTGCCAGGCATACCAGTGGGGCCACCTTTATGCGGCGTGCGCTGAAGATGTCGGGGTCGTAGGCAGTGTCGGTGGAGCCGCCGCCGCTCATCAGCAAGAAGCCTATTATCACCACTGCCATGCCCACGGCCAGCAGTATGTAGTTCATGCGGTCAAACGCAAAGTTCTTGTCTTCCATATTTTTCCAAGTTATCGTTGTTCAGATTTTGTACAGCTCGCCAGCGGTCATCCTAAGGAACTTGTTGACCGACAGCCATGCGCACACGAAGGTGATGATGATGCCGAAGAGCAGCACCATGACTGCCGTGATGGCCATCACCTCCCACGTCACCACTATCTCTGCCTGCGGCTGATGCGTCAGCAGCCCGTAGGCACACAGTCCCAGGATGGCATTGGCGAAGACTGCCGCCGTGACGCCCACTCCCACGGCCTGCTTGAGGAACGGGCGGCGTATGAATGCCCACGACGCCCCCACCAGCTTCATGGTGTGTATCACGAAGCGGCGCGCGTAGATGCTCAGCCGCACTGTGTTGCTGATGAGCGAGAAGGAGACAAACGTCAGCAGTGCAGCCAGCACCAGCAGAATGACGCTGATGCGGCTCAGGTTGACGTTCACCTTGTCCATGAGGTCTTCCATGTAGGAAATGTCAGCCACTCGGGCGTCGCGCCTTATCTCTCGCGAAATCCATTTCAGCGAGTCGCGGTTGGCATAGTCGGAGCGCAGCTGTATCTCCAGCGTTGCCGGGAAGGGGTTGAAGTCGAGGAATTCAGTAGGGTCGCTGCCCAGCTCCTTTATCTGTTCCCTCTGCGCCTGCTCTTTGCTGATGTAGTCTATGTTCTTGCTGTATGGGCGGTGGTACAGGTCGCGGCACAGCAGGTGCGCATCATTCGTAGTCACCGAGTCCTTCAGCATCACCGTCACCGTGAGGTTTTCCTTCATGTGACGCGACAGGTTGCGCGCCGACAGCACGAAGAACACCACCAGCCCCAGCAGCACCAGCACCATCGTGGTGCTTATGCAGAGCGTTGCTGCCTGCATGCCGCGGCGGCCGGTCGACTTCCGTTTCTTTTTGCTCATTGTCTCCTTAGTCTCTGTTTTCCACTGTCAGACAGCCGCGGCTACGCCTTCGCGGCCGCGACTCTCCTAAATTAGTTGCAAAGGTACTTATTTGCCGAAAGACTTCCGATTGCCGAAAATATAAAAAAAGTTAAGAAGAATATAAAAGTTATACGGCTAAAACATTTTGTTATTACCTTAGCCCTCAGAAACATTTTTCTACCCTAACAATTTAACATCAAAACCTATGAAAAAGTTTAATTATTTTTTCGCTGCAGCAGCTTTCGTTGCTGCCATGGGGCTTGCCTCATGCTCACAGAGTGACAATCCTACTGAGCCAATTCCCTCACCAGAGCCAGAGCCAGTAGCTGCCGGTGTGCAGAACTATGACGAACTGATTGCTGCCATCACTGAAGCAGAGGACGGTGCAGAGATTAAGCTGGCTGCCGCCGCAAACATCACCATTGCCGACGCCATCACTCTCGACAAGGCCGTAAGCATTGTCGGTGACGAGGCTCAGCCTGCAAACATCACCATGACTAAGGGCATCGTTACATCTGCTGCCCTCAAGATTGCCAACGCCAACATCGACGCTTCTGGCCTGGAGGAGAACCTTCTTTCCTTCCCTGCCGAGCAGCCTGCTGACTGGCAGAACATTGCCGTCATCAGCTTCGACGGCGTTACCGTCAAGGGTCTGAAGAAAGCCCTCTTCTACAGCGCTACCAAGAACTACCTCATCAGCGAGTTCGTCATCAACAACAGCGTCATCGAGGTTGCTTCTGCTCCAAGCATTGACTTCACCAAGGGCAGCGTAGCCGCCAACATCATCATCAAGAAGTCTACCATCTACGCAGCTGAGCCTACCACCAACTCTTTCTACAGCTCTCAGAGCGGTCAGAAGGCTACTGAGGCTTCTGCTGACCTCATTCAGAAGTTTGACATCGAGAACTCTACGTTCTACAACCTCGCAAAGTCTAAGAACTTCTTCACTCACCGTCAGAGCAACCAGAAATGGCTGGCTTACACTCTCGTGAAGAACATCTTCGTGAACTGCGGCAAGAGCGGTCAGGTTGTCAAGGGCGTCAACGGCGGCCAGAGCGGCCAAAACCCAATTTGGAACATCGACAGCAACATCTTCAACTTCGACGGTGCTGACACTTCTGCAGCAGAAAGCACTGGCGACGCTGACGAGCCTGTTCAGAACAGCATTGCTACTGTCGTAGAATTTGCCAACGCCGAGGGCGCTGACTTCACACAGCCAATCATCGTTGGTGACCCACGCTGGATTAAGTAATCGACAATTACTCTACAAAAAACATAAAGTCCGGACGGCACAAGCTGTCCGGATTTTTTCTGTCTGCATGTTACGAAACTATCTCGGCTCAGCGGATTTACCCGGTTGGTAAAGCTTGGCTAATCAAGAATAAAGTGTTACCTTTGCAGCATGAATCATACCCAACTGCTTCGTGCCATCCT
>CAJOHJ010000018.1 GCA_905234265.1 uncultured Prevotella sp. | reverse complement strand
ATTTCGTATTGTGGATTCATTGTGATATCTCGTTTCTTATTAAAACGAAAATATCGCAATTTTACTGTGGATGATTACACGCGGTTATGCAGGTGACCCCTTTTTACTTATTGTCCTGCGTGGCATAGAGGCCAATCATGGCTCCTGTGAAGCCTCCTGCACGGGCAGTGCTGATGTTGGCACCGTCGACCCCCTTTGCAAGTGTCTGCCAGGGGGCATCGGCACCAGTGGAATAGTAGAATGAATAGTAGCGGCCGTCGGCCTCCACCCTAAGGCACAGTGGGGCATCGGCATCGGGCAGAGGGCATGAGGCAATCAGCGTCTCCGCCCCCTCGCAGCGCCTGACGACGAGAGAGGGGCGCCCGTTGAGGATGGTCTTGCCGAATACGAAGTGGTGGGTTTCGGTCTGGAAGAGCGTGACGCCTGCCAGCTGCCGGCTGTCTGTGGGCTTGAAGCATAGTTCCGTCTCTGCCGTGAATGCGGTGTGCTGCTGGCGGACGAACAGTGCCGACAGTGGTTCCCTCAGTCTCACGCTGCCCTTGGCAGGGTGCAGCGAAAGGCCGTCGGCAGACAGTGTGAAGGCGTTGGCGGGTGCATTGCGCAGGAATACCCATCGCGGATGCAGCGAAGAGCCGCTGAAACGGTCGGTGTAGGTAAGGTTTCCCGTCAGTGTGTTGGCGGCTGGTGCCAGTTTCTGCTTCTGAACCACTGCCGGCACAGCCGTTCCCTTGGGCAGTATCTGCGGCCAGCCGTCTTTCCATGTCACTGGCAGCAGGAAAGTCTCGCGTCCGGTGTTGTACATGTCGCCTTCGTAGGGGCGGCATCCCAGGAAGACGGCCCACCAGTGTCCGTCGGCGTCCTGAATGATGTCGGCATGTCCGGTGCTGGAAACCCTGTCGGGGCGCTGCTCGCTGAGGTCGCGCTGTGTAAGTATGGGGTTCTGCGGACACTCTTCCCAAGGCCCCTGTGGCTTTCTGGCACGGAAGACAACCTCGCTGTGCTGCTGTCCGGTGCCGCCCTCGGCACACATAAGATAGTAGTACTTGCCGACATGATAGAGGTGGGGACCCTCAATCCAGATGGGACGCTCGGTGACGTGAGTCCCACCGCGCACAATTTCTATCGGGTCGCCGACAATGCTGTCGCCGCTGACGCTGAACTCCAGCAGGCGAATGGCACAGTGGCCGTCGTATTCAGCCTTGCCGTTGACGGCAGCGTTATGCACAATGTAGGCCTTGCCGTCGCCGTCGAAGAGGAAGGAAGGGTCTATTCCCCTGACTTTTGGCAGGTAGATGGGGTCGCTCCATCCCTGTCGCGGGTCCTTGGTCTTCACATAGAAGTTGCCGCCACTGCCTACGTTGGTCGTAATCATGTAGAACGTCCGGTTCCTGTCGTTATAGCTTATGGATGGCGCGAAGATGCCGCCCGACACCGGCTGTCCGGCCAGCTTCAGCTGCGACTCGCGGTCAAGCACGTGGCCCGTCTGCTGCCAGTTGACGAGGTCTTTCGACTCGAAGAGCGGCACGCCGGGGAAGAATGCAAACGACGAGTTGACAAGATAGTAGGTGTCGCCCTTGCGGCATACGGATGGGTCGGGGTAGAAGCCTGCCAGTATGGGGTTGTAGAACTCGCGTTGAGCGTCCAGCGTGCGGCAGAAGCGCTGGTCGTTGCCAGAATACTTGAAATATGTGAACACGGCATCCTGGGCTGCAATGCCCGTCGTGGCGGCAGCAGCAATGAGTGCGGCGAACAGTCTTTTTTTCATTATTCTTTATTTTATGCAAAGGTACGATTAAGCGAGAGCAAAAACAAGAATTCCATTCTTTTTTTTTCGAGCGTGAGTGCCTTCGCTTAGCTATGCTAAGCAAAGGTAGGGATTTTCCTGGAAAATTATCTCAATGACTTACAAAATTATCTCTGCATGTTACGAAATTATCTTACGCAGATAATTTTTTTTCTCTGTGAGATAAAAATTTTTCTCTGCATTCTTGAAAAGAAAACATTAAATCTCCTAATTTTTATCAAAAAAATATTGCCCATTAACTTAAAATGCTTACCTTTGCACGTCAAAAACCCCGAGAATAGTAAGCAATGACAAAGAAAATTCTGATTGCCCTTTCTGCAGTACTCTTGCTGACGGGTTGCGCTTCGGAGTTCAACCAGGTATACAAGTCGCAGGACTACACATACAAGTATGAGTATGCCAAGCAGTGCTTTGCTATGGGTAAATATCAGCAGGCAGCCACCCTGCTGAGCGACGTGGTGACCTCCCAGAAAGGCCGCGAGGCGGCGCAGGAGAGCCTCTACATGCTGGCAATGTCGCAATATCTGAACGCCGACTACGATGCCGCCAGTGCAACGTTCCGCAAGTACTTCACATCCTATCCGAAGGGCGAATATGCCGAGGATGCATCATACTATATTGGACAGTCGCTCTACAGGAACGCTCCGGAGCCGAGGCTCGACCAGACGCCGACGGTGGGAGCCATCAATGCATTCCAGAACTTCATAGACCAGTTCCCGGAGTCGCAGCGCAGGGAGGCAGCCCAGCAGCACATGTTCGAACTGCAGGACCTGCTGGTGCAGAAAGAGCTGCTTTCGGCACAGCTCTACTACAACCTTGGCGGATACTATGGCAACATAAACGCCAACACGGAGAGCAACTACGAGGCATGCATCATCACCGCCCAGAACGCACTGAAGAGCTATCCCTTCACCGAGCTGCGCGAGGAGTTTGCAGTACTGATAATGAAGAGCAAGTTCGAACTGGCCGAGAACAGCTCCAACGAGCGTCGCGTGGAGAGATACCGCGAAGCCGAGGACGAATGCTACGGCTTCATCAACGAGTTCCCCGACAGCCAGGCATGCAAGATGGCACAGAAGTACATCGAAAAGTGCAAGAAGTTCACACAATAATTATATATATATATAATGGATTACAAGAAATCAAAAGCACCGGTAAACACAGTTACGCGTAACATCATGGACCTGTGTCAGGACACGGGCAACATCTACGAGAGCGTAGCCATCATTTCAAAACGCGCCAACCAGATAAGCGTCCAGATAAAGGACGACCTGTCGAAGAAACTGGCAGAGTTCGCTTCCTACAACGACACGTTGGACGAAGTGTTTGAGAACCGCGAGCAGATAGAAATCTCCCGCTACTACGAGAAGCTGCCAAAGCCATCTCTGCTGGCAACACAGGAATTTGTGGAAGGCAAAGTCTACTGGCGCGACCCAGTGCGCGAGCAGGACTTTCAGGGAGCTGAGGAATAAGCCCCGTGACTGACGCTTCATAGCAATGATACAGCGCAAACAGACAATCTTCCTGCTGCTGGCCGTAGTCTGCCAGATAGTAGCACTGACGATGCCGCTGGCCGAAACCGTCAGCGACGGCTTCGTGACAGGCACGCTGCACAACCTCTTCTGGCGCGACGCCAGCGGAGTGTCGCACTTCACGGCGTGGCCCCTGTGCGTCATTCTGTCGCTGTCGGCAGCAATAGGACTCTACACCATCTTTCTCTATAAGCGCCGCCCGCTGCAGGCCACAATGGCTCTCGTGGCTATAGTGCTGGACTTGGCATGGTATGTGGCGCTGCTGGTTGTCAGCAAGGCGATAAGTCCTGATGCGGCACAGTTCCATCCGCTGACGGCGACGGCATTGCCGGCGGTGGCGATAATTCTGACATTCATGGCGCGGCGGGCCATTCAGGCCGATGAGCGTCTGGTACGTGCCGCCGACAGGCTGAGATAGAAAGAAACGGCTGTCTGCATACTTTCACAGTTGCAGACAGCTTTTTTTGTGTGCCTACGAAATATTTTGCTAATTGCAAATAAATAACTAAAAACCTGTAAACAGTTAAATTTGTCAGTATTTTAACCCTTGAAGCGTTAATTTTAAAAAGCCGTTAAGGGTAGCGTTTAAAGTGTTAAATAGCGACAAAAATGAATGACAATTTGTCGCTATAATAAAAAATGGGTCTATATTTGCACCAGATTTTTCGTTGACGAACCAACACAGAATATTAACACTTTAAAAAACAAAACCGATATGAAAAAGATTTGGAAAAACATTATGCCAGCCATGTATCTTATGGTGATAGCATTCTCAGCAGCATCGTGTAATCAGACGCAGGCAGCACCGTCGTCGGCAGCCGTCGTGGCAGGACAGCCGGTAGACCTGACGTATGCAGCAGAAAAGTCGCTGCCGTCAGTGGTGTACATAAAAAACACGCAGAACTCTAAGATGCAGACCGTGGAGTACAGCGACCCGTTTGAAGACTTCTTCAGCGACCCGTTCGGAGGCTTCTTCGGACGCGGAGGGCAGGGCGGCACGCGCAAGCGCCAGGTGCAGACGCCAAAGCGGACGGCAGCAGGCTCGGGCGTCATCATATCTGCCGACGGATACATAGTCACCAACAACCATGTCGTTGACGGTGCCGACGAGCTGACAGTGACACTGAACGACAACACGGAGTACTCCGCACGCATCATCGGCGCCGACAAGACCACCGACCTGGCACTGATAAAGATTGACGGCAAGAACCTGCCGGCAATAGCCATCGCCAACAGCGACGACGTGAAAGTCGGAGAGTGGGTGCTGGCAGTGGGCAACCCTCTGGGACTTAACAACACCGTTACCGCCGGCATCGTCAGCGCGAAAGCCCGTCAGATGGGCGAGGGCGTATCGTCGATGATTCAGACCGACGCTGCCATCAACCAGGGAAATTCCGGCGGTGCGCTGGTGAACACCAGCGGAGCGCTGATAGGCATCAACGCCATGATTTACTCGCAGACAGGCTCGAACATCGGCTACGGCTTTGCCATTCCTACGGCAATCATGAACAAGGTGGTCGACGACCTGAAGAAATACGGCACCGTGCAGCGTGCCATGATAGGCATCAAGGGCTCTGACGTCAACCTCTACGTCGACGCCGAGAAGGAAAAGGGCAACGAGGTAGACCTCGGCACCATGGAAGGCATCTACGTGGCAGAAGTCGTTGAAGACGGTGCTGCCGACGCTGCCGGACTGAAGACGGGCGACGTCATCACTCACATCGACGGGCAGAAGGTTGCCAAGTTCGGCGAGCTGCAGGGCATCATTGCCAAGAAGCGTCCCGGCGACAAGATTAAGGTTACCTATCTGCGCAACAAGAGCAAGAAGGAGGCAACGCTGACACTGAAGAACGAGCAAGGCACTACCAGCGTGGTGAAGAATGCCGACCTTGACGTGCTTGGCGCACAGTTCCGCGAGCTGGCGGATGCCAAGAAGAAGGAACTGGGCATTTCCTACGGCCTTGAGGTGATAAAGATCAGCGGAGGCAAGATGAAGGAGGCCGGCGTGCAGAAGGGCTTCATCATCCAGCGCGTCAACGACCAGGCAGTGAAGACCATCGACGACTTGCAGCAGATAGTCAAGGAGACGTCTACATCGAAGGAGCCGGTGCTGTTCATTCAGGGCATCACGCCGACAGGCAGGAAGGGATACTATGCCGTGCCGCTGTCCAACGAGTAACAGCAGCAGGCACAGGCACCTTGGGCAATAGCCAGTGACATTCCGCATGCGCTTTGCGGAGAGCGAAAATCCGTAAAAAGCGTAGCTTATTTAAAAAGTTTCTTAAAATGTAAGTTTTAGGAAACTTTTTTAATATTATTTAGGTATGACTGCTTTCTAAAAGCTTGTGGAAATAGCTAATTTTGCAATCCGAAAAAGAAAACTACAATAAAGAGAACGATAATAACAGACAATAATTATGGCAGAAGCTATTGACATCCGCCAGCTGAACGAGCGGATAGAACAACAAAGCGGTTTCGTCACCAATCTGACGGCTGGCATGGACCGCGTAATCGTAGGACAGAAGCACCTGGTGGACTCACTGCTCATAGGCTTGCTGAGCGACGGAAACATACTGCTCGAAGGTGTGCCGGGACTGGCAAAGACGCTGGCAATAAAAACACTGGCACAGCTTATCGATGCAACGTACAGCCGCATACAGTTCACGCCCGACTTGTTGCCTGCCGACGTGACAGGAACTATGATATACTCGCAGAAAGACGAGCGCTTCCAGGTGAAGCAGGGACCGGTGTTCGCCAACTTCGTGCTGGCCGATGAAATCAACCGCGCTCCTGCCAAGGTGCAGAGCGCACTGCTGGAGGCCATGCAGGAAAAGCAGGTGACCATAGGCAGCGAAACTTTCTCTTTGCCTAACCCCTTCCTCGTGATGGCTACGCAGAACCCGATAGAGCAGGAGGGCACTTATCCGCTGCCTGAAGCGCAGATGGACCGCTTCATGCTGAAGGTGGTCATTGGCTATCCGACTATTGAAGAAGAGAAACGCATCATACGCGAGAACATACAGGGAGGACTGCCTGTGGTAACGCCCGTCACAACGGCCGAGGAAATCATAAAGGCACGCTCGGTGGTGTGCGAAGTGTACATCGACGAGAAAATCGAGCAGTATATTGCCGACATAGTGTTCGCAACCAGATACCCAGAGCGCTACGGGCTGAAGGAAATGAAGGACCTCATTGCCTTCGGAGGCTCGCCGCGTGCCAGCATCAACATGGCCAAGGCAGCACGTGCATACGCGTTCATCAAGCGCCGCGGATATGTAGTCCCCGAAGACGTCAGGGCAATAGCCCACGATGTGCTGCGCCACCGTATTGGACTCACCTATGAGGCTGAAGCCACCAATGTCACCAGCGAGGAGATAGTCTCCAAGATTATCAATAAGGTGGAGGTTCCCTAATAGTTGAAAGTGAAGAATTTGATGCCGTCCAATGGAAACATCGGAAATTCTTAAGAAGGTACGTAAGATAGAGATTAAGGCCCGTGGCCTCAGCTCCAACGTCTTTGCTGGACAGTACCACTCCGCATTCAAGGGGCGTGGCATGGCCTTCAGCGAAGTGCGCGAATACCAGTATGGCGACGACGTGCGCGACATCGACTGGAATGTCACTGCACGCTTCCACCGCCCATACGTCAAGGTCTTCGAGGAAGAGCGTGAGCTGACGGTGATGCTGCTGATAGACGTCAGCGGCTCGCTGGACTTTGGCACGCGCGGCATGCTCAAGCGCGACATGGTGACGGAGATGGCGGCAACAATAGCATTCTCGGCAATCCAGAACAACGACAAGATTGGCGTGGTGTTCTTTTCGGACCGCATTGAGAAGTACATTCCGCCAAAGAAGGGACGCAAGCACATCCTTTATATTATACGCGAACTGCTGGACTTCAAGCCTCAGTCGCTGCGCACCGACGTTACGCAGGCTCTGGAATTCCTTACCAGCATTGCCAAGCGCAGATGCACGGCGTTTGTACTCAGCGACTTCTATGTGCGGCAGGACTTCCGTCCCGCAATGCAGATTGCTGCCCGCAAGCACGATGTCGTGGCCTTGCAGGTGTACGATCAGTGCGCCCGCAGGCTGCCCGACGTAGGGCTTATGAAGGTTGTCGATGCCGAGACAGGCTTCGAGCAGTACATCGACACGTCGAGCAAAAAGCTCAGACAGGCACACGAGAAGTACTGGCAGGACAGGCAGAAGCGGCTTACGGAAATCATGGCCCACAGCCGTGTCGACATGGTCAGCATTGCTACCAACGAAGACTATGTGAAGGCTTTGCTGCTGCTGTTTAAGCAGCGAAGCTGAGAATAATGCATGAATGTTTGAAGGGCAAGAAAACAAAATGATATATTGCAAGACACAAAAGGCGGAAAGAATGGTAAAGGGGCTGTTGCTGCTTTGCCTTTTTGCCTTTCTGCCATTTACTCTCCTGGCGCAGGTAAAGGCCACGATAGAGCCTATAGAGATAATGATAGGGCAGCAGGCCAGGGTGACGCTGACAGTAGACGGCGACGCCAGTGCTGACATAGAGTGGCCCACACTGAGCGCGCGGCAGCAGATTGTGGATGGCGTTGAGATTGTCAGCGTGTCGCATCCGGAGACCAACACAATGCAAATCGTACTGACGTCTTTCGACGGCAATCTCTATCATCTGCCGCCGTTGAAAGTCAAGGTCGGCGGCAAGGAGACGCAGACCGCCGACCTCGCATTGAAAGTCAACGAGGTGGAGGTGGACACTACGCAGCTCGACAAGATGTGTCCGCCGAAGGATGTGCAGGACAATCCGTTCTTGTGGAGCGAGTGGAGTCCGCTGTTCGGCATGAGCGTGCTTCTTCTGCTGCTGGTGGCTGTGGGCGTGTACTTGCTTTCACGCCTGTTGGCAGGCAAGCCGGTGATAGCCCACATAAAGATTGTCCGCCGGCTGTTGCCGCACCAGAAGGCCATGCAGCAGATAGAGCAGATAAAGGCGGACAAAATGGTGGCTTCGGAAAATCAGAAGGAGTATTACACCAAGCTCACCGATACGCTCCGCAGGTATATTGAAGAGCGCTATGGATTCTCGGCAATGGAGATGACGAGCAGCCAGATAATAGAGCGGCTCACCGCAAGCGGCGACCAGAAAAGCCTTGACGAACTGCGCCAGCTATTCAATACTGCCGACTTGGTGAAGTTTGCAAAATATTCCACGCTCATCAATGAAAACGATGCCAATCTGGTGAACGCCATAGACTTCATCAACCAGACAAAGCTGGAGAATGTTCCCACGGAAGAAGTGCAAAAGCCGCAGCTCTCAGCTGAAGACCAGCGCTCGCAGAAAGAGCGCAAGGTGCTTAAGACTGTGCTTTGGACTATCAGCATCGTCTCTCTTGCAATGATAGCCTACATTGTCTACGAGATGTGGCAGCTGCTAATGTGATAAAAACTGAGAAAAGAAACAACTGTTAATGGAATTTGCCAACAAAGAATATCTCTTTCTGCTATTACTGCTCATACCGTATCTGCTATGGTATCTGTTAATCAGGAAGAACAGTGAGCCGACAATGCGCCTTAGCGACACTAAGGCATATATCAATGCGCCGCGGTCGTGGAAGGTGGCAATGATGCCGCTGCTGCAGGTGTTGCGCATTGCTCTCTTTGTCATGATGGTGCTTATTCTTGCAAGGCCGCAGACCAGCAGCTCATGGAACAACAAGACCGTAGAGGGCATTGACATAATGATGGCAATGGACGTGTCGACATCCATGCTTGCAGAAGACTTGAAGCCTAACCGCATAGAGGCAGCCAAGCAGGTGGCTGCGGAGTTTATAGCTGGCAGGCCCAACGACAACATCGGACTGACAATATTTGCAGGCGAGGCCTTCACGCAGTGTCCCATGACTACCGACCATGCATCGCTGCTGTCGCTGCTGCAGAATGTGCGCACCGACATTGCACAGCGCGGACTCATAGAGGATGGTACGGCCATCGGCATGGGACTTGCCAACGCCGTCAGCCGGCTGAAAGACTCTAAGGCCAAGAGCCGTGTCGTGATATTGCTTACCGACGGCTCTAACAACAGAGGCGACCTCTCGCCGATGACTGCCGCCGAAATAGCAAAGAGCATGGGCATCAGGGGGTACACCATCGGTGTCGGCACCAACAAGACCGCTCCTTACCCGATGATGGTTGCTGGCGGCATTCAGTATGTCAACGTTCCCGTCGAGATAGACACAAAGACCCTTGGCGACATTGCCGCAGCCACTGATGGCGATTTCTACAGGGCTACAAACAATAAGGAACTGCAGCAGATTTACAAAGAGATTGACAAGCTTGAGAAGACCAAGCTAAACGTCAAGACTTTCAGCAAGCGCTATGAGGCTTACCAGCCTTTTGCACTGGTGGCAGTAATCTTGCTGCTCATGGAAATATTTTTACGCACGGTGGTCTTCAGGCGTCTGCCGTGACCCGCAGGCAACTGTGTAACTGAAAAGAGTAAGACGATGTTTCGATTTGAAGAACCAACATATCTGTTAGCACTGATTGTCATTCCCGTTTTGGCAATAATATATTTTGCGGTGCGCTACCAGCAGAAGAAACGGCTGCGTGCCTTTGGCGACGCAGAGCTGGTGCGGCAGCTTATGCCAGGAGTCTCACGGTGGAGACCTGCAGTAAAGTTCTGGCTGCTGATGACTGTCCTGGCGTTGCTCATCGTAGCATGGGCGCGGCCGCAGTTCGGCACAAAGATCAGCCGTGAGAAGCGTACCGGCATCGAAACCATCATCGCCATCGACGTCAGCAATTCCATGCTGGCCGAAGATGTTGCACCAAGCAGGCTTGACCGTGCAAAGATGATGGTTGAAAACCTTGTCGACAACTTCTCGAACGACAAGATAGGCCTTATCGTCTTTGCCGGCGACGCATTCATACAGCTGCCCATCACCAGTGACTATGTGTCTGCCAAGATGTTCCTGTCCAACATATCACCCTCCATGATTTCTACGCAGGGAACCGACATTGCCGCGGCTGTCAACATGGCCTCCCACAGCTTTACCCAGCAGGAAGGCATCGGCAAGGCAATAATAGTCATTACCGATGGCGAGGACCATGAAGGCGGAGCATTGGAAGCTGCCCGCGATGCAAAGGAAAAGGGCTACAGGGTCTACGTCCTTGGCATTGGCTCTGCAAAGGGCGCACCGATACCCATTGGCAATGGAGACTTCTTGCGTGATAACAGCGGGCAGACCGTCATGACCGGACTCAACGAAGAAATGTGCCGTCAGGTGGCACAGGCCGGCGGCGGCGCTTACATACATGTTGAAAACAACAGCAGGGCTCAAAGCCAGCTGAACGACGAGCTTAGCCAGCTTGCCAGGAAAGAGATAGAGACCAATGTCTACAGTGATTTCGACGAGCAGTTCCAGGCTGTTGTCCTGATAGCCTTGATACTGCTGATTGCCGAAGTGTGCATCCTTGAAATCAAGAACCCACGGCTGAGCAGGCTCTCGCTATTCAGCAGAGGCAAGAAGCCTGGCGGCAGTTCCGATTACCGGCAGACAGCCGTAGCCGTCGCGCTGCTTCTCGTCTTTGGTGCATTGTCCGCACCGCTTCATGCTCAGTCCGACCGCCAGCAGGTTCGCAACGGCAACCGTCTGTTCCGCAGCGGCAACATGGCTGATGCGGAAGTTGCCTACCGCAAGGCCATGGAGCAGAATTCACGCAATCCGCAGGCCGCCTACAATCTTGGCAATGCCATGATGGGGCAGGGCAAGGACTCGCTGGCCTTCAGGCAGCTGATGGACGCTGCACGCATGGAGAACAGCCCCCTCCGCAAGGCAATGGCATACCATAATGCCGGCGTCATCATGCAGCAGCACCGCCAGTATGGCGAGGCTATCGAGGCCTACAAGGAGGCTCTGCGCAACAATCCGGACGATGACGAGACACGCTACAATCTTGCTCTTTGCAAGAAGCAGCAGCAACAACAGCAGCAACAGCCGCAGCAGGGGAAGAAGGACCAGCAGCAGCAGGACAAGAAAGACGACCAGCAGCAGCAACAACAGCAACAGGAAAAGAAAGAAAACCAGCAACGGCAGCAGCAACAACAACAGCAACAGCAGATGAGCCGTGAGACTGCCGAGCAACTGCTGAACGCTGCTATGCAGGAAGAACGCAACACTCAGGATCGCATGAAGAAAGCCCAGCAGCAGAAGACCCGCCGCCAGCTTCAGCACAACTGGTAGGCCGAATCCATAATCAAGGGCTTAGAATTGAAGAACAGGCTATCGCACAATAGTTATGATAGAAGATACAGTTACCAAACGAATGTGGATGGGGCGCTTGTTGCTCATCGTGGCATTGCTGACAGCCCCCCTTTCGTTTCTCATATCAGCAGCTCAGCAGCTGACAGGCAGGGCGCCGTCACAAGTGGCCGTAGGCGAACAGTTCCGTCTTACGTACACCATTAACACGCAGGATGCCAAGGGCTTCCGTGCCGGCAACATTCCCGACGCCTTTGAGGTTCTTATGGGACCCAGCACGTCCACGCAGTCCAGTTTTCAAATGATTAACGGCCGCACGTCCAGCACGTCGTCGATAACATACACCTACATTTTGTCGGCCATCAAGAACGGCACCTTCACCATTCCCGCCGCGCGCGTCACGGTGGATGGCAAAGCCGTTGAGTCCAACGAATTGACCATCAGGGTAAGCGGCCAGGCCCAGCAGTCACGGCAGGGCGGCAGTCGTTCAGCCGATGACGGCATGCAGACTGCCGGCAGCAGCATTTCCGGCAGCGATTTGTTCATAAAGGTTACGGCCAACAAGCGTCGTGTCCACGAGCAGGAGCCTGTGCTGCTCACCTACAAGGTATATACAGTTGTCGGGCTTACCAACCTCAGCGGCAAGATGCCCGACCTGAAGAATTTCTACACTCGCGAAGTCCCTCTGCCCCAGGAGAAGCATTTCTCCGTAGAGACCATCAACGGGCGCGGCTACAAGACAGTTACTTGGAGCCAGTACGTAATGTTTCCGCAGGCATCAGGAAAGCTTGAAATACCCAGCATCATGTTCGACGGCATTGTCATGCAGCGCAATCCGAACATCGATCCCTTTGAAGCCTTCTTCAACGGCGGTGCCGGCTACGTAGAGGTGAAGAAGAAAATCAAGGCTCCCGGCATAACCATCTACGTAGACCCACTGCCGAAGCATCCTGCCGGCTATTCCGGCGGTGTCGGCACGTTCACCATCAGCGCCCAGGCCGACAAGACCGAGCTGAAGGCCAACGACCCGGTGCGACTGAGAGTCGTCGTCAGCGGCAGCGGCAACATGAAGCTTCTCAAGCAGCCGGTAGTCAACTTCCCCAAGGACTTCGACACCTACGACGCCAAGGTCACCGACAAGACCAAGCTGACCACCAACGGTCTGGAAGGCCAGATTATCTACGATTTCCTTGCCGTGCCGCGCCATCAGGGAACGTTTGAAATCCCGGCTATAGAATATGTGTACTACGATCTTTCCACAGAAGACTACAAGACGATAACCACCGACTCCATAACCCTGCAGGTTGCCAAGGGCGACGGCACCTCCACAGCCGTCAGCAGCTATACGGAGCAGGAGGACGTGGAAAACCTCAACAGCGACATCCACCATATCAAGGGCGGCGATGCAGAGCTTGTCTCGGCAGGCTATTTCTTCTTCGGTTCCAAAGCCTATTGGCTCACCCTTGCCATCCTTTTCGGCAGTTTTGTTGCCCTTTTCGTGATTTTCCGCCAGCGTGCCATAGAGAATGCAAACATTGTCAAGCAGCGTGCCGGCAAGGCCAACAAGGTTGCTACCAAGAGGCTGCGCAAGGCTGCCAAGCTGATGAACGGCGGCCGTCAGAACGAGTTCTACGACGAAGTGATGCGCGCTCTCTGGGGATACGTCGGCGACAAGCTGAACATGCCTTCCGAGCAGCTTACACGCGACAACATCAGCCAGCGCCTTGAGGAGCATAGCGTCAGTGCAGAGACCATCGGTCTCTTCATCAGCGCCCTCGACGAGTGTGAGTTTGCGCGCTATGCACCCGGCGACGCCACGGGCAACATGAACAAAGTCTACGAGGCCGCCATGACAGCCATTTCGCAGATAGCAGAGACCATGAAAAAGGGAAAGAAGTGAAACGCTAACGGGCTAAGAAGTTAAAATCAAAACAACAACATGCAAGCGATATATATATATAATAAGGTGAAAGGGCAGGCGAGAACGCTATTGCTTTCCTGCCTGCTGGCCTTTATTCCTTTTGCGGCATCTGCCGTGAGCAAGCAGGAGGCCGACAGTGCCTACATGCGCGAAGACTACCAGCAGGCTGCCAGCCTCTACGAGAAACTGTTGCAGCAGGGTGTCAGTGCCAGCATTTACTACAATCTTGGCAATGCATACTACCGCATGGAGAACATGCCCAAGGCCATTCTCAACTATGAGCGCGCCCTTGTGCTGTCGCCCGGCGACAAGGACATACGCTTCAATCTGCAGATGGCCCGTTCGAAGACCGTCGACCGCATAACCCCAGAGTCGGAAATGTTTTTCGTCACGTGGTATCGCTCGGTCGTCAGTCAGGCGAGTGCCGACGGGTGGGCTGTGACCGCCGTCGTTGCCCTTGTCGTGGCCATAGCCCTGGCATTGCTCTATCTCTTTGCCGGGCGCATCTGGCTGCGCAAGGTAGGCTTCTTCGGCAGCCTGCTGCTGATGGTGCTGTTCATTGCCGCCAACGTGTTTGCATGGCAGCAGAAGCAGCGCGTCGTCAGTCGCAGCGGAGCCATCATCATGTCGTCGGCCGCTACCGTGAAGAGTACTCCTTCCAAGGGCGGCACCGACTTGTTCATATTGCATGAAGGCACAAAGGTCACCATCATCGACAATTCCATGAGCGGCTGGGCCGAGGTCAGCGTTGCCGACGGCCGCGAGGGCTGGATAGAGAAGTCGGCGATAAGCGTGATATGAAGAATGGAAGAACTGATACACTTTGACAAACAGTTGCTGTTGCTCGTCAACGGCAGCGACTCGCTGTTCCTTGACTACATGGTGCTGACGCTGACGAATGCCAAGACATGGATTCCGTTGTATCTGGCACTGTTCTATGTTGTTGTCAGGAGCAACCGCCGCTGGCAGGACGTCGTGCTGATACTGGCTGCTGCCGGTGTCTGCGTGCTGCTGGCCGGCTCTGTCGACGACATGCTGGTGAAACCCACCGTTGCCCGCTGGCGTCCCACTCACGACCCGGAGATAGGCAGTCTTGTCGATGTCGTCGACGGCTATCGCGGCGGCAGCTACGGCTTCTTCTCAGCCCATGCCTCCAACACGTTCTCCATAGCCGTCTTCTTTTCGCTGCTCATGCGCAACCGCCTGCTGACGGTCAGCCTCGTCATGTGGTCGCTGGTGAACTGCTGGACGCGGATGTATCTTGGCGTCCACTATCCTGGCGACATTACCGTCGGACTGCTGTGGGGTGGACTGGTAGGCTATGGCGTCTACCGCTGCTACTGCCGTCTCAGAAAGCCGGCCTACTACAGCAGCCGCCTGTGCAAGGTGCCTGTTGCGGTGCTGTGCCTTCTGGTCTGCTATGCCGTTGTGCGTGGTGTTATTGCCTCAATGGCTGTTTCCTGAACAGAGTTACGAAATACCCGATTTTGTAGATGTCGAACAGTGCCAGCAGCGGCCAGCTGCCGGTAAGGTTCTTGCGCTCCCAGCGTCCGAAGAGGCAGTGCCAGACGACGAAGGGCCACTGCGGCAGCCTGAGCGCACGGTCGAGCAGGCGTGAATAGCCTTGCAGGTCGTCGCGGAAAGTGTAGAGAGTACGCATGGCCTCCTCTGTCTTGGCTATGAAGACCTCGTTGCTTTCATAGTCTGTCAGCACGGTAGGATTGTCAATGTGGCAAATCTGAATGCCGTTCTGCTGCAAGTGCTTGCCAAAGAGCACGTCTTCGTAGCCGTAATGCAGGAAGCGCTCGTCGAAGGGGTTGGCCAGCATTACGCTGCGGCGCACCATGAAGTTCGTCGTCCGGAAGCTCTTGTAGGGTGCCAGGCTGCGCATTTCCGCGCTGTGCCTTGCCGATGCCTTCTTCTCGTAGAGGAACCTGATGTTGCCATGCAGCATGTCCTGCCTTCCGCCGATGCCGATGCCTCCGTCCAGAACGTCCTTGTCGGTGTCGTAGGTGGCATAAGTGTGCAGAAAGTTGCTGCTGCCAGTCTCCATGTCGCAGTCGAGGAACAGCAGCCACTCGAGCGACGCTTCCCTTGCCAGCATGTTACGTATTGCTGCACGCCCGATGTTCTTTTCCATTCTGATGAACCGGCATTGCGGCCATGTGCCAATCTTGCTGTTAGCCTCAGTGCATGCAGTGTCCGAGGAACCGTCGTCGGCTACAATAATCTCGTAGCCGATGGCAAGTTGGCTGGCCTGTCTGCGCAGTTCGCTGACCAGACTTGTGCAAACATAGTTGTACGACGGAATAAGAATGGAAATATCTCTCATCTAAATGCAAAATTACACAAAAACGAGTGAAATGAAAAAGAAAAGCAAACTTTTCTTTTTCATTTCCGAGTGCCAAGTAAGTTCGGCGAAGCCAAAATTAGCGGAAAAAAGATATATATCATGCATTTTCCAACAGTTAATTATCGTTAAATCGGCGAATTAATCTTCGGTTGCCACTCCTGTTTTTCCCAAAACTTCGTACCTTTGCAGCCGCTATTACGAGATAATGGCATGAAATTCAATTTTTAACACACAAAAATCAATTAAACACAATGGCAACAAAAATCAGGTTACAGCGCGGCGGCCGCAAGAGCTATGCCTACTACAGCATCGTTATCGCCGACGCACGTGCACCACGTGATGGTAGATTTACTGAGAAGATTGGTACTTACAACCCAAACACCAATCCTGCCACAGTAGATTTGAATTTCGAGCGTGCACTTTATTGGGTCGAGACAGGTGCACAGCCTACAGACACAGTGCGCAACATTCTCAGCCGTGAGGGTGTCTATCTCATGAAGCACCTCCGTGGTGGTGTCAGGAAGGGCGCTTTCGACGAGGCTGCTGCTCAGAAGAAGTTTGACGCATGGAAGGCTGACAAGCAGAATGGTCTTGCAAAGATTGCTGACGCAGAGGCAAAGGCTAAGAAGGACGCTGCCGCTGCCCAGCTGAAGGCCGAGAAGGCTCAGAATGAGGAGCAGGCCAAGAAGGTGGCTGAGAAGAAGGCTGCTGAGGCTGCTGCCAAGGCTGAGGCTGAGGCTGCCGCTGCCGCAGAGGCTGCTGCTGCCGAGACCGCTGCTGAAGAGGCTCCTGCTGCTGAGGCTCCTGCCGCAGAATAAAGAAATCGTCCACCCAGGGTGGATTACAACTAAAACGGACTTTGCGAATATTGTTTCGCGAAGTCCGTTGTTTGTTTCCAGCAGCAGGGAGAAAAAATTATCTCTGCGAGTTACGAAATTATCTCTGCATGTTACGAAATTATCTCTGCATGTTACGAAAATATCTCTGCATGTTACGAAAATATCTTACGAAGATAATTTTTTATCTCAGCATGTTGCGTCATCGTTGCATCAGTCAGCCGAGTGAAGAGTATAGGCTGGCATACTGGCTGGCCACATGGATGTAGTCGTGATGGCGGCGGATGTATTCAATGCTTTGCTCTTTCATTGTTTGCAGGCGTTCTGGGTGCAGCACTATCTGCTCAAGCTCCTCGAAGACACTCTCGTAGGTTGGCTGCACGTTGACGATGGGGCGCAGCTCAGTCTCGTTCAGTATTTCGTAGTTCTCCGGCTCGCCGCCGCCAACGACGACAATGCCTTTCGACATTGCCAGCAGGGCATTCATGGCCGGCGTGTAGGCATACAGCTGGTCGAGCAGCACGTCGCTGCCGTCGAGCAGCTGCTGATAGGTGTCGAAAGGCACTCCCTCAGCCTTTACAAGTTCCATGCGCCCGGGGTGCTTCGCTGCCACTGCTTCGGCGGCACGCAGCATGATGTCGGTACCCTTGTAGGCACTGCGCCCGCGGCTGATGCCGATGAAGATGCGCATGGGCTGTAAGTCGCTGCTGC
This sequence comes from uncultured Prevotella sp., assembly GCA_905234265.1. Lineage (GTDB taxonomy): Bacteria > Bacteroidota > Bacteroidia > Bacteroidales > Bacteroidaceae > Prevotella. The sequence goes on along the minus strand of CAJOHJ010000018.1, from coordinate 21,860 downwards.
TTTCATGCCGCGGGGCCAGTGTGGCAGGCACTATGGGGAATGGAATGAAGTGAGTCTTTTCCGGAAAGTGCGGCCTGTAGCAGACATCATACTCATAGAGGCCGGTGACGATGGCGTCGCAGTCGGCGGCTATCAGCTTGTTCAGCCGCTCCTTGGCAGTGCCTGTCCAGTCGTGCTGTTCGTAGACGGCCGACGGGTCCGTGCGCAGCTGGTCGCCAAAGTTAAAGTCGCTGTATCTGAGTGGCTTGCGCGTGATGCATTCATGCGCCCAGTAGTAGTCCATGCCGAAGGCACACAGCACTACGTGCCTGTTGTGGCGGCGCAGGTAGCGGTAGAAGAATAGCAGTCGCTCGGCCTTCAGTTCGAAGAACATCGGGTTGATGAGCTGCACCACGTCGTAGCCGCGCATCCTGGGCAGCAGGCTCCACAGGCGTGCCATCAGCCGCACGCCTCCCAGCATGCCGTCAGGCCGGCTGACGTTGATGTCGCGTGGATAGTTTTTCCAAAAGTCGCCATTGGAAATCACCACAACCTCATGCCCCATGGTGCGCAGCCCCTTGGCAAGAGTGGCGTGTACGTTGCTGTATTCGCCTACGAGCAGTATTCTCATCGTTCGCGCTTTAGGTAGGGTAGGGTATGTAGCAGCATGGACAGCCCTATGCTGGAGTTTGTCATGCGGCGGAACCACTGGTATTTAGCGGTATATTTGCGGTCGGGCAGTGGGAAGAGGCCTTTCTGATGCAGTGTGGCAATGCGCTCGTCGAGTGCCTGCCGCGAACGGGTGAGTACGATGGTGTTGTAGATGTAGTCCATTGTGAGCTGTGCCACGCGCCGCTGCATGGCCGTGCGTTCGGCAGGCGGTAGACGGTCGGCAAGGCTGTTCAGATGCAGCAGGACTTCCATGGTGTCGTCGAGCCGCTGTCGCTTGCTGTCGCTGTCCTGCTGGCGGACGGCCGACGTGCTGCGGTCACGGTAGTAATAAGCCTTGGCATCGGTGGCGCAGACCACTTCGGAGCGTATCAGCAGCTGGGCCATGAACTCCTCGTCCTCGCCATACCTGATGCCGGGCGTGAACTGCAGGTTGCCGCGGACGCTGCTGCGGAACAGGCAGCTCCAGGCAGCACCGTGGATGTTGTACAGGCGCATGTAGTCGGCACCGGTAGTGGGCGCAGTGTCGCTGAACGCTTTGTAAGGCTCGTTGCCAGACTTGCTGAAGTCGAACATCAGCAGGTCGGTGTCCTGCTGATAGCGGATGATGTCGAGGCAGTGTTCGTAGGGGACCTGTATCAGTGTGTCGTCGCCGTCGACTATCTGGATGTATTTCCCGTGGGCTATGCTGAGGGCTGTATTGCGGGCCACGCTCACGCCGCCGTTCTTCTGGCGTATGTACATGATGTCGTCGCCGAACTGCATGAGGCTGTTCATGGGACTGACGTCAGACCCGTCGTCGACGATTATTATCTCGCGTTCCTGAGGACTCAGCGAAAGGGCCAGCAGGCTGTTGATGCATTCGCACAGCATCTGCGTGGGCAGATTGTAGCAGGTGACTATGAACGTCACGAGCGGCTGGGCTTCCGCAGTATGTGTATTAGTCTTGTAATCTTGCATAGTCGTTGAATGCTTAGCGTGTTTAGAATTATTGCCTTTATCTTGTCCTTTCCGCGGAAGCGGCTTGTGTCCAAAGTCCTCGACGGCAGGCGGAGCGGCTCTTGCGTGCGCTCCCAGACGTCTGTCTGAATATTGGCAAGATAAAGATAGTAGATGTCGTCCACTGGCATGCCGCTGCCGAGATGTGCATCAAGCAGCTGCGCAAGTGCGCGGCCGTCGGCCGTGGCAGTGATGCCGTTGGGATTGTAGCAGTAGTGGTAGTAGCCGCGCGATGTGGTGCGGATTTTTTGCGCCTTCCTGAGCAGCTGGGGCATGATGTAGACGTCTTCAAAGACTCTGCCCTTGGGAAATCGCACGCCGTCGAACAGCTGGCGTCGGAAGATTTTGTTCCAGACATAGGTGTGGCAGTAGGCCTGGCAGCGGAGCCAGTAGTCAGACATGTCAGTGAATTCTTCGTCGCTGAGCTGCAGGCGTCCGGCAATGGAGAATTCCAGAATGTCGCAGCTGCCGATGCCGGCCAGCAGCTGTGCGTAGAGTCCGTCGTCAAGGAAGTCGTCGGAGTCGGCGAAGGTGATAAGGCTGCCAGTGGCGGTGTCGAGTCCTGCATTGCGTGCCTCGCTAAGGCCGCCGTTGGTCTTGTGGATAACTTTTACGCGTGGGTCGCGGACTGCCCACTGGTCGGCCATGGCTGGGCATCTGTCGGGCGAGCCGTCGTCGACGAGGATGATTTCCATGTCGTCGACGCCCTGCCGCAGCAGGCTGGAGACGCACTTGTCAAGAGTGTCCTCGACGCGAAAAACAGGAACAATGACAGACAGCAGCATCTTGCAGAAAACGTTTTTACTTAAACCTGATTACGTTGGCCTTCTTCTGGGGCTTAACGCTCGGCTCCCTTTTTGCCAAGATGCTGTTTTTGGAATTCTTGCGGACATAGCCCACTATCTGATTATTAAAGAGTTCGCCTTCATCCTGCATGAAGCTGATGAATAGGGGCAGTGCATAGATGTTGCTGCGGACGTCGTCGCTCAGTCCCTCGACGGTCTGAAGCCTGGTGGCGTCCTTTTCGGTGGTGACGATGATCTTGTCGCCGCTGATGGCAGCAAAAGTGTCGTTTATAAGGCTGATGTCCTTGGGCTTGAAGTGGTGGTGGTCGCTGAAGGTAACCGGCGTAACTGCCTTCGACAATGGTGTTATGTCGTGAATCATCTGTTCCGGAGAGCCGATGCCGGTGAGCAGCAGCACGTGCTTGCCGGCAAGTCCTGACAGGGGTATGTCGGGCTTGTCGGTGCTGAAGATGGGCTTCAGGCTGCCATAGGTGAGGGTAGTGAAATAAAGCGTCTGATAGGGAAACAGGTTCATGGCTTTCTTGATGACCCTGTATTCCATGGGCTTCAGCTCCTGCGGACACTTGGTGACGATGACGATGTCGGCCCTGTTCTTTCCCTTTATAGGCTCACGCAGACGGCCGGCAGGCAGCAGGCAGTCGTAGATGAGCAGCCGGTGATAGTCGACGAGCAGGATGTTGATGCCGGGCTTCACATAGCGGTGCTGGAAAGCATCGTCGAGCAGTATGACGTCGATGGTGTCGTCGGAACTTGTTAGCTCGTCGATGGCATGGCAGCGGTTCTTGTCGACGGCAATGGTGACGTCCTTGAATTTCTGCTTCATCTGGAAAGGCTCATCGCCGATTTCTGTCATAGGCGTGTCACCGGCGGCAACGATAAAGCCCTTGCTCTTGCGCTTGTAGCCACGGCTGAGTACGGCAACGTTGAACTGGTCCTTAAGCAGGCGGACAAGATATTCCACATGTGGGGTCTTGCCGGTGCCGCCAACGGTGATGTTGCCAACGGAAATAATGGGGACCTTGAAGGCACGCGACTTCAGCACGCCAATGTCGAAGAGCGTGTTGCGCAGCTTTACGCCAAGGCCGTAGAGCCAGCTGGCGGGCAGCAACCACTTGTTGATTTTTATGAAGTCGCCTTCCAAGTTCTTATTTTATAGTTACAAAATATGGCAGGCGTGCCTGGATGGCACTGCGCTGGCTGATGGTCTTCACAAAGCGCAAAGGCTCGTAGTATTCGCCAAGGGCGGCGTGCATTTCTTCGTCAAGGTAGCTGCCCCTGTTGGCAGTGTTCATCAGCTGTTCCATCCAGTCGGCAGGCTCTGGATAGGCGGCAGTGTGGTATTCCTTGGATTTTGCAAGCTCTGCGGCTTTCTTCACGGCATCGTCCAAGGAGCCGATGGCATCTACAAGCTTGATTTTCAGAGCGTCGTTGCCCAGCCAGACACGGCCCTGGGCTATCTCCTCAACCTTGTCGACTGGCAGCTTGCGGCCGTCGGCGACGCGCTGGCGGAAGAGTTTGTAGCCGCGGTCGATGTAACTGTCAATCATAGCCATCTCTTCAGCATTGAAGGGACGTGCAGGAGTGCCGAAGGCTGCATGACGGTTGGTCTTCACTTCGTCGAACTTGACGCCGAGCTTGTCTGTCAGCAGTCCGCTGAAGTCGGGGAACATTCCGAAAATGCCTATTGAGCCGGTGATGGTGGTTGGCTCTGCGATGATGTAGTTTGAGGCACAGCTGATGTAGTAGCCGCCCGATGCAGCATATCCGCCCATGGAAACAACAACGGGCTTCTTGGCCTTCAGCTGTGTGACGGCATGCCATATCTGCTCAGAGGCGTATGCAGAGCCGCCGGGGGAATTGACGCGAAGCACTACGGCCTTTACGTCGTCGTCGTTGGTAAGTTCCTCAAGGTCTTTGCACACCGTGGTGGCCACGATGTTGTGGGTCTGCTGCATGATGTCGCCGGTTTCTGAGTCGACGATGTCGCCATAGGCATAGTAGACGGCTATCTTGTCGCCGCCGTCATCGTCGGCCGACGGCATGTTGACCATGTCGCTCACGGTCAGCTGATGGATGGGCTTGTCGGTCTTCAGCAGTTTCTTGATGACGTCCTTCACTTCGTTGGTATACATCAGTTCGTCAACAAGTTTCTTCTGCTTCAGTGCAGAAGGCTCGTCGAAGGCTGTGAAGTGGTCGGCAAAGCTGTTGAGAGAGTCGACGGAAATCTTTCTGCTCTTAGCTACATCGGCAAGCATAACCTGCCAGATGCCATTGATGTAGGCAGAAACCTGTTCGCGGTTGGGGTCGCTCATCTTGTCGGCGGTCATTGTCTCAGGGGCGCTCTTGTATTTGCCGACCTTGGAGAGCTGGAACTTGACGCCGAACTTGGCAAGCAGGTCCTTGACGAAATAAGGCTGGGCGGCAAGTCCGTGCCAGTCGATGGAGCCATGCGGATTGAGCATTACCTTGTCGGCTACGCTGCAGATGTAATAAGTGTTCTGAGTGTAGGTGTCGGCATAGGCGACAATCCATTTCCCGGAAGCCTTGAAGTCGAGCAGAGCCTCGCGGATGGCATGGCTGGAAGCAGGAGAGTCTGCGGCAAACAGGCCTGCCTCTAAGTATATGCCCTTGATGTTCTTGTCGGCCTTGGCCTTCTTGATAGCACTTATGATGTCGTTAAGGCCAATGCTTTCAGAAATCTGGCCGGTGAGCATCGTGAATGGATTTTCCTCGCTGCATTCCACCACTTGTCCTGAAAGCATGAGCGTCAGCACGGAGTTGTCTTCGGCCTTTGCCGTTGGGTTGCTGAGCGACAGGCTGGCTAATGAACTTATGAGAATAAAGAAGAATAAAACGGAAACAATCATCATGCCGACTATCGTCGCCAACACGTTTTTCCAGAAGTCTTTCATAGTGCCTATGAGATGTTATAATATAATTAATGTGTCAAAAAACTGCTTGCCAGTGTAAAGATTATGGACAAACATATTGCAAAGGTAGTTCAATTTACACAATCGGCCAAATTTTAAAGACTTTTTCTTTTTGTCTGCCAATGTGTCAGTGCATGCACATTTGGCACATTTTTGGCATAACCACTGGCAGAAGCTATAAAAACAAAAGTTAAACTCTAAAAATAAGATTACTATTATGAACATTAAACCATTAGGCGACCGCGTGCTGGTATTGCCAGCACCGGCAGAAGAGAAAATCGGTGGCATCATCATTCCAGACACTGCCAAGGAGAAGCCACTGCATGGCACCATTAAGGCCGTAGGCCAGGGTACGAAGGACGAAGAAATGATACTGAAGGCCGGCGATGAAGTACTCTACGGAAAATACTCCGGCACAGAGCTGGAATTTGAAGGCGAGAAGTATCTTATGATGCGTCAGAGCGACGTTCTGGCAGTCATCGAAAAGTAAAAATTAATAGCGAATAGTGAAAAGTAAATAGTTAATATTGAAAAGATTATGGCAAAAGATATTAAATTCAATATTGAGGCCCGCGACCTGCTGAAGAACGGCGTGGACCAGTTGGCAAACGCAGTGAAGGTTACTCTCGGCCCTAAGGGACGTAACGTTGTTATTGAGAAGAAGTTCGGCGCTCCGCAGATTACTAAGGACGGCGTTACCGTTGCAAAGGAAATCGAGCTGGAGGACAAGTTCGAGAACACTGGCGCACAGCTGGTGAAGAGCGTTGCATCAAAGACCGGCGACGATGCCGGCGACGGAACGACCACTGCAACCATCCTCACTCAGGCTATCGTTGCCGAGGGCTTGAAGAACGTCACTGCCGGTGCCAATCCAATGGACCTGAAGCGTGGTATCGACAAGGCCGTCGCTGCCGTAGTCGGACACATCGAGAAGAGTGCCGAGCAGGTTGGCGACAACTACGACAAGATTGAGCAGGTGGCCACCGTCTCGGCCAACAACGATGAGGAAATCGGCAAGCTGCTGGCCGACGCCATGCGCAAGGTTTCCAAGGACGGCGTTATCACCATCGAGGAGTCGAAGAGCCGCGACACACACATCGGAGTCGTTGAGGGAATGCAGTTCGACCGTGGCTATCTCTCTGGATACTTTGTCACAGACTCGGAGAAGATGGAGTGCGTAATGGAGAACCCATACATCCTCATCTACGACAAGAAAATCTCTAACATCAAGGACTTCCTGCCCATACTGCAGCCTGCTGCCGAGAGCGGCCGTCCGCTGCTCGTGATTGCCGAGGACGTAGACTCTGAGGCTCTGACAACACTCGTTGTCAACCGTCTGCGCGGCGGTCTGAAGATTTGTGCCGTCAAGGCTCCTGGCTTCGGCGACCGTCGTAAGGCCATGCTCGAGGACATTGCCACTCTGACGGGCGGCGTCGTCGTCAGCGAGGAGAAGGGACTGAAGCTGGAGCAGGCTACGCTCGAGATGCTCGGCACCTGCGACAAGGTGACTGTCTCGAAGGACAACACCACCATCGTCAACGGCGCAGGCGACAAGCAGGCCATCCAGGACCGCATTGCCCAGATTAAGAAGGAGATAGAGCTGACCACCAGCAGCTACGACAAGGAGAAGCTGCAGGAGCGTCTGGCCAAGCTGTCCGGCGGTGTTGCAGTACTCTATGTCGGTGCCAACAGCGAGGTAGAGATGAAGGAGAAGAAAGACCGCGTCGACGATGCTCTGTGCGCCACCCGTGCAGCCATTGAAGAGGGTGTCGTTGCCGGCGGCGGTACTACCTACATCCGCGCCCAGGAGGCCCTTAAGGACGTCAAGGGCGTAAACGCCGACGAGCAGACGGGCATCAACATCATCTGCCGCGCCATCGAGGAGCCTCTGCGCCAGATTGTCAGCAATGCCGGACAGGAGGGTGCCGTCGTTGTGCAGAAAGTGCGCGAGGGTAAGGGCGACTTCGGCTACAATGCCCGCACCGGTGAGTACGAGGACCTGCGCAAGGCAGGCATCGTCGACCCGGCAAAGGTTGCGCGCGTAGCTCTTGAGAATGCTGCCAGCATTGCCGGCATGTTCCTCACCACCGAGTGCCTCATCACCGACAAGCCCGAGAAGGAGCCTGCCATGCCAATGGGCAACCCGGGCATGGGTGGCATGATGTAAACACAGAAATACTGATATAGAAAGTCCCCAGCAGGAATTCCTGCCGGGGACATTTTCGTTTGTTCGCTGCCAAAAGATTGCTGTGGGTGGGGTTAATCCTCGTTTGTATACGTTTGGGAAACAGGGTTTTACATTGATGTCTGGCCATATTGCGGATTAGACAGCCTATAATAGGCTAACCTGGAAAGTGGTCGCACCCGGCACACCTCTTACACCTTATCTCTCACCTCTCACCTCTTACCTCTCACCCCTGAAATAACATGCAGAGATAATTCTTTATCTTACGGAGATAATTTCGTAACTCGCAGAGATAATTTTGTAAGTCATTGACTTATGTTTTCACAAAGTTCTTCTGTCTCGCGCAGAGCCGCAGAGGCCACAGAGTTTATGGCAGTTCATCGGCACTTGGCATCTTCCGGGTCACCTGCATAACCGCGTGTAATCATCCACAGTAAAATTGCGTTTTTTATACAAGCAATGTGACAGACATGAGCTACATGTTCGGAAACTGCTCGAACTTAGAAACGATATTCGCTGGTGACGGGTGGAATACGGACATGGTGTCAGTGGGTACTTATATGTTCTATGGATGCTCAAAACTCGTTGGCGGAGAAGGCACCGCCTTCAATAAAGCACATACTGACCTACCAGAGTGGTTACCTCACGCTGAAAAGCTACGACCGTGAGTTCGACACCTTTACGCTGGGCTTCCCAAACCGCGAGGTGGAGCAAGGCTTCATCAAGTACCTGCTGCCGTTCTACACGCCCAGGGTGACTGACAAGAGCCGGTTCGCCATCGCCCAGTTCACGAAAGACGTGCGAAGCGGTCAGGCCGAAGCCTTCATGCAGCGCCTTGAGGACTTTTTCGCCACGGGCGACTACGAGGTGGTGGGCAAGGCGGAGAAGTATTTCCAGAACACTCTCTACGTCTTCTTTCGCCTGCTGGGCTGTTGTTTTACTCTGGTGTTGCGTCATGGCTTTTCTTTCTGCCATGCGGCCTACGTCTGTGTGCCGACCTCTTTGCGTTGCTGTTTTCGTTATCGTTGTTCTTCGCACTGGTGTTTTTTCTTCCGCCTTTGTTCCTGGAATGGCGTGCGCCTGACTGGCGGCCGCCGCGTCCGCGCGACTGCTTGCGGACTCCGGCGACTGAGAACGCCGGGCCGTCGCCAAGGCCGTCGGGTAGGGGCGTCTTCTGGATTTCCTTTTCCAGAAAGCGCTCAATGTCGGCGAAGTAGCGCATGTCCAGCTCGGAAACGAAGGTGATGGCAACGCCGTCGCGCTGCGCACGTGCCGTGCGGCCGATGCGGTGGACATAGTCCTCGGCATCGTGAGGGACGTCGTAGTTGATGACGCACAGGATGTCGTCGATGTCGATGCCGCGGCTGACGATGTCGGTGGCAACGAGGACGCTCACCTGCCCGGCCTTGAAGCGGTACATGACGTCGTCGCGCTCTGCCTGCGATAGGTCGCTGTGCATGGCTGCGCAGTTGATGTTCATGCGCTGCAGTTCGCGGGTAATGTCCTTCACCTTGTTCTTCTTGCTGCAGAAGATGATGACACGCTCCAGTTCGCCGGCCTTGAACAGCGAGCGTATGATGCCCAGCTTCTGCGGCTCGTAGCAGATGTAGGCCGACTGCTGTATTTTCTCGGCAGGCTTGGAGACGGCAATCTTGACCTCGACGGGATTGTTGAGCAGCGTGTGTGCCAGCTGCTGTATCTTGTCGGGCATGGTGGCAGAGAACATGATCGTCTGGTGGCTTTCCGGCAGCATCTTGGCTATTGACAGGATGTCGTCGGAAAAGCCCATGTCGAGCATGCGGTCGGCCTCGTCGAGTACGAAGAATGACAGGCGGCTCAGGTCGACATGCCCCATGCGGATGTGGCTCAGCAGTCGGCCGGGGGTGGCAATGATTACGTCGGCACCCATGCGGAGCGACTTCATTTCCTGGTCGAAGCGTATGCCGTCGTTGCCGCCGTATACGGCAACGCTGGAGATGCCGTCGAGATAGTAGCCGAAGCCCTGCATGGCCTGGTCTATCTGCTGTGCCAGCTCGCGCGTAGGTGCCATTATCAGGCAGCTGACGGCGTCGCGTGGATAGTCGCCGTCGTCGAGCATGGAGAGTATGGGCAGCAGATAGGCAGCCGTCTTGCCAGTGCCTGTCTGGGCAACGCCTATGAGGTCGTGCTGGTCGAGTATCTGCGGTATGCACTGCTCCTGTATCGGCGTCATCTCTTCGAAGTGCATGTCGTAGAGAGCGTCGAGAATATTGTCGTTCAGATATGTTTCTTCGAATGTCATGGTTGGGTGTTGGGTGTTGGGTGTTGGGTGATGGGTGTTGGGTGTTGGGTGTTAGAGTAGCGGTAGCAAATTTTTCACTTTTCACTATTCACTTTACCCTTAATTCGGTGCCTGCCTGTAGCAGAAATATGCTATGAATATGTACAGAATGTTTGGTATCCATGCTGCCAGCATTGGCGGAGTGTCGGCATTGATGGCAAAGGTTGCGCTGATGGTCTGCAGCAGGATATAGGTAAACGACAGTGCCAGTCCGATGCCGAGATACATTCCCATGCCGCCCTTTCGCTTGCGCGACGACAGCGAGACGCCGATGATGGTGAGTATGAACGAAGCAAAGCTGGAGGCTATGCGCTTGTGGTATTCCACTTCGTATTGCACGACGTTGCTGGAGCCGCGCTGCTGCTGCTTGGAAATGTAGCGCAGCAGTTCCGGCGACGTGAATGTTTCCTGCTGGCCTTTGGAGAACACAAGGTCCATAGGCTCCATCTGTATAAGGGTGTCTATTTCCGTGCCGCTGGTTATTTCCTCGCGCATGCCCTTCAGCGTGCGTATCTTGTAGTTGCGTGCCTTCCAGTGGTAGCGCTCGTCGGCAATGGTGTCATACTGCACCATATTGGCATTCATCTGCGAGACGAGCTTCTTGTTTTCAAACTTGTAGAGTGCGAAGCCATAGCCGGTCTTCCTGATGTCGTCGTATTGCGACAGATAGGCAACAACGCCCTTGTCTACCATCAGCTGGATGTTGGATGCTGAGGTGTTCTTCTTGTTGTTCTTGTAGAGAGACTCGAAGTCGTGGCGCACCACGGTACCCTTTGGAATGACGTATGCACTGAGGCAGAAGTTCAGAACGGCTATCAGGGCTGCCGAAAACAGGTAGGGGCGCAGCAGTCGCTTGAAGCTCATGCCGCATGCCAGCATGGCAATGATTTCTGAATTGCCTGCCAGCTTGGAAGTGAAGAAGATGACCGAAATGAAGACGAACAGCGGCGAGAACAGGCTTGCAAAATAAGGAACAAAGTTGGCATAATAGTCGAAGACGATGGCCCGCAGTGGAGCATTGTTCGTCGTGAACTTTGCAAGGTTCTCGTTGACGTCGAAGACTATGGAGATGCTGATGATCAGCAGGATGCTGTAGATGTAGGTGCCGAGGAATTTCGATATTATGTAGCGGTCAATGCGCTTCAGTGGGAATATATATTTGTCCATATCTATCTCCTTTTTCCTAAATTCTCTACCACGGAACGCTTCCACTGCGTGAAGTCTCCCTGTTCAATGTGCATGCGTGCATCGGTAACCAGACGCAGATAGAAAGCCAGATTATGTATCGAGGCAATCTGCATGGCCAGCAGTTCCTGTGCCTTGAACAGATGGTGCAGATATGCCTTGCTGTGAATGCGGTCGATTTCGCAGCCGTCGGGGTCGATGGGGCTGAAGTCTGCCTCCCACTGCTTGTTGCGCATGTTCATGGTGCCTTCGTATGTGAAAAGCATTGCGTTGCGTCCGTTGCGTGTAGGCATTACGCAGTCGAACATGTCGACACCGCGTTCAATGGCCTCCAGAATGTTCTGTGGTGTGCCAACGCCCATGAGATAGCGCGGACGGTCTTTGGGAAGAATGGCATTGACAACTTCAATCATGTCGTACATAATCTCCGTAGGCTCGCCGACAGCCAGGCCGCCAATGGCAACTCCGCCGCCATCGGCAAGCAGCGGCAGATGGTCGCAGACGTGCTTGGCAGCGTCTTGCCGCAGGTCTTTATATGTGCAACCCTGCACGATGGGGAACAGCGTCTGCCGGTAGCCGTAGAGAGGTTCCGTCTCGCTGAAGCGCTTGATGCAGCGTTCCAGCCACCGCTGTGTAAGTCCGAGTGACTGCTTGGCATACTGGTAGTCGCTCTGTCCCGGAGGACATTCGTCGAAAGCCATCATTATGTCGGCGCCGATGACGCGCTGCGTGTCCATGACATTCTCTGGCGTAAAGAAGTGCTTCGAACCGTCAATATGGCTGCGGAATTCGCAGCCTTCTTCGCGCAGCTTGCGTATGCCGGTAAGCGAAAACACCTGAAAGCCTCCGCTGTCGGTCAGTATAGGCCTGTCCCAGGTGTTGAACTTGTGCAGTCCGCCTGCCTTGCGCAGAATGTCAAGGCCTGGCCGCAGGTAAAGATGGTAAGTGTTGCCAAGAATAATCTGAGCCTGTACCTGCTGGCGTAGTTCGGAGAAGTGGACGCCCTTTACGCTGCCTACAGTTCCCACGGGCATGAAGATGGGTGTCTTTATTTGTCCGTGGTCGGTGGTGATGATGCCGGCACGCGCGTCAGAGGCACTGTCAGTATGTTGCAGTTCGAACTTCATTTTTTACTATTCACTTTTCCCTTTCTTGTCGTCTTCAGGAATTTCGAATTTCAGAGGATTCTTCACCAGCTCGTCGGTCAGGGCAAACTGCCATACGTCCCGAACGTTTTCAACATAGTGGAATGTCAGGCCTTTTAGGTACATGTCGGGTATCTCGTCAATGTCCTTCTGGTTTTCCTGGCACATAACGATGTCTGTTATGCCTGCGCGCTTGGCTGCCAGGATTTTCTCCTTTATGCCTCCAACGGGCAGCACCTTGCCTCGCAGTGTTATCTCGCCAGTCATGGCCGTGTTGCGCCTGACCTTGCGCTGAGTGAGTGCAGAGGCAATGCTTGTGGCGATGGTGATGCCTGCCGACGGACCGTCCTTGGGAGTGGCACCTTCTGGCACGTGGATATGCATGTTCCAGTGGTCGAAGATGCGATAGTCTATGCCCAGCAGTTCGGCATGTGCCTTCACGTATTCAAGGGCTATCACGGCCGACTCCTTCATGACGTCGCCCAGATTGCCTGTCAGCGTCAGCTTGCCGTTCTTTCCTTTCGACAGCGACGTCTCGATGAACAGTATTTCACCGCCAACACTGGTCCACGCCAAGCCAGTCACAACGCCAGCATAATCGTTGCCCTGATAGATGTCGCGGAAGAAAGGCGGCTTGCCCAGCAAGTCTTCAATCTCCGTTGGAGTGATTTTGATGTGGTGTTGGGTGTCGGGTGTCGGGTGTTGGGTGTCGGGTGTTTGGGTGTTTTCTGCCACTGAAGCCCCGTCACCCATCACCTTTTTGAACGCCAACTTGCGCATGGCCTTGTTTATCTGTTTTTCCAGCTGGCGCACGCCGCTTTCACGTGTGTACTGCTCGATAATCATCTCTATGGCCGGCTTGGTGAATGTCAGCTTTCTGCTGTTCAGCCCAGTATTCTCCTTTTCCTTTGGAATAAGGTGGCGCCTGGCAATCTCATATTTCTCCTCGGCAATGTATCCAGACACCTCTATAATCTCCATGCGGTCGAGCAGTGGGCGCGGAATGGTGCCGAGATTGTTTGCCGTAGCAATGAACATCACCTTCGACAGGTCGTAATCTATGTCCAGATAGTTGTCGTGGAAAGCACCGTTCTGCTCAGGGTCGAGTACTTCCAGCAGTGCGCTGGCAGGGTCGCCGTTGTGGGTGTTTTGCGTAACCTTGTCAATCTCATCGAGAATGAACACTGGGTTAGAGGATCCGGCCTTCTGTATGTTTTTGATGATGCGGCCAGGCATGGCTCCAATGTATGTGCGACGGTGTCCGCGGATTTCAGCTTCGTCGTGGAGGCCGCCAAGAGAGACACGCACGTATTTGCGCTTCAGTGCATCTGCAATCGACTTACCAAGGCTGGTCTTGCCGACACCTGGAGGACCATAGAGGCAGAGAATAGGACTTTTCAGGTCGCCGCGCAGAGACAGCACGGCAATATACTCCAGTATGCGCTCCTTTACCTTCTCCATGCCGTAATGGTCGCGGTCTAGTATGCGTTTGGCTCTCTTAAGGTCCATGTCGTCCTTGGTACACTCGTTCCACGGCAGTCCCACCAGCGTCTGCAGGTAGGTCAGCTGTATGTTGAATTCCGGCGAGTTCTGGTTCAGCTGGTCCAGCTTCTCCAGTTCTTTCTGGAAGAATTCTTCAGTTTCCTTCGACCATTTCTTATCCTTGGCCTTGGCAATCAGCTCCTGTTTTTCGGGGCTGCTCTCGCCAGACATTTCTGCCTGGATGTTCTTTATCTGCTGCTGCAGGAAGTAGTTTCGCTGTTGCTCGTCAATGTCGTCGCGCGTCTTGTTGCGTATGTCAAGCTTCAGCGTCTGAAGGTTTATCTCCCTGTTTACTATGCGCATGGCGTTGAACAGGCGTTCCTTGATGGAGTCCATTGTCAGCAGAGCCATTTTCTCCTTGATGCTGAACGGCATGTTCGAACAGATGAAGTTCAGGGCCATGAAGTTGTTGCTGACGTTCCTTATGGCAAATGCAGCCTCGTCGGGAATGTCGTCGCTCATCTGGATATACTCTGCAGTCTGCTGGCGCAAGTCTTCGATGGCGGTGTTGAACTCCACATCCTTCCTGTCTGGCTCTTCTTCTGGTGCAATGGCCACATGGCCTATCAGGTGAGGCTTGTACTTCACCAGATCCATCAGTTTCATACGGCCCAGTCCCTGGATGATTGCCGTCAGGTTGCCGTTTGGCAGCGTCAGCGTCTTCAGCACTTTGGCAAACACGCCCATGTCGAATAAGTCGGCGCGTATGGGCTGCTCCACTTCAGGGTCGCGCTGGCACACCACGCCAATGACAGCTCCGCTCTTCTCCGCCTTTTTGATGAGGTTCATGCTCGACTCGCGGCCTATCAGTATCGGCGACACCACGCCAGGGAACAGGACCAAGTTGCGTACGGCCAGGATGGGCAGCACGTCAGGCATCTTAACATTCATCAGGTCGCCGTAATCACCCTCAACGTCGGCAATCATAGAGAACGACCTGTTCTTATTATCCATATACATTGTTACTGTTTCTTCCATTTCAAGCCGCAAAGTTATAAAAAAATGAGCGAATAGCCAAAATAACATGCTGAGATAAGAAAAATATTATGTTTTTTATACATTATGGCACTTTATCGAAACATGCCCATTTTATAGGAAATCAATCGTATTGGGAATGAGAAATTAAAATCCGCAAGAAACTAAATATCTGTTTCTTGCGGATTTTAACAAGTGATTCCGTTGGGATTCAAAATATGAAATACTTTAGAATAACTTTGAAATATTTTGCGCTGAATATCAGGGTTTTACAAAGTTAAATATATTAAAGCGTTTCAAAAATGTGGTGCAATAATTTGGTTTGGAGGGTGTGCCTATTTTGACACACCCTCTTTGCGCAAAAAAAGAGAAAAAAGAGGATGTGCCTATTTTGACACACCCGCATTTGAAACAGGCTTTAATAATAGAATAGGTATGAAAGGACTAACGATTGTAAAGAGGACGAGTAAGACCGATGGCACCATTCGGCTTCGTTTCCTCTTGCGTGATGGCAGAGGTGTTGACCTGTACCATAAAAGCGAGATTGCCGCATCTTTCATTTCCATAGACTTAATAAACTCTAAAAAACAAGTAATTATTGCTTTGATTGAAGATTTTTCACTAACTTTACGCCCAAACTAAAAATTTGAAATGTATGCAAGACGTAAATCGCCTGAAATTAGTGTTAGTGGAACAGAAGAAAACCAGTAAATGGTTATCCGAGGAACTTGGAGTGAGTCCATCTACAGTCTCCAAATGGTGTACCAACTCTTCACAGCCTGACATTGAGACCCTTGCAAAGATAGCGAAGCTATTAGAAGTCGGTGTAGAGGAATTGTACAATAAGAAGTTCATGGAGTCTGTATGACTTCGTCAAGTTACCTGATGTGGATGTGATATCCGAGTATAGGCGTAGCATAGGCAGAGTATAGGCGGAGCGTAAAGCGAGTTTATATCCTCTGAGATGGCTCGAAGACGATTCGTAGATGGCTCGTAGAAGGAAGAAGGATAGAAGAGAACAAGAAGATAAAGACAATATGCAAGAAGTGAATATCTTACATGAGAACGAGAAGCGCTATCCGAGGTTCAATGGCTTTGGAGAGATGCTGTTTTGGTCGTATGCAAACCTGCAGATGCTTGTTGCTGCGAACAACAAGGGGAAAGCCACATACGACCGTCAATGTTACATGATTCGCGCTAAAGCGTTCAAAGCATACAAGGAGGGACGCTGGCTGCGTTTCAATAAAGCCCTTCTACCACAAATGGGAAGATGGTAGCGACAACTATATAGAACTTGTGCAGAATATTTCACGTAACTTCACCAATATGAAGTTGTTCAGAGATAGGGTTGTGAACAAGGAACAGTGTAAAACAATGTAACATCTATAAAATCTGAAAAAGCATATGCCATTTATAAGTGAGATAGAAAAAGAAAAGCTTATTTCTACTTTCAAGTCCTTGCCTAAAGAGACTGTTCCTAGAAATGGTAGCGGATGGGTAAACCTTGTTAAATTCGCCCCGGCATTTAATTTCCGTTCTCTTGGCTTTAATAAGTTAGGCGATTTTGTTGATGCAACACAACTCTTCGATTCTTGTTACGATAAGACACAATCAGTACCGCCAAAATATATTAGACTTAAAGATGTAGTATTAAAACCAGAATCGGAAACCGTTTCACCTACAAAAGAAGTGGAGTTAGACAATGCAATAAAGGAGAATAGCGCATCTTCCTATAACCCCAAGTTAAGCAATAGGGATAGAGAACTATTTGAACTTTTGCATCAAGAAAAGAAAGATGATGCAAGGACTTTCAATAAACCTGGTTATAAAGGCATTTGGGCTGGCGTCGTTGATAAATACAAAGAAAAGGCTCACTTTGTTTACGAATTGTTACAAAACGCCGATGATGCAAAAGCTACAGAAGCTACTTTTACCTTGGAAAAGGAACGGCTTATCTTCAGACATAATGGCACTGTTCAATTCACTATATCTTTGGAGTCTGATACCGTTAACAAAGGACACATCAATGCAATTACAGGTGTGGGTAACTCTACTAAAGATGAAAAGAAAGGCAATACTATCGGTAAATTTGGTGTTGGTTTTAAGGCTGTATTCCAATATACCCAAGTACCACACATTTACGATGACACTTTCTGGTTTAAGATAGAGCAGTATATTATCCCTACACTGTTAGAGGAAGATTTTCCCGGACGAAAGGAAGGGGAAACACTTTTTATGTTCCCATTCACTTCTCCGGCTTCATCATATCAGGAAATCGTACAAAGATTGAAGAATCTTGATAATCCCATCCTTTTCCTTAGAAATCTAAAAACCGTTGTGATAGAGATTCCAGGTGAAGAGAAAATCATTTACGACAAATCCATCACTTTCACAAGGAACAAGGGTGATATTACTCATGAGTTGCTTTATCTGAGAAACAGTGGTCGCAATCAAAGATTGCACATGTTTACCAAACCAATCGAGATAGAAGATGCGGATAGAAAGAAATACAAACAGTACATTTCTGTTGGTTATCATTTGAAAGATGACGGAGACCTTGATGATGAAATCCGTGGCAAGGTATTCTGCTTTTTCCCAACGGCAGAGAATTTTAATTTGCATTGTATTGTTCATGCTCCATTCTTGCTTGTGGATAGCAGGCAGCAATTGAAGGATGATAAAGTTAACTCAAATCTAAAGAGTAAACTGGCAGAACTCGCATCTGAAGCCCTACTTATATTAAGAGACTATGGATTGGAAACAGGTCATCTTTTGGTAACTGAAAACATCTTCAATTTCATACCGCCAAAAGATAATAGATTTTATTCTATTGCCGACAATACTTTCAGAGATGAATATATAAGACTTCTTGAAAACGAGCAAATGCTATTAGGACGCGGAGATCAATACATATCGAGCCAAGGTGCCCTTATATGTCGTCCAACATCAATGATGCAGATTATTAGCGATGAACAACTTGAAGAACTATATGCCGATGACGAAGATGATGATTACTATGATGAAGAAGAAAAAGTTAGTTGGAAGTTCCTACGTGAGCAAACCCAAAAGATATGCAAGGAGTCTTATGTAGAAAGTATATTGGATGAACTTGATATAGATGCCTTTAATGGCACGAACCTTGCATCGTCCATAACTCCTCTTTTTATGGAAAAACATGGCTTTAAGTGGGCTAAACGTTTGTACCGCCACCTTATCAGTGAGCAACGTAACTTATGGACACCATCAGAAAAAACTAAGGCCAAGTCGGACATGCCTTTTAGGTATAGTCCTATTATTCTTACGTCTACTGGTAATTGGGTTGCACCATACTTACAGTCTGGCGCGCCTAATGTATATTTACCTTTGGCTAGCAGTTTGGAAGAATATCAGTTTGTTTCAGACGAGTATTTGAGTGAAGATTTTCTAACTACATTTCTGAAGGATTTAGGTTTAAAAGAACCTGATTCCTGGGATTTCATACAAAGCGTTGTCATTAAGAAACATTCTGCTGCAGTACATCTTACAGATGAAGAATTGAATGATGATCTTGCATTGGTTTTTGACTATTTCGAGAAGCACAAGAATGATGGCTCATTGCAAGAAAAGATTGAGTTCCTTTCTTCAAACTTCACCGCCAAGAATACAAATGGAACCTGTACTCCTATAGGGCGGTTGTATGATTATTCTGATGAACTTGTTTCATACTTCGGATTCTCGCAAAAATACATTAGGTATGAAGCATATAAGCATTTTATTGATAAGTACTCGATTCAAGACTTCAAACGCATAATATATCTTTTAGGTGTACGTGCTTTCCCAAAAATCGTCAAAGTACAAAGATATTCACTCTCTTATGAAGAGAAACTCAAATATGATATAAAAAAGTATACATGGTGCTCTATAGAAGATTATAAACTACAAGGATTTGACGAGATTCGGTCTCTCAATCTTAATTTATCAAAAGCTATCTGGCAATGGCTTTCCGAACAATATGACTTAAAAAAGTATCTGGAAACGGTATGTACATATCAATATTATTCCATGTACACAAAGTCTATTGCAACAACTCTAAAGAATGATTTGTTCGAGCAGAAATGGATAGTTCTAACTGATAACAAAGCATATAACGTCAATGAAGTAAGTTTAGAAGACTTAGAAGAAGCCGAATATAAGATTAGAATCTTTGGTATTGAAAAGAAGACCAAATCACTGAAGGAACTTGGTGCGACCGATAGCCAAATTCATCAAAATGAACTAGGACGGGCTGCGGCAGCTTTGGGCATTACTTCCGCTGAACAACTCCGAGAATGGAAGCAAGCGTATGAGGAGAAAATGCAAAAAGAAGCAGCTGCCTCACGTCAGCCCTTGCAATCTCAGTCAAGTCCTGAACCATCAGACGAAAGCAACACTCTCCACTCTAATCAGCGTAAAACGAATCTGGATGAGATGTCTTCATCCACAAACCAATACCCAGACCGCCCCCCAAAAGTGGAGCGTAGTCAAGACGAAAGAGTTAGCGAAATTACACAGAAATTGGCTGATGAAGCAAACAGACGAATAGAGGAAGAAAACAAACGTGCACAAGTAGGCGATTTGGAAAAGTATTCAAAAATCTGGTTTAGAACCTTACTTGAACTGGAATACAATTCATCGTCAGAGCCTATGGGAAACAGGAATGGTGTTAAGATTACCTTTGAACGCTTCCATAAAGAAAAAGGATCTGACAGAATTTATCAGCTGTTAAACCCATCTCGAAACATTCCTATATGGATTGAGGATCTAGGAGGCTTCGCCGTAAAGTTCACATTCTTCAATAGAGATGACATCACTTTTGACTTTGAAGTGGCCAACGTTAAAGACTTTACACTACGAGTAAAGGCTAAAGCAAGTGATGTGGAACTGATTGACCAAATTGATTGGTCACGATGCTCAAAAGCTGTGATTGATGTCAACAGTCCAGTCGAAATCATGCACAAACTAAAAAATGAGTTTGATAATTTACCTTACGGGGACGATTATAATTTCAGGGATGGTTTGACAGACAACCTTAGTTTCGTGTTTGGCCCTCCAGGAACTGGTAAAACCACACGCCTAGCGGAAATTATCCGACACAAGATGGAGTTAGACTCATGCAGGATTTTGGTACTTGCTCCAACAAACAAAGCTTGCGATGTACTTACACGAAAGCTTATAGAAACATCTAAAGACGGTTATGGTTGGCTCGGGCGTTTTGTTGCCACTGGTGAGGAATTCATAGAAAGCTGCGGTGCTCTTATAGACCGTGCAAGCGATCTATACACAAAAGACAAATGCTGTGTTGTTTCTACTATTGCCAGACTCCCTTATGATGGGTTTACTCAATCGGCCGAGCATGAATTACTCCGAGATATTGAGTGGGATTTTGTTATTGTAGATGAAGCATCAATGATACCATTGGTGCAAATAGTTTACGCTATATACAAACTTGACACCAAGATTATAGTTGCAGGTGACCCACTTCAGATTGCTCCGATAGTCAGAGAAGAAGGATGGATGGGAGAAAACATCTATACAATGGTAGAACTGGATAATTTTGAGAATCCCAAAACTATTCCCGTCCAATTCAATGTGGAGAAACTCGGAACACAGTTCCGTTCACTGCCTTCTATAGGCACTCTATATAGTGAATACTGCTACAACGGCAAATTGAAGCATAATAGAACCTTGAAGGATTCCCGCAATCTTCCAACGGGGAGCATAAAAGCCCAACAAGTTAATTTTGTGCCTTTCAGAGTGGAACGCTTTGATAGTATATATGGGGCAAAGAAATTGCAGGGAAGCAATGTCCATGTTTATTCGGCTATCTTCTCTGTTGAAATGTGTGCTTATCTTGCAAAAGCACAAGTGGCAGAAGATGTCCGAATAGGTGTAATATGTCCTTATGCTCCGCAGGCCCAACTTATCAATAAGATGATAGAACAGCGTACGGATATTCCTTCAAACGTAGAGATATTGGTAGGTACTATTCATGGGTTCCAAGGAGACCAGTGTGATATTATTATTACTGTGTTGAATCCGCCTACCGGCATTAAGGTTGCTGCTGATAAGATTATGCTCAATAATCGAAACATCATCAATGTGGCTATCAGTCGTGCAAGTGACTATCTCTTTATTCTCCTGCCGCATCCGGACAGTTATGGTTATGAAAATCTTATTGAGATAAACAAACTATGCGGTATTGCTAACCGCAAATGCACATCGGTTGCACTCTTCAATTCTGAGGTTATTGAGAAAGCGATTTTCAATAAAAGAGACTTTATTGAATCAAACACTTTTGTCACAACACATCAAGTAGCGAACGTGTATACAAGTGCTTCTGGATTATATGAGGTGAGAATTGACGAGAACGCTGTGGACATTCAAACATCTGGTGAAAACTATCAGCCTCAAAGAACTGCGTTGACGACTTCTGCTCCTGCACCGGCACCAGTGAAACCAATAGCAGAAATAGAAATAATAGAATCCACAGTTCCAGAGCCTGCTCCTGTTGAAGTTAAGCCAAAGCACTCGATCCAAGAGAACAACCAACAAGAAGCTGTCAATACAAATGCATTCAATTCTGAAGAACAATACTATAAGTACTTTGAAGATCACAGTATTGATTTGGATAATGCTCTGATGACCTTATTCAAGGACAAAACTTTATGTGCTTTGTATACAGTTATGCGTATCTTCGGTAATCAAGATATTCCCCAACAGTTTGGGTGGGGTAGATTATATGAGGGGGATGTGAAGCGATGCCGAAAAATATCAACCTATTCGGAGTTGGGTAATTTTATATATCCACTTATGTTCTTTGCAGTCCGTGGGCAACGAATTCCACTTAAGAATATTGGGCATAAAAAGATAACCGAAATCACCCTCTCTGAGTTTGAAAGTTCGGTTAACGCTACAATTGAACGCAGAAAGACCAAAAAGAAACGTCCTCGTATTCATGAGGCAAAAAACTCCAGTTCTGCATATACTCCTTCATATCAGCGTGAAAAAACGTCAGGAAACCTGTATGATACTTTTGAATATGGAATGAGCGATTGGTAAATATATGATATTCATTAAAGTATGATTAAAGATAGATAGTGCAATTTG
>CAJOHJ010000017.1 GCA_905234265.1 uncultured Prevotella sp. | reverse complement strand
AATACTGAACATTGGCAACTACAGCGACGTGGCAGCCCAGCACGGCATCCATCCCTACGTGGAGCTGCGCCACCAGCTGGCGCGCCTCCGCTTCCTGGCATATCCGGCCGACCGCTCGTGCGACTCGGTGTTCATAGAGAGCATAGAGGTGGAGCAGAAGCACTCAGGCAGACTGTACGTGGCCTCTGCCAACCAGCAGGACGTAGGCCTCCGCATGGACGACGACCGCCAGTGGATACCTCTCTACGAGAAAAACTACACCGAGAACCGCGACAGCCAGGGCATCGCCCCCCTGCTGCTGCCATTAGACACGGTGAGGAACCACGTGACGTGGCGCGAAGGAATGTCGGAGAGCAGCTTTCTGGACAATCCGCCGACGGTGGTGGGCGCAGACATGATGGTGGTGGAAGACTCTGTGCTTAGGGTAAAGATAACGTATAAGCAGATACTGAGGAACATAGACCCTGCCACAGGAGAAAACGCAGTCCATCGTGTGGAGGCAACATATAAGGTGACCGCACCGGCCATACAGGCAGACTATGACCCTGAAAGTGACAAATACTTTTACAGAAAAGGACTGATGTATAACTTCAATGTGGGGGTATATGGATTGCGGCAGATAGTCTTAAATGTCAGGGCCGATGGATGGGAAAACGACGGAGACATAGAGATTACTGCTGAACAGATGGGATACTAAATCAAACTTAGATATAGAGAAAATAACATTTTTTTAATTAACCCAATTTATTAACTTAAATTTTTTGCATTATGAACAAAAAGTTTTATTTCGCAGCCCTTGCAACAGCAGCTCTGTTTGCAAGCTGCTCGAGTGACGACATCGCCGAGGCTCCAAGCCTGACAGTCAACGACTCAGAACAGGCTCCTATCGAATTCTTGGTAGGCAGTCCGTCGGGTGTTACCCGTGGTACCGGTACTGTAGGTGCTCTTAACACAGACGTTGAGAACAACAAGTGGGGAGGCCAGCAGTTTAATGTCTACATGCTGGACAAAGGAACATTTGACATTACCGAATTTGGTGGCGCTCCTATCTACAAGGGTACCACTTTCTATGCTCCTAACGAGTTGGGAGGCGTTGCTCAGAACACTCCTGCAATGGAGGTTACAAGCTATGACAATGGCGGTCTCGAGATTACTTCTAACGTTCGCTATTTCCCTCAGGACGGAGAGTTTGATTTCTGGGCATATCGCCTTGACGATGCCACAGCATGGGATGGCTCTGCACTGACAGTTGACGAGGCTACCATGACTGCACAGTTTAAGATTGACGGCTCTCAGGACATCATGGTTGCCAAGGCTGCACCAAATGTGGCTGACAATGGTGATGGAACTTATGGCGTAAAGAACGTTCCGGCAGACCGCATCTTCTCAGCTTATGCAGTGCGTCGCGATGTAAAGCCTGTGTTCAACTTTGAGCATCAGCTTGCCCGTCTGCAGTTCAATATTAAGGCTTCGAAGGAACTGAGCGACAAGAGTGCAGACCCAGAGGCTGGAGTTGACGCTCCTAATGCAAGTGCCATTAAGGTAACTGCTATTAAAGTAAAGGCTCCCAATCAGGGTACTCTGACCATTGCTTACAACGAGAACTATACTCCTAATGCAGATACTCGCTATGTTGCCTGGGAGACTGCCACAGAAGACCTTGTGCTGAAGCAGCGCGCTACTTCATATGAATCACAAGAGGATTTCGAGTCTGTCACAGCAGACAAAGCCTATGGAACAGTAAATGTTAATGGTGGAAATGTCGATTATACTGCCGAGACTGAGATTTATCCCGACATTAACGACGTGGACTCAAAGGGCCATCCGAAGAATGGCGTAGCAGCAGGAACTGTTCCTGATGGTAATAAAGGTGCTTACTACATTGTACGCGTTACTACTCCTGCAGTTTCCGGTCCGATTTCTGTTAGCGAGAATCTTGAAGCCCTCACAGCCATTGCTCCTATCTGGAATACTACAACAGACGAAGCATATCCGACTCCTGTTGGCGAGGCTCTGCTGGTAGCTCCTATGACAGCAGATGAGCAGTACTACGAACTGACCATTGAGACCGAGCAGCTGATGACTTCTGAAACACAGACAGTTTTCTGCACTACAGAATGGACTTATGGCGCAGTGGCCGAGACCTACAAGAGTACCGATGCTTCCGCTACTGTAGCTGACGAGGCTGCTTATGACGCATTGGACGCTGCTCAGAAGGCTGGAAAGGGTGACGCTGCTGCTCTTGCTGCAGCCACGGTTGTTGCCAACGTAGGTAAGTACTTCTACAATACTGACGATACAAAAGTTTATCTGATTGAGGTCGATGCTGCCGGTGTAAGCTCTAATCCTCAGTATTTCTTCGCCAATACGACAGATGCAGGTGCTGCTGAAACAGCTTATGGTGCTTGGGTAGCAGCAGGTGAGCCTACTTCAGGCACTGAGTTTGATGCCAAGGAAACCGCAATGGCTAAGGGCTCTGCTACAAATGGCGGCAGCGTAACAACCATTACCGGTACTACTCCGTATCCTGACACTAAGACCATTAAGCTGTATGGCCCTGCACGTACTGTAGGTTCAACAACTTCTCATGGCAAGTATAAGGCAGGCAAGACATATACCATCACTCTGAACCTCTCTGGTCTTGAGCCTATTACTGGCGAGGATGATAACCTCGGCAATCCTGGCTATACTGTCGACGAGGAAGGCAGCGAGTGGGAGATTGACATGGACGAGGCAGAGAGCCTCTAATCAGTCATGTCTGATGTATAATCACTCAGTTTGACTTCTTGCTAAAAAGAAAATGACAATAAGGATATAATTATCCGAAAACCTCTTGACAGACTCCATCCCACAGTCCGCTGTGGGTGTGGGATGGAGTTTCCATAAAAGCATAATCATTTCCATAATGATGAAAGGCAGGAGAAATATTTGGCTATTGCCTCGGCATAATGGCTAAACAACATTACCGTAGAAATAAACAAGGCTGGAAAAGCCTACAATATATAGAAAAGTATTAATAACAAAAATAGATAAGCTTATGAAGAAGTCTTTGATGTCAACGATGCTCTTTGCGGCAGCATTCTTTGTGGCCTGCACGAGCAATGAGGAAATTGCCGAATCGCGTGGCGGCAGTGGTCAGGACGCAATAGAAATTGATGTGCCTGTGAGTCTGAGCGATGTGCCTATCACATTCGGTGCAGTGGGTGGAGTCACGCGCAGTTCTATCACTGCCGACGAGATGGAATGTAAAGACCTGGGCATATACTGTCTTGCACGAAAAGGCATTGATGGAACAGCGGATAAAAATCTGCAATGGAATATGTCATCAGCAAGTACAACAAACAATCAGCTGTGCCGATGGCTGACGAACGAGCCTGCAGAAATAGTATGGACAGGAACGGCTTCTCGCCTCCGTTGGAAAAATGAGGAAGAGGGCGCAGACGAGCATTTTTACCCTTCTGCCACCAGCTCATATAAGTATGCGTATACTTTTGCAGCATATCATCCTATGATAAGTGACGAGCATATAGAGATAGCCACGAATTCAATCTATCTGAACTTTACTAATCTTGACGGCTCACAGGATGTGTTTACTTCTGTTACTGAGGCTCCTACTGATGAAGCCACTGTAGGCATAGAAGGATACGGTGCTGCTTATTTCAGAAATGGCGGCACAAAAACTCCGTTCTTTAACCTCAAGCACAGACTCAGCCAGCTGATTTTCAATCTGAAACTGAATGATACTTATACTGGCGACGAACTGTGGGTAGACAGTATTTATATCACCAGTCTGCCTGACTCTGTGAGAATTCCGCTTATTACATTCACTAAAGAACAGACGACTCCTGTGACAGTGACAATAAACGAGCCGAATTATCTCTATGTCCATTGCACAAAAACAAAAACTTACTACCTGCGTGACTTTAACGATGAGTCTCTGCGGAAGAACTACGAGAATTACAAGCTGACAACGTCATCCCAGCAGATTGGTGACTGTATAATGATACCGCCAATGCAGCCCGGTTACATGAAATACAATGGCGTTAGATGGACAAACGCTACTGCCAAACAAAACCTGATGACCCTAAAGATTAGGGTAAGGCTTAGAGACATTGAAAATAATTACTATGTATATGCGGCATCGGTTGCTCCACCTGAAAACGGATGGAAGCAGGGAAAAAAGTATAATATAAACTTGACAATAACGCCCAAGGGTGCTACAAATATTGCCATGGCCGCCGAAGCCCAACTGATTGACTGGGAAGACGATACCGACACCTTCGAGAGTAACTATGACATAGGAGAATGAAGCACTCTTCCGGAACATAGAATGCAATATACTTATGTAGTTACGGTATAGAAAGCATATTCCTCCCCACAGGCAACATCTGGCGTGTGGGGAGGAATAATTTTCTGCAAATCCTTTGCCGTTTGAAAAAACTATATTTTTTCTTTTTCTTGAAAAACTTTTGAAGAAAACAAATTTCTTTTTATCTTTGCAAGCTGTAAGAAAGAATACAGCGGCGTCTTATTGCCGGCGGAAAATGTTGCAACACAGTATTACTGTATGAAACGATTAATGACTGCCGTGCTGTTGCTCGGCATGGCAATTACTATACGTGCGCAGATGTTTGTGGTTGGTACTGAGGCCACAAGCACACTGCTCATGGCTCCTTCCCTGAGCTTGGAACTTGTGACAGGCAACTATACATCGCTTTCCCTTAACGGACTGTGGTGCGGCGGCAGCTATGTGCCAATGCTCAAGGAGGCTAAGGTGAAGGCGCTGCAGCCTGAATACCGTTACTGGTTCTCGGGACGCCCCATCCATGGCTGGTTTCTCGGTGCCGGCGGCATTGGCGCGCTCTACAACATCACCCACAAGAGCAAGGTCTACGACGGCTATGCGCTGGGCATCGGTGCCACGTATGGGTATGTGTGGAACCTTACGCGCCGCCTGAACGTTGAAGTACATAGCGGCTTCGGCGTGATAATGTACAACCGCAAGGAATATTTCCTCCACGACAACTACGACGTCTACTATACTCAGGACGGGCAGCAGAAGTCCAACTCCAAGGGCTACTACCTGTTGCCGACGCGCCTGGGCGTCACAGTGTCGTACATATTGAAGTGATGAGTGAAAAGCTAAGAGTGAATAGTGAAATATATGAAGAAACTGCTTACACTGCTGTTGATGCTGCTGCCTGTGGTCGCCCTTGCGCAGGACGACGACGAGATGATGCAGGTGCGAGGCAATATAAAATTCGTCAATCAGGCCGGCGAGCGCATCGATCCGCCAGACCGCCTTATTTATGGTCTGCTGAGCGACCGCAATCAGGCTAACAAGTGTGAGTCGGAAATAAAGGAGACCATCTTCAAGTATCAGGACAAGGAGGCCGAGCGCGAAGTGGCTCTTGAGGAAATCTGCAAGAAGTGGCAGATAGACAAGCGCGCTCCGAAGGGTACCTTCAAGACCAATGCGCTGCCCACGATGGTCATCATCGTTGTGGCGCCGGAAATAGGCGAATACGTCAGGGTAAACCTCGAGAAGGGCAAGACGCAGTACAAGGACATTCCCAAGGCTCTGAAGCAGGTGCAGGGCGTTGACGTCTTCGGTGAGGCACAGATGGTGCCTATCAATGTCAGCAGCACCGATGATGCCGACGATGGCAACGAACGTTTCAACATCCACATAGAAATACCGCCCGGCACGGCACGTACCGACTCGCGCTTGCTGATACAGGCATTTGCCGTAGACTGCCAGACGGATGACACGCTGGGCTATTGCGGAAGCATGGTCTTCGAGGGCGACGAGTACCACGAGAAACAGGAGCGCCGCATGGGCTATGACTACAGGACCAATGACAAGCTGGCCGTTCATTATTACACCAATGCCATTTTGCGTGAAGACGAATGGTTCCGCTTGGACACGACAATCATCTGGCCCAAGCCGACGTCGCTGAAGGACCATTCGTTCAGAGGCCCGTATACTTATGCTTTCGAAGATTTCCATCATGTCTATGAGTTCTACGACGGCGACGGCACATGCCTGAAGCGCCGCCCGTTCAAGATGCTGGCATTCGACGCTGCCATGTCTGAAATAGAGCTTACCAGTGAATTCTATGAGCAGGCAGAGTCGAAATTCGAAAAGCGCAACAAGAAGATTAATCTCCGCTTCGAAATGGGTACCAGCACTCTGATTTCAGACTCGGCGAACATTGCCGAGCAGGAACAGCTGGTGAAGGAACTGCGCTCATACGGCAACTCGCTGGCTCAGGTGACCATCATGGGTGCTGCGTCGCCTGACGGCTCGCTGAAGCGCAACGAGGAACTGGCCAACCAGCGCGTGGCGGTGGCGCAGAGCATCCTGTCGGGCAAGATTTCCATAAAGCCGAAGAAGGAAATTAAGGTATATACATGGAACGATGTCGTGCAGACCCTGCGCGATCAGCAGAAGGAAGACCAGGCTACAGCCGTGGAAGTGGCCTTCAATACTGGCGGCGACGACAATACCATTACCAAACGCATCAAGGAACTGCCGTTTTATCCGCTGGACGTTGAGCCGATACTGGAAAGTCAGCGAAGCATGCGCTGTGCATACATGTATCAGGCACAGCATGTGATGACCCCCGAGGAGTGCGTTGAGGAGTTCCACAAGAACAAGCGCGACTACATAGACGGTTCGCGCCATTTCTCGAACGGCGACTTCTATAACCTTTTTGACATGCTTACCGACAGTCTGGACTTGGACACGGTGACAGTGATAGCCTATAAGGAAATCATCAGCGAGCCTGACTATCAGATAGAGAACGTCATTGCCCCATACGTCTGCAACCGCTATGCAGTGATGCAGATGAAGCGCGGAAACCCAAATGTTGAGATACTACGTCCGTTTATAGACTTGAAGCGCTACGGCAACGGCAAGAGCGGAATAGACGTCAAGCAGTGGACGGCATCGCGCGGCATGATAATGTGGAATCGCCACGAGATTATTGCCAATCAGGCAGCAGCATATTACATGGAGCAGAAGGTTGACACGGCAATGTTCTTCGTGGACTGGCTGAGGGGTAACGGCCGCACCGACGAGGGACTGCTGCAACTGGAGAACCTCATAAATCTGAAGACGCTGCACTTCAAGCCACGCAATGCCGTAGAGGAGCGGAAATACCAACTGGCAAAGTCGGCAGTGCTGGCCATGAGCGACGAGAACAAGGCTATTCTGTACACCGAAATAGAAGACTGGAATATGCGCTCGATGGCTCCCTACTGGGTGAGCCGCATGCCTGACGACAATCCGAAGAAGTGGTATCTGAAGGGACTGTTGGCAGCACTTAACATCAAGGACGAGCCGCCGCTGATAGTCTCGCCGTCGGACGATGCCGACGACAATGCTGCTGGCGATGACAAGCCTTTCTACCGGTGGAGCGACGATAAGCTGGCGGAATATCAGGCAGATGCAATGTTTGATGCTGCCAAGAAGGCTGAGCTGGAGAAATACCAGAAAGCCTATCTGAAATACAAGGAAGAGCATGACGGCGAGGAGCCGCCACTGGAGCCTGAGGGCGAAGCTGCAGAAACTGCCAGCAGTAACAGTGAGCCTGCCTTCGACGTGTCGAAATTCAAGGATGTTCCCCAGTATATTGGCTACTTCCAGCACTGTTTCGATCTTGACCCGACAAAGCAGTATTTCCGCTTCTATCATGCAGAGCAGTTAGTAGAAGAGGCGCTGCGTAAGAAGTATCCCTATAAGCTCAAGAACCGTCCTTTGTACCGTGAGTTGTTCAAAGTGCTTCAGCGTCGTGATGCCGAAATGGGCATCTCTGAGCCTGGCGAAGAGGGCGCTGACGGCAATTCCGACGGCGCCGAAGGCGAAAAGGCTGGTGACGGCGGAGAGAACAACGGCGTCGAAGGTAGTGGCGACGAAAAGAAGAAGGAGGAACCTGCAGCATGAAGTACAGGGCAGTAATAGTGGCTTTGCTGACAGTGATGTCGCTGACCGCTACGGCAGGGAATGCCGCTGCGGCACTCCTTGGCATTCCGGCCATTCCGCGTGACACGACGAGGTATGGCGAAGACGACGAACGCGACGAAGACGGCACTTTTGCGGCAGACACTGCCCACAAGCCGAGAAATCTGGTGCCTAACGGGCATAACATCATTCACGACGTGCTGGAAAATCGCTACCTGCCAGGCGGCGAGACGTTCCGCAAGGGCAAGGCCTGGATGCGCAACATGTACTTACAGCTGGGTGTTGGCGGTGAAAAGATACTGCCGTCATCAGACAATTTCGAGATAAGCATGATGCCGCAGGTGCAGTTCGGCGCAGGCAAGCATCTTAGCAAGTTGCACTCTGTCAGGCTGATGGGCCACGCTTCGTGGGGCTATCTGAATGAAGATTTATACAAATTCAGCAAGTTCGGGCTGAAGGCCGACTATATCTACGACCTCTCAGGCTACTTCGACGGCTTTAACCCCACGCGGCAGCTAAATCTGTCGGCCATTGTGGGCTTAGGCGGGCAATATTCGAAAATGAGCACGGAGACGGGCATTTCCGGCGAGGCACACATGGGACTGCAGATGCGCTTCTATACAGGCCCGCACGGATACGTCAGCGTAGAGCCTTACCTGGGCATCGCCTCTGACCAGGTTGACGTCAGCAAGAAACGTAACTGGAGGTCTACGGACATCTTCTACGGCGTAAACATTAATTATATATACTATCTGTACAACAACCTGTCGCCTGAGTCGTGGAAACGGCTGGTGCTGCAGGCTGACTCCTCGCAATATGACAAAGTGTCGAAAGACTATCATGTGGAGTCCTGGCAGCAACCGTGGTTCGTACAGTTTTCCAACGGCCTGTCGCTGATGAAGTCGCCGTCATTAGGCATGGGAGAGACCATGGGCAGCGAGGTTGCACTGCAGGGTGGCAAGTGGCTCTCGCCGGTGATAGGCCTGAGAGCAACGCTTTTCCAGCGCACCAACGTATGGAGAAAGGTAGTGGTGCCTGCCAACGAGGCAAACTTCCATCCCTCATACACCGTCGACAGACATAACGTATACATGGGCTTCCGGCTGGAGGCAATGGCCAATCCGCTGGGCTTCATGAAGAACTTCCAGTGGGACAAGCCATGGGGCTTCTATCTCGTTGGCGGCTTTGAGAAGGGTTGGCTGCAGAAGCAGCAGGAGCAACCGTTGAGCTGCAGCACCTTCGGATGGGGTGGGGGCGTTAATCTGTGGTATCAGCCGACGCCGGGACTGAAAATATTCGTGGAGCCGCGCTTCATGCACAACGAATACAGCATTCCATACCGCAATGCAGAAAACCGCAGTAAGCGCTATGGCGATGACAATATAACGCTGAGCGTAGGCTTGACGGTGGAAGAGCGCGACGACAAGCGCTTCTACAAGCACAGCTACGAAGAAGAGTTCATCACCGACCGCCTGCGCCCTTGGACCGTCGGCGGAGCGTTGGGCTTGAACTTCTTGCAGACTCAGAGCGGATATACAGGCGGCGTGGGGCTGTCATACAACGGACAGCTGTTCGGAGAATACCACTTCGACCGTCTGAAAGGCGTCAGGCTTGGCATAGAGTATGTGGGACTGTCGCGTGATAACATTACGCGGTTTACTGACTACAATATGGATGA
The DNA here is from genome assembly GCA_905234265.1 of uncultured Prevotella sp. Taxonomy (GTDB): domain Bacteria; phylum Bacteroidota; class Bacteroidia; order Bacteroidales; family Bacteroidaceae; genus Prevotella. Next base: position 30,000 of record CAJOHJ010000017.1, on the reverse strand, counting down.
TCCCAACGCACCGGAGGACTATTCGCCTGTGGAGCGCGAGGGACTGTGGAGCCATAAGTACGGCCTGCTGCTCGTTTCGCCGGGAGCGCTGATAGACCTTAACCATCTGATGATGCACTATCGCCCGCAGAAGTTGAGGCTGTTTGCATACGCCGGCCCGACGGCAGTCTTCATGCTGAACTACAAGCGCGAAATATCGCCTATGGAACGAATAATGGAGAACCACCGTGTGGAGCCTACTGGCGACCTGCAAGGCTCGCTGTCATTCGGCGCACACATCGGCTTCAAGCTGGAATACCACTGGAAGAAGAAGCTGAATTTCTACATAAGTCCTACGGCATACTCGCTGATAACGACAAAGGTGTCCGGCATTGACTTCACGAGACTGAAGCTGATGGAAACGGTGAACATAGGCGTGCAGTACAGCTTCGGCAAGCCGAAGATGTAAGGCGGCACAGGAAACGAGGATTGTAAAACAGAAAGCAAGAGCATCAATATGAACAGAAACAGGATATTGAACACTTGGAAGGCAACAGCCGTGGCGGCTATCGTGTGCCTGCTGCCATCAACGGCCAGTGCGCAGGATGACATCAGGGCCATAGGCGCAGCTGTGGACACCATTGTGCGTCTGTACACTCAAGACTACATCACCGCCCCCCTGATACAGCGCGTCTTCGACCATAATCACCGCAGTGCGCCTCTCGGCACGCGCATTGCCAAGGCATTCTATAACTACAACGAGGCCGAGGATAACCGCTACAACACTGCCGAAACCCATAAGTACCGCTACTTCCACAAGAACGACACGGTGCGTGCCATGCACTACATACGCGCAGCCCTGCGCACTGACTCCACATACGCGCCGGCCTATGTGCTGGCCGCCGATATGTTCGACTACGACGGCAATCCTGAGCTGGCTATGGACTGGCTGGAAATGGGAATGAAGGCTAATCCGCGCGACTCCAGTCTTTATATTGCCGAAGCAATGATTTTGGCAAGGACGGATATTGAGTTGGCAACAAAAAAGCTTGAGCAGTTAAGGCAGATAGACCCCAACCTGCCAGTTGACATGTATATTGCCCGTATCTATGAGAAGATTGATATTACTGGTGTAAAATATCGCTATCAGGTAGCAGACTATTATGGTAAAATGTCCATTAAAGACATGCCTCAGTCGGACGTGGAGACGATGGTCTTGGCATACTATCAGTCTGGAAGAGGTGAAATGTGTAACACAAAGGCAAAAGAAGGACTGCGCTATTTTCCAAAGAGTCTTGCATTAAACAGATACTACCTCAGAACGCTTGAAGATGCAAAGGAATGTGAAAAGGTTGACTCTGCATTTGAGGCGTTGAAGGCTTCAGAGGCACCGCAGAACTATACAGGTGAGATTGTAGAGGTCTGGGATTATCTGTTCTATGCCAAGTGCCTAACAAATAATAAAAATTATGACAGAGCCATGGACATATACGAAACAGTATTGGCCAAAGATAATCTTGCAGATGACGCAAGAAACTCTGCCACTATTTATATTCACCAACTTGTAAGAGCAAAAGTCGCTGACTTTTTTAAGAGCAAGGAATATCAGAAAGGTATTGACGTTTATGCGGATTTTGTAGCAAAGCGTAAGGCTGAGGGCAGTTATATCAATGATATTGCATATCACTTTGGCCGTTATTATCTGCTTTGGTCGCAGGAATTGGAAGGGGCTGAGAAAGAGGCCGTTTTGATGAAGGCCGATGAAGTATACAAAGAGGCAATGTCGCTCTTCAAAGAAGATGATGACTATTATTCTTATCAGCGGTGGGCAATAAGAACCATGTTGGATCCAAACAATGACGAATGGCTGGCCTATCCATTTGCTATTGAAACTATTAATGTTCTGAAATCGAAAGGCAGTTTGGATGAGTCTAAAACCAAGAGGTTGGTTACGATGTATAACTATCTTATGGGCTACGAATATTTCCAGAATAAGGACAAAAAGGCGGCATTGGCATATGCAGACTTAATTCTTGATTTGGATCCATTCCATCAAAATGCACTGAAGTTCCAGGAAATCTTAAGCAGGAAATAATAATCATAGAACAAATGTCAAATTGTGATATTTGTTATAGCTGATGACAATATGAACAGAATTAATGATACGGTATTACAGCGGCTTGCTCATCATTTAGCTGTTACATCCCAAAATACAGAAAGCGTAAAGACGGACGATCAAATATTTGATTTGCTTTCCCGCTGTCTGCAGGCATTGTCTGCCGACGAGCAGCAGCTTCTTCTGACACTTGCCGGCTCAGCAATGAATGCTGTCGAGAAGAACCAGCGGCCAGAGGTTACCGAGGTGCGCCCTAAGGAACTGGAGTGCGACGTGGTGCGCTTCCAGAACAACAAAGACAAGTGGGTTGCGCTGGTCGGACTCCTTGACGGCTATCCCTACGAGATATTCACCGGTCTGCAAGACGACGAAGAGGGCATCATTTTGCCTAAGTCGGTGACTAATGGAAAGATTATCAAGCAGGTGAACGACGACGGCACGAAACGCTACGACTTCCAGTTTGTCAACAAGCGCGGCTACAAGACTACCGTTGAGGGCCTGTCGGAAAAATTCAATCCAGAATACTGGAACTATGCCAAGCTCATCAGCGGCGTGCTGCGCTATAGGATGCCGCTGTCGCACGTCATCAAGCTGGTCAGTTCGCTGTCGTTGCAGTCGGAAAGCATCAACACCTGGAAACAGGGCGTCGAGCGTGCGCTGAAGAAATACCTTGACAATGGCGGTGAGTCTGCCGAAGAACATTATGACGACAACGAGCAGCAGGATTAGTCATACTGACGGCAGGAATAGCCTGTCAGTAAGCAGGATCAGTCTGACGGACATCAGCATTTATGCCTATCACGGCGTTCTCCCCCAGGAGCGTACGGTGGGCGGTGAGTACAGTGTTTCACTGTCGGTGGATGTTGACGTCAGCAAGGCCGTTGTTTCCGACTCTATTGCCGACACGCTGAACTATTCCAGCCTGTCGGCAATCGTCGTAAGAGAGATGGCCCAGCCCTCTGCACTCCTGGAACATGTGGCAGGCCGCATTGGCCAGTCCGTGCTTGAAGAGTTCCCTCAGGTTGCTGCTGTCGACGTCAGCGTAGTAAAGAAAAATCCGCCCTTGGGCGTCAAATGTGCCGGGGCTGGCGTGTCGCTACATTTAATAAATGATAAAACTGCGCGCTGAGTTTGCGTTTTTCGTGTTTAAATAAGTAATTTTGCTGAATATATATATATAATAATGTGTATGAAAGCCAGACTGTGTGTCCTTTTTTTGGTGTTCTTTTCGGCATGCCTGACGGTTTCGGCAGCCAACAAGAATTTCACGCTGGTCATTGATGCCGGCCATGGAGGCAATGACGCAGGAGCCATAGGAGCCATCACCAAGGAAAAGACCATCAATCTCAATGTTGCGCTTGCCTTTGGCAAACTTGTAGAGCGCAACTGCTCCGACGTGAGGGTGATATATACCCGCACATCCGACATATTCGTTCCGTTGCATAAGCGTGCCGACATTGCCAACCATGCCAAGGCCGACCTGTTTGTCAGCATACATACCAACTCTCTGCCCAAGGGTCGCATAGCCCGCGGTGTAGAAACCTACACCCTCGGCATGCACCGTGCCAACGACAACCTTGAAGTCGCAAAGCGCGAGAACTCCGTAATTCTCATAGAGCGCGACTACAAGCAACGCTATCAGGGTTTCGACCCCAATTCTGCAGAAAGCTACATCATGTTCGAGTTTATGCAGGACCGCAACATGGCCCAGAGCGTAGAGCTTGCCAAGTATGTGCAAAAGTATACCTGCCAGCATGCGAAGCGTCAGGACAAGGGCGTCAAGCAGGCCGGTTTTCTGGTTTTGCGTGAGACATCCATGCCCAGCTGCCTTATAGAGTTAGGCTTCATATCCACTGCCGACGAGGAGCGCTTCCTTGCCAGCGATGCCGGCGTGCAACAGCTGGCCCGTGGCATCTTTGAGGCTTTCAAGGAGTATCGCAGCAGCCAGACATCGCCCAAGAAATCATCGTCGCGCAATCAGCAGTCAGCTTCCCAGCAGCAGTCGCAACAGCCGTTGCCACAGGCGGCACCTCAGCCGTCGCAGCCGCCTGTTGCCCAGCAGCCTACAGCTCCAGCACAGCCTGCAGAGGCTCCCCAGCAGGGCAAGAAGCGCAAGAGCCGCATGGCCGAGGAACTGGCGGCAGCACGCGACGGACAGCTGGGCAGCGGTGCAACGGGAGACAGGCCGCAGACTGTCGATGCCGACTCCATTTTGCAGTCGGAGCCAGACAGCATTGTGAAGCCCGTCGTGACAGCAGTGACTCCTACGGAGCCTGCCAAGGCCGCCTCGCAGCCAGCCGCACCTGCTCCCCAACCTGCCAAGCCTGCGACCCAGCCTGCCAAGCCTGCGACCGGCGATGCACCAGTCTTCAAGGTGCAGATACTTGCCAGCGGTTCACAGCTGAAGGCCAACTCCCCGCAGCTGAAAGGACAGAAAGACGCCGACTTCTACAAGGACGGCGGACTCTATAAGTACACCGTCGGTGCTTCCACCAACTATAATGAGATTTACCAGTTGCGCCGCAGCCTTGCCTCCCGTTTCCCACAGTGCTTCATCGTAGCCTTCAAGAATGGCAAGCGTACCGATGTGCAGCAGGCCATCCAGGAGTTCAAGGCGAGGAAGTGAGATAAGACTTCAAACATTAAATTCGAAATAACAAACAGTAACATCGTCTCCAGATATGAATTTTTTTACCAAGGAAGTAAAGATAGCCATCACAGGCATCATAGCCATAGTAGTTCTGTTCTTCGGCCTTCAGTTTCTGAAAGGCCTTAGCGTGTTTTCCAACGATGACGCCTATTATGCTACGTTCGACGACGTCAGCGGCCTGTCCGCCTCGTCGCCGGTATATGCCAATGGCTACAAGGTCGGCGTGGTGAAGTCAATAGAATACAACTACGACCCATCGAGCAAGATTAACGTGGTACTTGGCCTTAACAAGCAGATGCGCCTGCCGCGCGGTTCGCGTGCCGAGCTGGCCGGCGACCTGCTGGGCAACATCAAGATCAACATTGTCATGGGGCCTGCGACTGGCGACTTGCTTTCTGCCGGCGACACTATTGCCGGAGGCCCTGAGCTGGGCGTGATGAGCAAGGTTGGCGACATGGTACCAGCAATAGAGGCCATGCTGCCCAAGCTCGACTCCATCATGGCAAGCCTTAACACCCTTCTTGCCGACCCTGCTCTGCGCAACACCCTGCACAACGTCGAAGGCATGACGGCCAGCCTGAATTCCACATCGCAGGAGCTGCATACCCTGTCGGCCCGCCTCAATCACGATGTGCCTGCCATGATGTCTAAGGCCGATGGCGTTCTTGACAACACACAGCAGCTCACCGCCAACTTGGCTGCCGTTGATGTCCAGACACTTGCCAGCCAAGTGAGCCAGACCCTCAAGAACGTGGAGCAGATGACGGCCAGCCTGAGCAGCACCGAAGGCACTCTTGGACTGCTGATGCGCGATGCCACACTCTACAACAATCTTACGTCAACAGCCGCCTCTGCCGACTCGCTGCTGATAGACCTTCGGACCCATCCGAAACGCTATGTCCACTTCTCAGTTTTCGGCAAGAAAGACAAGTAAAAATTTCTGCTAATTTTAAATTTGTCTAAATAGGAAAGTGGTGTAATTTTATTTTGTCAAAGTTGACGCAACTGCTTGATATTGCTACTTTTCAGCCCTTCTTCTCACAGAACATGCACAGCATTGTACTGATGTGTAGCAGAAGGGCTAATTTATTGACAGACAGAGAGTTCGAAATATGCAAATTTATTTTTTTTACAATTATTTGCAGAAGTAATCTAATTGGCAATAAATTAGCAAGTTACGGCTTTTAACACTTTTGGTTTGCTGTTGGAGGATTTGCAGGATTAACAGAAAAATGCGACCTTTGCATTCGGAAATTTAAAAACCAGACTAAGCTAAAGAGAACAGTCTTAAGAAGCAGAAAAACGAAGACTCGTGATGACAGAGAACAAGAAAGAACTCTGGTACCAATGCCTTAAACTCATTAAGGAGAACGTTACAGAGCAACAGTATAAAACATGGTTTGCCCCGATAGCTTTCGAACATTATGACGAAGCTACCCGGACACTGCTCGTACAGCTGCCAAGCATGTATGTGTACGAATATCTCGAGCAGTACTATGTTTCGCTGTTGGAAAAGGTTCTCACGCGCTGCTTCGGTCAGGACACCCACCTCACTTACCGCATAGTAACCGACAAGGCTCACAATCTGTCGCAGGACGTGCAGAGCGAGCCGTCGACGGGCATTGCCCAGCCGGTGGCCACCGACCGTGGCAACAAGGCGCCCACCACTCTTGATGCTGCCAAGCCTCAGGACCTGCCCACGCAGCTTGAGCCGCACAAGACTTTCCTGAACTTCATCGAGGGCGACTCCAACAAGCTTCCGCGCACTGTGGGCATTTCCATCGCCGAGCATCCGGGCAAGTCGACGTTCAATCCTTTTTTTGTGTTCGGACCTTCGGGCTGCGGCAAGACCCATCTCATCAATGCCATCGGCGTCAAGGCCAAGGAGACTTATCCGCAGAAGCGCGTCCTCTATGTGTCGGCGCGCTTGTTCCAGGTGCAGTTCACCGACGCCGTCCGCCAGAACACCGTCAACGACTTCATCCAGTTCTATCAGACCATCGACATGCTGATAGTCGACGACATTCAGGAGTGGGCGCCAGCATCGAAGACTCTCGACACCTTCTTCCATATCTTCGACCATCTGTTCCGCCTTGGCAAGCAGATAATACTTGCCAGCGACCGTCCGCCAGTCGACCTGCAGGGCGTTAAAGACCGCCTGCTCACGCGCTTCTCGTGCGGCCTCATTGCCGAGCTGGAGAAGCCCAACGTACAGCTGTGCAAGGACATACTGAATGCCAAGTGCCGCCGCGACGGCCTTAAGATTCCCGAGGACGTCATTGAGTTCATCGCCGCGACAGCCAACGGCAGCGTCCGCGACCTGGAGGGCATCATCAACTCGCTGCTGGCATACAGCGTGGTCTACAATTCCCACATCGACATGCGCCTTGCCGAGCGCATCGTGAAGCGAGCCGTCAAGGTGGACAACAAGCCGCTGACCATCGACGACATTCTTGAAAAGGTGTGCAGCCATTACGGCGTTACCCAGCAGAATGTCTTCAGCCGCTCTCGCAAGCGCGACTATGTGCAGGTGCGCCAGATTTCGATGTATCTCGCCCAGAAATACACCAAGATGCCTGCTTCGCGCATAGGCCAGCTTATCGGCGGCCGCGACCATTCCACGGTCATCCACAGCTGCTCGACGGTAGAGCAGAGGCTGAAGGTAGACAAGGCGTTCTTCTCGGAGCTTGCCAGCATTGAAAATTCATTTAAGCTGAAGCAGTAGAAACTTTCCCAGCATATTACAAGATTATCTCTGTGAGTTACGAAATTATCTTACGGAGATATTTTTTTATCTCTGCATGTTACGAAATTATCTCACAGAGATATTTTTTTATCTCTGCATGTTACGGAATTATCTCAATGACTTACAAAAATGAAGAGTGAAGAAATTACTGTCAGCCCACATCGGCGGCAGCAAATTCTTCACTCTTTGCTTTTCGGTTTACCCTTTTACAGGTTGTCCTTCTCAATGTCCTTGAAGTACTTGTATGTAGCAACCTTCAGTTCGTCGGTGGCCGGCTCGTCGCAGACGATGATGCCGTGCTGGTGGGTCTGCAGTGCAGAAATCGTCCACTGCTGGCAGACGGCGCCCTCGATGGCAGCCTGCAGTGCGCGTGCCTTGTGGTGGCCGTTGCAGAGGATCATCACCTCGCGCGCAGCCATCACCGTTCCTACGCCGACGGTCAGGGCCAGCTTTGGCACCTTGTTGACGTCGTTGTCGAAAAAGCGCGAGTTGGCAATGATGGTGTCGCTGGTCAGCGTCTTCACGCGAGTCTTGCTGCTGAGGCTTGAGAACGGCTCGTTGAAGGCTATGTGGCCGTCGGGGCCTATGCCGCCGATGAACAGGTCGATGCCGCCGGCTTCCTCAATCATGCGCTCGTAGTTGGCACATTCTGCCTCCAGGTCCTTGGCGTTGCCGTTCAGAATGTGGATGTTCTCCTTCGGGCAGTCTATGTGGTTGAAGAGGTTGCGTGCCATGAAAGAGTGGTACGACTCCGGATGCTCCTCAGGCAGGCCAACATATTCGTCCATGTTAAAGGTCAGCACGTTCTTGAAAGAGACGCGGCCCTCCTTGTTGGCCTTCACCAGACAAGCGTACATGCCCTCGGGCGATGAGCCGGTGGGCAGTCCCAGCACGAAAGGCTTCTCCTCGGTAGGCTTGAAGGCGTTGATGCGTTCGATGACGTGTTCTGCCGCCCACTGCGACATTTTCTGATAATCGTTTTCGATAATAACTCTCATAAGGTTCTTTTGTTTAATTTGTGTTGTTTTCGCGGCAAAGGTAGAAAAAAGCAGAAAAAATGCCAAAAAAAATTTTACATTTCTTTGTTTTGCGCTTGCTTAATCGTACCTTTGCACATATATTAAATATAAACCACATAGTACAGATGAAAACCAAGACACTTTTGTTACTGTTCATGTCGTTTACCGCATGGACTGCCGTGGCGCAGCCTGTAGGGCAGGATCCTACTATCCGCAAGGGTACGCTCAAGAACGGCATGACCTATTACATCCGCCACAATGCCAAAGAGGCTGGACTGGCCGATTTCTATATTGCACAGCGCGTAGGCTCCATTCTTGAAGAGCCGCGGCAGCGTGGCCTTGCCCACTTCCTGGAGCACATGGCCTTCAACGGCACCAGGCACTTCCCCGGAAAGGGCAAGCAGCTGGGCATCGTACCCTGGTGCGAGACCATCGGCGTGAAGTTCGGTGCCAACCTCAATGCATACACATCCGTCGACCAGACGGTGTATAACATTTCCGCCGTGCCACTGAAGCGCGAAGGCATAGTAGACTCCTGCCTGCTGATACTCAACGACTGGAGCCACTACCTGCTGCTGGAGGACAAGGAGATTGACAAGGAGCGCGGCGTCATCCACGAGGAGTGGCGCACGCGGCGTGCCGGACGGGCAGTGCAGAGGCTCATGGAGCAGGCCATGCCCACAATATATAAAGGTACGAAGTATGAAGACTGCCTGCCCATTGGCTCGATGGACATCGTAGACAACTTCCCCTATCAGGACCTTCGCGACTACTACCAGAAGTGGTATCGCCCCGACCTGCAGGGCATTGTCATCGTCGGCGACTTCGACGTCGACAAGATGGAGAAGAAGGTCAAGAAGCTGTTCTCCAAGATTCCCCTGCCGAAGAAGCGTGCCGAGCGCATCTACTATCCCGTCAGCGACAACGACTCTATGATTGTCTGCATACAGAAGGATGCCGAGCAGCCCATTGTCCTGTTCCACCTCTACCAGAAGCGCGAGGCCACGCCCGACAGTGCCAAGCAGTCGATGGCCTATCTGCGTGCCGACTATGTCGATGCACTCGTAGGCACCATGCTCAACGACCGCCTTGCCGAATTGCGCCAGCAGGCCGTGCCGCCGTTCCAGAGTGCCACGGCACGCGGCTCCTCTTTCTTCATCAGCCGCACGAAGGAAGCCTTTGCGCTGAGCGTCAGCTGCAAGCAGGAGAACATTTTCGGAGGCATCATGACTGCCGTGGCTGCCGTTGAGCGCGCCCGTCAGCATGGCTTCACGGCTGCTGAGCTGAGCCGGGCAAAGAGTGTCTATCTGAATGCCGCCGAGCGTCGATACAACCAGCGCAACGACTACCGTAACAACCACTATGTAAGCCATTGCATTCAGAACTTCCTGGCCAACGAGCCTCTGCTCTCAGCAGAGCAGGAGCTGGAGAATACACGCCTCTTCGACCGCGAGGTTACGCTTGACGAGGTGAATGCCGCCTGCCGTGCGCTGATTACCGACCGCAACCAGGTGGCTGTCATGTATGCTCCCGACAAGGAAAGCGTGACGCTGCCCACGGAGCAGCAGATTGAGGAGATAGTCACCGCCGCCCAGCAGCTGGAGTATGCCCCCTACGCTGAGCAGCAGCTGGCCGAATCGCTCATCAGCCAGCCCATACAGGCAGGCAGCATCGTCAGCGAAAAGCCTTTCGGCAACAATGGCTTCACCGAGTGGACGCTGTCTAACGGAATGAAAGTCTACGTGCGCAAGACGGACTTTTCTGCCGATGCCGTCAGCATGCGCATGAAGGCCGAAGGAGGCACATCGCTGTATGACGATGCCGACATTCCCAACTTCAACGTCATTTCAAGCGTAGTCGCCGAGGGCGGAGTAGGGCAGTTCGACCAGACCACGCTGCGCCGCATGCTGACAGGCAAGTCGGTAAAGGTTTCTCCGTCAGTGGGCAGCCGCGGACAGAGCATCAGCGGCGGCTCGAGCGTGAAAGACATGAAGACCATGTTCGAACTCTTCCATCTCTACTTCACTCAGCCGCGGCGCGACGACACTGCCTTCCAGGGATTTGTCAACCGCCAGCGCTCGTTCCTCACCAACAGGAATGCATCGCCGAAGGTCGACTATAACGACTCGTGCTACGCTGTACTTTACGACCATCATCCGCGCGTGGAGCCGTTTACGCAGGCTACGCTCGACCGTGTGAGCTACGACCGCATTATGCAGATTTACAAGGAGCGCTTCAGCGATGCCGCAAACTTCAGAACGGTAATTATCGGCAACTACGACGAGCAGCAGCTGCGGCAGCTGGTGTGCCAGTATCTGGCTTCGCTGCCTTCTATTTACAAGCACGAGCAGACCAACTGGAAGAACATTCCGCAGATGGCCGCCGGCAAGAAGGTCGTGAAGTTCAGCAAGAAGCAGGCTACACCGCTGGCCAACGTCAGCATCTATTACTCCGCCGACATACCGTTCTCGCCGCAGGCAGACTTGGAACTCGACTTCCTGAACCGCGTCCTGCAGATTGCCTTCACCGATTCCGTGCGCGAGGAGAAGGGTGGCACATACGGAGTCAGCGTCGGCGTCAATTTCGACAAGGACGACCGGCCCACATGCTCTATGCGCGTCAGCTACAATGCCGACCCGTCGCGCTACGACGAGCTTAACCCCATTGTCTATGAGCAGCTCCGGCACATTGCTGCCAACGGGCCTGCCCAGAGCAGCATGGAGAAGGTGCGCAAGTTCCTTCTGAAGCAGTATGAACAGGTGCGCATCACCAACGACTACTGGAGCTACATCGTCTGGCATGAACTGGAAGACGACGCCGACTTCGACAAGGACTATCCGCAGATGGTCCAGCAGGTTACTGCCGCACAAGTGCAGCAGATGGCCAAGCGACTGCTCGACTCCGGACGATGCATCGAGGTGACCATGCTTTCCGAATAGTTCGCACACACTCTGAATAAGTTTGCATGCATTCTGAACAATTTTAAATATTTACAGACCTATGGACATAATACATATTATAGCAGTGCTGGTGTTAATCGTAGCTGGTGTTGTGATTTACCGTAACAAGAGAAACAATTAACTAAAAACAAATAAGACTATGAGAAAGCTTTTATTGGCTATTGCCGCCGTGGCATTGGTATGCGCGTGCAGCAGTGAAGTGGAACCACTCAAGTATCGCGGACTCTCAATGGGACTGCCCGCCAGCCAGTTTATCGACTCGCTGCAGGCTCGCGGCTTCGTCATCGACTCTGCACATTCCGACAGCGGCGAGCTGGCAGTGATGTACAGCGACGCCGTCACCTACAAAATGCTGGTGGCGTTCAAGGGTGAACAGCTTCTGGCTGTTCAGGACAACTACACGGCAACGAGCAACGACAGCACGCGGCGCCTCTGGCAGCAGCTGCGCGACGATTTTGAGAAAGAACTCGGCACTTGGCCCAACTGCCCGAAGCTTGGCGATGACCATAAGATTGCAAACTTCGAGACTGATGGCGGTTTCATCAGTGTGATATTGAAGAACACCTACACGCCAACTCTTCAGGTGCGCTACGAGACTAAGAAAGACGAAAAGTAAACTAATCATAATCTACTAAAACAAACAAATCTTTATGTCTACATTAACTATCTGTATCGTAGTAGCATTCTGCATCGGCTATCTGTGCATTGCCCTTGAGAGTGTCACAAGGGTTAACAAGGCTGCCGTTGCCCTGCTGATGTGCGTGGTGTGCTGGACGCTGCTGATGCTGGCCCCTGGCTCTTTCTATCCGGAAATTGCCGGCGAAGGCGTTATCCACCACGTGGCTGAGGTAATTGAGCATCACCTTGGCGATGCCGCCGGCACGCTCTTCTTTCTGATGGGTGCAATGACCATCGTTGAGATTGTCGACTCCAACGGCGGTTTCAACTTCGTACGCGACACTATGAAGACCAGCTCGAAGCGCAAGCTGCTCTGGCGCATGGCCTTCATGACATTCTTCCTGTCGGCAATCCTTGACAACCTGACAACGTCTATCGTCATGATTATGGTGCTGCGAAAGCTGGTGCAGAGCCGCGAGGACCGCATGCTCTACGCTGCTCTTGTCATCATTGCTGCCAACTCTGGCGGCGCGTTCTCGCCAATCGGCGACGTGACCACCATCATGCTGTGGATCAAGGGCGTCATCACTACGCAGGGCGTAATCAGCGAAATCTTCATTCCGTCGCTGGTGTCTATGCTTATACCGGCGTTCATCATCAGCCTGCATCTTAGCGGAAAGTTTGACAAGTCGCAGAACGTGGAGAAGGCTAACGTTTCGCAGTTCACGAAGGCACAGCGCAACATCATCTTCTGGCTTGGCGTGGGCGGCTTGATATTCGTGCCTATCTTCAAGACGCTTACCCATCTGCCGCCGTTCATGGGCATTCTGCTCGTGCTGGGAGTGCTGTGGGTAACCACTGAGATTTTCCACTACAACACTGCAGAGGACGACACCATGGCCAAGCGCGTCAGCGACATCATGACGAAGATTGACCTCTCCACCATCATGTTCTTCCTCGGCATCCTGATGGCTGTCGCCGTGCTGCAGGAGGTGGGCGTGCTGGCAATGCTGGGCAAGGGCCTTGACGAGACCTTCCAGGGCAACCACTATCTGGTGACGGGCATCATCGGCGTGCTGTCGTCTATTGTCGACAATGTGCCTCTCGTTGCTGGCTGTATGGGCATGTATCCTGTGCAGGCTGCAGGCGACCTGGCTGTCGACGGCATCTTCTGGCAGCTGCTGGCCTACTGTGCCGGTGTCGGCGGCTCAATGCTCATCATCGGCTCCGCTGCAGGCGTGGTCGTCATGGGATTGGAGAAGCTTACCTTCGGATGGTACATGAAGAAGATTTCATGGATAGTATTCGTGGGCTACATCAGCGGTATTTTCGTCTACTGGCTGGAAAAGACTTTCCTCTTCTGATAATGGAAATAAATATGAAATAACATAGACAAACTGAAAATAACACAGAAGAGAATACAAAAACAAAAATAGCGCTGTGGCATTGCCGCAGCGCTATTTTTGTGTCTATACAAATGTTTTTGTCTCTGTGCTAAGATAGTTGTCGTGCTATGTCAGGCAGATGTTCTTGCCACTGCATCAGCACGGACGCTTCTTCGGCAGGTTGAAGACATCCTGCACTTCCTTCATCTGTGCTTCGGTCATGCCGTCAGGCTCACTGCCCATGGCCTTGGCGCACATGTAGATGTTGGCAGCCTTGCAAAGCACGTCGGTCTGGTCGAAGGCGTCCATGATGTCCTGACCTACGGCAACGGTGCCATGCTTCTCCCACATCACCACGTCGTGCTTCTTGATGCCCTCAAGGGTGGCCTTTGCCAGTTCAACAGACGACGGCAGGGCGTAGGGAATGATGCCGATGCCGAGCGGTGCGAAGGCAAGCGTCTCGGGAATCATCGACCACAGTACGCGAGTCATCTCGTCGCCCTTCAGGAAGCGCTGAATGTGGCTCATGGCCACCAGCTCGATGGGGTGTGTGTGCAGTGTGGCCTTGTAGCAGGAGCCGGTCTCCAGCAGATAGTCCTGCAGGGCCAGGTGCGTGGGCAGCTCCGATGTGGGAACCACTGGCTCGTCGGCAATAACCTCGTAGCTGGCGCAGTCGTCGCAGATGCGGATGATGCTGCCGTTCTGCATGGGCTGCTTGGCCAGGTCGCGCATGCGCTTGCCGGTGCCTTTGCAGTAGAAATATTTGCCTTTCAGCTGCGGCAGTGTCATGCCAATCTGCTTCACGGGAGCTATGGCAGGCAGAGCCTTGCACTCATCGTCCATGAACTCGGTGACGTTGACGGTGATGTTGCCGCCATTACGCTCAGCCCATCCTTTTTGCCACAGGTAGCCCGTAACCTCGGCCACCTTGTCGATTTCCTGCTTAAGGGCAGGACGTCCATCCAAAATGCTTTTCATAATTTTGTGAGTTTATTGGTTTGTTTTATCAGGTTTGTAAGTTTTTTTGATTATAGTTTGTGAGTCTTTCTGCTTTGCCGTGTGAGTGTTTATGTCACTCAAAGACCTTGAATGCGTAGCCCTGCTGCTGCAGCCATTCTATAGACTGGGGCAGGGCAGTGCGCAGCTTGTCTATCGACTTTAGCGAGTCGTGGAAAGTGATGATGCTGCCGTTGCGTGTGTATCGCTTGACGTTGCTGACCACGTCGTCGGCAGTCATCCACTTGGAATAGTCGCGAGTAACGAGGTCCCACATGACAATGGTGAACTTTCTGGACAGCCATGCATACTGGCTCAGGCGCATCCATCCGTGAGGCGGCCTGACGAGGTCGGTGTGCAGATAGGCATTTGCCTTTTCCACGTTGTAGCTGTATTCGCGTACCGTATGCCGGAAGCCGCCGTAGTGGTTGTGTGTGTGGTTGCCGATACGATGGCCGTCGCCGACTACTTTGTGATAGAGTTCAGGGTATTTGCGTGCATTGTCGCCAACCATGAAGAAAGTAGCTTTCACGCCATACTTCTTGAGAATTTCCAGAATTAGCGGCGTGGCCTCCGGGATAGGGCCGTCGTCGAAAGTCAGATAGACGGCCCTATCGGTTGGGTTCATGCGCCACAAAGCTTTTGGGTAAAGCCAGCGGAGCCACTTAGATGGTTGCTCGATTATCAATTTTTGATGCTTAATGCTTAATTCCTAATGCTTCATGCTTCATGCATAATTCTTAATCTTTAATAGAGATTGCCGCCCTTAGACTCGAAGATGCGCGTGAGGGCATTCAGCTCGTTCACCTTTGCTTCGTACAGTTTCTGGTCGACACTCTCAGCCACCATCAGCACCTGCTGCATGATGTAGAAGTGCATCAGCCATGAGTCCTGCGACATGGTGAATGCCGAACCGTCAAGCGTGTTGTACCAGTATGCATATTGTGCAGAATTGGTGAACAGCGCTTCCAGAATCTCCTTAGCCTTTGCCTTGTTGCCCAGAGCTGCCCAGGCGCGGGCCATGTCCATGGAGCCTGATGAGTATGTGTGAGGCACATTGAAGGTAGGTATGTTCTTCTCGAGGAAGTTCAGCACCTTGGTGGCCTTAGCCTCCTTGCCTTCGCTGATCAAGCGGACTGCCAGCTGCGAGATGATGCGGCGGTGAGTGTAGCACATGCGCATGACGGTCTCGTCGAGATAGATGCCCGGCTGGTCGATACCTCCGAACTTGAAGCGCGTCATCACGTTGTTGTAAGTCTTCTCCGTGTCGAAGTTGGACGCTCCGTCGATGGGCTTGCCTCCGCGGCTGGTAGTGAACGGCGTGATGCGGTATACCAGACCTTCGGTGATGGTGTTGTCGCCGAGGTTGATGTAGTTGTCGTCGCCCACGCTGACAGCCACGTAGATGGGGCGCACCCAGTTGCACTCTGCCAGCATTTCCAGAATCATCAGGTCGCCCTTGTAGAGTGCGCTCTTGCCTTTCAGCGAGATGACCATCTTGTCGGGAATGCTGTCGGTAGCCATCATCATGCCGCTCTTGCGCACGGCCTCCTTGTCGATGGTCATGTAGATGGTGTCGGTAGGTATCACGTGGAAGTCAGCCTGCTTTGAGCGTACCCAGTAGCGCAGGATGTTTTTCAGCTCGAACGGCTCGTCGCCGAAGTGCTTGCGCGCCTCCTCCGGGTTCTGCTGGTAGAATGCCAGCACGTCTTCCTTCATTTGCGGCTCCACGCGCACATATTCGTTCGTACCGGCACAGTATTCTATTCTCTCCCACGATATTGGCACGCTTGGAGAGTCGTATGCCGGACGTCGCATCTGGTCGATATACCAGTCAGTCTGCAGGTAGCTCAGGTTGCATACGCGAGCGTCAGTGCGGAAGCCTTCGACGTCCTGGTTGTACCACAGTGGGAAGGTGTCGTTGTCGCCGTTGGTGAAGATTATCGGGTTGCCCTCGTCTTGCAGCGACATCAGGTAGTTCTGTCCGAAGTCGCGGCAGGTGTAGCGGCCAGAGCGGTCGTGGTCGTCCCACGTCTGCGAAGCCATCTGCACAGGGACGAACAGGCAGGCGACGGCAACGATGGCCGCCATGGCGGTGGCAAATTTTTCACTGTTCAGTTTTGCCTTTTCCCTTATTATGTCGATGATGGCAGCCACGCCCATGCCGCACCATATTGCGAATGCGTAGAACGAGCCTGCATAAGCGTAGTCACGCTCGCGTGGCTGCATCGGCGTCTGGTTGAGGTAGAAGACGATGGCCAGTCCAGTCATGAAGAACAGGAAGAACACCACCCAGAACTGTCGTATTCCCGTCTGGTCCTTGGCGCCATTCAGATGTTTTCCCAGCGACTGCCAGAAGAGGCCTATCAGTCCCAGCAGCAGCGGCAGGCAGTAGAAGACGTTGTGTCCCTTGTTGTTCTTCAGCTCGTCGGGCAGCAGATTCTGGTTGCCCAGCCTCCAGTTGTCGAACCAGTCGAAGCCTGTCAGCCAGTTGCCTTTCTCCAGCTCGCCGTTGCCTTGCAGGTCGTTCTGTCGGCCTGCGAAGTTCCACATGAAGTATCTCCAGTACATGAAGTTGCACTGGTAGCTGATGAAGAACCTCAGGTTTTCCAGCTGTGTAGGCACTTTCACGCTTATCATTTCGCCGCAGCGGTCGTATTGCACCTCTCGTCCGCTTACGCCGCCCATCCAGCTTTCGTAGGCCTGGCGGTGGGTGGAGCTGTACATGCGTGGGAAGAGCATGTTCTGCGCATAGACGTATTCATCCTTTGTGCGCACCACGAAGTATTCGTCCTTTTCGTCGGCCGATGCCTTCTCACGGCGCTGCCACACAGGGTCGCCGGTCTTCATGACAGGCTTGCAGTAGTCGCCCTCCTGGCTGAGTGCCACCTGCGACGTGTATGCCGGTCCGTAGAACAGCGGCCGCTGTCCGTACTGCTCGCGGCCCAGATATTCGCCAAGCGTGAAGATGTCCTCCGGCGAGTTTTGGTCCATCGGCGGGTTGGCTGCCGAGCGGATGACTATCAGCGCGTAGCTCGAGTAGCCAATCATTAGCATCAGCATGCAGAGCAGTGCAGTGTTCTTGATGCGAGGGGAGACGAGATCCTTCATGCTCAGCACGAACCACATCACGGCCAGCACCACGATGCCTATCAGCACCGCCGTCCATCCGTGGCCGTAGAACGGAATGCCCAGCATGGCCACGGCCAGCAGGAAGCTGATGTTCTGGCGCTTGATGTTGGTGGTCTGGTAGGTTTCCCTGATGGCCCAGATGATGGTTCCGATGAGCAGGAAGATGTAGACTATCTCGCCCGTGTTGAACGGACAGCCCAGAATGTTGACGAACAGCAGCTCGAACCATCCGCCCACCTGCACGATGCCCGGCACTACGCCGTAAAGCACGGCGGCCAGGATGACAACGCTGATGGCCAGCGCGATGAGGCTTCCCCTGAGGTCGCGCTTCGGGTCGTCGGTGGGGAACTTGCGGTAGTAATAGACCAGCACTATTGCCGGCAGGCAGAGCAAGTTCAGCAGGTGAACGCCTATCGAGAGGCCGGTCATATACATTATCAATACCAGCCAGCGGTCGGCATGCGGCTCGTCGGCATGGTCTTCCCACTTCAGAATGAGCCAGAACACCACCGCCGTGAACGCCGACGAGTAGGCATACACCTCACCCTCGACGGCCGAGAACCAGAACGTGTCGCTGAACGTGTAGATCAGCGCGCCCACCATTGCCGAGGCCTCGATGGCTATCACTTTCCACCACTCCAGGTCGGCCAGCGCCGCAGCCTTGCGGAAGTCCTCCTGCCTGATGAGCAGGCGGCGCACAAGGTGTGAAATCGTCCAGAACAGGAACAGTATGGTTGCCGCCGAGAGCAGTGCGCTCATGGTGTTCACCATGCGGGCCACCTGCGTGGGGTCGCTGGCAAACTGCGAGAACAGGTTTGCTGTCAGCATGAAGAATGGTGCGCCCGGTGGGTGTCCGATTTCAAGTTTGTAACCAGTGGAAATAAACTCCGGGCAGTCCCAGAAGGATGCCGTAGGCTCAATGGTGGAGCAGTACACTATGGCGGCAATGGCAAAGGCCAGCCATCCCATCGCGTTGTCCACAATTCTGAATTGTCTCATTTGTCTTAATGCGTAAATAATCGCAAAGGTACGATTAAGCGCGTACAAAGCAAAGAATTTTAAAAAAAATTAATTTATCAGTGCGCAAAACCCTGAGAAATGTAACATGCAGAGAAAAAAAATTATCTCCGCAAGATAAAAAATTATCTTCGTAAGATAATTTCGTAACATGCAGAGATAATTCCGTAACTCGCAGAGATAATTTTCACTCTCAATTTCTAATCGTTCCCTACCTGTAGTTCAGCACATAGCTGTATTGTATTGTTTCGGCATTGTCGCGGCAGATGTTGACGGTGTACTGCTTCTGCCGAAGCGGCCAGATCGACATGGTGATGTCGTAGGGGCATACACAGTTTGCTCCAGTGTCGGGGCCGCTCTCAATTATTGTAATTACATTTTCCTCAACGCGCGCAGTTGCGCTTATCTGTGTATTGCAGGTGAAGTAGGCATTCTTGTGGGTAACCTTCAGACACCCGTTTACGGCCTCGCAGCTGAAAGACTCTGGCCCGATGACACCATTACTTGTTGCATCCTTGCATGCGCTCTTGCTTAGCTCTACATAAGGATGGCTGAAATTCTCTTCTATATATTCCGGAGTGTTGTATGCTTCTAAGTTGCAGGAATACGTCTTGCCATCTTTCTCTGCTGTGACACCTATGTATGCTGTCCAATAGTTGATTCTTAGCGCATCGGAGGCTTCGAACACTACAGTTTTGTGGTCAGGTGAAATATCTGCCTTAAACCACTGGGCAGAAGTGTTGCTGCCTGACAGGTCTATATACTGCGGATTAGTACGATGTGCAGAACTCTTGTCGAGCCAATAGCTGATGTGAGTGACTTCTTTTAGCAAATAGCCATCGCTTACTTGCGCGCTGTCAATGGTATTCCCATTGAAATGCAGTTTATATTTGTCAAAGTCAAATTGGCCATATCCAATATATGGGTTAGGAGCTGGATCGGGATTTGCTTTTATAGGTTCATCCCCGCTGTCGCTGCTGCAGGCAGACATGACAAGAGCTGCGATAACCATTAGTATGAACGATAGTTGTCTCATGTTATTCAGTAATTAGGTCTGATGTTTGGGTATATTTTGTTATAAGTAGAATAGTTCGCTATTGTTGTACCGTCATTTCCGTCTTTTTCAGTGAAAATGCCATCATAAAGCCAAGTCTCTTTTTGGCCATGTCCAAAGTTATGGTTGAACTGTATGGAATTCTCATATTTTAAAGGACCTTGAACAGTGTAGTGCGCTCCTGTTAGTTCGTTATGGTAATTATAGATGTAGCGGTAAACATCCGCTCTTTTTTTATAACCGTCTATTATCCACGAATGACCAGCGTTGTTTTTGTCAGGGTCTTCACCTATGGTAATTACTGGTCTGGACATGTTAAGGGAACTGATAATGTCAGAGCTATTATAATTTGTTTCAGTGCCACCGATGTAGCCATGGTTATTTAACCAAGAAACTAAACTGGGTGTTTGAGCGCTTGTCTGGCCACATCCGAACTGGGCGTCAATTTCTTCACCGATGGTTCTCATTAGTGTAGCAACTTGTGTTTTTGCGTTATTCCCAACAGGAGCTTCATTGCTGGTGATGTTTTCCCAGTCATATGTTGCCCCATTTATTTGTGAAGGATATTTCCAATAAGCAATCAGCATGCCTCCTGCTGTAATAACGCAGCCCGTGGGAACTTCTGAATATGTGCATGTAGCTTTATCTTGTAGTAGCATGTTGTATGGATATTGCTGATGCCACGTCAAATTTAATAAAGGCTGTATTTCAGAGTGATTAGAACTTATATACGTTACAGAAGTTTCACATATCCAACCGTCATCTCTTGGAGGTGTGTTTTCACCAGGATATTTCTTCCTTGTTATACCCATGTTTAAGGTTATAGAATCAGGCTTCATTTTTGCTGTTATGCTGTCGAACTTGGCAGATATTGTCTGCCACATAGAATCTTTCTCTTCCTCGAAAATAGTTATGTCATGGCGCATCTTGTTTAAAATGTTCGCGAGAAGATATTCTGACAATTCCCATTTTTGGTGGTCGCTACTGTTAGGGATAAGCGTATTTGCTGGAATGTAGCCTATTTCTTTGGTCCTGATACGGTTGTCGGCGGCTATAACATGATACATGTTTTCTGTAGCAGGAATGATATACAGCAGCGTCTCTGGCAGGATGTTGTAAAGTGAGTCATCGGAAATTCCCAATCTGGTTTTAGTGTAGATATTCACATCAGTCATATTTAGTGAATTGCGTGTTTCTAAAGCAAATAATCCATTTGTTGCAATGTCGATAGCTTCGTTTTCAGTGATGTGATAGTCCTTGTCTTTAGTCGTAATATAGAAGTTCTCGTTTTCAGTGAAATTAGCATCATCTGCATTCCATTGACCTGTAGGGGATAAAATGCTGTTAACATCATTTTCGTTGTTACATGAAAATAATGTCATTATGCTAAGAAATAGTACAAAAATATGTTTGTTATTCATTTTGTTATTGCAAATTTAAGAGATTTGTGGGCAAAATTATTTATTAGTTAACAATGTTTAGTCATTTTTGTATAACAGATGTTTATATGTAAATTGTACCAGTAAACAGCCAATTGCCCATGACAAGCTCGATAGAGTATTCTCCAGAGAGGGTGGTGGGAAGGGCGATTTCGGTTGTTTCACTGCCGATTGTTGTTGAAAATACGGTATCTCCACTTTCGTCAACAATACTTAAAGTGTAGGCAGGATGACTTTCTGCGAAGTATAAGACGTTTTCGTCAATGTATACTTCAGGAGCCATTACAGGGGATTTTGTACTGCCATGTCCTCCTGGCTTTTCTTTTATGTATTGCCTGCTGAATGTGATTAAGCTGAGTGCATCTGCAGAGGAAATGCTTAATGCAACTCCAAGAAGAAGTGTAAGAAACTTTTTCATTTGATAAAGTGTTAAAGTGATTATGATACTGCAAAAGTAATCCAATCACGATTTCTTATCAAATAAAAGGAAACTTAAGAATTTACTAATAATTTACTCTTGCTAAGTAATTGGAAATCAATGAAATCTCAGAAATGCACAATACGTATTTTAATATAATTTAATGATTTGTTCGTCAAAATCGCGAGCAGTACCATTCTTTCCAAAGACTTTATTCAGCAGGTTTATACGCATTTTTGTAATTGTAGATTTTGATTTTCCTAACATGTTACAAATGCAGGTAGGCTTAATATGCAGACGAATAAGAATGCACACATTATATTCGTTGAGGTTCAGCAAATGTTGTTTTGACATAAGAAAATCGAAAAAGCCTGGAAAAACTTCTGTCGCTATTCTTCGTATCATGTGCCATTCTTCATCTGTTGGCTGAATACCCAAGTCTGCAATTCGGCATAATTGGTGATACTCGGACATTGTGGAAAGCTTGCTTTCTGCATCGGATAAATGCTTGTCTCCACCTCCAATACTGAACGTAAGTTGTTGCCTCAGCTCTGAAATTTTCTCTTCTTTCAAAGCTATTAATTCTGTCAATGCGGATTCGTGTGTGCGCAACGTTATAATTTCTGTTGCAAGCTGTTCAATGGCAGATAGTAGGCCCTTGTTTCTCTGAAGTTCAAGTTTTCTTTTATTGCGGATGTACAGTAGTGCAAACACATGCACGCCGATAATAATGATTGCAATTATCGATATTATAAGTTTTATGTTTCTCTCTTTGGCTAACTCTATTTCAGCTTTGTGTGCTTTTTCTTTGTGGTGCGTGTAGTTGTATTGCTGGATAATAGTTTCAATCTCCATGGACGTTGTGTGTGTGTATGCAGAATCGTTCATGCTGTATGCATACTTGTAATACTTGGCGGCAGAATCGGGCATGTTCCGTTGCTCATAGAGCTTTGCCATTCCTAAGGCGCCTGCCTGCTGGTTGTTAAAGTCCTTTCCCAAGGCTAATTCTTTGCGGAAATAATATTCTGCAGAGTCGTATTGATGCTTTTGGGTATACAACAGTCCTTTAAAATAATAATGTATTTCGTGTCCTTTTGCTACATTTCCGTTTCCGTCAAACCGCCCCGACTGAGTTTCGTAAGTATAGATGTATCGTGAGGCCTTGGCGGTATCGCCTTTTTCAGTTATTCTGCCTAAAATGCCTCCCAGCGTAATTGCTGCGTCTGTCTTATATCCATATTTTCTGAACAACTCTGAAACATGTTCGGAAATTTTTATGGCTGTGTCAATTTGGCCTAAGCCAATGTAAGCGTGAGTCTTTTGTTCTTCTTCAATTAGTGCGCCAAGAGTGTCGTTGGCTTTTCGTGCATTCTCTACAGCTTTGTCAATATACTTGAGTTGCTCCGCGAATAGATTTTGGTCGTAAAGAATTGCCTCAGTCTGAGCATACACTTTGCTTAGTTGCTTGTAGTCGCAGTCGTTGCTGGTGGTGTCTGCGCATTCGATAGCCTGCTGGTAGTATTGCAGGGCCATGGGAGCATCGCCCTGCTCGTGATATGCACGTCCCATGAGGTAGTTGGCAAGCAGGCGGTCGTTGGCAGTGCCGTGGCGGTCGAAGAAATCAAGGTACGGCCCTACGTCGGCAGCCGTGAAGGGCAGGTCATGCTGGTTGCGCAGGTTCAGGCTGTCAAGCTCGTGGCGCATGCGCTGCCTGTGCGACGGCAGCACGCAGCTGCCGAGCAGCAGGAGCAGAATGACTGTGGCGGAAGCTGCTTTATAGGGCATGGCTGTCTTCATACGTTGAGAGAAAAAGTATGATTTTCAAAGCTCATGTCATGACGTTCAGAACACAAGGTAGCGCCCCTGCTGCTGCATGTAGCAGGCTTCGTGGGCGCACTGCTGGCAGAGGCGGGCTTCGTCGTCGGTGATGGTGTCGGGGTGGTAGCGGTTGCCGTCGACGCTGCGGCCGGTGAGGAACTCGCACCATGTGCAGGCAGCCGTGTAGCGGCCGATGGTGAGCGACAGGTGATAGCCGTCGCGGCACACAATGTCGCCCATCTGGTAGCGCAGCAGCTGGATGGCAGTGCCGGAGGGAATGATGCTGTGCAGACCGACGGCCGGCAGCACCTGCTGGACGGCACCGACAATGCTGTTGTACATCTTGCGCTGGTTGAAGTCGTAGGCGCGGAAGTTCTCTGACTGGAAGTCTTCAGCATAGGCCCACGTCATGTGCCAGGCAAACTTGACGTGCAGGTTGGTGGTGTAGCTCTGCACGAGTCGCTTCAGCAGCGGCAGGTTGGCGAAGCTGGCAGGCTGGCCCGACAGGGGGCTGGCCTGCTGCAGGGTGATGATGTCCCACTGCTCGTCGCGGATGATGGTGCGCAGGGTGGCGCCCGTCAGCTCAGAGCGCTTGCCGCCTACTATCTTGCGGTAGGCATATTCGGCCTTGTCGCTCTTCAGATTGTCGTAGTGGCGGTCGATGCTGCAGCCGGCAATGTAGGCGTTGCCGATGACGAGCGAGTCGCCGCGTGTCTTTGCAAGCTCGAAGAGATACTGCTCCACGGCATCCTGCGAGAAGCTGTTGCCGATGGCCAGCACCTTGATGGTTTTGGCTGCCGACGGCATGAAGCAGGCCAGCAGCAGCGTGATGAGAAGTGTAACCTGTTTATTCAATGCTCTGCCTCCTTGCTTCTTTACGTAGCTTGCGTACGGCTTGGTTGCGAATCTGGCGGACACGCTCGCGCTTCAGCTCCAGGCTGTCGGCAATCTCGGCCATCGTCTGCCTTTCGCTGCCAATGCCGAAGAAACGGGTGACGACGGCCTGTTCGCGGTCGTTGAGAATGCCGATGACGCGCACCAGGTCGTCGGAGAGCGTACCCTCCTCAACCATGGCGTCGGCCTTCTTGGCGTCAGGGTCTTCCAGAACGTTCAGCAGCGTGTAGTTGTTCTTGCTGCCGACGGGCAGTGGCTCGTCCATGGAGCGCACAGGCTTTTCTGCCTTGCTGTTTTCCGGCCCTTCAGTCTTCCCGATGGCACTTTCTATTGCCTGGCGTATGTATGGCGCGGCAAAGGTGATAAAAGGCTTGCCGCGCTCAGGGTCGAACTTACGGGCAGCCTTCATGAGTCCTATGCAACCTTCGCTGACGAGGTCGTCGGTGCTGAGTATGTCGCTTTTGTACTGACGCGCCACGGTGACTACATAGCCTATGTTGTCTGTTATGAGCTTATCGTTATTTTTCATGTCTCAATTTCTCATTCTCTCATTTTCTAAATCTCTCAATTCCTCAATTTCCCAGCATAGCCTTCACCATTCTGCCGTAGGGCGTTATGACATCGTCGCGCCATGGCCCTGTGGATTTGGCCTTTGCTGTGAGCATAGAGCAAGTCTCTTCCTTGTCGCTGATGCTCCAGTAGAGCCAGCTGACACCGAGTCGCCGGCACATGTCCATCCACTGCCTGTTGCTCTCGATGTCTGTCTCGCCGTCGCCGTCGGCCTCCATGGCTCCGCATTCGCTGATGAAGACGGGGACACCGCGGCTGATGGCATCTTCGGTGCGCTCGCGCAGGCTGTTGCCGTGTGTGGCAGCATAGAAATGTACGGTGTACATGATGTTATTGTAGCCCTGCAGAGGACTGTCGGCAACGAGGTGAATGTCTTGGTTCCAGTGCGGACAGCCCATGAGAATGATGTTGTCGGGGTCGTAGCGGCGTATCTCGCCGATGACTTCCGCGGCATATTCCTTCAGCGACGCCCATGTGTCTTCCACAGGCTCGTTGTAGATTTCATAGATGATGTTGGGATGCCTGCCCCACCTGCGCGCCACTTCGCCGAAGAAACTCTTGGCCTCTGCAGTGCGCATTTCGTGCGAGTGCCAGTCGACGATGACGTAGACGTTCTGCTTGATGGCAGCTTCCACTACGGCCGTCAGGCACTGCATGGCCTGCGACGGATTGTCTATGTAGCCGCCCTCTTCCGTAACGCCGATGGCGGCGCGTATCACTGTGGCGTGCCATTGCTTCTTGAGCGTCTGCACGGCCTTCTTGTTGTAGAACCGCGGCCACCAGTTGTGCCATCCTAAGCTTACTCCGTGCAGTGCCAGCTGCTGCCCCCTCTGGTCGCACAGCTGTGTGCCGCGCACTTGCAGCCGTCCGTGCAGCTTGACAGGGTCCTGGGCATGTGCATCTAAAATGGAGAATGAAGAATAGAGAATGAAGAATAAAGAAAACAGAATGAAGAATGAAGAATGAAGAATGAAGAATGCTGCGCCATGCAACATCCGTCTCACTCTGTCGGTGCTTTTTATTTCACTTCCATTCTTCATACCTTTTCCGCTTTAATTATTTATTTTTATTCTTTATTTTTCATTTCAGAACAGCGACAGCGTATACAGATATACCACTGCAGCCGGAATAGCCAGCAGCGACGAGTCGAAGCGGTCGAGCATGCCGCCATGGCCAGGCAGTATGCTGCCGGAGTCTTTTATTCCTAATGTGCGCTTCAGCAGCGACTCCACCAGGTCGCCCCATGTGCCGAAGACAACTACCACGAGGCCCAGTCCTATCCATGCCGGCAGGCTGAGCATGACGCCGTCGGCCAGCGTGCTTATGGCCCATGCGGCAGCCGTCACGAAGACTGCTCCGCCGACGCTGCCTTCCCACGACTTGCCTGGCGAGATGCGCGGAAACAGCTTGTGTCTCCCCAGCAGCGAGCCGACACAGTAGGCTCCGGTGTCGTTGACCCACAGGAAAATGAACACCGACAGCGGCAGCACCGGATTGTAGGCCACCAGGCCGCTGGGTGTCTGTGTGAAGGCCAGCACGTTGAGCAGAGAGAAGGGTAGGGCGATGTACATCTGCGCCAGCATGGTGTATGCCCAGTCGTTGATGGGGTCTTCCTGCTTGAGGTACAGCTCGGCCACGAGCAGGTAGATGATGGTTACCAGATAGGGTATGAACACCACGCTTTTTGCGCTGCCTCCGTAGAGGTCGCTGCAGAAGTAGGCCATGGCATAGAAAAAGTAGACGGCGGCCACTGTGCTTATGAAGCGGTTGACGCAGACGCCCTCGCGCTGGTTCACCAGTCCGCAGAATTCCCAGACAGTCATGCCTGTGACGATGCTGAACAGCAGCACCATAGCCTCCGGGCGCATGAAGCTGGTGACGATGGCTGCAACGAATATAACGCCCGTAATGGTTCGTACTATCAGATTTTTCATAGCGGTAGCAAATTTTTCACTGTTCACTATTCACTTTTCACTCTTCACTATTCCCTTCCTTGGCCTCTTTCGCTTCCAGTTCCTTGGCGCGTTCCTCGGCCATGCGCTCTGCGTCGGCACGCATCTGTGCCTCCAGAAGTTCTTCAGCACGGCTGGTCCAGGGGCGCTTGCCGAAAATCTTCTCCACGTCGTCGGCAAAGATTACCTCGCGCTCGATGAGCAGCTGTGCCAGCTGTGCATGTCCCTCCTTATGCTCCAGGAGTATCTTCTTGGCGCGTTCATACTGCTCGTTGACCATCTTCAGCACCTCGTCGTCCATGATTTTCGCCGTGGTCTCAGAGTAGGGCCGCTGGAACTGGTACTCATTATTATTATAGTAGCACAGGTTGGGCAGTTTGTCGCTCATGCCTGCGTAGGCCACCATTCCGTAGGCCTGCTTTGTGGTGCGCTCCAGGTCGTTCATGGCTCCCGTGGAGATGTGTCCTACGAAGAGTTCTTCGGCAGCGCGTCCGCCCAGCAGCGAACACATTTCGTCGAGCATGGCCTCCTTGGTCTGCAGCACGCGCTCTTCGGGCAGATACCAGGCAGCGCCGAGGGCTTGTCCGCGCGGCACGATGCTCACCTTCACCAGTGGGTTGGCAAACTCCGTAAACCATGATATTGTGGCGTGTCCGGCTTCGTGCAGTGCTATCGAGCGTTTCTCCTGCTCGGTCATCACCTTTGTCTTCTTCTCCAGTCCGCCGATGATGCGGTCGACGGCATCCAGGAAGTCCTGCTTGCCCACCTTCTCGCTGTTGTGGCGTGCGGCTATCAGGGCAGCCTCGTTGCAGACGTTGGCAATGTCGGCGCCGGAGAAGCCCGGCGTCTGGCGTGCCAGGAAGTCGATGTCTAAGTTCTCGTCAAGCTTCAGCGGCTTCAGGTGGACGTTGAACACCTCCTTGCGCTCGTTCAAGTCGGGCAGGTCGACGTGTATCTGCCTGTCGAAGCGCCCAGCGCGCATCAGCGCTGAGTCGAGCATGTCGGCGCGGTTGGTGGCTGCCAGCGTGATGATGCCGCTGTTGGTGCCGAAGCCGTCCATTTCCGTCAGCAGTGCGTTCAGCGTGTTCTCGCGCTCGTCGTTGCCGCCCATGGCCGGGTTCTTCGAGCGTGCGCGTCCCACGGCGTCAATCTCGTCGATGAAGATGATGCACGGAGCCTTGCTCTTGGCCTTCTCGAAGAGGTCGCGCACGCGGCTGGCACCCACGCCGACGAACATTTCGACGAAGTCGGAGCCTGACATTGAGAAGAACGGCACTCCAGCCTCGCCGGCCACGGCCTTGGCAAGCAGTGTCTTGCCGGTACCCGGAGGACCTACCAGCAGGGCTCCCTTGGGAATTTTGCCGCCAAGGTCGGTATATTTCTGCGGGTTCTTCAGGAAGTCGACGATTTCCTGCATTTCCTGCTTGGCACCGGCCTGTCCGGCCACGTCCTTGAAGGTTATGCCCAGCTCGCCGCCCTTTTCATACATCTGTGCCTTCGACTTGCCGACGCTGAAGATGTTGCCCGGCCCCATCATGCCGCCGCCACCGCCGCCCACGCGGCGCATGATGAACATCCACACCAGGATGATGCCGCCGAAGAACAGCAGGTTGGAAATCAGCGACCCCAGGAACTCGTTGTCCTTGCTGTTGTCGTAGGAGAACTTGCCGGTGAACTTCTGCTGCTCGCGGGCCTCGTTGACGAACTGCTCCACCTGGTCCACGGAGCCTATGGCCACCGTCACCGCCGGAGCCTTGCCCGTTTGGCTGATGCCTTGGTGGAACACCTCGCGGACGTATTCTGGCTTGACGTACATTTCCAGCGTGTTGGCGTGCTTGTTGACCACAATCTTGTCGGCGTAGCCCTTCATCACCATCACCTTGAATTCAGAGTATGTCGTCTCTGTCCGCAGGCTGGAATTCTCGCCGCCCTGCGTCATGTAGACGGCTATCAGCGTAATGATTACCAGGCCGTAAATCCAGTTCATGTTGAAGCGTGGCCTGCCCGGCTGCGGATTGTTCGGCATGTTGCTGTTTTGATATTGGTTGTTCTGTTCCATTCAGTTTGCTAAGCGTTAAGAGATAGTAAAATGATTACTAAGTTCTACCGTATGCCAGTGCCGCCAGACGGTCAGTCGACGTCGGGCAGCTGGCTGATGTCGGCGTCGTCCCACAGGTGTTCAAGGTCGTAGAACTGGCGGACGTCTGGCAGAAAGACGTGCACCATGACGTCGCCATAGTCCATGGCCACCCACTGTGCGTTGTCCAGCCCTGCCACGCGCACGGGCTTCTCGCCCAGCTGCAGGCGCGCCGTGTCGCTCACCGACTCGGTGATGGCCTCCACCTGCGACGGCGAGTTGCCTTCGCAGATGATGAAATAGCGGGCTATGGCCCCCTCTATGCGAGCAAGGTCGGCAACAACTATCTGCCGGCCTTTCTTTTCCTGTATTCCCTTGGTAATCGTGTCAACTAATTGCGATACTTGTGTCATCTATAAAATAAGGTGTTAAAATGATGCTTAAATTTCATGCAAAGTTACACACAATCATCCTATTTGATATAAAAAAAGAGTTTTTTTTGCGCTTTTTAATAAAAAAACATCATTTTTTTTTGGAGGTATCGAAAAAAGTACTACCTTTGCACTCGCTAAACGGGAAATGCTCAACGCAGAGAGCTTGCGAAGAGGCCCGGGAGGCAAGAAAAATCATATTGGGGTATGGTGTAATGGTAACACTGCAGATTCTGGTCCTGCCTTTCCTGGTTCGAGTCCGGGTACCCCAACACAGAGCAAGTTGCCAAGCAGTCGGAAATCGGACAGCTTGGCAATTTTTTTTGTCAGCATGCAGGTGACCCAATATTACTTCACCACAACCTTCTTGCCGTCTTTGATAACAACGCCTTTGTAGTTATCAGTTACTCGTTGACCGCTGATGTTGTAACGTGGAGTTGTAGAATATGTGACAGCTGAGTCCTCAATGCTGTGAATGCCGTTTGCATCGGAAATAGTGAACGAGAGGCACAGATCCTTGCCCATAAGGAACTTATAGTCCCCTTCGAGGGTCACAACCTGATACATCATTTCCAGCACATAGTCATGGCCAGAAGTCAGCCCACCGGCAACATTGACATGTCCGTTGTATGTGTATTCCAGTTTGTGGTCTGTACGGTTCTCAACCTCATTCCATATATCGTCCCAACCAGTATTTCCTGCTTCCAGTTCATTCCATTGTCCTTCTGC
>CAJOHJ010000016.1 GCA_905234265.1 uncultured Prevotella sp. | reverse complement strand
ATATTTCACAATATGCATTCCTGCCCATCGAAACATGGAATACATAAAATCAGCAGTCTGTCAGGCAATTACGGGAATAATCTCCACGTTCGTCTCACCTTTGATTTCTTGGTTATATTCCCCAATGCTCGTCACGCTGGCTGGAATCTCAATGGAGGTCAAGCCGGTGCAGTCATCGAACGCCCAAGAGTCTATCGTAGTTACGCTGGCTGGAATCTTGATGGAGGTCAAGTCTGAACACCAGCGGAATGCACTAGTTCCGATGCCCGTAACTTTGTATTGCACGTCGTTGTATGTGACGGTAGCCGGGATGGTGACATCTCCAGAATATCTGTATTCTTTAATAAAAAAGCTTCGATACGTTACCGTGGCCTCCGTTCCCGAGAAGTTGTAGTAGATGCCGTCGACGAGGGCATCATAGGCCCATGTGGTGAGAGGCAGTATTGCCAATACAAGTAGTAGTAATTGTCTGTTCATTTTGTAGAATTGTTGAGAATAAGAAAAAGGCGTCAACCATTCGGTTGCTTATTCTCATTCTTTGGTTACCGGCAAGTGACCATGTAGCTAAACAAGCAAGAACAGTTCACGCCCTCAATGGACGTGAACCTTCTGAACTGCTTGCTCTCAGCTACGAATATTTTGCCGGTATTCAAGAATGAGAGAACAAGAGCAGAAAGCTCAAGTTATATTAATAAGATGTCCGAACGGGATTTGTCGACGCACGTTTTCTATTAGTTTAATAATAAATTAATGTGTTAGTCTCTTGTCCCTTGGGAGTGCCGTGCTGTGCGCGGCATTTTCTCCCCATCGTTTTTGTGCTGTCTGTTTCTTGGTTTCTGAGGTTTTTAGTTTGTTACTGTATTGTCTGATTGTGCTTTGTTGGGTACAAAAATAGTCAAAAATGTTTAATGCGGCAAACATTATGGGAAAAATCTGCATTTCTCATTTTCCCATTTTCTCATTCCCCCATTCTCCCATCATCTGCTCTGCCCTGCGGATGTCTGCTGCATGGTCGACGTCGAAGACGGTGCCCATGGGCCACGCGTCGATGCGGTGGCCGTCGGCAAGGAGGGCGCGCTGGAAGTTGCGCATGCGGCTCTCGCCGCGCTCTATGCAGCGGTGGAGGGTTTGCAGGTGGATGGGCTGCAGGCCGTAGACGCCTGCCGACACGTATGGCGCCCGGCAGGGGGCGTCGGTGAAGGCGGTGATGCGCCGCTGGGAGTCGGCATGGACGTAGAGGGGGCGCTCGTCGTCGCAGTAGTCGGTGACGCCGAAGAGTCCGCTGGGGGCGCTGCGGAAGGCGCTGACGTAGGCGGCAAACGACGACGGGGAGAAGACGGTGTCGACGGTGGTAAGCACGAATGGGGCTGCCGCGAGCAGGGGACTGAGGGCTTGGAGGCTGTGCATGGACGACGCGGTGGACTGGCGGACGATGTGTAGAGGTACGGGGCGACCGTGGAGACCGTAGCGCTGCAGGTCTGCCAGGTGGCGCGCCACGGCGTCATCGTCGGTAGGGCGGCAGACGACGGCTATCTGCTTGGCGTCGTTGTCGAGCAGGATGTCGAGCAGACGGTCGATGAGCGGCTGGCCGCCGACGGGGACGAGGGGCTTGGGTTGGGGGATGCCCTCTGCGGCGAGGCGGCTGCCGAGGCCGGCGGCAAGGATGGCGTAGTGCATTGAGAGAATGAGAGATTGAGAGAATGAGAAAATGAGGGAATGAGAGATTGGGTCAGAACATCATGGTGAAGCCGAGGCGGACGCTGTTCTTGTGGCCGTGGGAGCGGTCGTTATAGTTCATGCGACGCACATACTCTATCTGGAAGAAGCGTAGGATGCTGCGCACGCCGAGGGAAATCTCCCAGTATGGCACGCGAGGGTTCATCAGCCGCGACTCGTCGGGGAAACCTATCAGCACGCCGTTACCGGCATTCTGAGGCAGCAGGGGGTTGTTCTTGTCGGAGAGAGAACCCCAGAGCATGCGCGCACCGATGTATTCGCGCCAGCGCAGGTGTCTGATGAGGGGCAGCCGGTTGAGCAGCTTGCCCTGCATGTCCCAGTTGAGGTCGGCGCTGACGAAGCGGTCGTTCATGAACTCCATGTCGGTGAGCAGGTTGAAGGTCTGCTTCTGGCTGATGTACGACAGGTTGGCTGCCGGCATGGGCAGCAGGGGGAATGGTACCTGGTTCCACTGCACGCCGCCGCGCGTATAGAGGTCAATGCGCCCCCAGCTGCCCAACCACAGGCGCTTGAAGACGGAGGCCTCGGTGTAGTGGTAGCTCAGGTCGGCGCCCAGCAGTCCGCGGATGCCTATGGTGTGGCTGAGGGTTACGACGGGAGCTTCGCGGTTGACTTTCAGACGCCGCTGCTTGGAGTTGGTGTAGAGGGCGCCGGGGGAGTATTCTATCTCAGCGCGCACTTCGCCGGTGCGGAAGCGGAAGGGCTGCATGTTGCCGGCGGAGGAGTTCTCCTCGGCCTTGACGCTCAGCAGGGTGCGCAGGCCCCACGACTGCTCGTACTCGAAGGCCAGCTGCTGGCGGCGGTAGTACATCATCTTGTCGGCCTTGGTCCACTTCAGGGCGGTGAACATGTTGTCCTTGTCGGTGCTGAGGAACTTGTCGGAGGGCGACATGACGTCGTAGGTTGACAGCAGCGTGACGTTGCGCTTGGGAAACTCGTCGGGCAGGTACTTCTTCTTGTTCAGCGACCAGGTGAGCAGCGAGCTGTAGTAGGTGCTGCGGCTCTTCCAGCCGCGTGCTACGTAGCCTTTCCAGAAGAGGTGGGGGCAGAGGTTGGCGGTGGTCTGCAGGCTGAGGCGCGTGCGCA
The DNA here is from genome assembly GCA_905234265.1 of uncultured Prevotella sp. Taxonomy (GTDB): domain Bacteria; phylum Bacteroidota; class Bacteroidia; order Bacteroidales; family Bacteroidaceae; genus Prevotella. Next base: position 41,253 of record CAJOHJ010000016.1, on the reverse strand, counting down.
GGCCGTCGATGAAGTTGGTGCTGACCATGCTGTTGATGGGGCCTATGTCCACCTTGCTGGGGTTGCCGGTCTCGACGAAGTTCTCCGTGAGCAGCTTCATGGTCCAGAGTATGTACTTGAAGCCGCCGACGGTCTGCATGCCGTGGAGGAACGACCCCATCTGGCTCTCTGTGCGCGTCAGCGGCACCTTGCGCTGCTGCTGCCAGAAGGCGGCGTCCTGAAGGGGCGCGTCGGGGCTGACGACGGTTTTTGTGCGGCCGCGGAAACGGCGGTTGGGAATGGGGGAGAACGAGTAGTCGGAGAGCCGCGTGGTGCGTATGGCAATGCCTTTCTGCATGAAGTCGAAGAGTACCAGCTCGACAATCATGTCGTCGACGCTGAGTACCCACTCGCCGCTTGGCAGTGGCGTGAACTCCTGGACGAGGTGCAGGTTCTCGACAAAGTTGACGTCGGTGCGGTTGGGCAGCACCAGCTCGCAGCGCTTGACTTGGCACGACGAGTCCTTAAGCACGTAGAGGTCGCCGCGGAAGCCAAAGTCCTGCTGGTTGTTGGGCAGGAAGTGCAGGTGGATGCACGAGTCGCGGCCCACCAGCAGCGTGTCTTCTATGTAGTAGCGGTAGAAGGCTATGGCGCCGTCGGCGATGGGCGACGTGAACGGGTGCTGCAGTATGCGTATCTGCTCGTTGTAGATGTTGACGTCGGTGAAGACGTCCTTCGACATGGTGGTCAGTATGTCGCCTGTCTGGAAAAAGTCGGTGATGCCGCTTGACGTCTGCCCGAGGACAATGTCCTTCTCGCTGCGCGGTTGACGGCGGTAGATGTGCTGCGTGACCGTCTCGTCGACGCTCGCAGGCAGTATCAGACGACCCGTCTGCGGAAGGGTGTCTATCTGGTTGGTGAGCCACTTGTACTTGCCCAGCCGTGGACCGTTGAAGACGTCGGGGTTGACGTCGTTGAGGGCAAGCGTCAGCTTCTGGTACTTGGTGTACTGGTAGTAGTCGCGGCTCTGCAGGCTGGTCTTCCGCTTGCCGGCGATAACGCGCCGCATCAGCTCCACGGCAGGGTTGTTCTTCCGGCTGTAGCGGTGGCGCTTGGCGCGCACGGTGACTTCGCGCAGGGCCTTGGCGTCTTCGCGCAGCGACACGAACAGACGGTCGGTGGCATCGTCGACGACCACCGTGTGCGGCTTGTAGCCCACGGCGCTCACCGTCAGCTTCCACCCCTTGTGGCGGCTGATGACAAAGCGCCCACCGTCGTCGGTGACTGTTGACAGCTGATGCCCCTTGTATTGGACGCTGGCAAAGGCTATGCCCTGTCCGGTAGACTCGTCGACCACGTAGCCCTGCACCGTCTGCTGTCCCAGCATGCTGCTGCAGACGAGCAGAAGCAGCACCGCCAGCGTGGCCTTAATATATACATTTCTCATTCTCTCAATTTCTCAATTTCTCATTTTCTCATTCTCTCATTTGCTCATTTTCCCATTCTCCACCAGTTCCTCTAAGTCCCCGATGGTCAGTGCCGGCCGGCAGCAGTCAGTGCCGGCGTCGCCCCACTGCCGCCCTTTCAGCCAGACGGTCCTGCAGCCGAGCTGAAGGCCGGGAGCAATGTCGTTCTTCAGGCTGTCGCCGACGATGGTTACCTCGGACGGCTGGCAGTGCAGCTCCCTGATGGCATGCATGAAGATTTCCGGCGACGGCTTCCGCACACCCACGGCGGCGCTCTCCACGACGGTAGTGAACAGGTTGTCGAGCGAGAACTCGTGGAGAACCGTGGCGAGGTTACCGTAGAAATTGCTCACCAGGGCCAGCCTGTGCCGCTCCTTGAGGACGCTCAGCACGCGGCGGCTGTGGGCAGTGTGTGCCAGAGCCTGACGGTAGGCGGCGTCGGCCACGGCGTCGGCATACTCTTCGCAGCCGGCATGGCCGAGGGCTATGTGCAGCTTCGCCTGCAGCGTCTGCCGGAAAGTGTCGGTGGGCTTGACAATCTGTCCGCTGCCCAGCATCCGCTCACCGTAGACGTAGGCTTCGCGCAGCCTCTCGTCGCTGGCAGGCACCCCTTGCTGGCGGCACAAGTCGCACAGCAGGATGCCCCAGTGGCATCCGCCAGTGTCAAGCGTGCCTCCGTAGTCGAAAATATATGTCTGTCCGTCGCCTGTCTTCATTCTCTCAATCTCTCATTCTCTCAATCTCTCAATCTCCCCAACAATCCTATCCGCTATCGCCATGGCGGCATCGTCGCGGCACGGTGCAAAGCTGGGCCAGTCGTTGAGGTCGACGATGACCGGGCTACCGTCGGGGCGCACTATGCAGTCGCCGCCGTAGATGTCGAGTCCTGCCGTCTGTGCCGCCCTCGCGGCAATGGTCTCAAGAGCCGGGCAGTCGAAAGCCTGACTGCTGTCGGTGTACTGTCTGAAAAAGCCAGTGCCACTGACGCCGTAGAACTTGACGTGCCTGCCGTCGACATTGGCCCGCGTCTCTGTCGTGCCGATGCCGCGGGTCTTCATCTGTCTGGCGGCGGTCTCGGCCTCTCCGGCCGTTGCGGCAAACACCACGTCGCCGGACTGCTGGGAGCATGCGTCGGCACGCTTCACCCAGTAGCCGCTGCTGCCTGTCGTCGGCGGCACGGGAATACCCTCCCTCTCCAACAGTTCCGTAAGCTCGCCACGGTGATTGCACAGCCGCACGGCCGCGGTGGCATTAAGCACCGTCGCGCCCATCTGCTCGGCTGCGGAGAGCAGGCGCAGCGTCCCGTCGTCGCGGCCCATGGAGGCACACACGGCGGCTGCCGAAAGCTGCCCGATGGACAGCTGTTCCTCGCTGCATGTGTCGCAGCATAGGCCCATCGCCGCGAGCCTTCCGGCCACGGCGTCCATGATGGCCTTGTCGCCGGCGGCACCCTTGCCGGGAGAAAAGCGGACTGCCCTCGTGATGAGCAAAATATTCTTCGTCTGCATGGCGGTGGGCAGTTGTCAGTCCTCCAGGTTGATTTCTATCCAGAAGGTGGAGCCTTGCCCCACTGTCGACTCCACGCCCACCTTGCCGTTCATCGACAGGGCTATGCTGCGGCAGATGCTGAGGCCGAGGCCGCTGCCTTCTCCGAAGTCGTCGAGCTTGACGAAGCGGTCGAAGAGGTGGATGTTGCACTTGTCCTCGGGAATGCCCTTGCCGGTGTCTCTCACCCAGATGCGAACGGTGCTTCCCGTCAGCGTCTGGCCTAACGTGATGACGCCCTTGGCGGTGAACTTGAAGGCGTTGTTGACATATTGGTTGACGACTTCCGACAGGCGGTCCTCGTCGGCGTTGAGCGTCATGTGCGTGTTGTCGTCGACGGTCAGCACGACGCCCGTTTCCTCGCTCTCCGCCTTGTATTTGGCTGCAATGCCGCTGAGCATGGCGTGAAGGTCGAACTTCCTCTTCCTGATGGCCTCGCCGCCGCGTGCCTCGAGCTTCGACATGCGCACGGTGTCGTCGAAGAGCCGCAGCAGCTTCGCATTGTTCTTCTTTATGAGGCTTATGAGGCTGTTGCGTTCCTCTTCGCTTGTAGCCATCGGCAGCACGTCGCTGAAACCGATGATGGCGTTCAGAGGTGTACGGACCTCGTGAGAGATGTTTGCCAGGAACGCCGACTTCAGGCGGTCGCTCTCCTCAGCGTGGTAGAGGGCTTCCATTAGCGCGTCCTCTATCTCCTTCTGGTGGTCGATGCGCATGGACGCCCCAACGATGGTTAGCGGCTTGCCGGCAGCGTCGCGCTTGTCGACGATGGCAAAGCTCTCGGCCCAGTAGGTCTGGCCCGTCTGCGGATTGCTCACCTGATACTGCTCGTGGAAGTTCTCTATGCGGTCGGCGGCAAGGTCGGAAATGCCGTCGCTCACAGCAGCGGCATGGGGCTCGGGCATGTGCGACAGCAGGCTGCTAAAGTCGCCGCCCTGCTCGACCATCACCGAGCCGTAGTACTCACGGTAGTCGTTCTCGTAGGTGACGCTTCTCGTAGCGAGGTCCATGCGCCACACACACAGGTGCATCGTCTTCAGCACCAGCTCATATTCTATGGAGTTGCGCTTTACCTGCGACAGTACGTCAAGTTCCTTCTTCAGAGCCTTGTGGGCCTTCCGCTGCGCAAAGAGAAACCAGCAGCCGAAGGCTATCAGCGGCGTGCCGAGAAGCCAAGGCAGTATGTCAAGCCTCGTAAGCGTCTCAGACAGCCAGTGGAAAACAGTGTCAGTCAGCAGCATTGCCCAAATGGTAAAATGGTGAATGGTAAATAGTCGTCTATAAATAATGTGTCGGCAAAATTAGTCTTTTTTTTCGACAGCGACAAGCAAATGCAGTTTTATTTTTCTTTCAGTGAATGATTTACGCCAGAAAAAGAAGAAAAAAAATTTGGGCGTTTCTTGGCTTATTCGTAACTTTGCACGCGATTTTCTGCAAAAAAGACCGAGAACGAAAATAAAAACAAGACAATAATGGCAAAAAACATTCAAAATGCTGCCCAGGAAAACGTAGAGCAGCAGGTCACTAAGACCGAAGCATTCTTTGAGAAGAACAAGAAGGCAATCATTGCTGCCGTAGTGGCAGTGGTTGTAGTTGTAGTATGCGCTATCATGCTGAACAGCTATTATTTCACTCCGCGTGCCGAGAAGGCCAGCACGGAGCTGGCAAAGAGCCAGGAACTCTTCGGCCAGCAGCAGTACGACAAGGCACTTGAAGGCTTCAAGAAGGTAGCTGCCGACTACGGTTCCACCGACGCCGGCAACCTGGCTAACCTCTACGTAGGCATCTGCCAGGCCAACCTTGGCAAGTGGCAGGAGGCCGTCGACGCTCTGGAGGCTTTCAGCGGCAAGGGCGACAAAATGGTATCTCCGGCAGCAGAAGGCGCACTGGGAAATGCCTATGCCAACCTGAAGCAGCTTGACAAGGCTGTTGAGCATCTCGTCAAGGCCGCCAAGATGGCCGACAATAACTCTCTGTCGCCGACATACCTCATCCAGGCTGGCGAAATTCTGGAAAGCCAGGGCAAGAAAGAAGAGGCCCTTAAGCTTTACCAGCAGGTCAAGGAAAAGTACTTCAACTCCATGCAGTACTCCACCATCGACAAGTACATTGAGCGTACCAGCGTGAAGTAAAATGGCCACGAAAAATCTTTCTGAATACAACACTGCAACGGTGCCTGACGCCTCTAACATGACGTTTGGCATCGTTGTTGCTGAATGGAACCCGGAAATCACCGGTGCGCTCCTCGAAGGATGCACATCCACGCTTGAGAAGCATGGAGCGCTGCCAGAGAACATACACGTGAAGACCGTACCCGGCAGTTTCGAACTTATCTACGGCGCTCACCAGATGACACTGAACGACGGCTACGACGCTGTGATAATATTAGGCTCGGTGATACGCGGCGAGACGCCCCACTTCGACTATATCTGTCAGGGCGTTACGGCTGGCATTGCCAGGCTGAACGCTACCTCCAGCGTCCCCGTAGTCTTCGGACTGCTGACAACAGAAGACTTCCAGCAGGCAAAAGACCGTGCAGGAGGCAGGCTGGGAAACAAAGGCGACGAGTGCGCCGTAGTAGCAATAAAGATGGCGAAATTCTGAGAGTTTCGCCATCTTTTTTTTATCTCTGCGAGTTATTCTCGTCCATTGGGAAGAGACCGAAGAGCTTGGCATCAATCATGTCCGTGACTTCCTTCAGGTGCTCAGGGTTGTCGCCGAATTTGCAGCGGTCTCCCTCGACGATTATCAGCGGTCCCTTGTAGGTTGCAATCCACTCTTCATATCTTTTTTCCAGTCCCTGCAAGTAGTCAAGGCGCATGGTCTGCTCATATTCGCGTCCGCGCTTCTGGATCTGCGCCACAAGGGTTGGAATGCTTGCGCGTATATATATCATAAGGTCAGGCAGCTTCACCAGCGACATCATCAGGTCGAAGAGGTCGCTGTAGTTTTCGAAGTCCCTGTCCGACATCATCCCCTGCCCGTGCAGGTTCGGCGCGAAGATGCGTGCATCCTCGAAGATTGTGCGGTCCTGGATGATGGTCTCCTCCGACTTGGAAATCTCCACCACTTCCTTGAAGCGCTTGTTCAGGAAGTACACCTGCAGGTTGAATGCCCACCGTGGCATGTCGGCATAGAAGTCTGCCAGATATGGGTTGTTGTCGACAGGCTCGAAGCGTGGCGTCCACCCGTAGCGGTGTGCCAGCAGTCTGGTCAGCGTGGTCTTGCCGCTGCCTATGTTTCCGGCTATAGCTATGTGCATGGTTTTAATGTGTAAAGAGAATAGTGAAAAGTTTAAAAGATTACCTTATTCCGGGAACAGTCCGAAGAGGTTGCTGTCTATGCTGTCTATTATTCTTGCGAAGTCGCGTGAGTTGTTCTGGAAGTCGCAGTTGTCCTTGTCGATGGTCAGCACGCGCCCCCTGTATTTGTTGCTGATGAAGTCGTCGTAGCGCCTGTTCAGGTTCTCCAGGTAGTCCAGCTGAATGGCCTGCTCGTATGTGCGTCCGCGCTTCTGTATGTTTCCCACCAGATGCGCCACCGACGCCCTGAGGTATATCATCAGGTCGGGCAGCTTGACAATGCTCGTCATGTGTTCGAAGAGTTCCATGTAAGTCTCGTAGTCGCGCTGCGTCAGGTTGCCCATGTCCTTGTTGTTTTCCATGAACACGTGGACGCCTTCGTAGATGGTCCTGTCCTGTACGATGTCCTTCCGTGCGCTGTTGATGTCCAGCAGGTCGCGGAAGCGCTCCTTGAGGAAGAATACTTCAAGGTTGAACGACCATCGGCGTATGTCCTTGTAGTAGTCTTCAAGGTAAGGATTGTTGCTGACGGCCTCGAAGTGCGGCTCCCATCCGTAGTGGTGTGCCAGCATCTGCGTGAGCGTTGTCTTGCCGCTGCCTATGTTGCCTGCTATTGCTATGTACATCTGTCTTCAGCTTTTTATTTTCATCAGCATCATGCCTATGGCAATCCATATAATCTCCCTCACGCGGCAGATGATGCTTACGAAGATGCCTACCGCCGCCGACAGGCCGAGTGCTGCTATGGATATTACGAAGCCGCCTTCCTGCACGCCTATCTGCATGGGCAGGAAGCCTATCAGGTTGGCAAACAGGGTGGTGAACGATACTATCAGTATGGAGTGCAGATACGTCAGCAGCAGTCCGCTGAAGCCTCCGCCGCAGTCGATGCCGAAGAGCAGGAGCATGAACATCACCTCGCTGCTCTGCACCACTCTTGACGCAAATTCCAGCAGCAGGCTGCTGTAGAAAGCCTTCGTGTCCTGCCCGTAGAGCGATGCAATCTGCTCGTCGATGTTGCGCAGTGCGGCAGCATGATTGCCGCGGAAGCGGCGGCTCCAGCCACGCAGGAACGGTATCTTGCCGATGAGGCCCAGCACGTAGATTACCAGCCCGTTGCGGTAGCCCTTAGAGAAGATGTAGAACGCTAGCAGGCAGAAGGCCACTATCACTGCCAGTATGATGCCTATGGCCGTCGTCATTGGCATATCGCCGACGGCTGCCAGTGCCAGGTAGATGAATATGCTGACGAACCAGAACCAGAAATGAGCGAAGAAGTGCATCATGGCATAGAGTATGACGCTCGACGTGGCGTGCTGCTTGTCGATGTCCTTGGAAAGCTCCATGATGCGGTACGGCTCGCCGCCCAGTCCGCCCACGGGAGTCGCATAGTTTAGCGCATAGCCCGTTATGGTTAGCCGGTAAATGCGCCAGAACGAGGGAAGTTTGGGTGTTGGGTGTTGGGTGTTGGGTGATGGGGTGGGGGTGTTGTCCCTGCAGTTTCCCTTTATGATTGCCTGCCAGGCCAGTGCATTCAGCCCATACACCAGCAGCCATACGCCAATGATGGGTATCAGCCAGTAGCCGGCATGCGTCAGGTGCTGCCAAAGCTCGCTGAAGCTGACGTCGAATGTCAGCAGCATGATGACGCATGCTGCACAGCCGATGATGAAAAACAGATTGTTCAGTCGTTGCTTCGTCCAGACCATGTTTGCAGTAATAGGTAATTAGTAGATGGCGGTTGTTGCCAGCACGCAGCCGCTAATTGCTGATTTCTGCGTTAATCTGCTTGCAGAAGGCCTCGTGGCGGCGGTTCACGTAGAGGTAGATCAGCCCCATGCCTACGATTTCCCACAAGAAGTTCATTGCCGGCAGGTCTATCAGGCAGAAGAGGAACAGCCAAGCCTCGCGGAAGTTGAATGTCAGCAGTCCATTCCAGAAGATTACCGGCAGCGATGCGTCGTGGAAGCGCTTCCGCACGTCGGCTGGAATGTTGTCCGTCGAGCCGTATTTCTGGCGTATGGTCTTCAGCAGCTGCTGGAACTGTGGCGTTACAGCCTCCTGCTTTTTCGTGTAGTCGATGTACGATTTCTGGAAGTAGCGTTCAGCCCAGCTGTGAGTCTCCGGCGTCATCTGGTCGTAGATTTGCTGCTGCCGCTCGCTGTTGTCCAGCTCACTGCCCTTTTCTCCCTTCAGGAAGAACAGGTGTACCTGAATGTAGTAGTCGGCCAGGCGCTGCTGTCCGGCCAGTCCTGCAATGCCGCTCACCAGTCCCAGCGCGTAGACCACTGCAGTGGCTATCAGCGCGTTCTGTTCAGTGTCGGCGATGCCGAGCCACTGGAACTCCAGTTCGTGATGCATGTAGAAACGGTAGACCAGCACGTGGTAGATGGGTATGAACCATGCGAAGCCGGCCACTCCGTCCAGTATTCTGCCCAGGCGGCTCTTCTTGCCCGTGAGCCGTGCCAGCTGTCCGTCGGTGCAGTCGAGTATGTCGGCAGCCATCAGCAGCACAATGGCCACGATGTTCATCACCAGTCCCTGTGTGCCGCTGTAGTAGAAGCTGCCGCTTGCGAAGAACACCGCGCTTGCTGCGCCAACCACCATTGACCAGATGGTGACGGTGTTGGGATGGATGTCGAACTTGGCGAAGAACACTGCCAGATAATAACAGAAAGGACGGATGACATGGAGGTCAAGCCAGTCTTCCGTCTCTGCAGATTTCAATGTAGCTTTAAAATTCTCGTTCACGGCTTATTTGTTTATGTCAAACTACTTGACGCTTTCGAACACGCGCTTGATGGTGTCGCACACCACCTGCGTCTGCTCCTTGCGGCCCAGCGTGATGCGCAGGCACGACTCCAGACCCTTGTCGCCCATGAACTTTATCTTGTAGTCCTGTACCTTCAGGGCTTCCATGAGTGCGTCCTTTATCTCGATGGGGTATTTTATCAGGATGAAGTTTGCCACCGACTTGTAGACCTTGAAGCCTTCCAGGCCTCCCAGTTCGCGCTTGTAGAGCTGGCGTCCCCATTCCATGTCGTCGGCCACGCGGCGGTAGTGTTCGTCGCTGTCCAAGGCTGCCAGGGCTACTGCTTCTGAGAAGCGGTTGAAGCCCAAGTACTTGTTTATGTAGCTCAGGAACTGGTCGTGTCCCTTGCCGATGAAGCCGAAGCCGCAGCGCAGTCCCGGCAGTCCGTAGAACTTCGACAGGGTGCGCGAGATGATGAGGTTCTGGAACTTGTTCACCAGCGGTGCAATGTAGTCGACGTCCGACGTTATGAAGCTTGCGTAAGCCTCGTCCACCAGCACCATCGTGTCTTCGGGAATGTTCTCCATGATGCGGCTTATCTCGTCGCTCGTCAGGCTGTTGCCCGTCGGGTTGTTTGGCGATGCCAGCAGCAGCATGCGCGGATGTATGCGCTGGGTGTATTCTATCACTTCGTCGACGTTGTAGGCAAACGTGTCTTCCTGTTCGTGCAGTGGATACATTTCGAAGACACCGCCGCATTCAGATGCCACGCGGTTGTAGTACCACCACGAGAACTCCGGAATCAGAATGCGCTTGTTCACCGTCTCCTTGCCGTCGGCGCCTTTCGTCGGCGTTGTCAGGAAGTAGTGGATGGCGTTTTTCAGAATGTCTTCGCCGCCGTAGGCCAGCAGCACCTGCTCCTCTGGCACGCCGTATATTTCGCTCACGCGCACGGAGATGACGCTTTTCTTGCCTTGGTCGTAGATGCGTGTATAGAAGCACAAGTCCTTCGGGTCGAAGTTTTTCACAGCTTCGACGACTTTCTGGCTTGGCTCAAAGTTGAATTCGTTTCTGTCAAGATAGTTCATGATTATCAATCAAAAAGGTTTTATTTTCGGAGTGCAAAGGTACTACTTTTTTTACCAACGGCGGCAATAAAAGCAAAATATTAATGAAAAATTAACGCATAGCCACGAATAATCCAGTTTGGATAATGCTTTTCGTAAATGCCCATGAAATTATCTCTGCATGTTACGAAATTATCTTAATGACTTACGAAATTATCTTACGGAGATAATTTTTTTTCTCTGCATGTTACGAAATTATCTCTGCATGTTACGGAATTATCTCTGCATGATAATTCTGTTAATTATTTTTAGGTATGATTTTTGTTCGCTTTTTATTTAAATAATGTGTAATTTTGCAGACAAAATACAAAACACCAACAATGTTACAGACAATAAAGCATACCTTAACAGTCGCATTGCTGCTGCTCAGCCTGCAGCTGGCGGCATTCGGCCAGCATGCCGGCGGCGGACATACGCTGCGGCTGACAGTCACCGACGCTGCCACCCGCGAGCCTGTCATCATGGCTACCGTGCAGCTGCAGCCTTCGGGGCTGATGGCCGTTACCGACATGGAAGGCCGTGCAACGCTGCGCGGCGTCCCTGACGGCATCAGCCAGATAAGCATTTCCTATGTGGGCTATCAGCCTGTGAACACCTCCGTGCGCGTGGCTGGCGACATGCAGCTGGTCTACAAGATGACTGAGACGTCGCTGGCTCTCCGCGAGGTCAGCGTGGTGGCGCGACAGAATGCCGCCGGTGCCGCCACCAGCAGCATCATCGGCCGCCAGGCCATCGACCACCTGCAGGCCAGCAGTCTGGCCGACGTCATGCAGCTGGTGCCGGGAGCGCTGATGACCAATCCCGACCTCATGTCGGCTCAGAACTTGCAGATACGCACACTGCCGGGCAACAGCAACAATACTGCCGCCTTTGGCTCGTCGCTGATCATCGACGGCATGCCGGTGTCGAACAACGGACTGGTAGAGCAGGGCGGCTTCACGGCAACGTCGCTAAGCACTGCCACCGACCTGCGAAACTATTCGGCAGACGACATCGACGAGGTGGAGATTATCCGCGGCATTCCGTCGGCGGAGTACGGCGACCTCACCAGCGGCCTCACCGTGGTGCGTTCCAAGATAGGCATCACGCCATGGCAGCTGAAGGGAAAGGTGAACCCGGCGCTGATGAACTACTCGCTGGGCAAGGGCCTGCGGCTGAACCGCTACGGAGTGCTGAACTTCAACATCGACTATGCACAGTCGTGGGGCGACCCGCGACTGAAGACGCACAGCTTCGACCGCTACACCGTGAGTGCCGGCTACGGCGTCGACATCACGCGCCGCTGGCACACCGACACCAAGGTGCGCTTCCTCTATGCCAAGGAGTGGAACGGCAACGACCCCGACGCCCGGCAGGACGGCACTGAGTCGAGAAGCGTGAACAAGGTGCTGACGCTGACACACAACGGCCGCATACAGACCGACCGCCTGCTGTCGCGCAACATCAGCTACACCGTTGGCCTGACGCTCAACGCACAGGACAGCCGCAACACTACCTATGTGCCTACGTCGAGCGGCGTGGTGCGCATAGTCACTGCCCGTGAGACTGGTTACTATCAGCTGCCGTGGCTGAACCACACATACATGGCTACGGGATATACCGAGAGCCGCCCAGGCAATGTCTACGCTAAGATAAACAATGCCTTCAACCTGAAAAGCGGACGCTTGAACCAGCGCTTCAAAATGGGCATCGACTATCACTACGACTGGAATTCGGGAGCAGGATACTACAATGCCGACGAGCAGCTGCCGCTGAAACCTAACGAGAACGGACGCCCGAGAGCCTTCAGCGACGTGCCGGGACTGCACCAGGTGGCTGCATACGCAGAGGACAACCTCAGCCTGCAGTATTCGCACCGCCGATACCTGCGAGTGACGGCCGGAGTGCGCCTGACAGCCATGCAGCCCTTCAGCAGCGTGCAGACATACGCGCTCTCGCCGCGACTGAACATGACGCTGGAAGTGGCGCCGTGGCTCAACATCCGCGGCGGCATAGGACTGAACTCGAAGACGCCGGGACTCAGCTATCTCTATCCTGACAAGAAATACAACGATCACGTGGCGCTGGCATACTATGCAGGCGGCGACACCGACCCGCACAATGCGCAGAGCTTGGTTGTGGGACATACATACGTGCAGCCGGTGGAATATTCGCGCGGGCTGAAGAACGCCACGACGACGAAGATAGAGCTGGGCGCCGACATCAAGCTGCCCGGACAGCGCAAGCTGAGCATTACGGCCTATCAGGACCGCACGCCAAACGGCTTCTCGAATGCGCTGGATTATGTGGTCTACGAGTCGCTGCAGTATGCTTCGCCGGCAGCCTGGCAGAGCCAGACGCCCAACAGCGTGCCAAGCGTCTTCTGGACAACCACTGGGCAGGTGGCCAACGACAATGTGCTGCAGAACAGAGGCGTAGAGCTTGACTTCGACCTGGGCCGCATACGTCCGCTGAACACTAACGTCTACCTGTCGGGCGCTTGGCAGGAAAGCAAGTCGTGGTCGGAGGGACTGAATGCACAGTCGCCTAACGACTTGCCCACAGCCTACAAGCTGCGCAGCACGTCGCCAGTGAAGCTTGTGTATCCCTCGGGACTCGACTACAGCCGCAGCCGCCGCTTCGTCAACACGCTGCGGCTGGTAACCAACATCCCGGAGCTGCGCATGGTGGCCTCCTTCACGGGACAGGTCATCTGGCACAGCAGTCAGTACAGCTTTACGGCCGACAAGGACCCCTATGCCTACTATTACTACCAGAAGGCCGCCGACGGCAGCTACACAGTGCAGTACCAGCAGCTGACACCGGAGTCGCAGGCTGCCCTCGAGGCAATGGGCATCGACATGAGCAAGCAGCAGCTGCGCCCCAACGACAACGACCCGGTGAAGGAACCCGTGACGTGGAACCTGTCGGCGCGACTGACAAAGGAATTCGGCAAGTTTGCAGGCCTGTCGTTCTACGCCAACAACGTGCTTTACTATGAGCCGTTCATGACCACCAACACCAGCGGAACGCTGACGCAGCGCAACACCAGCAGCTACTCGTTTGGCGTTGAGCTGTTCTTTAACCTCTAAAAAAACATACCTTCGCAGAAGGGTATACGAGACGACATGAATATGAGAATACGAGAATATATGAACAGGAGAATTTGCAAGGGCCGCGCGCTCCTTATGCTCCTGGCTTCAGCATTGCTGACACTCGGCAGCTGCGTCGACTTCGACGATGCCACACAGCCAGTGTCGGTAACCATACAGTTGCAACGCCCCGCCGGCTTCAGCGAATCGGCAAGCCTGGCAGGACTCACCGTGACGCTCTCCTCGGCCGAAGAGACGGCGACTGCACTGACCGATGCCGCCGGATGCGCAGTGTTCAGCGAGTTGGCGCCAGGCACCTACGACGTGTCGGTGTCGGCCGACGTAAGCCACTCACAGTATGAGCAGTTCATGCAGCAGCCCGTCGGCGGCGACATGGACTTCATGCTCTCCGGCACCCTGGTGGGGCAGGTGCTTAACGGCGATGCCGTCAGCCTGTCGCTGCCACTGATGATCTATCCGCAGGAGTCGCTGATCATCGGAAAAATCTATTTCTCCACCAGCAAGCTTGAGAAAGGCTCATACTCCGTGGGAAAATACATAGAACTGTACAACAATTCTGCCGACAGCGTTGATGCCGCAGGGCTATATATCGGCATCTTGGAGGGCGAAAGCACCGTAGCCTACAAGGTCTATCCCTACGATGAGGCCCAGAGTCCGGACACGCTCTACATGAAGCAGATATTCCGCATCCCTGCCGGCCAGCCGGTGATGGTAGCTCCGGGCGGCACGCTGCTCATCGTCAACAGTGCCACAGACCACTCGTCGCAGAACCAGTGGGAGAGCGACTTGCGCGGAGCCGACTTCGAGGCTAAGGACATTAACAACAAGGTGCCTAACAACAATCAGGTGACGGCACTTGAGCAGGTGTTCACAACCTATGCCAGCATTTCGAACATGAACCTCGTGAGCGGCGGCTCTACAGTGGTGATATTCCGTACCGACGAGGATGTCACGCAGTGGAAGAGCGTGCGGGCATACGGCAAGACCACGGGCAGCAACTTCTTCAAGCAGGTGCCGGCACATTTGGTGCTTGACGGCGTTGACGTGTTGCGCAACAAGGCAGGCACAGGGCCTGACATCAACAGCAAGCGCCTGTTCCAGTATGTGGATGCTGGCTACACATTCGTCACGGCGCCAAGTGCCAATGCCGGCGAGCGGCTGGTGCGCAAGACAATGGCCGTCGCCCCCGACGGACGCCGCATCCTGCAAGACACCAACAACAGCCTGAACGACTTTGTGTGCAACGACACCATCAGTCCGAGGGTGTACATGGATAGGTAAAAAGAGAAAACGATAGAGAAAAGACAATGAAGAGAATGCTATATATATATAATAATGTGTCGCGGCAGGCTGTGGCATGTGCCGGAAAGTGCAGCTGCATGCTTGCCATGCTTCTGCCAATGCTTGCTGTACTTCTGCCAATGTTTGCTGTACTGCTGCCTGTGCTTGGCAGTGCTCAGACAATGAATGTCGGGCGCTACCGGATGGCCGACGAGCGCCAGCTGTGGCAGCAGACGGGCAATGCCGCCGGTCTGGCCCTTGACATGCAGGACACGGCAGCACAGAGAGGCGTTGCCTACTTTAACCTTAGCCATAAGAGCGGCGACTACGCAAGAGTGCAGGATGGAAACCAGAAAAACAGCCTGCAGTTCTTCACCGAGCGTTACCAGAAGGTAGGAAAGTACCTTTACGGCTACGGTTCGTTCGATTTCGACATGGGACGCACAAAGCAGCGTGCATGGAGCGATATTATGCGGCCATACAACAGCAATCCGTTCCAGTCAGGGTCGGCTATCCGTGGCAGTTACGACCATCAGAACTTCACATTGAATGCAAAACTGGCATCCGTAAGACTGGGACACTTCAACTACGGAGCCGCACTTACTTACCAGGTCGGCGATCTCAGCCGCCTGCGCGACCCACGCTCAAGGGTAAGGCTTGCAGAATACAGGCTGACGCCGTCGGTGACATACACCAGCGGCCGTCACACGCTTGGCGCTGCCGCATGGTACGACCGCCGCAAGGAAAAGCTTACAGGGCTGACGACGGTGCAGACAGATGCGACGATGAAGTACTACCTGATGACTGGCGTTGAATATGCCACAGGCAGCAGCGGCGGCTTCAGCAGCTACTGGCGCGAATATGTCGACCACAAGTTCGGCGGCGAGCTGAGCTATGGCTATCGCACGGAGGCCTTCGGCAGTGTTACCGCCCTGACCATCAGCCGCGGAGAGGAATATGTCTATGGGCAGTACAAATATGAGCCGGGCAGATACTACACATACAACTACGGGCTGCAGACTCATAACCGCATCAGCGACGGTGGCGTGCTGCACAGCATAGATGCCGCTATGGGCTACGAGCAAGCCTATGCCGACGAGTTCGTGTCGCAGCTGATAACCGAAAAGGACGGCTCCTACACCACACAGCGCTGGCAGAAGGACATGACTTTCAAGAAGCGCTACCAGATGAAGAAGCTGGACATGGACTTGCACTATCGCCTTTCGTTCACAAGTGAGCAGGCTGTCAGCGGATATGTTGGTGCTGCCTACACTCTGCAAACTGTCAGCAACAAGCACCTCCTGTCTACATCGCAGTTGGAATATTCTTCATCTTGTTTCACGGTTGAGGGTGGGCATGGCTTTATAAACAACCGCTTGTGGATAAAGGCTGATGCCGACTACCATGTCAAGGGAAAGGCCGACTTGTTGCTTCACAATTCCGGCGGTGACTATGCCCAGAATGTGCTGCTGCCTGACATGCCATATTACGAGGCTAACTGGTGGAAGGCAGGCGTGGAGATTATGTGGCAGCAGCCGTTGGTCATCAAGCGGCAGCCGACGCAGTGGTTTGCAAAGCTTTACGGCTCTTACCTGCATACCGACAATTCGCTGAAGAGTAATGCTGTTGGTCTCAGCGTTGGAATGATGTTCTGAAAAATAAAATATTACGCATTATGAAAAAACTCCTTTTGATACCCCTTTTCTTCCTGCTTGCCGTCAGCGGCAGGGCTGCCAGTGCAGACACGCTTACCGTGAGAGTTAACGGCATGCGCTGTGCTGAGTGTGGACACAAGGTTAAGACCGCTCTCCGCCGTAATCCCGGTGTCGGGCCGTTGGAATTCAACTATGAGCGTCGCACTGTGAAGATTGCCTACGACCCCTTGCAGACTAATGCCGACAGCATCTATAGTCTGCTGGAAGCTACAGGACGCTACAAGGCTAAGCCATACGATCCCAATGAGGTGATACGCCGTGGCTACGGGCAGCGCATCGACGACATGCACTGCCAGAAGTGCTACGACCGCATCAGCCAGCGTCTCTACCAGATTGAAGGCATGGACTCTGTTGCATCACATCTTGACAAGCACTACATCTTCATCCGCTACGATGCCAACCGCACATCGAAGGCCGAGATACGCTCACTGCTGAACAAGATAGGGTATACTCCGTGCAACTACTACACAAGTCCGAAAATCAGCTGGTTCTACTTCCTGCTGCCTGCCGAGCAGGCTAATAAGGAGACAGAAGAGCAGGTGCTGGCTATCGACGGCGTTGAAGACGTCAACATAAACACCACTCGCCACACAATGGCCATCACTTTCTTCAACGACGAGATTACTGCCGAAGCTCTGCAGAAGGCCATCAGCGATGCCGGCATCAAGGCCACGCTGCCAAAGCCGCACGAGTGCAAAGAGGAAAAGTAGAGAAGTGGAAAAGAACATGTTAATAGGCGAATGTGGGGATAAGGGCGTTAGGGAATTCCGGAAAACGGCCAGTCGGGTGTTTTTCTTGCTTGTACTCCTTTTTCCCTGCATTCCTGCCATAGCCCAGAAGGTGACGGTTTCCGGCACGGTTGTTGACGATGCTACCGGCAGTCCCGTAGAGTTTGCCAGCCTGCTGATAGAGGAGACCGGCCAGTGGGCTGTCAGTGATGACGGCGGCCATTTCACTATCGGCAATGTCGGTGTCGGAAAACTGACGCTGACCGTTCAGTGCCTTGGCTACCAGAAGCGCGCGCTGCCGATGACGCTTACCCGCGACGTCCCCAACCTGCGCCTGAAAATCAAGCAGGAAAGCCTGCGTCTTTCCGAGGTTACGGTGACAGCCAAGCGCAAGCGCGACGAGGCAACGACATCGTACACCATAGACCGTGCAGCCCTCGACCAGCAGCAGCTGCTGAACGTCGGCGACATCGGGACGTTGCTGCCCGGTGGCAAGACGGTCAATCCGTCGCTGATGGCCGACAACCGCATGGCCTTGCGCAGCGGTTCCAGTGAAAAGGGAAACGCATCCTTCGGCACGGCCATCGAAGTGGACGGCCAGCGCATCGACAACAATGCCATGATGGGCGAGACGACGGGGGCTTCTACGCGCACTGTCAGTGCGTCGGACATTGCCAGCATAGAGATTGTCACCGGCATTCCGTCGGTGGAATATGGCGACCTGTCGAACGGCATCGTCAAGGTGAACACGCGCAGAGGCAAGTCGCCGTTCATCGTCGAGGGAAAGGTAAACCAGCACACGCGTCAGATAGCCCTGAACAAGGGCTTCCAGCTTTCGCATCGCGGCGGTGTGCTGAACATGTCCGTTGAGCATGCGCGCTCGTTCAGCGATGCAGCCTCGCCATACACCGCATACCAGAGGAACATCCTCTCGCTGCACTACATGAACGTGTTCATGTCCAGCACGATGCCGCTGACCCTTAACGCTGGATTGACAGGCAACATCGGCGGCTACAACTCAGAGGCAGACCCCGATGAAGAACTCGACGACTACACAAAGACACGCGACAATGCCTTGCGTGCAAACGTGGAACTCAACTGGCTGCTGAACCGCAAGTGGCTCACTAACGTTCAGCTGCGCGGCTCATTGTCATACAGCGACCGCAAGACGGAGAGCTACACTCACGCTTCGAGTGCGTCCACCCAGCCGTATATCCATACTACTTCCGAAGGCTATTTCATAGCACGCGACTATGACGACATGACTGCCAGCGGCACGGACCCGATGGGCGGCATCGTTCTCGGCCCTGTGGGATACTGGTATGTCAGGCAGTTCAACGACTCGAAGCCTCTCAGCTGGAACCTGCGCCTTAAGGGAGAGCAGAACAGCATTCTCACCATTGCCGGCAAGAAGGTGCGAAACCACCTGATGGTGGGCGCAGACTATTCCGGCAGCCACAACGAGGGCCGCGGAACATATTACGACGACATGCGCTATGCCCCTACCTGGCGTGAATACCGCTACGACGAGCTGCCTTCGATGCACAATGTGGCCTTGTTTGCCGAGGATAAGATAAGCCTGCCAACTGCCAAGTTGTCGACCCTTGAGATTACTGCCGGCCTGCGCGACGACATAACGATGGTTGGCGGCTCTGACTACGGCACTGTATCGAGCTTGTCACCGCGCCTCAATGGCCGCTACATATTCTGGCAGAACAGGCGCAAGCGTTCTGTAAGCGATTTGCAGATGCATGCAGGCTGGGGAAAGTCTGTCAAACTGCCGTCGTTCCAGGTGCTTTATCCTGCTCCGGGATACACCGACAGGCTGGCCTTTTCGTCGGCCTCGTCGAGCAACAACACATCCTTCTACGCCTATCACACTCAGCCCACCAGGGCTTTCTACAATTCTGCCTTGCAGTGGCAGTATACCAACCAGACAGACATAGGCGTTGAGGCGACAGTCATGGGTACGCGCATCATGCTGTCGGCTTTCCATCACAAGACGTTCCGTCCCTACATGTCGGCAAGCAGATATACGCGTATGTCATACCGTTACACGTCTCCCGGTGCCTTGGAAACTGACTACATTGCAGCCATTGCCCAGCAGGACAGGCGCTACGACATCGACCAGCAGGGACTGGTCACCGTCACCAACACTGCTACAGGCGTCAGCATACCTCTCGACTATCTCAGAGACCCGCAGCAGAACATGATGGTTGTTGGCGACAAGCTCTATCAGGAACGCAACACATACACCGTCAACAACACCTTCGTGAATGCCGACCCCATCAGCCGCTATGGCCTTGAGTGGATTGTAGACTTTGCAAAGATAAAGCCGTTGAGTACTACCGTGCGCATCGACGGCAACTACTATTACTACAAAGGCACTGACGAGACCCTCTTTGCCGACATTCCCCATGGCACCGACAATACCATGAAGGACGGGCGGCTCTACCAGTATGTCGGCTGGTATCGCGGCAGCAGCGTTACGTCTGCCGGCATCCGTGCCACGGCATCGGTGGCCAACGGCATGCTGCAGAAGCAGCTGAACATGAATGTCACCGTCACGACGCACATTCCCAAGATTCGCATGATTATAAGCCTGAGGCTGGAAAGCTCGCTCTACAACTACCGGCGCAGTCTCAGCGAACTCTCCGACGGACTGCGCGGCTATGTGCTGGCTTCCAACGGCGACTTCATCGGCGAGCCTTACGACGGCAGCAGCGAAAACCGTTATGTGGCCGTCTATCCCGAATACTACTCAACATGGGAACAGCCGGACGTGCGTCTGCCTTTTGCAGATACGTTCCGCGAGGCCTACCAGACAATGAAGACAGCTCCCGAGGGCAGTGAAGAGCGGGCTGCAGCCCAAGCCCTTTACGACGACCTTTCAAAACTCGTCGTCCGCACCAACTATCCCTACACCATGAATGCCGACCGCCTCAGCAGCTACTATTCGGCAAACCTTAGTGTGACAAAGGAAATTGGCGACCACATCAGCCTGTCGTTCTATGCCAACAATTTCTTCCGGAACATGAAAACCGTCAACTCCTCGCAGACAGGACTGGACACGTCGCTCTTCGGCAGCAGCTACATTCCAAGCTACTATTACGGACTGTCCATGCGCCTGAAGTTGTAGTAGGCTAAAAAGTATATCATATTGAGAGAAAAAAATAACATGCAGAGATAATTTCGTAACTCGCAGAGATAATTTTCTGTTCAGAAATTCAGACAACGTGAAAATAGAGAATTACAGAATGATTTTTAGAGATTTGCTCAAGGTTATGCTTCCGCTGCTAATGCTGCTGGCAGTCCTTGGCTCCTGTGGCGACGACGACACTGGAATTCCACAAGGAAGCATCAGCATTGGCGGTGTCAGGATAGCTATTGACAGCATCAGTGAAAAAGAAAACATAGACATCCGCCTTGAGAACATGCAGACCGGCAGCGTGTTCACCGGAAAAAGCAACAGCCAGGGCATTGCCGACTTCACCGTCACCCCTGGTATCTACAAGGCTACTGCTTCCGGCAGCAAGTCGCAGGAAGGCATTGCCTATTTGTATAACGGCGCTTCCGGGCAGATAGTCGTGCGCGCCGGACAGACGGCAAGCGTCGTCATTGCCATGCGTGGCGTCCGCAGGAGCCAGGTAGTCATCAAGGAAATCTACAACGGCGGAGTCATGAAGAACGACGGCAGCGGTAACTTCCAGTTCGACAAGTGCATCATCCTGTATAACAACAGTCCGGTGCCTGCCAGCCTCAGCAATCTGTGCTTCGGTATGGCGCCGCCATTCAATGGCCATGCCAACAACTATAATTACGACTCCGAAGGTCACCTGACATATGAGGCAGAAGGCTTCACGCCAGCGCTGAACGGCATCTGGTGGTTCCCGTCTACGCTGACCATTGAGCCATATTCGCAGATAGTCGTCAATGTCTGCGGTGCAATAGACAATACACAGACGGTTTCTGCTTCCGTCAACTATGCCAATTCAGAATACTACTGCATGTACGACCCGGCCAGCGGATATTCCAACACCAGCTACTATCCTACGCCCTCCGACGTGATACCCTCGTCGCACTATCTGAAGGCTGTGCGCTACGGTCTTGGCAATGCGTGGGCGCTGAGCGTCACTTCGCCGGCTGTGTTTGTCTTCCAGACCCACGGCGTGGAGCCTGCCGATTTTGCCACGGCAGCTGACCGCCAGTGGTACGACGGTGGCAGCGTCTCTCAGACGGCTCTATGCATAAAGGTACCCAACGAATGGATTGTCGATGCCGTCGAAGTCTTCGGCACCAGTTTCAGGGAGAACAGCCAGAAGCGTTTCTCTGCCGACATCGATGCCGGATATGCGTTGCTTACCAACCAGCAAGGCCATACCGTTTACCGCAACATCGACAAGCTGGCTACCGACACTCTGCCAGAGAACCAGGGGCGTCTGGTCTACGGCTACAGCCTTGGCGTCGGCTCCAGCACCGACCCCTCAGGCATTGATGCCGAGGCGAGCATTGCTGCCGGAGCGCACATCGTCTATCAGGACACCAACAATTCTACTGCCGATTTCCATGAGCGCCAGCGCTGCTCGCTGCGAGATTGAAAATGAGAAATTGTGGAAATGAGAGAATGAGAAATTGAGAGAATGAGAAAATGAGAGATTGAGAAATTGAGCCGATGAGAATACTTCACATATTATTACTTGCATCCTTGTCAGCCACTGTTGCAGCCCAGGACTCGCTGCTCTGTCGCGACTACGGCTTCATGCTTAGGCAGGACGCCTGGCTGCAGACGGACAACGCAGCCTCGCTGACACGACTATGCCACAGCGGCATGGCCGAAGCCGAGCTGACGGTGAACCACGACAAGGGAGGACTTGCCGACTTCAGCGGCGCTCAGCGCTCGTTGCAGGTGGATGCCTCCGTCGAGGCTCTGCAGCGGCTGAACAGGCGCACGGTGCTTTATGGCTCGATGGGCTACAGCAATTTTACCGGCTGGGACATGACAGGCTCAACACTCCTGTTCCCGTCCACCACCCACCACCCATCACCCATCACCCACCACCCATCACCCACCATCCAGCGCCTCCCCTTCGACATCGTTGAGGACTCGCTGACCAATGCCGGCCGCAAGCACGGCGACACCTACATGCTGACCGGCGCCGTGGGCATTGACATCGCGCAAGGCTATGCCGTGGGACTCCGCGTAGACTATACGGCTGCCAACTATGCAAAATACAAGGACCTGAGGCATAAGAACAAGCTCATGGACCTCTCTGCCGCTGCCAGCGTATATGCTCCGCTGACGCAGTGGCTCAGTCTTGGTGCTGCCTATCAGTATCACCGGCGCACGGAGAGCGTTGCCTTCAGCACCTATGGCAAGAACGACAAGGTCTATAAGTCTCTGATAGACTATGGAGCCTTCTTCGGCCGTGTGGAGCAGTTTGCGTCTTCCGGATATACCGACCGCAGCCGCGAGATGCCTCTTTTCGAAGATGCTCACGGCTTGAGCCTTCAGGGAAGCGTCGCTCCATGCCGCCAGCTGACGGCCCTGGCATCTTTCAGCCTTTCCGAAGGCGACGGATACTATGGCCGGAAGTCGCCATACACCATTACGTTCACACGTCACGAGCGCAGCCGCCGCCAGACGGCCCTTTCGCTCTGCTATATGCCTGACGACGGAAGGGACAGGCTGAGGCTCGACATGGCCTGCGGCCTTGAGAAACTTGCCAACATGGCTGAAACCTACAGGGAAGTGACAAACACTTCCGGCGCCAACAGCTACGATTATTACGACCCGGCAGAAACCGGCGACAAGCGTTGGGATGATGTCTCGGCACTGCTGACGGCCGACCTTGGCATTGCAGAAATGCTGCCGGCATGGACTGTCAGCCTCGGCTATAGCTGGCACCGCCGCCGCCAGACGGCATTCCTCTTTCCATACTATCGCCGCCAGATTGTACGCTACGGACAGCTGACGGCACATGCCACAAAAAATCAGCCATGTCTTGGCGGCATGCTGTCGGTGTCGCTGCTGGCCTCCTTCAGCAAAGGCTCCGGCAATCCTGCCGACGACGGCACTTTCGTAACTCCCAGCGACACCCAGGAGCCTGTAGCAACCATGGAAGCCTTCCTCATGCGCGAATATCGCCTGCTGACGGCTCCGCAGTACAGTGTGGAGGCTGCGGCGCAGTATGCATTCGTCATGCCGGGGACAGCACTGCGCACCTATCTGCGCCTTGGCGTCGGCCATCGGAAGGCCAATGCCACCAACGAATACTGCACAGGCTCCGACCGCTTGCATTTGTCGCTGACTGCAGGATGCGATTTTTGAGAGATTGAGAGATTGAGAAAATGAGAGAATGAGGAAATGAGAAATTGAGAGAATGAGCATTGAGAAAATAAGATAGTATAAGTAAGGTATATATGAAAAAGAAACTTTTTTCCATTATTCTGATGTTTTCCCCACTGTCGGCCGCAATGGCTCAAACCACGGCTGCCGACCTTTCCGGTCAGTGGATGCTGATAGCATCCAACAGTGGGGTGGAGGTGGCTCCAGGCATTTTCAGCGCCGGCACCGATACTATTCACTTCACTGCGACACCCACTGCCGACGGCACTGCTCTTGAGTGTACCACCGACAGCCTCTACTGGCGCTCCGGCACAGCCTATGGTGCGCAGTGGCGCATAAATGTTGAGACCAACGGCGAGGGACAATACCGTCTTGGCTGGATTCTCGACGCTGACAAGCCGGCTGGCACCAGCGAGTTTCTGGAGCCACAGAAGAGCTACATGGAGAGCGGCTTCTTCTACTGGGGCGGCAGCAGCGACGGACACCGCTACATCTATCTGCTCTCCGAGAATGCCGATGCCTCTGCCATTGTAGGCATGACGTTCTACAGCCCGTGGACATCCGTTGTCGGCGAGCCGTACAGCCTGTCTAACGAAGAGAATAACTCGCGTAAGGTTTACATGGTAGTGGCAGAGGCAATTCCTTATGGACAAAGTGTCGGCTGGGTAGAGAATTGGGGCAGTCCGCGCATGGAACGTATCAGCGGCAGTACTGCCGGAATTCGTGATGTCGCCAATGGCCGCCGTCTTGCCGACGGTGCCGTCTACGACCTTCAGGGCCGCCGCCTTAACGGCATTCCGCGTCGCGGACTCTATATCACTGGCGGTCGCAAGCTGCTCCGATAGCAGCACAACTCACATCTTCCCATTCCCCTCTAACAAACAAAAACATTCGCAAGCACTGCTTGCGAATGTTTTTATATATATAATAATGTGTATCGCTTATCTTACGACGACCTTCTTGCCGCCTACGATGTTGATGCCCTTTCTCAGTCCGTTGGTGCGTACACCCTGGAGGCTGAATACTGGGGCGGCGTTGCTTTCGTTACCGCTGATGTTGCTGATGCCGTCACCGCTGGCAGCCACGATGGAGCTGTCGGCCAGAGGCAGCACGAACCAGCCAGTTATGTAGTAGATGACGACACCCGTAATCTTAGATGCAGCAGCAGGCCATGTGAAGTCGGCAGAAAGAGTGCCGAGGTAGTCGCGCGACAGTATGGTGTTTCCATTCTGGTCAGTGAGAGTTTTGTTTCTTCCAGTTCCGCTGATGGTGACATTCTCGATGGTTATAAGCTTTCCGAAGCTTGCCTGCGTAGAAGCCTCGGCGATGGTCATCACGCTGCCCTCCAGGGTTGTCGGAGTGGCTGTCAGCGTAGTTGCATCCGAAGCCGTCAGAGAGTGTTCGGCAATTTTTCCGTCGGGGTCGATGCTGCTGTCAATGCCTTTCTTGCCTACGATGTAGCCGTTGAGCATTGTTCCGGGGGTAAGCTCTACGCCCTTGATGACTGCTGCGCCGCTTGCATCCTCCACATAGTAGGCTCCGTTCATGCTCCAGCAGGCGTTGACGCGTGCGTTGGTAAGAGTCAGCTTCGTCATAGTGCCGTCCTCCAGGGCGTTGAATGCGGCAATGTCAGCAGCGTCTGTCGTGGCAGCTGCAGGGTCTACGGTCTCGCCGTTCTTTGCTGAAATGGTGACAACGAACTTCCATGCGTAGCGTGTTGCACCGGCGGTGAAGTCCACCTGTGTGGCATTGCCTGTCCACACGCCGCTTTCCACGCTTCCGTTAGATGCCGAAAGGTCGAAGCTTCCGCTTTGCATGGTTACCTCAATTTTTGTGATGGCCTGGCCGTCGGGGGCTGTGAATTGAATGCTGTTGTTCTTGAAGATTTGCAGGAATGTTCCCCTTGATGAATTCTTCATGAAGCGTGGCGGATTGCCTGCAGTGCCTTGTATGCCTGCCAAGACGACGCCGTTTACGGTGAATGAGTTGAAGTTGCCTTTTTCAAATTCTGCACCTTCGCCGTAAGTCCATCCTTCAGGATTGTTCTGGAAGTCGAAGACAGCAGTAGCGTCATCGGCAAATGCGTTGCCTACCGACAGAGCCAGCAGTGCAGTCAGAAGAGTAAAAATTTTTTTCATAAGCTTTTTCTGTGTTTTGATGTGTTTTATAAATATTTGTTGAAAATCGGTATGCAAAAGTACGCAATATGCAATATTTATGCAATAATTATTTTTAGGTATTGTAAAACCGAATTCTACATACTCTCATTATTTTTGAAAAAATGTAGAATTCAGAAAAATAAAGCTAAAAAAATAACAGAATAACAGTTTTAATCAATATATTTGCGGTGATAAAAAATAACATAGACTTACTTCTCCTTATGGCTTACGAAGTGACTATAGGCATACCAGTCTATAATGTTGCCAGGCATATACGCATGATGCTCGACTCTGCGATGGCGCAGACTTTTCCGAGCATAGAGTTTCTGATATGCGACGACTGTGGCACCGACGGTTCTATAGACATCGTAAGGGAATACCAGCTCAAGCACCCCCGCGGCTGCGACATACGCATACTGCACCAGCCGCGCAACATGGGCATCGGCGAGGCCCGCAACCGCATGCTTGCTGAGGCGCAGGGCCGCTACTTCTACTCGCTTGATGCCGACGACAGCATAGAGCCAGACACCATCCGGCTGCTATATGATACGGCTAAGAAGTACTCTGCACAGATAGTCTACGGCAGCTACGACCGCGTATACACCGAGAACGGCCAGATAGTCCGTACGGTGCCTTATCCTTATCCGCCTCACGTCTTCACCGAGCCTGACATCTTTGCCGACTACGTCTACCATGTAGGCATCCAGGGCATGAACTGGAACTATCTGATAGACATCAGCATCATCCGCGACAACCATCTGCGCGTCACCCCCGTGGGCCATGGCTACGGCGAGGACTTCACGTTCACCATCGACCTGCCCACATATATCACACGCGCCGTGCTGCTGCCCGACGTCACCTACCACTACTGGCTGCGCGACAGCGGCAGGCCGAAGCCCAGGAAGGTGCTGAGCCGCCGCAACATGCTGTTGGCCGCAGGGGCCATCGACGAGAAGAAGTCGCGCGAAGAGCTCCGCGGCAAGCGATACTATTCGAAGCGCATCTCTCTGCTCATGATGCTGCAATGCTCCTTTGCCTGCGAGATGATTGGCAGAAGGAGCGAGTTCGACGAGCCGTTCACCAACCGCGAGGTGCGCGACATGATGTGGCACCCGATGACTTTGCGCCAGATAGTAACCGCCAAGTCCTGCCGCTTCCACAACCTGCTCTACTGGACCTTTGGCGTAGTTCCGCCACTGGTATGCGCATGGATACTGAAAGTTATAGGAAGACGCTACGGTGTTGGAAAAAGATAATCATTTTCCGTCTTTTTTTCTTGGCAGGCTGTAAACAATTTGCTACCTTTACCGTGTGAATTACGACGTCACTATCGGCATCCCCGTCTATAACATTGCGCAGTATATACGCCGTGGCCTGGAGTCGGCCCTTGCGCAGACGCATCAGAGCATAGAGTTTCTGGTGCTCGACGACTGCGGCACCGACGGCTCCATTGACATAGTGCGCGAGTACCAGCAGTCGCACCCTCGCGGCAGCGACATCCGTATTGTCAGCCAGCCGCGCAACATGGGCGTCGGCCACGGCCGCAACCGCATAGTCAGCGAAGCCAGGGGCCGCTACCTCTACTTCATGGACGGCGACGACGCCATAGCCCCCGACACCATCAGTCTGCTCTACGCAGCTGCCGTGGAGTGCGATGCACAGCTTGTGTATGGCTCCTACCAGCGCGTGGAAACCTTCGACGGACAGACGAAGACCGTCGCCATGCAGTACGAAAGGCAACGCTTCCTGCAGCCCGACGAGTTCGCCACCTTTGCCTACCAGCGCTATGACGGACTGCAGGCAATGGTGTGGAACATTCTCATCAGCATCAGCGTCTACCGCGACAACAACCTGCAGCACCTGCCCATCACCTATTGGGAAGACTTCACCTTCACCATGGACCTGCCAACCTATGTCACGCGCGTCGTCATGCTGCCGGACGTCACCTACTCCTACTTCTGCCGCTACGGCTCGCTGTCGAACTTCCAAAAACGCAAGTACATTGAGAAGCGCGAGATAGAGAGCACCGTCGGAGCCATGCGCTTCCTGAAGAGCGGCAGCCGCCGGATCATGCACAAGAGCTATTTTCCAATGCGCATGTGCAAGGTCATGGAAACATGCTTCTACATAGTCTGCAACATTCTGCACAACCACGACGTCATCACTCCGCCGTTCAACAACCGCGAGATGCGCGACATCATGCGCTCGCCGCTGGCCCTCAACGAGGTGCTGTCTTTCCGCCAGAAGTTTGCGCGCAACCTGCTGCTCTATGTCTTTGGCATCCTGCCGCCGTCGGCATCGGTGGCCCTGATGCGCTTCATTGGCAAGAGGAAGCATCTGATTTGAAAATTATCTCTGCGAGTTACAGAATTATCTCATTGAGTTACGAAATTATCTCAATGACTTACGAAATTATCTTACGAAGATAATTTTTTTTCTTACGGAGATAATTTTTTATCTCACGCAGATAATTTTTATTTCTGGGAAAAAACACTGCTTCTATACAAAAATTCCGTATCTTTGCACATAGAAAAGAATTTTTCTGATGGCAAATAGATTTTTCGTGAAAAGAATGCTGCTGGCCGCAGTGGCTGCCATTGCGCTGCTGCCGACGGCGGCACAGGGCGACGGCAAGTTGGGCGGCGCAGCAGTCAGCATTGCCGACGGCGGACGCATGGTTACGGTGCGCCCGCAGGGCGGGCAGTCGCGCGTTGTGCGCCTGCAGGTTGTCAACGACAGGATTGTCAGGGTGAGGGCTACGAGCGACGCCGAGCTGCCGCAGAAGGCACCGAGCCTTGTAGTGGTGCCGCAGGGCAAGGACTCGAAGGCTGGCGCGACACGCGTGGATGTCGGCGACGACGGCAGTGTGGTAAGCCTCCGTACTGCGCGCGTCACGGCAACCGTCAGCCGGGCAACCGGTGCAGTAGCCTTCTACGACGGCGAAGGGCGCAAAATCCTCGGCGAGGCTGCCGACGGCAAGCGCTTCTGGCCCTACAGGGTGCCTGCACGCGAGATTGGCGCCGACTCTGCACGGGTGGGCGAGAGCCAGAGGCGCGGACTGCAGTGGCAGATGCTCTTCGACAGTCCTGACGACGAGGCTTTCTACGGCCTGGGGCAGCACCAGTCTGAGGAGCTTAACATGAAAGGCAAGAGCGAAGACCTTTTCCAGTATAACACAAAGGTCAGCGTGCCGTTTGTCATTTCCAGCCGGAACTACGGCCTGCTGTGGGACTCCTACAGCTACTGCCGCTTCGGCCAGCCCGACGACTGCGTGCAGCTGAACCGCGTCTTCCGGCTCTATGACAGGCAGGGGCGCGAGGGACACCTGACAGGAACCTACACCGACCGCAACGGCAAGACGCTGGTGCGCGACGAGGACAGCATATATTATGAATATGACGTGCCGGACAGCCAGACGAAGGTCGACGGCGGCGGCATCAGGAACCTGCCCAAGGGCTTCGCTCTCGACGGAGCGACGGTGGTCTACGAGGGTTTCATTGAGCCTATTTTCTCAACTCTCAATTATCAATTCGTTTTATACTACGCCGGCTACGTGAAGGTATACATCGGCGGCAATCTGGTGGTGCCTGAGCGGTGGCGCACGGCGTGGAACCCGAACACCTATAAGTTTACGGCCAGCGTGCCTCGGGAGCAGAGGACTCAGCTGCGCATAGAGTGGCAGCCCGACGGCGGCGTCAGCTACTGCGGACTGCGCGCCATCATGCCCAGCCACGGCACCTCGCGGCAGCCGCTGAGCGTGTGGAGCGAGATGGCGCCGGACATGGACTACTACTTCATTGCAGGAGAGTCGATGGACGACGTCATCAGCGGCTACCGCACTCTGACGGGCAAGGCCACGGTGTTCCCCAAGTGGGCGATGGGCTACTGGCAGAGCCGTGAGCGCTACAAGACGAGTGCCGACATCGAGCGGACACTCGGCGAGTTCCGCCGCAGGCACATACCGATAGACAACATCGTGCAGGACTGGAACTACTGGCCTGAAGACCAGTGGGGCAGTCACCGCTTCGAGCAGTCGCGCTATCCGAATCCGCAGGCCATGCTCGACAGCATACACCAGATGCACGGGCGCCTGATGATTTCCGTGTGGCCGAAGTTCTACTGCAACACCGACAACTACAAGGAACTCGACGCCAAGGGATGGATGTATCACCAGGCAGTGGCCGACGACATTCACGACTGGGTGGGACGCGGTTACGTAGGCTCCTTCTACGATGCCTACTCAGAGGGTGCGCGGCAGATGTTCTGGCGTCAGATGGACGAAAACCTCTATACAGGACTCGCAAAACTCTCCCATCACCCAACATCCACCACCCATCACCCAACATCCACCACCCACCTGATAGACGCCTGGTGGATGGACGCCTCGGAGCCAAACGTTCGCGACTGCACGCCGATGTGGTATCGCAAGGCTCTCTGCGGCCCTACAGCCCTTGGCACGTCGACGGAATATTTCAACGCATACGCATTGGTGAATGCGCAGGCCATCTACGAAGGACAGCGGTCGGTGTTTGCGTCGGCGAAGCGTAACAAGACAGACGAGCCGCGCGTGTTCCTGCTCACCAGGAGCGGCTTCGCAGGCATGCAGCGCTACAGCACTGCCACGTGGAGCGGCGACATAGGCACCAGATGGGAGGACATGAGGGCGCAGATGACGGCTGGCATGAACTATTCGCTGTCGGGACTGCCCTTCTGGGGCATGGACCAGGGCGGCTTCTGCGTGGAGAAGCGCTATGTAAAGGCTCAGCAGCTGTATGACAAGACCAAGGCGGAAAACGAAGACCTCAGGGAGTGGCGCGAGCTGCAGGCACGCTGGAACCAGTTCGGCACCTTTGTGCCGCTGTTCCGCGCTCACGGCCAGTGGCCGCTGCGAGAGCCGTGGAACGTGGCCCCCGAAGGCCATCAGGCATACAGCTCGTTCGTGTTCTACGACAGGCTGCGCTATCGCCTGATGCCCTACTTGTATTCGATGGCAGGGTGGGTACACCTGCGCGACTACACCATGATGCGTGCCTTGGTGATGGACTTCGGCAGCGACAGCAGCGTCCGCGACGTCAAGGACCAGTGGATGTTCGGACCGTCGCTGATGGCATGCCCCGTCAGCGAATACAAGGCACGCAACCGCTCGGTATGCTTCCCACAGCAGCGCGCGTGGTACGACCTCTACACCGGCGAACAGGTAATAGGCCGCGGAAGTCAAGACGTGGGCGGTGGCAGTCAGAATGCAGCCAACGACAGCAGGAATGCCGCCAGCGAAATGTCACCGGTGGGCAGAAAGTTAATCGTCCCGGCTCCCTACGACCGCATACCCGTCTTCGTGCCTGAGGGCAGCATCATTCCCTTCGGCCCAGCCATGGAGTGGAGCGACGAGAAGCCGGCGGAGACCATACACCTTTATATATATGGGGGCCGCGACGCACAGTTCACCCTCTATGAGGACGAGGGAACTAACTACAACTACGAGAAAGGACAGTATGCCACTATCGACATCAGCTATGACGACGCAAGCAGGACGGTGACTTTCGGACGCCGCAACGGACAATTCAGCGGCATGCTGAAGCAGCGGCGCTTCAACATCGTATATATTACAAAAGACCACGCCAGACCGCTTGACCTGGACAATCCGGAGGGCGTTATGGTGCAGTATGGCGGCAAGCTGGTGACTGTTGGCCTGTAAGTGTCAGTGACGGATAATTTAATGTCAGCATATTATGAAGAAAGGGTTTATCTTTGCATTGTTCCTGATAGCAGCAATGACTACAACTAACGCACAAGTCTACTTAGACCCGCAGGCTCCGCTGGAGCAGCGCGTGGAGGATGCGCTGAGCCGCATGACTACCCACGAGAAGATAAAGGTGCTTCACGCACAGAGTAAGTTCACGTCGGCCGGCGTGCCGCGGCTGGGCATCCGACAGCTTAACATGGACGACGGTCCGCACGGCGTCCGCGAGGAGCTGGAGTGGAATTCGTGGAAAGCGGCAGGCTGGACCAACGACTACATAGTGGCGTTCCCGTCGCTCACTTGTCTGGCAGCAACGTGGAACCGCGACCTCTCGGCACTCTATGGCAATGCCGTGAGCGAGGAGTTTGCCTACCGCGGAAAGGACATCATGCTCGGCCCGGGCGTAAACATCCAGCGCACGCCGATGAACGGCCGCGCCTTTGAGTACATGGGCGAAGACCCTGTGCTGGCCGCGGAAATGGTGGTGCCGTACATTAAGGCCGCACAGCGCAACGGAGTGGCCTGCTGCCTGAAGCATTTCGTGCTGAACGATCAGGAAATAGACCGCTTCTCAGTGGACGTCACCGTCTCTGAGCGCGCCATGCGCGAAATATATCTCTATCCCTTCTGGAAGGCAGTCACGGATGCCAATGTCTACACCATCATGGGCAGCTACAACTACTGGCACGGCGCACACTGCTGCCAGAACGGCGAGCTGCTGAACGGCATCCTGAAGCAGGAATGGGACTGGGACGGTGCAGTGGTCAGCGACTGGGGTGGCGTCACCAACACCTTGCAAGCTGCAACGGGAGGCATGGACATAGAGATGGGAACAGGCACCGACGGCAAGATAAAGGAGTCTGAGTTCACCTACGACGACTACTATCTTGGCAATGCCTTCGAGAAGCTTATCGAGGACGGCCGTCTGCCAGTGTCGGTGCTGGACGAGAAGGTGCGCCGCGTGCTGCGCGTCATCTTCCGCACGGCAATGAACCCGCGGAAGGTCATCGGCAGCCAGTGTTCGGAGGCTCACTATGATGCCTGTCGCCAGATTGGCGAGGAAGGCATCGTGCTGCTAAAGAACCAGCCGGCCGCAGGCACGGCGAAGAAGAAAGCTAAAGATGCCAGGAGCATTCTGCCTCTTGACCTGTCGCAATACGGTCGTATCCTTGTCGTCGGCGAGAACGCTACGCGCTCGCTGACACAGGGAGGAGGCTCGTCGGAACTGAAGACACTGAAGGATGTGTCGCCGCTCGAAGCAATCAGAAATGCGGCAGCATCACCCACCACCCATCACCCATCACCCATCATCGACTACGCCCAGGGCTATGCCTCCGGCCGCGCCTTATATAATAAGGTAGACAAGGTGACGGCTGAAGAGCAGGCACGGCTGAAGGCCGAGGCCTTGGAGAAAGCCAAGACGGCCGACCTGATAATCTTTGTCGGCGGTCTGAACAAGAACCACCGGCAGGACTGTGAGAACGGCGACCGTGAGTCTTACAGCCTCTCCTTCGGGCAGGACGAGCTGATCAGCCAGCTGGCGGCCATCCAGAAGAACATCGTCGTAGTGATGTTCGGCGGCAATCCCTATGCCATGCCGTGGCTCCAGCAGGTGCCGGCGCTGCTCCACTGCTGGTATCTGGGCAGTGAGGCAGGCACGTCGCTTGTCAGCGTGTTGACAGGCAAGACTTGTCCCAGCGGCAAGCTGCCTGTCACCTTTGCGCGGCGATATGAAGACTATCCTTATGTGAAATACGGCGCTGAGGCTTATCCGGGCGTTAAGCTCCCAACGGTCAGCGAGGCCGGCATAGCTTCGAAGGTTGACTACCGTGAGGGTGTCTTCGTGGGCTATCGCGGTTTTGAGAAGAACAACACCGCAGCACTCTTTCCCTTCGGCTTCGGACTGAGCTACACCTCTTTCAGCTATGGCAAGCCAGCCATCAGCAGGACTGCCGACGGATGGGCCGTAGCCATCGACGTCACCAATACAGGCAGCCGTGAGGGAAAGGAAATCGTACAGCTGTACCTCGGCGAGCAGAAGCCTGCAGAGCAGAACCCGATAAAGCAGCTGAAAGACTTTGTGAAGCTACAGCTGAAGCCTGGTGAGACAAGGACTGCCTCGTTCCTGATTTCACGCAGCATGCTGCAGACATGGGATGAACAGACGCATGCATGGGTGACTCCTGCAGGCAAATACAGGGCCTACATTGGTGCAAGCAGTGCGGACATACGCGGAAAGGCTGATTTCGTTGCAGACTGACAAACCATCAATACTAAAAAAAGAATAATCGGCTCAACAGCAGCCGATTATTCTTGCTTTTGTCGGGATGAGGCGACTCGAACGCCCGACCCCTACGTCCCGAACGTAGTGCGCTACCAACTGCGCTACATCCCGTAAAAGTTTTGCAAAGGTATAAAACTTTTGGAATAAAAGACTATTTATTAAGAAAAATTTTATCTTTTGACGAAAAAATTTGTTTTTCAAGTGCCAAACAATTAATTTTGCACCCCTGAAGACACCTTTTTAAAGAATACTACTAACTGTAATGAAATATTTGTTTTCTATTTGCCTGTGCGTGCTGTTGTCGGCAAGTGTATCAGCAAGGCGGTGCCTTGTGGTGGAGAAGGGTAGTGTCGCCAGCCTGCTGGAAACCATCAAGAAGGCCAACGACATGAATGCTGCGGAGGACAGCAAGCGCCTCTTCATTATTATTCCAGACGGATATTACGATCTGGGAAAGACGGTGCTGACACAGATAACGGGAAACAATATCGCAATAGTGGGGCAGAGCGTCGACGGCACCATCATCCGCAATCAGCCTGACTTTGCCAATGAGGGCATATCGAAGACTGGCATCTTTCAGAACAGGGGAAAGGGCAATTACTTCGAGGACATTACACTGCGTAACGACCTTGACTATTACGCCTGCGGCTCGGCAGGACGCGCAGTGACACTGCACGACAAGGGTACGCAGACCATCTGCAACCGTGTGCGCATGCTGTCGTTCCAGGATACTTACTATTCTGACAACGAGCTGGCACAGCACTACATGGAGAATACGGAAATCCACGGGACGGTAGACTTCATCTGCGGTGCCGGCGACGTGTGGTTCGAACGCTGCAAGATTGTCACAGAGAAGCGCACTCTTTCTGGCAAGGGCCGTAACGTCATTGCTGCTCCGCGTACGTCGAAGACGCAGTGGGGCTATGTCTTCAACAACTGTGTCATCGACAACATAGTGTCTACCTTCGAATATGCACGCGGATGGCACACTCTGCCGCGCTGTGCATGGCTTAACACTACGCTGATGCACCCGGAACTGCTGTCGAAGACACGCTACGATCACCACGGCATGCGCACGGTGATGAGTGTCTTCAAGGAGTATCACACAATGGATGCCAGCGGTAACGATATTACGCCTAAGTCAAACGTTGTGACACTTACACTGCAACAGAAGAGAACTGAGGGCGACAAGGAAATCACCGTCGACCAGAGCCGCGCCACGGAGACTATACTGAACGACACTCAGGCTGGATGGTACACCACTGATGCTGTGTTTACAGAATGGAATCCAATATGTCTGAAGAAAAAGCTGGAACGGCAGGCTAAGAAACTTAAAAAACGCTACCTTTAACGGGTAGCGTTTTTTTGTGGGTATGTCCTTGGCGTTCTTGCGCCTGTCTTTGGCTGTCTTGCCTCAGTCCTTGGCAGTCTACAAAGCCTCCAACATTCGCTTGATTACCACAGAGCAGCTGATTTCGCGGTTGGCTGCTTCAGGGATTACTATCGAGTTTGGAGACTCTATGACGTCGTCGGTGACAATGAGGTTGCGGCGCACTGGCAGACAGTGCATGAACTTGGCGTTGTTGGTCCAAGACATGTGTTCTGTGTCAACGGTCCACGACATGTCGCGGCTGGTAATCTTTCCGTAGTCGGCAGGATTGGTGACGCCAGGATTCGACCAGTTCTTGGCATAGATGAAGTCTGCGTCCTCGAAGGCCTTGCGCTGGTCGTACTCTACGCGTGCATCACCGACGAAACGAGGGTCGAGTTCGTAGCCTTCGGGATGTGTGACTACGAAGTCTACGTCGGCAGCACGCATCCATTGTGCAAACGAGTTTGGCACTGCCTGCGGCAATGCACGGCAATGGGGCGCCCAGGTCAGCACCACCTTAGGCTTTCTCTGCTTCTTCGAATATTCTTCGATGGTGATGAGGTCGGCAAAAGCCTGCAGGGGGTGAACGGTGGCTGTCTCCATGGCGAAGACAGGGCGTCCGCTGTACTTGATGAACTGGTTGAGGACGGTCTCTGCGTAATCGTACTCGCGGTCGGTGAGACCTGCGAACGAGCGTACGCCTATGAGGTCGCAGTAGCAGCCCATCACGGGAATGGCTTCAAGAAGATGCTCCGACTTGTCGCCGTCCATGATTACGCCACGTTCGGTTTCCAGTTTCCATGCACCGGCGTTCACGTCGAGTACGATGACGTTCATGCCAAGGTTCATGGCTGCCTTCTGCGTTGAGAGGCGTGTGCGCAGCGAGTTGTTGAAGAAAATCATCATCAAGGTCTTGTTCTTGCCCAGATGCTGGTATTTGAAACGCTCCTGTTTAATCTCTTGAGCCTCGGCGAGTGCTTTCCGGAGGTCGCCGATGTCCTCCACGTTTATAAAACTGTGCATATTCGTATGTTTATTTATTGTTTGTTTCTTCTGTATGGCCACATTCAGCCGCTTGCTTGTCGTCGTCGCCCAGCGCGTGTCATTTTTCGCTTCTCATCTGCAGGCACATCATTGTCAGGTCGTCGTTAGGTTCTGCGCCGTTGCGGTGCTTCTGAACTTCGGCCTCAAGGGTGCTGATGACTTGTCGGGAACTCTCGAAGTTGGTGTTGCGCAGAATGCTGAGCAAGTGGCTGTCGCCGAATTGTTGCTGACGGGGGTCTTCTGCTTCGTTCAGTCCGTCGGTGTACACAAACAGGGGGCGGTTCATTATGGTGTCTACCTCTTCGCCGATGAATTCAAGGTCTTGCCATAGTCCGATAGGTGCATTGGGCTCCATTTCCAGGAAAGAGCCGTGAGAGGCGTCGCCGCCAAGCACTGGAGGGTTGTGGCCTGCGTTGCAGAACGACAGATGTCCGCTATGCATGTCTAAAAGTCCGATGAACATTGTCACGAACATGCCGCTGTCGTTGTTTTCCGTCAGCTCGTTGTTCAGGCGTGTACAGATTTGTGCTGGCGTCTGGTGCTGCTTTGCCAGCGCACGGAACAAGCGGATGGCCTGTGCCATGAACATGGCGGCAGGCACGCCCTTGCCGGACACGTCGCCTACGCAGAAATACAGCTGGTTGCCGTCGAAGAGATAGTCGAAGAGGTCGCCGCCGACTTCGCGTGCAGGGGTCATCGTGGCATAGAGGTCGAGGCCTTTGTGGGCAGGAAATTCATGCGGCACCATCGACATCTGAATGTCGCGTGCAATGCGCAGCTCACTCTCAATGCGCTCCTTGGCGGTAGTGGTCTCTTCCAGCTGGTTGTAGGCTTCTTGCAGCTTGCGGTGGCCGATTTCCAGCCTGTTGGTGAACTTGCGGCGGTTGTGGATGATGTACATCAGGGCCAGTATCATGAGTATGGCTGCCGCGGCTATCACCGAGAGGGCTATGATGCGGTGGCGGGCTTCGCTCTGTTGGGTCTCGGCAAGCTCCAGTTCGTTGCTGATGCCTTTCAGGTTGTCGGTCAGTATGGTGCTGTTGATGGAGTCGCTGATGATAGTCTGCTGCCGCAAAATCTGGTAGGCGCGCAACGAGTCGCCTTTGTAGTCGTAGACGCTGCGCAGGTAGTCGCATCTGTCGAGAGGGCTGGAGATTTCCTCTGCCAGCTTGATGGCCTTTGCGAAGTCGCGCTTGTGGCAGGCGTAGTATATCTCGATGAACTTGCCGTAGATGGAGGTGTAGCCCTGCTGCTCCAGTTCTTTGTACTTGCTGTAGTTGTCGAGAAAGGCACTTATGTTCTTCTGCTTGAATTCAAGCATGCCTCTGAAGGCTGTGGCATCGCATTGCGTGTTGGGGTCTTTCGACAGACGGACAGCTTCGCTCGACCATCGCAGTGCTTCTGTGGGATACTTGTCGATGGTGACGTAGGCCAGGTCCATGTATATTGGGACGAGGTTTTCGCCGATGTCGTGCTGCTCCAGCTGGCTGATGGTCTCCAGAAAGCACTGGCGCGCACCCTCAAGATTGTTGCAGTCGGCATAGATGAGTCCCAGCGCGCCGGTGGCCATGTAGCGGTATTCGTCGCATTTCCTTTCGCGCATGTCGTGCGACATGGCCAGTGCCTGCTTGTAGGCCTGGAAGATGTTCGACTCGTTCAGCTCGAAAATGACGAGGTTGGACCATGCGTTGTAGTAGTCGTTCAGATTGTCCTTCGACAGGCTGTAGTCCATCACCACTTTGTTCCAGTGGTAGAACTTGTCTGCGATGCCCTTGTCAAAGTAGAAGTACATGGTGTCGCGCAACTGTTCGTACTTTGCGTCGGACGTGCGGCTGACGGCCATGGCGGTCTGTCCCGCTGTCAGCAGGAAAAAGAGAAGCAGTTTATAGACGATGGCTCTCATGCTCTCACCTGTCCTTCTCCTTCGATGAGCCACTTGTAAGTGCATATTTCTTCCAGGGCCATGGGGCCGCGGGGCCCCAGTTTCTGCGTACTGATGCCGATTTCGGCGCCCAGGCCGAACTGTGCGCCGTCGGTAAACGACGTAGGTGCATTCCAGTAGACGCAGGCGGCGTCAACCAGCTGCTGGAACTGGCGTGCAGTGCCGGCATTCTGTGTGATGACGGCCTCGCTGTGGCCGCTGCCGTTGCGGTCGATGTGGCTGATGGCTTCTTCCAGTGAGGCAACGGTGCGGATGGCCATCTTGTAGTCCATGAATTCAGTGCCGAAGGAGTCTTCCGTGGCATGCTCTATCAGTGATGAGTATTTGGCGAGCGGCGATGCTGCCAATGCCGAATAGGCTTGCTCGTCGCAGTAGAGAGTCACAGGGGGGGTGTGCGTAAGCAAGGGTTCAGCCAGTGAGGGGAGGTCTGCAAGGCGGCTTTCGTGTATCAGCAGGCAGTCGAGGGCATTGCACACTGAGACGCGTCTGGTCTTGGCGTTGTTGATGATGGCCTTGCCCATTTCCAAGTCGCCGTCTTTGTCGAAATATGTGTTCACGACGCCTGCGCCGGTCTCAATCACGGGAATGCGTGCAGTGTCGCGCACGAAGTCGATGAGCCTGCGTCCGCCGCGTGGAATGCACAAGTCGACATATCCCACGGCGTTCAGCAGTTCTCCGGTAGCCTCGTGGGTGGCAGGCAGCAGGGTTACGACGTCGGGATTGATGCCGAAGCGGACAAGCACGTTGTGTATCAGCTCTACTGCAGCCCTGTTTGAGTTGTCGGCATCGCTGCCTCCTTTCAGCACGCATGCATTGCCGCTCTTGAAACATAGCGAGAAGACGTCGAATGTTACATTGGGGCGTGCCTCGTAAATCATGCCGATGACACCGAATGGCACGCTGATGCGGCACAGGCGCAGCCCGTTGGGCAGAGTCTTCTGCTTGGTGACATGGCCCAGCGGGGAGGGCAGGGTGGCCACGTTCCGCATGTCAGAGGCTATGTCTGCCAGTCGCTTGTCGGTGAGTTGCAGGCGGTCATAGAGAGGGTTCTTGGGGTCCATCTTGGCCAGGTCGCGGCCGTTGGCCTCCAGAATGCCGTCTTTGTTGGCAATGATGGCGTCGGCCACTGCGTTTAATATCTCGTTGCGCTGGCTGTCAGTGAGCAGTGCCAGTGTCTTACTGGCAGTCCTGACGCTCTTGAAGGTGTTCTCTAATTGCATGGTCTTATGGAGTTTTATGTCTTGTTTAGTCTTCTGTCTTCTTTGTGGATGGGATGAATTCCGTATGTGGCACGTCATGGGCGCTTCCGACAAGGTCTGTGAGAATGTTGTCACGCTCGCCGTTGGCAATGATGACGCGGATGCCGGCAGCCTGCACCTTCTGTGCAGTGGTGTATTTGGAGTGCATGCCTCCACGGCCGAAGGCGCTCTTTTCTGGTTGTATGTAGCTGGAAAGGTCGCGGTCGGGCTCTACTCTTCTGATGAGTTCCGACTCTGGTGCGTCGGGATGGCCGGTGTATATGCCATCGATGTTTGACAGCAGGATGAGGGTGTCGGCATCCATCATTTGGGCAATCAGTCCTGACAGTTCGTCGTTGTCGGTGAACATCAGCTCGGTGACGCTCACGGTGTCGTTTTCGTTGACTATTGGCAGGACGCCGTTTTCGAGCATCACCGTCATGCATGCACGCTGGTTGCGGAACTGTTCGCCTGGCTCAAAGTTCTCCTTCATCGTAAGCACCTGCCCGACGTGGATGCCGAACTCGCGGAACAGGTCGTAATACAACCCTACGAGCTTCACCTGACCTAATGCAGAATAGAGCTGCCGCTGTTCCACGGAGTCAAGCTCGTGGCTTACCTGCAGCTCGCGGCGGCCGCAGGCTACGGCACCAGACGACACAAGGATGATTTCTATGTCTTGGCTCCGCAGCCAGGCTACCTGGTCTACAAGTGCCGACATGCGGGTGACGTCCAGCTTGCCGTCTTTGCGCGTAAGGACGTTGGAACCGATTTTTATTACTATGCGTCGTTTCATAGTGTTAGTCTTTTTTAGCTGTTGTGTTTTTGTGGTTTTATAGGAAACCCTGCTGTCTGAGAGCCTCCAGCAGTCCGGCAGACATGCTCTCGTTGTCCTTTTTGGTGTAACGGATGTCTGTGAATATCTGGGCCAGGGTCTCCTTGTTGTTGATCTTGCAGAAGTTTATGTTCTCGGCAAGCTGCTCCTTGGCAGTATAGTACTTGTCGATGTCGGCCGGAGAGTAATCGTGATATTCCTCGTGGTGGACAAAGCTTTCCACCGTCAGACGGTCGCTGAGCGGCGGCTCCTCGGCAGGCCAGCCGACAGTTAGCGTTGCTATGGGCATCACCAGCCTGGGAAGCTTCAGAATGTCTATGATTTCACGCGGCATATATACCGTGGTGCCAAGATAGCAGTATCCCAGGCCCTTTTCGTCCATCAGGTTGCACAGCGTCTGCGTAAACAGCAGGGCGTCGGTAGCTGCATTGATGAACGACAGGAAATTGGCGTATCCGGGGACGGCCTTACGGCAGCGCGCCCACTGGCTGGTGCGGTTGAAGTCGGCACATACAGTAAGCACTACCGGAGCCTCTGTGACCATAGGCTGGTTGAAGTGAGCCGGGGCAAGCAGGGCCTTCTGCTCTGCCGAACGGGTGACGACGATGCTGTAAAGCTGTAAGTTGCCCATTGTCTGCGTCCGCGAAGCCTTGCTGAACAGGCTGTTGAGCAGTTGGTCGCTAACATCTTTGGAACTGTATTTTCTAATGGTTCTGCGCGTGTCTATGGTTTTCATAAGTGTTTCCATATACAATTATATAGTATAAAATGCAAAATTACTGTTATTTTCCCAAAATCCCATACACTTTAATTTTTTTTAATTCTCCGCCAGTTGTCATAGCTGCGTATTTCCCTTATGCCATAATTTATCTCCGCATGTTACGAAATTATCCCTGCATGTTACAGAATTATCTCAATGAGTTACATAATTCTCTTGTTTAGATATTTCCTTAATCGCATTTGTAGCCTCCTGCCCGTTCCGTCCGCAAGCACGCCGCAGCCTCTCATTGCCCCAATCCTCCCCATAATTCCCATTCTTCCCATCCTTCCCATCCTTCCCATTCTTCCTATTCTCCCCATAATTCCCATTCTCCCCATTAACCCCATTCTCCCCATTAACCCCATCTCCTTATATATTATAAATAATGTGTCCCCCTCCTCCGCCATTGACATAAGTCAACCCGACTTCAAACGAATGTTAAATTCCAAAATTTTCCGTTTAAAAATTTGCTCATGCGGTAGAAAGTCCTTACCTTTGCATCCGCTTTCGCCCGAAAAAGCCGGGCGGCAGCACAGGGAAAGAGTT
>CAJOHJ010000015.1 GCA_905234265.1 uncultured Prevotella sp. | reverse complement strand
GAACTCTTTCCCTGTGCTGCCGCCCGGCTTTTTCGGGCGAAAGCGGATGCAAAGGTAAGGACTTTCTACCGCATGAGCAAATTTTTAAACGGAAAATTTCCAGAAAAAGTAAAGTTTTCGCTTTATTTTACAAAAACGAAAACCTTACACCTTATTTATATATATAAGCGACGCTGTTCCAGTATCACTCTCGCTTCCCAAAAATTCGAAGCAGGTATATAAATAAGTTTATGAAGTCAAGATAGAGCGTCAGAGCACCAAGCAGTGCGACTTTCTGTGCCGAGTCGCTGGCATCTGGTGCTTCCAACAGCATCTGTTTGATTTTCTGCGAGTCGTAGGCCGTGAGTCCCACAAAGACGAGTACGCCGATATAGCTCAATATCAGTGTAAAGCCCTCGCTTTTTACGAACATGTTGACAACGGTTGCGATAATCATTCCGACAAGGGCCATGATTAGGATTTTCCCCATCGACGAAAGGTCAGTCTTCGTTGTATATCCGAAGAGGGCCATCACTGCGAATGTCCCTGCCGTGATGAAGAACACCGTTGATACCGACGAGGCCGTGTAGACCAGGAATATGTACGACATCAGCGCTCCGTTGACTACCGAATATGCGATAAACATCAGCGTGGCCACAGGCAGCGACAGTCTGTTGATTGCCGCACTGACTCCGACGACGAGTGCAAATTCAGCGATGATAAGCCCCCAGAAGACTATCTGGTTCTGGTATATCGCCTGCATCACTCCTGGTGTATTGGCAACGCCGTAGGCCGTAAGAGCCGTTATTATCAATGCAAGAGTCATCCATGAGTATACTTTCCTCATGAGTACCGGAAAAGCCTTTGCTGCCTCCAGCTGTCTGCCGGCAGGAATAGCGTTAAGTTTCAATTCTTCGTAGTCCATAAATGCTTTATTCTCCTATGATTAATCGCGGCAAAGATACACATTAAATCAAATGTTTGTTCACGGAATATATTAAAAAAGAATAAAAAACTTGTAAAAGGGATTCTATTTTCGTATTTTCGCCATGTTTAAGAGCCGTCATCACGGCATATTCAAAAACCTAAAATTTACAATGACTATGACTTACAAAGTAATTGACATTGAGGGTGTAGGCGACGTCTACGCCGAGAAACTTATTGCAGCAGGCATCAAGACCGACGCAGAGTTGTTAGAGAAGTGTGCCAAGCCCGCAGGCCGCAAGGCTTTAGAGGCAGAGACCGGCATCAGTGGCAAGCTGATACTGAAATGGGCCAACCACTGCGACTTGTATCGCATCAGCGGCGTAGGCCCCCAGTTTGCAGAACTTCTGGAAGCCAGCGGCGTCGACACCGTCAAGGAGCTTAAGCACCGCGTTGCCGAGAACTTACAGAAAAAACTTGAGGAAGTCAATGCCGTAAAGAACCTCACCAACCGCGTTCCAGCCGTCAGTGAAGTCCAGAAGATGATCGACCAGGCCAAGGAGCTGCCTGCCGTCATGGAATACTGATTGGGAACAACGACAGGAAACAATAAGCAAATACCACAAATTCCAATCCCTGACAGTGAAACGACTTATTACATTTATTGCATTGGCAGCCCTGTTCGTAGGGGCTGCCAATGCTCAGTCTGCCCAAGTGTCGCTGACGCATCCGTGGACAAAGAAGCGTGTTGCATACTTCGGCGACTCCATTACCGACCCACGGAACAATGGTTCGAAGAAGAAGTACTGGCATTTCCTCAACGACTGGCTTGGCATCACCCCCTACGTCTATGCCGTCAGCGGCCGCCAGTGGAACGACATTCCCCGTCAGGCCGACAAACTCTTTGCCGAGCATGGCGACTCGGTGGACGCCATAATCATTTTCATCGGCACCAACGACTACAACAATGGAGTCCCCATTGGCGAGTGGTATGAGGCCAAGGACGAGCAGGTGATGTATGGTCACGGCCAGCCCAAGAAGCTCGTAGACCGCCAGCGCCGCTATACGCAGATGTCCGACAAAACCTACCGCGGCCGCATAAACATCGCACTGGACAAAGTGAAGCGCATGTATCCTACCAAGCAGATAGTGCTTCTGACACCTATCCACCGTGCCGGCTTCTATGCCAACGAAAAGAACTGGCAGTGTACCGAGGACTATACCAACCAGTGCGGCATCTACCTTGAGGAATACATCAATTCTGTGAAAGAGGCTGGCAACGTATGGGCTGTGCCTGTCATAGACCTCAATTCCGTCAGCGGTCTTTTCCCAATGATGGACGAGCATGTGCAGTATTTTAAGAGTGGCAGTAACGACCGTCTGCACCCCAACGACAAAGGCCACGAGCGCATAGCCCGTACACTGATGTACCAGCTACTGGCCTTGCCTTGCGGCTTCTGAGGGCTACTCGCCGAGACTCCACTCGTAAGTGTCGTAGCAGACAGCCCTGGCTCCGAAGCCTTCCTTCTGGAATATCAGAGGCTCGTTAAGAGCATCATCTACTACCTTGTTTGACGTCCCAAAGTCGAACAAGGTCTTTTTTTCTTCAGCAAACTTGTCAAGCAGATGGCAGAACAGCAAGTCGATGGCGCCAGTGCGCTTCCCTTCCTCGCAGGCAGAGATGTACTGAGTCTTCACCACCCTGCCGCAGACATACAGCACGGTGCCTCCAAGCAGCACATCCCCCTGATAGATGCCATAAATGACAATGTTCTCAGGAAACCTGCGCTGCAAGAGTGAAATCTCCTCAAGCGTATGCACTGGGCGCGCCTTAAAGCTGCTCCATAGGTTTTCCTCAAGCAGCGGCCAGAAATCCGCAGGGGCGTCAACCATCCTGATTTGCAGTCCCAAGGCCAAGGCCTTCTTCACGCCGCGCCGTCTGAGGGTCGACAGCGGCAGTCTGTCACGCAGGTCCACCACCGATGCTATGTCGCGGCTTCTCACGACTGCATGGCACACATTCTGCAGTGCAAACAAGTCTTCCTCGGCAGGCAGCAAGGCATAAATCCACGGCACATGCTTGTAGACGACTTTGGAAAAGCCATTCTCTGCAAGCCACCGGTTCAGCATGCCGAACAGTTCGCACACCTCGGCAGCCCTGCACTGGGCCGACATTATCAATCCGCCATACGTCAGTCCGCGATGCGACCACCAAGTTCCCTGTCCGTCGTCGCATGCCGGCAGCAGGGCATACAGGCGTCCTTTTCTGTAAGCCATAAGCGAACAGTCGTGAAACCTGTCGGCATGATAGTCCATGTATGCACGTTCGAAGAGGAATGTGGCATTCTTCGCCGTCCTCACGAAA
This sequence comes from uncultured Prevotella sp., assembly GCA_905234265.1. Lineage (GTDB taxonomy): Bacteria > Bacteroidota > Bacteroidia > Bacteroidales > Bacteroidaceae > Prevotella. The sequence continues at coordinate 41,430 of CAJOHJ010000015.1, read as the reverse complement.
GCATCCCACTCAGCAGCCTTATCAGCCGAATATCTTATCAGTTCGAAAACCATCAGTCTGTCCTATATCAAGAGTTCGTTTTGCAAAGTTACGAAACTATCTCTGCATGTTATTCCCCTCGGGCATGGATTACTTCTGGGCGGCAAGCGCTCGCAGCTCGTCGTAGTCGTAGATGTATTCCTGCTCGTCGAACATTTCGGAAGCCAGCACCAAGCAGACGGCACCGGTGGAGAAGTCTTCCAGCGTGCGCCATATCCCCGTGCCGACATACAGCCCCTGCCAGGGGTGGCGCAGATGGTATACCTGCCTGTTGCCGCATCCGTCGTCGAGCGTTACGTCGAAGGAGCCGCTGGCAGCGATGATTACTTCTTCACAGGTGCGATGGGCATGGCCGCCGCGCCGCTCCCCGGAGGGAATGTCGTAAGTCCAGTAGACTCGTGCAATGTCGAAAGGAACTTCCTTGGACTGTTCGGCCACGGTGAGGTTTCCGCGTGGGTCTACAATCTTCGGCAAGGTAATTATTTTGCAGTCAGAGAGTGCCATTTATATTATTATAATGTAAAAACTATGAATTACTTATCAAAGTGTGGCTGTTTATCCATCTTGCCACTGGCCGGGAATAGGCAACGGCCGTAATCTGTGCCACGACGATTACCAGCACCACGGCTCCAGCGATGGCTGCCGGCAGCAGTCGTACTTCCGCACCGTAGCCATGTGCAGCCATCAGGCTGTACAGGACGCGCAATGTCAGCATGTGAGTGAGGAATATTTCCAGGCTTACCCCCCCCAGTTTCTGCATCAGAGGCATGTGCAGCACTCTTGTCACCAGTCCGCCGGCAGAGTCGGCCATGACAAAGAACAGGAGGAAGACGACGTGCAACGGCCAGAACATGCTGGCACAGTGGAGCCTCGGCGTCAGATCTGCATAGACAAAGAACGCTGCCACCTGTGACATCAGCAGCATCGCCTCGACAGCGGTGATCTGCAACGGCGGCAACGCTCTTATCCACCTCATAATGTTTTTTGCCGCTTCAGAGGAGAACGCTCTGAAGGCCACTATGCCGATGGCAAAGTCGACGGCTCTCAGGGCCGGCGAAGCGTACAGCACGGCATTCACCCTTTCCAGCGGGATGCTGAATGCCAGCAGCAGGTATACCACTGCCACGACGGCCATCCATCCTGCCAGCCGCCGAAGCGGCATTCCCATTATCCGCCTGTACAGCACAGGGAAGAGCATATAGAAGAACAATATGTCGCAGAGGAACCACGACGTGCCGTTGCAGACGAAGAAAAAGCCTTCGTCAGGCACCCAGGTCTGCACAAGCAGCACATGCGCCAGCAGATGATACCACTCGTAGGCTCTTCCCAGCCTCCAGTCGAGCAGCACCATGGCCAGCAGCATCAGCAGGTGGAGAGGATAGATTTTCGCCAGCTGTTTCTTCATGAACTGCCAGACACTGAACTCTCCACATTCCACCCTGCCGCCATAGGCATAGGAGAGAATGAAGCCGCTCAGTATAAAGAAGAAAGCCACTCCACAGTCACCGCCAAAATCGAACGGCGCTCCAACGACGTGCGACATGACGACAAGCATTATAAACAGGAAGCGCAGTGCCTGGACAGACCTTATCATTCCTTAGTGTTCGAACTTCGTATACGGGTCGGTGCCAAGCACCGTCTTTGCCAGACGCTTTGCCTTCGAGCGCAGGGCGTCAACGTCGTCGCCCACCTCGCCGTAGCAAAGCACTACACCCATGCGGCGCCCCTTGTGAGCCTCCGGCTTTCCAAAGATGCGTATGCGTGTGCGGTCCTCCTTCAGGGCTTCCTCAAGGTTATATGGCAACAGCGAGCGGTCGACGGGAGTCTTGGCTTCCGTAGGCGACAGGATTACTGCCGATGCTCCGGCATGCTCCAAGTGGATGCCTGCTATGGGCAGGCCGAGGACGGCGCGCAGATGCAATTCAAACTCCGACAGGTTTGTCGTGTGTCCAAGTGTCACCATGCCCGTGTCGTGCGGACGTGGCGACAATTCCGAGAATATCACCTCTCCCTGCTTTGTCAGGAAGAACTCCACGCCCCAGATGCCGGCTCCCGTGAGCGCCTTCGTAACCTTGTCGGCCATCTGCTGTGCCTGACGGAGGGCTTCGTCGCTGATTTTGTAGGGTTGCCACGACTCGCGGTAGTCGCCAGCCTTCTGCACATGGCCTATCGGCGGACAGAACAGCGTGGGCCAGCCATGCTGCTGAGTGACCGTCAGCAGAGTGAACTCAGAGTCGAAGTCGATGAATTCCTCTATGATTACCTCCTTCACGTCGCCACGGCTGCCTTCCATGGCCTCGCGGAAGGCCTGCCCCAGCTCGCCGTCGTTATGGACATAGCTCTGTCCGTGGCCCGACGACGACATCAGCGGCTTCACCACGCAGGGGAAGCCTATCTCGTCGGCAGCTGCCTTGAACTCCTCGAACGTCTTGGCATAGAAATACTTTGCCGTGCGCAGTCCCAGCTCCTTGGCAGCCAGATCGCGGATGGCGCGGCGGTTCATGGTGTAGTTGACGGCACGCGCAGACGGCACCACCTGAATGCCCTGCTCTTCAAACTTGAAAAGCCGCTCCGTGCGTATTGCCTCTATTTCCGGCACTATGATGTCGGGCTTGTGCTTGTTGACGACAGCCTCCAAAGCGTCGCCGTCAAGCATCGAAAACACCTCGCGCTCATCAGCCACCTGCATGGCAGGGGCATTGTCGTAGCGGTCGCAGGCAATGACGTACTGACCAGCCCTCATAGCTGCAATCACAAACTCCTTGCCCAGTTCTCCTGAGCCTAAAAGCAATATCTTTTTCATACTTTTAGCGGCTACTATACATCTTTTCGTAATACTTCTGGTAGTCACCGGAGGTGACGTTGTCGAGCCACTCCTGGTTGTCAAGATACCAGCGGACGGTTTTCTCGATGCCCTCCTCAAACTGGAGGCTCGGCTCCCAGCCAAGCTCACGCTGCAGCTTCGAGCTGTCGATAGCGTAGCGCAGGTCGTGGCCGGCACGGTCGGTAACAAAGGTGATAAGGTCTTCGTCGGCTCCCTCTGGGCGTCCCAGCAGACGGTCGACGGTCTTGATGACAACCTTGATGATGTCTATGTTCTTCCACTCGTTGAAGCCACCGATGTTGTACGTGTCGGCTATCTTGCCCTTGTGGAAGATGAGGTCGATGGCACGTGCGTGGTCTTCGACATAGAGCCAGTCGCGTACATTCTCGCCCTTGCCGTAGACGGGCAGCGGTTTGCGATGGCGGATGTTGTTGATGAACAGTGGGATGAGCTTCTCCGGGAACTGGTATGGGCCATAGTTGTTCGAGCAGTTAGTAACCACGACAGGCATGCCGTAAGTGTCGTGGAAGGCACGCACGAAATGGTCTGACGATGCCTTGGCGGCAGAGTACGGAGAATGAGGGTTGTACTTCGTCGTCTCCAAGAAGAACTTGTCGCCGTATGCCAGATGATGCTCTGCCGAAGATGCCGTGGTGGTGAACGGTGGCTCGATGCCCTCGGGGTGCGTCAGCTCCAGGGCGCCGTACACCTCGTCGGTGGAGATGTGGTAGAAGCGCTTGCCCTCATACTTCTCGGGCAGCGACTCCCAGTAAATCTTGGCAGCCTGCAGTAGCGAGAGCGTACCCATCACATTCGTCTGTGCGAACGTAAAGGGGTCTTTTATGCTGCGGTCGACGTGGCTCTCGGCAGCAAGATGGACGATGCCGTCCACCTTCTTTTCCTGCATGAGCTTCAGGAAGGCGTCGAAGTCGCAGATGTCCATCTTCACGAACTCGTAGTTGGGTTTGTCCTCGATGTCTTTCAGATTGGCCAAGTTACCTGCGTAAGTCAGCTTGTCGAGGTTGATGATGTGGTAGTCGGGATACTTGTTCACAAACAGGCGCACCACGTGACTTCCTATGAAGCCAGCGCCGCCGGTAATGACGATTGTTCTATTCATATATTTCATTCTTAATATTTTAGTCTTTATTATCCTCTTAGTGTAATAACTTCAAAATCGTTGAATTATTGCCTTCGCATGATACAATGTCAAGTATTCAGGCTTCAAGACATACTTACAGACTCCTCTTAAGAAATAGCCATATTTCCATGCAGAGGCCAACGGGAGGAACATGCGCCGGCGCACATGATAGCAGCGATAGTGTGACAACAGTCCGAGGAATGAGTTCAGCGAGCTGCATAGCAGCCGGGGTTCCCGCTGCCTGGACAGTAGCGGCACCTTGCGCTCCATGCGCCCCAAGGTAGCATTGCTGACGTAGCGGCCGTAGCGACGGCAGCCCATCTGCCGTTTCATCCACTGGTCGAGCTCGTTCAGGTAGACGTTGGAGAAGAGCTGGCTGGTCAGGTTGCCGATGGGCAGTCCGCAACCCTCTGGGCTGTGGAAGAGGCTCTTCGATACAGGCAGCCCCTGCCACGACAGCCGCGTCCCCCTTCGGTGGCAGCTCCTGGTAGGGTCTTGCAGAATGATGACGCGTGTAAGGTATGCAACGAACTCCATGTCCACCCTGTCGCGCCAGCGAGTGCCGCCGCTATCTCCGTCAGCATGGCGGCGGGCAGGCGCAGCAGCAGGTGCTTCTCGTCGACCACTGTCTGCTCAGCCCCTTCGGGCAGCCACTTCCCGATGCTGCTTTCAGGTAAGCCGATGTAGGCCACCGGCTCCTTGATGTCCTTGAACTGCCGCTTGTTCACCTTGAAGTCGTGCAGGAAGTGGCAGCACAGCCATGCGCTCCAGTCGTAGGCACGCAGGAATGTTCCCTCGCGCCAGAGGTGAATCTCGCCACACGAACTACCGCCCCCACGGGAAGCCTCAAGTTCTACTATCTCTTTGGTCAATGCCATTATTCCACACTATTTGCTCATTACTCTTCAAGACGTTACAATCTCGGAACATGCCGTCGAAACTTAAGTCCTCATCTATTTGCGGCCAGTGAATACCGCCATAAGACAAATGGAAATCTCGACGCTGGTCATCAGTAGCAGCAGCCAACCGCGGCCATTCTGCAAAGGGATAGCTTGCCTGATAGCCATCAGTTGTCTCGGCATAAACATGAGTATGATCAGTCCATACTCTGGAAACGTGCAGTTGCTTCATACAATATTCTTTCTATTTATTGAAAAAAATCTTCCATCTATCTATTATCACTTCAACATTCTCTTCAATCACTGATTCAATGATTGCTATCTGCTACTTTTTGAAACCGTGATTATAAACCAACTCGACAGGGCTGACATTATATTTGGCCTCGCAATCACCTTTCACCACATGCACATGAACAGGCTTATGATCGTTTGAATAGAACAAGAACCTGAAGCCGAAGAATACAAACATTGTTGGCATATCGGTCTGATTTTCTTTTGATAATTAAATAAATATTATTTCACTGATCCACGTCGGCGGTACTGCTCACCAGGCGCACCACCGAGCCGTCGTAGCTCACGCGTGGCTCCGTCGAGAGCAGGTACTCCGTACGCGTTCCGTCGGTCTGCTCCACCACCACGCACTGCTGCGCACCTTCTGCCCACAGGGCAGTGGCCGTCAGCGCAAGTGCGGCGGTGAGCAGGCTTCTCAGTTGTCTTTTCATCATTTTCATTTGTCTTTTGTTGTTAATATTATCGAGAGAGCACCCAAATTCCCTTGTCACAGACTCTCAATCTGCTCAGCAGCCAAGCCCGTGTATTTTGCTATCAGCTCCGCAGGCATGCCGTCGGCTTTCATCTTGCCTGCAGCTGCTATCTTCTCAGCTTGCTGACCTTCGGCACGACCTTCGGCACGACCCTCGGCACGACCCTCGGCACGACCCTCGGCACGACCCTCGGCACGACCCTCCAGGCGTCCTTCACCCTTAGCGGTGAATATTTGGTCGGCCAGGACAACACGGTCGTCCATATAGCGCCGATAGGCGACCTGCTCTTCGCGGTTCATCTGCGAGAAGAGCAGCTTCTGCCGTGCCTCCTTCAGGCCGGGGGCATCAGCATCCTCCGGGATGTCGCTCGTAGAGAGGAAGTATATCCACTGCTCTAACGGCACACGCGACCAGCGGTTGAAGTCGTTCACTTTCAGGATATAATACTCAGGATATAGCTGATAGACTTCACTCACTCCAAACTGCTGGCGCTGGAAGGTGGACAGCTTTAGCACGTCGTGTTCGTGGATGCCCACGAAGTCGGTCTTGCCGTGATAGACGAAGTCACGGCCCTGCCCAAGGTCGAAGTAGACGATGTTGATGGAGTACACCTTCTTCACGTTGTCATAGTTTGTCCCGCTGTCAATGTACTCCGTCACAAGCTTCGAGGCTCCGAAGAGTATGCGCTGGAAATAGGCATACTCCGACTCGCCCTGCACCTCGATGAGCAGCAGTTCGCCTTTACTGTTCTCCGCCAGAACGTCGACCCGGTTCTGCTTCGCATCGTCGCGGTCTTTGTTTCCTTCACTTTCCAACAGACGGTGTATCTTGATGTCGCTGCCGAGCAGGGTAGTAAGGAAGCCCTCCAGCACGTCGAAGTTGGCCTTGTCGCGAAGCAAGCGCTTCAAGGCCCAGTCGAAACTGATGTATGTACGGTCTTTTGCCATAGAATTAATGTGTTATGTGTTTTATGCTGATTTTCCTAACGTAATGACTTCTAAATCTTTAAATTCTTTCCCGTCGATGGTCAGTCGCACCAGCGTGCGCTCCTTGTGCCACCCCTGAATGCCTGCAGCACCGGGATTGATGTGCAGCATGTTCAGCGTCTTGTCGAACTTAACCTTCAGGATGTGGGAATGGCCGGCCACGAAAAGCTGCGGCGGCGATGCATAGAGCGTCGAGCGGATGGATGTGTCGTAGTTGCCGGGGTAGCCGCCGATATGCTTTATCAGCACATCTACGTCTTCGCACTTGAAGCGGTTCAGCTCGCGGTACATCAGTCGCAGGTCGCCGCCGTCGCAGTTGCCGCAGACTGCACGGAACGTGCGGAATGCCGCCAGCCGTTCAGCAACCTCCACCGAGCCGATGTCGCCTGCATGCCATATCTCGTCACAGGGTTCGAAGTAGTGCAGGTATTTGTCGTCCCAATAACTGTGGGTGTCGCTGATGATTCCTATTCTTTTCATAGTGGTGAGAGGTGAGAGGTGAGAGGTTAGACTTTAGGTGCGAGTGAGAAGCGTTTGCGGATGAAGTCTGCAATGAATTTCTCCGTAGCCTGCAGGCCAAGGACGCTGGTATCAATGCAGAGGTCGTAGTTGTCTGCCGAGCCCCATTTCTTGCCTGTATAGTAGTTGTAGTAAGCTGCTCGGTTTGCCTCCTTCTGCTCAATGAACTTCTTCGCCTGCGCATATTCCATCTGCTGCTTGGCCATAATCTGCCTGATGCGGAATTCCATCTCAGCAGTAATGAATACGCTCACGAGATTCTTATGCTCCCTGAGTACATAGTCGGCGCAGCGTCCGACGAAGACGCACGAGCCTTCCTCTGCCGCTTTTCTGATGGCATCGCTCTGGAACTTGAACAGGCTTTCCTGCGAGAAGTTGTTGGAATACATGTTATTGTCCGGCACCGGTGAGGCATGCATGTGGAAGAGAGAGCGGAAGATGCCTCTTTTCTCATCGTTCTGCTCAAAGAACTTCTCCGAGAAGCCGCTCTCCTTGGCAGCCAGGTTCAGCAGTTCGCGGTCGTAGTATTTAGCCCCGAAATCCATTGCCAGCATTCTTGCAATGTCGTGGCCGCCACTGCCCAGCTGGCGTCCCACACAGATAATTACGGAGTTGCTTCCGCCGGAAAGCCCACCCAAGCCCTCCCCAAGGGAGGTATGTGGATTTGATGATGTTCTCATTGTATATAACGTATATCTTTTTCTTTTAATATCCTTCACTATCTAAGCATCCCCTCCTTAGGAGGGGCCTGGGGAGGCCTTCAGTTTCTTCATGTACCAGAACAGCAGCGGCAGCGTCATCGAGAACGAGCCGAAGTCGCTCGCAGCCATTGAGTACCATACGCCGTCAAGCCCCCAGAACAACGGGAAAATGTATGCCATGGGTATCAGCAGCGTCAACTGTCTCGACAGCGACAGGAAGATGCTTATCTTCACCTTGCCGATGCACTGGAAGAAGTTGGTTATCACTGCCTGCGAGGCAACCACGAAGAAGACCATCATGTTCAGCCTGATGCCGCGGGCAGACATTTCCACCAGAGTGTTGTCGGCAGTAAACACCCGTGCTATCTGCTGGGGGAACAGCATCGACAGTGTCCAGCCCACCAGCAATATCGTCGTCGACGTGCCGATGGTAATCCACAGGCAGCGGAACATTCTGTCATATTTCTCTGCCCCGTAGTTGTATCCCACAATGGGCTGCATGCCTTGGTTCATGCCCATGACAAACATGAACAGCACCATCACCACCGAGTTTGCTATCGAATAGGCACCCACTGCCATGTCGCCGCCATAGTGGGCAAACTGATTGTTCATGAATATCACCACCAGACAGGCGCACAAGTTCATCAGGAACGGCGAGATGCCTATGGAGATGATGTTCTTCACCAGGTCAGCCCTCAGCTTGTAGATGCCCTTCTTCAGGTGCAGCAGTTCTTTCTTGTCAGAGAAGATGCGCATCTGCCAGTACAGCGCCAGCGTCTGCGACGTGACCGTTGCCAGTGCTGCGCCGCGTATTCCCAGCCTCAGCCACCACACGAAGACCACCACCAGCACGATGTTGCATGCCACGGTGAAGAGCGTCGCCCACATGGCGTGCCTCGGCTTTCCGGCAGCCCTCAGCACGGCATTCATGCCGAAATACATGTGTGTTATCATGTTTCCCAGCAGTATCACCTGCATGAATTCCCTGGCGTATGGCAGTGTGACGTCGCTGGCACCGAAAAATCTCAGTATGGGGTCCAGGAATATCAGGCACACAGCCATGAACGTGAAGCCTATGATAAGGTTCAGCGTCACCGTGTTTCCCAGCAGCCGTTCAGCCGTCTGGTAGTCCTTCTGCCCCAGTTTGACGCTTATGCATGTCGATGCGCCCACTCCCACGGCAGCTCCGAAGGCTCCGCTAAGGTTCATGAACGGAAAGGTGATGCCCAGTCCGGCTATAGCCTCCGGTCCGACAATCTGCCCAATCATTGCGCGGTCTATGATATTGTACAGGCTCGACGCAGTCATAGCCACGATTGCCGGCAGCGCATACTGCGTCAGCAGTCTGCCGACAGGTTTCTGTCCCAATTCAAGAGCCGCTTGCTTGTTGTCCATACATTAATAATATACCTTGCAAAATTATTCCTTTTTGCAGTAACGGCCAAATCTTTTATGCTTTATTAATCCTTTTGCCGGCGGCAGGCACCGGCAATCATCACTTTGCAATGTCTTTGCAATAATTTTGCAAACTTTTTGTCAAAATCTTTTGGCTGTTAGGAATAAAAACCATACTTTTGCTTACAATTTGTAAACAAACACACACAGTAATGGAAAAAATTGACAACCTTGACAAGAAAATCCTGAATATTCTGTCAAAGAATGCGCGCATACCCTTCAAGGATGTTGCCGCAGAGTGCGGTGTCAGCCGCGCAGCCATCCACCAGCGCGTACAGCACCTCACCGAAGACGGAGTAATCATGGGCAGCGGCTTCGAAGTAAACCCCAAGAGCCTTGGCTACTCCACCTGCACCTACGTAGGCATCACCCTCGAGCGCGGCAGCATGTACAAGGATGTTGTTGAGTGCCTCCACCACATTCCCGAAATTGTAGAGTGCCATTTCACCACCGGTCCCTACACGATGCTCGTCAAGCTCTACGCCCGCGACAACGAGCAGCTGATGCATCTTCTCAACGGTCGTCTGCAAGACATTCCCGGTGTTGTTGCCACCGAGACTCTCATCTCCCTTGAGCAGAGCATCAAGCGCGACATTCCCGTAAACATCGACTAACCGTCCACTGCTTAGGGCAAAAACATTCCCCATCATGCACAATCCTTTCGACTGGCAGTCGCTTCTCGACGGCATCTATTCGAAGTTTCCCGAAGCGTCGCCACATCCCGTGATAGGCATCAGTGCCAATTACGACGATGCCTCTTCCAAGCTTGCCGACGGCTACTACAAGTCAGTGCTTCGCGCCGGCGGCACTCCAGTCATCATTCCCCCTCTTGCCGATGCCGACAGCATTCTCAACACCCTCGACCGCATCGACGGCCTGCTGCTCAGCGGCGGTGCCGACTTCAATCCCCTGCTCTGCGGTGAAGAGCCCTGCAGGCTGTTAGGCGGCATCAACAGCGAGCGCGACGTTCCCGAGCTGCTGCTAACGCGACTTGCCTACAACCGTCAGCTTCCCATCCTCGGCATCTGCCGCGGCATTCAGACGCTGGCAATGGCTCTTGGCGGCCGTGTAAGGCAAGACATCAGCGACACTGCCACCGTGAAGCATTCGCAGAATGCCCGCCGCGAGGAGCCTACCCACAGCGTCACCGTCGACGTGGGTTCCCAGCTCTTTGCCGCCACCGGCGGTCACGAGCGGCTCTTCGTCAACTCCTTCCACCACCAGGCCGTCGGCGATGCCGGCAGCCGCTTCCGTGTGACTGCGCGCAGCAGCGACGGCATCATCGAAGCCATAGAGAGCAGTGAGCATAAGCATATTCTCGGCGTCCAGTGGCACCCCGAGTGCCTGTCCGACGCCGCCAGCCTCGGCATTTTCCGCTGGCTGGTGGAGAAAGCCTCGCTATACCGCTCCGCTGCCGCCCTTCACGACCGCATTGTCACCCTCGACTCCCACTGCGACACGCCTATGTTCTTCCATCGCGGCGTCGACTTCGGGCATCGCGACAGCCAGATACTCGTCGACCTCCACAAGATGCACGACGGCCGCCAGGACGCCACCATCATGGTGTGCTACCTGCCACAGCCGAAGAACGGCGAGACGTTCAGCGAGAAGGTAGAGTTCAGTGTCGGCAGTCCCAAGGAGTATGCCGACCTTATCTTCGACAAGATCGAGGCCATCGCCGCCGCCCACAGCAGTCACTTAGCCATTGCCCGCACCCCTGCCGACCTTGCCGCCAACAAGTCTGCCGGCCGCAAGAGCATCATGCTGGGCATCGAGAACGGGCTGGCCATTGAGGACAGCCTCGACAATCTCAGGCACTTTGCCCAGCGCGGAATAGTCTACATGACCCTCTGTCACAACGGCGACAACGACATCTGCGACTCTGCCCGCGGCAGCAGCACCCACGGCGGCGTCAGCGACTACGGCCGCAAGGTCATTGCCGAGATGAACCGGCTGGGTGTCATGGTCGACCTCAGCCATGCCGCCGAGAGCAGCTTCTACGACGCCCTCCGCCTCAGCAGCCAGCCCATCGTCTGCAGCCATTCCAACTGCCGCGCGCTGTGCGACCATCCGCGCAACCTCACCGACGACCAGATGCGCGTCCTTGCCAAGAGCGGCGGCGTGATGCAGATAACCCTCTACAACGGTTTTCTCGTGGAGAGCGGCCAGGCCACCATCGACGACGTCATGCGCCACTTCCGGCATGCCATCGACATCATGGGCATCGACCATGTCGGCATTGGCACCGACTTCGACGGCGACGGAGGCATTCCAGGGCTTGCCGACTCCAGCGAACTGCCCAACCTGACCATGCGCCTGCTGGCCGACGGCTTCAGCAGCGACGACATTCGCAAAATCTGGGGTGGCAACTTCCTCAGAGTAATGACACAAGTACAGGCAAACAGACATGAACAATAACCTTCCCCTACTCTTTCTCCTGCTGCTGGCCGTCTGCTCGTGCCGTAGCGGCAAGAAAGACCGGCCGGCCGGCTACCAGGTGGTAGACATCGAATTTTCTGCCGACAGCGCCTACGAGTACTGCTCACGGCAGTGCGACTTCGGCCCGCGCACCATGAACAGCAGCGCTCACGAGCAGTGCCTTGAGTGGATTGCCTCGCAGTTCACCGCCTTCGGCTACTCCGTGGAGCTTCAGAAGGCCGCGCTGAAAGGCTACGACGGCACCACGCTCAACAGCACCAACATCATTGCCACAGCCGCTGCGCTCGCCGGCGGCGACAGCCTTGCCACGCAGCCGCGCATTCTCGTCTGCGCCCACTGGGACAGCCGTCCGTGGGCCGACAACGACGCCGACTCTGCCAACTGGCGCAAGCCCGTAATGGCTGCCAACGACGGAGCCTCCGGTGTGGCCGTCATGTTAGAGCTTGCCCGGCTGCTCGGGCAGCACGACTCGGCCAGCTATGCCGTCGACTTCATCTGCTTCGACGCTGAAGACTGGGGCGTGCCGCAATGGAGCGACATCTCCGCTGCCGACTCCTGGGCCTTGGGCGCACAGCACTGGGCGGCAGGCATCGACAGGCAGGCGGCAGCCAGATATGAGTTCGGCATACTGCTCGACATGGTTGGCGGACAGGGCGCCCACTTCTACCGTGAGGGCTTTTCCATGAAGTATGCCTCCCGGGTTGTCGACCAGATATGGAAAGCTGCCGCAACCTGTGGCTACGGCAGCATATTCCTCAATCAGGAAGGCGGCTGGATTACCGACGACCATGTGCCTGTCAACGAGACCGCCCGCATTCCGTGTGTCGACATCATCAGCCACTATCCCGACTGCGAGTCCAGCAATTTCGGTCCCACCTGGCACACCGTCAGCGACGACATGCAGCACATCGACAAGAACACGCTTGCCGCCGTCGGCCAGACGCTTGTGCAGCTGATTTTCCAGAAGTAGCAGTTAGTTCCGGAACACCAGGCCGTCGCCGAACTCGTCAATGACTATCGGCTTTGAGCGGTCCACCTGGTCAGCCAGTATCTTCCTTGACAGGTCGTTAAGCACCAGCTGCTGGATAGCCCTCTTCACCGGACGGGCGCCGAACTCTGGGTCGTAGCCCTCTGTGGCCAGATAGCTGATGGCCTGTGGCGTACACTCCAGCTTTATTCCCTGCGGCTCCAGCATGTCGCAGACTTTCTTCATCTGCAGGCGCACCACGTCGGCAATCTGCTCCTTGGTGAGCTGTTGGAAGGTTATTATCTCGTCGATGCGGTTCAGGAATTCCGGCCTCATGGTCATGCGCAGCTGTTCGCGCGTGGCGTTCGACGTCATGATGATGATGGTGTTCTTGAAGTTGGCCGTGCGCCCCTTGTTGTCGGTCAGCCGTCCGTCGTCAAGCACCTGCAGCAGGATGTTGAACACGTCGGGATGGGCCTTTTCAATCTCGTCGAAGAGCAGCACGCTGTACGGCTTGCGCCTGACGGCCTCCGTCAGCTGTCCGCCCTCGTCGTATCCCACGTAGCCCGGAGGCGCGCCGACGAGACGCGAGACGGTGTGCTTCTCCTGATATTCCGACATGTCTATGCGCGTCATCATCTGCTCGTCGTTGAACAGGTATTCCGCCAGAGCCTTTGCCAGCTCCGTCTTGCCGACGCCAGTAGTGCCGAGGAATATGAACGATGCGATAGGCCGCTTCGGGTCCTGCAGTCCTGCACGCGAGCGGCGCACAGCGTCGCTGACGGCACTGATGGCCTCATCCTGTCCGATTACGCGGCGGTGCAGCTCGTCCTCCAGGCTGAGCAGCTTCTCGCGCTCGCTCTGCAGCATGCGCGTCACAGGTATTCCCGTCCAGCGGCTCACCACTTCGGCGATGTCGTCGGCAGTAACCTCCTCGCGGACCATGGCGTTGCCGTCCTGTGCTGATGCCAGCTGCGCCTGAATGGCCTTGATGTCGTCCCCAAGGGTCTTCATCTTCGAGTATCTTATCTCAGCCACCCGTCCGTAGTCGCCCTCGCGCTCGGCGCGCTCAGCCTCAAGGCGCAGGGCCTCCATGTCCTGCTTGTCCTGCTGTATCTTGTTGATGAGCTGCCGCTCGCCCTCCCAGCGTGCGCGCAGAGTCTGCTCCTGCTCCTTCAACTCGGCGATGTCGCGGTCTAACTGCTCTAACTTACTAGTTGGGGTAGTCTCACGAGAAAGGCTAGAATCTCTGGTCTCTCTGGAGATGGCCTCGCGCTCTATCTCTAATTGCGCTAAGCGGCGCATGATTTCGTCGAGTTCCTCAGGCACGGAGTCGCGCTCCATGCGCAGCTTGGCGGCAGCCTCGTCCATAAGGTCGATGGCCTTGTCGGGCAGGAAGCGCTCGCTGATGTAGCGCTCCGACAGTTGTACGGCGGCAATGCAGGCGTCGTCCTGTATGCGCACCTTGTGGTGGTTCTCGTAGCGCTCCTTAAGGCCGCGGAGTATGGATATTGCCGACAGCTCGTCAGGCTCGTCGACCATCACCGTCTGGAAGCGGCGCTCCAGAGCCTTGTCCTTCTCGAAGTACTTCTGATACTCGTTGAGCGTGGTGGCACCGATGGCGCGCAGCTCTCCGCGTGCCAGGGCCGGCTTCAGGATGTTTGCTGCGTCCATGGCCCCCTCACCGCCGCCGGCACCCACGAGGGTGTGTATCTCGTCAATGAAGAGTATTATGCGGCCTTCGGCCTTGGTGACTTCGTTGATGACGCTCTTCAGGCGCTCCTCGAACTCGCCCTTGTACTTTGCGCCGGCCACCAGCGCACCCATGTCCAATGAGTAGAGCTGCTTGTCCTTAAGGTTCTCCGGCACGTCACCGCGGACGATACGTCCTGCAAGGCCTTCCACGATGGCCGTCTTGCCGGTGCCTGGCTCGCCAATCAGGATAGGGTTGTTCTTCGTGCGGCGGCTGAGTATCTGCAGCACGCGGCGGATCTCGTCGTCGCGGCCGATGACAGGATCGAGCTTGCCCTTACGGGCCAGGTCGACGAGGTTCTTGGCGTACTTCTCCAGCGACTGATAGTTGTCGTCGGCCGACTGCGACTGCACCTTCTGTCCCTGCCTGAGTTCGGCGATGGCGGCACGCAGGTCGCGCTCGGTGATGCCTGCATCCTTGAGGATGCGGCCTGCCGTCTGTCCGTCGGTGAGCAGAGCCAGCAGCAGCGGCTCCACGCTGACGAACTCGTCGCCCATCTTCTGGGCATTGTCCTGTGCCTTGAGCAGCACCTTGTTGGTGTCGCCGCTGAGATATGGCTCGCCGCCGGTGACGCGTGGCAGATGCTGCAGCTCCGACTGCACGAGCATGTCGATCTGCTGTCCGTTGACGCCGAGCTTCTGGAAAAGGAAGTTGGTGACGTCCTTAGCCTTGGCCATGACGCCTGCCAGCAGATGCACCGGCTCTATCATCTGCTGACCGCCACGCTGGGCTGTGTTGACAGCCTCCTGGACGGCCTCCTGTGCTTTGATGGTAAACTTTTCTAATGTCATAGTCTTGTCCTCCTGTTTATTTTTAGTTTCTTTTTTGCTGTGTAAATGGTGAGTGTTCTCACTGACTGCAAGCACAAACTATGTGCCGAACCCACTGTGACTGCCAAAACGTCAGAAGCACACGCCGTTTTGTCATAACAGCAAATCTCTGAAGAAGACTTTTGTAAAAATAAATTCCCTGAACAAGACTGCTACTAAAAAATCGCCGGAAGGCAAAACGAAAGGTTGCAGAATGGGAAAACCAATTCTCTTTGTTGTAAAATTCTCAACATAAGAGACGCTATTTTCTGCACACTCGACCGCATTTTGTGCAGAAATTATAATTTTCGCCGTTTCTGTTTCCGTTTTTTCGCATTGTTCCGAGAGCAAAAGAAAGCGAGTTACAGAATTATCTTACGGAGATAATCTCGTAACTCGCAGAGATAATTTTCTGTTGCACACAGAAAATTCCGAAACACAACGCTAAGCGACTGAAAATCAACGGGTAGGCGCAGCCACCCAAAAACTCGCAAATTTTCCTCCACAGCTGCAAAAATTCAGAAAGTGGGGCTTAACTGGGTTAACAGGTCTTAATTTGTCAAGATTTCGTCAGGCAACGGAAAGCGGTAGTCAGACACCAAAAAGCGGCAGCAGGGGAGGCGCCTCCCCTGCTGCCGCCAGCGTTTTGCCACACGTTTATCCGATGACTACGTTGGCGTATTTCTCCGTAAACAGTTCCGGACCCAGGTAAAGCCTTGCGTCGTCTGCCTCGTTGCCGTCGAAGATGCTGTCGAACATCTGCCCGGTGATGGCCGACGGGCGCAGAACCTTGCCACCCTGGTTGTCGGGCATGGCACCCTTGTCGCCGAAGTTGATGGTGACGACGGTGTTGCCATTCTCCTTACCCTTGGCAATCTTAAGGCCTGTGGGACCCTCGTTGTAGTTGGCGTTCAGCTGCACGTAGCTGGTGAACACCAGCACGTTGCCGGCCTTGTAGCCCTTCCACAGGCGCTGGCCGCCGGGAACGGGCAGCGGCGAGTTGTCGCTCATGGTGACGGCCACGAACCACTCGGTGCCCTTGATGGGAGCAACAGACCAGGTGACGGCCTCCTCATAGCTTTCGCAGACTCCGTAGACGTGGTCGGTGACACGGCTGGCGTCGAGCTTCGCAGTGGAAACCTTGCAGACGGAAGGGCTTACGAAGCCGTAGCCCAAGTCAGGCAATATCACCTGGAACCAGTTGTTGTCGTCGCCAATGACAGGCAGCGTGAAATCTACAGGAAGCGAGCCGACCTTCGGACTCTTGGTGCTGGCGGCCTCACGGATGTTAACAGCCGACTTGCCCTTGACGACTACAAAGTCGGTACCGTCGACAATGCGCGGGTCTTGCGCGCTGGCCGTGACTGCAAACAGGCCGGCCACGAAAAGCAAAAATGTCTTCTTCATAATTATTGTTTGTTTTAGGGTTTATTTAAGGATTTTCCTGTTGTCAAGCTATCTTCGCAGTGTTTTACTCAGCAAAAGTAAGAAAAGTTCTCATGAAAAACAGAAAAAAAACAGAAATATTTTTCCTGCTCTTGTTATTTTTAGTAATTTTGCCACCACTATATCTACACGCGCCTATATGAAAAAAGCCTTCTGGTGGATTCTGGGCATTCTGCTTAGCCCGATAATTCTGTTTGTGTTGCTCACAATACTCATATACCTGCCGCCCGTGCAGAACTGGGCGGTGGACAAGGTGGCCGCCATTGCCACGGAAAAGACAGGCATCGACATAAGCATCGACCGCGTGAGGCTGTCGTTCCCACTGGACCTGCAGGTGGTGGGACTGAAAGCCGACAGCAACTACATCGACCGGCTGACGCTGGACGTCAAGCTCAGGCCGCTGTTCCAGAAGAAGGTGGTCATCAAGGAGCTGGAGGTCAGCAACGCACGCATCAACACCGGCGAGCTGGTGGAGGCAGCCCTCGTGAAAGGCACCGTGGGAAGGCTCTATGCCACCAGCCGCGGCATCGACCTCGACGCACAGAGCGTGGAGCTGAACGGAACGCAGATAGACGACGCCAGGATTGCAGTATGGATGAACGACTCCGTGCCGGAGGACACCACGACATCGGAGACGCTCTGGAAGATTGCCGCCGACACGCTGACCGTCAGACGGGCCGACATCAAGCTCTTCACGCCCGGCGACACCATGAGCGTGGCCATGACGGCGGCATCGCTGATGGCACGCAACGCACTCATCGACCTCGGCACGCAGACGTACACCGTGGGCAGCGTCGACTGGCAGGACGGCACACTGCAATACGACCAGACGTTCGAGCCGCGCATTGAGGAACTGGACTTCAACCACATCGACCTGAGCAACGTCAACATCGGCATCGACAGCATCTACTACCACGACCCCACCCTGCGGCTCTTCATGCGAAACGTGGCAATGAAGGAGAAGAGCGGCATGCAGATAACCGGCCTCTCGGGAGCGCTGAGCATGGAGAACGGAACGATAAGCCTGCCAAGCTTTAACCTGAAGACGCCGACAAGCAACATCTACGTAAACATGGACATGCCGCTGTCGCTCATGGACCTCAAGGACCCGGGGAACATGCGCATGCGCATCGACGCATCAATAGGACGCGAGGACCTGATGATGTTCATGAAAGACATGCCAAAGGAACTGACAAGCCGGTGGCCGGCGTATCCGCTGAACGTAAAAGGCTCCGCATGGGGCAACATGGAACACCTGGAATTCAACGACCTCGACATAGAACTGCCTACGGCCTTCCACGCCACGGCATCGGGATTTGTCAACAACGCCACCGACCTGAAGAACCTCAGGGCCGACGTCACCTTCAACGCACAGAGCCACAACCTCGGCTTCCTGATGGGAATACTGCCGGCAGACATGCGGCACAACTACAGGCTGCCGCCGATGAGTGCCAACGGCCGCGTGAAGGCCAACGGAGAGGTGTACTCGGCTGACGTGGCGCTGCGCGAGGGGCGCGGACTGGTGAAGGCTACTGGCTCGTTCGACCAGCGGCTGATGAAGTATGACGCAAAAATGAAGGTGCAGAACCTGAACATCAACCACTTCATGCCGCACGACTCGATATATACCGTAACAGCCGACATCGACATCAGCGGACAAGGCACAGACTTCATGTCGCCAAGCACACGCCTCACGGCCAATGCCGACATCGGACGCATAGACTACGGACAGCTGACGCTCACCGACGTAGGAGTGCAGGCGAACCTGAGCAACGGACACGCAATAGCATGCATAGAAAGCCGCAACGAACTGCTCAGCGGAACCATCAATCTTGACGCGCTCCTGGGTACCAACAAGCTGGAAGGCAACGTCAGCACCGACATTCGCCGTGCCGACCTCTACGCAATGGGACTCATGGAGCAGCCGCTGACACTGTCACTATGCGGAGCGGCCGACATCACCAGCGACATGAACCTGAACAACTATGTCAGCGGACTCATCAGCGACATCGTGATACGCGACTCCGCAGACTCGTACCACTCGGAATTCATCGGCCTGCACGCACAGACGTCGGCAGACACCACACTGCTGAGAGTGCAGAGCGGCGACCTCATAGTGAAGCTGGACGCCAGCGGCACATACATGCAGCTGATGGACCAGATGCAGACATTCACCGACACGCTGGCGGCACAGTACCACGCAAGGGTCATTGACCAGCCGGCACTGCGCAGACAGCTGCCAAGGGCAAAGGTACATATCCAAAGCTATCGCAACAACCCGGTCAGCGACTTCATGCGCGCCGGCATGGGAATGGAGTTCAAGGACCTGCTGTTCGACATGGCATGCTCGCCGGAGCAAGGCGTCAACGGCAATGGCAGCATGCACGCGCTGACTGTCAGCGACATCCGCTTGGACACCATCAACTTCCGCATCACGCAGCGCAAGGAAAGGCTGTCGTTCGGCGGACAGATATGCAACAACAAGAAAAACCCTCAGTTTGTGTTCAACGCCCTCTTCGACGGCGTGCTGCAGGAGCGCGGAGCAACAATGGGCGTACGCTACTACGATGCCACAGGCAAGATGGGCGCACGCCTCGGAGCGCAAGCGGAAATGGTGGACGAGGGCATCAACTTCCACTTCATACCTGAGCATCCCATCCTTGGATATAAGGAATTCAATCTGAACAGCGACAACTTCCTGCTCATAGAACACTCTGGCCACATAAGGGCTAACATAGACCTCATCTCGAAAGACTACACCGGACTGCAGATACTCTCTGACGACACCGACTCTACGACACTGCAGGACCTGACATTCAGCGTCACGCAGCTAAACCTTGCCGAGATAACGTCGGTGCTGCCGTACATGCCGCAGGTCAGCGGAGTGATGAACGGCGACTACCACATCGTGCAGGACCTCAGCGGACGCATCTCGGTGGCCGGCGAAATGGGAGTGCAGAAGATGGCATACGAGGGAAGCCCGATAGGAAATATCAGCACGGAAATGGTGTATCTGCAAAAAGGTGACACTGCCCACGCCGTGGAAGCACGCATCATGATGGACGACACGGAGGTGGGACTGCTGACAGGTACATACTACGACAGGGACGACGGATTCCTGGACGCCAAATTCATCATGGAGAAGTTCCCACTGTCATTGGCCAACGGCTTCGTGCCTGACCAGATGATAGGTCTGGAAGGCTACGGACACGGAGAGCTGTCGGTCAGGGGCAAGGCGTCGGCGCCGACCGTCAATGGCGAGATGGCCCTGGAGTCGTCGTACCTGGTGAGCATACCATACGGCATGAGGCTCCGCTTCGACGACACTCCCGTGCATATCATTAACAGTGTGCTGAACCTGCAGGACTTTAAGGTGCATGCGCCGCAGAGCGAGACGCCGCTGACAGTGAACGGCAGCGTAGACTTCAGCGATACGGAGAAAATAATGGTCGACCTCAGAATGCGCGCCCGCGATTTCCAGATTATCAACGAGAAGGAAAACCCCAAGAGCGTGGCCTACGGCAAGGGCTTCGTAAACCTGTTCGCCATCATGAAGGGACAACTTGACAACATGTCCATGCGCGGACGCATGGAAGTGCTTGGCAAGACCGACATGAGCTACATCCTGCGCGACTCGCCTCTTAACACCGACAACCAGCTGGACGAGCTGGTGCGATTTACTGACTTTAGCGACAGTACGCAGACCGTAGTCGAGAAACCTGCAATAACAGGCTTCTCAATGGACATGACGCTCGACGTTTCCAAGGGAGCGCACATCATGGCTTACCTGAATACCGACCACAGCAACTACATAGACCTGATGGGCGGCGGCACGATACGCATGCGCTTCACGCCGGCCGACGGCATGCAGCTCTACGGCAAGTACACCCTGTCGAACGGCGAGATGAAATACTCGATGCCGGTAATACCTCTGAAGACGTTCAGCATAAAAGACGGCTCGTACATAGAATTCACCGGAGAGCCTATGAACCCGACGCTGAACATCAGCGCGTCGGAGCGCATGAAGGCCACCGTCACCGATGCCTCGGGAGTGGGACGCAGCGTGGAGTTCGACTGCGGCGTGACGGTTTCGAAGACTCTGAGCAACATGGGACTGGAGTTCTCGCTTGACGCCCCCGAAGACATGCAGCTGCACAGCGAACTGCAGGCGATGAGCGTGGAGCAGCGCGGCAAGCTGGCCGTGTCGATGCTGACGACGGGCATGTATCTTTCCGACGGCAGCACAGGCTCCTTCTCGATGAACTCTGCCCTAAGCTCGTTCCTGAGCTCGGAAATCAGCCAGATAACCGGCAATGCCCTGCGTACCCTTGACCTCTCCGTGGGCATGGACAACGCTACGGACGCCACGGGCAACACACATACCGACTACTCCTTCAAGTTTGCCAAGCGCTTCTTCAACAACAGGGTGAAGCTGGCCGTAGGCGGCAAGGTTTCCACTGGCGCAGAAATCCAGGAGCGCAACAATTCCTTCTTCGACAACGTCACTATGGAGTACCGACTGGACGACACAGCCAACAAATACGTGTCTGTATTCTATCAGAACAACTCCTACGACTGGCTTGACGGCTACACGCAGAAGTACGGCGGCGGCTTCATCTGGCGACGCTCGCTGCAGCACATCACAGACCTGTTCAGACTGAAGGATCCGACAAGCACATTCAACATACAGCCACGGCGCACGCAACCAGACAGCACGACGGTGGCAAAGGACTCTACAACAGTTAGGCCATGAAGAAAGCTACATACTTTATATACTTGCTGGCAGCCGTAATGCTGACGGGCTGCTCAATGACGAAGAACATTCCCGACGGCGACCAGCTGTTCACGGGCCTGAAGGACATCAAGTGGCAGCCGGCAACGCCCGACAGCACCATCAGTGCGGCAGTGATGACGCGAAACATGGAGGACGCCCAGCTGGAAGCCGAGGCTGCCCTGGCGACGGCGCCCAACGGCTCGCTCTTCGGCAGCTCGTTCTACAGGATGCCGTTCTCCATCGGTGTGTCTATATGGAACCACTTCTCGGAAAGCCACGGTATGTTTGCCAAGTGGCTCACGAAGTCGTTCGGCAAGCAGCCGGTGCTGATGTCGTGGGTAAATCCGGAGCTGCGTGCGCAGGTTGCACAGGGCGTCATGCGCAACCACGGATACTTCGGCGCCACCGTGAGCCACGAGGTAGTTGCACAGAAGAACCCGAAGACGGCAAAAATCTCCTACTCCATAAACCCCGGACAGCTGTACACTCTTGACAGCATCAGCTACATAGGCTTCCCCCTTGGCTCCGACACTCTCATCCAGCAGTCGCTTGCCAGCAGCTACCTGCGCAAGGGCGACGCCTTCGTGGTGAGCAACCTGGACGCCGAACGCAACAGGATAAACACCCTTCTCAGAAACAACGGCTATTATTTCTATCAGCCGGGCTACGCATCCTACCTGGCAGACACGTTTGCCGTGGACAAGAAGGTGCAGCTGCGCTTCCAGATGGTGGATGGCACGCCAGAGGCCGCCAAACACCCGTGGTATATCGGCCGCGTGAACATCAACATGCGCAAGAGCTACAACGAGCAGTACACCGACTCGCTGGTGGGCCGCTTCTTCACGATACGCTATTCCGGCAAGCGTCCGCCGATACGCCCCCGTGCGCTGATGGCCGACATGAAGCTGCGTCCGCGCCAGATGTACAGCTACGACAACTACCTGGAGTCGGTGAACAAAATCAACGCCATGGGACTGTTCTCAATGAGCGACTTCGCCTTCACTCCGCGCGACACTACGGCACTCTGCGACACGCTGGACCTGACGCTGTCGTGTACTTTCGACAAGCCGTGGGACTTCTACATCGAGACCGACTTCAATGCGCGCACCATAGGCCGCCTGGGGCCTGAGGTAAGGATGGGTGTCACGCGCCGCAACGCTTTCCGCGGCGGCGAGAAGATAGACATCAACGTGCACGGCTCCTACGAATGGTCGACGCGAAGCGGCTCTTCGATGAACAACTATGAGTATGGTGCCGACGGCAGCGTGGAATTCCCGCGCATCATAGCACCTTTCGTCAAGAACAGCCGCATCCGCCGCGACAAAGACGGCCGCATAGTCCGCCGGAAGGGCTTCTACAGCACTCCGACGACGATGCTGAAGGCTTCGACGGACATCATATACCGACCGGGCTACTACAAGATGCACGTAGTGTCGGGCGAACTGACGTATCGCTGGCAGACATCGGCACAGAGCAGGCACGAGCTGTCGCCGCTGACGGTGAAATATCAGTTCATGAACAGCAGCACTTCCGACTTTGAAAACATCATGAGCACCAATCCATATCTGCTGGCAACAATGCAGGACTATTTCATCCCGGAGATGCGATACACCTACACGTACACCAGTCCCGCCAACCTGCGCAACCCCATCCGCTGGGAGACCACCGTCAGCGAGTCGGGCAACGGCGTTGCGCTCTACGACGTGCTGTGCGGCAAGAAATGGAACGACAAGGACAAGCAGATGTTCAAGAACCCCTACTCGCAGTTCGTAAAGGTGGAGACGGACTTTACAAAGACGTGGACCTTCGACTCTTACTCCAAGCTGGTGGCCCACATCAATGCCGGCCTCATCTACTACTACGGCAACAGCAACTGGCTCCCCAACAGCGAAATGTTCTACGTGGGCGGCGCCAACAGCATCCGCGCCTTCCCGGTGCGCAGCATCGGCCCCGGCTGCTTTGAAGGCTTCGACAACATGGCCTACTCCTACCTGATACAAAACGGCGACACGAAAGTCGTTGCCAACCTGGAATACCGCCGCAAGCTCTTCGGCGACCTCTACGGCGCACTGTTCCTCGACGCCGGCAACGTGTGGTACCTGCAGGACGACCACAACGGCAGCGCAGGCTCTCCCAGCGTGCAGTTCCGCCTGAAGAGCATGCTCACCGAAATGGCCGTAGGCACCGGACTGGGACTGCGCTACGACTTGGAGTTCCTGGTGCTGCGCCTCGACTGGGGCATCGGCCTGCACGTGCCGTACAAGACGGAGAGGCACGGCTTCTACAACGTCGACGGCTTCAAGAAGAACCAGACGCTGAACTTCGCCATCGGCTATCCGTTCTAAAAGGTAAAGACAATGCAACTGTAAATAACAAAATCGCTAAGTCGAAATAAATCGTAAATAATAAATCGTTAAATCGTAAATGCATAGAGACTTCAGAAAGATTAATAAGATGAAAAGACTTATGATGACGCTGCTGCTGGCAGCACTGACAATGACAGCAAGCCTGCAGGCCCAGCCGCAATGGCCAGAGGCTTCGCGGCAGGCAAAGGCCGGCAGCCGCTGGTGGTGGCACGGCTCGGCCGTCGACAAGGAGAACCTGCTGTGGCAGATGCAGCAGCTGGCAGAGGCCGGCATAGGCAACCTGGAGATAACGCCCATCTACGGAGTGAAGGGCAACACGGCCAACAACATTGCATTCCTGAGCAGCCAGTGGCTGGAAATGCTCGACTACGTGCAGCAGCAAGGCGACCTGCTGGGCATTGACATCGACATGACAACGGGTACGGGATGGCCTTTCGGCGGCCCGATGGTGAAACTGGCTGAGTCGGCAAGCCGACTGGTGACGGAGACTCACGACATCAGCGGCGACGGCAGCACCGTGCAGACGGTTACGCTGACAACGTCGGGAGCCACGCTGCAAAAGGTGATGGCGTTCCCGCAAAGCGGCAACACGGGGAGCGTAACCGACATCACCGACAAGGCAACAGGCACCAAGCTGCAGTGGACGGCACCGGAGGGAGCATGGAAAGTGATTGCTGCCTACAACCAGTACGGAGTGATGCAGGTGAAGCGCCCGTCACCGGGCAGCGAAGGCTATGTGGTCGACTACTTCGACAAGACGGCCGTGGCCAACTACCTGAAATACTTCGACAACCGCTTCAACGCCAACGGCAGCCGCTGGCCCCACAGCTTCTTCAACGACAGCTACGAGATAAACCAGGCAGACTGGACGCCGACAATGTTCGAAACCTTCGAGAAGCTGCGCGGATACAAGCTGGAAGAGAAACTCGACAAATTCCTCGACAGAGACCCGCAGGTGTATGCCGACTACAGGCAGACGCTGTCGGACATGCTGCGCGACAACTTCACACGCCAGTGGACGCAGTGGGCGCACAGCCACGGGGCAACGGCACGCAATCAGGCACACGGTTCACCGGGCAACCTCATCGACCTGTATGCAGAGGCTGACATTCCTGAGACGGAAAGTTTCTACATGAACAACTTCGGCATCCGCGGACTGCGCGACGACAAGGGCTTCTACATGCAGGCACTGAGCAGCCGCGCAACACTGAAATATGCCTCCAGCGCAGCGCACATCACAGGCAAGACGCTCACAAGCAGCGAGTCGATGACATGGCTCACGGAGCATTTCCGCACGTCGCTGTCGCAGATAAAGCCTGAGCTGGACCTGCTGTTCACGTCGGGCATCAACCACGTGATGTTCCATGGCACGACATACTCGCCGAAGGATGCCGCCTGGCCGGGCTGGAAATTCTACGCCGCCGTGGACATGAGTCCCACGAACTCCATCTGGCAGGACGCGCCGGCAATGATGAAATACATCGAGCGCGTGCAGAGCTTCATGCAGATGGGACAGCCGGACAACGACGTGCTGGTCTACGCACCGTTTGCCAACGCCATGCACAAGAACTCTGGCACTGACTACCAGAACCGCATGGCACTGTTCAACATCAACACGCTGTCGACGAAGATGGCCGAACTGGAGGAGTGCGTCAACAATCTGGAGAAGATGGGGCTGGACTGCGACTACACCAGCGAATACTACCTGATGCACACTACATACAACGACGGCGCCTTGCAGACTGCTGCCGGCACAAGATACAAGGCTCTGGTCCTGCCCGTCAGCACCAATCTGCCGGACAGCGTGGCGGCTCACATCGAAGAGCTGCGCCAGCAGGGATGTCCCATCGTTGAGGGACGCACTGCCACTGCCCTCTCGGCACTGACGATGGATGCTGAGCAGATGCGCTCCGACATGGGGCTGAGCGTCATCCGCAGGAAGAACGACAGCGGACACCACTATTTCGTGTCTAACCTCACCCCGGCAGATGCCGAAGGCTACGTAGCACTGGGCGTTCCCTTCCAGAGCGTGGCCATATTCGACCCGATGACGGGCAGCATCAAGGGCGCCGCCATCAAGGACGGCAAGGTGTGGATAAGCCTGAAGTCGGGGCAGTCGGCACTCCTCTGGGCATACGACAGCAAGACGGAGACCGCCGGCGAAGTAACACCGTCACAGGAGCTGACGGCCTTAGTCATCGACACACCCTGGACGCTGACCGTCGACGGCCAGCTGTTCGCACTCGACAAGCTGCGGGGCTGGGAGACTCTCAGCGACGCCACGGCTAAGTTCATGGGTACGGGCAGCTACGAGACGACGTTCTCCGTGACCGCCGCCCAGCTGAAGAGTGCCTCGGCAGGCTTCCGGCTGAGCCTCGGCGACGTCCGCGAGAGTGCCAGACTGTGGCTGAACGACGAATATCTGGGCTGTCTGTGGGCTGTGCCGTTCTGCATAGACATTGCGGCCGACAAGCTGCATGAGGGCAGCAACACGCTGCGCATAGAGGTCACCAACCTGCCGGCAAACAAAATCAGCAGCATGGACCGCGAAGGCACGGTGTGGAGAATTTTCGAAGACATCAACATGTCTAACATCAGCAGCGACAACTATGGCAGCTGGCAGCCCGTGCCGTCGGGACTCTGCTCGAAGGTTGAGCTGATACCGCTGGCTGCTGAAAGCAATACGCTGAAGGCTGAGTTCTACGCCATGGAGAGTGACGCACAGGGCAACTACTATCCGGCATACGCCATAGAAATGCCAGCAGGAGCCACTGCCGAAGACATCGCCCTGACCGACGAGAACGGCAATGCATTCAACGGATACTCGCTGGCAACAGCTGCCGACGGCACTGTCCGTCTGACCGTGAAGGGACTGCTGGCAGGCAACGCCATCGTCACCGTTGGCAGCTCCGACGGACAACAGCACTACTGCTATCTGCCGGCCAACGGCGCATACAAGCAACTGGCATACTACGACTTCAAGGACGAAGGCGCCATGAACAACCAGTGGAGCAAGATGGCTACGACGGTGGCAATAACAGGCTTCAGCGGCAGCGGCAAGCAGGCATGGTACAGGTCGAAGGCAAGCACAACGAGCAACGCCGTAGCCTTTGAGGGCCTGACACTCACTGCCGACAAGAACACTTACTACTGCATCTACCCCAACTACGGCCTGAATGCATTCAACGACTTCACCATGACGGTAAACGATGCCGAGAAGGGCGACATTGCACTGATTTCATATCTGATAGGCGACGGCGCATCGACATACTCTGCTGCCGACTCGCTGCTGACGATTGCCTACAAGGCCGACGACTATGAACCGCTGGCCATGTCGCTCACCGGACGCAACGGATACGTAATATACCGCGAACTGACTGTCTACCGCCAGCAGCAGACCGCCACTGCCATCAGCCAGGCGGCGACCGGCAGAAGGGACGCCGCAGGTGCCTACTACACGCTGCAGGGTGTCCGTGTGGTGAAGCCGCGCAAGGGAATTTACATTAGAAACGGAAAGAAACTGATTTTTCAATAACACACCCGGAGTGTGACAAGACATTATGAACTTATCAACAATTAGCGAACTGACAGCAATAATCAGAAAACTGACAGGACTCGCCGCCGTGGCCCTCATGCTGCTGGTGGCAGCGCCTGCAATCGCACAGCCGGCAGCAACAGACAAACCTGCTGCGGCCAGCAATGCGCCGACGGCTATCACAGACACGCCTGCCACGGCCAACGACACGCTCAGGGCTGACTCTGCGATAGCCCAGACAATGGAAGAAATGGATGCCAACGAAGCCGACACCGACGGCGGAGGACTGCACAAGCAGCTGAAGCGCAAGTTCATCGAAGGCTCTGCAGGCTTCATGTCGCTGGTTGCCGTGGCCCTTGTCTTAGGTCTGGCATTCTGCATAGAGCGCATCATATATCTTACACTGGCAGAGATAAACAACAAAAAACTGCTGACAGACATCGACGCCAGACTGGCCGGGGGCGACGTGGAAAGCGCCAAGGACCTGTGCAGAAAGACACGTGGCCCGGTGGCAAGCATCTGCTTCCAGGGGCTGCTGCACATCAAGGAGCCAATAGAGCAGATTGACCGCCAGCTGACGAACTACGGCTCGGTGCAGATATCGAACATGGAGAAGGGATGCACATGGATCCGCCTGTTCATCGCAGTGGCACCGTCGCTGGGCTTCCTCGGAACGGTAATCGGGATGGTGATGGCCTTCGACCGCATACAGACGGCCGGCGACATCAGCCCCACCATCGTGGCTGAAGGCATGAAGGTGGCCTTGATAACGACAATCTTCGGAATTATCGTGGCCATTGTGCTGCAGTTCTTCTACAACTACATAATATCGAAAATCGAGCGGCTGACGGCGCAGATGGAGGAAAGCGCCATCATCTTCATGGACTCCGTCACTGAATACAAGACAAATATTAAACAATAAAGTTATGTTCGCAGAAGCAGGCAATTATTTATTGGCAGAGGTTATGCTGTGGCTAATGTATATAGCTCTGGCCGTGGCCGTAGTGGCCGTGGTGACATCTGCAATCCACTCATACTGGCTGGCATCAAAACAATAAACGATGGCATCCAAGCAATAAAGGCCGAGTGCAAATAGACAGACAAGCAATATGATGTTTAGAAGAAAGCAACGCGAAGTTCCGGAACTGAACACTACGTCGACAGCTGACATATCGTTCATGCTGCTGGTGTTTTTTCTGGTGACATCGTCGATGGATGCCGACAGGGGGCTGTCGCACCGTCTTCCCCCACCCGACGAGCAGCAGCAGGAACAGAAAGACATCAACCGCAGCAATGTACTGCAAATCAGAATTGACGCCAACGATGCGGTGTTCTGCGACGACGAGCCAGTCAGCCACCAACAGCTGCAGCAGACTGTGGCATCCTTTGTGGCATCACGGCAGACAGACAACCACACCATCGTCGTTGAGACTGACCGCGAGGCTACATACAACGCTTATTTCGAAATGCAGAACGACATCATGGCAGCCTACCACTCTATCCGTGAGACTATGGCCCGCCAGAAGTACGGCTGCGCGCTCAGCCAGTGTACCAGCACCGAGCGGGAGGCCATCATGAGACGCTATCCGCTGCGCGTAAGCGAAAGCATGACGGAAGGAGGCAGCCGATGAGCAGATTTCGCAAAGAGCGTCACGACGTGCCGGGACTGAACCTCGCAGCCATGCCCGACTTGATATTCACGGTGCTGTTCTTCTTCATGATTGTCACCCACATGCGCGACATCACGCCCCGGGTGCGCTATGAAGTGCCGCAGGGCAGCGAGGTGGCCGAAGCCGCCGACAAGAGCAACGTGGTATACATATTCGTCGGGCTGCCCACCGATGACAAGGGGCAGACCGTCAGCGAGAACAACGTAGTACAGCTGAACGACAAATACGTCGGCATCAGCCAGATAGGCGCAGAGATTATGAAGATGAAAGCCTCCATGAGCGAAGAGCAGCGCCAGCACCTTACGGTGTCAATACGCGCTGACAGAAATACCGACATGGGTACCATCAACGACATCAAGCAGCAGCTGAGAAAGGCCGGGGCGCTGAACATCAACTTCTCGGCAACGAAAACTAACAAGAAAATAAAGGAAAAATAATCAACAGACTATGGCAACTATAAAACTTGACACTTTAGACAAGCAAATCCTGCGCATGGTAAGCGCAGACGCACGCATTCCTTTCTTAGAGATAGCCCGCGCCACGGGAGTCAGCGGAGCCGCCATCCACCAACGCGTACAGAAACTGACAACGATGGGCATCCTGCGCGGCTCGCAGTTTGTCATCGCCCCCGAAAAGATTGGCTACGAGACGTGTGCCTACATTGGGCTGAACCTGAAGAACCCTGAAGACTTTGACCATGTGGTCGAGGAACTGCAGAAAATACCGGAGGTGACAGAGTGCCACTATACGACGGGCAACTTCGACATGTTCATAAAAATCTATGCCCACAACAACCACCACCTGCTGACCATCATCCACGACCAGCTGCAGCCGCTGGGGCTGAGCAGCTCGGAAACTCTCATCTCATTCCATTCGGCCTTTGAGCGGCAGCTGCCCATCAACGACCTTATGGACGCCGAGGACTGACATAGTCGACAAAGGCATATCTGTGGGCATGGCGCTCGTCGGCATCATGCTCCTCGCGGCTGGCCTCGCGCCACCGGCTGTAGTCAGGGAAGAAGGCGTCGGCCTCTGACGGAGTGTCGTCAATCTCCGTCAGGCACAGGCGGTCGGCAAAGCCCATGGCCTGCTGGTAGACGCTTGCCCCACCTATTATATATATATCCTCGTCGGGCTTGCAGCTTTGCAAGGCCGCCTCTAACGAGGGGAACACATCGCAACCGGGAAGCTGCGCCCCCGACCGCGACAACACGACATTCCTGCGGTTAGGCAGCGCACCCTTGGGCAGCGACAGATAGGTGTTGCGGCCCATGATGATTGTATGTCCTGTAGTAAGCTGCTTGAAGCGCTTCAAGTCGTTTGGCAGCCAGTACAGCAGCTTGTTCTGAAAGCCGATGGCCCTGTTGCGTGCCACCGCTGCGATGATATTCACCATAACTATGAACTATAACTGATAACTAAAAACTATAAGCTGACAACCAAGGCCTCTTCTACACACTCACGGCAGCCTTGATGTGTGGATGCGGGTCGTAGCCCTCCAGCTGGAAGTCTTCGTAGCGGAAGTCGAAAATGTCGCGCACGTCGGGATTAATCTTCATCACCGGCAGCGGACGCGGTTCGCGTGTGAGCTGCAGACGGGCCTGCTCGATATGGTTCAGATACAGGTGTGTGTCGCCCGTAGTGTGTATGAATTCGCCAGGAATCATGTCGCAGACCTGGGCAACCATCATCAGCAGCAGGGCGTAGGACGCAATATTGAACGGAACGCCAAGGAATGTGTCGGCCGAGCGCTGGTAGAGCTGCAGCGACAGGCGGCGGCGACCGTCGGGCGTCGGGGCAGTGTAGAATTGGAAGATGGTATGGCAGGGAGGCAGCGCCATCTTGTTGACTTCGGCAACATTCCATGCAGAGACAATCATGCGGCGCGAGTCAGGGTTGTGCTTCAGCTGGTCGATGAGCAGCCGTATCTGGTCGATGGTGCCTCCGTCGTAGTCGGGCCACGACCGCCACTGGTGACCATAGACGGGACCGAGGTCGCCGTTCTCGTCGGCCCACTCGTCCCAGATGCTGACGCCGTGCTGCTGCAGCCAGTGGACGTTTGTACTGCCCTGCAGAAACCAGAGCAGCTCGTAGATGATGCTCTTAAGGTGCAGCTTCTTCGTTGTCAGCACTGGAAATCCGTCTTGCAGGTTGTAGCGGCTCTGCGTGCCGAAGATGCTTATCGTGCCTGTGCCTGTGCGGTCGTCTTTCCTGACGCCCTCGCTGAGGATGCGGCTTAAGATGTCTAAGTATTGTTTCATCGGTTATCTGTGATTGGAATTAACGTCGGGGAGTATTCCGAGGGAACGTGCGTAGTCTTTATCTTCCATTCCTTCGGATAGAGGTTGTTGGCCCTGGTGCCGATGTTCTTCACCTGCCCAAGGGGGAAACCGCCAAAGCATACCGTCAGCAGTCCGCGAGGGGCATCCTGCGGCAGTGTAAGTGCTTCGCGGCGCAGGAAGGCCATTGCCTGCTGGTAGGAGAGTTCAACGCTGGGCAGCGCGGCATCGTAGAGCAGTGGCGCATCGACGGTCTTCAGAATGCCCTTAGCCGCCTTACGGCTGCCGCCAGCAGCATGACCAGGCTTACGCAACACGGCCATGAAGAGTCCCTCGCCCTGCGTGACGCCGGGAATGAACCTGTAGACAGGCTCTGCAAAGCCGGGCAGCAGGGAGCCGGTGATATTCCATTCGGGCTGCACTTCGACGGGCAGCACCTCAGCGCCAAGCTCGCTAATCAGCCACCGGACATTCTCTTCATTCTCATGCGTGTTCAGCGTGCATGTGCTAAAGACCAGCAGGCCGCCGTCGCGCAGGCATCGCCATGCATCAGCGACTATTTCACGCCCAAGACGGGCGCACTTCTGCACACTGGCCTCGCTCCACTCCTGGATGGTCTGCGCGTCCTTGCGGAACATTCCCTCGCCGGAGCAGGGAACGTCGCAGAGAATGACGTCAAAAAGCATGCGCGCTGACACATAGTCGGCAGGATAGTTGTTGGTGACAATAATCTCCGCTCCGCACCACTTCATGCAGTTCTCAGCAAGCACTGAAGCCCGCTGGCGCACCGGTTCGTTGGCATAGAGAGTGCTTCCTGCTGGCAGGGCCGACCAGAGCAGCGTCGTCTTGCCGCCGGGTGCGGCACACATGTCAAGGGCATTCAGCGCAGCATCCTCGCCGGCAATGGCAGGCAGATACTGACGCAGCACTTCGTCGAGAAACATGGAGGCCGCCTCCTGGACATAATAGCAGCCGGCATGCAGCAGAGGGTCCATGGTGAAGGCAGGCCGCTCGCTGAGATAATAGCCATTGCGGCACCACGGCACAGGCTTTCCGCCAGCAACCGCGAAGCGTCCGCAGATACTATCACTGCCTCTGTCGCCCTTATCACGGCGTCCGCCGCCAGTCTTCGCAGGGTTTGTGCGAATGCTGACAGGCACAGGCTCGTCGAACGAGCGCATGTAGCGCTCGAACAACGCGTCGCCCATCGTCTGGCGGCAGCTCTCCGTAAAAGTCTCTGGCAGTAGCACCATATTCCCTGCAAATATTCGAAGTTTATTTTGCGGCGTTTATAATGTCAAGTAACATAGTGACGTCGGTGATGTTCACATTTCCGTAGCCTTTGGCATGCCACGACACCTGCCAGCGAAACAAAGAATGCACATAGCGCTCTGATTAAGTTCTGTCTATTGAGCAACATAATAAAATGTTTTGCAGAATGATATGCAAAATTAAGAAAAACAAAACTATTCAGCAAAAATTAGAAACGAAAATTGCTAATGCCATGAGTTACGCAGTTACGAAAATATCTCACAGAGATAATTTTTTATCTCTGCATGTTACGAAATTATCTTGCAGAGATAATTTTTTATCTTACGGAGATAATTTGCTAACTCTGCATGTTATGAAAAAGCTATTTTGCAGCGTTTATTATGTCGAGTATCATAGTGACGTCGGTGATGTTTATCTCGCCGTCACCGTTCACATCGGCAGACGATTCAACGAAGTCGGCAGACGGTTTGCCGTTAATCTTGTCGAGAACGTAGGTGATGTCGGTGATGTTCACCTCGCCGTCGCCGTTGGCATCGCCGGCAAGTGACGAAGCCACGACGGTAACCGGAAATGACATCTCCACATACTTCTGACCAGTGGCATCGGCCTTAGCCAGCTTCACCGTGCGGAAATATCCGGCATACTCGCCCGGCTTCACGTCTGCCGCCGTCTCAATGGTGACGTTTACGATGGGGCCGCTATTGCCCTTAAGCGCCACGCCCTGCATGGCAACGGCCAGGAAACGATAGCCACCGTCAGCCAGCTGCGACATCGACAGCGTGGTGCTGGCTGGTATGCGGTCGGCACTGGCACTGAAGGCCTTGACCGTGATGCCGTCAGGCGGGTAGAGGTCAAACTGGAAGGCAGCATATTCAGCGTCGCTCTCCAGCGAAATAGCAAGTTCCTTGGTCTGCCCGGCCAAGACCGTGAAGTCAGAAATGGTCAAATTGTCGGCAGCCGTGGCCGTATTAAGCATTGCCAGCAGACACACGGCAATCGTTATTATCCTTTGTCTCATGTCATTTCCTTATTTGATAATCACCTTCTTATTATTAATAATGTATATGCCGCGGCTCAGCCGGCTGCGCTCAGTGCCGGCCCTGCGGCCGTCAAGCGTGTAGTAGTGGCCGTCTGCCGGCAGCCCACTGCCAACGGACGCTATGCCCGTAGCCACATCCACGACATCGCCATAGAAACGCGTTGTCTGCTCAGCGGTGTCGACAAACACTATGTCGCTGACGCACACCTCACCGCCAGTCTTGCCTGCCAGCTGCAGCTCTATCAGCTTGTCGCCTGCCGCCGGCAGCAGCTCGTTGTTCAGCGAGATGCCTACCACGGTGTACACATTGTCGCCAGTCTTTGCCACCTGCAACTGATGGCTTGTCGGCGCACCAGTCAGCGCAGCCTTTGCCAGCGTAACACCTTCCGGCACCTCAACACAGAACTGGAATGCGGTGAACCGCTCTGCACGTTCAACGCCCATTCCAATGCTATTACCACTTGCCGACAGGCGCACACTTTCGACGGCAGGCTCCCTGGCGATGGCTTTTCTCGGCGCAGCTGCACTCTTGCCAGACAGGATAGCGCCAATTATCTTCGTAACGTCGAAGACATCAACCTCGCCGTCGCCATTGACATCGTACTCTGCATTCGCAGAATTGTTAAGGATGCAGTTAACCACAACGACGGCATCGGCAACATCGATTGTCCCGTCATTGTTCGTGTCGTAAACCGTCATGTCGGAGACTGTTACATTGATGGCGAATGCCACATTCGGCAATGAGTGCCGCGTGCCATCCTTCTGGGTGAAGATGACGTTCTTCATACGCCCCTTATATTCGCCTGCAGCCATATTTTCCGAAGCCAGCAGTCTGACACTCAGCAAAGCTCCCTCGCTGTCTTTGATAACGCCATTCTGCAGCGACAGGCAGACAATGCGCCAGACATTGTTTCCAACGGTCTCAACCGACAGGCTTTGGGATGCATCTGTGTAGCGGCTGCCTTTCGCGACATCATATTGCCCGCTTGCAGTCATGGCTATTTCAACACCGGCAGGCAACTCAAGGTCGAACTGGTAGGCCACAAAGTCATCAATCTTGTTGTTCAAGCCCACCGTCAGCACGGCAGCGTCGTCAGTCAGAACAGCAACACTCTCTGCCACCAAGGTGTTGTCTGGAGGCGTTATCCACACTTCCTCAATGTTTACGAAATCGCTCCATGGGTAAGTGTTCTTATATGCCTCCATTGTCCCCTGCGGCACACGCAGTGTCACGTTCTGCTTAATCCAGTTGTGGAAAACAGGACATGTTTCGGAATACGAATAGTATACGTTCACTACGTCAGGTATTTCAAAAGGCTTGGCAATGCGCGACTCGATGACTTGCAGGTTCGGATTGCTCCCATAATACGCCCCTAAGACGTAGTAGCCGATGTGGTCCACTGATGACGGAAAGACAAATTCCGTAAGCGGACAGCCTTGGAAAGTACAATTGCCAATGCTCTCCACGCCTTCTGGCAACTCAACAGAGCTAAGCTTGCTGCATTCTCCGAAAGCATAGTCGCCGACAGAAATCAAACCGCTTGGGAACACTACTTCTGACAACGATTGACAGCGATAGAAAGCGCTGTTGCCTATCTTTTCTACCGAAGCAGGAATAACAATCCGCTCCAGACCACTTCCTGAGAACATATGGCCTGCAATACTGTCTATCTGCTCGCCAAGCTTTACTTCCTTAAGGGCGGGACAGTTGGCAAAGGCATACTGTCCTATGGATTTCACGCTACCGCCCAAGTCTATCGACGTTACATTTGCGAGTCCGTTCAAAGCACCGTGACCTACATATGTCAAGCCATCAGGAAACACAAGGTTTGTCTGCGTAAGATTGCTGCCAAAGACGGCACTCCCAACGTTGCCATCCTTGTCGATATTGCCATGTAGCTTGGTGACAACGCCCTGGAAGCCAACCGTTTCAAGCTTGTCTTCATAGAATGCCCCACTGCCTATCTCCGTCTTGCCCTTAGGCAGCATGACAGAGGCTATAGACGTTCCGGCAAAGCTATTGTCGCCAATGAAGAGCGTGGCGTCGTCAGAACGCTGCTCAAAGGTGAGGACTTCCAGACTGCCGCAGTAAATGAAAGCCTCTTTCCCTATGACTGTCGTGGCTGCCGGTATCTTCACCGACAGAAGGCCTGTGCCGACAAATGCACGTTCTCCAATAACGAGCGGTTCGGCCGTCGTGCGGTCGTCGAACTTCAACACCATCAGCTCTGGACATGCTGAGAATATCTCATCGGGCAGACGCTTAACCTTCGGGCCGACGGTTACCTTGCTCAGTGTTGAGCAGTTTGCAAACTGGCTTGCACCCTGCACGTCAATGGCATTGAACACCACCTGAGAGAGCGAGCTGCAGCCCTTGAAAGCATCATTGCCTAACAGTTTAAGCTCTTCGGGAACTGTAACCTTCAAGATGGGAGTATAGCTGAATGCTCCAATGCCAATCTCCACCAAGCCATCGGGCAGCACAACATTCTGGACAGCAGTCCGCTTTCCCGAAACATCGCTGCCGAAGGCATAGTCGCCAATGCGGCGCAGTGAAGCTGGCAGGCTGATGTCTTCAACATTCTCGCCACAGTAAAAATATCCGGTTGAACTTCCACTATAATAATACTGTATGGTGGCGGCAAACCTGTCGGCAATATCCGTCGTCCCTTCGCGGAAGCCCAGTTTTGCACCCTTCGCATCAGCAACCCCACTGTCGCGGTCGTAGGCCAGAGCCAGTGTGCCGAAATAGCGGATGCCATTATCTACTGGCAGCGTCTTAAGCCACGGTGTCCCGACAAATGCCGTTGCGCTGATGGACTTCAGACCAGCTGGCAGATTGACTGACGACAGTTGTGAGCATCCATTGAAAGCATCGGGGCCTATGTATTTCAAACCATCTGACAACTGAACCTCTTCCAGCATGGGACATCCGGCAAAAGCTCTCTCCGGAATAGAGTCAACACCTGCAAGCGACAGCGTGCCGCCAAGCATTCCACAGCTTTCGAAAGCACTGCTGCCCAGCTTCTTCAGCTTGGCGGTACTGCCTGTGTTCTGCAGGAACCTGCACCCCTCGAAAGCAGAAGCCTCTATATGCTCAACGTCGCTGAGGTCTATGGCCAACAGATGCTCACAGCCCTCGAAGGCACTGCCAAAGACTTCTCTTAAGCCGCCGGGGAACTCTACTTCCTGCAGGTTCTTGCAGTCTGCAAACACCGACGCGCCGGCCGACCTGATGCTACGCGGCATCACAACATGCTTATAGCCAAGGCCGTTGAATGCTGCAGCAAGATTGCTGCTGTAGACATTATTGACCGTAGACTTGTCGCCCATGCCCAGTATGCCGCCACCTGTCTGATATGAGTCTTCATTATCGACATCGCTGATGAAGTATGCCCACGACGTTGAACCCAAGCCAACGTCATTGCCGTATGACTTCGAATAATAGCTCTCATCGCTTGCAACCAGTGTCACATCACGCAAGTCGAGTGACTCCAGAGCGGCAATCTTACCCTTGCCTGCGCGCAAATACTTTATATCTGTAGCATTCAGCCGGCCTCGCACCACAAGGCGCTTCACCGACGTCTCGTCAAGTTCTGCCAAAGCCAAGTTCAACTGGCCTTCCGTCTCAACATTGACCGTTACACTGCCTTCCGTCCAGTCTGTTCCTGTAGCGCCATTATCCTCAATGACGTAGAACTCTTTCCAGCCATTTGCGGCTTCGTAAGCTGCCACTGAGCCTTTGGGAACATAGAGAATGGTATTGCCGGCATCTTGCATAAGAACGGAACTCACGCTGACTGGTTCTGGCCACAATACATGAATAGCCTTGCCTGCCAGCGAACTCGCACCGATGCTTGTCACTGAAGCTGGAATGGTGAGTGTTTGCAAGCCTGATTTTCTGAAGGCATTTTCGCCAATGGTTGTAATCCACCCGGGCAGTGCGATGGACTTCAAGCTGACACAACCATAAAAGGCACTGCCGCTTATTGTTGTTGCATTGGTGAAATACTTTATCTCGTCATAGCTCGTCAAGGCAGTTTTTCCTTCAAAGCCGCCTATCGCCGTGACTTTCTTGGCCTCGGCAATGCTAAGCTTGCCGTCATGGTTCTGGTCCCACTGGCTCAGGCACACTTCATCAGCAACAGGGTCCGCAAAGGCTATAAACTGGATTTCCTCGCCAGAGCCTTCCATCTCCACGACGTTGGAAAACTCCCAGCCGCCTGCCTGCTGATAACTATAGGTGGTGCCAAAGGGGATGACAAGTGTGGCTCCAGACATGGTTTCGCTACTGAAGACTGAACTGAGATAGAAAGGCTCCTTGATGTAAGAAGTTACCCAGCGCAGTCCGGTACAGTCGTAAAATGCCGAACTGCCTATGGTTGTTATTGTAGCAGGTAAAGTTATGGTTTCAAGAGATGAACAACCATCAAAAGCACGCTCACCAATGCTGACAATCTGATTAGACAATGTAATACTGGTTAGAGCCTTACAGTCAGAGAAAGCACTGTTGCCTATGCTCGTTACCCCATCAAGCATATTGACACTTTCTAATGCCGTAAAATCCCAGAAAGCATGATCCTCAATATTCCTGACGGCCGGGCCCAAGTCTATCCTTTCAATAGATTTACTCCTATAAAAAAGGGCTTCTACTGTAGGAGTATTCATACTCACGTGCTTTAAGCCCGTAAGATCACGAAAAGCTTCCTCCGACAGATTAACAGCTGTGCTTGGCAAACTAAGAAAAGTCAGGCTTGAACAGCCATAGAAGGCATTATTAAGGGTAACCAAACCTTCTGGCAGTTCCAGACGTTCCAAGCTGGAACAGCGCCAAAAGGCACTTAAGTCAAGCGTTGTCAAGTTCTTTGGAAGTCGAATGGACTTCAAATTAGTACAACCATTAAACAATTCACCCTTTATCTCTTCAAGACCATCAGGAAGGACCACTGAAACTAAATCACTACAGTCGGCAAAAGCTTGATAATCAATTTCAACCACAGTGTATCCGTTGATTGTCTCTGGTATATTAATTATTCCATCTGCAGGAAGATTTGAAGAATCAACATAATATCGTTGACCTCGCGCGACCTTACATGTCTTTGCCTCTTCACTAATGACTTGGAACTTCAGCTTTCCACCTCCAGGGATGTCTGTAATGAAGGTATCGCCATCAGCACTCCATGCAAAACCAGCATACAGCACTGACAGTAACAGTGTTGTTAACAGTCTTCTTTTCATACACTTC
Source organism: uncultured Prevotella sp. (assembly GCA_905234265.1). GTDB lineage: Bacteria > Bacteroidota > Bacteroidia > Bacteroidales > Bacteroidaceae > Prevotella. The sequence goes on along the minus strand of CAJOHJ010000015.1, from coordinate 2,508 downwards.
TATTGTTTTTTCATTCTTTTCGCCTCATTTTCACACACGGCAGAAGCGCGGGACTGTCTTTGCCAGTTCCGGAACGAAGGTCGTAGGAAAAACCCGATAACGAGAATAGTCACACAGCCCCACGCTATGCGTGGAAGCCGTACTGCTCTCTCGTCGTTATCAACCTTGCTGATAGAAAATTTCCTACGTTTTCGTTCCGCAAGTTTGGAGCATTACGCTTCTTCTGCCAGAGCAGGATCGCCTGCGTGCTTATGGCGCTACGCATGGTTTAATTTCCCACTCCGACGGCAAAGTTAGAAAATTGAAATAAAATGACAAAGTTTTTCCTGAATTATCTTATGAAATTCTCGCTAAGTATTAGGGATTTTGTATCTTTGCAATCAAAAAATATACGGATACAAAAAAACCGGTTTCATCACCAGCATCTAATATCTGGGAGAGGAACTACCGAGACTGCAGTGCAAAGATACGAAGATGTATGGAACTGACCAAACAATTTCTGGAAAAAGTTTTCTCGACGAAGCGGATGGAAGCGGATGGAACGATATTTTGCACTTTATCCCAATGACGAGGCTCGTGCAATACGCCATTATGAGTGCAATTTGATGTTGGCAGAGTCGCTGTACGTGAGCCTGTCGGTGCTGGAGGTGACACTGCGTAATGCGCTTTGCCGTGAACTGGAAACTATGACAGGACGCGAGGACTGGTATGCCATCTTCCCAACGACACCAGGGCTGCGAAGTCTGAACCGATACATCACTGACGCCGGGCTGCACATCACGGCCCGACACGAGCAGATTACACCGTCAAAGATTGTGGCAGAATTGACTCTCGGGTTCTGGGTGTCATTGATGAACACGGAGTATGAGCGGACACTATGGCAGGCACTGCGGCGAGCGTTCCCATACATGCCGCGTCAAGAACGGCAGCGCAGAAATGTATCGGCACCGCTAAACACATTCCGCCGCTTCCGTAACCGTATCTTTCACAACGAGTCTATTTGTTGGAATATGCCGAGGGTAGAGGAGATACATGCAGAAATGCTTAAGGTGATTGGATGGATGAGCCGAGACCTGCCAGAATGGGTGGAGGCGCAGGAGCGGTTCCCTGCTGTCTGTGCAGAGATTCGCCGACGGATGGAGTGGGAATAAATAGTATTACTAATTATTACTCCTCTGAGTTTTTGCGGACGCAATATTGAAAGCAGGAATGACTAACACAAAAAAGTGAGGCTCCTCCGAATTTGGGGGAGCCTCGCTCTTCTATTTAGAATGTAATCAGTCTTAAGATTATTCGGCCTTTGCCTCTTCGGCAACGGGAGCTGCTTCTGCAGGAGCCTCTGCCTTGGCACCACCGGAGCGGCGTGAACGGCGGGTCTTCTTCTCAGCCTTGGGAGCCTTCAGCATGTTCTCGTCGAAGTCTACCAGCTCGATGAATGCTATCTCGGCAGCATCACCCTGGCGTGTGCCAAGCTTGATGATGCGTGTATAGCCGCCGGGACGCTCGCCGACCTTCTGGGCAACAGCTCCAAAGAGTTCCTTGAGGGCTTCCTTGTTCTGCAGATAGCGGAACACCACGCGGTGGTTGGTCATGGCCTCTTCCTTGGTCTTGTTGTTCTCGTCCTTGCAACGAGTGATCAGGGGCTCTACATATTTCTTAAGTGCCTTTGCCTTGGCGAGGGTCGTAGTGATTCTTTTGTGCATAATCAGCGAGATGGCCATGTTGGCAAGCATGGCACGGCGATGATCTGCAGTACGGCCCAGATGATTGAATTTCTTTCCGTGTCTCATTGTTTAATGCTTAATTCTTAATGCGTAATGCGTAATTAACACACACCAGCATTATTCCTTGTCTAACTTATATTTACTTATGTCGGTTCCAAACGACAGATTCAGACTCTCGAGCAAATCATCAAGCTCAGTGAGCGATTTCTTGCCGAAGTTGCGGAACTTCAGGAGGTCGGTCTTATTGTACTGCACCAAGTCGCCGAGTGTCTCCACATCGGCAGCCTTCAGACAGTTGAGGGCACGAACGGAGAGGTTCATGTCTACGAGCTTTGTCTTCAGCAGCTGGCGCATGTGCAGCACTTCCTCGTCGAATTCCTGGTTGCCTTCCACGTCGTTGTTCTCGAGGGTTATCTTCTCATCGGAGAACAGCATGAAGTGGTAGATAAGAATCTTGGCGGCCTCCTTAAGGGCGTCCTTCGGGTGAATGGAACCGTCCGTAGTAACCTCGAGGACGAGCTTGTCGTAGTCGGTCTTCTGCTCGACACGATATGGCTCGACGGAGTACTTTACGTTACGGATTGGGGTGTAGATTGAGTCGATTGCTATCACATTGACATCGGTGCAGAACTCGCGATTTTCATCAGCGGGTACATAGCCACGGCCTTTATTGATAGTAAGGTCAATCTGCATCGAAGCCTTGGAATCTAAATGACAAATCACCAAATCGGGATTTAACACTTCAAATCCAGTCAGATACTTGCCTATATCACCGGCTTTAAAC
>CAJOHJ010000014.1 GCA_905234265.1 uncultured Prevotella sp. | reverse complement strand
GGCCTTGATGTTATCAAGTTCGCGGTTAATCTGCAATGCCTCCTTGCTGCGGCCCTTGGCACAATTGCCTTTCACGTCCCACATGTCAAGCGGAATCGTTTTCTTACAACTGAACTGCGACTGAGTCCCGTTAATCGTCACCCTGCCCATCACAGGCACAACACCGTTCTTCGCCTTACTCTTGTTCACATAGAACAGAATGGAAAATGTACTTCTCAAGTTTCTTACTTCGTTTTTAATTTTGGCTGCAAAACTACTATTTCTCTTGGCGTCCATCGCTATGCAAAATATAGCAGTTTGCGGAATAAGAAACGGGTAATGAACAAGCGGTGAGAGACGCGCCATTCTGCTCCGATTTGCATTGTCGATTAACCTGCATCAGAGCCCAATTTTGGGGTTACGATTTGGCAACTGAAGTTCCTCGTTTTCCCCTTGATTGCCTTTATTTTAGGTCGAAATGCGTTAATCTTCCAAAATCGCTTCACTTTTACAAGCTTTTTTCGTAACTTTGCAAGCATTCATGGGGATACACATTATTTAATATAGAAGAAAAATAAGAATGAAAGAACTTGAACTGAAGTACGGATGCAATCCGAACCAGAAGCCCTCACGGATATTCATGGAAGAGGGCGAGTTGCCAATAGAGGTCGTCAACGGACGGCCGGGATACATCAACTTCCTCGACGCGCTGAATGCCTGGCAGCTGGTCAGCGAACTGAAGAAGGCCACCGGGCTGGCTGCGGCAGCGTCGTTCAAGCACGTCTCGCCGGCAGGTGCCGCCGTGGGACTGCCGCTGGCGGACACGCTGAAGCGGATTTACTTCGTCGACGACGTGGAGGGACTGGACGACAGCCCCATAGCCTGTGCCTATGCACGCGCTCGCGGCGCCGACCGCATGTCGTCGTACGGCGACTTCGTGGCGCTGAGCGACACCTGCGACAAGACGACGGCCCTGCTGCTGAAGCGTGAGGTGAGCGACGGCGTGATAGCTCCCGACTACACGGCGGAGGCTCTGGAAATTCTGAAGGACAAGCGCAAAGGCACCTACAACGTGATAAAGATAGACCCTGCCTACCGCCCTGCGCCCGTGGAGCGCAAGCAGTGCTTCGGAGTGACCTTCGAGCAGGGGCGCAACGAGATTCGCCTGGACGACCCGGCACTCTTCGAGAACATTCCCACCAAGAACAAGACGTTCAGCGACGACGCCAAGCGCGACCTGATGATTGCGCTCATCACGCTGAAGTATACTCAGTCGAATAGCGTCTGCTACGTGAAGGACGGCCAGGCCATCGGCATCGGTGCCGGGCAGCAGAGCCGCATCCACTGCACGCGCCTGGCAGGCCAGAAGGCTGACATCTGGTGGCTGCGACAGCACCCGAAGGTGATGGCACTGCCCTTCAAGGATGGCATACGCCGCGCCGACCGCGACAACACCATTGACGTATACATCTCTGAGGACGAACACGACGACGTGCTGCGCGACGGGCAGTGGCAGCTGTTTTTCACCCGTCAGCCGGAGGTGCTGACGCGCCAGGAGAAGCAGGAGTGGATTGCGCAGATGAGCGGAGTGGCCCTTGGCAGCGACGCCTTCTTCCCCTTCGGCGACAACATCGAGCGCGCCCACAAGAGCGGCGTGGAGTTCATCGCTCAGGCCGGCGGCTCCGTGCGCGACGACCATGTCATCATGACGTGCGACAAGTACGGCATCGCCATGGCATTCACCGGTGTGCGTCTGTTCCACCACTGATTCCAATGCATTAAGCATTAAGCATTATGAGCAGGGAAGACGATTTTCAGAGAATCTTGGAAAACGGCATCTCGTTTGGACGGGGTGGCGGGCCTCGCAAGGCGGATGACAAGGTGAAGACTAAGGCTAAGAAAAAGAAGTACATCACCGGTGCCCACGGTTCCGGCTCGGCCATGCAGAAGGCTAAGTATCGGGAGCAGAGGGCTAACCGCCACAAGAAGTAGAAGTAACAAACGCAAAGGCCGGATGGTGTCATCCGCGCGTGTCGGCACCCCACATCATTTTCTCGCGCAGCGTGTGGAAGTAGCGCGTGCCTATGCGCTTGACCACCTTCACGCGGTAGGGCGCACGGCGCAGCGTCAGCAGCACACTGTCGGGCAGCGACTCGCTGCGGCCGTCGAGGGCTACAAGGAAATTGTGGTTGCGGCTCTCCACCGACAGCTGTATCTCCGCATCCTCGGGAATGACTATCGGCCGCACGTTCAGCGAGTGCGGGGCAACGGCAGTCAGCGAGAAGACGTGCGTGCCGGGAACTATGATGGGGCCTCCCACTGACAGAGAGTAGGCCGTGGAGCCAGTGGGCGTGCTCATCACCAGTCCGTCGGCCTGATAGGTTGTCAGCGTCTCGCCGTTGATGGAGGCGTGGATGGTGATCATCGACGCATTGTCGCGCTTCAGGATGGCCACGTCGTTGAGCGCACAGTGGAAGCCCTGCAGGGGCTGCCCGTCGGTCTCAACCATTATCACGCTGCGCGTGTCGACGGTGTAGTCGCCCTCATAGAGAGCCTGGACGGTGCCTTCTATCTCCCTGGCGTTGACGTCGGCCAGAAATCCCAGCCGCCCCATGTTTATGCCGAGTATAGGCGTCTGCTTGTCGCCGATGGTGCTGGCGGTGCGCAGGAAAGTGCCGTCGCCGCCCATGCTGATGGCAAAGTCGGCATCGAAGCTGTTGCCGTCGAAGACCGTCACGCCGTCGACCGACAAGCGCTGGCCATTGGTGAGAAAGTCGAAGAACTCACGCTCCATAAACACTTCGGCGTCGCGCTCCCTGAGACACGACAGCAACTTCTGCACCGATGCAGACTTCTTGGGTTGGTAAGTGTTTCCGAAAATGGAAAAACGCAGTTTTCGTGAGTTCATCGCAGTAAAGTTTTCGGCAAAGATACAACTTTTGGCAGCTGATTTTACAGATGTCACGGATTATTTTGCATGATTTAATTAAAAATCCGTAAAAACCGTGAAATCGGTAGTCAAAAATAACTATCTTTGCAACTATCAAATCACTGACGACTATGACAAAACTAAGTGTAAACATCAATAAGGTTGCCACCCTGCGCAACGCACGCGGCGGCAACAATCCCGACGTTCTGCAGGTGGCACGCGACGCAGAAGCCTTCGGCGCACAGGGCATAACCGTGCATCCACGCCCCGACGAGCGGCACATACGCTATCAGGACGTGCGCGACCTGCGCCCACTCATCACCACGGAATTCAACATTGAGGGCAACCCCATCGACTCGTTCACCGAGCTGGTGCTGGAGGTCAGGCCGACACAGGTTACGCTGGTGCCTGACGGACACGACCAGCTGACCAGCAACCACGGCTGGGACACGCTGGAGAACCGCACGTTCCTGACCGACATCTGCCGCACGTTCCGTGAGGCAGGCATCCGCACGAGCATCTTCGTCGACCCCGACCCGCGCATGGTGGAGGGCGCCAAGCTGTGCGGCGCCGACCGCGTGGAGCTATACACCGAGCCTTACGCCTCCGGCTATGCTGCCAACCGCGAGCAGGCCATCGCCCCATTCATTGCCGCTGCCGAGGAGGCCAGGAAAGTTGGCCTCGGACTCAATGCCGGCCACGACCTCTCGCTGGAAAACCTGCACTACTACCGGCAGCAGATTCCATGGACCGACGAAGTCAGCATCGGCCACGCACTCATCTGCGACGCACTATACATGGGACTTCGCGAAACCATCAGGCAATACTTACAAGCACTGAAATAACAACAACTATGAAAAAGGTATACGTATTCTTAGCTGACGGCTTCGAGGATGTCGAGGCCCTGATACCCATTGACGTGCTGCGCCGCGGAGGAGTGGACGTCACGACGGTAAGCATCACCGACTTCCCACTGGTGCAGTCGGCGCATGGCGTCAACATCGAGGCCGACATCATGTTCGAGCAGGGCGACTTCGCCGATGCCGACCTGCTGTTCCTGCCCGGCGGCATGCCCGGTGCCAGCAATCTATACAGCCACAAGGGCGTCTGCAAGGCCGTCGTCGACCAGCACGCCGCCGGCAAGAAAGTCGCAGCCATCTGCGCCTCGCCAGCAGTAGTCCTCGCCCCGTTGGGCATCCTTGACGGCAAGCGCGCAACATGCTATCCCGGCTTTGAACAAGCCCTTACCGACGCCACCTATACCGCCGACCTCGTCACCGTCGACGGCAACGTCACCACGGGCGAAGGTCCTGCCGCCGCATTCCCCTTCGCCTACGAGCTGCTCAGCCAGCTTGCGGACAAGCAGACCGCCGGCCAGATAGCCGAAGGCATGCGATATAAACACTTGATGGCATGATTTTTAGCAAGGACTACAGGACTATAGGACTTTTCAAAATATGCTATACGAAGAATTATCATCCCAGATACTTAAGGCATATTTTGACGTCCTGCGAAATCTTGGAACGGGCTTCTTGGAATCTGTTTATGAAAATGCACTATGCATTGAACTGGCAGAAAAGGGAATTCCCTATGCCAGACAACAGCACCTTATGGTAACTTATAAGGGTCATACCATAGGAGAGTTTGTTGCTGACATTGTTGTTGACAACAAAATAATATTGGAGTTGAAAGCTGTATCTAAATTGGTGCCAGCGCATAGCGCTCAACTTATCAATTACCTGACAGCAACAAACACAAAAGTGGGATTATTGCTTAATTTCGGTGAAGGAAGAGATTATAAACGCGTGTTTTTAAAAGACCATTATGAGTAAAGTCCTCAAGTCCTGTAGTCCTTGCAAAACAGATTACGCCATCATCGTGGCAGGCGGCAAGGGCCTGCGCATGGGCAGCGACACTCCCAAGCAGTTCCTGCCCGTTGGCGGAAAGCCAGTACTTATGCGGACGCTGGAGCGCTTCCGCGAATATTCCCCCACACTGCAGATCATCCTTGTGCTGCCCAAGGCGCAGCAAGACTATTGGCGGCAGCTATGCCAAGACCACGGCTTCGCCGTTGAATACCTGCTGGCCGACGGTGGCGAGACGCGCTTCCACTCTGTGCAGCACGGCCTGGCCATGATACCAGACGATGCCGCAGGTGTCGTCGGCGTCCACGACGGCGTGCGCCCTTTCCCCAGCATCGACGTCATTCGCAACTGCTACGAGACGGCACGCACGGCGAAAGCCGTCATCCCCGTCGTTCCCGTCGTCGAGACCCTGCGTCATATAGATAATGCAGAGTGTAGAACGGAGAATGTAGAGTTTGCTACCGCACAGGCCGCCACAGGAACTAACGCGGCAGCAAACTCTAAACTCTTCACTCTAAATTCTACACTTAGCCACTCCGTTCCCCGCAGCGACTACCGCTTGGTACAGACGCCGCAATGTTTCGACATCCAGCTTCTGAAGGCTGCCAACCGCCAGCCCTACAGCGACGCCTTTACCGACGACGCCAGCGTGGTCGAAGCCTTCGGCCATGCCATCACCCTCGTCGACGGCAACCGCGAGAATATCAAGATCACCACGCCCTACGACATGAAGATTGCTGAAGTACTCACCGGGGACAAGTAAAAAGGACTTCTGTCCCATAGTCCTTGCAATAAGCTATGACCGACCTGCTGCAACAAGACATACAATACCTTCCAGGCGTAGGCCCCTCGCGCAAAACGATGCTCGGCGAAGAGCTGGGCGTCAAGACGTATGGCGACTTGCTGCAGTATTTTCCCTACAAGCACGTCGACCGCTCGCGGCTCTACAGCATCGGCGAACTGACGGGCGACATGCCGTTCGTACAGGTGAAGGGGCATATCCTTAGCTTCGAGACTTTCAAGATGAGCGCACGCAAGGAGCGCGTAGTTGCCCACTTCACCGACGGCTCGGGCCGTGTGATGGACCTGACATGGTTCAACGGCGGCAAATATGCCAAGCAGAACTACAAGACAGGCACGGAGTACATCATCTTCGGGCGCCCCAACGTCTTCAACGGGCGCATCAACGTGACGCATCCCGACATTGATGCTGCCGACAAGCTGGAACTGTCGGCCATGGGCATGCAGCCCTACTACAACACCACGGAGAAGATGAAGAAGGCCGGGCTGAACTCGCGCTCTTTAGAACGCATCACGAAGACACTGCTCAGCGTCCTGAAAGAACCCATAGCAGAAACTCTTCCCGGCTTCATAACGCAGAAGCTGCACTTGATGTCGCGCGACGATGCACTGCGAAAGATACACTATCCGCAGAATGCCAAGGAGCTGGAGCAGGCCCGCATGCGCCTGAAGTTTGAAGAACTCTTCTTCGTACAGCTAAATATATTAAGGTACGCGAGCGACCAGCGCCACAAGTACCGCGGCTACGTGTTCGACAAGGTCGGGCAGAATTTCAACGACTTCTACTTCCACCATCTTCCCTTCCAGCTGACCGAGGCACAGAAGCGCGTCATCCGTGAAATCAGAAAAGACATGGGCAGCGGCCGTCAGATGAACCGCCTGCTGCAGGGCGACGTTGGCAGCGGCAAGACGCTGGTGGCACTGATGACGATGCTCATCGCACTTGACAACGGATATCAGGCATGCATCATGGCACCGACGGAAATATTGGCTGAGCAGCATCTGGCAACGATCATGGACTTTCTGAGGGGCATGGACATCCGCGTAGCCCTGCTGACGGGCATCGTGAAGGGCAGACACCGGCAGGAAATCCTTGACGGTCTGCTGGACGGTAGTGTACAGATACTCGTCGGCACGCATGCCGTCATCGAGGACACTGTGCAGTTTGCGCGCCTCGGCATGGTTGTGATTGACGAGCAGCACCGCTTCGGCGTGGCCCAGCGCGCCAAGCTGTGGAGCAAGAGCGCAAATCCGCCCCACGTGCTGGTGATGACGGCCACGCCCATTCCGCGCACACTGGCCATGACACTCTACGGCGACCTTGACGTAAGCGTCATCGACGAGCTGCCGCCGGGCCGCAAGCCTGTGCAGACGCAGCACGTCTTCGACCGCTCGCTGCCACAGCTCTACGACAGTATCCGCCGGCAGATACATCAGGGCCGGCAGGTATACATAGTCTTCCCACTCATCGAAGAAAGCGAGAAGATAGACCTCAAGAACCTTGAGGATGGCTACGATGTCATGCGGCAGGTATTCCCGGAATTCCGCCTCAGCAAGGTTCACGGCAAGATGAAGCCAGCCGACAAGGACGCGGAGATGCAGAAGTTCGTCAGCGGCGAGACGCAGATACTCGTGGCCACGACGGTCATCGAGGTGGGTGTCAATGTTCCGAACGCCTCCGTCATGATTATCATGGACGCCCAGCGCTTCGGCCTCTCCCAGCTGCATCAGCTTCGCGGCCGCGTAGGCCGTGGCGCCGACCAGTCGTACTGCATTCTCGTCACCGGCTACAAGCTGGCCGACGACACACGCAAGCGCATAGACATCATGTGCGAGACGAACGACGGCTTCCAGATTGCCGAAGCCGACTTGAAGCTTCGCGGCCCCGGCGACCTTGAAGGCACCCACCAGAGCGGCATGGCCTTCGACCTGAAGATTGCCGACATAGCCCGCGACGGCCAACTGGTGCAGCTGGCACGCGACGAGGCAGCCCTCATCATTGCCGACGACCCTCAATGCCAGTCGCCACGCTACGGCATCCTTTGGGCGCGGCTGAAAGAACTCAGAAAAGACACCATCAACTGGGGAGCAATTTCTTAACACTTATGCGGATAAGTGTTAAAAGTACGCAAAATATTCCTGAAAAGGCAATAAAGTAATGCTTTTTTTGCTATCTTTGCCGCTGTTGTTAGTAAAACCGTAAACCTCAGAAATGAAGAAAACGCTATATTTCATCTTGCTGATGTTGCTCTACACAGGCAATGCAGCCAACGGACGGGGCGAGAAAGACGCACCGCTTCCCGAGGTGGCATCAGAGGTGGACGACGATGAAGGCGAAATCGGCAACTTCGACTTTCTCTACTACGGCAGCGACGACTACGACCAGACCGGCCTCCGCATTGAAGACATCATGGACGAAGCCTTTTCGCACCTCGGCACCCGCTACCGCTCAGGCAGCAAGGGGCCTTCGGCATTCGACTGCTCAGGTTTTACAAGCTATGTCTACAAGCAGCGCACCGACATCTTCATTGGCAGCAGCTCACGTGAGCAATATGCCCGCAACACCCCCATCACACGCAGCGAGCTGCGCTGCGGCGACCTGGTGTTCTTCTCCAGTCCGCGCTCGGGGCGCGGTGTCGGCCATGTAGGCATCGTTGTAGACGTAGACCCCATAACCCAGGCTTTCTCGTTCATACATGCCAGCAGCACCAGCGGCGTCAAGGTCAGCCAGTCTACCGACAGCAACTACTCACGCCGCTACATCGGTGCCCGGCGCGTCAAGGAGCAGTAGAGAAGCCTTTCCCACAACCAACATCGACATGAAGAAACCGGAAATCACAGCCAAGGGAAGAACACAGGCATTCTTCCTGTTTTTTGTTCTCCAGCTTTTAGTTTTCATACCGTCAAAGGCCGACACGCTGACCATCGCCATGACCGGCGACATCATGATGGGCACCACCTTCCCCAGCATCATGCTGCCTGCCAACGACGGAGCGACGATTTTCCGCGACGCCATTCCCGTGCTCAGCCATGCCGACCTCACCGTCGGCAACTTGGAAGGCACCCTCTGCGACGGCGGCCAAAGCACTAAGGGCAACGGCCCCAACAGCTACTCCTTCCGCACGCCCACCAGCTACGGCCACCTGCTGAAAGAAGCCGGCTACGACTACCTGAGCATGGCCAACAACCACGCCAACGACTTCGGCACCGAGGGCATCGTGTCGACAGAAAGCGTGCTGAAAGAGCAGGGCATACTGTTCTCTGGCATCGAAGGGCGCGTGGAGAGTGCCGTCATCAAGCGCAAGGGCAAGACGATAGGCATCTGCGCCTTCGGACACAACAGCTACACGCTGAAGCACACCGACCTTGATGTCGTAGGCCGCATTGTCGACGACCTCGCAGGCCGCTGCGACATAGTGATAGTCTCATTCCACGGAGGCGCTGAGGGCAAGACGAAGAACCACCTGCCCTACGGCACCGAGACATTCCTCGGCGAAAACCGCGGCTCGCTGCGTGAGCTTGCCCACTTCTGCATAGACCACGGTGCCGACATCGTCTACGGCCACGGCCCGCACGTCGTCCGCGCCACAGAAGTCTACAAGGGCCGCTTCATAGCCTACAGCCTGGGCAACTTCTGCACAACCTACAATGTCAACCTCACCGGCATTTCAGGCTATGCGCCCGTCATCACCGTCACCATCGACGATACCGGACGCTTCATGCACGGCAAGATACACTCTTTCATACAGCAGCGCGGCACCGGCCCCAAGGCCGACAGCACTGACAGCGTGGCCCGTGAAATCAAGAATCTCAGCGAGGCTGACGTGCCAACGAGCCAGGCCACCATCGACGCCAACGGCAACATAAAGCTGAAGCGCTGAGCCATTAACATGCTGTCTGTCAACTGTTAAAAGCACACCGGATAATTGTTAAAAGTACACAAAAGATTGCTGCATCTTGCTCAAGTTTAGCAATATTTCGTAACTTTGCCCCGTTATTCTGGAAAAACTGTACCTAATGATGACTCACAAGATTAAGAAAATAGCCTTGTTTGCGCTGGCCTCGCTGGCCGCAGCACCCTCCTTGGCACAGGACTTACTCGCCGTCCAGGCCCCCATCGACAGAAAGATGAAGGCCGTTGACAGCGTACAGCTACAGAGACTGATATACACCGAAAACTACGGTTCACCGGCAGAAGACCTCTACGAAGAGTGGAGCAACAAGTATGCACACCGCGAAACCGCCCTGCCCGACTCTTTCCGCATTTCACTGAAAGACTTCCACATGCCTACGCCCAGCCGCGTCATCACGTCGAACTTCGGTTCGCGCTGGGGACGCCAGCACAAGGGGCTGGACATCAAAGTATACATCGGCGACACCATACGCGCAGCCTTCAGCGGCAAAATCCGCATCGTGCGCTACGAGCCGAAGGGATATGGCAAGTACGTGGTAATACGCCACTACAACGGACTGGAGACCATCTACGGCCACATGTCGAAGCACCTGGTGGCTGAAAATCAGGAAGTGCGCGCCGGCGACCCCATCGGCCTTGGCGGCAACACTGGCCGCAGCACCGGCTCACACCTGCACTTTGAAACCCGCCTCTGCGGCGTGGCATTGAACCCGGCTCTTATGTTCGACTTCCACAATCAGGATGTCGTCGGCGACTACTACATGTTCCGCAAGAACACCTACCAGAACGAGTCGCTGGTGGCTACCCGCCTGCGTGGTGTCGGCGGCTCTGCAGCTACTGCAGGTGCCTCTTCCGACGAAGAAGTGGAAATGGCCATTGCCGCTCCGGCAGCCAGCTACTCGCAGGAGGCCCGCTTCCACAAGGTTAAGCGCGGCGAGACGCTCTACAGCATTGCACGCAAGCGCGGCACTTCTGTCGACGCCATCATGAAGCTGAACCACCTTAAAAAGAATACGCGCCTGCGCGAGGGACAGATACTTAAGTTCAACTAAACGGACAACTTCCCTTAGGGCGAGACCATAAAGACAATGCCGTATGAAGCTCCTGCTACATACGGCATTTTTGTAACATGATGACTTACGAAATTATCTTCGTAAGATATTTTCGTAACATGCAGAGATAAAAAATTATCTCCGTAAGATAATTTCGTAACTCGCAGAGATAATATTATGCCGCAGAAGCAGTTTTCTATTTCTGTGACTGGGTGGCAACTTTCTCACGATGGGCGTCGCGGATTTCCTGCCAGAGGGGGACAATATCGTCGGAGCCGTCGTTGGTTTCCAGCTCCAGCTCGGGGAGTTCCACTTCAAATTCTGGCTTAAACGGCACCACAATCTGGTCGGCACGCTGCACGGTGACCACTGCCACGCCCTTTGAGATGATGTCCAGCTCCTTGGCAGCACGCCACGACAGGTCGATGATGCGCCCACGCACGAAGGGGCCGCGGTCGGTGACGCGCACCACGACGCTGCGGCCGTTGGCCGGATTGTACACCTTCAGCATGGTGCCAAAGGGATAGCTGCGATGGGCGCACGTCAGGCTGTCCTTGTGCAAGCGCTCACCGCTGGCCGTCCGCCTGCCGTTTAAGCTCTGGGCATAGAACGACGCCTTGCCAGTCTGCGGCGACTGCGCCTGAGAGAGTGAAAGTGCGCAGAAAAGAAAGGCGGCGGCAAATTTTTCACTTTTCATTTTCACTTTTCCTTAAATACCCTGGGCCATCATTGCGTTGGCAACCTTCATGAAGCCTGCAACGTTGGCACCCTTGACATAGTCTATGTATCCGTCGGCGCGTTTGCCATACTTGACGCACTGCTCGTGGATGCTGGCCATGACGCCGTGCAGCCGCTGGTCCACTTCGGCCTCCGTCCAGCCCAGACGCATGGAGTTCTGCGTCATTTCCAGACCGCTGGTGGCCACGCCGCCTGCATTGACGGCCTTGCCAGGGGCAAACAGCTGACGGGCGGCGGTAAACTTCTCGGCAGCCGCGGCCGTGCATCCCATGTTGCTCACCTCGGCAATGCACAGCGGCTTGTTGGCAAGCATGCTGTCGGCATCAGCCCCCGTCACCTCGTTCTGCGTGGCGCAGGGCAGGTAGATGTCTGCCTTGCGCTCCCACGGCTTGCGGCCGGCCAGGAACTCGGCACCGTCGAACTCGTCGGCATAGGGCTGGCAGACGTCATTGCCCGAAGCCCGTAGCTCCAGCATGTAGTCTATCTTCTCGCTGTCCAGCCCTGCCGGGTCGTAAATGTAGCCGTCGGGGCCGCTGATGGTGATGACCTTGGCACCCAGCTCGGTAGCCTTCTTGGCGGCTCCCCATGCGACATTGCCGAAGCCGCTCAGCGCCACCGTCTTGCCCTTGATGTCCAGTCCGTGCGTCTGCAACATCTGGTTGACAAAGTAAAGCGCACCGTAGCCAGTGGCTTCCGGACGTATCTTCGAGCCGCCCCACTCGATGCCCTTGCCGGTAAGCACGCCCTGAAACTGATGGGTAAGCTTCTTGTACTGCCCGAAGAGATAGCCTATCTCCCTGGCTCCCACCCCGATGTCGCCGGCCGGCACATCCTCGTCGGGGCCTATGTGGTGATACAGCTCGGTCATGAACGCCTGGCAGAAGCGCATCACCTCGTTGTTGCTGCGGCCGCGGATAGAGAAGTCGCTGCCGCCCTTGCCGCCACCCATCGGCAGCGTGGTAAGGGCATTCTTGAACGTCTGCTCGAAACCGAGGAATTTCAGAATGGAAAGATTTACCGACGGGTGGAAACGCAGTCCTCCCTTGTAGGGACCGATGGCGGAATTGAACTGGACACGGTAGCCGATGTTGACATGGACTTCGCCACTGTCGTCGGTCCACGGCACACGGAATGTGATAATGCGCTCTGGCTCCACCAGCCGCTCAATAAGCTTTGCCTTTTCAAATTCAGGATGCTGATTGTAAATATCTTCAATGGAGACAAGAACCTCGCGAACTGCCTGAAGATACTCTAACTCGCCCGGATGCTTTCTTTCCAGGCCTGCCATAATGCTCTCAACGTTCATAATAGCTTAAGACTTTTAGTTAAAAACACAGACATGATGCTACCTCCAGTAACATCTACAGCACAAAAATAAGGATTTCCCCTGAAACTGCCAAGGAAAATCCTGAATATTTTTTGTATGAAACCAACTACTGCCGATAAATGCCTAATGCTGGCCGCTGACAGTATAGCCGCCGCTGGTCTTGCGGAAGGCTGAAAGCTTCAAAGTGTGGCTCTCGTGGTCGAAGAAGCGGGTGGAGTTGACGGCCTTGCCGCCAATGCGTGTCTCAAAGTGCAGATGTTCCGTCGTTGCCCTGCCCGTGCGCCCTGTGAGAGCAATGACGTCGCCGGCCCTCACCTGCTGGCCAACGGTGACAAGGTTCCTGACATTGTGTGCATAGTAGGTCTCAAGGCCGTTCTGGTGCTTTATTCTCACCAAGTTGCCATAGCCGGATGACACACCGGAGAAGACAACCTCGCCGTCAAAGGCTGCAAGAATGTTGTCGCCGGGCTTTGTCTTAAGGTCGGTACCTGAATGCATGCGGCCGCTGCGCTGTCCGAAAGGGCTGATCACCTTTGCACCAGGCAGAGGATAGCACCACCACTGACGGGCCGTCACGACTTCACTCTGCCGCCGCTGCTCCGCCGTAGGGAATGTTGTACGCGAGCAACCCGTAAGCGTCAGCGCAACAATAACTAACGGCAGTACAGCAATAGCAAAGGGCAGTACAGCGACAACGAAGGAATGCCCACTGGAGAAGAAGCTGACACGGTTTCTAAGCCTCATCGTCTTCGTATTCAAAGTCTTCAATATCCTCAATGTCTTCCCAGTCCTCAGCATCCTCGGCGTCTGCATCGGCATCGTCGTCGTAAAGGTCGTCATCGTCGGGCAGTTCTTCAAGCTCCTCGGCAAGACGCGCCAGGTCCTTGTCGCGATGCACGAGCGTGTCTTCCTGCATGATGCTGTCCAGCTTGTTGCTGTCGGCATTCAGCTCACGCCACAGCACATCCTTCAGCTCGTCAAGGCCCTTGCCGGCGACAGCAGAGATGAATACGCACGGCAGGTCGTCGGGCAGCGTCTCGCGAAGCATGTCTATCAGCTCATCATCCAGCAAGTCGCACTTGGTGATGGCCAGGACACGGTGCTTGGCAAGCATTTCCGGATTGAAGCGGCGCAGCTCGTCGAGCAGTATCTCATATTCGTGCTTTATGTCGTCGGTGTCGCCAGGCACCATGAACAGCAGCAGCGAGTTGCGCTCAATGTGGCGCAGGAAGCGCAGTCCCAGTCCGCGGCCTTCGGCAGCCCCCTCGATAATGCCGGGAATGTCGGCCATGACAAACGACTTCTGGTCTCTGTAAGCCACGATGCCCAGCGAGGGTTCCATAGTGGTAAACGGATAGTTGGCAATCTTCGGCCTCGCATTCGACAGCGATGACAGCAGTGTCGACTTGCCGGCGTTCGGGAAGCCCACAAGGCCCACGTCTGCAAGCAGCTTCAGCTCCATGATGATTGTCATTTCCTGCATAGGCTCACCGGGCTGCGCATAGCGTGGAGCCTGATTGGTGGCCGAACGGAACTGGAAGTTCCCAAGGCCGCCGCGTCCGCCCTTCAGCAGAACTATCTCCTGCCCGTCGTAGGTTATGTCGCAGACATACTTTCCCGTCTCCGCGTCATACACCACTGTGCCGCACGGAACATCGATATACACGTCTTTGCCATCGGTTCCGTGGCATTTGTCCTTGCCTCCGTTGCCTCCGTGTTCAGCAAAAATATGCCTTTCATACCTCAGATGCAGCAGAGTCCAGTAGTTATGGTTGCCTCGCAGAATGATGCTTCCGCCCTTGCCGCCGTCGCCGCCGTCAGGGCCTCCATTAGGGTTGTACTTCACGTGCCGCAAGTGCATAGAGCCACGTCCGCCCTTGCCGGAGCGGCACAGAATTTTCACATAGTCTACGAAATTGCTCTCCATATTCTAGTCTTACTAGTATTTCTATACAATATAGAATTACTAGATATTATCAATTACCTTCTGTATATCCTGGAAGATGCGCTCCAGCGTGCCACTGCCGTTGATGTGGTAGTGCAGTCCCTCCTGCTTGTACCAGTCGATGAGCGGCTGCGTCTGCTGGTGGTAAACCACGAGACGCTTCTTGATAGTCTCTTCGTTGTCGTCGGCACGTCCGCTTTCCTTGCCGCGCTTTATCAGGCGGTCCATGAGTTCTGCTTCAGGAACGTCCAGTTCCAGCATGGCAGCCACGCGGTCGCCACGCTCGCTGAGCATTTTCTTAAGAGCCTCAGCCTGCGGAATGGTGCGGGGGAAGCCGTCGAAGATGACGCCTTTGTGTCCGCGTCCGAAAGAGTCGTAGACGCCTGCCAGAATGCTGACCATCAGCTCGTCGGGAATGAGATTTCCCTTGTCAATGTATTCCTGTGCTGTCTTACCGAGGTCGGTGCCTTTCTTGATTTCGCTGCGCAGAACGTCGCCCGTGGAGATGTGTTCCAAACCGTAGTTTTTGATGATCAGGTCGCTCTGCGTGCCTTTTCCGGAACCTGGGGCTCCGAAGATGATGATGTTTTTCATTTTTATCTTAGTCTGTTGTTTATTGTGTGTCACTTGTGTCTGCTTACCCTTCGTCCAGAGGTCAGTGATAAGGTCTCCTTTGCGTGCCTCTACGTCCGAGGGCATGTGGGGAAGTTTTATTACGCGCATAAAAACCTATTCTTACGCCAGGGTGTAGATTTCCTTCAGTCCCCTGCCCTGCTGGTCGTAGTCCAGGCCGTAGCCGACGATGAAGTCGTTTGGAATAGAGAATGCTGCATAGTCGATATTCAGCTTTTCCTGCAGTTTTTCCGGCTTTACGAACAGCGTACATATATGTACAGATGCCGGACGCCTTGTCCCGAGCGACTCTATCATCTGCTTCATGGTGCGACCGGTGTCCACAATGTCTTCCACTATTATCACGTGTCTGCCAGCCAGGTCTTCGTTAATGCCTATCACTTCCTTGACTTTTCCTGATGACATCACGCCCTGGTAGCTTGCCAGCTTTACGAATGAAATCTCACAAGGTATTGTTATCTCGCGCATCAAGTCGGCAGCAAAGATAAACGAGCCGTTCAGCACTCCCAGCAGTAGAGGGTTGCGATACTTGAAATCGCGGCTTATCTGCTCAGCCAGTTCTTTCACTCTCCTTTTTATTTCCTCCTCGGAAATAGAAGGCTTGAAAGTCTTGTCATTAATAGTAATTTCGCCCATCTTTATGGTAAAAAATAAAATTTTTTGCAAAATTACTATTTTTTCGCCAAAGATTAGACACCGATTAGCATATTTTTCGTATTTTTGCACAGTAATGAAGATATTCACCGGTTCTCAGATCCGCGAATTAGACAAATACACCATCGAACACGAGCCGATATCGAGCCTCGACCTGATGGAGCGTGCTGCGAAGGCCATCACCCAGGCCATTGTTGCCGTGTGGCCTGTGTCTACGCCGATCATAGTCTTTGCAGGGCCTGGCAACAATGGCGGCGACGCTCTTGCCGTCGGCCGTCTGCTTGCCGAGCAGAACTATCACGTCAGCGTCTATCTCTTCAACATCAGCGGACACCTGTCGCCCGACTGCGAGGCCAACAAGAAGCGTGCCGCCGAGTCGCGCCGCATCCGCGAGTTCATAGAAGTCTCGCAGGAATTTGAGCCGCCGCGCCTCGACACCGACACGCTGGTTGTCGACGGTCTGTTCGGCTCCGGCCTCAACAAGCCCCTTGCCGGCGGCTTTGCCTCGCTGGTAAAGTACATCAACGCTTCGCCGTCGCGCGTAGTGAGCATTGACGTGCCGTCGGGCCTGATGACGGAAGACAACACCTACAATGTCCGCGCCAACATTATCCGCGCCAACCTCACCCTCACCCTCCAGCTGCCCAAGCTGTCGTTCCTGTTTGCCGAGAACCAGCAGTTCATCGGCCAGCTGCAGACCCTTGACATCCGTCTGAGCCAGGAGGGCATATCTAAGCTGGAGTCGCAGTACACCGTCATCGACGAGAACGACATCCGCCGTCTCATCCGCCCCCGCAACCAGTTTGCCCACAAGGGTCAGATGGGCAATGCGCTGTTAGTGGCCGGCAGCTACTGCATGGCCGGAGCCGCCGTTCTGGCAGCGAAGGCCTGCCTGCGCTCCGGCGCCGGCAAGGTGGCCGTCTGCTCTCCGCGGCGCAACATCGGCATTCTGCAGACGTCCGTCCCTGAAGCCATCGTCAAGAGCGGCAACGAGGAGACCATTTTCGCCGAAGCCGTCGACACGGAAGACTTCCAGGCCATGGGCATCGGCCCCGGCATCGGGCAGAGTGAGCAGACGGCCATCGCATTAATCTCACAGCTGCGGCGCACCCAGTGTCCCATTGTCGCCGATGCCGACGCCATAAACATCCTTGCCACTCACCACGCGTGGATGCAGCAGTTGCCCAAGGGCATCATACTTACGCCACACCCCAAGGAGTTCGACCGTCTGGAGGGTCACTCTGCCGACAGCTACGAGCGCCTTGTCAAGGCCCGCAACCTTGCAGAGCGGCTGCAGGGCTACGTAATCATCAAGGGGCGCAACACAGCCATCTGCTGCCCTGACGGACACATCGTCTTCAACTCCACCGGCAATGCTGGCATGGCCACTGCCGGCAGCGGCGACGTGCTGACGGGCATTCTCACCGGACTGCTGGCGCGCGGCTACAGCCAGCTCGACGCCTGCATGATGGGAGTCTACCTGCACGGTCTGGCCGGCGACCTGGCCGCCCACGAACTTGGCGAGGAGAGTCTCATTGCCGGCGACATCATCGACTATCTGCCAAAGGCCTTCAAGCGACTTTACTGACCGCCCACGGCACTTTCCCTCCCACGTCATTACAAGCAATCAGAATATGACAACCCTACAGAATCAGATAATGCGGAAAATCTCCGCGACGGCTGCCGCCCTGTTGCTGCTGGCCGCCGTCCCCACATCCTCTACGGCACAGGTGGAAAGCCTTCCGCTGACGGCCGGACGCACTGCCGACGGTGCCGTCTACTTCCTGCCGAAGACGGTGCTGCGCTTCCACCTGCTGGTGGAGAAGAAGACATATACGCCGGGGCAGTTTGCAAAATATGCCGAGAAATACATGCGCATCTCCGGCGTCGAGCAGGACGTGCAGACCACCTACGGCATTGCCGACTACAGCGTCACCCAGCTGGGCGTCCGCGACACGTCGAAGTGCTACACCGTGAAGCTGAAGGGCGGCAAGTGCGAGACTGCCGAGCTGCACTTCAGCAGCGACGGCGTCCTGCAGTCGGTGAACACAGAGCCTATTGCTCCCATAGAGCGCAAGCCCTTCCGCGCAGCCCCCTCCGCCAAGGCTGCCGACCCTCGGCAGTATCTCTCTGCCGAAGTGCAGTCGGCCGCCAGCGTGGCCAAGAAGGCTGAGCTTACCGTCCAGCAGCTGCAGGAACTGCAGGAGAGCCGCCAGCAGCTGATTACCGGCGATGCCGACGAGGTTCCGCAGGATGAGCATCTGCTGCACCTCATGCTCAGCGAGATTGACAAGGAGCGCGAGGCGCTGATGTCGCTGTTCACCGGCACCGTGCAGCGCGACACCACGGAGCATGTCATCACCGTCTGCCCGACGGGAGCCAGCGGCAGCGAAGTGCTGTTCCGCCTGTCGCAGAAGCTTGGAGTGGTGGCTGCCGACGACCTTTCGGGCATACCTTTCTACATCAGCATCGAGAACCTGTATCCCGCCACGTTCCCCACGCCGGAGAACAAGAAGCACGAGGGTTTCTACGTCAATGTCCCTGGCGTTGGGCGCATCACCCTCTTCCAGGAGGACAAGCAGCTGGCTTCTTTCGACATGCCTATAGCACAATTCGGCTTTGCCACACTGCGCGACGGTGCCGTCTTCAAGCGCTACGTCACTCGGATGCGCCTCAACCCGGCCACTGGCGCTGTTGAGATGATGCAGTCTGACGTCGTGAAATGAAAGCCTGCAAATAGCATATAACTCGACTTTCGGAAGTTAAGGAAGTTAAGTAACATAAAAGGACTGCCTTTAGAGCAGTCCTTTTATGTTGTTTCCCAAATGTTTTTTACTCGGCAAGCTTGCCGTCAGAACCCAGCACGTTCACAATCTTGTGGATGTACATCTTCTTCATGTTCTCACGGGCAGGCTTCAGATACTGGCGTGGATCGAAATGATCGGGATGCTCGGCCAGATACTTGCGGATGGCAGCCGTCATTGCCAGACGTGAGTCAGAGTCGATGTTGATCTTGCAGACAGCGCTCTTGGAAGCCTCGCGGAGCTGGTCTTCGGGAATGCCGATAGCGTCGGGCAGGTTGCCGCCATACTTGTTGATGGTGTCCACCTCGTCCTGTGGCACTGACGAAGAGCCGTGGAGTACGATGGGGAAGCCGGGGAGCTTCTTCTCAATCTCATGCAGTACGTCGAAAGCCAATGGGGGAGGCACCAGCTTGCCGGTCTTCGGGTCGCGTGTACACTGCTCGGGCTTGAACTTGTAGGCGCCGTGGCTGGTACCGATGGAGATGGCCAGCGAGTCGCAGCCTGTGCGTGTAGCGAAGTCGATGACTTCCTCGGGCTTTGTGTAGTGGCTGACCTCAGAGGCAACCTCGTCCTCAACACCGGCCAGCACGCCAAGCTCGCACTCAACGGTAACGTCGTACTTGTGGGCGTACTCCACAACCTGACGCGAAATCTTGATGTTCTCCTCATAAGGCAGAGCGCTGCCGTCGTACATCACGCTGGAGAAGCCCATGTCGATGCAGTCCTTGCAAAGCTCGAAGCTGTCGCCGTGGTCGAGGTGCAGAACAATCTCAGGGTGAGCGCAGCCAAGCTCCTTGGCATAAGCCACAGCGCCCTCTGCCATGTAGCGCAGGATGGTAGCGTTGGCGTAGTTGCGTGCGCCCTTGCTGACCTGCATGATGACGGGAGACTTTGTCTCTACGGCTGCCTGCACGATGGCCTGCATCTGCTCCATAGTGTTGAAGTTGAAGGCGGGAATGGCATAGCCACCGGCAACGGCCTTCTTGAACATCTCGCGTGTGTTGACGAGACCCAAATCCTTGTAGTTTACCATAATTGTGTATTAATTTAGTTGAATGTTGTTTGAAACTATTGCTGCAAAGGTAGTAAATTCTTTGTTAAAACAAAAAGAAAAAGGGGCTGAATGCAGAGTTTTCACGGATTTTAAGCTTTCCGCAAAAACTGAATAATTAAAGTCTCGGAAAATGCAAACTGAATGTTGCAAAATCTTTGCGAGATAAAAAATTATCTCAATGACTTACGAAAATATCTCTGTGAGATAAAAAATTATCTCTGCATGTTACGAAATTATCTCTGCATGTTACGAAATTATCTCCGTAAGATAATTTTTTATCTCTGCATGTTATTTTTCCGGCTGTTGCACTCGGGGCAGACACCAGTGACGAGAAAGCTGGCAGTCTCGGCCTGAAAGCCGTCGGGCATGGCCGGCGACGGCAGCGGCATGC
Organism: uncultured Prevotella sp.; assembly: GCA_905234265.1. GTDB lineage: Bacteria > Bacteroidota > Bacteroidia > Bacteroidales > Bacteroidaceae > Prevotella. Next base: position 32,623 of record CAJOHJ010000014.1, on the reverse strand, counting down.
CTTCAAGACAGTAGGTGCGCCGGCAGACGCGGCAGAAGAAGTGCGGATGCTGGTCGTCGTCGCGGTCGGCATGGTGGCTGTGGCACAGCTCGTAGCGAGTGCCTCCGGAACCGTCTTCGATGGCATGCACCAGGTGGTGGTCGCGGAAGAGCGTCAGCGCACGGAACACTCCCGACTTGTCGATGGACAGTATGTCACGCTCCAGCTCAGAGAGCGACAGCGGACGCCCTGCCGCGGCCAGTGCCTTGACGACGACAATGCGGTTGGCCGTAGGCTTCACGCCGTGGGCAAGCAACAGCCGTTCACATTCCTTACTCTCCATAACTTTGTGACTCACCTCTCACCTCTATGCCAACCTTACAGGCTTCCCTCACAGTCATGGTCGTGGCAGTGGTGGGCAGTGGTTTCAAACTCCAGCGTGCTGTGGCCGATGCCTGCCGCAGCGAGCCGCTCCTTCAGCTGATCCTTCACGCTCTCCATGTTGTCCAGACTGTCTACGACGACGTGTGCCGTCAGCGCATTGTCGGTGGTGCTGATGGCCCACACGTGAATGTGATGCACCTCCACGACGTGGTCGCTGTCTGCCAGCAAGTGTCTGACCTCCTCCAGCTCCACGCCCTCGGGAGTGCCGTCGACCAGCAGGCGGAGACTGTCGGACAGCAGATCCCACGTGGATACCAGGATGACGAGGGCAATGACCACGCTGACTGCCGGGTCGACGATGTTCCAGCCGGTGAAGGCGATGACGATGCCGGAGATTACCACTCCGACGGACACCAGCGTGTCGGCCACCATGTGCAGGAAGGCTCCGCGGACGTTAAGGTCGTCTTTCTGGCCGCGCATCAGCAGCACTGCCGTCAGTCCGTTGATGACAATGCCCACACCTGCCGTCCACGACACGGCAATGCCGTTGACCTCGGCGGGCTGGAGAAACTTGTGGTAGCTCTCTATCAGAATGCCGCCGATGGCTACCAGCAGCAATATGGCGTTGACCAGCGAAATAAGCACCGTCGACTTCTTCAGTCCGTAGGTGTAGTGGCTGCCCGGATGCACCTTTGCCAGCTGGAAGGCTATCAGCACCAGCAGCAGGCTGAAGACGTCGCTGAGGTTGTGGCCGGCGTCGGAAAGCAGCGACAGCGAGTTCTGCGTAAGGCCCACGACGGCCTCGATGCCGACAAACAGGAGGTTGAGGACAATAGAAAACACGAAGATGCCGCTCTGCGACGACATCTTCGTGATATGGTGATGATGGTGACTGTGACCGTGATGCTCGTGATGTTCGTGTACGTGTGCCATTGCTTAATGTTTTGATTTCTGGTGCAAAGGTACGGACATCTGAGTGCAACCCGGTTGCAAAGTTGTCACCGCGAATTATTTCTCTGCAGGCTCAATGGCTTTCCAGACACATGCTGCCAGAGCGCCGCCTACTAACGGGCCTACGATGAACACCCACAGCTGGCTGAGAGCCTTGCCGCCCTCGAAGAGAGCCGGACCGATGGAGCGGGCAGGGTTGACGCTGGTGCCGGTGTAGTTGATGCCCACCAGATGGATGAGAATCAGCGACAGGCCAATGGCCAAGCCGGCAAAATTGTTGGTAGCGCCGTTGGTCTTGGCAGTTGCGCCCAGAACCACCATCACGAAGATGAAGGTAAGCACTATCTCTGCCACAAGGCCGTTCATGACGTTCTCAGAGGCACAGGCATTGGCACCGGTGGCAGTACCCTTTGCCAGGCCCGGATCGGTAGAGACGAGGAAGGCCAGCAAGGCAGCGGCAATAATGGCGCCGATTACCTGGAAGAGCATGTACATGCCACAGTCCTTTGAGTTCATGCGTCCGCTGAGGAAAACACCCAGGGTGATGGCTGGATTGATGTGGCAGCCGCTGATGCCGCCGATGGTGTAGGCCATGGCAACTACGGCAAGGCCAAAGGCAATGGCTGTGCCAACGACAGAAGCTGTGTCAACGCCACAATTCAAGCTCACGGCAGCGCCGCAGCCGAGGAATGTCAGCACGAATGTGCCAAAAAGTTCTGCAAAATACTTTTTCATAATGTTTGATGTTAAATAAAACAATGTATTTTAATAAATTAACGCAAAATTACTTATTTTATTTCAAGATAGCAAGGATTTAAGGGGAAAAGGTTTCTTTTTTTTGTACTTTTGCCGCAAATTATTCTATTTGCTGATGAACATACTCATTACAGGAGCCACCGGCTTCATTGGCTCCTTCATTGTCGAGGAGGCACTGCGCAGGGGCTTCAACACGTGGGCGGCGGTCAGGAAGACGTCGTCGAGACAGTTCCTGAACGACGACCGCATAAAATTCATCGAACTCGACCTCGCCTCTGAGGACAAGCTTGTCGGGCAGCTGCAAGGCATGCAGCTGGACTACGTGGTGCATGCCGCCGGAGTGACGAAATGCCTCGACAGCAGCGACTTCTTCCGCATAAACACTGAAGGCACCAAGAACCTTGTGCGTGCCATACGGCGCACCGGCATGCCTCTGAAGCGCTTCGTGTACATCAGCTCGCTGAGCGTCATGGGCGCCATCTGCGAGCAGCAGCCCTACCGTGAAATCAGCGACAGCGACACGCCACAGCCCAACACAGCCTACGGCCGCAGCAAGCTGAAAGCCGAGGAGTGGCTGGACGCTGAAAGGGACAGCGACGTGAAGGCCGGCCGCGAGCCGTTCCCATACGTCGTGCTGCGCCCCACCGGCGTCTATGGGCCGCGCGAGCGCGACTACTTCATGATGGCCAAGAGCATCAAGGCACATACCGACTTTGCAGTGGGCTACCGCCAGCAGGACATCACGTTCGTCTACGTCAGCGACGTCGTGCAGGCGGTGTTCCTCGCCATCGAGCGCGGCATCACAGGGCATAAATACTTCCTCTCCGACGGCGAGGTGTACCAGTCGGCGACTTTCAGCAACCTGATACGCCAGGAGCTGGGCAACCCATGGTGGCTGCGCATCACGGCACCGCTGTGGGTGCTGCGGGTGGTGACCTGCTGCGGCGAGTGGATAGGACACCTCACGGGACGCGTCACTGCGCTGAACAACGACAAGTATAACATCATGAAGCAGCGCAACTGGCGGTGCGACATCAGCAAGGCACGCAACGAGCTTGGCTATCAGCCTACGGTGACGCTGCCGGAAGGCGTCAGGCGCAGCATTCAGTGGTATAAGGACAACAACTGGCTTTGACAACAACACGAAGTGAAAGATTTCATCAATAGAATATTTTTGCGCGAAAAGCCCATAAAAGGCTTTCTTGCAGTGGAGTGGATAGCCGCAGGCTACCTGCTGCTGACACTGCTGATGATGGGCGTGCTATGGGCTGACCTGCCCAACAAAGGGCAGATGTTGCTGCTGAGAGCCGAATACCTGGCTGCAACGGTGGCCGTCTGGCTGCTCTATCGGTGGAAGCCATGCCCGGCAGTGATGTTCCTGAGAATTCTGGTGCAGATGCTGTTCCTCTCGTGGTGGTATCCGGACACGTATGAGCTGAACAGGGTGCTGCCAAACCTTGACCACGTGTTCGCAAGTCTGGAACAGGCGGTCTTCGGATGCCAGCCGGCACTGGAGTTTGCAAGGCTTGCCCCGTGGGGATGGCTGTCGGAGCTGATGTGCATGGGCTACGTCTCATACTTTCCGCTGATGCTGCTGCTCTACCTTTACTATTTCATCAAGAGATATGACGAGTTCCTCATGGCTGCCGGCGTCATGATGGGGGCTTTCTTTGCCTACTACGTGGTGTTCATTCTGCTGCCGGTGACCGGGCCACAGTTCTACTACCTTGCCGTAGGCACGGAGAAAATAGCTGAAGGCGTCTTCCCCAACCTCGGCGACTGGTTCCTGACGCACAGCGAGCGCATGGCAGCTCCAGGATGGAGCGACGGCTTCTGGTATCACTGGCTGGACATCACGCACGATGCCGGCGAGCGTCCAACGGCGGCATTCCCCAGCAGCCATGTGGGGGTGACGACAGTGGTGATGCTGCTGGCCGCACGCACACGCAGCTGGCGGCTGGTGGCTGTCATGGCTCCCTTTTATATATTAATGTGTCTGTCGACGGTATACATTCTGGCGCACTACGCCATCGACGCAATAGCCGGACTGCTGACGGGCATCGCTCTGTACTACGCCCTGATGAAGGCTTACAAATTCACCGCCGGCAAGAGCAAGCGCATCACTGGATAACACATGCGCACCGCCGGAAAGGACAACGAATAACGCATAAACACAATAACCGCAACGACAATGACTAACGGACGACTTCTGTGGGCTGACGACGAGATGGAACTGCTGCGCGCCCACCTGCTGTTTTTGGAAAAGAAAGGCTATGAGGTGACGACGGTCACCAACGGCACCGACGCCATCGAGGAATGCAGACAGCAGACCTTCGACCTGGTGTTGCTGGACGAAATGATGCCTGGCCTGTCGGGCTTGGAGACACTGCAGCGAATAAAGGAGATAGCCCCACAGACGCCTGTGGTGATGGTGACGAAAAGTGAAGAGGAGGACATCATGAACCAGGCCATCGGACAGCAGATTGCCGACTATCTGATAAAGCCTGTCAATCCCAACCAGATACTGCTCACACTGAAGAAGAACATCCACCGCCGCGAGATTGTCACCGAGACGGTGCAGACCGGCTATCAGCAACAGTTCCAGCAGTTGTCGATGCAGATTATGGACTGCCGCACATGGAACGACTGGACCGACATCTACAAGCGGCTGGTGCGCTGGGAGCTGGAGCTGAGCCAGACGGAGTCGCAGATGACCGACATGCTGCAAATGCAGAAGCACGAGGCAAACCTGGGCTTCGCAAAGTTCATCAAGCAGAACTACATGGAGTGGATTGCACCCAACACCCAGCACCCAACACCCAACACCCAAACCTCCCCCCTGCTAAGCCCCAACATCTTCAAGACGAAGGTGTTCCCGCTGCTCAACGAGGGCAAGAAGGTCTTCGTGGTGCTGCTCGACAACTTCCGCTACGACCAGTGGAAAATGCTGGAGCAGGAGCTGGCCGCCGACTTCCTGATAGACGAGGATGTGTACTGCAGCATTCTGCCGACGGCTACGCAGTATGCCCGCAACGCAATCTTCTCCGGCCTCATGCCTGAGCAGATAGAAAAGATGTTCCCGGAGCTGTGGGTCGACGAAGACGAGGAAGAGGGAAAGAACCTTAACGAGGAGCCTCTGATAAAAACCATGCTGGAGCGCTACCGCCGCAAGAACACTTTCTCATACCATAAGATCAACACGTCGGCGGAGGCCGACAAACTGCTGCAACAGCTGAACACCCTGCACAAGAACGACCTGAACGTGGTGGTCTTCAACTTCATCGACATGCTGTCGCATGCACGCACCGAATCGAAAATGGTGCGCGAGCTGGCCAACAACGAGAGTGCCTACCGCTCGATAACATTATCGTGGTTCCGCCACTCCGTCATCAGCGACCTCTTCCGCCAGCTGGCACAGAGCGACTGCAAGGTAATCATCACCACCGACCACGGCAGCATCCGCGCCAACAACCCCGTGAAAATCATCGGCGACAGAAACACTAACACCAACCTACGATACAAATTAGGGAAAAACCTTGCATACGACTCCAAGGAACTGTTTACGATAAAGGATCCGCGCAAGGCCGGACTGCCGGCACCCAACCTGTCGACGAGCTATGTCTTTGCCACGGGCGACGATTTCTTTGCCTACCCGAACAATTACAACTACTACGTGTCGTATTACAAAAACACCTTCCAGCACGGCGGCATCTCCATGGAGGAAATGATTATTCCGCTGATAACACTGGAAGGAAAAAAACGCTGACCCGACAAGTAAGGAAATTATCTCTGCAAGGCCGGCGGCTAACGCTCGAGCAGGACGACGGCGTATGCGCTGATACCTTCCTCGCGGCCGGTGAAGCCGAGCTTCTCCGTAGTAGTGGCCTTGATGCTGATGTCGTCGGCGTCGCAGCCGATGACACTGGCCATCGTCTCCTGCATCTGCGGAATGTGGGGATTCATCTTCGGCTTCTCGGCACAGATGGTGGCGTCGATATTCACCAGCCGGTAGCCCTTCGTTGCCACCAGTTCTATCGTCTTCTTGAGAATGACCTTGCTGTCCATGCCCTCGGTGTCTGCCGACGTGTCTGGGAAGTGATAGCCTATGTCGCGCATGTTGGCAGCACCCAGTATAGCGTCGCACACTGCATGCAGCAGCACGTCGGCATCGCTGTGGCCGAGCAGGCCCTTGTCATGCGCCAGCCTTATGCCGCCAATCCACAACTCGCGCCCTTCAACCAGCTGGTGGACGTCGTAACCAAAACCTACACGGATATTCATTGTCTTCAAGATTTATTATGTCTTACCTGCAGAACAGACTGTAGCTCCTGCGCGAATGACTGTCTTACCTGCGGAACAAGTCTTTGATGCCGTCCATGTCGAAGGCAAGCGTGAAACGCAGCGTCTGGTCGAGCGGATTGCTGGTAGCAGTAGAGATAACATAGCCGACATCCAGCGAGAACACGTTCATGCGGAAGCCGCCGCCAATGGTAAAGTACTTACGATTTCCCTTGTTCTCGGCCTCGTGATGGTAGCCGGCGCGAAGAGAGAACTGGTCGTGGTAGACATACTCCGCACCTACGCTCCACTGTATCTCCTCCAGCTCCTCCTTGAAGCCGCCGGGGGCATCGTTGAAGCTCTTGAAAATTCCGCTGATGGAGCTGATGTCATCGTATTTCTCGCGGACGTATTCCTCCAGGCTGCCGTATTTAGTGCCGTCAGGGTCGTCGGCTTTCCACTGGTCCTCGGTGGGAGTCGTAGGCACGAGCAGCTTGTTGACGTCGGCAGAAATGGAGAAGCGGTTATATTCGTCGACAGGCACCATCAGCGATGCGCCCAGTCGCATGTTGGCCGGCAGGAACTGCGAGCGGTCGTCGCCGAAGTAAGTAATCTTCGAGCCGATGTTGGAAATATTCAGACCCAGTCCCAGCTGGCATTCGCGCTGTCCGATGTTCAGGAAGTTCTGGTAGTAGCATGCCAGGTCGGCAGCGAATGCCGATGCCGGCTGGGCGTCCTCCGTGTAGTCATATCGCAGGTCGCTGTACAGCCAGCGCAGTGCGGCGGCAATGGAGAACTTCTCGCTGAGCATCAGCGACGCACCCACGTCCACCGACATCTCGTATGGCTTCACGGTCATGGCATTCTCCTCAAGCGATGTCATCACCTCGCCAAGGGAGAAGTAACGCAGCGAGCCGCTGACGGCAGCGTAGTCACCGATGCGGTAATAGCCGGCAACGTAAGCCAGGTCGATGTCGTTGACAAGCTGGCGGAGCCACGGCGTGTAGTTCAATGCCACGCCGGCACGGCTTATGCAGAACGGGTATTTCGCAGGGTTCCAATACTGTGAGTTAACGTCCGGATCGGTGGCAGCACCTACGTCGCCCATACCTGCTGCGCGCGCATCGGGAGCGATGGTCTGCGAGATGACAGCATGGTCGACGGGGCGGAACTGGCTCTTGCTGTCCTGCGCACTGACCGTTTGTGAGACTAATGTGCAGAGGAATACAATAACTAATGTGTATCTGTTCATTGTTTCGCAATTATGGATTTTCTTGATTGTCAATTTTGATTTTTTACAATATTATCAGCTTCTTCGACTTCGACGTAAACGTGCTTCCGTCGCAGCTCAGGCGTATGCGGTAGAGATATAGTCCCGTCTTCAGCCGTGTGCCTCCGTCGCCAGTGAGGTCCCAGTCGATGGAGTACGTGTTGTCCACCGACGTTCCGCTTTCCGTGTGCTGCCATAGCTGACGGCCGGAGGTATCGAAGACGTCGAGGATTACCGACAGCTCACTGCCGCGGCGGTCATGCACGATGCGGAATGTCGTCGACGTGGTTGCCGGATTCTTGGTGCATGCTACGTCGACGATTACCGGCTCCAGGCCATTGACGACGTTGAACGTCATTTCCACCGACGACGAGTTGTTCAGCACGTCCCATGCGCGGAAGAGCAGCGTGTGCTGGCCGTAGTCCAGTTCAGGAATGCTGAAGCCTATCGTGCCTCTCGTGTAGCTGCCGAAGTCATATTGGAAATAGTCGTTCAGACTGTACGTCGTCGTTTCCTTTCCGTCGATGATTATCTGCAAGTCGTGTCCGATGCCGTTGCCCGATGCGTTGATGCCGTCTTCATCGGCCACTTCGGCCACGAAGAATGGCGTGCGGTTCACGTTGTCGCCGTTTGCGAAACTGCTGTTGTTCAGGTAGCAGAACAGCGACGGCCCGCTGCCTCCCGTACCCACGTCGGCCGTTCCCTGCATGTAGAAGTTGCTGAACGTTCCGTTGCCCATGAGTGTGCGCTGGTCGTTGACGGTATACAGGTTGATGATGCCCGTGTTGTCAGAGTAGTCGATGTCCTTCGGCACGACGAATGTCAGCTTGAACTTGCCAGCCCTGACGCTGTCGCTGCCGCTGAAGATGGTGCTTGGGCGGTCGTAGAAAGTGAAAGCCTCGCTGGCGCCCATGTCGCTTGACATGTCGTTCAGCTTGCAGACAATCAGCTGTTCGGCATCGCGCACGGTGCCAGTCAGAGTGCCGTGATAGTCAGTGAGCGGCGTGCCGTCGGTATGTTCAACGTGACCTTTCAGCGTTGCCGTCGAGCCTGCCGAAAGCTGGAAAGAGGCAGCGGCCGACGCATCGGTGCCGTTGATGCTGTCAATCACCACGCGCATTGTCGGCTTTGCCAGTCGCAATGCAGGGTCTCCCAACAGCGAATACTGCAGTTTGTTGGCCGAAGTGTCGAACGAATACTTTGGAGTGCCGTCGTTGTTGTAGCCAGTGATTATTCCAGTGGTAATAAGTTCGTTCTTCGCCTGGCGGACAGCCTCTCCTATCGGCGTGGGGCGGCCGGTGGCGTCGTTGCTCAGCACGTGGCGCGTGTAGGCAATGTTCATCAGGTGGTTATAGTTCTGATATACTGTTCGCGTGGTGCCGTAGAATGCTATTGCTCCGCCCTTGGTGCCCATCATTGCCGTTTCGCCGATGTTCTCCGTCTGCCCGTCGAAGGGCATGATGTCGCAGCTGGCGGTGAGCCACAGCGGCAGTCGCGGCGACGTGAAAGACTCGAAGTCCTTTAGCTTGAGGACGTATTCATGTGATATGGCATCGGTGCTGCCATGGCCGGAATAGTTCATCAGCAGCACGCCCTGCTGCATGACCTGCTTGATAAGCCGTTCAACGTCGGGATAGCTGTTGCCCGTCGACGAGCTGACGCGTGTATAAGCGTCCCACATGATGCGCTTCACCAGCAATTCCGGGAAGAGTTGTTCAACCATCTGCGCCACGCTGTCAGCGTCTTGCATGTGCTGGTTCTGGTTGCCGTCATCTCCGAGGAAGCAGATGCTGTTCTGCCATGCGCCGGCATTCGTGTTCTGCACGTAGGCCTTAACCTTGTCGACCACCATCTGCGCCTCTTCAGCCGTGCGCGCCGAGATGCGTCCCACGGCGGCGTCGGCCTTGTCGGAGGTAAGCATGCTGCCGCCCTCGTTGTCGTCGAGCAGGCAGAAGTAGTCGTCGCTGACGTAGCAGTCGACCTCGCTGTATGAGTTTTCGCTCTCGTAGCACAGCAGGAAGTCGTTTGGCGAGTTGCCCTGCCAGGCACCTGACAGCATTCTGTTGTCCCATGCTCCGTCGCCGAGCAGCAGCAGGAAGCGCGGCATGTCGGCCTCAGAGTCTGCACGGTCGTAGAGCATTTTCATGTATCGTCTGTAAGCGTTGGCATCGGGTGTGCCGCTGGAGAACTCGTTGTACAGCTCGTCGGCCGGCACTATGTTCACGCGCATGCCGTCCAGCTGCTCGTGGAGCGTCTTCAGCTGCATGGCCTGTGAAAGGAGCTTTTGCGTCGTGGGGATGATGATTACCATGTCGGCCTGAGGGTCGGCGTGGTGGTTCTGGTTGGTTATGCGGTATACGAATTCCGGAGTGGGATGTGCCGTTTGCAGCGATGGTGTTGCGCAGGGCTGGTTGCAGTGCAGGGAAATGTAGTCGAGGCGCACCGTTCCGCTGCCCGTCGTGGTTGTCAGCGTGATGGTGTTCGACGCCTGCAGGTCCGAGACGTTGAATGTGCGCTGGTTGGTGCGCATCTTGTCGTAGCTGCCCGGGCTGCTGATGGATATAGTGGCCGCCGAGTTGCTGGAGGTCATGAGCTGCTGTCCGTTGAGATAGACGCTCACGGTGCTGGCCTTGTCGGCAGAGACGGCGACGGTGAGCGTGCCACCTGCCGACGGATTGCCTGCAGCTGCCAGCGTATACATGCGGCTTGATCCAGGCTCCAGCGGCTGTGCGTCGTACAAGTTGCGCCCTCCCGAGAACCAGGCATAGTCGTCGACCTCGTAGAGCGAGTTGTAATGGTCGGCCAACGGATAGCTGGCGGCCAGGAAGTCAGCCTCGCTGACGGTCAGCGGCTGCTCGTCGCTCTCGGTGAGGAAGTAGTAACCGTATTGTGAATATGGATTTCTGACACGCTGGTTGTTGCTGTTCCAGGTGACGGGGCCGATGCCGTAGAACAGTCGCACGGAACCAACCTTGCATGTAGCCACCTCGTGGAGGTCGTCGGTTTCGGCCAGATAGTCGGGCGTCAGCCTCTCGGGCTGCATGCCGCCGCCGTAGCCGTATATCTTCACCCTGTCGAGACTGCTGAAGCCAGCCTGCTGTACAAGGCTCTCCGTAAGCTGGTAGATGCCCGTCGAGGGGATGCGTATCTTCGCCCACTGGCCGCTGCTCAGCACAGAGCTTTCGGCATAGCGGCCGGTGGCAGCTGCCTGCCGCGGACCGGCGGCAAAGAGACGTGAGGCACGCGGCAGCAGCGACGCTGTCTTGCGCACCATGAAGCCGGTAAGTTTCTGCAGGCGGCCGTCGCGCATCACTATAGGTACGAACGACACGTGCAGCGTGCCTTCCTTGCGATCTACGCTGACCATGCGGCTGACGGCAGGCAGTTCGCCCGGCAGCATGTCGGTGAGCGCACGGTAGCGGGCAGCCTCGGCATCGGTCATCGGCACCAGGTCCGGATACTCAATGCTCACGCTGTATGCCGAGTCGGCGAAGCTGCGCCCTATGGGGAACTCGCAGCGGAACACAGGCAGCACGCTGTCTATCTGCAGTTCTGCGTCAGAGAGCGTGAAGAACTGCTGGGCAGTCGCGGAAAGGCAGCAGGACACGAAGACAAGAAGGCACGACACTATCCGTTGCGACAGTGTCCGTCCCTGCGAGACCGTTCCTTTATTGTTCTGTCTGTCCATGTCTACTTACAGTTAAATTCCAGGAGCTTCCTGTCTTCAATCCACCCCTCAAGATGGTCGCCGACATGCACCGGCCCCACTCCCACCGGCGTCCCCGTATAGAGCAGGTCGCCAGTCTTCAGCGTGAAGAACTGCGAGATGTAGCTCACCAGTTCGTCGACGGTGTAGAGCATGTCGCTGGCGCAGCCCTCCTGCACCGTCTGTCCGTTGATGTCCAGACGGAAACGGAGGCTCTGGACGCTTCGGAATTTCTCCTTGTCGACCCACTGTCCTATCACCGCCGAGCCGTCGAAGCCCTTGCAGATTTCCCACGGCAGACCTTTGCTGCGCGCCGTCCGCTGCCAGTCGCGGGCCGTAAAGTCGATGCCCACCGTCACTGCGTCGTAATAGCGATGGGCAAAACGCACAGGGATGCCCTTGCCAAGGCGGCAGATGCGCACGACAAGCTCTGTCTCGTAGTCTACCTGCTCAGACCAGTCCGGTACAAAGAACGGCTTACCGTCCTTAAGCAGTGCCGAGTCGGCCTTGGTGAATATCACAGGTGCCTCTGGTTTATATAACGCGCCATCCAGTTCTTTATTGTGCTGGATGTAGTTCATTCCTACTGCAAAAATTTTCATCGTCTCTGTGTTTTAGGCCTCAAAGGTAAGAATTTTCCCGTAACCTGCAAAATTATCTCAATGACTTACGAAATTATCTCAATGACTTACGAAATTATCTCAATGACTTACGAAATTATCTTACGGAGATAATTTTTTATCTCACAGAGATAATTTTGTAACTCGCATAGATATTTTTCCGACGCTGCATGTTATTACGAAAAGACGAAGAAAAACCGCATTTCCTTTCTTTGTTCCACGGTTTTTCCTTATCTTTGCAGTCGCTATGAGGCTGTTTTTAGCAATTTTCTGCATACTGACATCGGCTGCCGCTGGCCTGGCGCGCGGCATTGACACGCGGTGCATAAGCATGGGCGGCATTTCCATCGAAGGCCCCATCGACAGCCTGCGCCCACTGCTGAAGGATGCCGGATTTCAGGAATGGGGCGCCTCCGACGACGGCGAGGACTATTTCTTCCGCGGCAGCTACTATGGCATCCGCGCCAAACTGATGGTATCGGTGAAGCCGCTGACCGACTGCGTGGAGCAGGCTTACATAACCATTGGTCCCTACAGCACCAGCCGCATGCTGGAGCGCAACTTTCAGTATTTCAAGTACAAGATTGAGCAGGAATACGGCACGCTGACCGAACGCGACGGCGCATACTTCTACATCGACGACTATGGAAGCGTGAAGCTCTCGGTGAGTGCCAACGAGAAAGGCTCGAAGGACATCACCGTGCTTTACTACACCACGGCGGCATTCTTCAAGGATGCAGTCAGCCGCGGAATAAAGGGCGACGTGCAGGAAATAGTCACCGACAATCCGCTGGTGGAGGCCCCCGTGGAAAGGTTCTTCCAGGACGGCAAGGCCGACAACAGCGAACTCACCAACAGACAGTACGACCGCTACGGCTACCTGCAGCACGCCGACATGAGCGAGCAGCAGGGGAAAAGCACCATCGACTATACCTACGACGACAGCCACCGCCTCGTGAAGCGGACGCTGAGAAACGAAGCCGAGGGCATCACCTACGTCAACGAATACTACTATAACGACGACGAGGAGATTACCGCCGAGAACCAGAAGGTCTACAACGCCGCCGGACAGTGCATCATGACGCTGAACATAAGGAACAACTTCCTCGAGCGCGACGAACAGGGAAACTGGACGGTCAACTCGCTGTCGATGACATACTGGGAGAAAGGCCAGCAGACACAGCAGTCGACGGCCCTGCAGAAAAGAACCATCAGCTACTGGTAAGAAGACCATGAAGCCAAGAACAACGACTATGACAAAAACGTTTACAACCCTCTGCCTGACGATGGCCGCCGTGCTGCTGACAGCCTGCGGCAGCGACAGCGGAAAGTTCCGCATAGAGGGCCGCCTGCGCAACATCAACCAGGCACAGCTGCTCGTATACAGCACCGACGGGGGCCTGGAAGGCATCGACACCATCATGCTGCGCGAAGGCCGCTTTGCCTACGACATCCCGATGCCCGCAGAGGCCACAATGGTGCTGGTGTTCCCCAACTTCTCGGAGCAGCCCGTGTTTGCAAGCCCCGGCGAGACGGTGAAGATAAAGGGCGACGCATCACACCTGCGCGAGATTACCATACTGGGCACGCCGGACAACAAGCTGATGACGCAGTTCCGCATGGACCTGAACAAGCTCATGCCGCCGGACATCCCCAAGGCTGCCGAGGACTTCATCAGGCAGCACCCGGAGTCGAGGGTCAGCGTCTACGTGCTGTGGCGCTTCTTTGCGTCGGCAGAAAACCTGAACCTGAAGAAGGCCAGCCAGCTGTCGGCACTCCTGCTGAAGGCACAGCCCGACAACGCATGGCTGAAGCGGCTCGCCAACGGGCTGAAGGCCATGGGCAATGCCACCGACAGCAAGAAACTGCCGCAGTTCCAGGCAACAGACGTCAACGGCAAGAAGGTTTCCGGCCAGCAGCTCAAGGCAGAGGCCAACGTGGTGTCGCTATGGGCATCATGGAGCGCACAGAGCAATGACATGCAGCGGCGCCTCAACAATCTGAAGCACCGCTACGAGGGACGCCTCGCAATAGTCAGCATCTGCATCGACGGCAACCCGAAGGAGTGCCGCCGCAGGGTCACAGAGCGCGATTCGCTGCAATGGCCGACGATATGCGACGGCAAGATGTGGCAGTCGCCGCTGCTCAGGACGATGGGCTTCTGCGACGTGCCGGAGAACATCATCGCCGACAAGACGGGAACCATCGTGGCACGCTCGCTGACACCGCAGAAGATGGAGCAGCAGATAGAGAAAATGCTGAAGGACGACAAATAAAGCGAAAAAACATACTATTCTATGACTAACAACCTTTCTGCGCACAAAGGCGCATCACTGATGCTGACGCTCATAGCCGCCATGATGCTGACGGCATGCAAGAGCCACTACACGGTGGCAGGCATGGAGCGAAGCCGAATAGTAGTGGACAGCCGCTACGACGCTGCCATACCAGCAACGGCCACGGATTTCCTGAAACCATACAAGCACGACGTCGACAGCGTCATGGGCCCTGTGGTGGGACGGTCGGCGAAATACATGACTGCACAGCGGCCCGAAGGCACTCTGTCGAACCTGCTGGCCGACATACTGGTGTGGGCAGCAAAAGACTACGGCGAGACTGCCGACTTCGGAGTCTACAACATGGGCGGCGTGCGCGCCGACCTGCCAAAGGGCGACGTGACCTACGGCGACGTGCTGGACGTGGCTCCCTTTGAAAACAAAATCGCATTCATTACGCTGTCGGGCAGCGACGTGCTGGAGCTGTTCGCGCAGATGGCTTCCGTGGGCGGCGAAGGCGTGAGCCACTCAGTGCGAATGGAAATCAGCAAGGACGGCAGGCTGCTCAGCGCAACCATCGGAGGGCAGCCCGTCCAGAAAGACAAGGACTACCGCGTAACCACCATCGACTACCTGCTGGGAGGCACCGACAAGATGGAGGCTTTCAAGAAGGGACGCAACATCAACTCACCGCAGGACGTGTCGAACAACTCGAGGTTCGTAATCATGAACTACTTCCGCCACTTAGCCAGCCAGGGCATAGAGGCCGACTCAAACATTGAGGGCCGCGTGAGTGTAAAAGAATAAAATGTAGGAAACAAAAAATACTGTGATATGAAGACTAACGTATATATATATAATAAGGTGTCAAGGTTAGTGGTGCTGCTCCTGCCGCTATGTCTGCTCACCGCCATGCCGCAGACCGCCACGGCCAAGAAGCACAAGCAGCTCGTAATTCTGCACACCAACGACACACACTCCACCATCCTGCCCGTCAACGAACAGCTGCCAGACACCATGAAGGCCGGCCGCGGAGGCTTCCTGCGACGCATTGCAATGCTGAAGGAGGAAAGACGGAAAAATCCGGGACTGCTATACTTCGACTCTGGCGACTTCTTCCAGGGCTCGGCATATTTCACCATGTTCAAGGGCGACGTGGAAATAGGGCTCATGAACCAGATGGGCATTGACGCATCTACCATCGGCAACCATGAGTTCGACTTCGGAATGGACAACATGGCACGCGTGTTCCGCATGGCAAAATTCCCCATTCTCTGCACCAACTACGACTTTACAGGCACCGTCATGGAGGGCGTCACAAAGCCGTGGATAGTCATCAAGAGAAACGGCGTCAGGATAGGAGTCTTCGCTCTCTGTCCGAAGATGAAGGGACTGGTGTCTGACAAGAACTGCGTCGGTGTCAAATATCTGGACCCGGCACGCGTGGCCCTCGAGACGGCAACCATGCTGAAGGAGCAGAAGAAGTGCGACATCGTGATATGCATATCACACCTGGGATGGAAAAGCAACCGCGGCGAAGACGACCTCTACGCCATCGGCGGCTCGCGCAACATCGACCTTGTGCTGGGCGGACACACCCACACGTACATGACAGAAATGCAATACTGTAACAACATGGACGGGAAGCCCGTGCCGGTGGACCAGAACGGCAAGCACGCCATCTTCGTGGGAAAGATTGTCGTCGACATGGAAAAGGCACACTAACCGACAGGCAGACAAGAGAAACAGAAGAAAAACAGCCACTTTCGGTTAATTCTTGTTAATAAATTCACTGTCTTTGTAAAATTTAACTACATTTGTTGACGCAACGCAAGGAAAATAAAGACAAATCCTTTTTTATAAATTAAAATTACTCTTACAACAATGAAAAAATTATTTACTCTGATGGTGATGGCACTGGCAGCCATTGGCGCACAGGCACAGATCACTACTGGTGAAAGCACATCTAACGTAGTTCGTACAGGCAACCGCGCCCAGGCCGGCGACTTCGGAATCTACTTCGGGGCCACCAGCGACATGTTCAAGAAAATAGGAGAGACGCGCAACGGCGACTTCAAGCTGAGCGCCATGCCGCTGATTAACCTGAAATACATGAAGAGCGACAACCTGGAATACCGCCTCGGCATCGAATGGTGGAAGAAGAGCAACTCGGAGTCGGTAACCGCTGAAACCATGGACGAAAATGGCAACAAGAGTTCAAAGACTACTGACACCAACACCTCTGAGTCAAGCTTTATGCTCTATCCCGGCATCGCCTATCACTTCAACAGCCGCAACTTGCTCGACGTCTATTTCGGCGGTGAGCTGCCCATCGGACTGGCAGGTGCAAGCTGGGACAACGGTGACACCAGCGAGGGAGCAACAAACTTCCGCGTCGGCCTCGGCGCATTCATCGGCCTGCAGGCATACATTGCCAACCTGCCGATAGCCGTAGGCGCTGAGTACGGACTCAGCACGCAGCTGAGTACCGTCAGCGACGGCTCACTGACACAGGACGGAATGACCATCAACATGGATGCCGGCAACGGCACTGGCGTTGTCAAAGACCACAGTCAGACGAAATGGATCATCGGAAGCCAGTTCCGCTTCACATTGTCCTACTACTTCAACCTCTAAGCACAACTACTTTAGATTATGAAATTCCTGAAATTATTACCCATAGCGGTTGCCATCGTGATGCTGTCGGCTTGCGGAACAACGTCAAAGACCGTTCCTTACAAGACCTCATCGGTGCTTCACATCCACATGAGCGACCTGCAGTTCCTTGGCGAAAGCCAGATTAGCTGCGAATACAATACATACCTGGGCTTTATAAAGAGCATCAGCAAGGTCAACGGAGAAGAATACGTGCCTGGCAATGATGTCAAGCTGAGCATTCCTGCCTCCGGACTGCTGAACTTCAGCGGCAAGGGCATGAAGCTGGCCTCCGCCAAGCTTATGAAGGACTTCCCCGACGCTACTTACTTCCAGGTAGTCATGGATACCAAGCAGACCGACGTGATGTTCCTCGGATCTACCACCGTACGGACCGTCAAGGTAAGAGCCTACAAGTTCAAATAACACCCGACGAAAAACCATCTGTGGAGTGTGGAGCGATTGCAATAACCGCTCTACACTCCGAATGGTATATTCAAGCTCTCTCTGCCTCAGACTGGCAAAACAAAGAAACCCACCACCTCACAGACAATGCACATAAACACCAAGAAACTTCTTCTGCTTCCCATAGCAGCACTGATAGTCGCTGCTTGTGATGAACACACCAAAGACCCTACAGACGTGGCCCTCTTCATCAAGCCAGTGGCCAGCGACACGCTGAGGGTAAACTCTAATGATGTCGTGCAGTACGAAATAGAAATGCACACCACCCACGAATACGTCAAGCATCTGCAGGTGAAGTCATTCGACCGCGTCAACGCATCGCGCACTGTGCTGGACACCATGTTCACATCAGCACAGGACAAATATACATTCTACTATCGCACACCGGTGTTCAACGATTCGCTGACCAGCGTCACGCTTACATTCACCGGGTGGGACAACGATGGAAACAAGGGCGAGACACAAAGACATCTGATCGTCAGAGGCCGTCAGGTGCTGCTGCAGGAGCAGACGGGCATCGTGCTGTGGGACCCCACCAGCGGCTCGCCCAATGCGCTGGCGTTCAGCAATGCATCGCAGCCGTTCTACTACCTGCCGACTACAGGCGATGACACAACGCTGCCCGCTCCGACCGCCGACATGTATCTAACCACCGACGACGCCTTCACCACCATAGGTGCCAGCAGCGCCACCAATGCGAAGTTCGTGCGCAGCAACAGCTTCAACTATGCCACGGCCTCAGCCAACAGCATCCAGGCCGTCTATGAAAGCTTCCGGCGCGACAACGCCGTTGCCGACCTGCGCGTCAACGACATCATTATCGTAGGCCACGACGCCCAGGCAGAAGGTGTGCTACAGGTCACAGGCATCGTTCGCACCGGCACCGTCCAGGAGCGCAGTCTCCGCCTGTCGTTCAAGGGCATCACGCGATAGAACTCCAAAGAACCATTTACATAAAAAAGTTGTACTGCAGAACCCAGCAATGGCTTTCTGCAGTAGAACTTTTTTACTCAACTTTCGGAAGTTAAAGAAGTTTCGGAAGCTAAGGAAGTTAAGGAATTAAAGAACCAGCTTGGCAATGCCGTAGCTCAGAACTCAGAGGTAAAGTGGAACTGAATGTGCTTGAAGTCCTGCTGTGCCATCTGGAGCATGTATCCTGAGTCGGCAAGGAAGACGTCGCGGCCTTCCTTGTCCTTGGCCATGTACTGGTACTTGCGCTTCTTGAACTGCTCAAGCTCTTCCTCGTCGTCGCTGCTCAGCCAGCACGCCTTGTAGAGGTGGACAGGCTCCCAGCGGCACTTGGCGTTGTACTCGTTCTCCAGACGGTACTGGATAACCTCGAACTGCAGCTGTCCGACGGTGCCGATAATCTTGCGGTTGTTGAACTGGTTGACGAAAAGCTGTGCAACGCCCTCGTCCATCAGCTGGTCGATGCCCTTCTGCAGCTGCTTCGACTTCATGGGGTCGTCGTTCTCAATGTACTTAAAGAGTTCCGGCGAGAATGACGGCAGTCCGCGGAAGTGAAGCTGCTCACCCTCGGTGAGCGTGTCGCCAATCTTGAAGATGCCTCCCGTGTCCGGCAGTCCCACGATGTCGCCCGGCCATGCCTCGTCGATGGTCGACTTACGCTGCGCCATGAACTGCGTCGGCGACGTGAAGCGCATGCTCTTGCCCTGGCGGACATGCAGATATGGCTGATTGCGCTGGAACTTTCCGCTGCACACCTTGCAGAAAGCGATGCACGAGCGGTGGTTCGGGTCGATGTTTGCAGTGATTTTGAATATAAAGCCAGTGAATTTCGGTTCCTCAGGCTGCACGTCGCGCTCTTCGGCCTTTACCGGGCGCGGCGACGGTGCTATCTCGACGAAGCAGTTCAGCAGCTCCTGGACGCCGAAGTTGTTCAGCGCCGAGCCGAAGAACACCGGGGCCACCTCTGCCGAGCGGTAAGACTCTTCTTCGAATGGAGGATAGACGCCCTCCACCAGCTCAAGGTCCTCACGGAGCTTCTTGGCGTCATGCTCGCCGACGCGGGCTTCGAGGTCGGCAGAGTCAATCTCCACGCTCACCTTCTCGGTGACGCGCTGCTTGTCGGGAGTGAAGAGGTTCAGCTGCTGCTCGTAGATATTGTACACGCCCTTGAACTTTGCGCCCTGGTTGATGGGCCACGACAGCGGGCGCACCTTTATTTCCAGCTCCTGCTCCAGCTCGTCGAGCAAGTCGAAGGGGTCGCGGCCTTCACGGTCCATCTTGTTTATGAACACGATGACGGGAGTCTTTCGCATGCGGCAGACGGTCATCAGCTTTCGCGTCTGTGTCTCCACGCCCTTTGCACCGTCGACGACGATGATTGCCGAGTCGACGGCCGTGAGCGTGCGGAACGTGTCCTCGGCAAAGTCCTGGTGTCCCGGCGTGTCGAGAATGTTCACCTTGTATTCCACGTCCTTGCCGTCGGGTGTATAGTCAAACTCCATCACCGACGTGCTGACGCTGATGCCGCGCTGCTTCTCGATGTCCATCCAGTCGCTGGTGGCAGTCTTCTTGATTTTGTTGTTCTTCACGGCACCGGCCACCTGTATCTGTCCGCCGAAGAGCAGGAATTTCTCTGTCAGCGTGGTTTTGCCGGCATCCGGGTGTGAAATGATGGCGAAGGTTCGCCTGCGTTCTATCTCTTGATTCATTATCTGCTTGTTTATATTTCTGTCGATTTGATTTTCATGCCATCTTGATGCACATCTTCGTAAGGTCGTCGTTTGGCTCTGCGTCGCCGACAAAGTCTTCCACGGCCTTGTGTACGGCCTCCGACGTCTGGCGTGCGTTGCCCAGGTCTTTCCGGAGCAGAGCCTGCAGGCGGTCGTCGCCGAACTGCTCCTTGCGGATGTTCTCGGCTTCGTTGATGCCGTCGGTATACACGAAGAGGGTCTTCCCGTGCATGTCGTCCACCTCTTCGCCCTCATACTCCAGGTCCGACCACAGTCCGATGGGCGCATTAGCCTCCATCTGCATGTATTCGCCGTTGAGCAGTGGCGGATTATGTCCTGCGTTGCAGTATTCCATGTGTCCGGTCTTGAGGTCTATGAGTCCGATGAACATGGTTACGAACATACCCTGCTCGTTGTCCTCCACGAGAGCGTGGTTCAGCCTTGTGGCAATGTCCTCCGGCGAGAGGCGTCCGTCGACGAGTGTGCGGAACATGCGTGTCACCTCCGCCATGAAGAGAGCGGCAGGCACGCCCTTTCCGCTGACGTCGCCCACGCAGAAGTACAGCTGGTCGTCGAGCAGCACATAGCCGTAGAGGTCGCCGCCCACTTCCTTTGCCGGGGTCATCATTGCATATATGTCAACGTCCCTGCGCTTCGGGAAGACGTGCGGCAGCATGCGCCTCTGAATGTCGCGTGCTATGCGCAGCTCGCTCTCAATACGCTCCTTAGCCTTGGTGGTCACCTCCAGCTGGTCGTAGGCCGTCTGCAGCTCCTTGTTGACGCTCTCCAGATGCTTCATGTGCTTGTTGCGGCGATAGGCGAACACCGAGAGGAAGCCAATGACGATTACAGCGATGGCGCTGCATGCCATCAGCAGCAGGCGGTTTGTCAGCAGCTGCTGCTCCTTGACCTCGTTCTCGGCATAGGTAATCGACAGCTCCGCGTCGAACTCCGTCATCTGCGAGCGTGCCTCCGACGACTGTATGGAGTCCATCACGTCGCGTGTGCGCTTCTGCCAGTAGAGAGCCTGCTGCAGGTCGCCCATGTGTTCGTAGATGGAAGCCTTCTGCGCACACCTGTTCTGCTGGTGTATCAATTTGTCGGTGCGCTGCAGTGCCAGCCGCCACTGCTTGCGGTTCTTGGCCTGGTAGACGCTGAGCAGCTCGCCGAAGAGGCCGCCCTGGCCGCCATACTTCTTCATCAGCTCCTCGCGGTTCCTGTATGCCTCCTCAAAGCCAAGGCTGTCGTTCTGGTTGTAGCGTATCAGGCACTTGTAGCTCCATGCCGTAATCTGGTTCATGGGTATCACCTTCGGCTCGTCAAGAGCCTTGCGGGCATTCGCCCGCACCTCGTCATAGTCTTTCTGGCGCAGGGCAATCTCGCAGAGGCCCAGGTAGCAGGGTGCCGCACTCTCGTCGGGCAGATACTTCTCCTTCAGCTCCAGTGCCTGGCGGAAGCTCTTCGCCGCCATGTCGTTGTTGCCCGACATTTCGCGGATGGAGCCCAGTGTGAAGGTTGCGAAATACATTCCAACGTTGCTTTTGTTCTCCTTGGCATGGTGATACATGGCATGTGCCAGCTCCACACCCCGCTTGCGGTCGATATACTCGAACATGTATATTGCCTCGTAGCTGCATGCCCTGTAGTAGGTCTCCTGATAGCCGGAGAACTCCGTGGCGGCCTTCACCTTGGCCACCATGTCGAAATACTTGTCAGTCTCGCGCGAGCTGTAGTAGTGATAGGCTTCGTCGGTCAGTTTCTGCAGCTTCGGGGGCAAGGCCTCTTCGGCCCGTGCGCCCAGCGTGCCTGCGGCTATCAGCAGGAGCGACAGGAATGCAAGGCATACATTACTCTTCATATCGTTGCACCGTTATGGGTTAATATTGATGTAAACTACTAAGTCCAGCAAGTTTCACGGCGCGAAGGTACAAAAAATGAGCGAATTACGAAAGGAATTGCCTTATTTTTATTCTCACAGCCGCCGCAAAAGAAAAAACTTTACAATTCCCAGTTTTAAAGCCCCTGAGATTTGCGCAGCGGTCAGCAAATCCACTTCTGGCTTCAAATTCGCGAGTTTTGGAGCGTTATATCTTTCCCGTTGATTTTCAGGAGTTTGCCTCGCGACGGCAGCTTTTTCTGCTTGCAAGACGGAATTATCTCAGCCACTAAAAAAATTATCTCAGCTACTTACGGAAATATCTCCGCAAGATAATTCGCAGAGTGGCCTTCTCGCTGCTGCCATTCCGCAAGAAAATCTCAAGATGGAGCGTCTTTTTTTTCAAAAAACAGCACAAAAACCTGCCAAATGTGCAAAAATCATGCTCTCCCGATGCTTCACTCCTAAGACTTTCGGACAAAAAAATCCGTTTCCTGCACCCCGTCCAGATTTTTCTGAGCAAAAATCGCCGACACGAAATCACGGTAATTTTTCTTGACAGTCTTTTGCAGAAGAGTCACTGTTGAGCAAATAATGCAAAACGACGCAAATATTGTGTTGAATGGACAAAAGAAGAGTTACTGGTGCGTTTCGCTGGATAGTTATACAAAAACTTTGAATAAAAAAGCATTTTCCTCACATTTACTTGTTTTTTTGTTATTTTTGTTATATTTGCATCAAATTTCAAAAATAATCTACCAATAACTAAATAGTAAAGCATGTAAATATGAAATACATGAGAAGAATTGCCCTGCTTCTGTCAGTATTCGCCATGAACATGGCGGCCATTGCCGTCACGGAACGCAGCGACGTGCTGCTCGACACAGGATGGGTCTACCGCCCAATCAGCGACCCTAACCCCACCGTCAAGGAAAAGAAGGTAAACCTGCCGCACACGTGGAATGCGCAGTACACCAAGAAAACGAAGTACAACCGTGAGACGATGGTCTACACGCGCCGGCTGGCTGTCAGCGACTCTCAGCTCCACACGCAGCGGATGTTCCTCTTCTTCGAGGGAGTGAACTCTGTGGCCGACGTCTTCGTCAACCGCGTCACCGCCGGACAGCACAAGGGCGGCTACACGGCCTTCTGCATGGAAATAACAGACCTGCTGAAGGCTGGCGACAACACCATTGAGGTGTGGGCGAGCAATGCCTTCCGCACCGACGTGCTGCCCATCTCCGGCGACTTCAACGTCTATGGCGGCATACACCGCCCCGTACATCTGATTACTACTGGGCGCGACTGCATCTCGCCATTGTTCTATGCGTCGCCGGGAGTGCTGGTGCGCCAGAACAAAGTCAACAAGGAGCTGGCACACCTGACCATAGAGACCCACCTGTCGCTGAAGAGCGGACGCAGCGGCATGACGCTGAGGGCTACCGTCATGAATGCCGACGGCAAGATGGTGGCACAGGCCGAAGGCGCTGCTGCCGCCGACGTGGTGAGCCTGCCGATGGTCATACAGAAGCCTTCCCTCTGGAACGGTCGCAAGAACCCATACCTGTATAGCGTCATGGTGGAACTGCTCGACGGCGGCACCGTGGTCGACGAGCTGACTGTAGAGACCGGTCTCCGCCACTTCTCTGTCGACAAGGAGCGGGGCTTCTACCTCAACGGCCAGCAGTATCTATTGCACGGCTTCAACCGCCACGAGGACGTGGAGGGCAAGGGCAGCGCACTGTCGGCGGAAGACCACGAGCGAGACATGAAGCTCATTACAGAGACGGGGGCAACCTTCATCCGCCTGTCGCACTATCCGCAGAGCCGCTATTTCTACCAGCTTGCCGACCGCGATGGCATGGTGCTGTGGAGCGAGATACCACTGTGCGGCCCAGGCGGATACAACTTCACAGGATATGTTAGAAATGCCGAGGAGAATGCACGGCAGGTGGCACTGGAAATGGTCTACCAGAACTTCAACCATTCGTCGGTATGCTTCTGGGGCATCTTCAACGAAATACTCGTCAACGACGGACGCTTCAAGGCCTGGGACGACCCGGTGCCGTTCGTCAAGGAACTACATCAGCTATACAAGAAGACCGACCCGTCGCGGCTTACCACCTTTGCCACGTGCGTGCCGCAGCAGCACTACTTAGGATGCAGCGACCTCATTGCATGGAACAAGTATTTCCGGCGCCCTGGCAACGAGCAGAGCGTGCGTAAATTCTACGAAGAAGCTCATGCCACGTCGGGAGGACAGCCTGTCGGCATTTCTGAATACGGCGATGCCGGCAGCCATAACCAACACTACGACCCTCGCTACGACAAAGCACGCACACATTCGGAAACCTATCAGGTCATCACACACGAAGGCTACTGGCATGCCATCAAGGATATGGAATTCCTATGGTGCAAGTGCATCTGGCAGTTCTCTGACATACAGTCCAGCATCCGCCACGAGGGCGACCACGATGGCCGCAACGACAAGGGCATGGTGACCTACGACCGGCAGACGAAGAAGGACATCTATTACTTCTACAAGGCACAGTGGAACCCTGAACCGATGGTCTACATTGCCGACCGCCGCTTCACAAAGCGCAGCCACGGCGTCACCGACGTCAAGGTGTTCACCAACCAGACTGAAGCCACACTCTACGTCAACGGAAAGAAAGTGGCTAAGCTGAAGGCCGACGACATGCACCGTATTATATATAAAGATGTACAGCTCGCCGAGGGCGACAACACTATCCTCGTCAAGGCAGGCAAGCTGACCGACGAATGCATGTGGACGTTGCAGCAATGAACTCATAACAGCTATGAAAACGAGCCCCTTTATACTTTCCGTGCTGCTTGGCATGAGCGTCGCAGCCATCGGCCAGCCCCGCAGCGTCAGCAATCCCATCCTGCCTGGCTTCAATCCCGACCCGAGTATCTGTGCCGTCGATGGCGACTACTATCTCGTCACCTCGTCGTTTGTCTTTGTGCCGGGCCTGCCCGTTTACCACAGCCGCGACTTGGTAAACTGGGAACTCATCAGCCATGGCATCGACCAGCAGAATATTGACAAATTTCATTTCGAGAACCTTGACGACATTGCCATGGCTACCGTAAAGGAGCCAAAGACTGGCCTTACGCTTGAGGCTCCAAGCGTTCAGCTCAAGGGCAAGCACACTATGCTCACATACGGTCACGCCAACAATGCACGCTATGGCGAAGGGCCGCACATCTACAAAATCGGAAACACCTACTATCTACTCATGGCTGAGGGCGGCAGCGGAAAAAAACATGCCGTCACCATCCACAGCAGCAACAGTCTGACGGGGCCATACAAGGCTCAGCAGGTGAACCCTGTTCTCTCGCACCGCCAGATGGGCAACACCTATCCTATTCAGAACATTGGGCATGCCGACATCTTCCGTGCCGCCGACGGGCAGCTATACGCCGTCTGCCTCGGCAACCGTATGCTAAAGGACGGCAACGGTAAATGGCACAGTCCACTGGGACGCGAGACTTTTCTGGTGAGTGTAGAGCAACAAGACGACCAGCTCATCTTTGCCCCTGGCATAGGACGTGTGGAAACAGAGATGCAGCGTCCCAGCCTGCCGTGGCACCCCTTCGAAGGGCAGGAAGAGCCATGGTACGGCCTGCGTGGAATTCCCTCATGTGTCAAGAGTTCCACAGCGGCAGCCAGTTCTTCACTCTCCACTCTTCACTTTTCACTTCTTCCCGAAGTTCTCGACACCATCGCCACCCCAGCATGCCTGCTACAGAAGCTGCATGGCTTCCAATGGACGTTCAGCCGTGAGGTAACCTTTATCACGAAGAAGGAAAACGAATGGGCAGGCATCACGCTCTATCGCACCGCCAACAGCTATTACACGCTGATGAAAGGAAAAGACTGCATACGGCTGACTAAACGTGAAAAGGGACAGAGCGCTGTCGTGGCGGAACAGCCCTGCAAGGACAAGACCGTCCGACTCGCCATCGAGGCTGACTCTTTGCGCCTGCACTTCTTGATAAACGGTCAGCCCATTGCAGCCGAACAGTCCATGCGACCGCTTTGCGACGATGGCAAATACAATAAGTTCAATGGCCTCGGCGTATGCATCTATGCCACGTCCATGGGCAGGAAGTCGAAGGCTGTGGCAACATTCAAATAAATGAAGAAACAACAACAAGGACTAAGATAAACTGGGAAAAATGAGACTAAAATGGATAATCATGTCACTGGTGCTGGCTGTCTTTGCTATGAATGGCAAGGCACAGCCGACAACGCATCAGAAACCGCGCGTGCTGATCAGCACGGACATTGGCGGTACCGACCCCGATGACAACCAGTCAATGATACATATGATGATGTACAGCGACTTGTTCGACATCGAAGGACTGGTCTCATCGCCGTCATTCGGCAATGGCTCGAAGGAGGAAATCGTGCGTATGATAGGACTCTATGCCAAAGACTATCCGCAGCTCATCAGACACAACCCGGCACTGATGTCGCCCAAAGCACTGAAGAAACTCTGCAAGCAGGGACGCCACGGCCTGATGCCATACAAAGGATATGGCGAGCCGACAGAAGGCAGCAGGTGGATTGTCAAATGCGCCCGCAAGCAGAGTGACAGGCCGCTGTGGGTACTCGTGTGGGGTACGCTCGAAGACGTGGCGCAGGCTCTGCACGATGCGCCAGACATCGCCAACAAGATTCGCGTCTACTGGATTGGAGGCCCTAACAAGAAGTGGGGGGTGAACAGCTATGCCTACATTGCCAGACAGTTTCCACAGCTGTGGATGATAGAGAACAATGCCACGTATCGAGGATTCATCACTGACAACGAAAAGATGGAACTCATAGAAGAGTATAGGGACATGGGGAACGATGCCAACCGCTACGGCACGGGCTATTATGACTACGCCATGAAAGGCCGCAGCACGATGGGAGCCGACTTCATCAACTACTACAAGGGCATCGTCAAGATGGGAGACACGCCGTCACTGCTCTATATGATGAATGGCGACCCCAACAATCCCACTGGCGACTCGTGGGGCGGCAGCTTCGCTCCCATCAGCCACAGCAGCCACCGGGAATTTTACAGGCAGACGAACGACAGAGACACCGTTCCTGTCTACAGCGTCGTGGAGTGGTTCTTCAAAGGGACTGCAAGGACGGATATTGCCCAGGACAGCGTCTGCTTCGTAGCCACCATCGAACGCCAGCAGTGGGCAGGCTACTATCTGGGCGAGGGCAGGTATGTGCTGCGCTACTCGCCTAAGGCTCCAGCCAAACTGACATACACCATCGCTTCACAGTTTCCTGAACTGAACGGTCTCAGCGGTTCGTTCATCGTCAATGACACTTGGCCCGGGGAACACAATGCTGCAGACTATCCGTTAGGCACAAGCTGGTATTCGGACCGTCCTGAGCGCAGCCTCTACGAAGGCAAGTGGCAGGGAGCGAAGACGCAGCGCCGCTGGCGACAGGACATCCTGGAAGACTGGGCAAAACGCTGGGCATGGCTGATACAATAAAGATTTCTGACAAAACCACCAATACATATTGCAAATGAAAAAAATGGGAGTGAGATTTTTCCTAATAATATTAATATTGTCTATGGCTTTTCCTGTGTGTGCACAGAAGCCTGTTCCTGTCTACATCGTCGCAGGGCAGTCGAATGCCGACGGGCGCGTGCCTCTGAGTCAACTGCCAGAAAATGTCAAGGCCAATGGCTACAGACACTGTCTGTGGAGCTATGGCAGTGGCGACATGTTGTTGGCATCGGGCAGATTTTCTCCATATAAGCCTCATGTTGCAAAAGCATCCGATGAAGACAGATGGGGGTTCGATGCCATACTCTATCAGCTGCTGGACTCTGCACTGGACAGGCCTTTCTACGTTATCAAGCAAACCGTAGGCGGCACCGCCATTGACACTCTGTGCCAGCGGTCCACACGCGGCATGTACTGGTGTGCTGCTCCCGAATACTTGGCTCGCGAACACTCGGCCAGCCGTGGCGGACACTCGCTTCTGCTGGCGCTCAAAGAACAGATAGACGCCTGCATCGACAGCACCCTTTCCAGACAGCCAGAAGGCTACGAAATCCGCGCACTCGTATGGCATCAGGGCGAGGGCGACAAACAGCAGGCAGACTGCTATGCCGACAACTTCCGCCAACTGGTCTGTGCCATACGCCAGCATTTAGTAAGCAAAACCGGGCGGCGACGCTACCGCCATCTGCCCGTCATCTGCGGCACCTTTGCCAAAGGCAGCCGCCAGGGGTCGCCACAGGTGGCAAAGGCTCTCTATGAGCTACAGCAGGCCGACTCACACGTCTATGTCGTTGACGCCCATGACCTCACGTTACTGCCAGACCGGCTGCACTTCGATGCTGCCAGTGCAGAAACATTGGGACGGCGCATGTTCGGGAAGCTACAAGAACTGAAACTTACTAAATAAAAAACAGAAATAAGACTTTCAATACACTATGAAAAGATTATTATCCATATCTCTGGCTATCAGCATCGCCCTTACATGCGCGGCCAAAAAGAAGAAAGAAGTGACAATGTTCCCAGATGGGACAACCCCCATTGCGGAATGGTTCAGCGACACCACGAAAATAGACATTGCCACGCTGGGGCGGCAATTTGTGCTGACCGACCATGGCGTGACACAGGACTCCACCATCATACAGACCAAGCAGATACAGGCCGTCATCGACCGCTGCTCCAAGGATGGTGGCGGCGTGGTAGTGGTGCCGCAGGGGACTTTCCTCACGGGCGCACTCTTCTTCAAACCCGGCACACACCTGCACTTACAGGACGGCGGACGACTGAAAGGCATTGACGACATACGCCACTATCCGCTCATCCCAATGCACATGGAGGGGCAGCAGCTGAACTACTTTGCCGCACTGGTAAATGCCGACGGTGTCGACGGCTTTACCATCACCGGCCGCGGCACCATCGACGGCAATGCACAGCGCTTCTGGGACGAGTTCTGGCTGCGCCGCAAGTGGAACAGCAAGTGTACCAATCTGGAAGCCCTGCGCCCACAGCTGGTATACATCACCAACAGCAACGACGTCACACTCCAAGACGTGCGTCTGGTGAACAGTGCCTTCTGGACCAACCACCTCTACCGCTGCGACCGCATAAAGTTCCTTGACTGCTACATAGTGTCTCCCACCAAAGGTAAGACACATGCACCCAGCAGCGACGGCATCGACCTCGACGACTGCGACGACGTGCTGGTTCGCGGCTGCTACATCAGCGTGTGGGACGACGGCGTATGCCTAAAGGGCGGCAAGGGAACGTGGGTAGACCGCGACTCGACGGCCGGCCCGGTGAACCGCGTCATCGTGGAGAAATGTACCTTCGGCCCGGAGGTCATCGGCGGCATAACCTTCGGCAGCGAGGCATATGACTGCCACAACGTCATTCTGCGCGACTGCCACTTCCTGAACTCGTGGCACATGCTGCTCTTCAAGATGCGCACCGACACGCCGCAGAAATACGGCGATGTGCTGATGGAACGCTGCACAGGCACGGCACACGTCTGCATAGAGGCTTCGTCGTGGAGCCAGTTCCATGCACTCGGCGAACGCCCCGATGCACCAATATCGACGGTCAACAACGTCACCATCCGCAACCTGCAAGGCATCAAGGTGGGCCGCTTCTTCAACGTGAGCCACCGCCATCCGTTCAAGCTCAGCAACTTTGCATTCTCCGACATCGACGTGACAGACAAGCAGAATACATGCCATACGAGAGAGATTGATGGCGTGACATTCAAGAACGTTAAACTGAATGGGAAAATCATTGAATAAATATGAGAAAAGCAGCAACCATCCTCCTTGCCCTCTGCATGTCGCTGACGGCATGGGCCTTTGAAAAACCTAAGGCCGGGCCACAATACATGCCCACAGAAATAGAACCCATCGTGGCACCGTTCGATGTGAGCGGCATCCATAAGCCACAGTTTGCCTCCGCCACCGCCACGGTGAAGATGGCGAAGAAGGGCCTCTCCACGAAAGCCATCCAGACGGCCATCGACAAGATGAGCCAAAAGGGAGGCGGCACGGTAATCATCCCCGGCGGACAGTGGGCCAGTGGACGCATCATGCTGAAGTCTGGCGTCTGCCTGCACCTCAGCGACGGCGCAGTGCTGACGTTCAGCGGCGACATTAAGGACTACCAGCCGGCCGTGCTGACGCGCAACGAGGGCTACGACGTCATGTCACTCGGAGCCATGATATATGCCAACGGGGCTGAGAACATCGGGCTGACTGGCAAGGGACATATCGTAGGACCGTCGACGGACTGCGAAATGTACCAGAAAAACCGCAACTATCTGGTGGTTGAGCAGTGTATGGACATCACCAAGCCCATTGCCGAGCGCATCTGCGACGGCATGGAAGGGCGCCCCGTGCTGCTGCCCATGATGCTGGCACCCGTGAACTGCAAGAACATTCTCATTGAGGGCATAACCATCGACCAGGGCCTCTTCTGGAACATCGTGCCGCAATATTGCGACAACGTCATCATCCGTGGCGTCACCGTCAACAGCGCTGGTCACGGCCGCACCGACGGCATCGACATAGAGTCGACAACCAACTCGCTCATCGAGTACTGCTCGCTGGACTGCGGCGACGACTGCTACACCATCAAGTCGGGCCGCGGTGAGGACGGTGTGAAAATCGGCAAGCCCTCAATCAACGTAGTCATACGCCACTCAATAGCACTGCGCGGTGCCGGCGGACTGGTGCTTGGCTCGGAGACTGCCGCCAACATGTGGAACATCTACATGCACGACTGTCTGATGGACGGCACCCAGCAGGCCTTCCGCTTCAAGAGCCGCCGCCCACGCGGTGGCGGAGGCCACGACGTGTGGATAGAGCGTGTCTATGCCAAGAACATCGTCTACAACGCCTTCACCGTCGACATGCTGGGTTCGAAGAAGTGGGTGGGCGAACTGGCCAGCCGCTTCCCTGCACGACCCATCAATGAGCTGACGCCGGAGTTCAAGAACTTCTACATCCGCGACATTGCCATCGACGGCTGCGCCCGCTTCATCGATGTGCGCGCCCTGCCCGAACGTCCGTTGACCAACGTGCTGATAGAGAACGCTGACGTGCGCTGCAAAGACTTCCTGCGCATGCAGGATGCACAGGGCTTTGTACTGCACAATGCCACCATCCGCACGTCGAGGCCTACGGCCACCGTCGACGGCTGCCACAGCGTCATGCTCATTGACGTCAACTTCGACGGCAAGCCTCTGACAAAATCTGTTAAGAACGCCACGCTCTACGTCAACAACGAAGATTGATGGTAATAGGATGTACCTTTGTGGCGTGATTTCATCATACAGGGAAATAAGAAAGCAAGATTATGAAAAGAATAATAGTATTTGTAATAGCACTCATAACGATGACAACAGTAAATTCGCAGACGCTGACGGAGCGTCAGAAGGGATTGGCAGCATGTGCCTGCCTGATGGCACAAGGAGATTTGGAACGGCTGGAGCCTGCCGTGCGTACGGCACTCGACAACGGAGTAACCATCAACGAGCTGAAGGAGGCTTTCTCACAGCTCTATGCCTACACGGGCTTTCCACGCTCGCTGAATGCGCTGGGCGTGCTGAGCAAAGTGTTGGAGAGTTCTCCCTCCTTCGGTGGAAGTGGAGAGGGTGTCCGCTGGCAGGAGGGCAAGCCCTGGACACGCCCCAAGGAATGGGACGATGCCAAGGCTGCATACGAACTGGGCGTGATAAACCAGACGCAGGTGTCAGGCCGTCCGTTCAACTACGGCTTTTGTCCGCAGGATGACTACTACCTTAAGGCTCACCTCTTCGGCGACATCTTCGCTGGCGACCAACTCACGGCTGCCGACCGCGAAATAGTAACCGTCGCAGCCCTGAGCGGCCTTGGCAAGGTGGCTCCACAGCTGGCCGCCCACAAGCGCGGAGCTGTGAACATGGGCAATAGCCAGGAAACGGTCGATGAACTCTGCGCATGGCTCTGCAAGGAGGGCTACACCCTCAGCACCGTATGGCCCAAAGGCGAGCCTAACACTGCTTTTGCCCAGTACTTCATCGGCAACAGCTATCTGGCTATCCTCGACAAGACGGGGCTCTGCAACGTAACCTTCGAGCCGGGCTGCCGCAACAACTGGCACGTGCATCACGGCGCCGTACAGATGCTTATCTGCGTTGCCGGCCGCGGCTGGTATCAAGAGTGGGGCAAGGAGCCTGTGGAACTGAAGCCTGGCGTGACCATCGCCGTGCCTGAGGGTGTGAAGCACTGGCACGGAGCTGCTCATGACAGCTGGATGCAGCACCTGACCTATCACGCCAATGTGCAGCCAGACAACAGCAACGAGTGGCTCGAACCAGTGACCGACGAAGAATATGACAAATTAAAGTAGATTTTACCAGACGCTGCCCTTGCCCGCTGGTATTGTACGAGAAGAAATGGTAGTCGGAGATGCGCCGCCCCAGTTCCGAGTTCCGCAGCAGTTCGGTGTCGAAGAGCGGCGCCCCGATGTAACGGGCGTAGTCGTTGACGGTGTGGACTTTCAGAATATTCTCCATTGCAGGTGGAAAATTACTAAAACTTTACCTCAGTTCGGGATAAGAAAGTCTCGTAAAAAGTTGGTAATCTGAGATATTTTTTGTACCTTTATATCTGAATACCAATCACTTATAAAGTTAAAC
>CAJOHJ010000013.1 GCA_905234265.1 uncultured Prevotella sp. | reverse complement strand
TAGATGACATCCACGCGGAAATCCTCACTCTCCTTCAGGTTCATCACCAAGTCGCCCCGACGGGCTATAATCAGGCAGTCGCCAGCCTCGAAGCGGAATGCCTGCCCGTTGCGCTCGAACGTGCAATACCCATCGTGGCAATAGGCGTGGCAGAGATAGTCGGTGAACTGTGGCTCACCGATTCTCTTCAATGTATTGTCTATGATAATATGCTGAATCGTTTCCATTGGATTTTATTAGGTTCACACTTGTATTTCAACCTGCTGTACTGATTTGTTTTTATTTACATTTCACTATTGTTTGTAACTATATACGAACAGTATTTACTTAGCAGATTAGACAATGGTAAATCTCCTTTTTGGTAGCGGTCTGCGTCAAGTTTAAGAATTCTTTCGCATATAGTTTTCTTACCTTTATATAAGGCATTGAGATATGGAATGCCATTCTCTTCGGTAATACTTACATCAGTGAAGAATTGTGTCAAGTCCTCTGCATCATAGACGATGGAGTAACTAGGGCGTTTGGCTCCGGGAATGTCCTCTATCAGGATGTTCTTGTCAACAAGATCCTGTATGTCGCGTATGGCGGTGTCCTTCGAGCACTTTGCCAATGTTGCCCAAGTCTTTGACGTTATCTTAGCCTCATAGCCGTCAAGAAAGAGGTTGAGCATCTGCGTCTGACGCTCTGTCATCGGAACTGACGATGCCTTCTGCCAGAAAAAGCTCTTGTTCAGGATTGTGGTGACGATGGTGTCTGCCTCGTCAAGTGCATCAACCAATTTCTGCATGTACCACACCAACCACTCCGTTATATTACCATCGCCATGCTGCATCCGCTCCAGAATATCATAGTAGTGATTCTTGTCCTTGTTAATCTGTGAAGAGACATTATAGAAACGGAATTCACTCTTTTCTCCACGAGCCAGCAGCATGTCTGAAAGGATGCGGGCCAACCGGCCATTGCCATCCTCGAAGGGATGAATGCTCACAAACCAGAAATGGGCAATAGCAGAACGGATGACGCTACTCACAGGCTCCTCGTCATCAAACCAGGCGAGAAACTTTTCCATCTCCTTTTCAACATGGTCTGGAGAAGGAGCAATATAGTGGATTTTCTCGCGCCCAAACATTCCGCTGACAATATGCTCCTCGTTTGTGCGGTACTGTCCTATTTCTATCTGGCTGCCTTCACTATAGCCTGAAGGAAAGAAAGCGGCTTGCCAAGCACATAGTTTCTTTTTACTGAGGGGCGTATCATAGTGCTGAACCGCTTCAAGCATGACACCCACTACAGAGTCAACATAGTGCGAAGGTGCAGTATATTTCACGTTCTCAATACCAAGTTTTCGGGCAATGGAAGAACGAACCTGATCAACGTTCAGTCGTATGCCTTCTATCTCTGAAGAATATACCACGTCGTAAGTCAGGTTTTCTGCCATTGCACGGAGTTTGCTGTCAAAGCCCAATGAACTTAACCTACCATAAAGCAACCCCTGCTTACGGAATACTTTCTCCTGAAGGAGTGACACTTGGGACGTGTCCCAACGGAAGTCCGTCCAATTATCTCTTTCGTGTATATACATAATGCATTCTACTTTGTGCGACAAAATACCATCTATAACGTCGCAAATTCTGCGGCAAAAATACTAAAATAATGCTGAACTACCAAATAAAAACGCAAATTATCGCATATCATTCGCCGTTTTTGTCTCCAGAATGTCGAAAGCATACTTGAAGATACTAAAAAGGGACCTGTCCAACTGGACAAGTCCCTTCGCAAATTATGTATGAGTATTATTTACTCCTCAACAGCAGCCTGCGCGGCGGCTAACAGATGTTGATAATCAGCTACTTACAAAGTTATTGTAAACTACTGGCGACACTTTTACGACACATTCTGCACGTTTTTACACGCTCATGGCAACGAAAACGTGTTTTTACGGCAGAATAATCTCTTTCTATGTCATATTTTCATTTTTTGGTTTTACAATAAATTGCTCGACTTAGGTCTCACAATCGATAACTGTAAATGCTTCATGTAATCTGGAGAACTATAGCCCTCAGAAACACTCTGCAAACTTTGTTTGCAAAGTTAATGATTTCTTCTGACTTTACGCTCATTCTGCACGTTTTTCTTGCAGAATGTGTTTGCTTTTTATCATATTTAGACGAACAGGCATCTCATCTTGCCATAATTTTGTTTCTGTCAAAAGAAAAACAGACGAATTCTGGCGGTGTAAGTTTAGGTTTAAGTTTAGATTTTCTTATATATATAATAAGGTGAAGTAAACCCTAACCATAATAATTGAGTTTAACATTTTAGGTTTAGAGATGCATGTATATACATGGGTAAACGTAAACCTAAACTTTACAGAATGAAACAATTTGATGTTTCCCAAAAAACAAATTTTTCTTTTTACTGAGAATGTGCCATCTCATGTTCCCTCCCCTTCTGAAAACATATCTCTTTTAACTGCGGAATAAACTGAAGATGCATTACTTAGGACATCAAAAATGATAGTTCAGCCCTCGAAAACTACCGTTCTTAATTAAAATAGCATAAAATGAAGTGACTTTTTTGAATTGTTTGCACGTTTTTAATGAATTTATTATTATATTTGCACCAAAATCATTCATTATGACTTTACAAAAGTGGATTAAGGATAGAGCTATTCATGGATTTCCCACGTTTTCTATTGAGGACGTGAGAGAGACAGGAATGTACTCTTCAGAGCAAATTCTTCATAACGAACTATACAGACTCTGTTCCAACAAGACCATAGCCAGTGTGTATCGTGGCT
This sequence comes from uncultured Prevotella sp., assembly GCA_905234265.1. Taxonomy (GTDB): domain Bacteria; phylum Bacteroidota; class Bacteroidia; order Bacteroidales; family Bacteroidaceae; genus Prevotella. The sequence goes on along the minus strand of CAJOHJ010000013.1, from coordinate 104,883 downwards.
TCTATGTTATCATCCCTGTTCAATATGTTTTACGTGGTTCCGTTCCTGCTACCTATTATATTGACCAGTTGATGGTTTATCTCAGCAAGCCCTACTATGTATGTATGCTCAGTGCTGCTGAATTGCTCGGTGCCGCTCATCAGCGTCCCCAGCAATTCTCTGTGATGACCACATTCCCAAAGCGTCGGGTCGTTTCAACGCGGAATGTTATCATCGACTGGTTCTATCGCGAGGGACTACCAGAGGATGCTCTCATAACAAAAAACACAGAAACTGGTACCATTCGTATTTCCAATCCTCTCTTGACGGCTGCCGACCTTGTACAATATCAACAGCACGTAGGAGGATTGTCTCGCGTAGCAACGATACTTGAAGAGTTGTCAGAACAGATTAACATTAAGAGCCAATTTGCTTCGCTTGCTTCCTTTGTAAAAAAAGTGACTTGGCAGCGGCTTGGGTACATACTTGAACATGTAGTAGAAGAAAATGAACTGGCAGATGAATTGTATGAACAAATACGAAACTTATCAGGTTCTCTCATGTATATGCCTTTAAGTACATCGGCAGAAGATAATACTTCCGAAAGAAATAGTCGATGGAAGATAAATATAAACGTTCAAATTGAAAAAGATGATTTATGATTAACAGAACAGCCATACAACAATGGAGTAATCACGCACCTTGGATTGATAACGCCCAGATTGAGCAAGACCTGATTATATGTCGTGCCTTGGTTTCCATCTTTAGCGATGAGTTCCTTGCATCGCAGTTGGCATTTCGAGGAGGAACAGCTTTGCATAAACTTTATCTGTCTCCTCAGCCACGGTATAGTGAAGACATAGATTTGGTTCAGATTGCTCCTGGTCCAATCAAGCCTATAATGTATCGATTAGGGGAAGCTCTTGACTGGTTGCCAGATAGAGTTACTAAGCAGAAACGATATAATAACACTATGCTTTTCCGTATGGAGTCGGAAATACCGCCAACGATACAAATACGTCTGAAAGTTGAAATCAATTGCTTCGAACATTTTAACGTGCTTGGCTTGACCAAAGTTCCATTCCGAGTCGAGAACTCTTGGTTCACTGGCGAAGCCGAACTAACCACCTATCATTTTGAAGAATTGCTGGGCACTAAACTTCGTGCCCTTTACCAGCGAAAGAAAGGTCGTGACCTCTTTGACCTTTATATCGCTTTACAACGAAAGGAAGTAGATGTTGATAAAGTTCTTCAATGCTACAAGAAATATATGGAGTTTGTCGTTGACAAGGCTCCATCTTATAAGCAGTATGTCAATAACATGCTGGAGAAGATGGAAGATCCTGAGTTTACTAATGATATGCAATCTCTATTGCGTCCTGGCACATCGTTTAATGCAAGTGATGCTTATCCTCTCATCTACGAGACATTTATAGATAAGATGGAGGGAAAGAGAGATTAAAAATTCACGCTTTCAATAAAAAATATTTGCAATGAGGGGTATTTGATTTGAACGTCCAAGGGTCTTATATACGAATAAAGGCCAAAAGACACTTATGGATTACAGTAAACAAGAGTTTGAACGCCTGTTCAAGGACAGCTATCCGCACATGTATCGCATGGCTTTCTCGATGGTGGAGAATGCCGACGATGCCAAGGATGCTGTGCATCAGGTGTTCGTCCAAATCTGGAAGCGAAAACCGCGGGTAGCCGATGACAGTATCCGAGGCTACTTACTGGCGGCTACGCGCAACCAGTGCCTACACACGCTACGCTCGCGGCAGTTGCAGCGACAGATGGAGGATGAACTTCGGCAGGACATCGCAGCCTGCGAGAGCGAGGAATTCGAGGAGCTGCTGCAGCAACTCCGACAAGTCATCGACGACAACCTGACGGAGCAGGACCGTCGCGTGCTGAGTCTACACTACGATGAGGAGATGACCTACGAAGAGACGGCCACCGTCCTCGGCATCAGCGTCTCAGCGGTGAACAAGCACATCACGCGCTCACTGGAAAAGATTCGTAAAACCCTTAAAATTGCAAAGTAAGATGAAGCAGCAGGATATTGACAAGAAAATTGGCATGCCCGACGTGGACAAGGAGTGGACACGCTTTGAGCGCGAGGTCATCGACCAAAAGACGACATCGCGGAAACCGCTCTACTGGGGCATTGGCATCGCAGCCTCTATCGCACTGGTGACAGGCATCTTTCTGTTGAACCACGATGCTGAAAAGCAGCAGGCAATAGCCCAGCAGACTACAAATACAACAGAAATACCCACAGCATCAGACAACAAATCGGCCATAGTTGCTGCAGAAGAGCCCGTCGCTTTGCCTGCGAAGGATGAGCCGGTCAGGATGGAGACTGAGCAGCGGCCGCGGGCAGAATTGCTAGCCCAGGCTCCCCCCCCATCTCCAGAAGCTAAGGTCTATGACTGTGGGGAAATAATGCCACAGTTTCCTGGGGGCGACCGTGCCTTGATGGAGTTTATCAAGTCGAACATACGCTATCCCGACAGAGGGCGCGTCATCACTACCTTCACGGTCGACAGTCTGGGCTATACCTCCAACTACAAAGTTACTAAGATTATGAAGTTGAATTATGATACCCTACGCCTGAGCCAAGAGAGTGCCGACAGACAGCAGCAGCTGAAGCAGCAGATAGAACAGCAACTGGGTGAAGAGAGCCTGCGCATCCTCAGCCTAATGCCGAAATGGACTCCGGGAAATCAGTTTGGCCACCCTGTGAACGTAAAATACCACGTTCCTGTGCCATTTCTGGCAACGGAGGAGGAACGGCAGATTTTCCTTGCCCAGAGACAAAACGAAGAATATCTGCAAGACAATATTTTAGGGCTTAATATTGTACCCACAAACTTGGAGACTAGCCATACTATACGGATCACTGGTACAGGACATACACAAAAAAAAGACTCTTTCGTCGTTGTTGTCAACGGTGAAATCCTTCCAGACTCCATTCGTTTGGGTTCCAGCCGCTGGTTTGCTTATATCAATAGGCAACAACAGATGATAAACACTTTTAATATTATTAAAGATGACAAATCAAAGGAACAGATCAAAGCACGTTACGGCTTCCTACCATCTGCCGACGCCATCATAGAAATAACAACCACTCTTGATACGCTGAGTGAGGCATACATGCAGCAACACCCAGAATTGCGGACCCAGCGTAGGCGTATTGAAGGCTACGTCACCAGCGATGACGGCAAGCCGCTGGCCGATGCCTGGGTCTCGCTCTCAAAATATGAACAGGGAACCGCCACTGATACTTCCGGTCATTTTATCTTCTGGATACCTCTCACAGGCAAAACGCTCACAGTCTATAGTGATGGCTACGAGACCATTAGTGACATCCAGCCTTCCGACACCGTTCTCACCATACGCATGAAACCTCTCGTAAATACCATAAAAACGAAAGAAAAGGGAGCTATACTGATTAGAGGCGCAGAGCCAAAATCGTGAATCTTAAAAAAGAATTGGGTGCAACCCTTTATAATAAGAGTGTTGCACCCAATTGATTTTTTCAGATTTTCAGACTTACTCTTCCACTGCTGCCTGCGCGGCGGCGAGGCGGGCGATGGGCACGCGGAAGGGAGAGCAAGAGGCGTAGTTCATGCCAATCTTGGCGCAGAACTTCACGGAGCTGGGCTCGCCACCATGCTCGCCGCAGATGCCGCAGCGCAGCTCGGGACGTACCTCGCGGCCGCTCTTGACAGCATACTTGATGAGCTTGCCGACACCCTTCTGGTCGAGAACCTGGAACGGGTCAACTTTCAGAATCTTCTTGTCGAGATAGACAGGCAGGAACGAAGCAATGTCGTCGCGGCTGTAGCCAAATGTCATCTGGGTAAGGTCGTTGGTACCGAATGAGAAGTACTGAGCCTCAGTGGCAATGCGGTCGGCTGTCAGAGCAGCACGTGGGATTTCGATCATCGTACCGATTTCGAACTCAACCTCTACGCCATATTCCTGAAACACTTCCTTGGCTGCATACTGGATGACTTCCTTCTGCTGCTTCAGCTCGTAGAGCGTGCCAATCAGCGGAACCATGATTTCCGGCATCGGGTTCTTGCCTTCCTTCTTCAGTTCGCAGGCAGCGCCGAGGATGGCTTTTGTCTGCATGGCAGTGATTTCGGGGAATGTGATGCCCAGACGGCAGCCACGGTGACCCAGCATCGGGTTGTTCTCTGCCAGAGAGTCAACGCGGCGCTTGATGTCCTCTACGCTGACGCCCATTTCCTTGGCCATAGTCTCCTGACCTGCCAGATCGTGAGGCACGAACTCGTGCAATGGTGGGTCGAGCAGACGGATATTCACTGGCAGCCCGTCCATAGCTTCAAGGATGCCCTTGAAGTCTGCCTTCTGGTAAGGCAGCAGCTTGGCAAGCGCCTTCTCGCGTCCTGCAACGCTGTCGGCCAATATCATTTCGCGCATGGCGATAATCTTCTTGTCTTCGAAGAACATGTGTTCTGTACGTGTCAGACCGATACCCTTTGCACCGAAGTCGCGTGCCAGCTGTGCGTCGCGTGGAGTGTCGGCATTGGTGCGAACCTGCAGCTTGGTGTACTTGTCGCAGAGGTCCATGAGTTCCTTGAAGTCGCCAGAAAGCTCGGCAGCCTTTGTAGGAACTTCGCCAGCGTAGACCTGGCCAGTGGTACCGTTCAGAGAGATGTAGTCGCCCTCCTTGTATACTACGCCGTCGATTTCGACAGTCTTGTCCTTGTAGCTGACGTTCAGCGAGCCTACGCCAGAGACACAGCACTTGCCCATACCGCGTGCCACAACGGCAGCGTGGGAAGTCATGCCGCCGCGAGCGGTCAGGATGCCCTCAGCAGCAGACATGCCTGCGAGGTCCTCCGGTGACGTCTCGATGCGAACGAGAACGACCTTGTGGCCGTCAGCGTGCCAAGCCTGTGCGTCATCAGCATGGAATACTATCTGGCCGCATGCAGCACCCGGGCTGGCGGGCAGACCCTGTGCGATAACCTTGGCAGCCGAGAGAGCCTTCTTGTCGAATACCGGGTGCAGCAGCTCGTCGAGCTTCTGAGGCTCGCAGCGCAGGATGGCGGTCTTCTCGTCAATCTTGCCCTCGTGCAGCAGGTCGATGGCTATCTTCACCATGGCAGCGCCGGTGCGCTTGCCGTTACGTGTCTGCAGGAACCACAGTTTGCCCTCCTGTACGGTGAACTCCATGTCCTGCATGTCGCGGTAGTGTTCTTCCAGCTTCTCCTGGATGCCGTTCAGCTGGTTGTAGATTTCCGGCATGGCCTCCTCCATGGAAGGATACTTGGCTACGCGCTCCTCCTCAGAGATGCCTGCGCGCTCAGCCCAGCGCTGAGAGCCTATCTTTGTAATCTGCTGCGGTGTGCGGATACCGGCAACAACGTCCTCACCCTGTGCATTAACCAGGTATTCGCCGTTGAAGAGGTTCTCACCGTTGGCAGCGTCGCGGCTGAAGCATACGCCCGTTGCAGAGGTGTCGCCCATGTTGCCGAATACCATTGCCATAACCGATACGGCCGTACCCCACTCGTCGGGAATTCCTTCCATCTTGCGGTAGAGTATTGCGCGCTCGTTCATCCAGCTGCGGAACACAGCGCAGATGGCGCCCCAGAGCTGCTCGATAGGATCGTTGGGGAAGTCCTTGCCGGTGCGCTCCTTGATGGCAGCCTTGAAGAGCTGCACAAGCTTCTTAAGCTCGTCGACGCTCAGGTCCTTGTCAAGCTTCACGCCACGCTCGGCCTTTACCTTCTCTATGATTTCCTCGAATGGGTCGATGTCGGTCTTGTTGACGGGCTTCATCTCCAGCACTACGTCGCCATACATCTGCACGAAGCGGCGATAAGAGTCGTAAACGAAGTGAGGATTGTTGGTCTTCTTCACCATGCCTTCAGCAACCTCGTCGTTAAGGCCAAGGTTCAGGATGGTGTCCATCATGCCAGGCATAGAGGCACGTGCTCCCGAGCGAACGCTGACGAGCAGAGGGTTCTGCTTGTCGCCGAACTTCGAGTTCATCAGGTTCTCAATGTGCTTCACTGCTGCCATCACGTCGTCGTTCAGCAGTTCCATAATCTTCTGCTGGCCAACCTGATAGTACTCGTTGCAGCAATCGGTTGTGATAGTGAAACCTGGAGGAACGGGAACACCGATAAGGTTCATCTCAGCAAGGTTTGCACCCTTGCCACCGAGTTCCTCACGCATCTTTGCATTACCTTCGGCCTTACCATTGCCGAAAGTATAGACTCTTTTTTGACTCATAAGTTATTTTTTCAGAAAAATATTAATAAAAAATCTTGTTTCATGCAAAGATAGAGTAAAAAAACGAGCCACACAAGGATTTAGGATTTTTTTGCAAAATAAAATCTCGCCACGACAGTCTGTGGCCTTGTCCGTCGTGTCAAAAGCATGGAAAGGGGGATGTTTTGCGACGCTATTTGCGTGCCAGGATGACGTAGATGATTACCGGCGCGCCGATGAGTGGCGTAATGGCGTTGATGGGTATCACTCCGCTTTCGCCGGGCAGCACGCACAGCAGGTTGCAGACCAGTGCCACGGCAGCGCCGCAGAGGCACGTTGCCGGCAGCAGCATACGGTGGTTGTCGGTAGTCAGCAGCATGCGCGTGATGTGTGGTACGGCAAGTCCTATAAACGCTATCGGCCCGCAGAATGCCGTCACCACGGCTGCCAGCATACTGGTAACTATCAGCAGCCAGTTGCGTGTCCGTGAGATGTTGACGCCCAGGTTTTCAGCATAGCGTTCGCCGAGCATGAGTGCGTTGAGCGGCTTTATGAGCAGCATGGCCCCGAAAAGCCCTCCTGCCGTCAGCAGGCAGAAGGCAGGCAGCATTCGCAGCGACACGCCGCTGAAGCTGCCCATTCCCCACACCATGTACGACTTCACGCCTTCGTCGGTGGCAAAGAAGTTCAGCAGCGAGATGGCCGAGTCGGTGATATAGCCTATCATGATGCCGATGATGAGCAGCATGGTGTTGCTGCGCACGATGTTGGAAAACAGGAAAATGACAAGCATCACTGCCACTGCCCCGGCAAAGGCTGCGGCCAGAATGGCCACCACGCCGCTGACGGCAAAGGCACTGACGCTCATGCTGCCTCCAAGGACGAGCATCACCAAGGCCACCCCCACCCCGGCACCGCTGTTGATGCCGAAGACGCTGGGACCTGCCAGCGGATTGCGGAATGCCGTCTGCAGCATCAGTCCGCTGACGGACAGCGCTGCGCCAGACATGAGAGCCGTGAATGCCTGCGGCAGGCGCGACTCCATGATGATGAACTGCCACGACGGACGGCTTGCCTCGCCGCCCATCAGTATGCGGATAGTCTCACCGATGGGAATGCTCACCGAGCCGATGGCGATGTTGGCAACCGTCAACAGCAACAGCACCGGCACTGCGAGAAGAAAGAAGAGCCTGCTCTTAACCATTTCGCTTGTCCTTGAAATTTTATCTCTGCATGTTACGAAAATATCTCTGCATGTTACGAAAATATCTCCGTAAGATAAAAAATTATCTCTGCATGTTACGAAATTATCTTACGCAGATAATTTTCTGTCTCTGCATGTCACTCTACACGGTGATAGTATCGGAGTGGCGGAATGCCTTCAATTTCGGGGTGAATGATGTTCAGAAAGTCCGTAAGCAGATAGTCGGGCCGGAAAGGCGACTCCTCGTAGAAGAGCGACGTCTCGACATTGCATCCGTAGCATGCGCCGGTCCTTACCGGCTGCAACTGGCCATAGCCATGATGCTCGGTAAGCAGCTCGCGGAGCGTGATGTCATGCTTGCCGCTGTAGCGGAACAGCCAGATGTCAGACTGTCCGGCACGCTCCAGCACCACTTCGAACGGAAGTGCCACGGAACCGTTGTGACTGTCGTCGGCCCAGGGATAGTCGGCTCCCGCATCGCTGAGCATCTGCCCGATGGTGCTGCGACCGCCGGGGACATACCAGACACTGCCGGTGATTTTGTCCACCAGCACCTTCTTGCCCTTTCCGGCAGCAGCTCCGCTGCCAGCAAGAGCCTTCAGGGAGTTATAGCTGCTGTCGACGACGGCGAAAAGGCTGTCTGCCTGCTTGCGGCATCCGAAGAGCAGTCCGTAGAACCTCAGCCATTCGGCGCGCCCTAACGGAGTGGCCTCCATGTATTCAGCACATTCTATGATGGGAATGTCGATGGCCTCCAGGCGGCCGTAGCCTCCGCTGTTCTCAAATGGCGACAGCAGCAGGGCGTCGGGGCGGATGTCGATAATCTTCTCCACGACGGGACTCAGTCCGTCGCCAACATCGGCAATGCGGCCCTTGGCAATCTGCTGATGGACATAGGGAAGCTTGATGTACTTCAAGTCGGCAATGCCAGCAATACTGGCCTCCTTGCCAAGCATCTGCAGCATGGCACAGTGGACGGTGGTGAACACTATGCTCCTTGAGAGTGGTGTGCGCACCACGGTGCCATCAGGAAGACCGTCGGGCAGCGAGGCGTTGCGCGGCACAAGGACATACCTGTGCAGGACGGCATCCGCCTTCCAGGGGTTCTTCAGCTCCACATAGGTGTAATCGTCATGCTCTACGACGGTAAGCCCGCGGGCGTAGCGGAAAGCAATGGTGTCGCCACCACCGGACTGCGGGCTGACTTGCCCGCCGCACGATGACAGCGACACCAGGAGTCCTAAGCAGATGATGCTGTGGAGGAGTCTCTTCATAGAAAGATTATTTTGCGCTGACGGCGATGTCGTCGATGCAGGCATACAAGGGCACTCCGCTGTTGTGGGCATCGTAGTCGAAGGTCAGCTTGGTGACATTCGAGCCAAACTCGCTCAGGTCAACCTGCTGCCATCCGGTGATGTAGCTAAGAGCTGTGGTGTACTCAGCCAGTGAAACCTCCTTCTGGGCGGTTGTGCCGTCGGCACGTGTAGCCTTGATGATGAGCGTGATGTGGTCGCCGGCATTGGCAAACTTGGGAGAATAGCCGTCGCCAACGAGTACGTTTTGCATGGTGTAGGCGCTGTTGGCAACATAGATGTACTTGATTGCAGCACCGCCTTCAACATTTACGTCGATGGTGCTGCCGCTGCCGTAGATGACACCGAAATTATTGGAACCGTTGACACCGCTGCCCACGATGTTGTTGTACTGGTCGTCCATGCTTGTCAGCTCCTTGCCAGTGCGGTTGGAAACGGCAATGCCTCCCCACCAGTCGTAGCTGTAGCCGCCCATGTCCATCACAGAGTAGTTGACGTTGATGGTCAGCAGGCCGGTAGTTGCCTTACAGGCATAGGTAACCTCGCCCCAGTCGCCGTCGACGCCCTCACCGATGGCTTCGCCGCTCCAGAAGCCTTTGTCGTTAAGCTGGACGTTGACGTCCTCGAAGTCTGAAATCGTAATCACTGAGCCTGCAGGCATTGGATTGTCCTTAAAGCCGTCACACGATGTCAGCAGCATGCCGCAGACAGCGGCCATGCCAGCGAAAAGAATTTTGTTTGTTTTCATAAGATGAATAATTAAGTTGTTAAAATATAAAAAAAGGGTTATTTAATCACTTTTACGGCTATGCCGTTGCTGCCACGCACAATGCTGATGCCACGCCGGGGGGCGGCAAGCTGACGGCCGTGCATGTCGTAGACGGCTGTGGCGGCGGCAGACTCTTGTCTGACGGTGGCTATGGCAGCCACTGCATCGGAGATGGCCTGCAAGGACTCGGCAAGATGCATGTCTTCGGCATGGCAGATCTCCGTAGATGTCTCACCCGTCCAGCCGCACGTCTGATTGACGCCGGTATAGACGCGGACAAAGTCGACAAAGTCCAGCTTCACAGGCTTGCGGTCGGCGCCGACGGCCCAGTCCAGGTCGAAGCTGTTGCCGTCGGTGTCGGTGTTAGGACGGTTGTCGGCATAGCCGTAGCGGAGGAACACGCGCACCCAGTTGGTGCCGACACCGCTAAGGTCGACGGCATTCGGCGGCAGCAGGGTTCCTGAGAACTGCAGGCTGCCGGAAATCCACAGCGGATAATACTCCTGCTTGTGAAATCCGAGGCGCTCGACAAAGCCCTGACGGCCCTGACTGTCGGTCCAGGGTATGGGCTGCATGGCTGCAGGCTGGTAGGTCACGGAATAGCTGTAGTCAACCTTGCCAATACTGTCGACATCGGCACTGCCGGCAAGCTCGTACCAGGGGTCGTCGGGAAGACCGTTGCCATTGACGTCCTTCGACACCATGACAATGCCGGGTTCGCTGGCTCCGCCTTCAAGCTGCGTCATAAGGCTCTGGTTGGAATTGCCGAGAATGAGCAGGTCGCGACGGCCGGGAATGTTGGCTATGGAGTGGTCGAAGTGGAATGTTATGTAGCCTCCGTAGGCTCCCAGCGAAATCAGATATGACGACGAGTAGTCATCGTCGTTGCCGCCGGAAGCATCCAGAGGCAGTCCGCTGTCGAGCTTGTCGGCATTGGAGCGCAGGATTGCCGTACACTTGGCGGCCATAGATGCCGGTGTGTCGTCGGCAGTAGCCACGGGCAGCTCGTTGACAAACTGACCCGGCGCCGGCAGGTATTCGTCGACGGCCTTAATGTTCTTTGAGTGCTCCGTGCCGGGGTCTAACCGCTGTGCAAGCATGGGGACTGCCGACGGCATAAGCAGCAGGGCAATGGTTACGGCAAGCTTCCAGATGTTGATATTTAAGTTCATAGCGTTATCGTTGTTTGTTGAAATGTCATTTATACAAGAACACGGCGTGGCCCGGTATGTCGCCGGTGCGGACCTTATAGTCGAAAGTACCGTCGGCCAGGAAGTGCAGCAGGACACCGCTGGAAACATAGTTCTTGGCGTCCATCATGTAGAAGTCTCTGCCGTCGGGATTGACAATGATGCCGTAGGGCTGGCTGATTGCAGCCATCTCGGCATCGGCGGAAAGGCTCTCGCTGACTATCTGGTGGGTGGCAGTGTTTACTATGCCCTGGGCTTCCGTGACGTCATAGGTCAGGGCATTGAAGTCGGCACCGTAGAAGTAGAGTGAGTCGCCGGCAATACTCATGCCGCTGACGGCACGGTCGATGCATCCGCCCACGGTCAGGGAGCCGTCGGCTGCAGGCAGCAGCCAATACAGGCACGACGCCTTGTCGCGGTTGTTGCCGCGCGAGCTGACCCACAGCTGTCCGTGGCTGTCGGTGCGGATGAGCTGGAGGTTGATGCCCACCTCCACATGCTCCTTGAGAGTAAACGTCCGCAGGTCGATTATGCTGACGCGGTTGTCGTAGCGTGGGGGTATGTAGCCTCCGGAATTGGCAACATAGAGGAAGTCGCCGCTGACGGCCATTTCCTCCGGCTGATAGCCGACGGTCAGCGAGTCTGTCTTCTGCAGCGTCAGCGTGTCAACCTTGTAGACCATGCCTAACGGAGAGTCGCCGCCGACAGCCACAGGGCCGACGAAGGAACTCACATAGGCATAGCCGTCGTGGAATGCCAGACTGCGGCAGTTGGGAATGTCTATCTTGCCTATCTTCGTCGCATCGGCAGAGTGCAGCACCTCCACCTTGTTCGAACAGTTTATTACCAGCCAGAGCCGCTGGCCGTAGATCTTGGCGTCATTGCCCACATCGCCAAGCTCCTTCACCTCGTTGGGATTGCGCTCGGCATAGATGTTGCGCAGATAGTGTATGGTGCTGTCGGGTGACGACAGGTCGAGATAGTCAAGAGTACACTTGTTGCTGCCCATGTTGCCCTCATTCAGCAGGTACATGCCAACCAGTGTGCCTGGAGAAGAGCTAACACCCGTGTTCTCGTCTTCCATGTACACTATCTGGTCGTCGGTACGACAGCCAGCGAGCATGGCGACAAGCCACAGGGCAAACAGCACCCTATATATATAAATAATGTGTAGCATCTTTCCTTTTATTGGCATTATCTTTCCTTTTGTTTGCAGCATCCTTACTTTTAAGTCACTAAACCTTTACCTCCAACGTTATGCCGTAGTTGCGCTTGGGCATCGGATAGTTGAGAATTACGTCGTAGTCCTGCGAAAACACATTGTTGACTTCTGCCAGCAGCCTCATACCGCAGCCGCACAGGCGGAAGCCATAGGCTACCGACAGGTCGCTGGTATACCAAGGCTGCATGTAGTTGTAGGGAATGTTCTCCTGCTGGTTATACCGCTCGCCGGCATACACAAAGCTATAGTTGAAATCCCAGCTGCCATATTGGAGGTTGAGGATTGCCGAACCGCTGTGCCAGGGGATATACGGAATCTGGTGGAGGTAGTAGGTGTCCGACGGCGACGTTACGTCACGGGCCTGCTGATAGGTGTACTGCAGGCGACCGGTGACGAGAAGCCTGCCGGCAGGAACGACGGTCAGCTCTGCCTCGGCGTCTATGCCCTTGACATGCACTTTGCCGAGATTAAGCATGGTCCAGCGGAACTGCTGGCCTTTGGGATAGGCAACAATCTTGTCGTGAACGGTGTTGTAATATGCGTCAGCCTGCAAATGTACATAGCGGAGGAAGCCGCTGCGGCGATGGTGGCTGTAGCTGAGTCCGGCATTATACTGGAATGCCACTTCCGGCTTCAGAAGTGCATTGCCCAAGTCGGTATAATACAGGTCGTTGAATGTGGGCATGCGGAAGCTTTTCTTGGCGTATGCCCTCAGCGACAGCGAATTGCTGACAGGGGCTGCGGAATGGGCGCCACCGTCCAGCAGGACATAGTTTGCAAACACTGCCGGCGTAAGTGTGCTAAGGCTCTTCGGGGAAATCGCATCGCGGGTATGGTCTTTCACAAATGCCTCCAACAATGAGAGCTGTATCTTCAGGCGTTCCAGGTTTAGTGCCGTCGCCAGCGCAATATAGTTTGAGAATCGGTGAGGAAAGACAAACTGCCGCATGTCCGACGTAAGCCTGTTATACTTAAAGTCATAGCTCAGCGACGCTCCCCACCACGGTGTCAAGGTCAGCTCGTTGGATGACGAGACGTACAGTTCATGCTGATGGAAAGAGTTGTCGACTGGCAGCTTTGTAATGTCACGGTCGACATAACGAGTGGAATAGTAGGCGTATTTTGACACTAACTGCGTCACCAGTCGCTCACCGAGCGATTGCTGCCAGCGACCCTGAAGGAAATAGTTGTGATCCCACTGACGCTCACCACGTTTCCAGACGTTGTTGACGATTGCTCCGGGAATGCCGCGCTCAGAATTGTAGGCATAGGCCTTCAGCTTCCAGAAGCCGTTGGTGAGCATGCCGTGCAGATTGGCTTCGGCACGCAAGGCCCATATATCGCCATTCTCCCTGACGGCTGTTGTGTCGTAGGCAACGGTGCCGTCCTGCTTTTTCCGAAGGTAGCGGAACTTGTATTTCCCTGAGGCAGTGAGAACTTCTGCTGACAGGGAAGAGCTGACAGCAGGAGACAGTCGCTGCTCCCACAATGTCGACAGGCGGAACATGTCGCTCGATGCATATTTCACCTTTGCTTTGAGATTATAGCTGCGACCCTCCTCAAAGCGCGGCGCCTTCGTTCGCATGTATACCGCTGCCGCATGGCCGAAGTCTGCTGCCGGCTGCAAAAGAGCGCTTTTCTGTCCGTTGAACAGCGTAATCTCCTCCATATTGTCCAGCGAGAACTGTCCTAAGTCTATCTGTCCGTTCTGTGCGTTGCCAAGTTCTATGCCGTCGTAGCTTATTCCCAAATGGTTAGTACCCATGGAACGGATGTTAACGGTCTTGATGCCGCCAACACCTCCATAGTCTTTTAGCTGAATACCTGAGAAATACCTGAGAGCATCGGCGACGCTGTGGGCGCTGAGCTTTTCCAGCTGCTCTCCCCCAAGCGTCTGGGAGGGAATGACTTCCTTGTGATTATAGCGCGACAAGACAACGACCTCATCTATATGCTGGATGCTGTCGAAACGGCTGCGCAACGCCTCCTGGGCGTTGACGGATGTAGCCATACACAATACTACTATAAGGCATAGCCCCTGTAGCGCTTTCACTGTTACGTGTCCTGTTCTAATAAAAATGGGAGACCATATATCTCACGACATAAGTCTCCCGACTTATATAATAATACACATATCGCGCCTGCAAACCTAACCCCAGAGGCACTATGCAGACACATTACACTCGCCAAGCAGGTATTCTGACTTACAGTATGGCATCAAGCGTCTTCCCAATAATATCAGTGACATAGTGCTTGACCCTTTCAAATTACTGCTCACAGCTGCGGGACAGTTGAGGTTTCTCACCTCATTCCCTGAACTTGGCGTCTGCAAAGGTAGGCAAAGCTATTGATATGTGCAAATAATCTTCACTTTATTTTCTGCGCTTTTTCCATTGCAGCTTAGGAATGCGTATCACCTGGCCTTCTTTTATCTGCGGATCGCGGGGCAGATTGTTGAAGACTTCCACATAGCAGTTCATGTCTGGTCCGAGATGTGCGCGGCAGATACTGTAGAACGTCTGTCCGGGCTGCACAGTCACACGATGGTCTTCGCCGATGATGCGATAGGCACCGAGGCGCACGCGTTCGTCCTTGCGCTCATATTCGTCAAGGCCGTCATCACCAACCGTCACGGTGGCTTCTTTTGCAGCAGGCTTCTTCTGCGGTTCTTCCGTGGCAGCAACAGGCTTTTGGGCTGGAACGGGAGCCGACTGGGCCGAAGCCTCCTGCACACCTTCCTCCTCCATCTCCATTGCGAGCAGGCTGTCAGGCTCTTCGAGAGAGTCCACAGGCTCAGCAGCCACAACTGTATCTCTGATTATAATGGTGTCGCTAAGTGCTACCGTCGCATTGCTCAGTCCTAAATAATATCCTCCCACACCTGCCAGCACTATCAGTATCGATGAGAAAATTACTGGCATGAGCCACCGATACCAGGGATATGATTCGAAGTCGTCGTTGCCCTCTACAAGCTTGTGAGGCGTTGGGCGCGAAAGTATTGGCTCTTCAACAGCAGGTTCATCATCATCTTCAAAAGATTCTTCCTCCACGCCAGCCGGTTCTTCGGGTACGACAGTTGGCTCTTCGGGTACAACAATCGGTTCTTCGGGTACGACAATCGGTTCTTCGGGTACGACAACTGGTTCTTCGATTTGTTCATCAACGACTTCTATCATTGGCTGCACTTCCTCAGGCTGTTCTGGCTCTACAGTTATATTCTCGTCCTCCACAACCTCTATAATCGGCTGCGGTTCTTCAACTATCGGCTGCGGTTCTTCAACTATCGGCTGCGGCTCTTCGACTATCGGCGGAATGAATGTTGGCTCGGTTTCCGTCTCCACATAAGACTCTATTTCCTCCGGCGTCAAGTCGTCTGAGAGGTCGTCAAACTGCACCCCATCATTCAGGATAACAGTATCAAACTGTGAGAACGGCTTGTTCACCAGTTCACGAATGACAGCGTCAGGAGTAAAAGTTACCTTTTCATGGCTTGCTATTGTCACTCTTTCGCCAGTGCGCACGCTGACGCTCTCACGGGAGTCTACAGATATTATCTTAAACGTTCCCAAGCCTTTCACTTTCACCAGTTTCTCTTCGGAAAGTCTTTGCCTGATGATGTCAAACATTTCCGCAACGAAGCTGTTGGCGAAGTTAACACCAATACCATTCTTCTCGTTGAGAATCTTGGAAATGTCCTGTATGCTGATTCTTTCCATTATTGCGTTCCTCCTTCCTTCAGTTCATCTTTCCACTCCTGGTTAGGCTTAAAAGTCAGCACAATCTTCGGCGGCACGAGCATACGCTGCGCAGTCGATGGGTTGACGATGATTCTTTCCATTTTCTTCTTAGGCTCAAAGCTGCCAAAGTTTGGCACTACCACAGCGGTGTCATTCTGGAAAACGTCTCCCATAGTGTTTACCACGTTGTCTACCAGTCTCTGCGTATCACGAACTGTATATCCAGTCCTGCTTGCCAGTTCAGCAATAAACTCCTTGTTGTTCATATTTTTGTAGTTGCATATAAGTCAAACTCTTCGGCATCAGTAACGGCGACATCATAGAACTTGCCGATCTGCAGTTGTTCGTCGGCACCGATAAGTACTTCCGGGTCCACTTCCGGTGAGCTGAATTCCGTGCGCCCGATGAAGTAATCGCCCTCCAGTCTGTCAATCACCACTCTGAGTGTCTTTCCCACCTTTGCCGTCTCCACATCGAGACTGATGTTCTGCTGAATTCTCATCAGTTTGTCCAGTCTCTGCTGCTTTATGTCTGCCGGAACGTCGTCTTTGTAGTTGTCTGCCGAGAATGTCCCTTCCTCTTCACTGTAGGCAAAGGCACCCATACGCTCGAAACGCGCCCACTTGACGAATTCGACGAGTTCCCTGAAGTCCTCCTCCGTCTCTCCCGGGAAGCCGACCATGAGTGTTGTCCTCAGGTGAATGCCTGGCACTTCCCTGCGCAGCCTCTCCACGAGTTCATAGGTTTCTTTTTTCGTAACGTTGCGCCGCATCCTGTCGAGCATGTTGTCAGAGATATGCTGCAGTGCGATGTCCAGATATTTGCAGACGTTATCGTGCTTGCGCATCACTGCCAGCAAGTCCCACGGGAAGTGAGCCGGATATGCGTAGTGCAGCCTTATCCACTCCACGCCCTCTATGGCAGCCATCTTGTCCACCAGCTCGGCAATAAGCTGCCTGCCGCAGGTGTCTATTCCATAGTATGTCAGTTCCTGTGCAATGATGTTGAATTCCCTGACGCCTCTGGCAGCCAGCTTGCTCACCTCGTCGAGAATTTCCTGCATCGGGCGGCTCCTGTGGCGCCCGGTTATCAGAGGTATCGCGCAGTAGGCACAATGGCGGTCGCAGCCTTCAGCAATCTTTATGTATGTGTAGTGAGCCGGTGTCGTCAGCATCCTGTCGCCGTCGGCTTCAGGCTTCTTTCCGGTAATGTCCTGCAGCAGCTGGCGGTAGTTGAACTTCCCATACCATCCGTCTACCTCCGGTATTTCCTTTTCCAGGTCTGCCAGGTAGCGCTCCGACAGGCATCCCATCACATAAAGCTTCTGCAGGTGTCCCTGTTCCTTCCGCTCAGCAAACTCCAGGATGGTGTCAATGCTTTCCTGCTTGGCGTCTTCTATGAAGCCACAGGTGTTGATGACCGCAATCTGCCCCTGCGGGTCGTCGCTGTCGTGCGTAACCTCGAAGCCGGCAGCCGCGAAGAGTCCCATGAGTGTCTCACTGTCCACGAGATTTTTGGAACACCCAAGAGTAATGAAGTCTATGACAGGCCTTGTGGCAGAGAATTCCTTATTTTTCACCTTTTCCCTTCACTTTCACTTCTTAAACAACGAGTCGACGAAATGCCTGCGGTCAAAGAGCTGCAAGTCAGTCATTCCCTCGCCCAGTCCTATATACTTCACCGGCACCTTCAGCTGGTCGCTGATGCCAATCACCACTCCGCCCTTTGCAGTGCCGTCAAGCTTGGTGATGGCAAGGCTGGTTATCTGTGTCACTGCCGAGAACTGCTTGGCCTGTTCGAAAGCGTTCTGCCCCGTAGAGCCATCCAGCACGAGCATTACCTCGTCGGGTGCTTCTGGCAGCACCTTCTTCATGACATCCTTGATTTTCTTCAGCTCGTTCATCAGGCCCACCTTGTTGTGCAGTCGTCCTGCGGTGTCTATCAGCACCACGTCGGCACCGTTGGCCTTTGCGCTTTGCAGGGTGTCGAAGGCTACGCTTGCCGGGTCGCTGCCCATCTGCTGCTTCACCACAGGCACGCCGACGCGCTCACCCCAGATGCACAGCTGTTCCACAGCGGCAGCCCTGAAGGTGTCGGCAGCGCCCAGATATACCTTTTTGCCGGCCTGCTTGAACTGCCATGCCAGCTTGCCGATGGTAGTGGTCTTGCCCACCCCGTTGACGCCGACGACGAGTATCACGTATGGTTTATGGTCTGTCGGCAAGTCCCAGTTGGAGTTGTCTGCCGAGTTGTTCTCTGCCAGCAGCGATGCTATCTCGTCGCGCAGTATTGCATTCAGTTCCGACGTGCCGACATACTTGTCGCGAGCCACTCTCTGCTCAATGCGCTCAATAATCTTCAGCGTGGTGTCCACGCCCACGTCGCTTGTCACGAGGACCTCCTCGAGATTGTCCAGGACATCGTCGTCAACCTTTGATTTTCCGGCGATGGCACGTGTCAGTTTGTCGAACACGCTGCTCTTGGTTTTCTCCAGGCCCTTGTCTAACGTTTCCTTTTTCTCTTTACTAAAAAAACCGAAAATACCCATATCACAATATTTATATATTTGCAAAGTTAATAATAATGTTAAGAAAAATTGCCAGCCGCAGGAATTATTTTAATTAGATTAACACTTAAAATCACTAATTATTTTCTCTTTTAGCTTACCTTTGCCTACGAAAACAGGCAAAGACGCTTCTGCGCGGCAAAACAGGGACGCAGCACGTGTTCCCCGAGCACCTGAAAGCGTTATTGCAAATATATTTCGAAATATGGCAAAAATCAGAATCAAAGATATTGCCCAGCGTGCCGGTGTCAGCGTTGGCACTGTTGATCGCGTGTTGCACAACAGGCCCAACGTCTCGCCCAAGGCCCTTGAGAAAGTCAACCAGGCCTTGTCGGAAATGGACTACAAGCCAAACATGTACGCCTCGGCATTAGCCTACAACAAGTCCTACAATTTTTTCTGCATCATACCCAAGCACGAGAGCGAAGCCTACTGGCAAGAGGTTGAGGAGGGTGTGATGGCCGCCTGTGAGCGCAGGCGCGACTTCAGTGTCTCACAGACAATGATGTTCTACAACCGCTTTTCCCCGGAAACATTCTCCAAGGTTATGACAGAGTGCCTCAGGCAGAAGCCCGACGGCGTCATAGTAGTGCCGTCGACGCTGGAGACCACGCGGAAGTACACCGACCAGATGCACGAGCAGCAGATACCGTTCATATTGCTCGACTCCTACATGCCCGACCTCAAGCCCCTGTCGTTCTATGGCCAGGACTCTTTCTCCAGCGGCTATTTCGCAGCCCGCATGCTGATGATGATGGCCCCACGTGAGACGGAGATAATGCTCATGAAGCAGATGCGCGGCGGCAACGTGGCCTCCAAGCAGCAGGAAAACCGCGAGACGGGCTTCCGCCACTACATGCACGACCACTTTCCCTCCGTTGCCATCCACGAGGTGAACCTTTCGCTCGACGACAAGCCCGAACACTATGACGACATCCTTGAGGAATTCTTTGCCGCACACCCGCAGGTCCACCACTGCATAACATTCAATTCCAAGGCCCACCTCGTGGGCAACTTCCTGCTGCGCTCCAACCGCCGCAACGTCCAGATAATGGGCTACGACATGGTTCCGCAGAATGCAGAGTGCGTGCGGCAGGGCAGCATATCGTTCCTGATAGCCCAGCACGGCTACATGCAGGGCTATGCCTGCATAGAGACCCTCTTCAATGCAATAGTGCTGAAAAAGGAGGTGGACCCGGTGAACTACATGCCCATAGAGCTGCTGACAAAGGAAAACATAAACTTCTACAGGCGTAAAAACATTGGTTAACAAAACAATACTAAGCAAAAACATTATGGCATTAGCTACTTTTCTGAAAATTAATCCGGCCGACTCTGTCGTTGTCTGCCTGGCCCCAAAGGCAAAAGGCGACATCATCGACGTTGACGGCAAGCAAATCACTGTGAACCAAGACACTCCTGCCGGTCACAAAGTTCTCATCAAGGATGTCCGCGAGGGCGAAGACATCATCAAGTACGGCTATCCCATCGGCCACGCCCGTCAAGCCATGAAAGCCGGCGACTGGGTGAACGAAAACAACCTTAAGACCAATCTCAGCGGTACCCTTGAGTATACCTACAGTCCCGTAGGCGAAAAGCTTTCCATCGCCAACGAAGGACGCACCTTCAAGGGCTATGTCCGCAAGAACGGCGACGTCGGCGTTCGCAACGAGATATGGATAGTGCCTACCGTAGGCTGTGTCAACGGCATCGCCGAGCGTCTGGCCCAGCGCCTTCGCGAAGAGACCGGCTGCAAGGACATCGACGCCGTCTGGACATGGCATCACAACTACGGCTGCTCACAGCTTTCCGAAGACCACGAGAACACCCGCAAGGTGCTGCGCGACATCTGCCTGCACCCCAATGCCGGCGGCGTGCTGGTGCTGAGCCTCGGCTGCGAGAACAACCAGCCCGAAGACTTCATGGCCATGCTCGGCGACTACGACCAGTCGCGCATCAAGCTGCTGGTGACACAGCGCGTTGAGGGCGACGAAATGGAAGCCGGCATGCAGATTCTCCGCGACCTCTACAAGCAGGCCGCTCAGGACAGGCGCGAGGACGTCAGCGTCTCCAAGCTCCGCGTGGGTCTGAAGTGCGGCGGCTCCGACGGCTTCAGCGGTATCACAGCCAACCCGCTGGTCGGCGAGTTCAGCGACTGGCTCGTAGCACAGGGAGGCACAAGCGTGCTGACGGAAGTGCCAGAAATGTTCGGCGCAGAGACCATCCTGATGAACCGCTGCGAGACTCCGGAGCTCTTCAACCAGACAGTCTCGATGATCAACAACTTCAAGAACTACTTCCTCAGCCATGGCGAGCCTGTCGGCGAGAACCCCTCGCCGGGCAACAAGGCCGGCGGCATCTCCACCCTCGAGGACAAGGCCCTGGGCTGCACACAGAAGTGCGGCAAGGCCCCCGTGAGCGGCGTCATGGAGTACGGCGACCGCCTGCAGAACAGCGGTCTCAACCTGCTCTCTGCCCCTGGCAACGACCTCGTGGCTTCTACCGCCCTGGCCTCCTGCGGATGCCACATCGTGCTGTTCACCACCGGACGCGGCACGCCATTCGGCACATTCGTTCCCACGATGAAGGTTGCCACCAACCCCACTCTCGCCAAGAACAAGCCCCACTGGGTAGACTTCTCTGCCGGTCAGCTGGTTGAGGGCCGCACCATGAAGGAGCTGGTGCCGGAATTCATCGACAAGGTGCTTGCCGTTGCCAGCGGCGAGAAAGCACGCAACGAGGAGAACGGCTATCGCGAGATTTCTATCTTCAAGAACGGCGTGACGCTGTAAAGAAACTGTAACTTGCAGCAAGCCCTGAAAACTGGCTTAATTGCATATATAAAACTAAAATGAGGCCGAAGGGGCCTCATTTTTTGTTGCATTTTTCGGCAAAACAGAAGTGGAAAGCAGCATTAAGAAGGCTGCAAAGACTGCAAAATGCAGAAAAATGAAGAACTTGAAACTCGGAAAAACACCTTCCGGCATGCATTTCTGTAGCAAAATCGTCATTTTCCAAAGCTATTTTCCACTATTCTTCGCCAAATGGTGAGTATGGAGAGTGCCGCCCAGCATGCTGACAACGCATGTCAGCGATTTATCTTTAAGAGATAATTCCGTAACTCTGCATGTTATTTCCGGGAGTCAAAGAGAAAAATGGAAATTTCCGACGGTTTGCTTGAAGAGGATGCGTGATGTTGCTGTGGTACAGCAACATACCGGACGAAGAAGGCTAACCGCCCATAACTCGCGCATTTGGGCGAAAAATTCTTTTGCTAAGAAATTCGCGAGTTTTGAGGCAGTAGATTTTAATAAAACCTCCAAGGGAATTAACACTTGCCACACAAAGGCAGCCCCATCACTGAAAGCCCCTTGGCAACACACGGCAACGGCAGGCTCTGCACTGAAAATCCCTTGGCACCACAAGACCCAGTTTTATATATTTTTAAGATAAAAAAATACAATTTTGAGAACATCGTGTCTATATTTTTTATAACTTTGCACCGCTTTTAAAAGACGTTTTGCGCAAATCAAGCTGACTGTCAGATAGTTAGATTTAATTTTTAGGATAAAAAGATGAGACAGCTAAAGATACAGAAGAGTATTACAAACCGCTCCAGCGAGGCTCTCGACAAATATCTTGTAGAGATAGGTCGCGCCCCACTGATTAGCATTGACGAGGAAATTGAATTAGCACAGAAAATCCGCAAGGGCGGCCCTGAGGGCGAGCGTGCAAAGGACAAGCTTGTTACTGCCAATCTGCGCTTTGTTGTCTCCGTTGCCAAGCAATACCAGCACCAGGGACTGACGCTCACCGACCTCATCGACGAAGGAAACATAGGCCTTATCAAGGCTGCACAGAAGTTCGACGAAACCCGCGGCTTCAAGTTCATCAGCTATGCCGTGTGGTGGATCCGCCAGAGCATCCTGCAGGCCATCGCCGAGCAGAGCCGCATAGTGCGCCTGCCGCTAAACCAGGTGGGAAGCCTTAACAAGATTGCCCACGAGATTAACAAGTTCGAGCAGGAGAACCAGCGCCATCCGTCGGTCACTGAGCTCAGCGAAGCCACCAACATGGAGGAGGAGAAGATTACGCAGTCCATGATGGCCGACGGCCACCATGTCTCCATCGACGCGCCATTCCAGGACGGCGAGGACAACTGCATGCTCGACGTGATGGCTTCCGGCGAGGACTCACGCACCGACCGCCAGGTAGACCACGAGTCGATGGCCCAGGAGCTGAACTCCGTGCTGCAGCGCGTGCTTAAGGAACGCGAGATAACCATCATCCGCGAGTGCTTCGGCATTGGCTGCCACGAGAAGGGACTCGAGGAAATCGGCGACCAGCTGGGACTTACCCGTGAGCGCGTGCGCCAAATCCGCGAGAAGAGCATTGCCAAGCTCCGCGACTCCGGAAACGCCAAGATACTGATGAAATATTTAGGCTGAAAAAAGAAAAGCAAACTTTCCTTTTGCATTTCTCTCACTTTTTCGTAATTTTGACTTCGTCGAACTTACTTGGCACTCGGCAATGCAAAAGAAAAACGCGTTTTTCTTTTGCATTGCACTCGTTTTTTCGTAATTTTGCGACCGTCATGCGACTGCTATTCGCAAGATAAGAAGAAGTGACACGTAAGCAACACACACTATATGCCTTCTTGCTGGGCGTGCTGACCGTAGCACTGCCCAGTATTTGTTTTGCCGGGGAAGCCACCGACTCGCTGGTGCTCAGCAGGATATGGAGCTTCCGCCGCAACTTCACGCCTGCGACAAACGGCATCGAGCAGAATGTATATATGCGCTACACCATCGATGCCAAACGCCGCAACGCCATACTCTTCCTAATACCCACCATGCACTCAATAGCCCACGGGCAACGCCAGTTCATCGGTGAGACATACGGCAAGCTGAAGTTCGACGACGACGGCAACTACTCGCTGCACAGGCAGGTAGTCTGCGGAACCATACCCCACAACCGCAGAGTGATGAGCATGATCATGCAGCACATGGCCCCCAACCTCTACGACGTCGCCCTATATCCCGACCACCTGCTCTCGCCGTTCCATCGCGCCAACAGGCATTACTACCGCTACACCATCACTGCTGCCGACAGCAAGACAGCCGTCATCACCTTCCGCCCGACGCTCAGGAACACACAGCTGGTGAGCGGAAGGGCTACATGCGACGTGCAGACGGGGCGACTGACGTTCGTCAGCTTCTCGATAGACT
Organism: uncultured Prevotella sp.; assembly: GCA_905234265.1. Classification (GTDB taxonomy): domain Bacteria; phylum Bacteroidota; class Bacteroidia; order Bacteroidales; family Bacteroidaceae; genus Prevotella. The sequence continues at coordinate 81,417 of CAJOHJ010000013.1, read as the reverse complement.
ACGACATGGTTTCCTTCAGCGTTACGGCCACCATGAGCGAACACCTGCAGTCGCTGCTGCCAGACCGCTGCAACACCGACTGCCAGTTCAACTTCGCAGGCAACAAGATAGAGGCGTCGTTCACGGCATATTATAACTGCGAAGTGTCGCTGCCCGACTCCGTAAGCGAGTATGACAGCCGCGAAATGATGGGCAGCCTGCGCCCCGTGGCACTGAAGAAGAGCGACTGGGTAATCTATGCGCGCAGCGACAGCACCGTCCTCAGCGAGACTGCCGCCAAGGAATCCGCAGACAGCATTGAGGCTGAAGGCTCACGCAACAGGCTGGACGAGATAGCATGGAACTTCATCGACGACAACCTGTTCAGCAGTCTGGGAGCATCGGCAGGAGCAGCATCGGTGCACATGTCGCCGCTCATCAATCCGGCCTACATAAGCTATAGCGGCAGCAAGGGCTTCAGCTACAAGCTGGCACTCGGCGCAACGTATGCGTGGAATGCCCACCGCTATCTGACGCTGAACCCGCAGCTGGGCTACAACTTCAAGCAGAGACAGGTCTACTACACCGTGCCGCTGCGAATGACATATAACCCGAAGCGCAACGGATTTGCCGAAATACTGTGGGCCAACGGCAACCGCATCTCCAACGGACAGCTGAACGACGACATTTCCCGACAGTTCGGCGACTCCGTAGCCACTCCGGAATTCAAGGACGAATACCTGAAAGTCGTCAACAACATACAGGCCTTCGACTGGCTGGAGATTACCACAGGCATCGTCTATCACTACCGCCACTCCACCAACAAGGCACTGACTAACAGCCTCGGCGTGCAGGGCAGCTACCGCAGTTTCGCTCCCCTGCTGACCGTCAAGCTCGCTCCGTGGGCTGCCGGCCCAACGCTGACAGCCAACTACGAGCGCAGCATCGACAATGTGCTGCAGTCGAACCTTGCATACGAGCGCTGGGAGCTGGACGCCGCCTACAAGCATAAGCTTCCCTGCCTCCGACAGCTGAACCTGAGGGCCGGAGCCGGCTTCTACACACAGCGGAAATCCACTTACTTCGTAGACTATGATAATTTCCGCGACGAGAACATTGCCACAGGATGGGACGATGACTGGACGGGACAGTTTCAGCTGGCAGACCCGATGTGGTACAACAGTTCGCGATACTATCTGCGCAGCCACCTGTCGTACGAAAGTCCGCTGATGATGCTGACATGGGTGCCATGGGCAGGACAGGCCATCGAGAAGGAGCGCATATACATCAGCACCCTGTCGATAGAACACAAACAGCTTTACAGCGAACTCGGCTACGGACTGACAAACCGCTTCTTCTCGGCAGGCATCTTCACAGGCTTCCTGGGGCTGAAGGCACAGAAACTGGGATGCAAATTCACAATAGAACTCTTTAAACGCTGGTAACAACAAACCTACAAATATGAACCTGACCGTCTACAAAGCCAGTGCCGGCAGCGGCAAGACGTTTACACTGGCAACGGAATACATAAAGCTGCTGATAGACAATCCTACCAGCTACAGCAACATCCTTGCAGTGACGTTTACCAACAAGGCCACTGAGGAAATGAAAATGCGCATACTAAGCCAGCTCTACGGCATCTGGCAAGGACTGGGAAAGTCGAAGTCGTACACCAGGCGTGTTACAGAAATGACTGGGCTGCCAGAGAAAATAGTGCGCCAGAGAGCCGGCGAGGCTCTGCGACTGCTGATGCACAACTACAACCTGTTCCACGTAGAGACCATCGACACCTTTTTCCAGAGCATACTTCGCAACCTCGCACGTGAGCTGGACCTTACGGCCAACCTGCGCATAGGCCTCAACGACAAACAAGTGGAGGAAGAGGCTGTCGACCGCATTATCGACTCGCTGAACGACAACAAGAAGGTTCTCCAGTGGATTCTGAAATATATCATGGAGAACATCAGCGACGACCGCTCATGGAACATCATCGGACAGGTGAAGCAGTTCGGCAAGACTATCTTCCGCGACTACTACAAGGAGAACAGCGAACTGCTGGCCATGAAAACCGGCGACAACAAGTTCTTCGACGGCTATGCAGCCACCATGCGGCAGCTGCGCACCGATGCAGAAAAACACATGAAGGAGTTTGCCGACCAGTTCAACGACATTCTCGACGAGGAGGGACTCGCTGCCGACGACTTTGTCTATGGCTACAGCGGCGTTGCAGGCTTTTTCAGGAAGCTGCAGAATGGAACTTTCGACGAAAGCATTATCGGGCGCCGCGTCCTTGACGCTGCCGACGACCCTGCCAAATGGTACACGAAAAAGCATCCGCGAGCCGAAGAAATCTACACGCTGGCCGACAGCAGGCTCATCCCTCTGCTGCGCACAGCCATCAACGAGCGGCAGCACTACTGGAAACAATACAAGTCGGCAGACCTTACGCTGCGGCATCTCAACCAGTTGCGCCTGTTAGGAAGCATAGAAAAGAAAGTGCATGAGCTGAACGAGGCGGCAAACCGCTTCCTGCTGAGCGACACACAGGGACTGCTGAACGCGCTGATAAAAGGCAGCGACTCACCATTCATCTTCGAAAAGACGGGAACTTATCTGAAGCACATCATGATTGACGAGTTTCAGGACACAAGCACGGTGCAGTGGAAAAACTTCAAGGTGCTGCTCAAGGAGTGCATGAGCCATGAAGGCTCTGAAAACCTCATCGTGGGCGACGTCAAGCAGAGCATCTACAGATGGCGCTCCGGCGACTGGCGGCTGCTCAACGGCATCGAGAATGAGTTTGCCAATGCCAGCAGACTGCTGGACATCAAGACGCTGAAGACGAATTTCAGGTCGGAGCGGAGGGTTGTCGACTTCAACAATGCCTTCTTTGCTGAAGCAACACGGCAGGAGTATGCCTCGCTGCAGGACACGGCAGGCGAAGAGGCGCGCCAGCTGCAGTCTGCATACGCTGACGTGGAGCAACAGGTGCCTGCGAACAGGGGCGACAATGGCTGCGTAAGGATAACACTGCTGGCAAGCAAGGACTACACGGAAACAACCCTTGAGAGCATTGTCGGCACCATCGACGAACTGGCCACGGCTGGCATTGAGCCGCAGAAAATAGCCATTCTGGTGAGAACCAACAAATACATACCGCTGATTGCCGACTATGTGGCAAGTGTCAGGCCAGACCTGCACATCGTCAGCGACGAAGCCTACCGCCTGGACGCATCGCCGGCAGTGAACATCATCGTGCAGGCACTGCACCTGCTGATGCATCCCGACGACGAGCTGGCACGCGCCACTCTGGCAAAACTCTATCAGACAACCGTCGGCGGCAACACGAGAAGCGACAACGAGATGCTCAGAAGAGACATTCCGACGGAAAGCCTGCTGCCCGAAGAGTACGTCAGCAATGCCGAAGAGCTGCGAAGAATGTCTATCTACGAACTGGCAGAACACATCTATAAGATATTCGGGCTGGACAGCATCGGAGAGCAGAGTGCATACGTGTGTGCTTTCTTCGACCAGCTCAACGACTTCGCCATGGAGAACTCTACGGACATTGACGCCTTCACAGCAGAATGGGAGGAGACCATCTGCGGAAAAACCATTCAGGGCGAGGAAATAGAAGGCATCAGAATTCTCTCTATCCACAAGAGTAAAGGTCTGGAATTCGACCATGTAATCGTGCCGTTCTGCGACTGGCGGCTGGAACAGTACGACATATTATGGTGCAAGCCTGCAGAAGCCCCGTACAACGAGCTGCCACTGGTGCCGATAGACTACAGCGAGAAGCAGATGAAAGGAACCGTCTACGAAAAGGACTACGAAAAGGAGCATCTGCAAAACACGGTGGACAATCTCAACCTGCTGTACGTGGCTTTCACAAGGGCAGCAAAAAGTCTGTTCGTCATAGGACGGCGGAACGGCAAGAACTGCCGCTCGGTGCTGATAGAGAATGTGCTGCCTGAGCTGTCCCTCGACGGCAGCTCGCTGGAGGGAGAGAAGAATGAAGAGGAGCCGATGGTGTTCAGCTATGGCGACATTTCCACAGGCGACGAAAAAGCGGAGGATGAGGAGGAAAGCGGCATAAACGTTTTCCTTACCCCCGTGGAGCCGCTGAACATACAGATACACACCTTCGGCAACAAAACCGTGTTCAGACAGAGCAACAGCAGCAAGACATTCACCGACAGCGACGACAACGACGAAAAAGCCGACTACATCAAGACGGGAAACGTGCTGCACCAGATTTTCTCCACAATACGGACTACCGACGACATTGCCTCTGCCTTGAAACTGTTAGAGGGTGAGGGAGTAATATATAATGATAAGCTTACAACGGCCACACTGCAGCAGCTGCTGATGAGCAGACTGCAAAATCCGAAGGTGGCAGACTGGTTCTCCTGCCGCTGGCAGCTTTTCAACGAGTGTGCCATCATCAGCATCGACGACAATGGCGATGTCCTGACACGCAGGCCCGACAGGGTAATGACTGACGGCAAGCAGATGATTGTCGTAGACTTCAAATTCGGAAAGCCCGATGAAGAACACCGACAGCAGGTGAAACTGTACATAAAGCTGCTCAAGGACATGGGACACGAGAATGTGTCCGGCTATCTGTGGTATGTGCTTGGCAACAAAATCATTGAAATCTGACATGAAAGAGTTTTTAGAATTCGTAGCCGAGGATATTCTGGCGAAATACGGCACTGACCTGTCGCGCATAACGGTGGTGTTCCCCAACAAGCGCGCCTCCCTGTTCTTGAACGAACATCTGGCACGCAAGGCTGGAAAGCCGATCTGGAGTCCCACATACATCACCATCAGTGAACTGTTCAGCCAGGCTGCTGCTGTAACTGCCGGCGACCCTATTAAGCTTGTTTGCGACCTGCACAAGTCTTTCTGCGCCAAGACTGGCAGTGACGAACCTCTCGACAAGTTTTTCGCATGGGGACAGCTGATGCTTTCCGACTTTGACGACGTTGACAAGAACATGGCTGACGCCGACAAGGTTTTTGCCAACGTTACCGACCTCCATGAGCTTGACGACGTTTCCTACCTGACACCAGAGCAGCGTGAGGTGATAAAGCGCTTCTTCAGTAACTTCACCGACGACCACGACAGCTTGCTGAAAGAGCGCTTCATAAAGCTCTGGAGCCATTTCGCCGACATCTACCACGACTTCAACGAACGTCTGGCAGCCCAACAGCTGGCCTATGAGGGCGCATTGTACAGACAGGTGGCCGAAGACGTCGCAAAAAACGAGGACAACGTTGCCGAATATTTCAAGGCAGACAGATACCTCTTCGTGGGCTTCAATCTGCTGCAAAAGGTTGAGCAACAGCTGTTCAAGGCACTGATGAAAGCCGGAAAGGCAAAGTTCTACTGGGATTTCGACGATTACTACCTCAAAAAGCATGAGGCCGGACACTACATATCGCAGTATCTCATTCAGTTTCCCAACGAACTGGATGGCGACAATGAGGAAATATACAACAACTTCAGCAAAGAGAAGTCTATCTGCTTCATGTCGGCGGCTACGGAGAACATTCAGGCACGCTACATCAGCACATGGCTCGACAAAGACAGAATTAAAGCCGGCCGACGCACAGCAATAGTACTGTGCAACGAAGGTTTGCTGCAGACAATCATTCACTGCGTTCCCGACACCGTTGCATCGGTGAACATAACCATGGGATACCCTCTGTCGCAGACACCAGTGGCGTCGCTGATAAGGCTGCTTTTCAACTTATTGACGAGCCAATATCCGCCACGTCAGCTACGGCTGCTGAAACGCCATCCGCTGGCACGCTTCATCAGCACAGAGACGCTGGGGAAAGACTTCATGCGCACCGGCGACGAACAGCTGACACTCAGCGCGCTTAGAAACATTGAGACGATACTGGAAGAAATTGCCCACAACGCCAAGAAGGAATTCTCCGACCCACTGTCGGAAGAATCCATCTTCCGTGCGTACACCATTATAAACAGGCTGAAGGGACTGACTGCCGACGGCGACCTGACGGTAGACATTGTCACGCTGCAGAAGCTTACAGACCAGCTGATAGGCTCAATGTCCATTCCGTTCCATGGCGAACCTGCCAAGGGCTTGCAGATAATGGGAGTCCTGGAGACGCGAAACCTTGACTTCGACCACTTGCTCATCCTGTCGTGCAACGAAGGCAACATGCCCAAGGGCGTCAACGACAGCTCGTTCATACCACACAGCCTCAGGAATGCCTACGAGCTGACAACCGTCGACAACAAGGTTGCCATCTATGCATACTATTTCCACCGCATGCTGCAACACGCTTCCGACATCACCATTGTCTACAACAACTCTACCGAAGACGGAAAGACCGGCGAGCAAAGCCGCTTTATGCTTCAGATGCTGGTTGAAAGCGGACATAGCATCAGGAAGTTCTCGCTGCAAAGCGGATATGCTACCCAACAGCAGAAGGTCACGGAAATCGCGAAGACCGAGCCTGTCATGAAAGTGCTTACGGACACTTTCACAGAAAAGTCACTCACTCCAACGGCTATCAACAAATACATGCGCTGCCAGCTGCAGTTCTACTACAGATACATTGCCAACCTGCAAGAACCTGATGCCGACGACGACGAACAAGAACTTGACAGCCGCGCTTTCGGAAACATCTTCCATCATGCAGCGGAAATCATCTACAACCAATTGCCGCGACACTTGACACGCCAAGTCCTTGAAGCTGTCATGAAGGACAAATCGATTATAGAACGCGCCGTAGACACAGCTTTTCGCGAAGAACTGCCAACCACACCTTTCGGAGGCCTGCACTTGATAAACCGGGAAGTGATAATCCGCTACCTGCAACAGCTGCTGGCAATCGACATCAAGCTGACGCCGTTCACCATTGTCGGACTGGAGTGCAAAGTAGAGCGTCCCATCACCATCAGAACCGCCGACGGCAAGCTGACCACCAACATCGGCGGATGGATAGACCGTCTGGACCAGATTGGCGACGGCACCCTGCGCATCGTTGACTACAAGACCGGCAGCCACAAGCCACTGGCACTGGCCAGCGTAGAAGACATCTTCGAGCCTGCACAACTGCACAACCACTCAGACTACTATCTGCAGACATTTGTGTATGCCGACATTGTCAGACGTGGCTTTGCCAGACAGAACTATCCTGTCTGCGACGGCAGTCACCCTGCGTCGCCGGCCTTGCTCTTCATCCAGCATGCCAATGGCGAGAGCTATGACCCTACCCTATGCTTCGGCAGGACGCCTATCAGAGACATTGCCGAATATAGCGGACTTTTCAACGAAATGCTGCAAAAGGTCGTTGAGGAAATGTTCAACAAAAATGCCAGCTTCATGCCTACCGCCGACATCAAGATATGCCAGAGTTGTCCTTACCGCATGCTGTGCGGCAGATAGTAAAATAAAACAAAAAAGTCAGCGGCATTTGCCGGAAAATCAGCGACAGTTAGTGGAAAGTCAGCGGCATTTGCTGGAAAGGAACCAGTTGTGGGTGAACACATTGTACATTACCAATGCCACAGCCAGCAACCCTATGGCTATATAGAGCAACAGACTTGTGTCGTAATAACAATATCCGTAGCCAATGGCTATTCCCACGGCGAGTCCCATCTCCCATGCCAGCAGATATGTACTCTGCGACGTACCCCGCTGGCAGTGATTGCTGAGCTTAACGAAGAAGAGCAGGAACCGTGAGCATACCGTGCCGATGCCAATGCCGTAGAACACCGGAGCCACTGGCGAGTCTGCATAGTTCAGCAACACCAGCATGGCAGCTATCAATAAAATAAGGCCACTGGGTATTTCGCTCTTCAGTTCGGCATCGCGGAACACAAAGCGGCTGGCAAGCAGCGAAAGCAGGAAACCAGCCATCATGTATGCAAAGAAGTCTATCTTCAGACTCATGCTTAGCACCATGCCAACTGCCGTAGACACCAGCAGAAGGTTGAAGAACAGAACAGCAGCATGAGGCATGAAAAACCTGTCGAGAGAAAACAAGCTGACATTTTCTTCCGGAGCGCGGAACGGGAAATCCACCAGCCGGATAAGCAGGATGCTCACGCCAGCCGACAGAGCCGATGCCGCCACCACTGCATCAAAGCCGAAATGCCGCATAAGCAGTAGTCCAGCCAGCGGTCCGACGCTCAGCGCAAAGCGTGAGAACCACGTCGAGCTGTAATTGGCAGCCGTGCGGTCCACAGATTCGCAAGTGTCGATGATGAGTATCGACAGCAGCACCATCTGCGCCAGTCCGAAGAATGCAGCAAACAACACTCTCTGCAGCACCGCCAGCCACAGGACGCCGTCCTTCACCGCCGAGAAATCGTATAACAGCAGCAAACTGCTGACAGCCATTGCCAGAGCCGCCCACATAAAGACCTGATTGCGCCTGTAAGTCTGCACAAGCCATGAGCAAAACGTGCCGAGCAGGCACACACCCAGCGCAAAGGCTCCCATGACGGCTCCAACGGCTTCGTGCGACAGTCCGGCAGTGTCCATAAGGAACAGGGGCAGCGTGGGAAGCATCATAGTCGCAGACATACTCAGGAACATGTCAGAGACGGCAAGCTTCCAGAAGTCCTTGTTCCACAGACGAACGTGCAGAGGTGTATTCTGAGTGTTCAAGACAAAAACAGATAAGGTAACAACAAGTTATCAATAAGCCTCACTCTCGTTAGGAAAGTCGCCAGACTTCACATCGGTAACATAGCTTCCGACAGCATCGGTGATAACCGTGTTCAGGTCAGCATAGCGACGCAGGAAGCGCGGCGAGAAGCCCCGAGTCATGCCCAACATGTCGGCAACGACAAGCACCTGTCCGTCAGTTCCGTTACCGGCTCCGATACCAATGGTAGGACACTTCACAGCCTTAGTAACCTCTGCGGCAAGCTTTGCCGGAACCTTTTCCAGCGTAATTCCAAAGCATCCGGCGTCGCTCATGGCAATGGCATCGCTCATCAGCTTGTCGGCTTCAGCCTGCTCCTTGGCACGAACGGCATAGGTGCCGAACTTATTGATGCTCTGCGGTGTCAGTCCAAGGTGAGCCATGACGGGAATGCCAGCATCGAGAATGCGCTTCACGGTGTCGAGGATTTCCACGCCGCCCTCCATCTTCAGGGCGTCGCATCCGCTTTCCTTCATTATGCGTATGGCGTTGGCCACGCCTTCAGCAGCATTCACCTGATATGAGCCGAACGGCATGTCGCACACCACCAGTGCGCGCTGCACGGCACGCACCACCGAGCGTGCATGGTAAATCATGTAGTCAACGGTCATGGGCAGCGTCGTCGCGTTGCCGGCCATCACGTTCGATGCAGAGTCGCCGACGAGTATTGCGTCGATGCCCGCCTTGTCGACAATTCCTGCCATAGTATAGTCATACGATGTAAGCATCGATATCTTCTCTCCCTTCTGTTTCATTTCCATAAAGCGCAGCGTCGTCACCTTACGGCTGTCGCTTACCAAATATCCTGCCATAATATATTATAATATGTATAGATGATTAAAAAACTTTCTTTGTTATCCCAACAGTTCATCGTAGTTGCTGATCACCCTGTCGCAGAATGGTGCTATTGCCTCTGCGCTGTTGGTCGTTGCCAGGCCAACCACGCGCATGCCTGCCGCACGCCCGGACTTCAGTCCGTTGAACGAGTCCTCGAACACCACGCAGTCTGCCGGTCCGAGCGCGAAGCGCCTGGCGGCCTTCAGATAGCAGTCGGGGTCTGGCTTTGAGCGCTCGAAGTCCTCCGACGTCAGCACGGCGTCGAAAAGTGTGGTAAACTCAGGGCGACGACTGTAGACGGCCTCCATCTTCACCTTGTTGCTGCTGGTGACGACGGCCGTCAGAATGCTACGGCTGCGCAGCATGCCGACAAAGTCAAGAAAGCCGTCGATATAGTTGTATGCCATCTGCTGCTCAAAGGCATTCAGCCGCTCAGTTATCAGCTCCTGGCTTTCTGACAGGCTTCCCGAGAACCATGCGTCGTAAATCTGCTGCAGCGTCTGGCCTTTTATTTCGTTTTCCAGGCCCGGATGCTCCGGGTGGAACTCTCTGCACTGCTGTCCCCAAAAGACTGAGTATTGCGGCTCCGTGTCAAACACCACTCCGTCCAAGTCGAACAATGCTGCCTTCATGTCCTGTAAGTATTTCATTGCGGCTGCAAAGGTACGATTAAATTTTTTATTTCACCGCCGCAAATAAATAATTTTCCGGTGATGCTTAAAAAAACTAAAAATAATTTGCGCATTCCGCTTTATAAGCATTTAAACATGTAACTTTGCACATAATATACATTATTTACATAATAACTAATAAGGAAAACATGAAAATTTCCCACATTGAGCATCTGGGCATTGCCGTCCAGAGCATTGAGGAAAGCCTGCCATTCTTTACCGACGTGCTGGGCTTGGAGTGTTATGCAACCGAAGTTGTCGAGGACCAGAAAGTGAAGACCGCCTTTCTGCGCTGCGGCGAGGTGAAGCTTGAGCTTTTGGAGCCGACATCACCCGAGAGTACCATTCAGAAATGGCTCGACAAAGGCAACAAGGGTGTACACCATGTAGCCTTCTGCATCGAAGACGGTGTTGCCAACGCTCTTGCCGAGGTTTCCGAAAAGGGCGTGCGCCTCATCGACCAGGCTCCGCGCAAGGGCGCTGAAGGTCTGAACATAGCCTTCCTGCACCCGAAGTCGACAGCCGGCGTTCTGACCGAACTTTGTGAACACCCCGAGTAATTTACACTTTACGGAAACAGCAAATCAGTAAATAGCAAATCAATAAACGAATAGTTAAACCATAAAAACAGTAAATACAAGATGTCAAAACAGCTTGAAAAGATTAAGCAGCTCATAGAGAAACGTGAGCAGGCACGCCTTGGCGGCGGCGAGAAAGCCATTGCCAAGCAGCACGACAAAGGCAAATACACCGCACGCGAGCGCATAGAAATGCTGGTAGACGCCGGCTCTTTCGAAGAGTACGATATGTTCAAGGAACACCGCTGCCACAACTTCGGCATGGAGAAGAAGCAGTTCCCCGGCGACGGTGTGGTGGCCGGTTCGGCAACCATCGACGGCCGTCTGGTATTTGTCTTCGCACAGGACTTCACCGTCCACGCCGGCTCACTGTCGGAAACCATGTCGCAGAAGATTTGCAAGGTGATGGACATGGCCATGAAGATGGGCGCTCCCGTCATCGGCATCAACGACTCCGGCGGCGCACGCATTCAGGAAGGCATCAACTCGCTGGCAGGATTTGCCGAGATTTTCGAGCGCAACATTCTGGCTTCCGGCGTAATCCCACAGATCAGCGGCATCTTCGGCCCCTGCGCCGGCGGCTCTGTCTACAGCCCTGCGCTCACCGACTTCACGCTGATGATGGAGGGCACGAGCTACATGTTCCTTACCGGTCCGAAGGTTGTAAAGACCGTCACTGGTGAGGACATCGACCAGGAGCATCTCGGCGGCGCTTCCGTACACGCCACCAAGAGCGGTGTCACCCACTTCACCGCCAAGACCGAAGAGGAAGGCCTGCAGATGATAAAGACCCTGCTGTCGTACATTCCTTCAAACAACATGGAGTTAGCACCACGCAAGCAGTGCGCTGACCCGATAAACCGCATGGAAGACTCCCTGAACGAGATTATTCCTGAAAATCCCAACGAGGCTTACGACATGTACAAGGTCATCGGTGCCATCGTCGACGACGGTGAGTTCTTCGAGGTGCAGCCTAAGTTTGCCAAGAACATCATCGTAGGCTTTGCACGCTTCAACGGCCAGTCGGTGGGCATCGTTGCCAACCAGCCGTCATGCTATGCAGGCGTTCTCGACGTCAATGCCTCCCGCAAGGGCGCCCGCTTCGTGCGCTTCTGCGACGCCTTCAACATCCCCATCGTGTCGCTGGTCGACGTTCCGGGCTTCCTGCCAGGCACCGGCCAGGAGTACAACGCCGTCATCCTGCACGGCGCACAGCTGCTCTACGCTTACGGCGAAGCCACCGTTCCCAAGATTACCGTCACCCTGCGCAAGTCGTATGGCGGCTCGCACATCGTCATGGGCAGCAAGCAGCTGCACACCGATCTGAACTATGCATGGCCTTCTGCCGAGATTGCCGTCATGGGAGCCTCTGGCGCCGCTGCCGTGCTGTATGCCAAGGAGGCAAAGGCCAAGAAGGAAGCCGGCGAGGACGTCAAGGCATTCATTGCCGAGAAGGAAGAGGAGTACAACGAACTCTTCGCCAATCCTTACCAGGCTGCCAAGTATGGATACATCGACGACGTCATCGAGCCGCGCAACACGCGCTTCCGCGTCTGCCGCGCACTGGCACAGCTGGCCACCAAGCGCGACGCCCTGCCTGCCAAGAAGCACGGAAACATCCCGATGTAATTGAACCAAAACACCAAGTATTATGAATAACGAAATCAGTGCTGCCATTGCCATGGCACTGCATGAGTACTACGGCAACAATGTCCACGACAACGAGCCGGGCATCATCACCATTGCCGAACATATTACTCAGTGGAACGGCTATGCACAAACCATGACAGTACACCCCTGAAAAGGGCAAACGTGAAAAGCAAGTAATCATGAAGAAAGAATATAAATACACTATCAACGGTAACAAATACGAAGTTACTATCGGTGACATTACAGACAACAACGCCATTGTAACCGTCAATGGCGAAGAGTATTCGGTAGCCATCGAGGCAGAGCCGGAGCCAGAGAAGAAGAAGCCCGTGGTGCGCCCTGTGGCCGCAGCTCCTGCTGCCGAGCCTGCCGAGGGCGGTGCCAAGGTGAATGCCAACAATGCCGTCAAGGCTCCGCTGCCTGGTGTCATCACTTCCATCGAGGTTGCCGTGGGCGACGAGGTGAAGGCCGGCCAGACGCTGCTGGTGCTGGAGGCCATGAAGATGGCCAACAATATCGAGGCCGAGAAAGACGGCCGCGTGACGGCCATCTGCGTACAGCCCGGACAGAGCGTCATGGAAGACGACGCACTGGTGGTGATAGAATAGCACAGGCCGACAGACATTCTGTCAAGACACTGTAAGAAAAGTGAAAAGGGAAAAGGCTCTGCCCCACCCTTTTCACTTTTCTGCTTAAAGGGCATTCCGATAACATGCAGAGATAAAAAATTATCTGCGTGAGATAAAAAAATATCTCCGTAAGATAAAAAATTATCTCCGTAAGATAATTTCGTAAGTCATTGAGATAATTCCGTAACTCGCAGAGATAATTCTGCCGCATGCATAAAAACATACGAAACTTAAATAAAAAAAACAAAAAAATAAGAATTATCCACAGCCAATGAGCATGAAAACGAAATTAATTAGTACATTTGCAGTGTCGGACTGCCACTGGCAGTCTGCACCATGTAACTTAACCTTTGTACTGACTGATTATGAAAAGGAATTTACTGACAATGATATGCATCGTGGCTGTCAGCCTGTCTGCCAGCGCACAGATATGGAAGAAGCCACAGCAGGCCGCACGCAACGAAGCCACTGCCACCACTGAGAAGAAGAAGAAAGCCGACCCCGACAAGGCCTATCTGGCCGGAGCCGTGCCTGAAGTGGACGGCAAGGTGGTTTTCCAGCGCACCATCGACGCTCCCGGCAAGAACGCCCAGGCCGTCTATGAACTGCTGCTGCAGAAGCTGCAGGAAATGACCGCTGCCACCAACATGCCCAAGAGCCAGGTGGCCATCGTCAACGAGGAGACACGCGAAATCATAGCCTCCTTCGAGGAGTGGCTGGTATTCAAGCAGACAGCACTGATCACCGACCGCACGCGCTTCTACTACACCGTCCATGCCACTTGCCATGACGGCAGTGCCGACGTCAGCGTCATCCGCCTGCACTACTTCTACGAAGAAGAGCGCGACCCACAGCGCATGACTGCCGAAGAGTGGATTTCTGACAAGGCTGCACTCAACAAGAAAGGCACCAAGCTGCTGCCACTATCAGGAAAATTCCGCCGCAAGACCATCGACCGCATGCAGGCATTGTTGAATGAATTAGCAGACACACTGAAATGAGGCTGATACACGTTAGGAACATTCTCAACACCTTATTCATAATCGTGGCAGCCATAGGCATGTACATGTACTACAAGGGCAACCGCGAGACTGCCACGTATGTCATCATTGCCTCAATGGCATTCAAATTTGTGGAACTCTGCCTTAGAATTATCTATAAGGACAACGACTGATGAGACACTACCGGGGCATAGCAACTCTGCTGGGCATGTTGGTAACCTTTACCATGCATGCCCAGATATTCAATGAAATGACTGCCGACGGCAACATCTCGCAGTTCAACGAGAGCAATCCGCTGACAGCCAACTTCAATCCCAACAGCCGCGACTCTACGAAGAAGGACAAGGTGATACCCATGGGGGTACACGCATGGACGGTAGACCGCCGCTTCGGCGACATCAGCCCGACGGAGCTGGACACCATGCCGCATCTCTACCAGAACAGCATCTACAACGCCGGACTCTACGGCGAATACAACACTCTGGGCAACAACTTCACGGCACGCCAGCACAGGGTGTTCATCGACCGGCCGCAGACTGAGGAGTTCTTCTTCACGCAGCCATTCGACTTCACCACGCCACAGCCCGACGAGTTCCTGTTCATAAACACGCTGTCGCCATACACACATATTTCCTACGACAACTGCGGAGACAAGCAGCACGGTGAAGACCATATCGACGCCAAGTTCGCCGTCAACGCCAACAAGCGGCTCGGCTTCGGCTTCGACCTGGACTATCACTATGCCATGGGATATTTCCAGAACCAGAACAACTCGAACTTCCGCGGGTCGCTGTTTGCATCATACATCGGCGACCGCTACCAGATGCACGCACTCTACTCAAACTACCACAGAAAGACCAGCGAAAACGGAGGCATCACCAACGACCAGTATATCACACACCCGGAGTCGTTCAATGACCAGTTCAACGAGGAAGAGATACCGACAGTGCTTTCCAACAACTGGGCAAAGAACAATTCGCAGCATCTCTTCCTGACCCATCGCTACAGCGTGGGCTTCTACCGCAAGGTTCCCATGACTCCTGAAGAGATACAGGCCCGCAAGTTTGCTGCAGCCTCTGCCAAGAGTGCCGCCAAGCGGAAAAAAGACGACGGCAGCGACGACAGCTCACGACCACGCGGCACCGACAACGAGCGGCGTCCCATGGGGCGCCCCGACGGTGCCGCCATAGCCGCCGTACGCCCCACCCCACAACCTGCTGAAGACGGCAACGGACTGCCGGCAGCCGGAGACACGGTGGCCGTAGACACCACGCGCATAAGAATAGACTCCGAGGAAGCCCTCGACAGCATGCTTGCCGTCAGCCACCAGCAGGACTCGATAGACGAAACCATGAAGAAGGTGTATGTGCCTGTTACCAGCTTCATACACACCATGGACATCAACAAGCACGACCGAGAGTACATTGCATACACGTCGCCGACGGACTACTATGCCAACACATACTATCAGCGGCTCTACGACAACACATACGGCGGCGACTCCATATTCGACCAGCACAGGTATCTGTCGGTGAAAAACACGCTGGCCATAGGACTGCTGGAGGGCTTCAACAAATACATGAAGGCAGGTATAAAGGCATTTGTATCGCATGAGTACAGGAAGTTTGAAATGCCGGCACTCATGGCTGAGGACAACAACAGGAACGTGCTGGAGCGGTGGACAACCAACTGCATAAACATTGGCGGACAGATTTCGAAGACGCAGGGACAGACGCTGCACTTCAACCTGGATGCCGAACTGGGACTCACCGGAGAGGATGCAGGCTCGCTGGCCTTCGACTTCAGCACGGGGCTGAACTTCCGCCTGCTGGGCGACACCGTGAGACTGGCAGCCGACGCTTTCTTCCATCGCACGACACCGACATTCCTGCAGGACAACTTCCATTCAAAGCACCTCTGGTGGGAACAGTCGCTGAATAGCGAGACACGCACTCACCTCGAAGGACGCTTCACGCTGGACCGCACGCGCACCATGCTCAGGGTGGCCGTAGACGAAATACAGAACTACACATATTTCGGCACCAGCTACACTCTCGACGACAATCTGAACCGCAAGCAGGTGACGGCCGGCGTCTACCAGAGCAGCGGCAACATCAACGTCATCACAGCACAACTGAAGCAGGACATAACCCTTGGACCGCTGAACTGGGAGAACATTGTGACATGGCAGAACTCTAACAGCGAAGCCCTGCCGCTGCCAGACCTTAACGTGTTCAGCAACCTCTACCTGAAGTTCATGATTGCACGTGTGCTGCGCGTAGAGCTGGGAGGCTGCGTAAGCTTCTTCACAAAATACAAAGCACCCGACTATGTGCCGCTGCTCGGACAGTTTGCCGTCCAGCAGAATGCCGACAGTCAGGTGGAGGTGGGCGGCTATCCCTTTGTCGACGTCTATGCAAACATGCACCTGAAGCGCGCACGCTTCTTTATTGCCATGAGCCATGTCAATGCAGGAACGGGAACAAAGAACTACTTCCTGACACCACACTACCCGACAAACAGCCGGGTGATGCACGTGGGCGTGTCGTGGAATTTCTATAACTAATACTAATCTGCCACAGCCTATGATAAACTCCATGCCGTCATTAGACCTGGTGGAATTTGTGGAAACCCAGATTCTGCCGAGATATGCCGCCTTCGACAAGGCTCACAACACCGAGCATGCCACTCGCGTCATAAGGCGCTCATTAGACTTGGCACGCACCATCGGTGCCGACCTGAACATGGTGTATGCCATTGCTGCCTACCACGACCTGGGACTGGAGGGACCGCGGGCCATTCACCACATTACAAGCGGAAAAATCCTGATGGACGACAGGAGGCTGGCGAAATGGTTCAACGGCGAGCAGATGAAAATGATGAAGGAAGCCGTTGAAGACCACCGCGCATCGGCATCACGGGCGCCAAGGAGCATCTACGGGAAAATCGTTGCAGAGGCTGACCGCGACCTCGACCCGCAAGTGGTTATCAGGCGCACCATACAGTTCGGACTGGCCAACTATCCGGAAATGGACACTGAAGGCCACTGGCGCAGGTTTATGAAGCACATGGACGAGAAATACTCTGCCGGCGGATACATCCAGCTGTGGATACAGGGCTCTGACAATGAGAAAAAGCTCAGCGAACTGCGCAGGCTCATCAGTTCGCCCCAGACCATGCGCCCCGTTTTCGACAAAATATTCAGTGAGGAGAAACATGACTGAAGAAAACATAACCACAAACTCTGCAAAGGCCTGGCTGCTGGCTGCGCGCCCAAAGACGCTGACCGGCGCAGCTGTTCCGGTAATGATAGGAACTGCTCTCGCCTGGACCGACAGTCTGCTGTACGATGCCGATGCCTTCAGCTGGACGGCAGCAGTGCTGTGCATGCTGTTCGCTCTCGTAATGCAGATTGACGCCAACTTTATCAACGACTTCTTCGACTATGCCAAGGGCAACGACGACAGCAGCACACGCCTCGGCCCGCTGAGGGCATGCTCGCAGGGATGGGTTACGGCAGACGCCATGAAATATGCCATCGCAACAACTACTGTCGGCGCTTGCATCATAGGACTGCCGCTGATATTGTTCGGGGGAATGGAAATGCTGCTGGTTGGCCTCGTCTGCGTAGTGCTGTGCTTCCTGTACACCACGCACCTCTCATACATAGGCCTGGGCGACGTGCTGGTAGTGGTATGCTTCGGCATCATACCTGTGTGCATAACCTACTACGTACAGCTACACACCTTCACGTGGCAAGTGCTGGCAGCATCTGTTGCATGCGGACTGGTGACCGACGGGCTGCTGGTGGTCAACAACTATCGCGACCGCGACAACGACCGGCGCGACGGCAAGCGTACTCTGGTGGTTATGATTGGGGCCAATGCCACGGAACATCTTTACCTTGCATTAGGCATTACGGCTACAGCTCTTGGAGGGGTCTTCATTGCCTACGGCCATCCGCTGGCTGCCATCCTGCCGGCTGTCTATCTCATCCTGCACGTCTACACATGGCTCCGCATGAAGCGCATCAACCACGGCAGACAGCTCAACGAGTGTCTGGGACAGACGGCACGCAACATTCTCGTCTACGGCATTTGCGTAACAGCAGGACTCTTGCTCATTTAGCAAGGACAAACCAGTAGATTGCAGCGGCTGCAGCTATCAGGACAATGGTTATCACCGTGCGGAACATGCACGATGCTACCCGCTTTATCAGCAGCACACCTATTATTATTAGAGCCAGAAGGGCTATGTAGTATGTAAGGTTGTTTGTCATGGATGGCGGATGTTTCTTGGAATTGCTTACTATGAACTTCTTTACTTGAACAAGTGTCGGAATGCAGCAGGCACCTGAGTCTCAAATTCCATGGGCTGGCCTGTCACGGGATGGGTGAAACACAGCAGCCAGGCATGCAGGCACAAGCGATGCAGAGGGTCGTCGCCATTACCATACTTGACATCGCCGCAGACTGGATGCCCCATGTCGGCGGCATGCACACGTATCTGATTCTTACGGCCTGTCTCCAGACGGAACTCCACAAGAGAATGCTCCGTGGTGCGGTCTAACACATGGAAATGGGTGATGGCATACTTGCCTCCATTGTCTACCGGGGACGAATAGGTGACATAGGCCTTGTTGTCCTTAAGCCAGTTGGCTATAGTGCCTTCATCCTGCTCCATCTCGCCAGAAAGGACGGCATAATAGCGGCGGTCGTAGACTATCTGATGCCAGTTATGCTCAAGAATCTGCTCCGTTTCGATGTCTTTTGCATAGACCATCAGCCCGCTGGTGTCGCGGTCAAGACGATGAACGACATGGGCAGTGCATTTCTGCCCGCTCTTCTTGAAATATCCGTCAAGCAGAGTCTTGACATTCAGTGTTGAATGGCCGGCAGCCATAGACAGAATGCCCGTCTGCTTCTCGATGACTATCAGCCAGCGATCCTCATAGACAATCTTCAGATAGCGGCTCTTGAATGCCTGCTGGTTGCGCTTTGTCTTGGAGACGGCTATCTTCATGCCGGGCTGCAGCATGTAGTCGAACTGCGTCACCGTACGCTTGTCTACCTTTATGCCCTGCCCGTGCAGTATCTGCTTAATCTTGGTGCGCGACTCCTTGACATTCTCCAGCAAGAACTCCAGCAATGGCTGTTCTGCCGTGACACTATAATAATCGTAGTCGCCTTCTCTGCCTGAATTGTATCTCATCTCGTTATTTCTATTAGAATTTGTTTGTCATGTTACCAAAAAAGACTCCATGCTACCAAAAAAAGACTAATTGTCTCACGACAATCAGCCTTTGCATTAACCTTAATAATCTAATACCATGAAAAACACGTTACAAATTTATACAATACTTGTGACAATCGAATTATCTATATCATAACTTATTATGATATTTAATATTTTTTAAATGAATTTCCATCCCATTTAAATAATATTGACGATTGCACAATTTCGTGCTGTTCCTCGCTGGCAGGAGTGTTGTCGACGTTGACTGGAGTCAGCTGCAATAAATTGGCTTCCAGCTGACATTTTGCCGAGAATGCATAGTCTGGGGCAGCGAAATACCGGCTGGCAGGCAATTCCTGCCAGTCGGTAGTGAAGAATTGTATTGTCGTTGACTTTACATCTGTGCCGTAGGTGCGCAGCAGGCACACCACCTGACTGTTACCGTCGGCAGGCTCAGCCACGTCAAGCAACCAGATGTCTGCCTGCAAGGCCTCGCTCAGCTGCAACTGCAACAGGCTGTCGTTAAGCAGGAGTATCTTGCTGTCACCGTCCAACTGGTTGGTAACGGGCGACTTCAGCCCTGAATCCCAGTAATCCAGAAGGTCAAGACGGTTATTGTCCGTAAGCAACTGGAACATGCCGAAAGGCACGCTCTTGAACAACTCACGCACCGTGGTCTGGGCCACTCCGTCCGACAGGCCCAGCAAACAGACAGCAACAGCAGTCAGCAAGCGTTTCATGATATTTGCTATTTGGTATTGTGCTAATGTGTCATCCCCTACCGACACGCAGGTCGTGAACACGAACGGCCTTGCCTTCGCTTTGCGGAAGAGAGCCTTTCTTGACAAGCTTCACGCGAGGTGTCAGCAGGATTTCGTCCTTCAAGGCATGCTGGATGTCGCGGGTCATCTTCTGCAGTTCCGGATAAACGTCGGTGTTCAGACCGTCAAGCTCTACCTCGACAGTCATAATGTCGTTGTCGTTTTCCGTGTCGAGGGTAATCAGATAGTTGCTGCCAAGGCCAGGATACTGAACCAATATCTTCTCAACCTGCATCGGGAACACATTAACTCCCTTGATGATGAACATATCGTCCGTGCGGCCTTTGATGCGGTCGATGCGACGGTGCGTACGTCCGCACTTGCACTCGCCGGGAATGACTCTCGTCAGGTCGCGTGTGCGATAGCGCAGAATAGGCATCATGGTGCGGTCCAGAGTTGTCAGCACCATCTCACCCATCTCACCGTCGGGAACTGGCTCAAGCGTGTCGGGGTCGACAATCTCAAGAATGTAGTTGTCTTCCCACAGGTGCATGCCGCACTGTTCCTTACATTCAAAAGCAACGCCGGGACCGTTCATTTCCGTCATGCCAAAAGAGTTGTAGGCCTTTACACTCAGCAGGCGCTCTATGCGCTGGCGCTGCTCCTCAGTGTGTGGCTCGGCACCAATGAACAGTGTGCGCAGCTTGGTTGAGCGTGGGTCGACGCCCTCTTCCTGAAACACCTCTGCCAGTCGGATGGCGTAGGAAGGTATTGCGTGAAGGCAGGTAGTGCCAAAGTCGCGGATGAACATAATCTGGCGCTTGGAGTTGCCGGCAGCTGCCGGCACCGTCGTGGCACCAAGCTTTTCGGCGCCATACTGGAAGCCCAGTCCGCCGGTAAACATACCGTAGCCGCTGGAGTTCTGGAACACGTCAGTGTCACGGCAGCCCACCATGTACATGTCGCGGGCTATCATGTTTGCCCATGAGTCTATGTCGTGGCGCGAATAGGTTACCACTGTCGGATGGCCCGTCGTGCCGCTGGTTGAGTGGATGCGGATAGCGTCTTTCATGTCGCCGCCGACAAGTCCGAAAGGATAGTTGTCGCGCAGGTCTTGCTTGGTGGTAAACGGTATCTTGCGGATGTCCGCCACCGTCTGTATGCTTTCAGGCGTTATGCCTGCCTCAGCAAGACGCTTGCCATAGAACGGAGACTTAAGAGCTATTGCTATGCTCTTGCGGAGTTTCTCTACTTGTAGCTTTTCCAATGCCTCACGAGGCATGGTTTCAAGTTCTGGTTGCCAGTATTCTTCTTTGTTTAACATAGTGATATTTAGTTTTTGCTTAATTGTGCCATTACAACTGCCATGAGGGCTGCCGTTTCCGTGCGCAGACGGCTGCTGCCAAGATGGACAGACTGGTATCCCTTGCTGACAGCCTGCCGGACCTCTTCGACGGAAAAGTCTCCCTCAGGGCCGACCAGCACTGTCACTGGCTCATCGGCGGGAAGCTGTCGAAGACTGTCGAAAAGGGCAACGCGCTCTACTTCTTCATAACAGTGAGCAATGAATTTATGCCCTTCGCGAGGCGAATTGATGAACTGCCCAAAGGGAGTCATGCCATTTATCTCTGTGGCAAATGGCTTGCGGCTCTGCTTCATGGCTGCCACCATTATTTTCTGCAGGCGCTCCGTCTTAACAGTGCGGCGTTCTGAGAAGCGGCAGTCAAGCAGAGTTATTTCGTCGATGCCTACTTCCACGGCTTTCTCAGTCAGCCACTCCATGCGTTCCATCATCTTCGTAGGAGCAACAGCCAGATGAACATGCCCTGCCCAGGGCTGCTCGTGGCGCTCAGTCTCGACAATGTCATAGAGACATCTTTTGCCGTTAGTGGCCGTTATCACTGCCTTGCTGATATTCCCATGTCCGTCCAGCAGCATCATTTCATCGCCTGCTGCAAGCCGCAGTACGCGCAGTGCATGAGCCGCCTCTTCCGCAGGCAGTTCGTGCTGCGTCAGTGCTTCTGGGGCATAGAAATACCGTGTTTCCTTCATTGTCTGCTGTTATTTCTTTTCCGGCTTGAAGACTAATGCAAACGACACGCCCACTATCAATGCGAAAGATGCAAAGATATACCAGCATGTCTGCCAGTCGCCCACGAGATAGTCTCCCTCCCACGAGCAATATGCGTTTACGATTTCACCAGCCGCCAGCGTACCGATGGTAGCACCAAGACCGTTTGTCATCATCATGAAGAGACCTTGCGCTGATGCCTTCACGGAAGGCTCGCACTGCTGGTCTACGAATATACCTCCAGAGACATTGAAGAAATCGAATGCCACTCCGTAGACAATGCACGACAGGATGAAGAATATCACACCGGGCATGGCAGGATTGCCTATTCCGAAGAAGCCAAAGCGGAACACCCAGGCAAACATCGACATAAGCATCACAACCTTTATGCCAAAGCGCTTAAGGAAGAATGGTATCATGAGAATGCACAGCGCTTCGCTGACCTGCGATATTGACGTCAGCAGCGTAGCATTGTTGGCTGCAAAGGTATCAGCGAACTCTGGAGTTCCCTTGAAGCTGGTGATAAAAGGCCCTGCATATCCGTTGGTTACCTGCAAGCACATTCCCAGCAGGGCTGAGAAGATGAAGAACAAGGCCATCTGCTTGCGGCGGAAGAGCTTGAATGCGTTGAGTCCAAGGCTTTCTGCTATCGAAACTTTCCGCTCCTTACTCTCTATGGGACATTCCGGCAGGGTAAAACAGTAGGCAAACAGCAGAATGCTCAGCACGCCAGAGACAAAGAACTGCATATATGTGTACTGGAACTTATGGCTGTTTTCTGCCAGTGTCA
Source organism: uncultured Prevotella sp. (assembly GCA_905234265.1). GTDB lineage: Bacteria > Bacteroidota > Bacteroidia > Bacteroidales > Bacteroidaceae > Prevotella. The sequence goes on along the minus strand of CAJOHJ010000013.1, from coordinate 58,519 downwards.
TGCTGAACTGTCCGTCTTCCCACACTGCACAGTTGACAAACCACATTGTAACAATGAAACCTACCGTTCCCAGAACGCGTATCGGCGGAAAGTCCTTAACGGTGTCCATGCGGTTCTTCTTCAGAATGTTGAAAGCCGTAGTGTTGGACAATGCAATAGTAGGCATGAAGAATGCCACGCTCATAGTATACAAGCCTATAAACAGCGACTTGTCGGCGATTTCCGTGCGGAAGCCTGCCTCCATGCCCAGCCACCAGCATCCCAGCATGAATGCACCTGCCAGCAGGTGACAGATGCCCAGCAGCCGCTGTGGCTGTATGAACTTGTCGGCGATGATGCCCATCAGCGTAGGCATGAAGATGCTCACCACTCCCTGTATGGCATAGAACCACGAAATCTTATCGCCGAGTCCTGCCACTCCAAGATAGTTTCCCATGCATGTCAGGTATGCTCCCCAGACGGCAAACTCCAGGAAGTTCATTGCCGCCAAGCGTACTTTCATGTTCATAACTGTGTCTGTTTATAATTGTTTCAGGTTATTTGTTGTTCGTTGTAATAGAGAGTCTGCCGTCCGTTTTCGTCACTTCTTACCGACAGGCGGCCTTGTCTCCATTCTGTGAATGGCAATTCGTTCTGCAGGGGGTAAAATCTTTCCACTGTCCCGTCGGCCGACAATTCTACTACCTGCTGGCTGAGCAACAGTCCTGTCGGCAACATCAGCTCGTTGGACGCTATCCGTCTTAACGGTGTCTTTCTGTTCTGGCTCATTGTCAATAAGTTTATTGTGGAAACGTATCAGCTGCATCTGACTGACAAACATCAGGCGGCGCATGCGGGCGTCATCGTCGCCGGCATGAAGGTAGATGTATCCCTTCAGTTCCTTCAGCGCAGCCTTGTCATTGGCAGGCAGGCGCAACTGGCATGCACCTGCCGACGAATAATGGCTGTAAGTCTGCACAATGCTGTCGCCTTCGTATCTGGCAACCATGCACAGGACGACATCCTTGGTGCCTCCCTGCCAAATATAGTCGCTGACGAACTGGAACATGAACGAGTCGCCGCGCCTGTAGGTGCTGTCGCCCTTAACGGTGAAGTCGAACCTGTTCATAGCCGGCCCAGCAGCCAACAGAACATCCGTCTGCAGCGTCCACACATTAGCAGTGTCGCCGCTGGCAGAATACTGCGAGAACTGGTTCATCGGACCTATTGCAACTCCGAGTGCTGCCGCCTCAGCGTCCAGCCTCTCGTTGACACGCTCATAGATGGTTTTCAGCCTGTCGGCATGCGAGTAGTAATAAACCAGCGACGAGTCGAAATCGGCCTCACTGACGTCGTACTTCCTAAGTACAGCTGCGAAGTTGACATGCCTGCCGACACTTTCGTCACCCTGATAAGAAGTCATTGCCTGTGCCACATGATAGTCATAGAGAATGTCAGCCATGTCGTCGGGCTGTACATAGCGTGAAGGCACCGTTGGCTTGCAAGCCATGAGCAATGCTAACAGAACTGTCAGTGACACTAACTTTCTCATTCGCTTTCCTTATGTCTACCTAATGATATTTCGCTGATTTCCTTGCGATAGAACAACAGCAGCAGTACGACACCTACCGAGATGGCACTGTCGGCAAAGTTGAATATCGGACTAAAGAACACAAAATGGTCGCCACCGACGAACGGCATCCATTCAGGCCATGTGGTGACTATCAGCGGAAAATAGAACATGTCAACCACTTTTCCCATGAGGAATGGCGCATAGCCCGTCCCAAATGGCACGAAGTAGCTGACATAATATTCAGAGGATGCATTGAACACCAAGCCGTAAAACATCGAGTCGAGAATATTTCCCGCCGCGCCTGCCAAAATCATGGACAGGCATACGACATAGCCCCAGCGTGCCTGCCGCCTGATAACTCTTGACAAGTAGTAGCCCAGCAATCCCACAGCAACAATGCGGAAGACAGACAGCACAAGCTTGCTGCCGATCTCCATTCCGTAAGCCATGCCGTTGTTTTCTATGAAGACTATCTTGAACCACGGCAGTATTTCTATCTGCTCATGGAGCATCATGTGAGTCTTCACCCACAGCTTTATGACTTGGTCAACAATGATTATCAGCGCAACCAGGGAGATGGCTGCCACACTTTGCTTAGTGGTTGAAGTCTGTTTCATTTACTGTTTACCTGCCATCTTCGACTCTACGCTCAGCGTAGCGTGTGGGACGGCACGAAGTCGCTCCTTTGGTATCAGTTTTCCCGTTATGCGGTCTATGCCGTATGTCTTGTTTTCTATACGCACCAAGGCAGCCTTCAAGCCTTGGATGAACTTCTGCTGACGGGCGGCCAGCGAGATGATTTCCTCCTTGGACTGTGTGACGCTTCCTTCCTCCAGCGCCTTGTATGTAGGCGATGTGTCGTCAACGTCGTTTGAGTCCTTATTCATCAAGGCGCTCATCATCTGGTCGTAGTCGCGTCTGGCCAGAGCCAGCTTCTCGTTTATTATCTGGCGGAACTCTTCAAGTTCCTCGTCAGAATAGCGGACTTTTTCTGTCATAGCAAAATGGAATTATCTGATTTTAGGTTAGTTATTATGCTTTGCTGATTTTAATGTTCAACTTGAATTCGTCGAAGTCAGTCTCCGTGCCGTCATTGTCGGCAACGGCAATGCTGTCGGCCAGCACCTGCGACTTGACATATTCGCCAAAGCCGCTGACGGCAGCTTCCACCTCTGCATTTGGCGAGACGACGACGTTGATGCGGTCGGTGATTTCAAGGCCGCTCTCCTTGCGGATGTTCTGGATGCGCTTCACCAGTTCGCGGGCCATGCCCTCCTGTCGCAGCTCGTCGGTCAGTTCCACCTCCAGTGCAACAGTCAGCGAGCCTTCGTTGGACACCAGCCAGCCAGGAATATCCTCGCTGATGATTTCAACGTCGGCAGCTTCCACCTCAACGGTTTCCGCGCCCTCAACGGCCAAGGCGAGCTTGCCTTCCGTCTCCAGCTGGGCTATCTGCTCCTGCGAGAGGGCATCGACAGCGGCGGCAACACTCTTCATCAGCTTGCCAAACTTCTTGCCCATAGTGCGGAAGTTGCACTTCACCTTCTTCACCAGAATGCCAGAGCCTTCGACAAATTTCAGTTCCTTGACGTTCACCTCGTCCAGGATGATGTTCTTCACCTGTTCGATGGCCTGCTTCTGAGCCTCGTCAACGGCAGGAATCATCAGGCACTGCAGCGGCTGCTTCACCTTTATGTTAACCTTGCGGCGCAGAGCCAGCACCATTGATGTTATCTTCTGCGACATGGCCATGCGGGTCTCGAGGTCTTTGTCTATCAGCGCCTCGTCGGCTACCGGGAACGTCTCCAGATGCACACTGTCCAGTTGGCCTCCCAGGTCTTTGTAGAGCTGGTCGGCAAAGAACGGTGCAAACGGCGCCAGCAACTTGCTGACGGTTATCAGGCAGGTATAGAGCGTGGCAAATGCAGACTGCTTGTCGGCAGACATCTCCTTGCCCCAGAAGCGCTTGCGGTTCAGACGCACATACCAGTTGGACAGGTCGTCGCAGACGAAGGCATCTATCAGTCGGCCTGCACGCGTCGGGTCGTAGCCGTCAAGCTCTTCTGTAACGCGCAGCACAAGAGTGTTCAAGTTGGACAGAATCCAGCGGTCTATCTCCGGGCGCTCACCATTCTGCAGTGCTGCGCCGACAGATGCGGGGTCAAAGCCGTCTACGTTGGCGTAGAGAGCGAAGAAGCTATACGTATTATATAATGTGCCGAAGAACTTGCGGCGTATCTCGTCGACGCCTTCTGGGTCGAACTTCAGATTGTCCCAAGGCTCCGAATTGGTCATCATGTAGAAGCGAACGGCATCGGAACCGTACTTCTCAATCATGTCGAACGGATTGACCACATTGCCCACGTGCTTCGACATCTTGTTGCCCTTGGCGTCAAGCACAAGACCCGAGGAAATGACGTTCTTGAATGCCACGCTGTCGAAGATCATGGTGGCTATGGCATGCAGTGTGAAGAACCAGCCGCGCGTCTGGTCGACGCCCTCGTTGATGAAGTCGGCAGGGAATGCCTTGCGTCCGTCGATAAGCTCTTTGTTCTCAAACGGATAATGCACCTGTGCATACGGCATTGAACCGCTGTCGAACCAGACGTCGATGAGGTCGGTCTCGCGCTTCATAGCCTTGCCAGTAGCGCTCACCAGGACGATGTTGTCCACGTATGGGCGGTGCAGGTCTATGCGGTCGTAGTTTTCCTGCGACATGTTGCCCGGCTCAAAGCCTTTGTCCTTCAGAGGGTTGCTCTGCATTACGCCGGCCTCGACGGCTTTTTCTATCTCATTGTACAGTTCCTCTACGCTGCCGATGCACAACTCCTCGCCGTCTTCCGAACGCCAGATGGGCAGCGGCGTTCCCCAAAAGCGGCTGCGTGAGAGATTCCAGTCGTTCAGGTTGTCCAGCCAGTTGCCGAAGCGGCCAGAGCCGGTAGACTCCGGCTGCCAGTTGATTGTGCGGTTGAGTTCCGACATGCGTTCCTTGCATGCCGACGACTTTATGAACCAAGAGTCCAGCGGATAGTAAAGCACGGGCTTGTCAGTACGCCAGCAGTGCGGGTAGTTGTGTACGTGCTTTTCTATCTTGAACACCTTGTTCTGGGCTTTCAGGTCCATGCAGATGCTGATGTCAAGCGTTTCGTCCTTGTCGGTAAGGGCGTCGTCGTAGGCATTCTTGACGTAGCGGCCGGCAAACTTCTGCCATTCGCCGACATTGACATAATTCTTGACGAACTCTGCGTCAAGGTCTTCCGTCAGGTAGTATTTTCCCTGCAGGTCGACGACAGGACGCTCCTGGCCCTTCTTGTCGATGAGTACGATGGGGCAGATGCCGGCTTTCTTTGCCACAAAGGCGTCGTCGGCACCGAAGTTTGGTGCGATATGCACTATGCCGGCACCGTCGTCGGTGGTAACGTAGTCACCGGGAATGACGCGGAAGGCATCGCCCATAGGCTTGATGGCAGGCATCAGCTGCTCATACTCCATGCCCACGAGGTCTGTGCCCTTGTAGCGGCCGACGATGCGCCATGGAATCACCTTGTCGCCAGCCTTGTAGTCGTCGAGGCTGGCGTCGCGGCCCTCTTCCTTGAAGTATGCCGAAAGACGGGCTTCGGCAAGGATGATGGTGATTTTGTCTGCCGTATATGGATTATACGTCTGCACGGCCACGTAGTCAATCTTCGGACCTACGCAGAGTGCCGAGTTGGCAGCGAGCGTCCATGGCGTAGTTGTCCAGGCCAGGAAGTAGGGTGTCCCCCACTCTGCCATTTCCGGCTTGGGGTTTTTTATGCGGAACTGGGCCGTACATGTAGTGTCCTTTACGTCGCGGTAGCAGCCCGGCTGGTTCAGCTCGTGGCTGGAAAGCCCGGTGCCGGCGGCTGGAGAATACGGCTGAATGGTGTAGCCCTTATAGAGCAGGCCCTTCTGATAGAACTGCTTCAGCAGCCACCACAGGGTTTCAATGTATTTGTTGTCGTAAGTGATGTAAGGATTGTCAAGGTCGACGAAATATCCCATCTTCTCCGTCAGTTCGCGCCACTCCGCGGTGTACATCATCACGTTCTCGCGGCACTTGCGGTTGTAGTCCTCGGTGGAAATATACTTTTCCGACTCCTTGTTGTCGATGTCGGCCTTGGTGATGTTCAGCTCTTTCTCAACGCCAAGTTCGACAGGCAGCCCGTGAGTGTCCCAGCCGGCCTTGCGCTTCACCTGGAAGCCGCGCATGGTCTTGTAGCGGTTGAATGTGTCTTTTATGGAGCGTGCCAGCACATGGTGAATGCCTGGATGGCCGTTGGCCGATGGAGGTCCTTCGAAAAATACAAACTGTGGGCAGCCTTCGCGCTCTTCGACAGAGCGCCAGAAGACATTCTTTTCCTTCCACATCTGCAGCACGTCGTTATTCGTCTGCGTAAGGTTCAAGCCGTTATGTTCGGCAAATCTCTTTGTCATAATATATTTAAAATTTCAGTTTTTCGCGTCGTGGCATATCATGATGCCATTATAAATTGGCGCAAAATTACTAAAAAAAAATCTTTGCGCCAACATTTTTCAGTTTTAATTTAAAACCACTTTTTTGAAATATTGTGGAGCAAATGCTGCAGTACTCATAAAAATAACATAAAATTCGGCCCACAATGGAATACTATTCTGAAAAAGTTGTATTTTTGTGACGCCGTTTTTGGAAACATACGGCTTTGTTTGATTACCGCGTATTTAGGATAACATCGTTTTCTTTCTTTCATTCATTTTGTATAATTATTTTACTCCATTATCGTGTACAAAAAATTGGTGGAAAGAGAACGGAAAGGCATCAAAAACCTGCCAGCTCTTCAAAATCTCACGCCTGATTTTTGACAAAGCAGACTTCTTTTTCTGCACAAAACGATGATTTTGTGCAGAAAATGACGGATTTTTGAGTGGGAAACAAAATTTTTCCGCCCTCTTCGGGCCGAATTTTGCATTGAGTCTACGGAATAAAAAGGCCACTTACGGAATTATCTCACAGAGATAAATTCGTAAGTGGCTATGTTATTTTTCCAACGCTGCGCAGAAAATCCCGCCTCTTGCGCGTAAGTGACTCTATATTAGCAAGATGTGGAAATATTTGATTTTCGGCATTCTTCCAGTCAAAATGGCGTTTTGCTGCTGGCAAGACAATCTTTAGGGGCTTAAAAAGCAAAAATTGTAAAGATTTTTAACTTCAGGGCGCCACTACGCCTTTGCCTGACTATGCACACTGGCTGTCTGCCAAAAGCTGTCTGCAGTCAGTCTTTCTTTATGGGAACGGTGAAGCTGAACGTAGAGCCTTCGCCAAGTACCGACTCCACCTGCGCATCGCCACCATTCTTGCGTGCAAAGTCCTGACAGAGCTGCAGGCCAAGGCCAGAGCCTTCTTCGCCGCCAGTGCCGTAGGTGGTCTCTCCCTTGTGGAAGATGCTGCCGATGCGGTCGGCGGCAATGCCTACGCCATGGTCGCGGACGCTGACGCGTGCAAAGTCGCCCTCCCGGGTATAGAACACTTCTATGCCCTTGCCCTCGGGAGTGAACTTGACAGCGTTGGAAATGAAGTTGCGGATGATGGTCTTGATCATGTCGTTGTCGGCATGGACGGTGAGCTTCTCGGCGGCAGGTACGTACTTGAGGTCGATTTTCTTCATCTCGGCAATCATGGTGAAGATGTCCACCACGCCCGGCACGATGTCGTCGAGGTCGAGGTCCTGATAGACTACGTTCAGGCGGCCCGTCTGGCTCTTGGTCCACTTCAGCAGGTTGTCCAGCAGGTCGTGGGTTTCTTCCGACTCGCGGTTGGCCTTGTCGAGGAGTTCGAAGATTTCGTCGCCTACGACGTCGCGCGTAACCACGTTGACAGCCAGGTTAAGCACCATGCGGATGCTGGCCATCGGCGAGCGCAGGTCGTGGGCAATGACGGAGTACATCTTATCGCGGTTCTGGATGGTGCGGCGCAGCTCTTCGTTCTGCTGCACGATGATGCGCTTGGCGGCAACAAGCTGTATCTGGTGCATGACGCGCATGACAAGCTCTTCCTTGTTGAATGGCTTCGTCAGGAAGTCGTTGGCTCCCACCTGGAAGCCTTTCACCAAGTCCTGCGGATTGTTAAGGGCGGTAAGGAAAATGATGGGGATGTCGAGGGTTTCGGGGTCTTTCTTCAAGATGACTGCCGTGTCGAAACCGTTCAGCTCTGGCATCATGACGTCAAGCAGTATGAGGTCGGGATGCTCCTTCTTTGCCTGCTCGATACACATCTTGCCGTTGTTGGCCGTACACACCTGGAATTTCTCATTTGTAAGCAATATTTTCAACAGCAAGACATTACTTACAACATCGTCAACGATTAATATCTTATAGTCACTGCGGTTTATCTGTGACTCAAAGGTTTCGTTATACTCCATGCTATGGAAAGGTTTTTAGTTGTTTTTGACGTGCAAAAATAGCAAATATTCGGCATGCGGCCAAATATTTGCTATTTTTTTTCACTCTTTATTCTACCGTGACGCTCTTGGCAAGATTGCGAGGCTGGTCGACATTCTTACCTTTGCAGACGGCTACGTGGTATGCCAGCAGCTGCAGAGGGATGGTGGCTACCAGCGGCTCGAGGCACTCAAGGACGTCGGGCAGTTCTATGACTTCGTCGGCAATCTTGGCAATGGTGTCATCGCCTTTGCTGACAAGGGCTATCACCCTGCCCTGCCGGGCCTTGATTTCCTGTATGTTGGAAAGAACTTTCTCATACATCGCATTGTGGGTGGCAATGACCACCACGGGCATGTCGGAGTCGATGAGTGCTATAGGCCCGTGTTTCATTTCGGCAGCAGGATAGCCTTCGGCATGAATGTAGGAAATCTCCTTAAGCTTCAGGGCGCCCTCGAGGGCCACCGGGTAAGAGAAGCCACGGCCAAGGTAGAGGAAATTGTGGGCATAGGTGAACGTGCGTGCAAGGTCCTTGACGGCATCGTTCGACTTGAGGACTTCCTGAATGGTGGCAGGAATTTCGTTCAGCCCCCTGACAATACGCAGATACTCGTCGCGGCCGATGGTTCCCTTGGCCTCGCCCAAGGCCAGTGCAAACATAGTCAGCACGGTCACCTGGCCTGTGAAGGCTTTGGTGGAGGCGACGCCGATTTCCGGGCCTACGTGAATGTATGTGCCGGTATCCGTGGCACGAGGTATCGACGAGCCTATGGCATTGCAGATGCCGTAGATGAAAGCTCCGTGTTCCTTGGCAAGCTGTACGGCGGCCAGCGTATCGGCCGTCTCGCCGCTCTGGGAAATGGCTATCACGACATCGTCCTTGGTGACTACCGGATTGCGATAGCGGAACTCTGAGGCATACTCCACTTCTACGGGTATGCGGCACAGAGTCTCTATGATCTGCTTGCCAATGAGGCCGGCATGCCATGATGTTCCGCAGGCAACAATCACAATGCGCTTGGCCTGCAGCAGCTGACGGCGATGGTCGATCAAGGCCGACAGGGTGACGTGGTCGCCTTCTACGTTGATGCGGCCGCGCATGCAGTTGGTAAGGCACTCCGGCTGCTCGAAGATTTCCTTCAGCATGAAGTGGGGATAGCCGCCCTTCTCTATCTGTCCAAGGTCTATGTCGACTGTCTTCACTGCCAGGTCCTGCTCTTCGCCCAAAATGCTGACAACCTTCAGTTCCTCGCCAAGGCGGATGACTGCAATGTTGCCGTCTTCAAGATAGACCACCTTGTCGGTGTACTCGATAATCGGGCTGGCGTCGGAGCCGAGGAAGAACTCGCCGTCGCCAATGCCGACAACCAGCGGACTCTGCTTGCGGGCAGCAATTATCTGCTGCGGGTCGCGCTTGTCGATGATGGCTATGGCATAGGCGCCGATGACTTGATAAAGGGCCACCTGAACTGCCTCCAACAGCGACAGGTTCTTCTTCAGCATGATGTATTCTACCAGCTGCACAAGAACCTCGGTGTCGGTGTCGCTCTTGAACTCGACGCCCTTGGCCTGCAACTTTGCCTTTATGTCGGCATAATTCTCGATGATGCCGTTGTGGATGATGGCCAGGTTGTGCGACTGTGAATAATGGGGGTGTGCATTGCGCGACGAAGGCTCGCCATGCGTTGCCCAACGCGTGTGGGCTATGCCTATGGCTCCGCTGACATCCTTGTCGCTACAGTATTCGGTAAGGTTGTCCACCTTGCCTTTTGTCTTGTAGACGTTCAGTTCTTCACTGCTGTTTATCAGGGCCACGCCTGCTGAGTCGTAGCCACGATATTCCAGGCGGCGCAGACCCTTTATCAATATTGGATAGGCTTCGCGCTTTCCTATATAACCTACTATTCCACACATAACTTTACTTACGGTTTACCAATTTATCTTTTACTGTTTTCTATAATGCATGACGTCTGGGAGGTTAAGCACCCGGAAGTGCTTTTTATCCGCCAAAGTTATCGTACATGATGCTCTCTGGCTCTACGCCCAGTGAGTCGAGCATGGAGACGACGGCTGCCGACATGGGGCCAGGGCCGCACATGTAGTATTCCACATCCTCCGGAGCCTCGTGGTCTTTAAGATATGTGTTCAGCATCACCTGATGGACGAAGCCCGGCGTGTACTTCACGCCTGCAGCATCGGCGGCAGGATCTGGACGGTCGAGGGCAAGGTGGAAGTGGAAATTCGGGAATTCTTTCTCCAAGCCGAGGAAATCGTCGAGATAGAAGACCTCATTCAGCGCACGTGCACCGTAGAAGTAGTGCATCTCGCGGTCGGTGGTATGAAGGGTCTTCGTCATGTGCATAATCTGCGCGCGCAGCGGAGCCATGCCGGCACCGCCACCAACCCATATCATCTCCTTCTTAGTGTCGAAATGAGGATGGAAGTCGCCGAACGGACCAGACATGATGACCTTGTCGCCGGGCTTCAGCGAGAAGATATACGACGATGCTATGCCGGGATTGACATCCATGAAGCCGCTCTTGTCGGCCTTGAACGGTGGCGTGGCAATACGCACGGTCAGCATGAATACGTCGCCCTCTGCCGGATAGTTGGCCATTGAGTAGGCGCGGATGGTTGGCTCGGGATTGACACACTTCAGGGGGAACAGGCCAAACTTCTCCCACGACGGCAGATACTCATCGCCGATGAGCGACTTGTCGATGTCCTTGTCGTAGTCCATCGTGAAGGCAGGAATCTTAATCTGCGCATACGAGCCTGGTATGAAGTCCATGTGTTCGCCGGCAGGCAGCTGAACCTTAAACTCCTTGATGAACGTAGCCACGTTCTTGTTCGAAATGACGGTGCATTCGTACTCCTTGACACCGAGGATAGACTCGTCGACATGTATCTTCAGGTCGCCCTTCACCTTGCACTGGCAGCCCAGGCGCCAGCCCTGCTTAATCTCCTTGCGCGAGAAATGGGGCTTCTCGGAGTCGAGGATTTCTCCACCGCCCTCCAGAACCTGAACCTTGCACTGGCCGCACGAAGCCTTGCCACCGCAGGCACTGGGAAGGAAGACGCCGTTCTCGTTGAGTGTAGACATAAGGCTGTTGCCCTGTGCCACCGAGATGGTACGGTCGCCGTTGATTTCTATATTTACGTTTCCGCTGGGCGATAGATACTTCTTCGCCACCAGCAGGATAATCACTAACAGGAGTATAACCAGAAGGAATACTCCAATACTATATGAAATAAATTGTATCATAGAAAGCCTACCCCAAGCCCCTCCCCAAGGGAGGGGATGTTGATTACTTACAGGGGTCTCCTTTTTATTAATTGTTATACATTATGCTTATCTTATCGTATTACCCACCAGTGCTTAACATTCTAAACGTCCCTCTTTGGGGAGGGCTTGGGTGGATTTCCGTCTCTTATATGTTTAAGCCAGAGAAACACATCATTGCCATAGCCATAAGGCCGACGGTGATAAACACGATGCCGAGGCCCTGCAGGGGCTTGGGGACATCGGAGTACTGCATCTTCTCGCGTATGGCACCCAAGGCCACGATGGCAAGTGTCCAGCCAAGACCGGAGCCAAGGCCATAGACGATGGCATCCCACACGGAGGTGATGGCCTGCGAGTTGCTGGCATCCATCAATATGCGCTGCTGCATGAAGAGCGAGGCACCCATGATGGCGCAGTTGACGGCAATCAGCGGCAGAAAGATGCCCAGGGCTGCGTAGAGCGACGGCGAATATTTCTCGACGGTCATTTCCACAAGCTGCACCATTCCGGCTATGACGGCAATGAAAAGGATAAACGAAAGGTATGACAGGTCAACGCCCTCTATAAGACAGCCGTCGCCCAGCACCTTTGTCTGCAACAGATAGTTGACGGGGACTGTCACGGTAAGAACAAAGGTTACCGCCAAGCCAAGGCCCAACGAGGTCTTCACGGTCTTCGAAACGGCAAGGTACGAACACATGCCGAGGAAGAAGGCGAAAATCATATTGTCGACGAATATCGACCGGAATAATAAACTAATTACATGTTCCATAACTTACTTCTCCTTATAAAAATATGCACGGTGTATCCAGATGACGCAACCCACCAGGATAAGAGCCATTGCAGGCATCGTCATCATGCCGTTGTTGACATAGCCGAAATCATAGAAACTGTCAGGGATAATCTGTATGCCCAGCAGTGAGCCGCGGCCGAAGAACTCACGGAATGCGCCGACAATCACAAGTATCATGGCATAGCCAAGTCCGTTGCCGACACCATCAAGAAACGACGGCCAGGGCTTGTTCATCATGGCGAACGCCTCAAGACGGCCCATAAGGATACAGTTAGTGATAATCAGTCCGACATATACCGACAGTTGCACGCTGACATCGTAGGCAAATGCCTTAAGAATCTGCGAGACGATGGTAACCAATGCGGCAACAACCACCAGCTGCACCACAATGCGGATGCGGTTTGGAATGGTGTTGCGGATGATGGATATGATAACATTCGAGAACGCGGTAATCACCGTCACTGCCAAGCCCATGACGATGGCCGGCTTCAGCTGCGACGTAACAGCAAGTGCCGAGCAAATACCTAAGACCTGGCCCAAAATCGGGTGGTCTATATTTAACGGGTTTGTGAAAACCTCCTTATTTTGTTTACTGAATAATGCCATAATTGTAATTTACGATTTACTAATTTACAATTTACGATTTGTCATCTACCTGTCCTGAGCCGTACAGCAAGAGTCTTTCTTCTCGTCAGCACAGCAGGCAGGTTTGTCTCCGTCACAGCAGTCTGCTGAGTTCTGGATTTCTGATGCTGCACTCTGTATCTCATGCATCAGCGACTTCAAACCGGCGTGAAGCATGTCGTTCACGCCATTGGAAGTCAGAGTGGCACCGGTGACACAGTCGACCTGCGTCTCCGGGTCTTCTACCTTCTTGACAACCGACAGGGCTATCTGTCCATAATCATCACCCTTGAAGACTTTCTTGCCGATGAATTTCTCCTGCCAAGCCTGCGAGTCCTTTATCTCAGCACCGAGGCCGGCCGTCTCACTCTCGTGGTTGAAATAGGCGCCATAGACCGTCGGGCCGTCCTCATTGTGAATGGCAATATACCCACTGATGCCGCCCCAAAGGCCCATGCCTTTCAGGGAGATAACGCAGATTTCTTCCTGATCGATATTGCAGATGTAGACTTTCTGACCGTCCACATCCTTTTCCTCTTTCACCACCTCAGCATATTTTGCTTCAGCCTCGGCGCCGTCAAGGTCGCGGATGTTCAGCGAATAGAGTATCTGCTTTTTCACGTCCAAGGCCACGTTAGCATCCTGCATTGGCTTCAGAGCCTGATAGACAAAAGCCAGCAAGAAGGCTACCACGACCACGAGTATCGTACTATATATAATAATGTACGCGTTACTATTTGTATTTAACTTAGCCATAATTCTATTACCTTTTTAGATTTCAACCAATTACTTTTTACGAGCTAAGCGTTTAGAGATGTTGCGCTCCACGATGAAGTGGTCTATCGTAGGAGCAATCATGTTGCCAAAGGATATGGCAAGCATCATGCCCTCAGGGTAGCCGGCATTCTTTACACGAATGATGACCGCCATAGCACCGATGATAAAGCCATAAATCCACTGGCCCTTTGCCGTCCGGCAAGAAGTCACTGGGTCTGTAGCCATGAACACCGCACCAAAGGCAAAGCCGCCGAGAATGAAGTGATGCCACCAAACCATGTCAGAAGCGCCAGTCTGCTGGAACAGCAGAGCCATCGCAGCACCGCCAATGAATACGCTCAGCATGGTGCGTATTGATGCGATGCCCGTCCACAGCAGCAGGATAGCACCTAAGGCTATTGCAATTATCGAAGTCTCGCCAATGCTGCCTGGAATGAAGCCAAGAATTGCATCCATGATGGAAGCATCGGGCTTCATGCCCTGAGCAATCTGGCCTAATGGCGTTGCAGCCGTAAACGAGTCTGGCAGCGTGTTACCCAAACCGAAGATGCTGTCCTGAGCCACCCACACAGTGTCGCCCGTCATCTTCGACGGATATGCGAAGAAGAGGAACATGCGTGCAGCAATGGCCGGATTGAACATGTTCATGCCTGTGCCGCCAAATATTTCCTTGCAGAAGATTACGCTGAAGGCGCAGGCCAATGCCAACATCCACAGCGGACAGCCTATTGGCACAATGAGCGGAATAAGTATTCCGCTGACGAGATAGCCCTCCTGGATTTCCTCGCCCTTCCACTGCGCCCAGGCGAACTCGATGCCGAGGCCAACGATGTAAGAAACGAGAATCTTAGGCAGTACGGCAAGAAAACCGTAGAAGAATACTTCAAAGAATGATGCCGTCTCGAGCGTACCAGCAGCAAGATAGTTCTGATATCCAACATTGTACATGCCAAACAGCATTGCCGGCATCAGGGCGATGACAACCATACTCATGATGCGCTTCGAGTCGATGGCGTCATGAATGTTGACACCCGTCTTAGAAGTCTCGTTGGGAACGTAGAGGAACGTCTCGAAACCGTCGAATATCGAGCGGAAGGCATGCAACTTGCCTCCTTCCTCGAAGTTTGGTTTCACTTTATTGAGATAATTTCTTAATGCTTTCATAAATGTAATTTACAATTTAACTATTTCCAATCTTACAATTTACGATTTATGCATTCTCCTTGCGTAGGATGTTCAGACCTTCGCGGACGATGCGCTGCAGTTCCAGCTTTGAAGAGTCAACAAACTCCGCCAGAGCGAAGTCTTCAGGTGCCACCTCGTAGATGCCCAGTGCCTCCTGGCGGTCAATGTCGCCGGTTATTATGGCCTTAATGAGATATTCGCCATAGATGTCCATCGGCAGCACGCGGTCGTATTCGCCACTCATGATGATGTGACGCTCGCCGCCCTTCACACGTGCATCCAGCGCATACTCCTTCTTGCCCAGGAGCCACGAGAAGTAGCTGCGGTTGACAGAGAACTGTCCGAAGCGCGGCATTATCCATCCCAGCATTTCATCGGCGTCATTGCCTTCAGGGATGACCGTAATCTCAGAGGCATGCGCCCCAAGGAAGCCGTCCTTCGTAGTAGGCCTGCCCGTAAGCACATTACCATTTATGATGCGCACAGAGTGTGATGCGTCGTAGCTGTTAGAAAGCAGCGTCGAGAGTTCCTCGCCTACCAGCATGTCCACATGAGCAGGCTGCAACACCTCGCTGCCGCAGAGAGCCACGCGACGGGTAAGGTCCACACGTCCGGTATTGAACAGGCGGCCGATGAACAACACGACAGTCGGGTCGCCTATTGTCCAGACGACTTCACCCTTATTGACCGGCGATACATTGTTCACCTGTACGCCTACATTGCCTGCCGGACATTTGCCGTCGAAAACATTCACCTCAATGCTGTCGGACGTGAGCGACGAGAGTGTGGAGATGAGCGAAGAGTCCTTTCCGACGCCAACGTATGTCTTTGCTATTTTCGACAGTGCGACAAGGCCCGTCAGGAAGTCCTTTTCCTGTCCCTCCACTTCGTATTCAAACTTGCATGCCAGCGGCTTGTCCCTCAGTGCAGACACAAAAATGGCCTTAGGCATCGTGTCGGCATTGGTAGACACAGCATAAGGCAACTGATTGATATAGCCGAAGATGCCAGCCTCAAGAAGAGAGTCCGTCACTTGTCCGGCGTCCATTCCCTCTACGCTTTTCTTGCCATAGTCAATGAACTGCTGCTCGCTGTCAGCCTCAACCCTGATGGCCATTACCTTACGGCGGTCGCCACGTGCTATTTCGCGGACGACGCCACTGACAGGCGATGCAAACTTAACATTTGGAAACTGCTTGTTGACGAACAACGCTTCCCCGGCCTTGACCCTGTCGCCTTCCTTAACGACGACTTTGGGAACAACTCCCTCGAAATCGTCAGGAACAAGAGCATACTGTCCGTTAGACTTCAGCTTTATCAGCTTTTCGGCAGCAGCCCCCTGAAGACGAATGTCCAAGCCCTTTCGTAACTTAATTACATTTGTCATGAAACAGGAATTTATTTATACTTTTTTTAACAATTATCTGAATAATGGTGCAAAATTAATAAAAAATGAACATAGACAAGACAAAAATCACTTAAAATATTCCAACTTCCCAACTTTTTAGTGTAATTTTGTAGCTGTTTATTTCATTTCTGTTGCAATTTGCAAACTCCAGAAAGCAGTATTGAAACCTTTGAAGCACATATTCAACTTTATTGTATGGTCGGTTCTCGGACTATACATTGTCTCCATGCTGGTTTTCAATACCACCTGGTTTCAGGAGTTCACGGCGCGCAAGATTTCCGGCTTTCTCTCCCATCGCCTTGGCACCAGCGTGACCATAGGCCTTACGCAGATAGACCTGCCCAACCATCTTACGCTCTACGATGTCAGCATGCTTGACCAGAAAGGCTGTCAGATGCTCAAGTCTGGGCGCTTGTCGGTCCGCATGAGCCTGTCGTCGCTTTTAGAAGGCAAGGTCACCGTGCAGACAGCCCAGCTGTTTGGCACGCATGTCAGTCTCAGCCGGGCCACCAAGGCCTCCCCACTGAACATTCAGTTCGTCCTTGACTCCCTGGCATCGAAAGACACCACCAGCAGCGAGCTTCCGCAGATACGCGTCAACTCAATGATTGTTCGCCGTTCAAGCGTCAGCTACAACTGTCTCGACGCGCCGCAGACTCCCGGTCTGTTCAATGCCAGCCACATTCTGCTCAGCAACATCAGCAGCCACATCATCCTCAAGCACCTCAGCAGCGACTCCATAGACATAAACGTCAAACGACTGTCATTCACGGAGCAGTCGGGCCTGAATGTCAAGAAGCTCGGCTTCAAGTTTTCCGGCGGCACGTGCCAAAGCCTTCTGCAAGATGCCTCCGTGGAGCTGCCAGCCACGCAGATCCGTTTCGGCGACATTGCAGCCACCTACCGCTTCGATGCCGACACACTGTCCTTGCCGTCATTGCGCTTCGGCGGCAGTCTTGCCCCGTCGGTGCTGTCGCTGGCCGACCTGGCCTTTCTGCTGCCCAGGCTGAAAGACAGCAGCACGCAACTGCATTTAGAGTCTTCCGTCAGCGGCACCGGCGACAACATTTCCAGGGCCTACCTGCTGGCCAGCACCGACAACAGAGACTTTTCGCTCAGTGCCGACGGCAGCGTCAGCCACATTGCAACCACCCCCCAGTTTGAAGCTTCCATCAACGAATTGTCGGCAT
Source organism: uncultured Prevotella sp. (assembly GCA_905234265.1). Lineage (GTDB taxonomy): Bacteria > Bacteroidota > Bacteroidia > Bacteroidales > Bacteroidaceae > Prevotella. The sequence continues at coordinate 41,269 of CAJOHJ010000013.1, read as the reverse complement.
CCACCGCTGCCGCCAGCTCGCTGACCACCAGCCTGCAAGCCTTGGGCATAGAGCTTCCCGGAGTTGTGCAGCGCATTGAAAACTTTACGGGCAAGGGGTCGCTGTCCGGCTCGGCCGCAGGCGACATGGCCGCCTCCGCCAGCATTGACAGCAAGGCCGGCAACATAGTCCTTTCGGCAGCATCCGACCCCAGGCGGAACATAAAGGGAAACATTACCGCCACCGACATCAACTTGCAGCAGCTAACCGCCAATAAAGACCTCGGACTGCTGACAGCCGACATTGCCTTCGACGGCAGCATTCCTGCCGGCATGCCGCCGGCCGTCAATGCCACAGGAACCGTCGGACTGCTGGAAATCAAAGGCTACAGTTACGAAAACATCGACCTCAATGCCACATACGCCGGCAACAGCATCAGCGGCACGCTGAAGGCCGACGACAACAACCTGGGGCTTAACATCGACGGCGAATACCTGCGCCAAGGCAGCAGCCAGACCCTGCAGCTCACCGCCAACGTTATGACGCTCAAGCCCAAGGCCCTCAACCTTACCAGCCAGTGGGGCGACGCCAACTTCATCGGCGACCTGCAGATTAACGTCAGCGGCAGCAGGCTCGACAACATCATAGGCTCCGTGAGGCTGTCAGACTTCTCCATGCTCTCGGCAGACGGCAGCTACGACCTCGCCCAGCTGGTCATCGAGAGCGGCTATAACGACGAGGGCATTCACTTCATGGATGTCACCAGCGACTTCTGCGACGCCACCATCACCGGCAGCTTCGACTATCCCACCCTGACGCGCAGCTTCACAAACATCATTGCCGACCGACTCCCCACCCTGCCGGGAATGCCGAAAGGCACCGTGGCCACTGACAACGACTTTGCCATTTCGCTGTCGCTCAGCAAGTCGGACTGGCTGCAGCGGCTGTTTGGCGTACCGCTACGCCTCGACCGTCCGCTGACCCTTCACGCCGCCATCAACGATGCCCTGGGGCAGCTCGCCATGGAGTGCGACATCCCCCGGTTTGCCATCGGCGACAACAGCTACAGCAACGCTTCGCTATCCATCTCTTCGCCAAGCGACTCGCTGAAATACGACGTCAGGCTATGCAAAGAGTCGGACAGCGGTGACTCTCCGCTACAGATACATGCCGAGGGCAGCGCCTACGACAACCTGCTGACGGTCTTCCTCGACTGGGACAACCACGCCAGGGAAAGCTACAGCGGACAGTTCAACGCGGCTGCCACCTTCGACACCACACTGGACGGCCAGCAGACGGCATACATCAGCGTCAATCCGTCGGTAATCAACATGCGCGGCAAGCTGTGGGACGTAGACCCTGCATACATCATCTACTCCAAGAGCCGCCTCGACGTGCCGCAGTTTGCCATCCAGCACGACCAGCAGTTCATCACCGTCAGCGGCACAGCCTCCGACATGGCCAGCGACTCGCTGAACATAGAGCTGCAGGGCATCGACATTGCATACATACTGGACCTGGTAGACTTCGACGCCGTCAGCTTCGACGGCCTTGCCTCGGGCAGCGCAACCATCAAGGGAGCCTTCGGCAACCTGCAGGCCAATGCCTCGCTGACCGTCAGCGACTTCCTGTTCCAGCAGGGGCGCATGGGTACGCTGCAGGCCGAAGCCCTATGGAACAACGACCGCGAGCAGATAGACATCCATGCCGTCAGCAACGACGGGCCGGAGGCCAGGACGCTCATCGACGGATACGTCACGCCACAGCGCGACTCCATAAACCTGCAAATAGTGGCAGAAGGCACTTATCTGGACTTCGCACAGTCGTTCACGTCAAGCTTCATAAGCCACATCGACGGGCATGCCAACGGCGCTGTAAGGCTGATAGGACCGCTGAGCGCCATCAACATCGAGGGCGAGCTGGTGCTCAACGGCAGTGCACACGTGAAGACTCTCGGATGCACATACAACATGGTCAGCGACACGCTGCGCTGCATTCCCGACGAGATGATATTCGCCGACTGCAATATCTACGACAAGCACGGCCACCGCGGCGTGCTGACAGGAGGCATACACCACAAGCACCTCACCAAGCTCACCTACGACATCTACGTCGACGCCGACAACCTGCTGGCCTACGACTTCAAGGACTTCGGCGACGACACCTTCTACGGAACCGTCTTTGCCACGGGCCGCGCTGGCATTCACGGACTTGCCAACGAGACACGCATAGAGGGCGACTTCACACCGCAGCCCGGCAGCACCTTCGTCTACAATGCCGCCAACCCCGACGCCGTGGCCAACCAGGAATTCATTGAATGGGGAAAAGCCAACACGCCCGACACCCTGCAGCTGAGGGCCGACAGCAGGCAAGCGACTGCCGACGACCCGTCGCCCGACTACCGCTCTGACATGCATCTTGCACTGCGCATCAACGCCACGCCCGACGCAACGATACGCCTGCTCATGGACTCCAAGACCAACGACTACATAACGCTGCACGGCAGCGGCGTTCTCAGCACGTCATATTATAATAAAGGTGGCTTCCAGATGTTCGGCACCTACAGGGTCAGCAACGGCACTTACGACATAACCATCCAGGACATCATACGCAAGAACTTCGTATTCAACGACGGCGGAACAGTGGTGTTCAGCGGCGACCCCTACGACGCGGCCCTCAACCTGCAGGCCAAGTACACCGTCAGCGGCGTCAGCCTCAGCGACCTCAACGTGGGGCGGTCGTTTTCCAACACCGTGCGCGTGGACTGCCTGATGGACATCGGCGGACAGGCCAAGAGCCCTGCCGTAAGCTTCGACCTTGACATGCCCACCGTCAGCACCGACGAGAAGCAGATGGTGCGCTCTGTGCTGAACAGCCAGGAAGAGCTGAACCAGCAAGTCGTCTACCTGCTGGCCGTAGGCCGCTTCTATCCGCAGCAGACCAACAACTCCGCCAGCGACGAGAACGACCGCAGCCAGACGTCGCTGGCCATGCAGAGCCTGCTGTCGGGAACGCTCAGCGGACAAATCAACTCCGTGCTGAGCAGCGTCGTCAACAGCAGCGACTGGAACTTCGGCGCCAACATTTCCACCGGCGACGAGGGCTGGAACAATGCCGAATACGAAGGACTCGTCAGCGGCAGGCTGCTGAACAACCGCCTGCTCATCAACGGCCAGTTCGGCTATCGCGATAACGCCACAACCACCACACCCTCGTTCATCGGCGACTTCGACATCCGCTACCTGCTGCTGCCCAACGGCAACCTGGCACTGAAAGTCTACAACCAGAACAACGACCGCTATTTCACACGCTCGACACTGAACACACAGGGCATCGGAGTAATCATGAAGAAAGACTTCAGCGGACTGCGCGACTTGTTCGGCATCGGCAAGAACAGAAAGAAAGCTGAGAAAAAATAAAACTTTTGCTTGCAAAAAACATTCATTATGCGTATATTTGCACTCAGAACACTATAATAACCAACAAAAAACATGCTTATGAAACATCTTGTACTCATCATGGCAGCCGTAGCCACAATGGCAGGCACCAATGCCGCAGCACAAACAAGAGTGAAAAACATCTATGCTGAAAACCAGACGCTTAAGGTCAGCGAGATTGCCAACACAGAGCAGACGGTGCAGCTGAACCGCTACCTGATGGCAGGCTACAACAGCCTCTGCCTGCCCGTGGCACTCGACGCCGAGCAGCTGCAGGCTGCCGCAGCAGGCGTTCGCGTAGAGCGCTTCGTAGGCATCAGGCAGGAAGGCTCAACACTGAGTCTGCTCTTCACCGACTGCACCGACAACGGCATAGAGGCCGGAGTGCCATACCTCATCTTCTCGCCAAAGGCACAGTATCTGCGCGTGAAGAACACCAACGCACAGGACGCCGCCCAGCCGACGGCAATCGTAAAGACCGACGACAACGGCAACCGCATCGTCTTCGGCAGCAGCTGGACGACACGCACCAAGGACGGACTCTACGGCATACCTGCCAAGCAGGACAAGGAAGTGCTGGAAAGCATTCTGATGCGCACCAATGGCGAGCAGTCGTTCCTGCCCACACGCTGCGGCTTCGCATGGGAACAGCAGTCGGCCACAGCCTCTGAGCTGGAAATCAGCCACATCAGCCTCAGCGAAGCTACCGCCATCAGCACCGTGGCTGCTTCTGCCGATAATGCCGCAACAGCCTACGACCTCAACGGCCGCCGCATAGTGGCCAACGGCAAGGGCATCATCATCAAGGGCGGCAAGAAGATTAGCAGAAAATAAGCATTACTGCATCCGCAGCACCCGCAACACGTCATTGTCATGTGTTGCGGGTGTTTTTTTGTCTGTGTCTCACACCGCCATGCAGAGATAATTTCGTAACATGCAGAGATAATTTCGTAACATGCAGAGATAATTTCGTAACTCGCAGAGATAATTTCGTAACTCGCAGAGATAATTTTATCAGAAAAATATATAATAAAAAATGTGTAAAAGTTTGGCCGTCAGCAAAAAAAGGCGTAATTTTGCAGCCGCTTTTACCCCGGACGGGGAAGCAGGAGAAGGAACAGGCGCCGACTCCTATCATTATTAACCCATTAAAAACATGGCTTGGCAACGCCTGTCCGAGCCTGGCTCCGACTGAAAAGAAAGAGCCGCAAAGAATTTTTATTATGTCAGAATTAACAAAGAACGTCCAGCCACTGCAGGATTTCGACTGGGAGCAGTTTGAAAACGGCATGGCTGCAAATGTCAGCAAGGAAGAACTTGACAAGGCCTACGATGAGACGCTGAACAAGGTCAGCGAGCATCAGGTTGTCGACGGTACCGTCATCAGCGTTGACAAGAAAGAAGTTGTAGTCAACATCGGCTACAAGAGCGACGGCATCATCCCTGCCAGCGAGTTCCGCTACAACCCGGACCTGAAGGCCGGCGACACCGTGGAGGTGTATGTTGAGAATGCTGAAGACAAGAAGGGACAGCTCGTGCTGTCACACAAGAAGGCCCGCCTCAGCAAGAGCTGGGAGCGCGTCAATGCAGCTCTTGAGGCCGAGGAGGTTATTCAGGGCTACATCAAGTGCCGCACAAAGGGTGGCATGATTGTAGATGTCTTCGGCATCGAGGCATTCCTGCCCGGCAGCCAGATCGACGTTCACCCAATACGCGACTACGACCAGTTCGTCGGCAAGACCATGGAATTCAAGATTGTCAAGATCAACCAGGAGTTCCGCAACGTTGTCGTAAGCCACAAGGCCCTCATCGAGGCAGAGCTGGAAGCTCAGAAGCAGGAGATTATCAGCAAGCTTGAGAAGGGACAGATTCTCGAGGGTACTGTCAAGAACATCACCACCTACGGCGTATTCGTCGACCTGGGCGGTGTTGACGGACTCATCCACATCACAGACCTCTCTTGGGGACGTGTCGACGACCCGCACAAGGTTGTTGAGCTCGACCAGAAGATTAATGTTGTCATTCTCGACTTCGACGAGGAGAAGAAGCGCATTGCCCTCGGCCTGAAGCAGCTCACTCCGCATCCTTGGGACGCTCTTGACAGCGAGCTTAAGGTTGGCGACCACGTTAAGGGCAAGGTTGTCGTCATTGCCGACTACGGTGCATTCGTCGAGATACAGCCGGGCGTCGAGGGTCTCATCCACGTCAGCGAGATGTCGTGGAGCCAGCACCTGCGCAGCGCTCAGGAATTCCTGAAGGTGGGCGACGAAATCGAGGCCGTAATACTTACCCTCGACCGCGACGAGCGCAAGATGTCTCTCGGCATCAAGCAGCTGAAGGAAGACCCATGGGAGGCCATCGAGGTCAAGTATCCTGTCGGTTCAAAGCACTCTGCAAAGGTTCGCAACTTCACCAACTTCGGCGTATTCGTAGAACTCGAGGAAGGTGTCGACGGTCTGATCCACATCAGCGACCTTTCCTGGACCAAGAAGGTTAAGCATCCTTCTGAGTTCACACAGGTTGGCGACCAGATTGACGTTATCGTTCTTGACATCGACAAGGAGAACCGCCGTCTGTCTCTTGGCCACAAGCAGCTTGAGGACAATCCTTGGGATGCTTTCGAAGAGAAGTACACCGTCGGCTCTGTCCACGAGGGCAAGATTACCGAACTGCTTGAGAAGGGAGCTGTCGTTTCTCTCGCTGAGGGCGTCGAAGGCTTCGCTACTCCTAAGCACCTCGTCAAGGAAGACGGTTCGCAGGCCCAGCAGGGTGAGACTCTTGAGTTCAAGGTTATCGAGTTCAACAAGGACTCTAAGCGCATCATCCTCTCTCACAGCCGCACCTACGAGGACACTGTCCGCGAGGAGAAGAAGGCTGCCGCAAAGAAGACCCGCGCTGCCAAGAAGGAAGAGACTCCGAAGATTGAGAATGTTGCCGCTTCAACAACTCTTGGCGACATCGACGTGCTTGCACAGCTGAAGGCTCAGATGGAGCAGGACAAATAAGAAAGTTTCTTTCTGAAATTAGACAATATCGAAAACTGTTTCCTCAGCAAGTGAGGGAACAGTTTTCTTTTACGGGCATTTGCCTGCAAAAACATGCATTTTATAAGGAAAAAGACGTTTTTCCAATCAAAAATTAAAAAAAAATTTGGAAAAAGAATAATAATGTATACCTTTGCAGGACGAAATAAGACAAAACTATTAACTTTTTAAAAATCTACTGCCTATTGACGGAACTCTACTTCATAATTAATCAAAGAAAAATATGAAGAATTTTAGCGGCAAGACCGACGAGGAGTTGGCTTTGCTTTACGTAGGGGGAGACAATAGCGCATTTGATGAGCTTCTTGCTCGTCAGCAGCAGAAACTTTACTCATACATCTTGTTCGTCGTCCGTGACCCGGAGTTGGCAAACGACGTCTTCCAAGACACATTCGTAAAGGTCATCACGCGCCTGCAGGAGGGGAAATACACCGACTGCGGAAAGTTCTCGTTCTGGCTTACGCGCATTGCTCATAACATTATTATGGACAACTATCGCCAGCAGCGCAGCGAAGGGCTTGTAGACATCAACAAGACCAACGACCTTTCAAAGCTCAGCGGCGACGGGCTGATGGACATCAACAGGGAAAACGAGTTTGTGAACACACAGATCATGAGCGATGTGCGCAATCTCATGGACACTCTGCCTGCCCCACAAAGGGAAGTGGTGTACATGCGCTTCTATCAGGACCTTTCGTTCAAGGAAATTGCAGACATCACCGGCGTAAGCATAAACACTTCGCTGGGACGCATGCGCTACGCGCTGATAAACATGCGCCGCATGGCTAAGCAGCACAACATCCAGCTGCGCATGGAGCTTTAGATGTTGCGCTTGAAACTTCTGGAGATACGCTTGAAAATTTAGGAGAGGCTGCGCAGCTGGCTGATAACAGCTTCAGGAGTGCTGCTCTTGAAGATGTAGCTGCCGCTGACCAGTACATCGACACCGGCAGCCACAAGCCGTGGAGCCGTCTCTGCATGCACACCGCCGTCGACCTCTATCAATGCCCGTGAGCCGCTGTCGTCAATCAGACGGCGCAGGCGCTTAACCTTTTCGATGGTGTTCTCTATGAACTTCTGCCCTCCGAAGCCGGGATTGACGCTCATCAGCAGCACCATGTCGACATCGCCGATGACATCCTCCAGCAGCGACACCGGCGAGGAGGGATTTAGCGTAACGCCAGCCTTCATGCCTGCATCATGGATTTCCTGTATGGTGCGGTTCAGGTGAGTGCATGCCTCAACATGGACGTTCATCATCATTGCACCCAGCTTGGCAGTCTGCGAGATATACTGCTCAGGGTGGACAATCATGTAGTGAACGTCGAGCGGCTTCTTGCATTTGCGTGCCACAGCCTCCAAGACGGGAAAGCCAAAGGATATGTTTGGAACAAAGACGCCGTCCATGACGTCCAGATGAAGCCAGTCGGCCTCGCTGCGGTTTATCATGTCCAACTCTTTGTCAAGATGCAGAAAGTCAGCAGCAAGCAATGAGGGGGAGACGATTGTAGCCATGATTTGTTTTCTTGTTTTCGTTACAAATTCGTGCAAACTGCTTTATCAGAAGGATTGTCGCAGGGCTGGGGCTAAGTTCCTCTTGAGTAAAATTCGTCATAGGCATACGGTGTGTTTGAAACTGTCGTTTCTTATCAAACGCAACATACTGCCAATTTATTATTTGCACCACAATATTTATTTTACTCGGCAGCTGATTTACTTTACGCTGCAGCCGCAGATGCCTTTCATGCCGTTCAGGAAGTCGGCCGCAGCCATGCGCTTCTTGCCTGCCAGCTGCAGCTCCAGGATTTCCAGACAGTTGTCGCTGGCAGAAATCAGCAGCCGCTTGCCCTCGGCAACAATAGTGCCACTGCCCTGCCCTGCCGTCAGAGTCTTGCGGGCGGAGAATATCTTCAGAACCGTCTCGCGGCCGTTTTCGTCGACGAGCGTAGTCCATGCGCCAGGCACCGGGCTGAGGCCTCGCACGAAGTCGCAGACGGCCTTTGCCGGCTGCTGCCAGTCAATCATGCATGTGTCCTTGAAAATCTTCGGTGCAGGCTTCAGCTGACCAACGGCCACAGCCGCCTGCTCCATCGTCGGCGGATTGCCGCCGGTTGACAGAATCGTGTCGACGGTCTCCAGACACAGCTGTGCGCCGAGCTTCATAAGGCCGTCATATACATATTCCACATTGGCGTCGTCAGGAATGGCAAACCGCTTCTGGCTGATTATGCGTCCGGTGTCGATGTCGTGGTCCAGGAAGAACGTAGTCACTCCCGTCTCCGTCTCGCCGTTGATGATAGCCCAGTTGATGGGTGCCGCGCCACGATACTGCGGCAACAGCGATGCATGCACGTTGAATGTGCCATAGCGAGGCATTGCCCAGACCACCTCCGGGAGCATGCGGAAAGCCACCACCACCTGCAGGTCTGCCTTATATGCGCGCAGCTCGCTGAGGAACAGCTCGTCCTTCATCTTCTCCGGCTGCAAGACGTCGATGCCGTGCTGCATGGCATACTGCTTCACTGCCGACGGCTGCAACACAGAGCCGTGGCGTCCCACAGGCTTGTCGGGCTGAGTGACAACGGCCACGACATTGTAGCCACCCTCCACAAGAGCGCTCAGCGTGCCGACGGCAAACTCTGGAGTGCCCATGAAAACTATTCTCAATTCTGCTTTTTCCATAACTGTCCGCAAAGTTAGATAATTCTCTGCTTACGGCAAGTGATTTCTTGCAGCATACCAACATTATTTAACCAATTTAATATGTTTATGTCTGAAATTATTGATAATTTTGCACGTCCTTTCCATTGGGCATAAAAGATTACTATTTATCACTATAACAACAACATGGAAATAAAAATCACTTTTCCGGACGGCTCTGTTCGCTCGTATGAACAAGGCGTTACCGGACTCGAGATTGCCGAAAGCATTTCGCCTGCTTTGGCACGCAGCGTCTTGAGCTGCGGAGTTAACGGCGAAACCGTGGAGCTGAACCGTCCCATTACGGAAGATGCCACTATTGCTCTCTACAAATGGGAAGACGCAGAGGGAAAGCACACATTCTGGCACACGTCGGCACACTTGCTGGCCGAAGCCCTGCAAGAGCTTTACCCCGGCGTCCAGTTCGGCTTCGGACCTGCCGTAGAGAATGGCTTCTTCTACGACGTGCTGCTGCCCGACGGCCAGATGATCAAGGAGAGCGACTTCCCCACTATCGAGCAGAAGATGCGCGAACTGGCCTCCAAGAAGGAGCCTGTCGTGCGCCGCGAAGTTGCCAAGGCCGACGCCCTTAAGGAATTTGCCGCCGGCGGCCAGACATACAAGTGCGAACACATAGAGCAAGACCTTGAAGACGGCTCTATCACCACTTATACACAAGGTGCATTCACCGACCTCTGCCGTGGCCCGCACCTGATGAACACCGGCGAAATCAAGGCCATCAAGCTGACCAGCGTTGCCGGCGCTTTCTGGCGTGGCGACGCAAGCCGCGAGCAGATGCAGCGCCTCTACGGCATTACCTTCCCGAAGAAGAAGATGCTCGACGACTATCTTGTAATGCTTGAAGAGGCCAAGAAGCGCGACCACCGCAAAATCGGCAAGGAGATGGAGCTTTTCATGTTCAGCGACAAGGTCGGCAAGGGCCTGCCTATCTGGCTGCCAAAAGGCACTGAGCTTCGCCTGCGCCTGCAGGACCATCTGCGCAAAGTCCAGAAGCGTTTCGGATACCAGGAGGTCATCACGCCGCATATCGGCTCAAAGAACCTCTATGTCACCAGCGGTCACTATGCCCACTACGGCAAGGACTCCTTCCAGCCCATACATACCCCTGAGGAGGATGAGGAATACATGCTGAAGCCCATGAACTGCCCCCACCACTGCGAGATTTTCGCATGGAAGCCACGCTCTTACCGCGACCTGCCGCTGCGCATTGCAGAGTTCGGCACCGTCTACCGCTACGAGCAGTCGGGAGAGCTGCACGGCCTGACGCGCGTCCGCTCGTTCACGCAGGACGACGCCCACCTCTTCTGCCGTCCCGACCAGGTGAAGCAGGAATTCCTCAACGTGATGGACATCATCGGCATCGTGCTTACCGCCTTCGGCTTCAACTTCGAGGCACAGATTTCGCTCCGCGACCCTAACGACCACAACAAGTACGTAGGCACCGACGAAGACTGGGCTCTCGCCGAACGTGCCATTGTAGAAGCCTGCGAGGAGAAGGGACTGCCCGCAAAGGTTGAATACGGCGAGGCTGCCTTCTACGGTCCGAAGCTCGACTTCATGATCAAGGACGCCATCGGCCGCCGCTGGCAGCTTGGAACCATACAGGTGGACTACAACCTGCCCAAGCGCTTCCAGCTGGAATACACCGACGAGGACAACCAGAAGAAGACGCCGGTAATGATACACCGTGCGCCCTTCGGAAGCATGGAACGCTTCTGCGCAGTACTCATCGAACACACCAGCGGCCACTTCCCCCTCTGGCTCACTCCTGAACAGGTGGCCATCCTGCCGCTGTCGGAGAAATACAACGACTATGCCAAGGAAGTTGCCACGCAGTTCGAAGCCCAGGGCGTGCGTCCCACCATCGACCTGCGCAACGAGAAGCTGGGCCGCAAGATTCGCGACAACGAGCTGAAGCGCATTCCGTTCATGGTCATCGTCGGCGAGAAGGAACAGCAGGACGGCACCGTTGCCGTACGTCCGCAGGGCGGCGGCGAGCAGACCGTGATGAGCATCCAGCAGTTCATCGACCACGTCAATGAGCAAGTGAAGGAAATGACCAAGGATTTCTGATCTGCCCACACACATTATATATATAATTGCATACACTATATATATAATAATGTGAAGCAATATCAGCACCGACCATAAAACTCAGCTGTCAGCCAAGCTAAGACCGAGAAGTCTGGGCTTGGCTGACTTCCTTTTCAGAGCTGCTGCCGTAACACGCAGAGATAATTTCGTAACACGCAGAGATAATTTGCTGGCGTAATGCAAAAATCAAATTATTCTTTAAAAAATGCAAATAATATTTTGATAACATGCAGAAAATTAATACCTTTGCAGCCGCAATTTTGCACAAACAACAATTTTTTTATTTAACAGTATTATGAATCAATACGAAACCGTTTTCATTTTGACTCCCGTTTTGTCTGATGAACAGACAAAGGAAACGGTCGCTAAGTTCAAGAAGGTGCTTGAGGAAAAGGGCGCCGAGATTGTGAACGAAGAGGCCTGGGGACTGAAGAAGATGGCTTATGCAATTGAGAAGAAGTCTACAGGTTTCTACTACCTCTTAGAATTCAAGGCAGAGCCATCAGTAGTAAAGGTGCTGGAGACAGCTTTCCGTCGCGACGAGAAGGTCATCCGTTTCCAGACTGTGAAGCTTGACAAGTATGCTATCGAGTATGCTGAGAAGCGCCGTAACAAAATGGGAAAAAAAGAGGAGGCTTAATCATGGCACAGGAATCAGAAATTCGTTATTTGAACGCTCCTTCTATTGACACAAAGAAGAAGAAGTATTGCCGTTTCAAGAAGAGCGGTATCAAGTACATCGACTACAAAGACCCCGAGTTCTTAAAGAAGTTCTTAAACGAGCAGGGCAAGCTTCTGCCCCGCCGCATAACAGGCACTTCTCTGAAGTTTCAGCGCCGCGTGGCTCAGGCCGTAAAGCGTGCCCGCCAGATTGCCTTGTTACCCTATGTAACTGACATGATGAAATAATTAAGGAGGACGAATTTATGGAAATTATACTGAAAGAAGATATCATCGGCCTGGGATATAAGAACGACATCGTAAACGTAAAGTCTGGCTACGGCCGCAACTACCTGATACCTCAGGGCAAGGGCGTTATCGCTTCGCCGTCGGCCAAGAAGGTTCTTGCCGAGAACTTAAAGCAGCAGGCTCACAAGCTGGCAGCCATCAAGGCTGAGGCTGAGAAGAAGGGCGAGGCTCTGAAGGACGTTGCCCTGACGATTGCCGCCAAGGTTAGTGCCACTGGTCAGCTGTACGGTTCTGTAGGCGTCAACCAGATTGCCGAAGAGCTGAAGAAGCTCGGCCACGACGTTGACCGCAAGATCATCACCATGAAGGAAGCCAAGACTATTGGCGACTTCGTTGCCGTCGTTCACTTCCACAAGGACGTCAACTGCGAAATCCCCGTAAAGGTTATTGCAGAGAACGCCAAGGAAGAGGCTAAGGCCGAGGAGGCTGCCGCTGAAGTTGCCGATGCTCCCGTAGAGGCTGCTGAAACTCCTGCAGAGGCTCCCGAGGCTCCTGCCGCAGAGTAAGACTCGTCACCTGCCGCAGACAATACGGCAGAACAACTTGCAGACAGGCAATACTGTAACTGCAGAAGATAAAGAAAACTTCCATTAACAGCATCCGCATGATGCACGTTAATGGAAGTTTCCTTTTTTGCTTTTCCCTGCCGGCGACTTTGCCGTTTCTGCCGACGCCACTGCCGTTTCTGGCGGCGCTGATTTAGTTTCTGTAGTCGCCGACTTCAAGGAAACGGGCGCCTACTTCTTCTTTTTCCTGCGGAACAGAAAGCCGTAGTTCTTCATGAGCTTGCGCACCAGAAGGAAGCCGTCGATGGCTGTAATGGCATTGCCAACCAGACTGGCCACCATTTCACCCTTGCTGGTGTCCTGGTTGGGGGCTGTCAGGTCGTGCCACCGCAGCCCTATCTGCTCGCCAGCGGCATCGATGTCGGTGCGGATGGCCTGCTTGCGCAGTGCAATCTCCTCCAGTGATGTGTAAGTCGGTGTGTCCATCTCTTTCTCTTTCGGTTTCTACTCAAGCTCACGTTCTCAGCTCAGCAGCGTTTCTGCCAGGAAGCGCACCAGCGGGCGTTCTATCCATGACTTGCGGAAGCTGTAGACCAGCACCAGCAGCACCAGAAATGTCATCGACACCAGGAAGTACGCCAGTGCCAGACCTGTCAGCGGTGCCAGCCAGTGTACCACTGCAAACGAAAGATAGAAGAGCACGGCCACCGTCAGCAACAGTAGCGTTATTGCCAGAATCAGTGCCGTAGACAAGCGTACAATCTTCTCTACGATGTCTAACTTGACATACTCCTTCTGCGCCACTGCATAGTCCTTCAGCAGCTGCACCAGCTGGGCAATGTTCTCTACGTTCTTATCGCTTGACAGCATCTCAAAGAGTCTTTTTCAGGCGTCAGGAATGTTTATTCGTCAACCTCAGGAGCTGCTTCTGCAATATCGTCAACGAGGTCGTCGACCTGCTTGCGGCTCAGCTTGATGTTATGCTTCTTCATGAATTCGTCTACTGCTTCCGTAATCTTGTCGCGAGTGTCAGAACCCTTCTGCGGAGCCACTAACAATCCGATGACGGCTCCTGCCACGGCGCCACCTAAGAAAGCGCCCAAATAACCAATGCTTCTCATAATAACTAAGTGTTTAATTGTTTGTTGGTAATAGTTTCTGTCAGCAAATATAGCAAAGTTTCTGGAAAGTGACTTAAAAATAGTATAATTATTTGTTAAAACCTTAAGATTTTTTGCATTTAACAAACTTTAGTCAGCTTTTTTAGAAGCATTTGGCGCAGATTTCGTAACTTCGCGGAAATTTAAAATCCATTATTCGCTTAATCAAAACAACAGGAAAACTTAGCTTTATGAAAAAGTATGCAGTAATTTGCGCCAGCATGTGCGCAGCCATAGCTCTGACAGGTTGTAAGTCGGGCGAGACAGCTTATCGTCAGGCCTACGAGCGTGCCCAGCAGCAAGAAGAAATCCAACAGCAGCAGCAACAGGAGCAGGCTCAGGTTGTAGTCCAGGAGCAAGAGTCAGAGGCTGCTGTCGTCACTCCTATGGAAGAGCGCTCTGCCGGCAACACGCAGGTGGTAGACAATGGCGACAATGTTGCAGTCCGCCAGGAGCAGGTGTCTGTCGTCAACGGCAACGGTCTTAAGAATTTCAGCGTCGTCGTAGGCTCATTCTCCATGAAGGCCAACGCAGAGTCGCTGCAGGAGACTCTTAAGAGTTCCGGATATGACGCCCAGATGGTTGTCAACAATGCTGTCAGCCCTGCCACATACAGAGTAATAGCTACCACGTTCGACAACAAGGCCGACGCTGTTGCAAGCCGCAACCAGCTCATAGGAAAATATCCCGGTGCCTGGCTTCTTTACGCTAAATAACTGTCCGTGGGACGCATTCTTGCTATCGACTACGGAAAGAAGCGCACTGGCTTAGCCGTGTCAGACCCTCTGCAAATCATTGCAGGGGGTCTGACTACAGTAGAAACACACCGGCTGACCGACTTTCTCAGAAACTATATTGCCACCGAGCCTGTTGAGAGAATAGTCATCGGAGAGCCGCGCCAGCCCGACGGTACGCCAAGCGAAAACATGGCACGCGTCAGGGCTTTCGTACAACAGTGGCAAAAGGCCATGCCTTCCGTTCCCATAGAGTATTACGACGAACGCTTCACGTCTGTTCTGGCCCACCAGGCAATGATTGCCGGAGGGCTCAGAAAGAAGCAGCGACAAAACAAAGGACTTGTCGACGAAATCAGCGCCACCATCCTACTTGAAGACTACATGCGCTCACGGCAGTCCAAACACTAATCACACAACAATGATTTTACCAATTTACATTTACGGCAATCCTGTCTTGCGCAAGGTCGCTGAAGACATAACACCCTACTACCCGGAGCTTCCGCAGCTTATTGCCGACATGTGGGAGACTCTTGCCAGCAGCGACGGCATAGGCCTTGCAGCGCCTCAGATAGGCAAGCCGATAAGACTGTCGGTCATCGACCTCGACTTGCTCAGCGACGACATGCCGGAATACAAAGGATTCCGCAAGGTGTTCATCAACCCCCACATCCTTGAGCGCGACGACAGCGCGACCGACAGCAGCGAGGAGGGATGCCTCTCACTGCCCGGCATCCATGAGAAAGTCGTCCGCCCCAAGCGCATCCGCGTCCGCTGGCAAGACGAAGAGTTCAACGAGCATGAAGAATGGATCGACGGCTATCTTGCCCGCGTCATGCAGCATGAGTTCGACCATCTTGACGGCGTAATGTTCGTCGACCGAGTGTCGCCGTTGCGCAAGCAGCTCATAAAGAGCAAGCTGAAAAGCCTTCTGATGGGCCGCTATCGCTGCGCATACAAGACGAAAGCCGTCAGAAAATAGGCCACAGCCACACGAAAACAGGCAGAAGCCACACGCAAATAGGCGTTAGTTAACAAAATATTGACAGCAATGATGATGAAGAAAGACTTTCAGACAAGACTCCTTGTCGGAATGCTGCGGCTGTCAATATTTTGTTTTCCATTTCTTGGCGCCAGCGCACAGTACAAGACCGACCGTCTGCTCACCGTCGGCCGCTCAGCGCTTTATTTTGAAGACTATGTGCTGAGCATCCAGTATTTCAACCAGGTTATTTCCCTGCGTCCCTATCTCTACGAGCCGTGGTACTACCGGGCCATCGCCAAGTACTACCTCGACGACTACAGCGGCGCCACTGCCGACTGCACGTCAGCCATCGGGCGCAATCCCTACGTCACAGGCATCTACGAGCTGCGCGGCCTCTGCTACATCCAGCAGGAGAAATTCGCCGAGGCCATTGCCGACTACAACGAAGCCCTGCGCCACGAGCCGGAGAATATCAGTTTCTGGAACAACCGCACGCTCTGCCGCATCCAGCAGAAGGACTACCCCGCCGCAATGGCCGACCTTGACAGCATGGAGCAGAAATGGAGCAGCAATGCACGCATCTACGCCATGAAGGCCGAAGTCCTGCTGCACGAGAAAGACACTGCGCAGGCCATCGTAGAGTTAGACCGCAGCACGGCCATCGACCCCTACAATTTCCGCACATGGACACAGCATGCCATCATCAGTCTTGAGCGCCAGCAGTGGGAAGACGGCGAGAAGTTCCTCGACAAGGCCATCCACCTGTCGCCCCACAGTTCCGACCTTTACATCAACCGCGCCCTTGCACGCTTCAACCGCAACAACCTGCGCGGAGCCATGGCCGACTACGACACTGCCCTCGACCTGAACCCACAAAACTTCCTCGGACACTACAATCGCGGACTTCTTCGCGCACAAGTGGGCGACGACAACCGTGCGATAGAAGACTTCAACTTCGTGTTGCAGCAAGAACCCGACAACATGATGGCCCTCTTCAACAGAGCGCTTCTGCTGGAAAACACAGGCAATCCGCGGGCAGCGATAGATGACTACAGCAAGGTCATCGAAGAATATCCCAACTTCTGGACCGGGCTGCACCAGCGTGCAGCATGCTACCGCAAGCTTGGCATGACGCGCCAGGCAGAGCTTGACGAATTCCGCATTCTCAAGGCCCAGCTCGACAAGCGCCTCGGCCGCCAGCCACGGCTGTCGAGAAAGCACATGCGCAAGCGCAGCGACGAGGACATCGAGAAATATAACCAGATTGCCGTCGCCGACGAGCAAGAGTCGCAGCAGGAATACCAGAGCGAGTATCGCGGCCGCGTCCAGAACCGCCGCGTCTCGATGGACTATCAGCCAATGTATGCGGTTTCTACCGAGCAGACAGTCAACCCGGTGGGCAACTACATAGCCTACGACCGCAGCATAGACTCGCTGAACAACGCCCTGCCCGACGGCGACAAGCTTTACATCACCAACAGGCACACGACCCTCGACGAGCGACAGACGCAGAACTACTTCGTCCGCATCGACACGCTCTCCACAGCCATTTCGCAGGCTCCTGGCATCAGCCAGCGCCTTGCCCTTCTGCTGAAGAGGGCCGTAGCCTACAGCGTCACCCAGAACTATGAAGGAGCCATCGACGACCTTACCACCATTCTCCAGGCCGACTCCTGCTCAGCCATTGCCTGGTGGCTGCGTGCCGTGTGCCAGTCCAGGCTTAACACCTACCATTCCGCACAAGGCACCGACGTGCGCATGCTTACCGCCAACGTGCTGTCCGACATGTCGGAAGCCATCAAGCACGACAACGACAACCCCTATCTCTACTACAACCGCGCCAATGCCTACATCCAGCGCAACGACGTTTCCCACGCCATTGCCGACTATAGCCGCGCCATCGCCATCGACCCCCATCTGGCCGCAGCCTATTACAACCGTGGCATAGCCCTCCTGCAGCAGAAGCGCGACCAGGAAGCCGTTGCCGACCTCAGCAAGGCTGGCGAGCTGGGGCTTTATGATGCCTACAGCCTGATTAAGAATAAGAAATGAGAGGTAAAAAATAAGAATTGAGAAATAAAAAATAAGAATTATCAGATACACATATACAATGAGGCCAAGCATCGTCATTCTCCTAACATTCCTGATGTCAGCCGCCATCGGCATGGTGTCGTGCAGCGGACAGAAGACCAACACCGCCAGCGCCGACACAGCTGCTGACAGCACCGCCGCAACGGCCGACGCCGACTCGCTGTCCGCCGACGAGGAAGCCGCCGACATGCCCAAGGCTGCCGACGAGCTGTTCGACGATTTCATCTTCAACTTCTCTGCCAACAAGAAGCTGCAGCTTGAGCGCATCCAGTTTCCGCTGCCGTCGGTCAACGGCCAGCGCACGGAGACAATAGAAAAGCAACAGTGGCAGATGGACTACTTCTTCATGCGGCAGGGGTACTACACGATGCTCCTTGACAGCGAGAAGAGCATCAACATGACCAACGACACCACCGTCAACAGCGTCATCCTGGAAAAGATATACTTCAACACGACGTCCGTCATACAGTATTTCTTCGAGCGTCAGCACGGCCTCTGGATGCTCACCAGAATAAACACCATACCCTTCAGCCAGTCGTCGAACGCGTCGTTCCTGCCGTTCTTCCACCAGTTTGCCACCGACCCCGAGTTCCAGACGGCAAGCCTCAACGAGACGGTAACCTTCGTAGGCCCCGACCCCGACGACGACTTCTCGCAGATGGAAGGTCTCATCACCCCCGACACCTGGGAGGCCTTCGCCCCCACCCTTCCGCAGAAGATGATTTACAACATCATCTACGGCAAGCCCGGCAAGGAGGGCAGCCAGAAGGTCTTCCTGCTGCGCGGCATTGCCAACGGCCTGGAGCTGAACATGGTCTTCAGGCGCATCGACGGCCAGTGGAAGCTCACCAAGCTTACCACCTGAGGCACAGAGGCTGCCAAGAGTGAGAATTGAAAATTTAGAATTTAGAATTGAAAATTGAGAATTATGCATTAAGCATTATGCATTATGCATTGAAAATATATGAAAGAATTCCACGACTATAGCCTGCTGCCCCACAACACCTTCGGCATCGACGCCCGCTGCAGCCACTTCATGGAGTATGAAACCGTAGACGACGCGCTGCGCGTGGCCTCACTGCTCCGCGACGGCGGCGACAGTAAGTATATAATAATAGGTGGCGGCAGCAACCTGCTGCTCACTGCCGACTTCGACGGCCTGGTGATACGCTCCGGCATCAAGGGCATCCGCCAGACTGGTGCCGACACCGTCGAGAGCGGCAGCGGCGAGTGCTGGGACGGGCTGGTCGACTGGCTCATCAGCCACGGCCTCTATGGCGCCGAGAACCTTTCGCTCATTCCCGGCGACGTCGGTGCTGCAGCCGTGCAGAACATAGGAGCCTACGGCGCCGAGGTGTGCAACATTATCAGCCATGTCGAAGCCGTCGACATCAGCAGCAGCCGCCTGTGCCGGCTGACTGCCGCCGAGTGCAGCTATGGCTACCGCAGCAGCCGCTTCAAGCACGAGTGGCATGGCAAATATCTCATCACCGGCGTCACCTTCCGCCTGTCGACGACATTCCGTCCGCTGCTCGACTACGGCAACATCCGCGACGAGCTGCGCGCCCAGGGGACAGGCACTCCCAGCGCACGCCAGCTGCGCGACGCCATCATCAACATAAGGAACCGCAAGCTTCCCGACTATCACGAAAAGGGCAATGCAGGCAGTTTCTTCATGAATCCCGTTGTCAGCACCGACAAATACCTCGACTTGCGCCGCCAATATCCAGACATGCCCCACTACACCGTCAGCGACAGCCAGGAGAAGATACCTGCCGGCTGGCTCATCGAGCAGTGCGGCTGGAAGGGCAAGAGCCTCGGCCGCGCAGGAGTCCACGACAAGCAGGCTCTGATACTCGTCAACCTTGGCGGTGCCACCGGCCGCGAAATCGTAGAGCTTTGCCACGCCGTACAGTCCGACGTCAGCAGCAAGTTCAGCATACTGCTGACTCCCGAAGTGAACATCATTTAGCCAACAGCCACCAAAAGCATTCCCGACAATGAAACTGACCTTCCTCGGCACAGGGACATCCTGCGGAGTACCTACCATAGGCTGCCAGTGCGCAACATGCACAAGCCCCGACCCTCACGACAAGCGGCTGCGCTGCTCGGCGCTCATCGAGTCTGACGCTACGCGCCTGCTCATCGACTGCGGCCCCGACTTCCGCCAGCAGGTGCTGCCGCTGCCCTTCAAGGCCATCGACGGCATTCTCATCACCCACGCACACTACGACCACATGGGCGGCATGGACGACATCCGCCCCTTCTGCCAGTTCGGAGAAATAAACGTCTATGCCGACGCCATTGCCTACAAGGGACTCAGGGAAATGCTGCCCTACTGCTTCGCGGAAAACAGATACCCTGGTGTGCCGGCCATACAGCTGCACCAGATAGAGCCTCACCACATGCTCACCATCGGCGACATAGACATCATGCCCTTCCAGGTGATGCACCACGACTTGCCCATCCTGGGCTTCCGCATTGGCTCGCTGGCATACATCACCGACATGAAAACCATTGCCGAAAGCGAAATGCAGTACATCACTGGGTGTCAGACGCTTATCGTCAACGCATTGCGCTACACTCCGCACCACTCTCACCAGACTGTCGACGAGGCTGTCCGCTTTGCGCGCGCCGTTGGTGCCAGCCAGACATGGCTTATCCACAGCAGCCACGACATTGGCCGCCATGCCGACGTCAACCAGTCTCTCCCCCCCGACATCCAGCTGGCCTACGACGGTCAGCGGATTGAATTCTGAGACACTGCGCATGGCGTAAAAATTGTTGACAAAATTGTGCTTTTGCATCTCCAAGAGCAGCCATTTCCGCAGCAAAGCGACATTTTGACTGAAAAATGCCACTTTTTCACTCATCCTCGTTTTATGCTGACTGACAGGCACTTGCAGCCAAGTCGGGAATTTCTGAAGGCCACTCGCAGAATTATCTCTGCATGTTACGCAATTATCTTACGGAGAGAATTTCGTAAGTGGCCTTCTGCCGACAGCAAAATCATACAAAAATCGGAAATCAGAAACACTCAGCGGTGCCATTTTTGCACAGAACCCCACATCATGTGCACAAAATTCGCCCTCTTTTGTTGACATTTCTTCAACATCACAACCTGTCACACCGCCCGTCGCTACAGTTTTCGCGCTATTTGCCGTCGCTGGTGCGATGCTCTTCTGAGGTAAAAAGTTTTCACATTTTCCGTCCGCGGCAACTACTGCCGCCATTTTCAGCCTTTTTGACAAATGTCACGTTTAACGATTTTTTTCAATGATATTTCCTTCAACATTCGTTAAATAGCAAAGAAATCACTACCTTTGCAAGCATAAACTTATAAAACACTTTCAGGTAAAAAGAACTATGGGTGGCTTTTTTGGCACTATCTCTAAACGTGACTGCGTAAACGACCTGTTTTACGGCACCGACTACAACTCACACTTAGGCACTAAACGCGCCGGCTTGGTAACATACGACGAGGAAAGCGGCTTCCACCGCAGCATCCACTCTCTGGAGCGCAACTACTTCCGCTCGCGCTTCGAGGACGAGCTTGACCAGTTCAAGGGACACCAGGGGCTTGGCGTCATCAGCGACACCGACCCGCAGCCCATCATCGTCAACTCACATCTGGGACGCTATGCGGTTGTCACCGTTGCCAAAATCAACAACCTTCGCCAGATAGCCGACGAACTGCTGCAGCAGCGCATGCACCTCAGCGAGATGTCGGCAAACAACATCAACCAGACGGAACTCGTGGCCCTGCTGATAAACATGGGCGACAGCTTTGTGGAAGGCATCAACAACGTATACCGCAAGATTGAAGGCTCATGCTCGATGCTCATCCTCACCGAGGACGGCATCATTGCCGCACGCGACTTCCTGGGCCGCACGCCGATAGTCATCGGCAAGAAAGAGGTGCACCGCCTTTCGCCCATCGGTACCGACGAGTTCATACAGGCCTACGCCGTCAGCAGCGAGACCACCAGCTTTCCCAACCTCGACTACAAAGTCGTGCGCGACATCGGCCCCGGCGAGATTGTGCGCCTGCGCGCCGACGGCATAGAAGTGCTGCAGAAGCCCTTCTCGCGCTGCCAGATATGCTCGTTCCTCTGGGTCTACTACGGCTTCCCTGCCAGCGACTACGAGGGAATAAACACCGAGCTGGTGCGCGAAACCAACGGCCGGCTGATGGGCGAGAAGGACACAGAGACCAAGGCCGACCTGGTGTGCGGAATTCCCGACTCCGGCGTAGGCATGGCACTCGGATATTCGCATGGCAGCGGAGTGCCTTACAAGCGTGCCGTGCTGAAATACACGCCTACATGGCCCAGGTCGTTCACTCCCGGCAACCAGAACCGGCGTGCCTTGGTTGCCAAGATGAAGCTCATCCCCAACCCGGCAATACTGAAAGACCAGCGCATAGTGTTCTGCGACGACTCTATAGTCCGCGGCACACAGCTGCGCGACAACGTCCGCACTTTCTTCGACTGCGGAGCGAAAGAGGTACACGTACGCATCTCATGTCCTCCACTGGTCTACGGATGTCCGTTCATAGGCTTCACATCGTCGAAGAGCGACCTGGAACTCATCACACGCCGCATAATAAAAGACCTCGAGGGCGACGAGAACAAGAACCTGGAGCAGTACGCCAAGACAGACTCGCCGGAATACAAGCGCATGGTGAACGAGATAGCACGCCGCCTGGGACTGAACAGCGTGAAGTTCGCCACCATCGAGGACCTCATTGCCAGCATCGGCATGCCCAAGGAGCGCGTATGCACGCACTGCTTCGACGGCACGTCATACTGCCATGAGGAGAAGTAAACGACAACCAGCAACAAAGCCAACAGCCACGCCATGAACAAAGAAGAAGAACTCATTAGGAAGAAAAGCCCTGTCAGCATACGCAACCGCAAGGCTTCGTTCGAATATTTCTTCATCGAGACATTCACTGCCGGCATTGTGCTTACGGGAACGGAGATAAAGT
Organism: uncultured Prevotella sp.; assembly: GCA_905234265.1. Lineage (GTDB taxonomy): Bacteria > Bacteroidota > Bacteroidia > Bacteroidales > Bacteroidaceae > Prevotella. Next base: position 18,559 of record CAJOHJ010000013.1, on the reverse strand, counting down.
CGATACGCATGGGCAAGGCAAGCCTCGTCGACACCTACTGCATCATCACCGGCGGCGAGCTGTGGGTGAAAGGCATGAGCGTGTCGCCATATTTCTACGGCTCCTACAACAACCACGAAATGAAGCGCGACCGGAAACTACTGCTCACACGGCGCGAGATAGCGCGGCTGGCAGCAGCCACCAAGCAGACGGGATATACCATCGTCCCACTGCTGATATTCATCGACCAAAACGGACGCGCCAAGATGGACATCGCCCTCTGCAAGGGCAAGAAGGAATACGACAAGCGGCAGACTCTGAAGGAAAAGGAAGACCGCCGCGAAATGGACAGAATAATGAAATCTTATAAATAGCAACTGCTGAATGCTCACAACGACAAGCCTCTACAGCCGATGCTCTGCGGCCGTCAGACGCCTGCTGCCACTGCTGGCGGCAGCTATTGTGCTGACCACTGCCGCCACGGCGGCTGCCCAGCCGAAGCGTGAGTTCCGCGGAGCGTGGATACAGTGTGTCAACGGACAGTTCAAGGGCATAGGCACCGTTACGATGCAGCAGACGCTGGCCTACCAGCTGGACGAACTGCAGAAAGACGGCGTCAATGCCATCATCTTCCAGGTGCGGCCGGAATGCGACGCACTCTACGAAAGCAGCATAGAACCCTGGAGCTACTATCTCACAGGCGCCCAGGGCGAAAGGCCACAGCCTTACTGGGACCCGCTGCAGTGGATGACCGAACAGTGCCACCGCCGAGGAATGGAACTGCACGCATGGATCAACCCCTACCGCGCAAAGACGAAAGTAGCACACCAGACGACAGCAAGCCATGTCATCAGCCTGCATCCCGAATGGACGATGGAGTATGACGGACTGACACTGCTCAACCCTGCACTCAAGGAGTGCCGCGACTACATCTGCTCTGTCGTCAAGGACATTCTCGAACGCTACGACGTCGACGGACTCCACATCGACGACTATTTCTACCCCTACCCTGTCGCAGGCGTCAGCATCCCCGACGACGAGCAGTTCCTGGCCGACCCGCAGGGCTTCGACAGCCAGGACGACTGGCGGCGCAACAACGTCAACCTGTTCATCAGGCAGCTGGCAGAGACCGTCTTCACCACTAAGCCGTGGGTGAAGCTGGGCATCTCGCCCTTCGGCATCTACCGCAACAAGAAGAGCGACCCCAACGGCAGCAACACCAACGGACTGCAGAACTACGACCAGCTGTATGCCGACGTGCTGCTGTGGGACCGCGAGGGATGGATGGACTACTGCGTGCCGCAGCTATACTGGGAAATCGGCAACCGCGCTGCCGACTATGCTGAGCTTATTGGATGGTGGAACGACAACATCCAGAACTCCGACCTGTACATCGGCGAGGACGTGGAGCGAACTGTCAAGTTTGCCGACACCATGCAGCCCGGCCAGCACCAACTGGGCCAGAAAAGGGCCATGCACGACCAGATGGACAACGTCAGAGGCACCGTGCTGTGGTATGCCAAGGCTGCCGTCGACAACGTCGGCAACTACGGCACACTGCTGCGCGAGAAATACTGGAAGCACAAGGCCCTTGCCCCTGTGGTGCCGCGACTGGAGTCTATCAGCGTCCCCGGAAAGCCGCGGAAGCTGAAGTGCATCAACGTCGACGGCAAGAACATCCTCTTCTGGACCGCCCCCAAGAGCAAGCATCCGGAGACCATTGCCGAAAGATACGTCGTCTACCGCTTCGACAGCAAGGAGCGCATCGACCTCGAGAGTGCTGCCAACATCGTTGCCATCACCGACGACACTTTCTACGAAATTCCTCCAACAGCCAAAAAGACCAAAGCCGTCTACTACGTGACTGCGCTTAACAGAGTGGGAAGGGAAAGTGCAGCAGAGAAAAAGAAAGTCAAGACAAAGAGATGACATCAACAATACAACAACAATAAACCAACAATGACATGAGGAAACAAGACCAACTAACCATTAGAATGCTGAGAAGCCTCATGCTTCTCGCCATCACGCTCCTCATACCTGCAGGGGCATGGGCGCAAGACTATGGACTGACCATCGGCAATGAGTCAGTAACCAGAGAGAATGCTGCCGACATCTTTGGCGACGGCACTGTGGCGTATGACTACGACACTAAGACGCTGACGCTCAATAAAGCTACTATCACGATGACATCAGCCGCGCCGTTGGTGCAAAGCTCTTTGGAAAATCTTACCATCGTGCTGTCTGGCGGACGCAGCGATGTCTGGTGGAACAATGTGCCGTCAGCACCAACAGCCGTGTTCGTAAGCATGGTCGAGAATGCCACGCTGACATTCAAGTCTACCAATGGCGGCGAACTGTATATCAACAATAACGTCACACTGTACAGCGGTTTTACTGCACCAGTATACGAAAATAGTCTGATTTACAGCCAGAATAGTGACTGGAGCTGTATCTCCCCCCTTGCTGCTCCAAACATCTATGGTATGTTGAATGGCTTTACAAACCAATGGCGAGTGGAAATCGGCAGTGGGCAAGAGGGAACAATAAAATACTCGCTTACCTATGCTGATGAGAACTTAGCGGAAAACAACAAAACCGACGAGGAATATACGGAAGCGTTCACACTGCTTGGACCAGCTACCATTACAGCCACGGTGACCGTAGACGGCACAGAGAGTTCTGCGGCTACGGCCTACTATTTCGGCGTTCTGCCCAATTCGGTACAGCTATCCTACGAGGGTACAACTCCACCCACTTTTGCCGCAACGCTATCTCCCAACGTGGAAGGCGTGACACTGACCCCAACTTCTGTTTCGCAGAATATCGGAAGCATATCAGAAGGCGTGATGACCATCAGCGGAATGGGCAAAGGAACCGTATGGGCTAACGTATCCCATGAAGATGCAGATTATACTGTCATCTCCGATACCATCGTTTTCCAAATGGCTGTGCTGCCTCCTGTTCCTACGATTGTCTTCGACAACACGAAAGACTATCTGAACACCGACAAGGTTAGCATCACAATGCCCGAAGCCTTGGCAGAGTATGAGAACGCCCGCATCATGTATAGCTGGGTGGAGGACTGCGCTGACGGCAATGGCACCAACTATGACGAGGACACGCAGGTGGTGCTGACTGCCGGCACCGGCACGCTGTATGCCTGGGTGAGATACGATGGCGCGACTATTGACGATGCCGTCTATAGCGCAAGGACTTCGCAGGTGTTCAACGTGAAGTCGGACATCAGTCAGGCATCTGTGCCTGATTTCACCACATCAGCGACTTATACCGGCGAGGCCATCACACCTGAGTTCATGGTGCAAGAGTCTGAGAAGACCCAAGTGGTGCTTGACGCAGAGAACTACACGGTAAGCTACCAGAAAGTGGGTGAGCAGACTGAGGATGTCGAGGCAATCGTCGACGCAGGCACTTACGTCATCACCATCACAGGAACCAGCAGCACATGGGGCGGCAAAAAGACCGTAACACGAGAATTCACAGTCACCAAGGCCGGCAACGAACTGACGACAGCACCTGCTGCCATTGAGGGTCTCATCTATACCGGCACGCCTCTTGAACTGGTGACTGCCGGCGTAGCAGCCTTCGGCGACGTGCAGTACAAGCTGGGCATCAACGGCACGTACAGCACAGAAATTCCTACAGCCACCGATGCTGACACATATATTATATATTATAAGGTGGAAGGCAACGACAACTTTGCAGGCATCGAGGAAGCAAGCATAGAAGTTTCCGTCGGCAGCAATCCGCTGACCAGCGCCTTTGCCACAAACCAGACATGGGCAACATACTATAATACTGGCGACGACGACATTGTCCTGCCAACAGGCATCAATGCATACATAGTAACCGGCATCAGCGGCTCTATTGTCACACTGCAGGCCATCAGCAACGTTCCGCAGGACGTACCAGTGCTGCTGGAGAAGAACGAAACCGTGTCTGGCGAAATAGCTGAAAGCCTTACGGGACTTGACAACGAGCTTGTCGGCACCGCTGACCGCACGGACGTCAGCACCATCACCGACGGCACGGTATACGTGTTATACAACGGTGCGTTCGTGAAGTCTACGTCAGGCACCATTCCTGCCGGAAAGGCCTATCTGGTGCTTGACGGCGTGAGTGCAGGCAATGCCCCCATGATGCTGCTGTTCAGCTTCGGAGCCACAGGCATAAAGGCAATAGACGGCGGAGTGTGGTCGGCAAGCGATGCACTCTACGACCTCAACGGCCGCAAGATCTCTGGCAAGCCTGCCAAGAAAGGACTTTATATCGTGAATGGCAAGACAACAGTTGTAAAGTAATAGAAAGATACAGATATGAGACAATATATTAAGCAAATAATGACGGTAGTCCTGCTCCTGACAGCGACCGGACTGTGGGCTGCCGACAATGTGACAATAGTTACTAACGGCAGCGGCACAGCAACGTCGGCAATCAGCAACAGCGTTTGCACTCTTACGGTGACGCCAGCCGCCGGCGAGTATGCCACCGCCGACAACATCACTGCCGTCAAGATAGTCAGCGGCAATATTGCACAGGCTCCGCGCCGCTCGCCGGGCATTGACAATACGGCAATCGCGGTGACTGCAACCAATCCCGACGCTGACCCAAGCGGCGTGACAACCTATACGTTCGACATGCCCGGCGACGGCTACGACGTAGAGGTTACCGTAGATTTCCAGACGCTTCAAGCTATCACGCCGACAGTAACACTTGAGGGCTGGGCATACGGCAGCGATGCCAACACGCCTGAAGTGGAGGGCAACCCAGGCAACGGCGAGGTTTACTTCACCTACGCCGCCAAGGGCAGCACCGACTTCACTGGCGACGTACCCACCGAAGTTGGCACTTACGTTGTAAAGGCCACCATATCCGCCTCAGGCATGTATTCCGCCGGCGAGGCAACTGCCGAGTTCGCCATCAGCAAGGCCACGCCTACGCTGACTGTCGCCGAGGAGCTTATCAGTCTCAACCTGTCAGAAGCCTCATCGACAGTGACAAACGCCGTAACGGTGCTGTTCGACGGCGAAGAGGTTGACGGCGACTTCAGCTTCACCTTTGCCAGTTCCGACAACAGTGTGGTAAGAATAGAAAACGGCGTGCAGCTGAAGGCCGAGGGCGTCGGCGAAGCCACGATTACGGTCACGGGTCCGAAAGGCCATGGAACCTTCAACGAGGCGGAGACGACATTCACCGTAAATGTGTATACCAACTACAACCTGTCAGTAGCAGGCGAACAGGTGACCAGCATTAACGACGGCAACATTCTCGGCAACGACTACGAAGGCACCGCCAGCTTCGATGCCGCCAGCAACACACTGACCATCAGCGGCATCAACTGGGCAGGCGGCTCATCGTTCGTGGAAAGCGGCCTCGACAACCTGACCGTTGTGCTGGCAGGCGACAACACTATCTCCAACGAGAGCAATCCGCTGTTTGCATCTACCGTCAGCACGGCCGTGCTGACATTCAAGGAGTCGGCCGCTGCTGCAGGCACACTGCACATGAACAGCATGAGCGAGACTTTCGCCTACGGCTTTGCAGAGACCATCTACGAGGACGGCCTGAACATGCAGATACTGAGCAGAGAAGAATACAACAACCAGTTCTTCATCAGCAAGACAGCCTTCGGCTACGGCATCTCCCTGTTCACCACTGCTGACGAGAGCATCAGCGTGACGGCAGAGAACATGAACGACGTCTTCGGCAACGGCACCGTCAGCTTCGACGGCCAGCAGACGCTTACCCTCAGCGGAGCTGAGCTGAACAAGATTGTCGTCGACGGCAGCCAGTTCGCCTCTGGCCTTACCATCTTCCTGAAGGGCGACAACATTGTCAGGAACTCTTCCGGCATTACGGCCATTGCCGCTGAGAACACCACCATTCCAACCCTTACCATCACCACCAATGCCAACGAGGCCGGCCGCTTCGTATACTACAACGAGAGTCTCTCGCTGACTACTGCCAAGGACTGCTTCTCCGGCTTCACCAGCGTGGTCTACAAGGGCGGTCTGGTGGAAGACCTCTCCACTATCACCGATGAGAATGAAACAGTCACCGCCAAGGTTATGACTGTCTTCTCGCCGATGCAGCCCGTTGTTGTCGAGACAACGGACAACGCTACCGAAGAAGATGCCGGCACGGTGATTGACTACAGCGATGAAGACAATGAGGTTACCACCGAGACGCTGGTGAACACCATCATCGACGGCATTCTCTACACTCTGGAGGACACGCAGACAGCAGGTGCTGCCGACGACGGCTTCGTAGATGTCTTCACCGACGAAGAAGGCAACAAGAACAGCATCGTCGTGCTGAACTCCGAAATGACCGACACCGACGTGCAAAGCCTGATAGCTGCCGACGACAAGCAGCCCGGCACCGACGCCTACGCCGAGGCCTTCAAGGGTCTTACCTTCAAGCTGCCGAAGGGCGAGGGCAACATCTTCATCAAGAACGCCATCACCGACGACAGCCACGAAATCCACGTCGTTATCGGCAGCACTCTTGTCACGACCATCAAGACCAACGGCATCTATGTAGAGACCACAACCATTCCATACGATGTTGACGCCGACACCTATGTATATATATATACTATAGCCGTCAGCGGCTCTGCTCCAGCACTGGCCATGTCAAAAGGCCCACGCCGCATCGGCCCCAAGGCAGGCGTGTCAAGCGGCATGGGTGGCATCACCATCTCTGCCAGCAGCATCAGCGTACCGCCGGCAGCTGCCACCACGCTGACAGCACTGCTTGCCGACAGCTACACCGCCGGCAACGCCATCGTGGTGAAAGACCTGAAAGTGTCGAGCCTGGCCGACAACGCCTTCGCCGACGCATCGCCATTGCTCAACTACATCGACCTCAGCGCCACAACCATCAGCGGCGTAACCGTCAGCCGCTCGTCGGGAGCATTTGCCGGTGTCGACCCGAACACATTCATCTATCTGCCGTCTGGCAACAATGACGGCGGCGAGCCAAACGTAGTCATCGGCAGCAACTGCGCCGACATGCAGCTCAGCGACGCCCACAGCTTCCAGGCTGCCAAACTGTTCACTGCCGCCAAGGCCAAGCTGAACAGAGCGTTCACCGCCGACAAGCGCTCTACCGTCTACCTGCCCTTTGCAATGCCACAGGCAGAGGCCGATGCCCTCGGCACGTTCTATCAGTTCGTCAGCATCGAAGGCACCACGGTGAACATGACTAAGGTAACCACCGGCCTGCAGGCCAACACCCCCTACATATTCGTGCCTGCCGCAGCGGCAGCAACGGGCATTTCTGCCAACAATGTCATTGTCAGGACCGCCGCCCTGTCCGGCGCATCGTTCCGCGGCACTTACAGCCAGATTATGTGGGCTGCCGACCAGAGCAGCGTCTACTGCTTCGTCGGCGAGGCCAAGGACGGCTTCGAGATAGGCATGTTCGCTCGCATGGGTGCCGGCTCGTGGGTTCCGCCATTCAGAGCCTACATGGTCAGCGAGGCAGCCACCGCTCCCACCCTTGACATCAACTTCATCGACGCCGAGGCCACAGCCATTGAGACCGTGGAGAGCGACCGCAAGGCAACGGCCACCGACGTGTGGTTCACCGTCAACGGCATGAGAATTGTCGGCACTCCGGCAAAGAAAGGACTTTACATTCACAACGGCAAAAAGACTATCGTAAAATGAAAAAGCAATATATCCAACCCGAAACTCTGACCGTCAGGACTGCCCCCGGGCAGCACCTGCTGGTCACCAGCGGCGACATCTACCGCGGCGGAGAAGCCAACTCACCGGAAATGGAAGACATCTTCGAGATTGGCGATGCCTTAGACGTCGAGCTTGACAGTTACTTCGAAAGCGAGTAATCAGCGATGAACAAAGAAGAGCTTTTACGCGGATTAAATCCGAGTCAGTGTGAGGCCGTTACTTATTGTGACGGCCCACAACTGATTATTGCGGGTGCCGGTTCCGGCAAGACGCGCGTGCTGACCTACAAGATAGCCTATCTGCTTGAGCAGGGCTACAATCCGTGGAACCTGCTGGCCCTTACGTTCACCAACAAGGCCGCCCGCGAGATGAAAGAGCGCATCGGCGCACTTGTGGGGCCTGAACGCGCCCGCAGCCTGCAGATGGGAACGTTCCATTCCGTGTTCCTGCGAATACTGCATGCAGAGTGCAGCACGATAGGCTTCAACTCCAACTTCACCGTCTACGACCAGGCTGACTCGCGGTCGCTGGTGAAGAACATCATCAAGGAGATGCAGCTCGACGACAAGGTCTACAAGCCTGCCAACATTGCCGACCGCATCTCTATGGCCAAGAACCATCTGCTTATGCCCACACAATACCAGGTGAGTGCATGGGCCGACGACGACGCCAAGCGCAAGCAGCCACAGACCGGCGCCATCTACAGCCGCTATGTGGAACGCTGCCGGCAGGCCAACGCCATGGACTTCGACGACCTGCTGGTGCAGACCTGGCTGCTGCTGAAAAACCATGAGGACATCAGGCAGAAGTACGTCAACAGGTTTCAATACGTGCTGGTCGACGAGTATCAGGACACCAACTACGCCCAGCAGGAAATTGTTCTGCAGCTGACCCGCGACCATGGCAGGATCTGCGTTGTCGGCGACGATGCCCAGAGCATCTACAGCTTCCGCGGGGCAAACATCGACAACATCCTTGACTTCCAGCAGAAGTATTCGTCGGCCAGACTGTTCAAGCTGGAGCAGAACTACCGCTCCACACAGCTCATCGTGCAGGCTGCCAACAGCCTGATAAAGAAAAACCAGCGGCAGATAGACAAGGACGTCTTCAGCCGCAACGAGCAAGGCGAGCGCCTGCAGCTTAAACCCGCCTACAGCGACAAGGAGGAGGCCATGATAGTCTGCAACGACATCAAGCGCATAAAGCGAGCCGACCATTGCCAGTATTCCGACTTCGCAATCCTGTACCGGACAAACTCACAGAGCCGCTCGTTCGAGGAACAGATGCGCAAAGACGGCATTCCCTACCGGATATACGGCGGAATGTCGTTCTACCAGCGCAAAGAGATAAAGGACGTGCTGGCATACTTCCGACTGGTGTCTAACCCTAACGACGAGGAAGCCCTGCGCCGCATCATCAACTACCCTACCCGCGGCATCGGCGACACTACCGTTGGCAAAATCATTGCCACGGCCAACACCCACGGCGTAAGCCTCTGGAACGTCATCGAGCAGCCGATAGTCTTCGGGCTGAAGCTGCCCTCCGGCACGGCAGGCAAGATAGAAAGCTTCCGCCAGATGATTGCCGGCTGGAGCCAGCGCATGCAGACGGAGGACGCCTACACTCTGGGACACTCGATAGTCATGGAGAGCGGCATCAGCCGCGACATCTACGGCTCGACAAACCCTGAAGACATTTCGCGGCAGGAAAATCTGGAGGAATTCCTGTCAGGCATGCAGGACTTCGTGGAGCTGCGCCGCGAGGAGGGCCGCGAGGACGAGGTGTCGCTGAGCGACTTCCTGCAGGAGGTGGCTCTGCTGACCGACCTTGACAGCGACGACAATGCCGACGAGGCAAAGGTGACGCTGATGACCATACACTCGTCGAAGGGTCTGGAATTCCCGACGGTCTTCGTCGTTGGCCTTGAGGAGAACATCTTCCCCTCGCCAATGAGCTGTGGCTCGCAGCGCGAATTGGAAGAAGAGCGCCGGCTGCTCTACGTTGCCATCACGCGCGCCGAGAAGCACTGCATACTGACGTGTGCGCAGAACCGCTTCCGCTATGGAAAGATGGAATACGACACGCCGTCGCGCTTCATCCGCGACATTGACCCGCGACTGCTGCATATAGACAGCAACCTATCTCCGCATGATACGAAATTATCTTACGGAGATAAAAAATTATCTCCGCATGTTACGAAATTATCTCCGCAAGATAATTTTGCCAGTCAGCGTCCGGCGTCGTCATACCAGAATCCGCGCCCCGTAGCCTCGCAGTTCATGGCCGACAGAAAGCCCCGCCTCGTCCCCGTCCGCAACGAGACTCCCCTGCCCCAGTCGTCAATCGGCGACATCGGGCTAAAGGAAGGCGACACCATTGAGCATCAGCGCTTCGGCATCGGCGTCGTTACAAGGCTTGAAGGAAAGGGTGAGAATGCAAAGGCTACCGTGGAATTCAGGAATGCAGGCACCAAGCAGCTGCTGCTGAAATTTGCCAAATACACGATAGTGCGCTAAGCCATCTAAAACGGCACATAGCTACAAAGCCTCGTCGTCCGGTCTTTGCGGACGACGAGGCTTTGCCTTTGTGCGGAGTTTCTTCTTCTGAAGCCACGCGGCCTTGCGGGCTTCATACTCTTCATAGTGTTTCTCAAGGAAATTGTCTGCCATCAACAACTACGAATGTTGCAACCACAGGCTGCTGGCCTACTGGTTGGTGTTATAGATGACACTGATGCTCACCGGCGCATGCTGGTTGGCACTGCCTCCGACGAGACGCACGCTTGACATGGACATAGCGTTGTTCACTCCTACGACGGTGGACGACGAGGAAGAGGATGCCGATGCCGTCACCAGCTCGACGGGTACCAGCACCACCTTGTTCCAATTTGCCGACGTGTTACGCTTGCTCCACATGGCGTTAACCAGCGTGGATATGTTGTTGAACGTATACGTGCTGTTGGTCTTGTTGTAGGAGGCTATGAATGATGTCGTGTAGTCTGGCAGGCTGCGGTTCTCGAAGAACGAGAACAGGCTGTCGCGCTCTATCATGAGCAGGCTTGTCGGCTCTTCGAGTACGAGTTCGCTGTCGTCGCTGCTCGACTTCATGCGCTGGAAGACTATCTTTGCCTGTGCAATGGTGTCGTTCAGGTGTGCGCCGTCGTTCAGCTTGCCCATCTTAATGCTGTCAACGGGCAGCGTAACCTCGGTGAAGACTCCTGCAGGCGTCTTCAGGTAAGTGCAGCTGTTGTCGGCCACCAGCTGGGCAATCTTGTCGGCGTCGTTACTGATGTGGGTTGTCTGCAGCACTTCCTCGGTTGACGTAAAGATTTTTGCGTCGGAATAAGTCTGATCGTTATACTTGAAGTGGAAGAATGCCAGCAGGCGCGTGTTGAAAATCTGCGAGATGACGCCATTGCCGTCGACAGAGGCTATGTAGAGTCCGGGACACACTTTGTTGGCAAAGGTAATGGAGTTGCGGTAGTACTCCGGATGCTGATAGTACTGGCGCATGAGGTAGGTGCCGTAGTTGTTGTACTGGTTGCCGTCTTTGTCTGTATACGGCTTGTTCAGCGGAATGGCAATGTAATCGTTGTAGTTTGACTGGCGTCTCACAGCGCGCACGCTGTCGCTCTGCATGAGGTCGCTGATGGAGTAGACTCTGCCCTGCCGCAATGCTCCGGCATCGGTGCGCAGGTAGCCTTCGGCCTCCGGGTCGAAACTTGTGTAATACTGCTGATTGTCTGTTATAGGCACTGCCAGCTCGCATATCATGAGCTTCATGGCTGCCAGCGAGTCGCCCAGGAACTTGTTGACGACAATGTCAAGATAGCAGGAGTCGCAGACCGGCAGGCCATCGGCGTCGCGGCCCAGCACAAGGTCGGCAGCAGGGAAATGCTCCGTCTCGTTCTCAAGAATGTTGAACTGGGTCATATAGTCTATTGTCACGTAGGCTCCCGTCTCCGGGTCGCGGATGCAGCCTAAGTAGCTGTAGGAGCTGCGCGACAGCACCGAGTCAACCTTCAAGGAGCGTGTGTCAACGGTAAAGGTGTCAGTGGTTATGCCAAACTTGTCGACGTTGTCGGTAAGCGAATATCCCAGCGTCGCAGTGTCCTCATCACACGAAGAGATTGCGGCCGTGAGAGCTGCAATCCCTACTATCAGCAATTTTCTCATCATCAGAATTCTGTAATTAACCTAAATGACCGGAACAAAAGTGTTAAAGATTTTCGTAAAAGTCTGTGTATGCATCGACAAAATCCTCGCCGGGCCATGCCAGCATAGGCTTGCCACTGTCGGCGGCATACTTCTGAAGCGTCTTGCCGACGTTCTGCTGGGCGACGACAATGCCGTCGCTATAGTCGATGGCGAGTTTCTGCAGCTCGTTGAAGTCGAAGGTATCCTTATACTTTGCCAGCAGCTCGGCCTTGGCGTCGCGGAACTCCACACAGTGCTTGAAGTTGTCGCTGAGCTTCTTCTTCAGCGTGTCTTCGAAGAGAGACGTAACAACCTTGGTGTTGGCAAACGACGGCTCATCGCGATAGGCTGTCTTTATGTACAAAGGAACTACCGAACCCATCCAGCCCTGCACGTGGATGATGTCGGGCGTCCAGCGGAGCTTCTTAACCGTCTCCAGGACACCACGGGCAAAGAAGATGGCGCGCTCGCCCAACAGGCTCTTCTCGTCGGCCTCGGTGGCGGGAGCCTGCTGATGCTTGGAGAAGTAATCGTCGTTGTCTATGAAATATACCTGAACATGCGTCTGGACAATAGTAGCAACCTTGATGATCAGCGGATAGTCGGTTTCGTTGATTATCAGATTGATTCCCGAAAGCCTGATTACCGGATGCAACTGTCCGCGACGCTCGTTAATCGAACCCCACTTAGGCATAAATGTCCTGATTTCAAAGCCTTTGTCCTGTATAGTCTGTGGAACCTGCTTGCCCATCAACGACAACGCGCTGTCGTCAACATATGGGACGATTTCTTGGTTTATAAATAATATTTTCTTAGACATAAAAACAGATTTTGTTGTAGCAAAGTGCAACATGCAACTGCATTCCGATTGCAAAGTTAAGAAAAACAATTAAGAATTGTGGCATTTGCGTTTTAATTTAAGGATTTTTAGCCCCCTTTTTGCCTTATTTTTAATGTTTTTCTTTATTATTTTATAAAAATGTTGTTATTTTGCACCGCAAAAATAACTCCTGCGAAAGGAAAAGAGAAGATGATTAAGGTATTTGACAAGATTGTTGAACTTCAAAACCAGCTTTTTGAAGACCGTAAGCAAGGAAAATCTGTCGGATTAGTTCCGACAATGGGCGCGCTGCACGAGGGACACGCTTCGCTCGTACGCCGCAGCGTCAAGGAAAACGACATAACAGTGGTGTCGGTATTCGTCAACCCGACACAGTTCAACGACAAAGGCGATCTGGAACGCTATCCGCGCACTCTCGATGCCGACTGCACGTTGCTGGAACAGTGCGGTGCCGACTATGTGCTGGCTCCGGCCGTTGACGAAATGTACCCCACCCCCGACACCCGCCATTTTGAATATCCGCCAGTCTCCACAGTAATGGAGGGCGCCCACAGGCCAGGCCACTTCAACGGCGTCTGCCAGGTGGTGAGCAGGCTGTTCTACATCGTAAAGCCACAGCGCGCCTACTTCGGCGAGAAAGACTGGCAGCAGATAGCCGTCGTAAAGGCTATGGTCAGGCACCTCGGACTGAAGGTGGACATCGTGGAGTGCGACATCGTCCGCGAGGACGACGGACTGGCAAAGAGTTCGCGCAACACCCTGCTGACAGCCGGCGAGCGCGCCATTGCACCTGCCATCTACAAGGCACTGAAAGAGAGCGTCGGCTACGCCAAGACGCACAGCGTCAAGGAGACACACGACAAGGTGGTGGCCGACATCAACAGCACCGACGGCCTGGAGGTGGAATATTTCTCCATCGTCGACGGCAACACCCTGCAGGACGTTGACAGCTGGGAGGACTCGCCATACGTCGTAGGCTGTATAACGGTCTACTGCGGAAAGACGCCAATAAGGCTCATCGACCACATAAAATACAAATCGTAACGTAAGGGGAAACCCACTAATATCTTTTCAGAAACAGACCATGTTTATAGAAGTGATGAAATCAAAGTTACACTGCGTAACGGTGACAGAAGCCAATCTGAACTATATGGGCAGTATAACTATTGATGAAGACCTCATGGACGCCGCCAACATGATTGCCGGCGAGAAAGTGCAGGTCCTGGACAACAATAACGGCGAGCGATTTGAAACATACATCATCAAGGGCGAACGAGGCTCTGGCTGCATCTGCCTGAACGGAGCTGCCGCACGGCGCGTGCAGGTGGGCGACACGGTGATTATCATTTCCTACGCGCTGATGGATTTTGAAGAGGCTAAGCACTTCACTCCAATAGTGGTGTTCCCAAAAGAAAACAACAGACTATAACACAATGGATTTCAACGAATTAGTGCAACTGCGCCGCTCACACCGCAAGTTCACGGCACAGGAAGTTGACGGCGAGGCCGTCAGGCTCATCATGCGTGCCGCGCTGATGGCTCCGACATCCAAGGGACAGCGCAACTGGCAGTTCGTGGTTGTCGACGACAAGGCAAGCCTGGAAAAACTGGCCGACGCCAAGGACATGGGCGGACAGTTCCTCAAGGACGCCCCTCTGGCTATTGCCGTACTGGGCGACCCTCTGCAGAACGACTGCTGGATAGAGGACGGCTCCATAGCAGCCATTTCCATGCAATATCAGGCAGAGGCTCTGGGCTTAGGCTCTTGCTGGGTGCAGATGCGCGGCCGAGGACTGGCCGACGGCACTACCGCCGACACCGTCATAAGTGGCATCCTGCAAATTCCAGAGAATATGTCGTGCCTGTGCATTGTCGCTGTTGGCTACAAGGCTGACGAGCGCAAGCCGCAGAACGAAGACAAGCTGAAATGGGAAAACGTTCACCTGAATGCTTTCTGAACATTTCTTTCTGAACACAAAATAGCTCTAACCATGCGCATCAACCTGATAGGTGCCGGCAGGCTGGCAACCAATCTTGGCATGGCACTCATGGGTGCAGGCCACAAGATTGAGACTGTCTACAGCCGCACGCTGGCATCGGCAGACGCTTTGGCACAGCGCCTGGGGGCCGTTGCCACTACCGACCTTGCCGAAGTCTGCAGCGAGGCCGACGTAAGCATCATCTCTGTCAGCGACGCCGCACTGGCCGACGTGGTGGCAGGTGTCACCAAGGGGCGCCGGCAGCAGACATTCCTGCACACGGCAGGCTCAATGCCGATGGCGGTATTTGAAGACCATGCCGAAAAATACGGCGTCCTCTACCCCATGCAGACGTTCTCAAAAGAGCGCATCGTGGACTTCAGCGAAATACCTGTATTTATCGAAGCCTCTGACAATGCCGTAATGACGAGTGTCGAACTGCTGGCGTCAAGCATTTCCGGCAATGTTCGCCGCCTGTCAACGGCAGACAGAAAGTATCTGCATCTGGCAGCAGTATTTGCATGCAACTTCGCCAACCACTGCTATGCACTTGCAGAACAGATTCTGGCCGAACACGGACTGCCGTTCGACGTCATGCTGCCGCTGACGGACGAGACGGCACGCAAGGTCCACGTACTCTCACCGCGCAAAGCCCAGACCGGACCTGCAGTGCGCTACGACGAGAACGTCATTGACATGCAGGCAAGGCTGCTGGAGGAGCATCCGGAAATGAGAGACATCTATCTGCAAATGTCACAAAGCATTCATAAACTGAGCAAATGATAAACTACGACCTGAAAAAAATACGCGCCATCATCTTCGACATGGATGGAGTGCTGTCGGCATCGACAATATCGCTTGGCAACGACGGGACACCGCTGCGCACGGTAAACATCAAGGACGGCTACGCTATACAGCTGGCAATAAAAATGGGCCTGCATGTTGCCATCATCAGCGGATGCAAGATAGAAAGCGTGCGCAAACGATATGAGGGACTCGGCATGAAGGACATCTTCCTCGGCAGTGCCGTAAAGATAAAGGTCTATGAAGAATACTTGAGCTACAACGGACTTGCCGACGACGAGGTAATGTTTATGGGCGACGACATTCCCGATCTTGAGGTCATGCACCGCGTTGGCTGTCCCGTATGCCCTGCCGACGCCTGCAACGAAGTGCGCGAGGCAAGCATATACGTAAGCCATGCCAACGGCGGCAGCGGATGCGCACGCGACGTCATTGAACAGACTCTCAAGGCACAGGGCAAATGGCTTTCTGACAGCAAGGCCTTCGGATGGTAACACAATGACTATGAAATATAAAATAGTACTTGCAAGCAATTCGCCACGGCGCAAGCAGCTGATGGCTGGCGCTGACTTGGCATTCGAAGTGCGCATAATAAACGGCATCGACGAAAGCTACCCTGACGACATGCCGGCTGGGAGGATAGCTGAATTCATCTCCAAGAAGAAAGCAGCAGCCTACATCGCCTCCATGGCTGACAACGAGCTGATAGTCACCGCAGACACCGTGGTTGTGGCCAAAGAAAAGACAGATGTTGGCAAAGAAAAGACAGATGTTGGCAAAGAAAAGACGGAAGCAGGAAAAGACATGATATTAGGCAAGCCTGCCGATGCCGACGACGCCAGGCGCATGCTAAGACTGCTCAGCGGCTGCACACACCAGGTAATCACAGGCGTAACGCTGACCACAAAAGACAGGCAGAAAAGCTTCTCCGTAGCTACCGACGTCACCTTCAAGCAGCTTTCTGACGAAGAAATCGACTACTACATAGACCGCTATAAGCCTTTCGACAAGGCTGGTGCCTATGGCATTCAAGAATGGATTGGATACATAGGCGTGACCGACATAAAAGGCAGCTATTTTAACGTCATGGGACTGCCAATACAGCGCATCTGCGACGCATTGAAGGCTTTCTAACCCCTGCGGCGGAACTCTGAACAGACAACGGCCGTTGCTATTGCAACGTTCAGACTCTCGGCCGTATTTCCACTGGAATTAAAGTTTGGTATCAGCAGTCTGCGGCTAACCATGCTGCGCACCGCTTCTGAAATGCCGTTGCCCTCGTTGCCCATCACTATCACGCCCTCTGCACTGAGCGGCTGCCGATAGATGTCGCTGCCGTCTAATAGCGTGCCATAGACAGGGAAACCGGCAGGAAGGTTCTGCAGGAACTCCAGCAGGCTACTATATATAATATGAACGTGTGCGATGCTCCCCATCGTTGCCTGTACTACCTTGGGACTGTAGGCATCGGCCGTCTCCATCGAACAGACAATGGTGTCTATGCCAAACCAGTCGGCAATGCGAATGATTGTACCCACATTGCCTGGGTCCTGCACTCCGTCAAGTGCCAACAGAAGCCTGCCCTGCACGCTCTCGATGGCAAGGGGCTGCTGCGAGCTGTCGGGAATCTCAAACAATGCCAGCACTTCCTGCGGGTGCTGCAAGAAGCTGATGCGCGCCAGTTCCTCTGCGCTGACGAGCGTCGCGTCAGGCCTGTCGGTAACACTGAACACATCGCGTGGCCGGAAACCGGCACTCAGCAAGTCGCCGACCACCTTAGGCCCCTCGGCAACAAACAGCCGCTCGCGCTTCCTGTTCTTCTTCAGTTCCAACGACTTGACAAACTTTACTGTATTCCTGCTAATCATATTCACCTGATGCTTTGTTACTAAAAAATTTCTCTCACCTGCGCAACTGCCAGAAAGCCACAGCAGCGGCGGCAGCTACGTTCAGCGAGTCAACTCCATGGGCCATCGGAATGCGCACGGTGTAGTCGGCGGCAGAGATTGTAGTCTGCGGCAGTCCGTCGCCCTCAGTACCCATGACTATTGCCAGCCGCGGCTCTTGCATGAGACTGGCATCGCTGAGCGGAACAGAGTCGTCGGAAAGAGCCATGGCAGCAGTCTTGAAGCCATAGTCGTGGAGCGAACTTACAGGACCGTCAATCCATGTCCACGGCACGAGGAACACACTGCCCATAGATACTCGCACGGCACGCCGGTTCAGAGGGTCGCAAGTGTCACGCGTCAGCAAGACGCTATCGATGCCAAGCGCCGCCGCAGAACGGAATATAGCACCAATGTTCGTCGTATCGGTGACTGCCTCTATAACCACTATACGACTGGCATCCCTGACCACGTCGGCCACTGTCGGCAGGGGCTTGCGGCGCATTGCACAAAGCACACCGCGCGTCAGGGTGTAGCCTGTCAGCGTGGCCAGCAGTTCACGGCTACCAGTATACACTGGAACAATGTCTGGAAGCCGCTCTATTATGTCCTTGGCATCACCCTCCACATGGCGGTGCTCACACAGCAGGGCGGTAGGTTCCCAGCCATTGTCGAGAGCCACGCGGATGACCTTCGGACTCTCGGCAATGAACAAGCCTTCTGCCGACTCCCAACCGGCACGAAGCTGCGCCTCGGTTAGTGTGCTAAACACCCCTATCCCATCCTGAGTAAGGGAAGAAATTTCTGTAATCGTTCGCATCTGGGGAACAAAAATATAAATAATCTATAATTTTTACGACATATTTTTCATTTTTTATATTTTATTTGTACCTTTGCGCCCCGAAAGTCGGTTCCGTAGCTCAGCTGGATAGAGCAACAGCCTTCTAAGCTGTGGGTCTTGGGTTCGAGTCCCAACGGAATCACTTTAGAAAATCCGCAAGAAACAGATATTTAGTTTCTTGCGGATTTTTCAGTTTGCATAATGCACCACATTTGCACCACTAAATAAGGCCCACTAATCAACAATTTTAATGTCTAATAGCACTTCCCAATAGCCATTTTTATCTTCACCAACACGTCTAATGACACCTTTTTCCTTTAA
>CAJOHJ010000012.1 GCA_905234265.1 uncultured Prevotella sp. | reverse complement strand
GCGGAATCAGAAACGGGTGGTGAGAGGTGCGTTGTTATGTCCCATCTTGCCTGTCCGATTAACGAAGTTTAACTGGCTCCAAAGACCGTCTCGCGGGTTCTTCGACGAGCGAAGCGGCAGAGCCGAGTCCGGATAAGAAACCTAACTACTTCTTTATTCCTCCCAAATTCGCATTCAGCCTAAAACTGTACTTCCTCGTTTTTCCCCGTCTTGCCTTTTATTTACGAGGTTTCTGCGTTAATTCTCCAAATTCCGTCTTTTGTTACAGACTTTTTCCGTAACTTTGCGGCATGAATTTTGAACTGACATCAAAATATACTCCTACCGGCGACCAGCCAGAGGCCATCCGCCAGCTGACTGACGGCATACGGCGCGGCGACAAGGCACAGGTGCTGCTGGGCGTTACAGGCTCGGGAAAGACGTTCACCATGGCCAACGTCATAGCACAGGTGAACCGCCCTACCCTGATACTGTCGCACAACAAGACGCTGGCAGCCCAGCTCTATGAGGAGATGAAGGGCTTCTTCCCCAACAATGCCGTGGAGTACTATGTCAGCTACTACGACTACTATCAGCCGGAGGCCTACCTGCCCACCACCGACACTTACATAGAGAAGGACCTTGCCATCAACGACGAGATTGACCGCCTCAGGCTGAGGGCTGTCAGCAGCCTTATGTCGGGCAGGAAGGACGTCGTTGTGGTGTCGTCCATCAGCTGCATCTACGGCATGGGGTCGCCGGTGGCTCTGAACGAGAACATCATCGAGCTGCGCAGGGGCATGCAGATCAGCCGCAACGCACTGCTGCGCCGGCTGGTGGCAGCGCTCTACGTGCGCAACGACGTGGAACTGAAGCGCGGCAACTTCCGCGTGAAAGGCGAGACGGTGGACATTGCCATGGCCTACAGCGAGGTGGTGCTGCGCGTGACGTTCTGGGACGACGAGATTGACGGTCTTGAGGAACTGGACGCCGTCACCATGCAGCGCATGGCCAGCTTCGACGACTACAAGCTCTACCCTGCCAATCTCTTCATGACCACCAAGGAGCAGACGGAGATAGCCATCCGCAACATTCAGGACGACCTGGTAAGGCAGGTGGCCTTCTTCGAGGAAATGGGCGACCCGATAAAGGCGCAGCGCATCAAGGAGCGTGTGGAGTATGACATGGAGATGATAAAGGAGCTGGGACACTGCTCCGGCATCGAGAACTACTCACGCTACTTCGACGGCCGCCAGGCTGGCGAACGCCCCTACTGCCTGCTGGACTTCTTTCCGCAGGACTTCCTGATGTTCATCGACGAAAGCCACGTGTCGGTGCCACAGATTGGAGCCATGTACGGCGGCGACCGCGCCAGGAAGACCAATCTGGTGGAATACGGTTTCCGCCTGCCGGCAGCCTTCGACAACCGTCCGCTGACATTCGATGAGTTCCAGCAGATGACCAATCAGGTCATCTACGTCTCGGCAACGCCTGCCGACTATGAGCTGCAGGAGGCCGATGGCGTGGTGGTGGAGCAGCTGATACGCCCCACAGGCCTGCTGGACCCTGACATAGAGGTGCGCCCCACGGAGAACCAGATAGACGACCTCATGGAGGAAATCAGACAGCGCACGGAGCGTGGAGAGCGCGTGCTGGTGACTACGCTCACCAAGCGCATGGCCGAGGAGCTGTCGGAATTCCTGCTCAGCCATGGCGTCCAGACGGCATACATACACAGCGAGGTGACCACGCTGGACCGCATAGCCATTCTTGAGAAGCTGCGCAACGGCACGTTCGACGTGCTGGTGGGCGTCAACCTGCTGCGCGAGGGACTGGACCTGCCGGAAGTGTCGCTCGTGGCCATACTGGATGCCGACAAGGAGGGCTTCCTGCGCTCCCACCGCAGCCTCACGCAGACTGCAGGGCGTGCGGCCAGAAACGTCAACGGCAAGGTCATCATGTATGGCGACGCCATAACGCCCTCCATGCAGCTGACCATCGACGAGACCCGTCGCCGCCGTGAGAAGCAGATGCTCTACAACCAGCAGCACGGCATCACCCCACGCCAGATTACCAAGGCCCTGCGCCAGAGCGACCTGACACCTGTGGAGAATGGAGAATTAAGAATGAAGAATGAAGAATTTCTTCAACCTAAAGGTCGAAGTGGGGCAGCAAACTCTACACCCATCACCCAACACCCAACACCCAACACCCAACACCTATCACCCAACACCCTCCAAGCAGCCGCCGACCCACTGGTGCTGCGCATGACGCGGCCACAGCTGGAGAAGCACGTAGCAGAGATGACAAGGCTTATGAAGCAGGCTGCCAAGAATTTCGACTTCATACAGGCCGCACAGTATCGCGACGAAATCGTCAGACTGCAGCAGGAACTGGAATTGAAGAATTGAGAGTTGAAAGTTGAGAGTTGAAAGTTGAAAGTTGAGAGTTGAAAGTTGAGAGTTGAAAATTGAAAATTGAAAATTGAAAGAATATGAAGAACGGACTGGTGCTTGAAGGCGGAGCAATGCGCGGCCTATGGTCGGCAGGCGTCACCGACGTGATGATGGAACACGGCGTGTGGCCCGACGGGCTGGTGGGCGTCTCGGCAGGAGCGGCCTTCGGCTGCAACTACAAGTCAAGGCAGCCCGGGCGCGCCATACGCTACAACATGCGCTTTGCCAAAGACCCACGCTACAGCGGCCTGCGCTCGCTGCTCACCAGCGGCGACTACTACAACGCCGAATTCGACTATCACATAGTGCCGCGCCAGTACGACATCTTCGATGCCGAGGCCTTCCGCAAGAACCCCATGGATTTCGTCGTCGTCTGCACCGACGTCGACACCGGGCAGGCCGTCTACAAGCCGCTGGAGACCGTAAGCCGCGAGACGCTGGAGTGGCTGCGCGCCTCAGCCTCCATGCCCCTGGTGTCGCGCATAGTCGAAGTCGGCGGCCACCGACTGCTCGACGGAGGCGTCAGCGACTCCATACCGCTGGAATACTTCGAACGCCGGGGATACACGCGCAACGTAGTAGTGCTTACGCAGCCCCCCGGCTACCGCAAGGCCCACAACCGCCTGATGCCGCTGCTGCGCCTGTCGCTGCGGAAGCATCCCGAGATGGTCAGAGCCCTCGACGCCCGCCACCTGATGTACAACCGCCAGCTGGACTACGTCGCCGAGGCCGAGCGCGAAGGCCGCTGCCTCGTGCTGCGCCCCGAAGAAAAGATACCCATAGGCCACATCAGCCACGACCCACAGCAGATGCAGCACGTCTACCAGCTTGGCCGCCAGGCCGGCGAAAAGCACATCGACCGTATCATTGAATTTTATAAATAGAACACCCATCACCCATCACCCATTACCCATCACCCATCACCCATGCGAATAGACATCATAACCGTACTGCCCGAAATGCTTGAGGGCTTCGTCAACGAAAGCATACTGGCCCGCGCCCAGAAAAAAGGACTGGCCGAGATATGCCTGCACAACCTGCGCGACTACACGCTCGACAAGTGGCGGCGCGTCGACGACTACCCCTACGGCGGCTCCGCAGGCATGGTCATGCAGTGCGAGCCTATAGACCGCTGCATCACCGCCCTCAAGGCCCAGCGCCACTACGACGAAGTAATCTTCACCTCCCCCGACGGCCAGCGCTTCGACCAGCACGTGGCCAACGAGCTGTCGCTCATGCAGAACATCATCCTGCTCTGCGGCCACTACAAGGGTATCGACCAGCGCATCCGCGACCACCTCATCACACGCGAGATCAGCATCGGCGACTTCGTGCTTACCGGCGGCGAGCTGGTGGCAGCCATGATAGCCGACGCAGTGGTGCGCGTAGTCCCCGGCGTCATCGGCGACGAGCAGTCGGCACTCTCCGACTGCTTCCAGGACAACCTGCTGGCAGCCCCCATCTACACCCGTCCGGCCGACTACCGCGGCTGGCGTGTCCCCGACGTGCTGCTCAGCGGCAACGAGGCCAAGATACGCAACTGGGAACTGGAGCAGGCCCTCGAGCGCACACGCCGCCTCAGGCCAGACCTTTTAAAGTGTTGAGTACACTCTACATTCTACACCCAAAACATGAAGACAAAAACATGAAGACCAAGCACATCCAGTACGCCACACAAGGCACATGCTCGCGACTGATAGACATTACGGCCGACGAGAACGACATCATCCGCCAGGTATTCTTCGTCGGAGGCTGCAACGGCAACCTTCAGGGCGTCAGCCGCCTCGTCGAAGGGCAGCGCATCGGCGACGTCGTCGGCCGCCTGCAGGACATCCGCTGCGGCAGCCGCCCAACGTCATGCCCCGACCAGCTCAGCAAGGCACTGCTGCAGCTGCAGAATGCTCCGCTTGTGGAGGAATAACCCTCTACCCCTCTATGGGCTGCCTTCTGGGAAGTAGGCAACAAAAAAAGAACTGAAGTTTTACGAATAAAGTTATCCGTAACATGCAGAGATAAAAAATTATCTCCGTAAGATATTTTCGTAACTCGCAGAGATAAAAAAATATCCCTGCGAGATATTTCGGTAACTCGCAGGGATAGTATGCTGTGTTGCCTGTCGGCTTGCTGTCGGCGGCTTAGAAGAAGAGGTAGCGGTTGTCCACGACGCCTGCCTGCTGGTAAAGCTCGTTCATGAAGCGGCTGGCGGCCTGGTAGGCGCGCTGCTGCAGGGCCTCTGTCTGAGCCTTCTCGTCGAACTTGGCACCCTCGCGGTCTTTCTTGCTGACAACCTGCACCAGATAGGCGGCGGCATTGCCGCGGATGGGCTGCTGGCTCTTCTGTCCGGCCTTCAGACCTGCCACGACGCCGCTAAGAGCTGGCTCGCTGGCACCTACGGCCTGCACGAAGACAGGGGCAGAGAACGTAACCTGATGGACGCTGTCGACTACGGCTCCCTTGGCCTTGGCAGCTGCCATGTCGGCGACTCCGGCGAGCTTGGCGGCGGCGGCCTCGAACTTCTTGTCGCGGATTACCTCCTGACGGAGCATTTCCTCAACGTCCTTCTGGCCGCGGAAGCCCTCAGGATGAACGGCGGTGAGGGCTATGACGAGCAGGTGGTCGTTGTTGCCGCACTCATAGAGCGGCGACACGTCGCCTGCCTTGGCGTCGAAAATCCACTTCATGGCATCGCGCGTGCTGCGCAGACCGGCAACGTTATGCTCTGAGCTGTAGAGGTCGGTGCGCTCCTGAACGCGGAAGCCGAACTTCTGGGCGTTCTGCTCCAGCTGCTCGAGGGTCTTGTTCTCGCTGACATACTGGCTGAACTTGTTGTAAGCCTGCGAGTAGGTGTCCTTGGAGAAGTCGATGGTGTGCTTAACGACGGCTACGTCGTACTTGCTGACCACGTGGCGGCGGCCAGTCACCTGGACGATGATGTTGCCCTGCGTGAAGGCTATGTTCTGCAGGCCTCCGTCGGCAAGGGTAGTCAGTGCGGTGATGTACTCGCGAGTGTCGGCGTCGATGGTCTGTGAGCGCTCATACATGGCGGATGTCATCCACATCTTCTCGCCTGTCTGGCCGTAGACCTTGGCAATGGCCTCGAAGTCGGCGCCACCCTTAAGGGCTGTGTAGATGCTGTCGGCGCGCTTGTGGGCGTCGTCGAGGTCGACTCCGCCAACCTGTATCTGGCGGTACTCCACGGAGTCAGGCATCTGCTGCCTGCCCATCAGCTTGACGACGTTGAGCGTGTTGTCGCGTGTGGTCTCGAAGACGGCCGACACCTGTCCAACCTGCATGCTGTCAACCTTAGCGACTATGTCGGAGGACAGGGCGCCACGGGTGACGTAGAGGCCGGTGTATGGCGTCTGCGACTGAGCCTTGCGCACCACCTCGGCAGGCACTACGCCGCTCTCCAGCTGCTGGCGGGCCTCCTGCATGGTCTTCTGCAGGGCGGCACGGTCGGCGGCGCTGGCAACAACCTGGAAGTCGACGTACTTGATGTCGCGGCTCTCAACCCACTGGCGGTACTGCTCTTTCTGCTCATTGTACTTTGCACGGAGGTCGGCGTCGCTAACCTGCACTTCCGTGTCCTTGATGGTTGTGTAGGGAATGGCAGCCAGCACGATGTCGCTCTCCTGGTTCTGGTCGTCGAAGGCCATCTTGGCCGACACGGGGTTGGAGAGCAGGCACTGCGCAAGCAGCGACTGGTACTTGTTGGCGAGCAGGCCCTGGCGGATGTTCTTCTCGATGAACTTCCAGTAGTTGTAGATGCGTGTGTACTGCTCGGCCACCTGTGCGTCGCCGCCCTGCTGCTGCATCTTCTTGTAGTCGGCAAGGAACTTGGTGAGCTGGGTGACGTCGAAGCGGCCTGTCTCCTGATTGACGAACGGAGTCTGGCTGAGCATCGGGTTGGTGCCGGCCTTGAGGATGTTCTGAAGCTCCTCGTCGGTGACGGTCAGACCAAGCTTGCTGGCCTCGGTCTCAATGATGGTGTTCTGGACGAAGGTCTGCCAGACCTGGTCTTTCACCTGGTTGAGCTCCTCGTCGGAGAAATTGTCGCGGCCCTGAGTCATCTTCAGGACTTCCTGATACTCGTCTACAAGGCCCTGGAATTCCTGGACGGAAATCTTCTTGCCTAACACTTCGCCGACTTGCTGACGGCGCTCGTTGCTGGTGGCCTCGCACGACCGGAACATCTCTTCGGCAATGAATGCGAAGAGTGCCAGGCCGATTACTGTGGCGAGTACTGGCCCCCAGCTTCTGATTTTTCCTATTGCTGCCATTTTCTTAGCTTTGTTGTTTTATTTTTTGTTAATATTTTTCAATTACAAGTCGCAAAATTACAATATAATTATGAATTAAGGATTACAAATTATGAATTATTAAGTTATCTTTCCTGCTTTTCGTTAATTTTTAGCCTTACGAGTTCTATTTTCGTCATCGTATTCTTGATAATCTTGAACTGGAAGGGGCCTGTCTCTACGACTTCGTTCAGCTTGGGGAACGACTGGTAGACGTGCAGTATCAGACCGCCGACGGTCATGTAGTCGTCGCTTTCTGGCAGGCTGATGCCGAACATCTCGTTCACCTTGCCTATCTCTAAGCGCGCCGACAGCATGTACTCGCCGTCGCCTATCTGCTTGGCAACGTATTTCTGGTTGTCGTGTTCGTCCTCTATGTCGCCGGTGATTTCCTCCACGATGTCTTCCAGCGACACGATGCCGCTGGTGCCGCCGAACTCGTCGATGACTACGGCGAGCGACTTCTTCTGGACGAGGAAAATCTGCATGAGCTTGCGCGCGGCCATCGTCTCGGGGACGTAGGGCATGTCGCGGACGAGGGTAGAGTGAATAGTGAAAAGTGAAGAATTTGCTTTTTCACTTACATTCCTGTTTTCCCCGTTTATGCGGAACAGGTCGGAAGAGTGGATGTAGCCTATGATGTGGTCTATGTCGTCGCGGAACACCACCAGCTTGGAGTGGCCGCTCTCTATGAACTTCGACTTCAGCTCCTCTATCGTGCAGGTGGCTATGTCGACGGCGTCAATCTCCGTGCGCGGCACCATGCAGTCGCGCACCTTCGTGTCGGCAAAGTCGAGGGCATTGTGGAAGATGCGCACTTCCTCGTCTATCTGGCCGGCGTCGGCAGCGTTGTCAATGCTCGACTGCACAAGATAGTCGAGGTCGACCTTCGAGAATGCCTTCTCCTCGGTTTCCACCGGCATGCGTATGCCCACCAGCCGCAGCAGTCCGCGCGACAGCAGCGTCGCAAAGCGCGAAATGGGGTAAAGCACTATGTAGCAAATGTAGGCTGGAAGGGCGAAAAACTTCAGCAGACCGTTGGGATTTGACTTGAAGATGGTCTTCGGCAGAAACTCGCCGGTGAACAGCACCACCAGCGTCGACAGCAGCGTGTCGGCAAGCACGCGCAGGCCGTCGCTGTCAATGCCGCGGAACAGCGTGTCATCGAAAATCTTGGCAAACAAGACGCCGTAGACTACCAGCGCAATGTTGTTGCCCACGAGCATCGTGGAAATGAAGTTGTTGGGGTGGCGGTAGAAAAGCCCTATGGCACGCTGGATAAGCCCACCCTGCTCGCGGTCCATCTCAGCCCTCAGCCTGTTGCTTGAGACAAAGGCAATCTCCATGCCTGAGAAGAAGGCCGAGAAGACCATTGTTACTATGAGTCCTATGATTAGTGTCGTCATGGCCGTGTGTCTGGTTTCTTTGTTGCGGCACGGTGGCTGGCGGCCTGCCGCATGGGAGCCGGAGCTGCAGTGCTGTCGGCGGCTGATGCTGGATGCGCTGCCCCACCCTGCTGCTGGCTGCCGCTGCCTTCGTCCTTGTTGTCGCCGTCAATGTCGGACGATTCGAAGGAGCCTACGGAATTAGTAACCTCATAGCGAGTCATGTGTTCGTCGCTGCGGAAATAAGTTCCCTCCATGGTGCGCTCCGGGGTAACCACACGCGAGAACTTGAAGGAGTAGAACTCGTGGCGCAGGCCGTCCCAGAAGAGTTCCTCGCTGTTGAAGCGCAGGCCGTTGACATTAAGGATGCGCACCCTGCCGCGCAGTTCCCAGAGCTTCTGCTGGTCGTAGTACCACGCCGTGTCAGCATATATGTAGCCCTCGACGTGGAATTTCTCGTCGAACTGCTCCATGAATATTCCCTTCTCGAAAGTCCAGCGCGGCGGCTGCTTGACGGTGTTGACATCCCACCGCTCGGTGACTATGCGGTATTTAATCACCCCGGAGTCGCTGATAAGCGTGTTGACGCCGTAGCTGACCATCATCGACGCTGAGTCGCGGTCGTTGATGGCCGGCGCAGTGTGTTCCTGCACCTCGCTGCATGAAATGAAGAAAGAGGCATGAAGCATGAAGAATGCTGCGAACAACATCCTCACAGTCCATCTAAGCCAGCACCGTCCCACTATGGGGGCAGCGTTGTGCGCCACACTCATAGCGTCAGAAGTGAGAAATCTTGCATTCTTCATCCCTGTCTCAGAATTCGTCACTCAGCATTCATCAGTCCTCACACTCTTAGTCAACCTTCCACTTGGCAAACCAGCGTTCGTTGAAGGTAAGACCGACATTGATGCGGAAAGTATTCTCTGTGATAAAAGCAGAATTGGACATGCGCACCCACTGCGCACTGATGTTCAGCAGCGAGCGGTTGTTCCATGTGTTGACGATGGGAATGCCGAAGCCGGCAGTAAGTGCAAGCTCAGAAGGTCCCTTGCTGCTGCCTATATTATAATAAGGTGTAGCATAGGACACGCCGGCCTTGCAGTGTATGTGTCCCCAGATGCGGCGGCTCTGCGGATTGGGCAGCCAGTCGGCACCAAGGCGCAGCTGGTGGCGGTCGCGAAGCATGCCCGAGGCTGAAACATACTGGGAGGTGGCGGCATTGACATGTGGATAGTCCAGCGACGACCACTTCTGCAGCTCATAGTCGGCGCCAATGGTCAGTTTGTTCTTGTACTGCCACACAGCGCCAAGGCCAACGGTCAGCGGCAGGCTCAGAGCGTCGGGAACGCTGTCGGTGGTAGTGGTAACGACAGACGTCTGCGTGTTAGAGTTGGCACGGGTGAAGTTGGCCTGCGCTCCAAGGTTGTGGCCCAGTCCGACGGTGGCACCGACGGTTACTGCCTGCTCATGGCTAAGCCTCTTCTGATACTGGACGCCAAAGTTCAGCTTGTAACTGCTCACCTTGGCACTGTAGGTCTGAGTCTCGGTGTTCACGTAAGCGTCACTGTTCACGACAGTCGCCTTGCGCTCATAGTTTCCCCAGAAGTAGGAGACGTTGGCACCCACGGAGAAGCCCTTGAAGGCCTCCCAGCCCACGCCCAGGTAGGCCTGGCTGAAACCGCCGCTGCCGCTGTATGTCGACGTGGCATAATTGGACGAGCTGCCATTCACAAAGCTCTTGTTACTGTAGCTGTAGCCGATGTTGCTGAACGGGATGATGCCCACGCTGACGCCGACCTTCGGCCAGACACGGAACAAGGCTGTGGCATAGTCGAAGGCGGCATTGCTGGCATTCTTGCTCTTGTCGCCCTCCTTGAAGTTTGTCGTCTGCCCCCTGACGCCGACGTCGAAAATCATCGTCAGCGAGTCAACGGCAGAATAGGACGCCGGGTTCTGGGCATTAACAATCTGGCCGCCACGCAGTCCCATGCCGACACCGCCCATTCCGCGGTTGAAGCCTTGCGACTGCTCGGCAAGAACTCCCAGTCCGAACTGGCTGTAGGGAGACAACGTACTACTGACTTGCGCTACTGCTGCATTGGCAAGCAAACAAGCCAACAGCACCGTACATATTCTGGATTTCATCTATCTTTTCTAAGTTTTCTGTTCAATTTTTCAGCCTGCAAATTTATTGAAAAAAAACAAAATAAAAGCACGTTAAGTGGAAAATATAGTTTAATTTTGCATCGTGAAACATTTAAATAACATTTTTAAAGCTATTTATCACCTCTTAATAGTCTTTTTAACGTGTTTCCTAACGTTCAGCACCGTCAGTGCCGCCACTACGCCTGCCGAAGGTCAGACAGTGGCCGACAGTGCCGCACAGGCCATGGACTCCGTTGAGGTCAGCCTGCTAACATGCCAGCCACACGACGAGGTCTACAGCCTCTACGGACACACCGCTCTCAGATGGCACGACACGAGGCAGCAGGGGGCCGACTTGGCATTCAACTACGGCGTCTTCGACTTCTCAGCACCACATTTCGTCACACGTTTCGTCTTCGGCATCACCGACTACGAGCTGGGCGTATACTCATACGGCCTCTTCCGGCGCGAATATGAATATTTTGGCAGCATGGTGACCGAACAGGTGCTTAATCTCACCAACGAGGAGAAGCTGCGCCTGCAGGCCGCACTGGCAGACAACCTTAAGCCAGAGAACAGGGTCTACAGATACAACTATTTCTACAACAACTGCACCTCCAAGGCACGCGACATCATCGAGCAGTGCCTCACGGCGCAGCTGCAATACGCCGAGGACACGGCAGAAGCCGTCAGCTGGCGGCAGATGGTGCGCGAAATGACAGCCAACAGCCCCTGGGCGCAGTTTGGCAACGACTTCCTGCTCGGCATTGCCGCCGACAGCAAGACTACACAGCGGCAACGGCAGTTTCTGCCACACCGCCTTATGTACGACTTCGACCGCGCGCAGATACGGCGCGGCGACTCGCTGCTGCCGCTGGTGAAAGAGCGTCGCATAGCAGTGCCTGCCGGCGTGCAGCTCATCCAGGACGGCTTCCCGCTGTCCCCAAGCCAGTGTGCCTGGCTGCTGACCGCCATAGCCACGGTGCTGACGGCCTTGCAGTGGAGACGGAAGAAGACATTCCTGGCATGGGACCTGCTGCTGATGGCCGCCATCGGCATCATGGGCCTGCTGCTGACACTGATGCTGTTCTCACAGCACCCCACGGTGCGGCTGAACCTGCAATACATACTGCTCAATCCGCTGCCCTGGCTGTTCCTATGGCCAGTGGCCAGACGGCGGCAGACAGCCTACTGGACCATCACAGTCATGCTGGCAGTGCTTTTCCTTGCCGGCGGACTGCTGCAGAGCTATGCCGAGGGAATATGGAGCATTGGCGTGGCCATGCTGCTACAAGGCTGCCTGCACATATATTTAAAAGGTAAGGAACTAAACACTAAAGGCAAGGCATAAGCCTCCTAAGACAAGAAACAAGACACCGGCAAATAAACCCAGCGACATCATGGCACAGGCAGCGGCAACATTCAAAGGCATCATGAGCGACTTGGAAGCGCGCAATTTCAAGCCCGTCTACTATCTGATGGGCGAGGAAGCCTACTACATAGACAAAATTGCCGACTGGATAGCCCAGAACGTGCTGCAGCCAGAGGAAAAGGACTTCAACCAGACGGTCCTCTTCGGCTCTGACGTCACTGCAGCGCAGATTGCCGATGCCGCACGCCGCTACCCGATGATGGCCCAATATCAGGTGGTTATCGTCAAGGAGGCACAGAACATCAAGAACACTGAGCCTCTGGAGAAATACCTCAGCAACCCCATGGCAAGCACCATACTCGTGCTTTGCCACAAAAACGGCAAGATTGACGGCCGCAAGCGCGAATACGTGAAGCGCATACAGGCCGCAGGGGTGCTTTTTGAAAGCAAGAAGCTCAGCGAGCGCGAAACGGAGGGCTTCATAGTCAACTACCTGCAGCAGCACAACGCCAGCATCGACAACCGCTCCACGCAGATTATCGCTGCCAGCATAGGCTCCGACTTAAGCCGACTGGTGGGAGAATTGGACAAGATGCTGCTAAGCCTACCCAAAGACGACCGCAGAATAACGCCTGCCACCGTAGAAGAACACATTGGGGTGAGCAAAGACTTCAATGTCTTCGAGCTGCGCGACGCAATAGTCAGCAAAAATGTCTACAAGGCCAACCTTATAGTAAATTATTTTGACAAAAACCCAAAATCCGGAGGCATTTACACCGTTCTTCCACAACTGTTCAGCTACTTCCAGAACTTGATGCTGGTCTACTACTGTCCCGACAAGTTCAATGAGAATGCTGTGGCTCAATGGCTCGACCTCAGGATGTCATGGGCGGCACGCGACTATGTCACCGGGGTGAGAAATTTCAGCGGTGGGAAAGTTTTCCAGATTTTGAACAAAATTAGGGAAATTGATGCCAAAAGTAAGGGCCTTGACAACCCAAATACGAGTTCTGGAGAGCTGCTGAAGGAACTAATTTTCTTCATTTTGCACTAAAAAATGACCCGAAACGAGGTCATTTTTTCTATTTTCCCAAAAATCCCATACATAAAATTTTGGCTTTAAAGCCCCATCAGCAAAGCATTTTTTCAAATTTAAAGGCCTCATAATTCGCGAATTTTTGTTTTTTTTGAGGGCTGTTCGGAATTCTTGAAAATTTCGGAATTTTCCAATTTTGCGACTTCCGATTTTTAGGTTTAACCAATTTTTGCGTTTGAAGTCTTGAATTTGGAATTTCAAATCTCCGCGACCGCTTTAGGATTTTATATTTCAGAAACCTAAATTTTAATTTCTAAAGTCATGTTCCTTCTTTTAGAATTTAAATTTTCAAACGAAAACGAACGCCTTTACAGTTGAATATTCATATCTATACAGAACAACTTTTGCAGGTATAAATGTCTAAAACCCAATGAGTTATTTTAATATCCTACGTTTTTTATTCAAAAATTTGCCTCAAAAACTTACTTTTCTTTTCTTTTCGTCGGGACTTCTACTCGTTTTACATAAATATATCACACTAATAACCAGTAGTTTATCTCAAATATTCAATTATTTTATTTGCCTCGCAAAACTGCGTTTTGTTTACATTTACAAAAGTAAAAGCCGCATCTGAGCTTTTTTGTCTTTGGTTTTACAAAATTGAAAATAAAAATCTAATATTTAGAATTCGAAAAAATATTTAAATTTCTTGTCGATACCATTTTTTTGCTTTACTTTTGTAAAACGAACAAAAACAACGCTATTTTCATCAATCATCACATAACGCTATGGAAATGAAGGACAGAATCAGGTCGATCATGGAAGCCCAGCACATGACTCAACAAGCTTTCGCCGACTTAACACAAATTGGAGCAGCAACACTCAGCAGCATCTTCAATGGACGAACTCGCCCCACCCTTGCCACTGTTGAAGCTCTGAAAGCAAAATTTCCAACCCTGAACACCGACTGGCTGCTTTGGGGTACTGGCGAGATGTACATCCAGGAGAGTCCCTCTTCTCTGTCTTCACCTGCACAGGCTGATGCCCAGCCTGCCACCATTGAGGGTACTATCAACTTCGATGCCAACGCCCCACTCCCGCCTCACGGCCAGACGGCGATTTCCCACGACGGACATCTTCAGTACAACACCAAAACTGCGTTCCCAGAGGCAATGAGTCTTGAAGTAAAAAATATTGACAAAGAACCCCGACACGTAACAGAAATCCGCGTCTATTACGACGACCAGACCTACGAGACCTTTGTGCCGGCCAAAAAATAGCCAGAAAATCAGCATCCAAAAAATTTCCCCGGGGAATTCAGAAGATTTCCCCGGGTTTTCTGTTTTTTCTCAAATAATCACGCAACTCACGAAATTATCTCACTGAGATAAAAAAATATCTCCGTAAGATAAAAAATTATCTCTGCATGTTACGAAATTATCTCAATGACTTACGAAATTATCTTACGCAGATAATTTTTTATCTCTGCATGTTACAGAGGCAGCACCAAAAAAAAATTAAATATTCATGGCAAAATATAGGATTACAGTATATTTTTCTTACCTTTGCACGCCATTAATAAATATAATAAGGTGTAAATAATAAAATAAACAATATAAACGACATGAATTTCAACAAGCTTTTACGCTCATTGTTCGGCGACAAGGCGTCGCGTGACAACAAGATGATACGGCCTTTCGTGGAAAAGGTGAAGGCCATCTATCCGCAGATGCAGCAGCTGTCAAACGACGAGCTGCGCCAGCGCACGTGGGACATCCGCCAGAAGGTGCAGAGTTCCGCCAATGCCCAGAAAGAGGAGATTGACCGCCTGAAGGCAACCATTGAGGACACCCCCATCGACGAGCGCGCCGAAATCTTCGCCCAGATAGACAAGCTGGAGAAGGAAGCACTCGACATCTACGAGGATGCACTCAACGAGGTCATGCCTGAGGTGTTCGCCATCGTTAAGGACACTGCGCGCCGCTTTGCCGAGAACGAGGAGACCGTGGTGACAGCCACCGACTTCGACCGTGAACTGGCTGCCGACCCACGCAAGGACTTCATCACCATCGACGGCGACAAGGCCATCTACCACAACCACTGGACTGCCGGCGGCAACGACCTGAAGTGGGAAATGGTGCATTACGACGTGCAGTTATTCGGCGGCGTCGTGCTGCATCAGGGAAAGATTGCCGAAATGGCCACCGGCGAGGGAAAGACACTCGTCGCCACCCTGCCCGTGTTCCTGAATGCCCTCACCGGCAACGGTGTCCACGTCGTCACCGTCAACGACTATCTTGCCAAGCGTGACTCCGAGTGGATGGGTCCGCTCTACATGTTCCACGGCCTCAGCGTCGACTGCATCGACAAGCACCGCCCCAACAGCGAAGAGCGCCGCAAGGCCTACCAGGCCGACATTACCTTCGGCACCAACAACGAGTTCGGCTTCGACTATCTGCGCGACAACATGGCCATATCGCCTGCCGACCTCGTGCAGCGCGCCCACAACTACGCCATCGTCGACGAGGTCGACTCTGTGCTCATCGACGATGCCCGTACGCCACTCATCATCTCCGGTCCCGTCCCCAAGGGCGACGACCAGATGTTCGAGGAATACCAGCCGCTGGTGGAGCGCCTCGTAGGCGTCCAGAAGCAGCTGGCCACGCAGTATCTGGCCGAGGCAAAGCAGAAGATTGCCGAGGGCATCGGAAAGAATGACAAGAAGCTGCAGGACGAGGGCTTCCTGGCACTCTACCGCTCGCACAAGTCGATGCCGAAGAACAAGCCCCTCATCAAGTTCCTCTCCGAAGAGGGCATCAAGAGCGGCATGCTTAAGACGGAGGAGACATACATGGAGAACAACAACCGCCGCATGCCAGAAGTCACAGAGCCGCTGTACTTCGTCGTCGACGAGAAGCTGAATTCCTGCGACCTCACCGACAAGGGTACCGCCTGGCTGGCAAACCAGGTCAACGACAAAGACCTTTTCGTGCTGCCCGACATCACCACCGAACTGTCGGCACTTGAGGGCGACACCACCCTCTCCGACGAGGAACGCATCAACCGCAAGGACGAGCTGCTGCAGCACTATGCCGTGCAGTCTGAGCGCGTCCACACCCTCCAGCAGCTGCTGAAGGCATACTGCATGTTCAACAAGGACGACGAATACGTAGTCATCGACGGCGAGGTGAAAATCGTCGACGAGCAGACAGGCCGCATCATGGAGGGACGCCGCTGGAGCGACGGCCTGCACCAGGCTGTCGAGGCCAAGGAGCATGTGAAGGTGGAGGCTGCAACACAGACCTTTGCCACCATCACACTGCAGAACTACTTCCGCATGTACCACAAGCTGGCAGGCATGACGGGTACGGCATCTACCGAAGCCAGCGAGTTCTGGGACATCTACAAGCTCGACGTCGTCGAGATTCCTACCAACAAGCCCGTAGTCCGCAACGACATGGACGACCGCATCTACAAGACAGCGCGCGAGAAATACCGCGCCGTCATCGAAGAGGTGGTCCGCCTGCGCAACATGGGACGCCCGACGCTGATTGGTACTACCAGCGTGGAAATCTCCGAGCTGCTGAGCCGCATGCTCGACATGTACGTCAATCCCGAGACCGGCAAGCGCGAAGGCATTCCCCACCAGGTGCTGAACGCCAAGCTGCACCAGAAGGAGGCCGACATCGTTGCACTCGCCGGCCAGTCCACCAACGGCAAGGGTGCCGTAACCATAGCCACCAACATGGCCGGCCGCGGTACCGACATCAAGCTGTCGCCAGAGGTAAAGGCCGCAGGCGGTCTGGCCATCATAGGCACCGAACGCCATGAGTCGCGCCGCGTCGACCGCCAGCTGCGCGGACGTTCCGGCCGTCAGGGCGACCCAGGCTCGTCGCTGTTCTTCATATCCCTTGAAGACAAGCTCATGCGCCTCTTCGGCTCTGAGCGCATTGCAGGCGTCATGGACCGCCTGGGCTTCAAGGAAGGCGAAATGCTGGAAAGCCCCATGCTCAGCAAGCAGGTGGAGCGCGCACAGAAGAAGGTGGAAGAGAACAACTTCGGCATACGCAAGCGCCTGCTGGAGTACGACGACGTGATGAACAAGCAGCGCACGGTGGTCTACTCAAAGCGTCGCCATGCCTTGATGGGCGAGCGCATAGGCATGGACATTTCCAACACCATCTGGGACCGCGTCGTCAACATCATCGAGACCAACGACTACGAGGGCTGCAAGGAGCAGTTCATAAAAATCTTCGCCATGGAGGTGCCTTTCTCCAACGAAGAGTTCATCAGCAAGAACCGCGAACAGCTCTGCGAGGAAGTGTTCCAGGTGGCCATGGGCAACTTCAAGCGCCACATGGAGCATGTACAGGA
Source organism: uncultured Prevotella sp. (assembly GCA_905234265.1). Taxonomy (GTDB): domain Bacteria; phylum Bacteroidota; class Bacteroidia; order Bacteroidales; family Bacteroidaceae; genus Prevotella. The sequence continues at coordinate 49,267 of CAJOHJ010000012.1, read as the reverse complement.
GGTTGCCATGCCCGTCATCAAGCAGGTCTATGAGACACAGGGCGCAATGTATGAGCGCATCGTCGTGCCAATGACCGACGGCCGCCGCATGTACAACATTCCCTGCAACCTGAAAGAGGCATACGACACAGAGTGCAAGTCAGTCGTCAAGGAATTCGAGAAGCAGATTCTACTGCACATCATCGACGAGGCCTGGAAAGAGAACCTCCGCGAGCTGGACGAGCTGAAGCACAGCGTACAGAATGCATCGTACGAGCAGAAAGACCCACTGCTCATCTTCAAGCTGGAGAGCGTCAAGCTGTTCGACAACATGGTAAACACCATGAACAACCGCAGCGTCAGCATCCTGATGCGCGCCCAGATACCAGAGATGCAGCAGGTGCAGGAAGCCGCTCCCGAGCAGCACACTCAGCGACAGCAGTACACGGAGTCGAAGCAGAACCTCTCGCAAGAGCAGATGACCGACCCCAACCAGGCCGCTGCCGCCGCTCAGGACACTCGCGCCCAGCAGCCGCGCACGCCTATCGTCAGGGACAAGATGCCTGGACGCAACGACCCATGCCCCTGCGGCTCTGGAAAGAAGTTCAAGCAGTGCCACGGCCGCGGCATCGTGTAGAACATAACACACTGCGGAAACAACATTCTACACTGCGGAAACGAAATCGCCGCAAGGCATCAGGAGACTAATGGCAGCAGAGCGCAACTACAGCTATGGACATGTGCTGAAATACACCGGCATCTTCGGCGGTGTTCAGGGCATGAGCATAGCCATATCCCTGTTGCGCAACAAGCTTGTCGCCATGCTGCTTGGGCCTGCTGGCATGGGGATGGCGTCACTGCTCAACACAACGGTCAGCTTCATCTCACAGGCCACCAACTTCGGCATATCGTTCAGTGCCATCAAGCACATATCTGAAATATTCGACAGTGGCGACGAAGAGCGCATCAGGCACTTCGTCAAGGTTGTCCGCAGCTGGAGCCTGCTGACGGCACTGCTGGGCATGCTGGTGTGCGCCGCGGCAGGACCTGACCTGAGGAGGTTTGTGTTTTCCGGACTCAGCGAACTGAACTTGCTGTTGCTGTCACCAGCTGTGGGCCTGGCAGCCATCACCGGCGGCGAGACAGCCATACTCAAGGGCGCACGCAGGCTGAAGTCGCTGGCCATGACACAGATAATCTCCATGGTCAGCGCACTCATCATCTCCATTCCCATCTACTATTTCTTCGGCTTGGCAGGCATCGTGCCAGCCATAGTACTCATGGCTGTGGCAAGCATGCTCATCACCGTCTGGTACTCCTACAGGCTCTACCCTCTCAGGCTTAGCTGCAACAGGAGCATGCTCTTCGAGGGCTTTCCCATGGTGCGCCTTGGAATAGGCTTCTTAGTGGCCGGAGTCATGGGAAGCGGCGCAGAATTGCTTATACGCTTTTATCTCAGCATGACGGGCGGCAATGCCGCCGTAGGACTCTACAATGCCGGCTTCATGCTCACCATGACGTATGGCGGAATGGTGTTCTCGGCTATGGAGACCGACTATTTCCCACGCCTCTCGGCAGTCAACAGAGACACACAGCTCTGCAACCAGACGGTGAACCGCCAGATAGAGGTCTCACTGCTCATCATATCCCCCATGCTTGTGGCCTTCATCTTCGCCGCGCAGGAAATCGTACCGCTGCTCTTCACAGAGGAGTTCAATCCTGTGGTACCGATGCTTCGCGTCACCGTGCTGGCCCTCTATCTAAGGGCGCTGAAGCTGCCCGTGGCCTACCTCACGCTGGCCAAGGGCGACTCTATGAGTTACATGATCCTGGAAGCCATCTACGACGTGGTGATGGTGCTGCTCGTCATCGTGGGCTACAACTGGCTGGGGCTTGTCGGAACGGGTGTGGCACTGCTGGCCGTGGCACTGTTCGACTTCGTGATGGTAAACGGCTACACGAGGCTGCGCTACAAATTCCGCCTGTCGGGTTCCATTGCACGCTATGCGCTTCCCCACATCGCGCTGGGTCTGGTGGCCTTCGCCTCGGCATGGCTGCTCCACGGCATCTACTACTGGCTGACGGCCATAGTGCTAAGCGCTGCCAGCCTTGCATTCTCCGTCGCGATACTTCATCGTAAGACGTCGCTCTGGAACAGCCTGAAGGACAAGCTTTACAAAAAAATCCACCCCGATGCCTAAAATATCCGTTCTTGTTGCAGTATACAATGCCACGGACTATCTTGCGAAGTGCCTTGACTCGCTGCTGGGACAAACACTGCACGACCTGGAAATCATCTGCATCGACGATGCCTCGACCGACGGGTCACTCGCCATGCTCCATGACTATGCCAGCCGCGACCGGCGCATAGTCGTCATCCACCAAGACACAAACACCGGACAGGGGCATGCACGCAACCACGGCCTGCAGTCGGCAACGGGCGAGCTGATAGCTTTCCTCGACAGCGACGACTGGATGGCTCCCGACTGTCTGGAGCAGGCTGCCGCGGTGTTCGACAACAACCCTGCCACCGACTGCGTGCTGCTGCAGGTGAAGAACTACAGAGCCGACGACGACAGCTACAGCGACTACCCCATGCCACCGTTTGAGGTGATGAGCGGCCGCGAGGCTTTCGAGAAGAGCATCGACTGGAGCTTACACGGATGGTACCTGGCAAGACGCGAACTCTACGAGCGCTTCCCATACGACGAGACGTGCCACTCATACAGCGACGACAACACCACGCGGCTGCATTACTTCCACTCGCGCCAGGTGCGCCTGTGTCAAGGCATCTACTACTACCGCAACAACGCCAGCTCGGTAACCCACAAGCCGTCGGTCCACCGCTTCGACTATATGCGCGCCAATGAGAGCATGAAGCGGCAGCTTGCACAACTGGGTGTCGACGAACGCATCATGCGACAATACGAGACCATACGCCTGCTGGTGCTTGTTGACAGCTACATGGTCTACTACTGCCACGGCAGCCAGCTGTCTGCTGCCGACCGCGCCTATGTGCTGGGCGAGATGCGCCGGATATGGGGTACGCTGGAACGCCAGCGCCTTGACCCGCGCATATCACGCAAATTCGGATACCGCCCAATGCCTGCGTGGTGGCTGTTCAGACTGCAGGAGTGGATATACTTCAGTCTCCGCGCCTTGCTGGGGAAAAACACATGATTTCGCCATAAAGAAATAAACAAACATAAAGATGATCAAGGACTTTAATTTCTATGCACCCACACGCGTGGTGTTCGGGCGCAATTCTGAAGAGCAGCTTCCACAGCTCATACGCCAGAACGGCGGCACCCGTGTACTGCTGCACTACGGTGGCGGCTCTGCCGAACGGTCAGGCCTTCTGCCGAAGGTCAGGACGATGCTTGCCGATGCCGGCATCAGCTTCACCGAGCTTGGCGGCGTGGTGCCAAACCCTCTGCTGTCGAAGGTTGAAGAAGGCATCGCGCTGGGACGCCGCGAAGGCATCGACTTCATTCTGGCCGTCGGCGGCGGCAGCGTGATAGACTCCGCCAAGGCCATCGGCTACGGCATCGGCTACGACGGCAACGTCTGGGACTTCTGGGACGGCAAGGCCAAGCCCACGGCATGCCTGCCCATAGGCGTCATGCTGACCATTCCCGCCGCAGGCAGCGAGATGTCCAGCTCGTGTGTCATCACCAAGGACGAAGGACTCGTCAAGCGAGGCATCAACAGCGACCTTTGCCGCTGCCGTTTCTGCATCATGAACCCCGAGCGCACCTACACCCTGCCGCCATATCAGACGGCTGCCGGCGCCACCGACATCATGATGCACACCATGGAACGCTACTTCTCGCGCTACGAGGACATGACGCTCACCGACGCCATCAGCGAGGCTCTGCTGCGCACCGTCCGCGACTGTGCCGTGCAGGTGATGGCAGCCCCTGACGACTACCGGCTGCGCTCGCAGATAATGTGGGCAGGCTCGCTGGCGCACAACGACCTCACTGAGTGCGGCACGGAGAAAGACTTTGCCACCCACCGCCTTGAGCATGAGCTGAGCGCACTCTTCGGCGTCACCCACGGCGCAGGCCTTGCGGCACTCTGGGGATCGTGGGCGCGGTATGTCATGCCACGCCACACAAGCCGCTTCCAGCAGTATGCCGTCAACGTGATGGGCGTCAGCAACGACTTCGCACATCCAGAGCTGACGGCCCTGCGCGGCATCGAAGCCACAGAAGCCTTCTACCGCCAGATAGGCATGCCCACCAACATCAGCGAACTGCTGGGACGCACCGTCACCGACGACGAGATAGCCACGATGGCAAGCAAGTGCAGCCGCGGCGGCACCATCACCGTAGGCTCGCTGGAAGTGCTTGACGAAGCCGCAATGGCCGACGTCTACCGCATGGCCAACCACTAAATGCACTATCAAACCAATAAAAGGCACAACAAGAAAAAGGAGCTTCCACTGAGGAAACTCCTTTTTTCTGAACTGTAAAACCTTGCGGTGCGTACGAGGCTCGAACTCGTGACCTCCAGCGTGACAGGCTGGCATTCTAACCTACTGAACTAACGCACCAGAAATGCTTCTTTCGGTTTTGCGGTTGCAAAGGTAAGAGTTTTTTTTCTTTCCACCAAACTTTTTGAAAATTATTTTTCACCATTTTCATTTTTCCACCTTTTTTCTGAAAATATCTCAATGACTTACGAATTTATCTCAATGACTTACGAAATTATCTTACGAAGATAATTTTTTATCTTGCGGAGATAATTTTTTATCTCTGCATGTTATTTTGATAATGCCCAGAAAAAAAAGAATGAAATTCTTTGTTTTACCCTCGCTTAATAGTAACTTTGCAGGCCCAAAACACAAAAACCGTATGAAGAAAAGCGTTGTCATCATACTGCTCACAGTGCTGAGCCTGTCGGCAAAGGCCGACGATGTACCATTCAGTATCATTGAAGGCTTGTTCGATGCCGCACAGAAAGAGACAATGGGTCTCAGCCGTATTCCCGGCGCAGAGACCGTCACCGTGTTTGCTGCCGCCGACGGCACCGACCACTATGCCAACGGCGTTGTGATGACCGCCTGGCAGGGCGCACTCTACTGCATGTGGCAAAGCTCTGCCAAGGACGAGGACGCCGACGACACTTGGGTGGCCTATGCCCGCAGCACCGACGAGGGACGCACATGGAGCAAGCCAATGGTTCTCTGCCCCACCATCGCCAACGGCTACTGTGCCTCTGGCGGATGGCTGGCTGCCGACGACCGTCTCATTGGCTACATTAACGTCCGCCCCAAGAGCATTGCCAACAGCGGAGGCTACACGCAGTACGTTGAAAGCAGCGACGGACTGCAGTGGACTGCGCCAAAGGATGTCACCATGGCCGACGGCACACAGCTCAGCGGCATCTTCGAACAAGACCCACACCGGCTGGCCGACGGCCGCATCATCTGCGCCGCCCACTTCCAGCCTGGCCTCAAGCTCTGTCCCATCTACACCGACGACCCTACAGGCCGCACAGGATGGCACAAGGGCAGCTTCACCCACACCGACAACGGCACACAGTCGGTGGAACTGGAGCCAAGCTTCTTCCTGCAAGCCGACGGCACGCTGGTAATGGTCATGCGCGACCAGAAAAGCTCTTACTTCACACTGGCTTCCACAAGCAGCGACCGCGGAGAGACTTGGACGCGTGCCGTACGCACGAACATGCCGGACTCGCGTGCCAAGCAGTGCGCCGGAAACCTGCCAGACGGCACGGCATTCCTTGTCAACAATCCCGGCCGCGTCACCAACAGCTCCGGCACCACATGGCGCGTGCCGCTGGCTCTCACGCTCAGTGCCGACGGCCGCACGTTCAGCCAGTCGTGGCTGCTGCGCAGCGGCGAGAGCGGCGACTACCCAGCCCGACGCTACGAAGGCAAGTCGAAGACGCTGGGCTACAGCTACCCGAAGGCCCTCGTACATAACGGCTACCTCTACGTCAGCTACTCTACCAACAAAGACGACGCACAATACACGCGTGTACCTATTAATAATATAACACTGGGCATCGAGACTGCCAGCACCGCCAGCGGAACTACCGTCAGCATCGCGGGCCGTCAGCTTACCGTCAGCACAGCCGCCAATGGCCGCATAGCCGTCGACGCCTATACACCTGCCGGAACACACTGCCTGCATGCCACGGCCACTGGCAGCACTGCCAGGTTCAGCCTCGACGGCTGCCCTGCAGGCGTCTGCCTGCTGCGCATCAGCACTGCCGGCGGAGTGCTTACGAGAAAAGTCAACTTAGCACGATAAGACAACAACAGACAGCAACACTGCCATGCTGACAGAGCAAACCATGGAGCGGCTGCGAATTCTCGCAGAATCGGCGAAGTACGACGTGTCGTGTTCGTCCAGCGGCACCGTGCGCAAAGGCCAGAAGGGCATGGTAGGCTCCACGGTCGGCGGAGTAGGCATCTGCCACTCGTTTGCCGACGACGGACGGTGCATATCGCTGCTGAAGGTTATGCTCACCAACCACTGCAAGTACGACTGCGCCTACTGCATCAACCGCCGCTCCAACGACATTCCAAGGGCTACACTCAGCGTCTCCGAACTGGAGGAGATAACCATGGAGTTCTACCGCCGCAACTACATCGAGGGGCTGTTCCTTTCAAGCGGAGTAGTGCGCAATCCCGACTACACCATGGAGCGGCTGACGGCCATCGTACGCGACCTGCGCACCGTCCACCGCTTCAACGGCTACATCCATCTGAAGGCCATCCCCGGAGCATCGCAGGAACTGCTCAGCGAGGCAGGCCGCTGGGCCGACCGCATGAGCGTAAACATAGAGATACCAAAGGAAGAGTCGCTGAAGGCACTGGCTCCGGAAAAAGACCACCAGAGCGTCTTCCTGCCCATGAAGCTCATTCAGAATGGCGTGCTGGAAAACAAGGAAGAGCGCAAGCACTTCCGCCATGCGCCACGCTTTGTGCCGGCAGGACAGTCGACACAGATGATTGTAGGTGCCACCGGCGAGTCTGACAAGGACATCCTGCAAATGTCGTCATCGCTCTACCAGCAGCCGTCAATGCGGCGCGTCTACTATTCAGGATACATCAGCGTCAACACCTACGACAAGCGGCTGCCTGTGCTTAAGCAGCCCCCACTGGTGCGTGAGAACAGGCTCTATCAGGCCGACTGGCTGCTGCGCTTCTATCAGTTCTCCGTCGACGAAATCGTGGACGACGCCCACAGCCATCTCGACCTCGACATCGACCCAAAGCTGGGCTGGGCACTGCGCCACCCGGAATACTTCCCCGTAGACATCAACAACGACGACTATGAGCGCATTCTCCGCGTGCCGGGCATCGGCACCAAGTCGGCATGGCTCATTGTCAACTCGCGACGCTTCAGCCGCATCACGTCTTACCATCTTAAGAAGATGGGTGTGGTCATGAAGAAAGCCAAATACTTCATTACATGCGGCGAGCTGACCAACTCTTTCTCACAGCCCGTCGTCGGCATCAACGAGCTGCATCCGGAACGCCTGCGCCCGCTGCTCGTCAGCAAGGCACAGCAGCAGCGGAATGCCGCCGAGCAGCAGCTGTCACTCGACTTCAAGGAATAAAGCAGCATGCTCGTCTACACCTTCGACAGGACACTCGACGGCGTGCTTAGCGCTGTCTTCGACGCCTACTTCCGCAGGCAGCAGGCCGACATGCTCATAGGCAACGGCGACCAGCTGCCACTGTTCTGCGACGAGGTGTGGCAGGTGACAACCACCGAGGAGAAAGCCAGCCGCGTGTGGGCCGGGCTGGAAAAGAAGCTTGCACCGGAGGCACTGAAGCTCATCACCGTCAGCTGGCAGTCGGAAGACGCAACGCTCAGCACGCCGCTGTTCCACTATATATATAAGGTGTTCAGGCATGGCGACATCGCGCGCAACTTTGCCGACCCCGACGTGCTGTTCGTCACCAACACGGCACGCCGCGTAATGCACGAGCAGCTGCGCATGAAGCAGTTCATCCGCTTCCAGAAAGCCAAGGACGGCACATATCTTGGAGTCGTTGCCCCCGACACCGACGTGCTGCCGCTGGTGACCGGCCACTTCCAGGACCGCTTCAACGACCAGCCGTGGCTCATCTACGACGCCCGCCGGCACTACGGCTTCTACCACGACGGCAACACCGTCACACGCATCACCTTTGACGACGAGACACAAATAACATTCTCGCTCAGCAACGGCCGTCTGGACGACGACGTGCTGAGCGAGAACGATAAGCTTCTGCAGGACCTCTGGCGCACTTACTTCAAGGCCATCTGCATTAAGGAACGCATAAATCCGAGAAAGCAGCTCAACGACATGCCGCGCCGTTACTGGCGCTACATGACAGAAAAGCAATAGCAGTGCTTCCTATTTTATCAAATCCACGCTGCGCTTGAGGAACTTGTCGAGAGCCTCGCCGCGGAGCATGCCGTTCTGCAGCAGGGCAAGGTCGATGAGCTGGTGGACGATGTCATTGGTCTGTGCATAGTCGCTCAGTACCTGCTGCTTCTTCTGCTTCTGCTCCTCGACAGCCTTCTCGCAGCCGGTCTTCATGTCGCGGTCGTCCTGCGTCAGCTCTTCGGGCTTTTTCTTCTCTTGCTGCTGGCGGATGGCAGCCAGACGGGCCTCCTGGCCTTTCAGCTCTGCGTCGATGGGCTTCAGAGCCTCGTCGGTGGCAGCCTTGGTGTCGTCAAGGACGCGCTTTACCAGCGGATGGTCGGCGTTAAGCACGAGGTTCAGCGTGTCGGGCATCTGGCCGTAGAAGCTCATGCCCTGCTGGAAGCGGCTCATGTCCTTCATGCGTCGCATCCACTCGTTCTGCGTGATGACGACTGGGCGCTGCTCACTGCCGAGCGACTGCACCTCCACCATGAATTCTGTCTTCTCCAGCTTAGGCATCTGCGAGCGGAACACCTGTGACAGATTGTCAGAGTCGTTGGCAGGAATATTGCTCTTCGGCTGGTCGTCCTTGACGATGAGGCGGTCGATGATGTCGCTGTCGACGCGTGTGAAGTGCGACTTCTCGAACTTCTGCTCCAGCATCTGTATTGCCGGCACGTCTAACTGTCCGTCCAGGAGCAGCACTGAGTAGCCCTTGTCCTGAGCGGCCTTGATGTATGAGTATTGCTCCTCGCGGTCGGTGGCATAGAGGTAGACGAGCTGGTCGTTCTTGTCCTTCTGTGCGCCCTCGATGAGGGTCTTGTACTCGTCGAAGGTGAAGTACTTGTCTCTCACCTCTTGCCCCTCACCGCTCACCTCTTTGAACAGCGAGAACTCCTTGGCACGGTCGTAGAACGACTCCTCGGAGAGCATGCCGTAGTTGATGAAGAGCTTCAGGTCGTCCCATTTCTCCTCATAGGCCTTGCGGTCTTCCTTGAAGATAGCCTGCAGACGGTCGGCCACTTTCTTTGTGATATAGGTTGAAATCTTCTTCACCTCACGGTCGCTCTGCAGATAGGAACGCGAGACGTTCAGCGGAATGTCCGGCGAGTCGATGACGCCATGCAGCAGCGTCAAGAATTCAGGCACGATGCCCTCTACCTGATCGGTGACGAACACCTGATTGCAGTAGAGCTGTATCTTGTTGCGCTGCAGGTCGAGGTTCGACTTTATGCGTGGGAAGTAGAGAATGCCCGTCAGGTTGAACGGATAGTCAACGTTGAGGTGTATCCAGAACATCGGCTCGTCCGACATTGGGTACAGCGTGCGGTAGAACGACTTGTAGTCCTCGTCCTTCAGCGTCGACGGAGCCTTTGTCCACAGCGGCTCCACGCTGTTGATGACGTTGTCCTCATCGGTGTCCACCATCTTCTTCTCGTCGCTGGACCACTCCTGCTTCTTGCCGAAGGCCACTGGCACGGCCATGAACTTGCAGTACTTCTGCAGAAGCTGCTGCAGGCGCTCCTTCTCGAGGAATTCCTTGCAGTCGTCGTCGATGTAGAGAATGATGTCCGAGCCACGGTCGTCGCGTTCAGCCTCGTCAATCTCGTAGGCCGGCGAGCCGTCGCAGCTCCACTTCACGGCCTTTGAACCGTCCTTGTAGGAACGGGTGACAATCTCCACCTTCTTCGACACCATGAACGATGAGTAGAAGCCCAGTCCGAAGTGGCCGATGATGTTGTTGGCATTGTCCTTGTACTTCTCCAGAAAGTCGTTGACGCCCGAGAATGCTATCTGGTTGATGTACTTGTCGATTTCCTCCTCGGTCATGCCTATGCCGCGGTCACTGATGGTAATGGTGCCCTTGTCGGCATCCAAACTGACGCGCACCGTCAGGTCGCCCAGCTCGCCCTTGAACTCGCCCTGCTGGGCCAGCGTCTTCAGCTTCTGAGTGGCGTCGACGGCGTTGCTGACCATCTCGCGCAGGAAAATCTCATGGTCTGAGTAGAGAAACTTTTTGATGACGGGGAAGATGTTCTCTGTTGTAACCCCGATGTTACCTTTTTGCATATTCTTAGTATTTTTGTTTGATTTTATCGTCGTTTGTCAGGATTACTGCAAATTACGTGCCAAAAGCCCTAATAACATGCAGAGATATTTTCGTAACATGCAGAGATATTTTTCTGCCTGTGTGGGAAATAATATTTTTTAATGACACTTTTTTCCCATAAATGCCGATTATAAAAAAATAATTATATAAATTTGCAGACGGTAATCTATTCACCAAAATAACAAAAACTATGTCAAGACAAAAGAAATTCATCCTTCAGGAGAGTGAAATCCCAACACAGTGGTATAACATACAGGCAGACATGCCCAACAAGCCCATGCCGCCAATCCACCCGGCCACCAAGCAGCCGCTTGGCGTTGACGACCTGGCACACATCTTCCCACGCGAGTGCTGCGTACAGGAACTGGATACTGAGCATCAGTGGATAGACATTCCCGAAGAGGTGCTGGAGAAATACAAGTACTACCGCTCCACCCCACTCGTCCGTGCCTACGCACTGGAGGAAGCTCTCGGCACACCGGCACACATCTATTTCAAGAACGAGTCGGTCAACCCGTTAGGCTCACACAAGATTAACTCTGCCCTGCCCCAGTGCTACTATGCCAAGAAGGAAGGCACCACCAACGTCACCACCGAGACCGGTGCCGGACAGTGGGGCGCCGCCCTGTCGTATGCCGCCAAGATCTACGGTCTTGACTGTGCCGTCTATCAGGTAAAGATTACCATGCAGCAGAAACCCTACCGCTCGAGCATCATGCGCACGTTCGGTGCAGTCGTGGAGGGAAGCCCCTCCATGTCTACACGCGCAGGCAAGGACATCCTGACCAAGGACCCGACGCACAGCGGCTCTCTTGGCACTGCCATCTCAGAGGCTGTAGAGCTGGCCACCACAACACCTAACTGCAAGTATGTACTCGGCTCAGTGCTCAACCACGTAGGACTGCACCAGACAATCATCGGACTGGAGGCTGAAAAGCAGATGCAGATGGCCGGAGAATATCCCGACATTGTCATCGGCTGCTTCGGAGGCGGCTCAAACTTCGGCGGCATCTCGTTCCCCTTCATGCGCCACAACCTCAGCGGAGAGCGGCATACAGAGTTCATTGCCGCCGAGCCTGACAGCTGCCCGAAGCTCACGCGCGGCCAGTTCCGCTACGACTTCGGCGACGAGGCTGGCTACACCCCACTGCTGCCAATGTTCACACTGGGACACAACTTCAAACCGTCGAACATACATGCCGGCGGACTGCGCTACCACGGTGCAGGCATGATTATCTCACAGCTTATAAAGGACGGACTGATGCACGGCGTAGACATTCCACAGCTGGAGACCTTCGAGGCCGGCATGCTGTTCTCACGCACCGAGGGCATCATCCCTGCACCAGAGTCGTGCCACGCCATAGCAGCCACCATCCGCGAAGCCAACAAGTGCAAGGAAACCGGCGAGCAGAAGGTTATTCTCTTCAACCTCAGCGGCCACGGACTCATTGACATGCCAAGCTACGAGTCGTTCATCAAGGGCGACCTGCAGAACTACACCGTCACCGACGAGATGATAGCCCAGAACCTCGCTGAGCTGGACAAGTAAAACCATAGGGGAAACGCCCTGAATATGAAAGTCGTAACATTCGGCGAAGTTCTGCTTCGCTTCTCCAAGGCCGACGACATGCGCCTGTCGCAGGGCAACACCATGGGCGCACACTTCGGAGGCAGCGAGGCCAACGCCGCAGTGTCGCTCAGCATGCTCGGCAACGAAGTGCGATACGTTACACGCCTGCCACAGAACGCTCTGGGGCAGGCGTGCCTTATGAAACTGCGTGAGATGGGGCTTGACACCAGCCACGTCTGCATGGGCGGCCAGCGCATAGGCACCTACTATTTTGAGCAGGCGGCGTCGCTCAGACCGCCACGCATGGTCTACGACCGCAAGGACTCTGCATTCTACACACTGCGCCCGGGCATGATTCCATGGCGCGAAGTGTTCCGCGGCGTCGACGTCTTCCACTGCTCAGGCATCACCTGCGCCCTCTCGCAGTCGGCAGCCGACGCAACATTCGAAGCCGTCAGGACTGCCGACGAAATGGGACTGACCATTGCCTGCGACATCAACTACCGCAAGAATCTCTGGAACTACGGAGAAGCTGCGGCCGACGTGCTGCCACAGCTTATGCACTACAGCGACATCGTCTTCGGCGACGCTGGAGAATGGGAGCTGGTGTCTGGGCTGCCGCGCATTCCCTTCAAGGCCACCACTGCCGACTATCCCATTGACGTAGCGGCATACACTGAAATGTTCAAGCAGATAGCCGACAGGTATCCGCGCTGCCAGAAGTTTATCCTCGGCCTGCGCAACGAACCGTCTACCAACCACCATCTGCTCAGCGGCGTACTATATAACCGCGACAGGCTCTTCACTGCCAAAATCTACGACATCAATCCCGTCATAGACCCAATGGGCGTCGGCGACGCCTATCTGGCAGCCTACCTTCACGCCCACATCAGCCGCCACGACGACGACCAGCGTTGCCTTGACTTCTCGCTGGCCGCATCGGCACTGAAGAGTACCATCGCCGGCGACTTCAATCTAAGCACTGAAGAGGAAGTCGAGCAGCTGCTGGGCATTTAATATGCTTGCTCATGCACGCCCTTGACGGCACGGCCGCTGGGGTCGTTCAGCCCTCTGAAGGCGGCATCCCACTCAAGGGCAATGGCAGTGCTGCAGGCCACACTGGCCTCTGAGGGAACACTGCGCGCCGCAGACTCGCTGGGGAAGTGTTCGGCGAAAATGCTACGGTAGTAGTATTCCTCCTTGTTCTTCGGCGGATTGATGGGGAAGCGCTCGGCAGCATGAGCCATCTGCTCGTCGGACACTGCTGCCGTGGTTATGGCTTTGAGAGTGTCAATCCATGAGTAGCCCACGCCATCGCTGAACTGCTCTTTCTGGCGCCACGCAACCTCTTCAGGCAGCATGTCTGCAAAAGCCTCGCGGACGATGTATTTCTCAATAGAAGCCTCCCCAAGCCCCTCCAAAGGAGGGGGTGTTTGTATAGATGAGGCTGTTGAGGTTATGTGTGAATCATCTATCCTGACATCCCCTCCTTTGGAGGGGCTTGGGGAGGCTTTTAGGGCTTTCACCATCTTTGCCGCCGGATTGGTGCGCATGGCGACATCAAGGAACTCCTTGTCCAAGAACGGCACACGTCCCTCCACGCCCCAGGCAGACAGACTCTTGTTGGCACGCAGACAGTCGTAGAGATAAAGCTTTGACAGCTTACGCACAGTTTCCTCATGGAAAGCCTGTGCCGACGGAGCCTTGTGAAAGTAAAGGTAGCCGCCGAAAATCTCGTCGGCACCCTCGCCAGAGAGTACCATCTTTATACCCATCGACTTGATGACGCGGGCCAGCAGATACATCGGCGTGGAGGCACGGACGGTGGTGACGTCATAGGTCTCGATGAAGTAGATAACGTCGCGAATGGCATCAAGCCCTTCCTGTATGGTGAAGTTGATTTCGTGGTGTACGGTGCCTATGTGGTCGGCAACAATCTTTGCCTTGGCAAGGTCGGGCGCGCCCTTCATGCCAACGGCAAAGGAGTGCAGGCGCGGCCAATAAGCCTTCGTCTTGCTGTCGTCCTCGATGCGATGCTCAGAGAACTTTTCGGCAATGGCAGAAATAACGCTGCTGTCAAGACCACCCGACAGCAGCACGCCGTAGGGTACGTCTGACATCAGCTGGCGCTTGACGGCAGCTTCCAGCGCATCGTGGATGGCAGTGGCACTGGCCGGATTGTCTTTTACAGCATCATACTGCATCCAGTCACGAGTGTAGTATCTTACTAATTTACACTCTCCACTATAAAAATAATGTCCCGGCAGGAACGGCTCATAGCGTTCGCACTGTCCCTCGAGAGCCTTCAGCTCTGAGGCCACATAGACTGTGCCGTCGCTGTCGTAGCCGATATAGAGGGGAATTACGCCGATGGGGTCGCGGGCTATCAGAAACTCATCACGCTCCTCGTCGTAGAGCGCAAAGGCAAAGATGCCGCTGAGGTCTTCAAGGAATCCGATGCCTTTCTCACGGTACAGAGCAAGGATGACCTCGCAGTCGCTGCCCGTCTGGAAGTCATAGCGGCCAGCAAACTGGCGACGTATTTCCTGATGGTTGTATATCTCGCCATTTACGGCCAGCACCTGCTTGCGGTCTGGCGAAAACAATGGCTGTCCGCCACTCTCCGGGTCGACGATACTCAGGCGCTCGTGAGCCAGGATGGCACTTCCGCCACAATAGATTCCACTCCAGTCTGGTCCGCGATGACGGATTTTCTGACTCATACGCAGTGCCTTATGCCGCAGTTCGCTTGTCTGCTGCTTAACATTGAAAATACCTACTATTCCACACATAATATTATTTACTATTTACGGATTTATTATTTATTTCTCAGTTTTATGATTTGACGATTTCTTTATTCGCGAAATTACACATACGAGAGGTAGAGGTAATTGGTCTGTGCCGGATATTCTGCCGCCAGCGTGTCTATCTGATTGACAATAGGCACTATGCCAAGAGCCTTGCGCCACTTGCGGACGGTAAGGCCTGCCTGCTCCATCTTCATGCGGCTTTCCAAGCCTATGGCACGGGCTATCTGGAAGTCGGAGAAGCCGTAAACCTTGGCAGCGCGCAGGAGATAGAAGACTTCCGGAGAACTAAGATACTCCATGAATTCGCTGGACTCCATACACTCCGAAAGCTCTGAAATAAGACTGTTCTCCTTCAGCTGCTGGTCGATGTCTACGACGTGCTTAAGCTTCTGCAGGAACCAGCGGTCAATCTTCGTCAACTGATGAATCTGCTCCACGGTGTAGCCTATCTTCAAGGCCTTCGACACCACGAAGATGCGCATGTCGGTAGGTTCGTGCAGAGACTTTGCGATGTCGGGAATCTTGATCTCGTGATTTTCCACAAAGCCGTGCATGCCCTGCCCAATCATGCGAAGTCCTTTCTGCAGGGCCTCCTCGAAGGTGCGCCCGATGGCCATCACCTCGCCCACACTTTTCATCGACGAGCCGAGCTGGCGGCTTACACCGTGGAACTTCGTAAGGTCCCAGCGCGGTATCTTCACCACGCAGTAGTCAAGGGCCGGCTCAAAGAAGGCTGATGTCGTCTTGGTGACACTGTTCTTCAGGTCGAAGAGACCATAGCCAAGGCCAAGCTTGGCAGCCACGAAAGCGAGCGGATAGCCGGTAGCCTTCGATGCCAGTGCCGACGAGCGGCTGAGGCGGGCGTTGACCTCGATGACGCGGTAGTCCTCGCTGTTGGGGTCGAGGGCATACTGCACGTTACACTCGCCGACGATGCCTATGTGACGGATAATCCTGATGGCCAGCGCGCGCAGCTTGTGATACTCGCTGTTGGTGAGCGTCTGCGAAGGTGCCACAACGATTGACTCGCCGGTGTGTATTCCCAGAGGGTCCAGGTTCTCCATATTGCAGACGGTGATGCAGTTGTCGTAGCGGTCGCGCACGACCTCATACTCTATCTCCTTCCATCCCTTCAGCGACTTCTCCACCAGCACCTGCGGCGAGAAGGAGAATGCCTCCTCGGCCTGCGCCAACAGCTGCTCGTCGTTGTCGCAGAAGCCGGAGCCAAGGCCGCCAAGGGCATAGGCGGCGCGCAAGATAACAGGGAAGCCTAACTCGTGAGCCGCACGCTGCACCTCTTCGATAGTCGCACAGGCCTCGCTCTTGATGGTCTTGACGCCTATCTCGTCGAGCCGCTTGACAAACAGGTCGCGGTCTTCGGTGTCAATGATGGCCTGGACAGGAGTTCCCAGCACACGGACGCCGTACTTCTCCAGCACGCCTTTCCTGTAAAGCTCCACGCCGCAGTTCAGTGCCGTCTGCCCGCCAAACGACAGCAGAATGCCGTCAGGACGCTCCTTCTCGATGACGCGCTCGACGAACTCCGGCGTGACGGGCTGGAAATACACCGTGTCGGCCACATCCTTCGAAGTCTGCACGGTGGCTATGTTGGGGTTGATGAGTACCGAGTGGATGCCCTCCTCTTTCAGGGCTTTCAGAGCCTGGGCGCCGCTGTAGTCGAACTCGCCAGCCTGCCCTATTTTCAATGCTCCGGAGCCAAGGATAAGAACTTTCTTTAGTGTAGAGTGTTGAGTGTTGAGTGTTGAATGCACTCTACACTCTACACTATTAACAAACTCATCAAACATCCACTCTGTATCCGTCGGCCCAGAGCATGCCTCTGGGTGGAACTGGGCAGAGAACCATGGCAGCGACTTATGGCGGATGCCCTCGTTAGAGCCGTCGTTCATGTTTACAAACAGTGGCTCCCAGTCGCCGGGGAGCGTAGAGTCATCGACGGCATAGCCGTGGTTTTGCGAAGTGATGAAGCAGCGGTTGGTCCCAACCTCACGAACGGGCTGGTTGTGCGAGCGGTGGCCGTATTTCAGCTTATATGTTTTGGCGCCTACAGCCCTTGCCAACAGCTGATTGCCCAGACAGATGCCCATGCATGGACGGACAGCCGCAGCACCGCCCTGTGAAGAACGTGAACTGGCAGCTTTCTTCATCTCGTTGTCAAGGAAAGTCCTGATGTGTTTCACTGTCACCTCGCATTGTTCAGGATTGCCAGGGCCGTTGGCCAAGAAAAGGCCGTCGAACTCTAACTGGTTGAAATCATAATCCCATGGCACACGGACAACCTCGACACCACGTCTGACAAGGCAGCGGATGATATTTGCCTTCACGCCACAGTCCACCAAGACGACCGTCTTTAGCTTAGAGTTTACTTGCATATCTGGCTTGTAAGTAATCACCTCTTTGCAGCTCACCTGCTCCACCCAGTTCACGGCTCCATAGTCAACTGCGGCAGAAAATTCTTCATTCTTAATTCTCAATTCTCCATTCAGAATGATGCGTCCCATCATCACTCCGTTTTCCCGCAGCTCCTTGGTAAGCCGTCGCGTGTCGATGCCTGTAATGGCCGGAATGTTCTCACGCTGCAGCCAGGCGGCCAGCGACTCCTTGGCATTCCAGTGGGAATAGCACTCGCTATAGTCTGCAACAATCAATGCCTTTACGTGAATACGCTCACTCTCCCAATAAGTGGGGAGAGTGTCTTCTGCCATCTCACCGCTTTGTTCTGCCTTCTCGCCTCTGACAGACGGGACTCCGTAGTTGCCTATCAGCGGATAGGTCATTACGAGCAGCTGTCCGGCATAGCTGGGGTCTGTCAGACTTTCGGGGTAGCCAGTCATTGCGGTGTTGAACACAACCTCTCCGGAAGTCTCCACATCGGCGCCAAACGACCAACCTGTGAACCGACTGCCATTATCTAAAATCAGTGTTGCTTGTCTCATACGTATATCATCGTTTTCACTTTTTCATCTTTTCATAATAGTTCACAAAGGCCTGATTGACCTTTCGCACTCCGCCAGGCGTAGGATAACGGCCCGTAAAATACCAGTCGCCGGAATGGCCTGGACATGCACTGTGCAGCCCTTCAATGCTTTGGAACACCAGTTCGATGGGGGCCTGCATGCCTTCGGGGCGCAACATCTCTACGATTTTCCTGTTAATCTCCCCAACGGTAAACGGAGCGTAGATGCGGCGGACGTGGTTCTCCTCCGCCGGTCTATTCTTGCAGGCCAGATAAGTGTCGGAAATAAGCTGCCACATGCCATGCTCCTCAATCAAGGCAATGGCTGCGCGGAAGGCACACAGTTCTTCCAGCCGCGACATGTCAATGCCATAGTAGTCTGGATAGCGTATCTGGGGCGACGAGCTGACCATCACAATCTTCTTGGGATGCAGGCGGTCGAGAATCTTGAAGATGCTCTCTTTGAGCGTCGTTCCGCGGACAATGCTGTCGTCGATGATGACCAGATTGTCTTCGTATGGCACAAGACTGCCATAGCTGATGTCGTAGACGTGTGCAGCAAGATCGTTGCGCTCTGCGCCTTCGGTGATGAAGGTGCGCAACTTGATGTCCTTCCACACGACCTTCTCAGTGCGGACATTATAGCCAAGCTGCCGAAAACCGTCGGTCATGCCGTAATAGGCTACCTCGGCAGTGTTGGGGATATACGAAAAGACCGTACGCTCAACATCGCCATTGATGGCCCGCAGAATGTCGGGAGTGAGCTGCTCGCCCAGACGCTTGCGCTCCTGATAGATGTCACGGTCGGAGCCTCGGCTGAAGTATATGCGCTCAAAGCTGCACGCACTATATTTGAATTGAGAATCTATAGCTGGGAATTGAGAGTTGGCTGCTGCCGCTCCTTCGCCAAGAATCTGTTCCAACTTAAAGTCGCCATTACGGTGTACAATGAGCGCCTCGCCGGGCTGCAGCTCGTGAATATCCTCGTACTGCAGGTCGAAGGTGGTCTGCAGCACAGGCCGTTCGCTGGCCAGTGCCACAATTTCGTCGCTGCGATAGTAGTAGGCCGGACGGATGCCCCAAGGGTCGCGCACGGCAAACATCTCGCCACTGCCCGTCAGGCCGCACATGACATAGCCACCATCGAAGTGCGGCATGGTGGTCTTCAAGACATTGGCCATCTGAACATTGTCGTCAATGTAATCGGTGATGGCAGTACCCTCAAGGCCCTTCTCCTTAGCCTCTGCGAAAAGGCGTTCCACTTCGCGGTCCAGCCGATGGCCCATCAGTTCAAGCGTAATATACGAGTCTCCAAAGATACGCGGCGACTGCCCTTGGGCTGTGAGCAGCTGAAAGACTTCATCGATGTTCGTCATATTGAAGTTGCCGCAGAGTGCCAGATTCTTTGCGCGCCAGTTGTTGCGGCGCAGGAATGGGTGTACATACGTCAGGCCGCTCTTGCCTGTGGTAGAATAGCGCAGATGACCCATCAGCAGCTGGGAATTGAAAACCTCGCCAAGCCCCTCTGATGACGTGGATGTCTGAGCGTTTGGGTAGGCTTTCACCTTTCTGAATATCTCCGTGATGGCATCCTTGCCCTCTGCACGCTCACGGAACATGTATTCTGTTCCCACCGGTGCATCCATGTTTACGCAGGCCAAGCCAGCGCCCTCCTGCCCACGGTTGTGCTGCTTTTCCATAAGCAGATAGAGCTTGCTGAGTCCATAGTGCCGAGTACCGTATTTCTGCTCGTAGTACGACAAGGGCTTCAACAGGCGTATCATTGCCACTCCACATTCATGCTTCAGCTGTTCCACCATTGCTGTTTTTCTGTTGACTATTTACAATTTACTATTTTACAATTTAAGTATTTATGATTTACGATTTTGCGCATTCCTGAATGAAACTCATGAACAGCGGATGCGGATGCAGCACTGTCGAAGAATACTCTGGATGGAACTGTGTGCCGATATACCAGCGTTTATCGGGTATCTCGACAATTTCCACAAGGTCTGCTGCCGGATTGACACCCACGCATTTCATGCCCGCTGCTTCGTATTCATCTCTATAGGCATTGTTAAACTCATAACGGTGACGATGGCGCTCGCGGATGGTCGTGTGGCTCGCGATTCCGTCGCGAAGGCTATACGCCTGCGCTGCCTTGCTGCCCTCACGCAGCTCGCAGTCATAGGCTCCCAGGCGCATGGTGCCGCCCATCTGCGTGATGCTCTTCTGCTCCTCCATAATGTCAATGACGTTATGTGGCGTCTGCCCGTCCATCTCCCGACTGTTGGCATCAGCGTAGCCTAAGACGTTGCGGGCAAATTCAATGACCATCATCTGCATGCCCAGGCAGATGCCGAATGTGGGAATGTCGTGAGTACGCGTGTACCCGGCAGCAATAATCTTGCCCTCAATACCCCTTTGTCCAAAGCCGGGACACACCACAATGCCTGCCATAGTGGCAAGCTTCTCGCTGACGTTCTGAGTGGTAATCTCTTCGCTGTTGATAAAGTGCAACTGCACCTTCACATTATTATATATACCTGCCAGGTTCAGACTCTCGCGGATGCTTTTGTAAGCATCTTGAAGATCGTATTTGCCTACAAGCCCAATATGCACCTCGCGTGTGGCATGACGCTGTTTGTCAAGGAAGTCATGCCAGGGCTTCATAGCAGGCGACTCACCTACAGGAATACCTATCTTTCGCATGATGGCCGCATCGAGTCCCTGCTTTTGCATATTCACCGGCACTTCATAGATGCTGGGCATGTCCTCACTCTGCACCACACATTCAAGATCCACATTACAGAAAGAAGCCACCTTCATACGCAAATGGTCGTCAAGATGGCGTTCTGTACGCAGCACCAATACGTCGGGCTGTATACCCATTCCCTGCAACTCCTTCACCGAATGCTGCGTCGGTTTCGTCTTAAGCTCATCGGCAGCCTTCAGATAAGGAACATAGGTAAGATGGACACATACGGCATCCCTGCCCAACTGCCAGCGCAGCTGACGAATGGCCTCCATGAACGGCGCACTCTCTATGTCGCCGATGGTGCCGCCCACCTCGGTGATGACGAAGTCGAAAGCCTCCTCAAGGCCCTCGCGCAGCATACGCCGCTTAATCTCATCCGTGATGTGAGGCACTACCTGTATTGTCCTGCCAAGATAGTCGCCACGGCGTTCGCGGTCTATCACCGTCTTATATATACGGCCTGTGGTTATCGAGTTATTGCGCGTGGTTCTAATGCCCGTAAAGCGCTCATAGTGTCCAAGGTCCAAGTCGGTCTCGAAGCCATCGTCGGTAACATAGCATTCGCCATGCTCATAGGGATTCAATGTGCCAGGGTCGATGTTGATATATGGGTCAAACTTCTGAATGGTTACTTTATAGCCTCTCGCCTGCAGCAACTTGCCAACGCTGGCTGAGATTATGCCCTTGCCCAACGAGGAAATAACTCCACCGGTGACAAAAATGTATTTTGTATCCATAAAACAAATGTCTTTTATGGACTGCAAAGATAATTATTCTAAAAATCAAGGACACGACACGCACCAATTTTCGAATGTTAAAAACGCACACGACTGACAAAGTGTAATTTTTACCCTTCTTTATTTGGCAATTACGTGACATTTTGCTACAAATTCTGCAAAATTTCGAACAACATGATTTTTTGACAAAATAAATAGTTTCAAAAAGACCATATTTCATTTGCTCGTTCTATCATTTTGCTTTACCTTTGCATCCAAAACAAAACTTTAAGGAAGATTTATCAAGGATAATATGACAAAATGTAAACTTCAAGAAAGCTATCAAGGGTTATATAATAGCCAGTATGAACACGACGCGTGTGGCGTCGGCATGGTAGTGAACATCCACGGCGGCAAGAGCCACGAGCTGGTTGACAATGCACTGAAGGTATTGGAAAATATGGAGCATCGCGGTGCCGAGACTCGCGACAAGACCGGCGACGGTGCCGGCATCATGATACAGATACCCCACGAGTTCATTCTGCTGCAAGGCATTCCCGTTCCCGAGAAGGGAAAATACGGCACAGGACTGGTGTTTCTGCCAAAGGACGAGCAGGTGCAGCAGACTATTCTGTCGATTATGATTGAGGAGATAGAGCGCGAGGGACTGCAGCTGATGCACCTGCGTGCCGTCCCCACAAATCCAGAGGTGCTGGGCGCGGCAGCGCGCGAAGTGGAGCCAGACATCAAACAGGTTTTCGTGACAGGCATTTCTGATGACGATGTCGCCATGTTTGAGTGCATATTATATAAGGTACGCAAGAGAATTGAAAACCGCATTGCAGAATATAGCAAATCCGCCACGGCTGCCGATGGATACGACGACTTCTACATCTGCTCGCTGTCGAGCAAGAACATCATCTACAAAGGCATGCTGACCAGCGGACAGCTGCGCCGCTACTTCCCCGACCTTTCAAACGACTACTTCACAAGCGGACTGGCACTGGTACATTCACGCTTCAGCACCAACACTTTCCCGAAATGGAAGCTGGCACAGCCATTCCGTCTGCTGGCACACAACGGCGAGATAAACACCATCAGGGGCAACCGTGGTTGGATGAAGGCACGCGAAAGCGTGCTCTCAAGTGAGGCCCTTGGCGACATCAAGGACCTGCGCCCCATCGTTCAGGACGACATGAGCGACTCTGCATCGCTGGACAACGTGTTCGAATTCCTGACGATGAGCGGCATGTCACTGCCGCAGGCAATGGCCATTCTGGTGCCAGAGTCGTTCAACGACAAGAACCCCATTTCCGAAGACCTGAAAGCCTTCTATGAGTATCATTCCATTCTGATGGAGCCGTGGGACGGCCCTGCAGCACTGCTATTTTCCGACGGTCGTTACGCAGGCGGCATGCTCGACCGCAACGGACTGCGCCCCAGCCGCTATACGATTACGAAGCAGGGCATGATGGTTGTAGCCTCCGAGGTTGGCGTCATGGACTTCGAGCCTGGCAACGTGGTGTCGAAGGGAAGACTGCAGCCAGGCAAGATACTACTCATTGACACGCAAGAGGGCAAGATTTACTACGATGGCGAAATCAAGGAACAGCTGGCCAAGGCACACCCATACCGCGAATGGCTCAGCGAAAACCGCGTACAACTGGAAAAGCTCAAGAGTGGCCGCCACGTAGAGAACTCCGTGAGCGATTTCCATCAGAAGCTCATCACCTTCGGCTACGGCCAAGAGGACATAGACAAGACCATCGTGCCTATGGCTACTGCCGGCCAGGAGCCTGTGGCCGCCATGGGCAATGACACGCCGCTGGCCGTTATCAGCGACCGCCCACAACTGCTGTTCAACTACTTCCGCCAGCAGTTTGCACAGGTGACGAACCCTGCCATCGACCCAATCCGCGAAGAACTGGTGATGTCGCTTACCGAGTACATAGGTGCCGTGGGAACAAACATCCTGACGCCCGACGCCTCGAACTGCAAGATGGTGCGACTGCCGCAGCCAGTACTTACCAACACACAACTCAACATATTATGTAATATAAGGTACAAGGGCTTCAAGACACAGAAGCTTGCCATGCTCTTTGACATCGAGAAGGGCGAGGAAGGCCTGCGCCAGGCCCTTGACGAACTCTGTCACAGGGCAGAGGATAGTGTAGATGACGGCGTCAACTACATCATCCTCTCCGACCGCGACATTGACGGACAGCATGCGCCCATTCCGTCACTGCTGGCAGTGAGTGCCGTGCATCACTATCTCATCAGCGTAGGCAAGCGCGTTCAGACGGCTCTTATCGTTGAGAGCGGTGAAATTCGCGAAACAATGCATGCAGCCCTGCTGTTAGGCTATGGTGCCTCAGCACTGTGTCCGTACATGACCTTCGCTATACTGGACGACCTGGTGAAACGAGGAAAAATACAGGAAGACTATGCAACGGCAGAGGCCCACTACATCAAGGCCGTCGACAAAGGCCTCAAAAAAATCATGTCCAAGATGGGCATCTCCACTATCCGTTCCTATCGCGGTGCGAAGATTTTCGAAAGCATCGGACTGAGCGAAGACCTGCTGCGCCGCTATTTCGGCACCGAGGTCAGCACCATCGGCGGCATCGGTCTGAAGGAGATTGCTAGGGACGCCCTCGTCTTTAGTCGTTTGGGGAATTCGTCGTTTGGCAGTCTGGGGATGTCACAACCGGCTGTTGGCAATCTTCCTAAACGACCAAACGACCAAATAACTAATCTCCCAAATAACGGGCAGTTCTCGTGGCGCAAGGATGGCATCAAGCACGCCTGGACGCCGGAGACCATCGCCCACTTGCAGCTGGCCACCCGGCAGGGCAGTTACGAGAAATTCAAGGCATGGGCCGCAGAGGTGGACGAAAAGGAAAGTCCAATCTTCATCCGCGACTTCTTCAGCTTCAAGAAGGCTGTCAAGCCTGCAGACATTGACAGCATAGAGCCTGTAGAAAGCATCGTCAAGCACTTCGTGACGGGAGCAATGTCGTTCGGTGCCTTGAGCATCGAGGCCCATGAGGCTCTTGCCCTGGCCATGAACAAGCTGGGCGCACGAAGCAACACCGGCGAGGGCGGCGAAGACAACGCCAGATATCACAAAACCATAGACTGGAAACTGGCAAACGGCGAAACGGTTGACGTGTCGCTGAGTTCGAAGACCAAGCAGATAGCCAGTGGACGCTTCGGCGTAACGGCAGAATATCTGGTGAATGCCGAAGAGATACAAATCAAGATTGCACAGGGAGCCAAGCCCGGCGAGGGTGGCCAGCTGCCAGGCTTCAAGGTCAACGACATCATCGCCAAGACGCGCAATGCCATTCCCGGCATTTCGCTCATCTCTCCCCCGCCCCACCACGACATCTACTCGATAGAAGACCTTGCACAGCTCATCTTCGACCTTAAGAACATCAACCCCACGGCTGCCGTCAGCGTGAAGCTCGTGGCCGAGAGTGGCGTTGGCACCATTGCCGCCGGCGTGGCAAAGGCAAAGGCCGACCTCATCGTCATCAGCGGTGCCGAGGGCGGCACCGGTGCCAGCCCTGCCAGCAGCATGCGCTTCGCCGGCATATCTCCTGAGATTGGCCTGGCAGAGACACAGCAGACACTGGTGATGAACGGACTGCGCAATCAGGTACGCCTGCAGACCGACGGACAGTTGAAGACGGCCAAGGACGTTGTCATCATGGCCATGCTTGGTGCCGACGAGTTCTCGTTTGGCACGCTGCCGCTCATCGTGCTTGGCTGTGTCATGATGCGCAAGTGCAACACCAACACCTGCCCGATGGGCGTAGCCACACAAAACCCAGAGCTGCGCAAGCACTTCGAGGGACGCGCCGAATACGTGGTCAACTTCTTTACCTTCCTGGCTCAGCAGGTGCGCGAATATCTGGCAGAAATCGGCGTCCACAGCCTGAAGGAGATTATCGGCAGGACAGACCTCTTGGAAGCCCACACAAGCCCTTCCAAAGGGAGGAATGTTGGGGAGGCTAAATGGTCGACCATCGACTTCGCCCGACTGCTTCACAAGCCTGAAACAGACAAAGCCCTCTATTGGGACCGCGGTGAATATACAAAGGTGAGCGGAGTGAAGGACGAGGAAATAATACGCGCTGCCAAGAATGCCATCGACAGCGGCGAAGAGGTGACGCTCGACTACGCCATCAAGAATACCGACCGCGCAGTAACGACAATGCTGAGTGGCGTCATTGCAAAAAAATACGGCGAGGCCGGCTTGCCCGACGGCACCATCAACATCAAGTTCAAGGGTTCTGCAGGCCAGTCGTTTGGAGCATTTGCAGTCCGCGGCCTCAACCTGAAGTTGGAGGGTGAGTGCAACGACTATTTCGGCAAAGGTCTCAGCGGCGGCCGCATCAGCATCCTGCCGCCAGCACGCAGCAGCGAGGACTTCCATGCCGAAGAAAACATCATTGCAGGCAACACTGGCCTCTACGGTGCCACCAGCGGCGAGATATACATCAACGGCAAGGTTGGCGAGCGTTTCGGAGTGCGCAACTCTGGTGCCATAGCAGTCATCGAGGGTGCCGGCGACCACTGCTGCGAATACATGACCGGCGGCCGCGTGGTAGTCTTGGGCGAAACGGGACGCAACTTCGCTGCAGGCATGAGCGGAGGTGTGGCCTACGTCTGGGACCGCAAGCACAATTTCGACTATTTCTGCAATATGGACATGGTGGAAATCAATCTCGTTGAGGACAGCGTCTCTCGCAAAGAACTGCTCGAACTCATCCGCCAGCACTACCTGCACACAGGATCGGCTCTCGCCGGACGCATGCTCGACAACTGGCAGCATTATGTAGAGGAGTTCGTACAGGTAGTACCCATTGAGTACAAGCGCGTGCTACAGGAAGAACAAAACAAGAAACTGCAAGAAAAGATAGCAAATATCCAGCGCGATTACTAATTCTCAATTTTCAATTCTCAATTTTCAATTTTCATCATGGGAAATCCGAAAGCATTTTTAGAAATACACCGCCAGGAGGCAGGCTACCGGCCTATTCACGATAGAATCCACGACTTTGGCGAGGTGGAGCAGACACTGAACACCCGCGAACGCAAGCTGCAGGCATCACGCTGCATGGACTGCGGCGTTCCGTTCTGCCACTGGGCATGTCCGCTGGGCAACAAAGCCCCAGAGTGGAACGACGCCCTATATAAAGGCGACTGGGAGCTGGCCTACCGCCTGCTGAACAGCACCAACCCATTCCCGGAGTTCACAGGACGCATCTGCCCGGCACTCTGCGAAAAGGCCTGCGTGCTGAACCGCTTCAACCACGAGCCGACGACCAACCGCGAAGACGAGGCTGCCATCACCGAGGCCGCCTTCCGCGAGGGATATATCCAGCCGCACACCGACATCACGCGCATTACGCGCCATACGGTGGTCGGCGATTCGGTCGCCGACGTCCCCGTTCGCGTCGCCGTCATCGGTGCAGGCCCTGCGGGCCTTGCCGCTGCTAACACACTGAACCTGATGGGCTACAGCGTTACCGTGTTCGAAAAGAACGAAGCCGCTGGCGGCCTGCTCCGCTACGGCATCCCCAACTTCAAGCTCAACAAGACCATCATCGACCGCCGCATCCAGTTGCTGGAGCAGGAGGGCATTGAGTTTAAGTACAATGCAAACTCTACGCTCTGCACTCTAAACTCTACGCTTAAGGCCTTCTCCGCCGTCGTCATCGCAACCGGCACACCCACAGCCCGCGACCTCAACATTCCAGGCCGCGAACTGAAGGGCGTCCACCTGGCTCTTGAAATGCTGTCGCAGCAGAACCGCGTGCTGGCAGGCATGGAATTCAGCAACGACGAGCGCATCACCGCCAAGGGCAAGGACGTGCTGGTCATTGGTGGCGGCGACACCGGCTCCGACTGCATCGGCACGGCACACCGCCAAGGCTGCAAGAGCGTTACGCAGATAGAGATCATGCCACGCCCTGTAGAAGGCCCTGAAGACCCACAGAACCCTTGGCCCAACTGGCCTCGCACGCTGAAGACTACTTCGAGCCACGAAGAGGGCTGCACGCGCAGGTGGAACATCAACACGCTGGAATTCCTTGGCAAGGACGGCAGGCTGACAGGCGTAAAGGTGCAGGAGATTGACTGGCAGCCTAATCCTAACGGCGGCCGTCCGATGATGGTTGAGAAGGGAAAGCCCGAAATCATCAAGGCCGAACTGGTGCTGCTGGCTATGGGTTTCCTCAAACCGGAACATCCAGAATACCCTGACAACGTTTTCGTATGCGGCGACTCTGCCAATGGTGCCAGTCTCGTGGTTCGCGCACTGGCCAGCGGCATAGAGACTGCCAAGAAGGTCGATGCATACCTAAGCAAGTAACGAGTTCCAGCTGACCAACAAATAGGCCAACGAACAGCAATGACCTGTTCATAAGATTATCTCTGCATGTTACGGAATTATCTCATTGAGATATTTTTTTATCATGCAGAGATAATTTTTTATCTCACAGAGATATTTTTTTATCTCACAGAGATATTTTTACCGGAAAAACACGGCTGAGAAAAACAGGCAGAAATGACAGAATGTAAAAAAACTGCAAGGAAAACACGCAAAGTGAAAACAAAACGAAAGCCACAAATGTCAATTTCTTTACAAAATGACACAATACGAACAATTTAACAAACAAAAAGAAATGCATTTCTTTGCCATATATATCTTTTTGTCTTACCTTTGCAGCCAAATCTGACAAGGGGATAGCGAACTTCAAAAAAGAACAGCAATATGGCAGAGAAAATCAGGTTCACCAAGATGCACGGCTGTGGCAACGACTACATCTACGTCAACACGATGGAGCATCCCATTGCCGACCCCTCGGCTGCGGCCATCCTCTGGAGCGACCGCCACAAGGGCATCGGCTCCGACGGTCTGGTGCTGATTGACCGCTCGCCCATTCCAGAGGCCGACTTCTCCATGCGCATCTTCAATGCCGACGGCTCTGAGGCCATGATGTGCGGCAATGCGTCGCGCTGCATCGGCAAGTATCTCTACGAGCGCGGCCTCACCAGCAAGGAGTCTATTCGCCTGCTCACTCTTTCCGGCATCAAGACGCTGCAGCTCCATGTCAGCGGCGGCATTGCAGAAAGCATCACTGTAGACATGGGAGAGCCTGTCCTGGAAAATGCGGAACAATTTGCCCCGACGGGCAATCTCACGCAGGGAACTTTCGTCTCGATGGGCAATCCGCACTATGTCATCTTCACCGATGACGTCAACAAAGTTGAAGAGGCTGGACATGCCCTGGAACACCATCCGGCCTTCCCGCAGCGTTGCAACATAGAGTTTGCCCACATAGAAAAGGATGGGGAAATCCGCACCCGTGTCTGGGAGCGTGGCAGCGGCATCACACAAGCTTGCGGCACCGGTGCCTGCGCCACTGCTGTCGCCGCCTGCCTGACAGGTCGTGCCGGCAGGGAAAGCAACATCATCATGGACGGCGGCACGCTCCACATAGAGTGGCGCCAGTCTGACAACCATATTCTGAAGACCGGCCCCGCCGCATTCGTCTTCGACGGCGAAATAGAATCAGTAGATTAGGAATTGGTCGTTTTGTCGTTTAGAAAAGATAGAACGGCCAAACGACAAAACAACCAAACGACCAAACAACCAAACAACCAAACGACAAAACAACCAAACGACCAAGAAATATGGCTTTAGTAAATATCCACTTTCTGAATCTCCAGAACAACTACCTGTTTGCCGACATCGCCAAGAAGGTGAATGCCTTCAAGGTGATGCATCCCAAGGCCGACGTCATATCGCTCGGCATCGGCGACGTCACCCAGCCGCTCTGCCCCGCCGTCATCGAGGCCATGCACAAGGCTGTAGACGAGATGGCTACACCGGAGGGCTTCCGCGGCTACGGTCCCGAGCAGGGCTACGACTTCCTGCGTGAGGCCATACTGAAAAACGACTTCCGCCAACGCGGCATACACCTTGACATCGACGAGGTATTTATTAACGACGGCGCCAAGTCGGACACGGGCAACTTCCAGGAGCTGCTCCACTGGGACAACTTCATCGGCGTCACCGACCCCATCTACCCTGTCTATATTGACTCCAACGTAATGATAGGCCGCTGCGGCGTCTATAAGGACGGACACTGGACCAACGTGCGCTACATGCCCACCAAGGCCGAGAACGGCTTTATTCCTGAACTGCCGAAGGGGCGTCCCGTAGACGTCATCTACCTGTGCTACCCCAATAATCCCACGGGTACAGTCATCACCAAGCAGGAACTGCGCAAGTGGGTGAACTATGCACTGAAGAACGATGCCCTCATACTCTACGACGCCGCCTATCAGGCCTACATCCGCGACCCGGAAATCCCCCACTCCATCTACGAAATCCGCGGCGCCCGCAAGTGTGCCGTAGAGTTCCACTCGTACTCAAAGACTGCAGGCTTTACGGGCATCCGCTGTGGCTACACCATCGTACCCAAGGAGGTCAGCGTGGCCACCTTCGAGGGCGAGCGTATCTCCCTCAACCAGCTGTGGCTGCGCCGCCAATGCACTAAATTCAACGGCACCAGCTACATTTCGCAGCGTGCTGCCGAGGCCATCTACACTCCCGAAGGCAAAAAACAAATCCAGCAGACCATCGACTACTACATGGAGAATGCCGCCAAGATGCTTTCAACACTTCGGTCGCTCGGCTATGAATGCTATGGGGGCGAGAACGCACCATACGTCTGGATGAAGACTCCCGACGGCATGTCATCGTGGAGTTTCTTCGAAGCCCTGCTCTATGGCGCCAATGTCGTCTGCACCCCCGGTGTCGGCTTCGGTCCCAGCGGTGAGGGCTACGTCCGTTTCACCGCCTTCGGTACCCACGAGCGCACCAACGAGGCTCTGGAGCGCATCAAGGCCTGGAACAAATAAAAAACGCAATCAGGCCAAACTGTCACTTTGCATCAAAATGACAGTTTTTTCATTCCAAGTGAAAGCAAAGTGCATCGAAAACCTAATAAATTGTTTACATTTTGAAATAAACACCGAAATTTAACAATCAAATTGCAAATATTTAGCGGATTATCTTTACAAAATGCAATAATTTTGCAGCGTGATACAAACAAAGTGTCACGCTGCATTTATATATAATTATTATGTATTAACCAAAAAAATTATTTAAGGTATGAAAAGGATTGAAGCAATCATCCGGAAGACGAAGTTCGAGGATGTGAAGGAGGCTTTGTTGCAGTCGGACATCGACTGGTTCGAGTACCACAACGTGCACGGCATCGGCCAGAGCCGCGAGGAAAGAATCTACCGTGGCGTGCAGTACTCGACTGACGTGATAGAGCGCGTTGCGCTGACCATCGTGTGCCGCGACCAGTTTGTGGAGCCGACGGTGAAAGTCATTCTGAAGGTGGCCCACACTGGCGAGATTGGCGACGGCCGCATTTTCGTGAGCGACATGATTGACACGTGGAGCATCCGCACCGGCGAGAATGGCGACACGGTTCTTCGCGACAAAAAATAATTCTGGTGGCTTGGGATATTGGTCGTTTGGTCGTTTAGGGTAGTTAGATATTAAACAGAGCAGTCCAAAACGACAAAACAACTAAACGACTAAGGTATAATCCCCAAACGACAAAACAACTAAACAACTAAACGACTAAAAAAAATGAACGAAATTGCATTATCACTTGATACAGTATGGATGTTGCTGGCCGCGATGCTGGTATTCTGGATGCAGCCCGGATTTGCATTGTGTGAGGCAGGCTTCACACGCGGCAAGAACACTGCAAACATCCTTATGAAGAACTTTGTCGACTTCATGTTCGGCTCACTGCTGTTCTTCTTTATAGGCTTCGGCTTTATGTTTGGCTCTGACGGAGCCGGTTTCATTGGCGCACCTAACTGGGGCGACCTGAGTTTCTATCACGGCGACTTGCCTGTTGAAGGCTTCCTGATGTTCGAGACGGTGTTCTGCGCCACTTCGGCCACCATTGTCAGCGGTGCCATGGCCGAACGCACCAAGTTCTCAATGTACCTGGTTTACTCGGCATTCATCTCGCTGATAATCTATCCCGTCGAGGGTCACTGGACATGGGGAGGCGGCTGGCTGTGCAACGACGCAGCCGACTCATTCATGATGACAACTTTTGGCAGTGTGTTCCACGACTTTGCCGGTTCGGCTATCGTGCATAGCGTTGGCGGCGTACTGGCTCTGATTGGCGCCATGGCACTGGGCCCGCGCCTGGGCAAGTATGGCAAGGACGGCAAGAGCCGCGCCATTCCCGGCCACAACCTGTCACTGGCTTCGCTGGGCGTCTTCATCCTCTGGCTCGGATGGTTCGGCTTCAACCCCGGTTCGCAGCTGGCTGCCAGCGGCGAGGTAAACCGCACGGCCATCTCGCACGTGCTGCTGACTACCAATCTGGCAGCTGTTGCCGGCGGCGTAGCCACGATGTTCCTCACATGGTGGAAGTATGGCAAGCCATCGCTGTCACTGACGCTGAACGGCGTGCTGGCAGGCCTGGTAGGCATCACGGCAGGCTGCGACCTCGTCAGCCCTATCGGAGCCGTCATCATCGGTCTGGTATGCGGCATCGTGCTTGTCTATGCCATTGAGTTCATCGACCACAAGCTGCACATCGACGACCCTGTGGGCGCCAGCTCGGTACACGGAGTCTGCGGCATACTGGGTACGCTGATGACCGGCCTGCTGTCTGTCAGCAGCGGCGCCTTCTACGGCTACGGATGGGGCTTCTTCGGAGCAGAGTGCTTCGGCATACTATGCATCGACCTCTGGGCAGCAGCCTGCGGCTTCGCACTGTTCTACGGCATCAAGAAGGCATGCGGACTGCGTGTTGAGGCACGCGTGGAAGAAGAAGGACTCGACATTTACGAACATGGAGAGAGTTGCTATAACTAAGTGAAAAGTGAAGAGTGAAAAGCGAATGGCGAAGCATTTGCCTACGCTCAAAATAAAAAAAAATAGTATTATGAAAAAGGTAAAAGGATTATTTCTCACGAGCCTGTTGCTCCTCGGA
This sequence comes from uncultured Prevotella sp., assembly GCA_905234265.1. Classification (GTDB taxonomy): domain Bacteria; phylum Bacteroidota; class Bacteroidia; order Bacteroidales; family Bacteroidaceae; genus Prevotella. The sequence goes on along the minus strand of CAJOHJ010000012.1, from coordinate 16,893 downwards.
GCAACGGCCGCTGAGGCACAAGATGAGATTGAGACAACGATTAGCGGAGACGTTGTAAGTAGCTACATCTGGCGTGGCCAGGACTTGGGGAATGCGTCACTGCAGCCAACATTAGGCGTCGGTTACAAAGGACTGTCGCTGACTGCGTGGGGTTCGGTAGGACTGGCAGAAGCCAGCGACACGAAGGAGCTTGACCTGACGCTCGCCTACACCATCGGAGGTTTCAATGTCGGCATTACCGACTATTGGTTCAACGACGGACTCGACCCTGACGGACGCTACTTCAAGTATGACGCCCACGGCACAAACCACGTCTTTGAGGCCAACATCGGCTACGACTTCGGACCGCTGGCCCTGCAGTGGTACACCAACTTTGCCGGCAACGACGGCACCAACAAGGACGGCAAGCGAGCCTACAGCAGTTATGCGGAAGTAATTGTCCCATTCAAACTTTCTGCCATAGAATGGACTGCTACGGCTGGCGCCGTCCCCTGGGCCACCACCAGCTACGGCACTACGGGCTTTGCGGTAACCAACCTGGCGCTGAAGGCCACCAAGGACATCCGCATCACTGACACGTTCTCGGTACCAGTCTTTGCCCAGATTGTTGCCAATCCGTGTTCACAGAAAGCATACCTGGCACTCGGTTTTACGCTGCATCCATAATTTTTGCCAGGCGCATCCCTTCCTCAGCAGTTTTGCCAAGGAGGGGATGCTTTTTTTATTTGGAAATAAATGCATGGAGATTTCCTGCAAGTGCCACTTTGCAACAAAACGGCATGTTTTGAGTGCAATATGATAACATTTTGACATAATTAAGGGTTGAAAGTTTTCAAAATGAAACTTTACTCGATTTTTAACAAACAAAACGTAAGAATTTATTTCGCGAGCAAGACATTATGTAATAATTTTGCACCGTGAAAGTGAATTATATTTTTAATCGTCAAATTACAAATCAGTAAGATGGAAGCATTAAGATTTCAGGTTGTCGGCGAGGCATTCAAGAAGAAGCCCCTCGACGTAAAAACACCCAGTGAGAGACCCGCAGCGTATTTCGGCAAGAAGGTCTTCAACCGCGAGAAGATGTATAAGTACCTGCCCAAGGACGTATACGAGAAAATGATTGACGTGATGGACAACGGCGCCCGTCTGGACCGCCATATTGCTGACGCCGTGGCTGCCGGCATGAAGCAGTGGGCCACGGAGAATGGCGTCACCCACTACACGCACTGGTTCCAGCCGCTGACGGAAGGCACTGCCGAGAAACACGACTCCTTCATAGAACACGACGGCAAGGGCGGCATGGTAGAGGAGTTCAGCGGCAAGCTGCTCGTACAGCAGGAGCCGGACGCAAGCTCGTTCCCCAGCGGCGGCATTCGCTCTACCTTCGAGGCACGCGGCTACAGTGCATGGGATCCCACCAGCCCTGTGTTCATCATCGACGACACGCTGTGCATACCAACCGTGTTCATAAGCTACAGCGGCGAGGCCCTCGACTACAAAGCTCCTCTGCTGCGCGCCCTGCATGCAGTGAACGTGGCAGCAACGGACGTGTGCCACTATTTCGACCCAAGCGTTAAGAAGGTTACAAGCAATCTCGGCTGGGAGCAGGAATACTTCCTCGTCGACGAAGGGCTTTATGCTGCGCGCCCCGACCTGCTGCTGACTGGCCGCACGCTGATGGGCCACGACTCGGCAAAGAACCAGCAGATGGACGACCACTACTTTGGCGCCATTCCTGAGCGCGTGGCTGCATTCATGAAGGAACTGGAAATCGTTGCCCTTGAGCTGGGCATTCCATGCAAGACGCGCCACAACGAGGTTGCCCCTAACCAGTTTGAGCTGGCGCCGATATTCGAAGAGACCAATCTGGCCGTCGACCACAACATGCTCTTGATGTCGGTCATGAAGCGCGTGGCCCGCAAGCACGGCTTCCGCGTGCTGCTGCACGAAAAGCCATTCGCAGGCATCAACGGCTCGGGAAAGCACAACAACTGGTCGCTCAGCACTGACAACAGCGTGCTGCTGCATGCTCCCGGCAAGAATGCCGAACAGAACCTGCGCTTCGCCGTATTCATCGTGGAGACGCTGATGGGTGTCTACAAGCATAACGGACTGCTGAAGGCCAGCATCATGTCGGCCACCAACGCCCACCGTCTGGGAGCCAACGAGGCACCGCCAGCCATCATCTCCAGCTTCCTCGGCAAGCAGCTGTCGGAATTGTTAGACCACATCGAGAAGGCTGACAAGGAGGACATTCTGTCCATGGCTGGCAAGCAGGGCATGAAGATGGATATTCCCGAAATACCAGAGCTGCTCATAGACAACACCGACCGCAACCGCACCAGCCCATTCGCATTCACCGGCAACCGCTTCGAGTTCCGCGCCGTAGGCAGCGAGGCCAACTGCGCATCGGCCATGATAGCCCTGAACAGTGCCGTGGCAGAAGCCCTCGTCTCGTTCAAGAAGCGTGTAGACGCACACATTCCGGAACTGGAAAAGAAACTGGCCGGCACAGGGCATTCAGCAATCTTCCACGCCATCATCGACGTGCTGCGCGACGACATTAAGACCTGTAAGCCAATACGCTTCGACGGCAATGGCTACAGCGACGAGTGGGTTGCAGAGGCCGAAAAGCGCGGACTGGACGTAGAGAAGTCATGCCCGAAGATATTTGAACGCTACCTCGACGAGGAAAGCATCACGATGTTCGAAAGCCTTGGCGTCATGACGCGCAAAGAGCTGGAGGCACGCAATGAGGTAAAGTGGGAAACCTACACGAAGAAAATACAGATAGAGGCTCGCGTGCTGGGCGACCTGTCGATGAACCACATCATTCCCGTTGCCACACGCTATCAGTCGGCACTGCTGAAGAACGCCGAAAACATGGCCGCCATCTTCCCTGCCGACAAGGCCGAGACGCTGAACGCGCGCAACCTGAAACTCATCGAGGAGATTGCCGAGCGCACATCGGCCATCGAAAAGCAGGTGGAGGATCTGGTAAACGCACGCAAGCTGGCTAACAAGATTGAGGACGAACATGAAAAGGCCATTGCCTATCACGACACCGTAGAGCCAAAGCTTGACGACATACGCTACCAGATTGACAAGCTGGAACTCATCGTCGACGACTCGCTCTGGCCGCTGCCGAAATACCGCGAGCTGCTGTTCATAAGATAGTTCACAAGACAAATGTGAGACTTTATAGACACAAAAAAAGACAGGAGGGAGCGACCTATTGTAGGTCTGACTCCTTCCTGTCACTCTTACAATAATTGAAAAAAGTTCCTATTAATTCAGAACCTCCATCCAAGACGAAGGGCAGGCTCAATATAAATCTTCAGATTTGTTGAAGAGGCAGTATACTCACTGCCTGTGTAAGCATTCTGAATCTTTGTCTCTGTTGGCGTAGAGCCAGAAACAGAGTTTGTCCTCAGGCCTTCGCAAACACCAGATGCAGACGAGTAGCTCCACTGAGTAGTCGTGGTGTTGACCGTAGAACCAGAAGTGCTAACATTTGTTGAACTATAGTTTTGTGTCCATGAACCGCTGGCACGATTGTCACCCGTAGTGAAGCGAATGCCGAACTCTGTGCCAATATATATTCCTTTGTAGACCTGGAAGTCAATGCCTGTGAACACAGATGCAAAGAAATTATGCTCATTGAACTTGCCGCTCATGCTTGGCTGGCCTGTAGAAGCATCGCCAGGAAGATAGTTGCCTGCAGGCATCATCTTGTCGTAGCTGACATTGTGGCTTTCGCTGTATTTTGCCACCGTGGTGGTAGTTCCATAAGTCACCAACCTCTCACCATTCTCTGTGTAAGTCTGCTCACCAGAACGAAAGATACCCTCATAGCCAATTTCTGCACCAGCATAAAGGCTGATGCGGTCACGCTGTACGAGGTGACGCTCGTAACCGACGCCAATACGGAAAGTTGTCTCAGTAGTCTTCGTCGCAAGCTCGCTTGAACCTACCGAATAATTGGTAACACCTTCAAAACGATCGTTCAAGCTTCCATTTTCTGTCATGGTATTTTTGTCAACATTGAAGCCAAGGTTGACACGAACAGCATCAACATCAGTCAGGAAGTAGCGAGCCTTCAGGCCTTCAAGCTTGAAGGTGTTAAAACTGTTGGCAAACGGATTGAACTGTACTTCTGTGGTGATGTTTCCCTTTTCGTTGGGTTCCTGTGCCATAGCATTCGATGCCATCAACACACATGCAGCAACAACTGCAAACTTAGTAACATTCTTCATAATCATAAATAGGTTATTTGTAAAAGAATTTTGTAAAATAATTCATTGCAAATTTATAATTTTTGGCTTGTATGCGTTTTTTTTTGCTTATTTTATGTTAATTTATTTAAAATTCATTACATTCCGACAAGTCTATCACGACATACATCCACAACAGACAACGCTTCAACATATAAAAAATAGAAAAAGCCCACACTAACTTATAACAGTAGTGCAGGCTTTTCTGTTTTACCTTTTTACCTTAAATTAATAATAATGTGTCTGCAGTTCTCAAAGCTGTTGCATCAGCCGATTTCTATCTGGCGAGAGACTTTAACCTTCTCCTCTACCACCTTGGGCAGCTCTACGGTAAGAACACCGTGTTCCACCTTGGCAGAAATCGCATCCTTCTTGACATCGTCGGGCAATATCAGCGTCTGCTCATACTTCGAGTAGCTGAACTCACGGCGCAGATAGCGCGTGTTCTTGTCTTCCTCCTTATGCTCCTGCTTCTGCTCCATCTTGATGATGAGGTTGCCCTCGTCGTTGATATGCACGTTAAAGTCTTCTTTCTTCATGCCCGGAGCGGCCACCTCTACGGTATATGCCTTGTCAGACTCCTTTACGTTGATGGCCGGAGCCGTGGCGTTGGCCTTCGGCATGAAATCGTTGTAGAACAAATCGTTGAACACTGTTGGAATCCAGTTGTTACTTCTCATCATTGGCATCATAATCGTTACCTCCTAATTCTATTGTTTTAAATTGGTTATACTTTTGTTTTTGATTGCCTCATCGGCTCTCACCAGAATTAATGCAACTTCAATGCCAATGCGAAAATGCTGTCAAAATGTCGTAAAACAAATGCCATTGTGTCATAATACCATAAACATGGTATGCAATTTACCGTAACTATGCTATTTTATGGTATAATCTTTTGCCATACCTTTGCAACGTCGGAAAACATGTGTTTCCTGACAGAGAGAAAACAAACGAAAAAAGAACTAATAAAACTATGAGAATTTCTATGGCTAAGATTTATGTGAACGGAGACGCAAAGGAGGTTGCTCTGCCAGCAAACGTTACGGAGCTGACCAAGCAACTGGAGATAGACAATCCGGAAATGGTGTCTGTACAGGTGAACGAGGAATTTGCCGAGCGCGAGGACTGGGAGAAGATACAAATCCAGGAAGGCGACAAGGTGGACTTCCTTTACTTCATGGGAGGAGGAAGTGCAATTCTTAATTCTTAATGCATTATTATGATAGATTTCACAGAAGAACAGATACAACGCTACTCGCGCCACATCCTTTTGCAAGACGTCGGCGTTGAGGGACAAGAAAAGATAATGAACGCGCGCGTGCTGGTGGTAGGTGCCGGCGGCTTGGGAGCCCCCGTAAGCCTCTACCTGGCAGCTGCAGGCGTGGGCCGCATAGGAATTGTTGATGCCGACGTGGTAGACCTTTCCAACTTGCAGCGGCAGGTGATACACTTTACGAAGGACGTTGGAATTGCAAAGGTGGAGAGTGCCAAGGAGAAAATGCTGGCCATCAATCCCGACGTAAAGGTGGACACTTTCCACACTTTCCTCGACTCCAGCAATGCTTTGGACATCATTAAGGAATACGACTTCGTGGTGGACGGAACCGACAATTTCCCGGTCAAGTTCCTCATCAACGATGCCTGCGTAATGGCTGGCAAGCCATTCTCGCACGGAGGCATTCTGCGCTTCAACGGCCAGACGTTCACACACCTGCCCGGCACAGCCTGCTACCGATGCATGTTCAAGGAGCCGCCTCCAGTGGGTGCAGTTCCAACGTGTAGCCAAGCTGGAGTGCTGGGTGCCATTGCCGGCATGCTGGGAACCATCCAAGCCGCCGAAACCCTGAAATACTTCACCGGAGTCGGCGAACTGCTCACCAACCGTCTGCTGACCTTCGACGCCAAGACCATGCAGTTCCGCACGGTACCTGTCCGGCACCGCGACAGCTGTGCCATCTGCGGCAGCAACCCCACCATCGACCATCTCATCGACTACGAGCAGGCTGCCTGCGACTTGAAGCACGACGCATGATTGGCTCTCACGCATTTAAATGAATTGAGACAATGAGAATACCACAGAACATTATAGACGAACTGATAGCCCAGGCACAGAAGGAAGCACCAAACGAGTCGTGCGGATATCTGCTCGGAACTACTGCCGACGGACAACATGAAGAGTCAACGGTCAGCGAGAACTACCCGATGGAAAACATCGACCACTCGCCAGAGCATTTCTCGTTTGCACCACGCGAGCAGTTTGCCGCCCTGCGCTATGCACGCGAACACGGGCTGAAAATTCTCGCCAACTGGCACAGCCATCCGGCATCGCCGTCGCGTCCGTCGCAAGAAGACATCCGTCTGGCTAACGACCCAAACATCCGCTACGCAATATTGTCACTGCATGAAGGCATACACCTGAACTCGTTCAAGATTGCAGGCGGAGAAGTTATAGACAAAGAAATACACCTTTAATAATTTACAGGACATGGCACAAATAGCACACACGCTGACTGAACTCATCGGCAACACACCGCTGCTGGAACTGTCAGGAACAGAACAGGAACTGAACCTCAAGGCCCGCATTGTGGCAAAGCTGGAATTCCTGAACCCACTGCGCAGCGTCAAGGACCGCACAGCACTCGCCCTCATTGAGCGGGCCGAGCGCAAGGGACTAATAGACCCCAACACAACTATCATAGAACCGACGTCAGGCAACACTGGCATCGGCTTGGCTTTTATTTCAGCCATACGCGGCTATCGACTGATACTCACCATGCCAGACTCAATGTCGACAGAGCGTCGGGCCTTGCTGAAATCTCTCGGAGTAGAGATAGTGCTGACACCAGCCTATGAAGGTATGGCTGGTGCCATACGCAAGGCTCAGGAACTGGCCGACAGCATAGGAAATGCCTACATTCCACAGCAGTTTGAAAACCCAGCCAACCCGGCAGTACACCGCAGGACGACTGCAGAGGAAATACTGCGCGACACTGACGGCAATGTAGACATCTTTGTGGCAGGCATAGGCACTGGCGGCACCATCACTGGCGTAGGCCAGGTGCTGAAGGAGCATAATCCCGCAGTAAAGGTTGTTGGCGTAGAGCCTTACACGTCGGCAGTGTTGTCTGGCGGCCGTCCTGGGCCTCACAAGATACAGGGCATAGGTGCCGGCTTCCAGCCAAAGACTCTTGACACGGCTGTCTATGACGAACTGCTGCGCATCAAGGACGACGAGGCCTTTGCCGTTGGCCGGCTGCTGGCAACGAAAGACGGTGTGCTGACGGGCATCAGCAGCGGTGCGGCCGCAGCTGCAGCCATAAAGCTGGCCCGTAGGCCTGAGAACGAAGGCAAGACCATCGTGGTTCTGCTGCCCGACACCGGCGAACGCTACCTCAGCACACAACTGTTCAAATCGGAAAACGTATAACAAGAAAGTCCTTTAGACTATGAGCGACACAAAGAAACTAAGCATAATCGCCTTCAGCGGCGACTTCGACAAGCTGACAGCCGTCTTCACCCTCGCCACGGGTGCTGCGGCCGTTGGATATGAAGTAAATATTTTCTTCACCTTCTGGGGGCTTGACGCCATCAAGCACAAGCTGGGACGCAGCTTTACTGGCGGCACATGGCTGACAAAGATTTTCGGCTTCATGATGGGCGGACTGCACGTCGCTCCCACCAGCCGCTTCAACTTCTGCGGCGCCGGCCCGAAGATTTTCCGAAGCCTGATGCGCAAGAACAATGTGGCCACCCTTGAAGAACTCGTGGATGCCGCCAAGGCTCTTGAAGTAAACTTCTATGCCTGCGAAATGGCCATGCACGTACTGGGGCTGAAGAAGGAAGACTTCATACCAGAAGTGAAAGACGTACTGGGAGTTGCATCGTTCCTACAGCTGAGCGAAGGCGGACAAACGCTGTTTATCTGAATAATAATAAATCAACAAATATTAAATATAACAATGAATAAGATATTAGACATAACGAAAGAACACTGCCCTATGACTTTCGTGAAGACCAAGATAGAACTGTCGAAACTTCAGCCAGGCGACACCCTTGAAGTTCTGCTCTCTGAGGGCGAACCGCTTGACAATGTACCACGCAACGCCACGGAGCAAGGCTACAACGTTCTGTCTGTGGAACATGTGGAGGGAACCACACACAAAGTAATAATTCAGAAATGAAATAAATATATAATCATAAAACAACAATTATTTTCAAACAACTATGGCTGATTCAAATCTTCAGCGCAGTGTAACCACTGCCACCGCCAGAAGGCTGGCGACCACTACCAAGACCGCCCCACAGATGGGCAGTATCACACCGAGACTAATGCTCAAGCTGCTGCCTTGGGTGCAGGTGAGCGGTGGAACCTTCCGCGTGAACCGTACCAAAGTTGAACTGCACAAGAGCGAGCGCCTGCCAATACAATATCTTGACGGCACACCGTCGTTCTCTGCCAAGAGCCTGAAGGCAATACCTTTGTTCTCTGAGTTCGACGATGAGATTGTCAACCGTCTGGCCCGCTCCTTCGAGACCCAGGAGGTAGGACTTGGCAAACTCTTTGTTGAGGAAGGCAAGGACAAGCAGAAATTCTTCATCGTGGCAAGCGGTCAGGCAGAGGTTATCAGCAAAGGACCTCACGGCGAGGAACTGCGCATAGCACTCCTTGGCGACGGCGAATACTTCGGCGAGGCCGACCTCTTGGACGATGCCAAGTCTACAGTATCGGTGCGTGCCGTAACGCCAACCGTATTCCTCGGCCTTAAACTGAAAGAGCTGGAAAAGTTCATCAAGGAAGTTCCCGACTTTCGCGAGACATTCAACAAGGCCGTCGACAAGCAGCTGCGCCTGAAGGCTACAGTCAACGACCATGGTGAGAAGCACATCGACTTGGTGAGCGGACACGAGGAAGACAATATCATCCCAGAGACATACATCGACTACGAGGAACAGCCCACCGAGTACTCACTGAACACGCTGCAGACGGTTGTCCGTGTACATACCCGCGTCAGCGACCTGTACAACAATCCCTACAACCAGCTTGAAGAACAGCTTCGCCTCTCCATCGAGAGCATCAAGGAGCGTCAGGAGTGGGAACTCATCAACAACAAGAAATTCGGCCTGCTGGCAGCAGTCAATCCAGCCTATCGCCTGACAACACGCTACGGTGCGCCCACGCCCGACGATCTCGACGAACTGCTGTCGCTGGTTTGGAAAGAGCCTTCTTTCTTCCTGGCCCACCCACGTGCCATTGCTGCTTTTGAGCGTGAATGCACATGGCGCGGCGTACCGCCTCAGCACACCGACCTCTTCGGTACAAAAATAATTTTGTGGCGCGGCGTTCCCATCATTCCATCTGACAAGGTAGAGGTGGAAGGTCAGTATCTTACCGGCCGCGGCGTAGGAACTACGAAAATCATCCTTGTCCGCGTCGGCGAGCAGAACCAGGGCGTCATCGGCCTGCACCAGAGCGGAATCCCCGGCGAGATAGCTCCGTCGCTGTCAGCACGCCTGATGGGACTCGACAAGTTTGGCGTGGCCTCCTACCTGCTCACCAAGTACTTCTCGCTGGCCGCCCTCACCGACGATGCCATCGCAGTCCTTGAGAACGTAGAGGTCGGCTACTACCACGACTATCAGCACAGAAACTCAATTGAGAAATAATGGCTTTCGAAATATCACAAACATTCCTACCCGATCCGGGTTTCGGCTATGCCCAGGCGCCATCGACTGACGGTGGCGCACTGGAACAGCTGAAAGCTCTGGCCCAGAAATACTGCCCAGACAGCTATCAGGCAGAGCGGCAGGCTGTACTGCCCGACGAAGAGCTGCACCTGGAAGAGCTGGAAGCCGGCTTCAAAGCCTTGCTCAGCGGAGGGTCTCCATTCCCAGACCTTCCCTACATTGACAAGGAAGACATTCCACAGGCAACACCGTCAAACTACGGCAGCCCTTCCCAGTCTGCAGACATCAATAAGCTGACAGACATCAACAATCCGGCAAGCATCGATAATGTCGTCTTCGACCATGAGACAGCCAATATCGGACTACAACCGTTAGGAGAACCAGAACTGCGCAACCTGCACTACGAGGAAACTGACACATTGAACTCTGCGCAGATAAAGAAAGACTTTCCTGTTCTCCAGCAGAAAGTGAATGGCCACGACCTCGTATGGTTAGACAATGGTGCAACCACTCAGAAGCCTCTTGCAGTAATCGACAAGATTTCCGACTACTACAAGAACTACAACTCCAACATCCATCGCGGAGCGCATACGCTGGCAGCACGAGCCACCGACGCATACGAAGAGGCTCGCGAAAAGGTACAGCGGTTCATCAATGCAGCTTCTTCAGAAGAGATCATCTTCGTCCGCGGCACCACTGAGGGCATCAACCTTGTCGCACAAACCTACGGCCGGCAGTTCGTCACTCCTGGCGACGAGGTCATCGTCTCCGAGCTTGACCACCACGCCAACATTGTGCCTTGGCAGCGACTGTGCCAGGAGCGTGGCGCCACCCTGAAGGCCATTCCTACCGACCAGAACGGCGACCTCGTGCTGTCAGAGCTGGAACGGCTCATCACGCCGCGTACACGCTTTGTTTCCGTCGGGCATGTCAACAACACCTTCGGCACCATCAACGACGTACAGCGCATAATCGAGATTGCACATTCCCACAACGTGCCAGTACTCATCGACGGCGCACAGTCGATAGCCCACACGCCTGTTGACGTGCAGAAGCTTGGAGCCGACTTCTTCGTGTTCAGCGGACACAAGATTTACGGTCCCAACGGCATCGGCGCCGTCTATGGCCGCAAGGACATTCTCGACAAGATGCAGCCTTGGCAAGGTGGCGGCAACATGATTACCGACGTCACCATTGAACGTACGGAATACAATGTACCGCCGGCACGTTTTGAGGCAGGCACTCCAAACGTGGCCGACGCCATCGGACTTGGAGCCGCTCTCGACTACGTGAGCCATCTCGGTATTCGCAACATCGAGGCCCACGAACACAAGCTTACGGAATATGCCCGTGAGCAGCTGGCAGCCATTCCCGGCCTTACGCTCTTAGCCAATCCGAAGCAGCGCGTGTCAGTAGTATCCTTCGTGCTTGACGGCATTCCCGTTCCCGAGGTAGGCACACTGCTCGACAAGGAAGGCATTGCCGTGCGCGCCGGACACCACTGCGCCCAGCCAGCCCTTCGCGCCCTGGGCTACGAGATGAGCGTCCGCCCGACGTTTGCCTTGTACAACACCAAGGACGATGTAGACAAGCTGGTAATTGCCGTTCGTAAGATTATAGGCCGATAAGTCCTTTAAGAAAACATGAATTACGAGACAAAGATTCTAACCACGAAGTATCCTAAGCCCGACGTCTACGGTGCACTGTCAATGCCAGTGTATTATACTGCAGCCTTCGAGTTTCCCACAGCCAAAGCCATGAGCGACGCTTTCTGCGGCCGCTCAATGGCTCCAAGCTATTCTCGCATTGCCAATCCGACGACGACATTCCTTGAGGAGCGCGTCTGTCAGCTGACAGGTGCCGTCAGCGTCACGGCACTCAACACGGGCATGGCAGCCATACACTACGCACTGACGGCCGTAAGCGCTGCTGGGCTTAACATCGTAACATCCAAACACCTCTTCGGCAACAGCGTGTCGCTCGTCCGCGACACGCTGGGCTGTTTTGGTGTAGAGGCGCGTTTCGCCGACTTTACCAATCTCCAGGAAGTTGAGTCACTGATAGACGACAAGACCTGCGCATTGTTCTTCGAGATTATCACCAATCCGCAGCTCTTCGTTGCCGACATCCGCGGCCTGGCAGAGACTGCCCACCGCCATGGGGTGCCTCTGATAGCTGACACCACCATCGTGCCGTTCTCTGCATTCCATGCCAACACCTTCGGCGTAGACATAGAGGTAGTGTCCAGCACGAAATACATTTCCGGCGGCGGCACCGGCCTTGGCGGACTGCTGATAGACTATGGGCAGTTCGACTGGTCGCAAAGTCCCTCCCCTGCCCTGCAGGCACGGACAAAGCGTGTCGGCAAGAAGCTTGCCTTCACGGCTCGCGTAAAAACAGAGCTGGTCACCAATCTTGGAGCACTTATGTCGCCACAGGTGGCCTACATGGAAACGCTGGGACTTGACACCCTCGACATCAGGTTCCGCCGGCAGGCCGAGACCACGCTCTGGCTGGCCAGGGAATGCAAGAAGCTGGATGGCATAGAGCGCGTCAACTACACCGGGCTGGAAGACAATCCGTTCCACGCACTCTCTGAGGCTCAGTTCGGCAGCCTGCCAGGTGCCGTCTTCACCATCGACCTGCCGTCGAAGGATGCAGCCTTTGCATTCATTGACAACTTGCAGGTGATACGCCGTGCCACCAATCTCTTCGACCGCAAGTCGCTGGCCATCCACCCAGCCTCCACCATCTTCGGACTCTTCAGTGCCGAGCAGTGTGCAGCCATGTCCGTCAGCGACAAGACCGTCCGCCTGAGCATAGGCCTTGAAAATGGCGAAGACCTGCTTGAAGACATCAAGCAGAGCATTGGGAAGTAGTTTCTGCAGTAAGAGGCTTCAAATATAGAACTCCGTCGGGTCCACCCATCCTGCACGCAGGGCATACTTGATAGCTTCGTGAACCGTGTTTACGTTAAGCTTCTTGAAAATGTTCTTTCTGTGTGTTGTGATGGTGTGGATGCTTGACGTGCGCTCCAAGGCTATCTCCTTAGTACTCTTTCCACGGGCAATGGCCTTCATAACCTCCAGCTCAGTGGCAGTGAGGATGTCCTTCTCTTCAGTCACCTGAGGGCGTATCAAGATTTGCTCCATTGCCCGCTGGTCGATGTATCGGTTGCCGTGGGCAGCCGACTGCAGTGCTTCGCGTATGGAGCGCATCGGGCTATCCTTGAAGACAATGCTGAAAGCATGCGAAGAATAAGCCATTCTGCGGAGAAAATTCTCTGTAAGGCTCTCGCTGATCAGCAGCCACGAGGCCATTGCAAAACGCTCGCTGATAATGAGCAGCTGTTCCTCGTCGACGATGTCGAACAGCGTATAGTCCAGTATCACCAGTGAGTTCTCATCTTCCTTAAGCAGCTGGATAAGCCCTGCCTTGTCGACGGCACGGTGCACTGTGTTTTTCTCGTCCATCCTTATTAAGGTTTCCAAGGCATATCTTGTCAACTCTTGATTATCTGCCAAAATGTAGCTGCCCATAACTAGCTTAGTTTCTTAGTGTGTTTTCTGCTTGCAAAGTTACGACATTTGGAAGCTACGTCCAAATTTCGCCCAAAAAGCAGAAAATAAACCTAAAAACAGCCACAACGACAGTAAAATCATTCAAAACAAACGATTTTTACGTCCCAAACAGAGTATTATTCTTTACATTGAGGACAGCAACTGCACGGCAGCCTCCACCGTTGGGATGTCGGCCACGACCATTGAGCGCTTGCCGCCAGTCTCGCGGAACTGACAGCGGCGCGGGTTTGCAGCCACAAAGGACAGCAGCCTGTCGAAAGCCTCGCTCTGGTAGAACGGACTGTCGGTGTTGGCAACGAAGAACATCGTCATGCGTCCCTGCTTCAGCACAAGTTTCTCGCAGCCCATTGCCTTGCCGTAACGCCGCAGCGGCACCACGCGCATCAGTTCCTCGCCTTCGTGAGGCACCTTTCCGAAGCGGTCTATCAGGCGTGTGCGGTATGCCGCCAGCTGCGCGTCAGTCTGCAGGCTGTCCAGCTCTCTGTAAAGCAGCATCCGCTCTGAGTCTGACGGCACGTAGCTGTCAGGGAAAAACATTTCAAGGTCGCTGTCGAGCGAACAGTCGCTAACGAATGAAGACTGGATGGTACGCATGTCGGCTTTTGCACCACTGCCCTGCCGCGCGGCAGCAGAGTCTTCATTGTCCGCCCTAAAGTCGTGATTTTCATTTCTCAGTTCCGTCACTGCCTGATTAAGAATTTTCACATAGGTCTCATATCCCAGGTCGGCAATGAAGCCCGACTGTTCAGCACCCAGCAGATTGCCGGCGCCACGAATGTCCAGGTCCTGCATGGCTATATGGATGCCGCTGCCAAGGTCGCTATACTGTTCAAGAGCTTCCAGCCTGCGGCGGCTTTCCACAGGCAGGGCTGCCAGCGGCGGTGCCAGCAGGTAGCAGAAAGCCTTGCGGTCGGAACGTCCCACGCGGCCACGCATCTGATGCAGGTCGCTGAGTCCGAAGTGGTGCGCCCCGCAGATGATGATGGTGTTTGCATTGGGAATATCTATGCCGTTCTCGATGATAGTCGTAGAGAGCAGCACGTCGAAGTCGTGGTTCTGGAAGTCAATGATTATCTGCTCCAGCTCGTCTGGCTTCATCTGCCCATGTCCCACGGCGACGCGTGCGTCAGGAACATACTTGGCAATGATTTCCCCAACGTGCGTCAGCTCGTTGATGCGCGGGCAGACGACATACACCTGTCCGTTGCGCGACAGTTCGAAGCCGATGGCGTCGGCAATGATTTCAGCGCCGAAGACGTGTATCTCCGTCTGTATGGGATGCCTGTTTGGCGGCGGCGTCTGTATGATGCTCAGGTCTCTGGCTCCCACCAGCGAGAACTGCAGCGTCCTGGGAATGGGCGTTGCCGACATGGTCATCGTGTCCACACTGGTCTTCATCTGGCGCAGCTTCTCCTTGGTGGCCACTCCGAACTTCTGCTCCTCGTCGATGATCAGCAGCCCCAGGTCGTGAAACTTCACCGCCTTGCCAATCAGCTTGTGAGTGCCTATTACAATATCTATCTTACCGTCTGCGAGGTCGGTCAGTATGGCCTTCGTCTGCTTGGCTGTGCGCGCCCTTGAAAGATATTCCACCCTTACGGGCATGTCCTTCAGTCGCGACGAGAATGTCTGGTAGTGCTGATATGCCAGCACCGTCGTCGGCACGAGCACTGCCACCTGCTTGGAGTCGCTGGCAGCCTTGAAGGCCGCGCGCACGGCCACCTCCGTCTTTCCAAAGCCCACGTCACCGCACACCAGGCGGTCCATAGGCCGCGAGCTTTCCATGTCGGCCTTCACATCCTGTGTGGCCTTCAGCTGGTCGGGAGTGTCTTCGTAGAGAAACGAAGCCTCCAATTCGTGCTGCATGAATGAGTCTGCCGAGAACGCGAAGCCTTTCTGCTGACGGCGTGCGGCATAGAGTTTTATCAAGTCGCGGGCTATGTCCTTCAGCTTCTGCTTGGTGCGCTCCTTCATGCGCTCCCACTGCCCGGTGCCGAGATGCGACAGCCGCGGCGGCTGTCCGCCGTCCTGCGCCTTGTATTTGGAGACCTTGTATAGCGAGTGTATGCTTACGTAGATGGCTCCGCCGCCGTCGTAGATAATCTTTATCATCTCCTGGAAAGCACCGTCACGGCTGCCGCCTGCCGCTGAGGAGATGGGCATGCGCACCAGACCGCCGAACTTGCCGATGCCGTGGTCTATATGCACCACGTAGTCTCCGATTTCGAACTGCTGGATTTCCTTCAGCGTCAGTGCCACCTTGCCGCTGCGCGCCTTGTCGCTGCGCAGGCTGTACTTATGGTAGCGGTCGAATATCTGGTGGTCGGTGTAGACGCACAGCTTCCTGTCATGGTCTACAAAGCCGTCGTGCAGCGTGCGCTCTATAAAGTTCAAGTCGCTGCCGACGATTTCTCTGAGTCGGTCCAGCTGCTTGCGGCTGTCGGCAAGGATGTTGATGGTGTAGCCGTCGGCAATGCTCTGTGCCAGCGACTGCTTCAGCAGGTCGAAGTTTTTATGGAACAGCGGCTGCGGAGAGATGTTGAAGGTGATGGGTGATGGGTGATGGGTGTTGGGTGATGGGTGTTGGGTGATGGATGTTGGGTGGTGGCCCATTTCAATGCGCTTGAAGGCCATGACGGCCTTTGCAAAGCGGCTGCCACTGATGAGCATTGCCTCCTTGTTCATGGCCTGCAGTATTTCGCGCTGTTCCTGCTCGGTGGCACTCTCTAAGCGCTCTTTCATGGCCTGCTGCGAGAAGCCTTCATTGTAGATGCGCTCAACGGTGTCGCAGACATAGGCCATGCTCTTCGCAACTATCACCGTCGACTCAGGCAGGAACGACGTGAAGGCCACCTTGCCGTGTTCGCCGCCAATCAGCTGCGGCACTATCTCCACCTGCCGGCATGTATCCTTTGACAGCTGCGTCTCCACCTCAAAGGTGCGCAGTGAGTCTACGTCGTCGCCGAAGAAGTCGATGCGGAACGGCAGCTCGCTGCTGAAGCTATAGACGTCGAGAATGCTGCCACGAAGAGCAAACTGCCCTGGCTCATAGACATAGTCAACCTCGCGGAAGCCCAGCGCGCGCAGCCTGTCTATGGTATTGTCGACATCCACCGTGTCGCCCTGGCGGATGGTTAGCATGCTGTCGCCCAGCTGCCGCTTTTCCACCACCAGTTCGGCAACAGCCTCCGGGTATGTGACGATGTAAAGCGTCGGACTTGCCGCCGCCGGCTCATTCAGTTTCGCCAGCACCTCCGTGCGCAGAATTTCGCTGGCAGCATCGCGCTGGCCATACTTCACTGCCCGGCGATAGCTGCTGGGAAAGAAGAGGACGTCGGGTGATGGGTGGG
>CAJOHJ010000011.1 GCA_905234265.1 uncultured Prevotella sp. | reverse complement strand
AACAAGAAGTCCAAGCCAGCAGAGGCCAGGCTTAATCTGGCCAGATGGTATAATAAGGTAGAGGCTTTCGGAGATGACGGATTCAGCAAGGTCATCGAGGCTTTTGAGAACCACAACGCTACAATCATTAACTACTTCCAAGACAGGCTCACCAACGCATCAGCAGAATCATTCAACGCCAAAATCAAGGCTTTCAGAACTCAGTTCAGAGGAGTCGGGGACATCAAGTTCTTTATGTACAGGCTGGCGACACTTTATTCTTGATTAGCTCAAGCTTTACCAACTGGGTAAATCCGCTGAGCCACTATCTCTGCATGTTACGAAATTATCTCTGCATGTTACGAAATTATCTTACGCAGATAATTTTTTATCTTACGCAGTTATTTTTTTCAATCGCTACAAGGCAATGCCCAATTACACACTGAGCAACATGAAAAAGCCGCAGAGTGCATCGAAACACTCTGCGGCTCATGTCTTTCAAAGACGCCGGCTGACGGAGCCTGCGCTTTACTTGGCCTTCTCCATGAGGTCGGCCTCAACAATGCGCAGCTCCACCTTGCCCTTGGCACTCTTTATGCGGTCCATCTCGTTGGCCACGCCGCCAGCCAGCTCCTTGACCATGCCGAAGCGTGTGCTGTTCTGCACTGGTGCAACCATGCGGATGGTGATGTCCTTGGCAGCCACCGGCTCTGCAATCTGCAGGTGTACGTAGCCCAGTGTTGCAGGTGTGATGCCCTCCCAGACTTTCTTCTTGCCGGCATAGACCTCCAGGGGATATGCCTTCTGGCGCCAGCCTGTCAGCTTCAGGGTTATCTCGCTGATGGCGGCCTTGCGCTCCAGCTGGAACTTTATCCAGGCATTGTCCTTCTCGCCGTCGCTCTTCCACTCGGTCAGCTCGTTGTCGTCGACAGCATTGCCTACGGTCTCCTGACTGCTGCCGGCAGTAATCTTCTTGATGCCGACGGTGGTGAACAGGTCGGTATACGACGGTGTAGAAGGCGTTTCGCCACGGTCGAGGCGCGGACGCAGCGACAGCTGCGGCAGATACTGCTCGACAGCAACGGCCTGCGTCTGGGTGCTGATGTATGCCGGGCGCACGCCCTCAGCATAGGCAGAGATGTTTATCTTGCCGGCAGTGGCTGTCGACTTGATCAGCACTCGGTTGATGCCGCACTCCACGGGAAGGTCGCAGCTGCCGACGTAGTTGTCGCTGGAGTTCTTCTTGTTGGCAGAGTCCAGCAGTCCGGGGTCGGTTTTCTTGCTGTCATGCAGGTATTTCTTGTTGTCGCGGGTGGCAATGCCGCCAATCCACTGCACTTCGCCGTTGAATTCGAAGTGAACGAGGCGGTCGTCGAGCGGACAGCGGCGTCCCTGGCGGTCGACGACTTCCACTTCCACGAGAGCCATGTCGGCACCGTCGGCCTTGAAGCCCTCAGGGTTCTCGATGGTCTTCAGGCGCAGCTGGAACGGCTCGCCGGCAGTCTCTATCTGATAGCGGCTCACCTCCTGGCCGCCGCGGCGGCTGACAGCCTCTATCTTGCCGGCCTCAAACTTGACGTCCTTGAAGGTGAACAGCCACTCGTAGGAGCGTTCGCCCTTGCCGACGGACTTGCCGTTGACGAAAAGTTCCACTTCGTCGCCGGTAGACACCACATAGACAGGCTTGACCGTGCCGGGCTGGTAGTTCCAGTGGCCGATGATGTAGCTGCGGTCGCGCTCGGGACTCACCCATCCGTCCCACATCACCTGGTGGGCAAAGAAGGCATCCTTGGGAATGCGCATGGCGTCGGTGACGCCGCTGGTGCGGTAGTTGGACTCGCCTCGATGGTGAGTATTAGTGTCGGAGAAGACTATCTTCACGCCACCGTTGCTGACCCTGCGGCCAGTGCCGGGACGCTCCAGCCAGTACTCATGCCAGCGTTCCACCATGCCACAGGCAAGGGCGTCCATGTTGTGGTTATAGTCACGGGCAGGCGCTCCGCGGTAGAGAGGGCCGTCGCCCTCCTTGTGGAACGGATAGCTGTACTCGTCCCAGTACTTGCGAAGACCTTCATCGCGATAGTATTCCATCGACCACATAGGCTTTGTGGCGCTCTTGTTGATGTAGAGCATCTCGCCGCCATACTCAGCCTCCGGACGGTCGAGCATCTCGCGGCTGCCGATGGCACGGCCGCCATAGGGGTCGTACTGGTCGCGGATTTTCTTCATCTCCTCCATGTGGGCCTTGGAAATGCGGAAGTTGCCGCACTCGTAGAAGACGACCGACGGATTGTTGCGGTTGTAGATGATGGCATCGCGCATCAGCTCCGTGCGCTGGTTCCAGCGCGGGCCGTCGACATCCTTCTCTGCGTCGCCGGCAGGCATGGCCTGCAGCAGGCCGACGCGGTCGCACGACTCGATGTCCTGCTTCCAGGGGCAGACGTGCATCCAGCGCACCAGATTGCCGCCGCTCTTCACCACGAGGTCGTTGCTATAGTCGCTGAGCCAGGCAGGAACGCTCAGTCCGGTGCCGGGCCACTCGTTGCTGGTGCGCTGGGCATAGCCGTGCATCATCAGCACGCGGTCGTTCAGATATGTCTTGCCGTCGCGGAACTCCGTCTTGCGGAAGCCGGTGCGCGTCAACACGTCGTCAATCTTCGTGCCGTTGTCAGCCTTCAGCAGGGTCTTCACAGTGTACAGGTAGCCATAGCCCCACGACCAGAAATGCAGGCCGCCGACCTGACCGCTGACGCTGACGGTGCGCGTCTCGCCGGGCTTCATGACCACGCGCTCGCCGTCCAGACGGGCAACCTCGCGGCCGTCGATGTCGAGCACCTTGGCAAAGAAGGTGAACGAGCGCTCGCGGTCGTCGTCGTTGCGGACCTGCGACTCGGCATGTATCGTGGCCTTGCGGCCGGCAATGTCGAAGTCGGTGGCATAGATGTATGTGCCTGTGGTGCCGAGATTGCTGTAAAGGGGCAGCGTCTGGTAGAGGCGGTCTGTGACATGCAGGAAGACGTTCTTGGGAATGCCGCCGTAGTTGGCGTTGAAGTTCTTGTCGTTCCACTGATAGCGGCTGTTATGCACACGCGAGCGGTACTGCCACGAGTTGTCGCAGCGCACGGCAATGACGTTCTCGCCCTGCTGGATGTAGGGCGTAAGGTCGAAGCCGCAGGCCATGACGCCGTTCTCGCTGAAGCCGAGGTTGTGGCCGTTGAGGTAGAAGTCGGCTCCCTGGCGCACGCCCTCGAACTCTATCAGGAACTTCTTTCCCTTCACATCCTCCACCGTGAAGTGCTTCCTGTACCACACGATGGTGTCGGTAAGGTCGACAATGTCCTTCTTGAAGGCTTCTGAGCCGTTGAAGGCGCAGGGCAGGGTTACGCTCTCCCAGCGCGAGTCGTCGAAGGCGGCAGCATCAGCGCCCTTGGCGTCGCCGATTTCCAGCAGCCAACCGCCGTTGAAGTTCAGTTTCTGCCGCTCCACGGCATTTGCCAGCGTGAAGCACAGCAACGACAGGATTACAATCGCAGTCTTTTTCATTTGTCTGTAGTATTTATTAATTTGAGTAATAGTCCAAAAACTTCTCACTGCTTCTTCACCCTGTCCGGCAGGTAGTAGCCCAGGTGGGGCGGCTGGTTGTAGCCGGTGTTCTGCCAGACAACGGACAGACGGTAGATGTTGTCGTGCATAAGTGTAGGCACGGCATATTCCGTGGGAATGTTTGTCGTGAATATGTTAAGGTGGGAGGCGTCGCTTGAGTCCCAGAGAATGAGTTCCTCACGCCAGTCGCCGAGAATGTCGGCCTGCAGGCAGGGAGTGGCCTTCGTCCAGTTGCAGCTGGCAGAACTGCCTACCTCATAGAGCTGCTTGCCGTTGCTCAGAGGCAGAGGCACGGCACGCTCGCCATTCCATTTTTCGATGAACGACGGGAAGTGCGGGCGCTGGCCGCGGTTGGCCAGCAGCTCGTCCTGCAAGTCGCCGTCCCAGTAGATGCGGAAGTTGGTGCTGGGCAGGTTCTTGGAGATTATCTCGCCCTTGATGTTCCTGACGGCACGGTTGAAGATGTGCCAGAACTCAAAGCCGCGATGGTTGCCGTCGATGTCGGCTGCCAGTCCGCGACCGGTGTCGTCGCGTGCCGTCTCATAGAAAAGTTTTTCGCCTGTACGGGCATCGCGAAGGTCAGCTCCGTAAGGATAACTCTCATGAACCATGTAGAATTCCAGCCCCGGACGGTCGGGATTGAGGTCGCTGAGGTGGGTGGCGTCGCCGTGGCCGAGACCAGTGGAGTACAGAAGGCGGCCATCGTTGTCGACAGCTGCCGAACCGTAGGTGATTTCGTCGCAGCCGTCACCGTCGACATCGCCAACTGCCAGAGAGTGTGCGCCCTGTCCGAAGGCGGTATGCTCAAGTCCGCGATACCACGTCGTCTGGCCCTTGCTGTCTTCCACATAGTATTCATTGGGCGACACCGATGCATGGAGCCACTTCGTAGTCAGCTGGCGGCCGTCGAAATCGACTGCCCATAAGTAAGAGGGAGTGTAATAGCCGCGGCACATCACGGCAGACGGGCGGCCCTGAGGACCGTCGAGCCATGCAACTCCGGCAAGGAAGCGCTCGCCACGGTTGCCCATGATGCCGCGGTCGCCCCAGCCGGCCTTGTCGTACAGGGCCATGCCGCCAGTACCGAAAGCGCGGTTCGGGCGATAGTAGATGGTGTGCACGGCCTTGCCGGTAAGCCCGTCGAAGACGGTGAGATATTCAGGTCCGGTGAGTATGCGGCCACGCTCGTTGCGATAGTCGGCCGCGTTGCCGGCATTCTTAATGTCGTCATCGGTAGCCGCAGCGGTGACAAAGCCGCCCTGCCCGTCGACACTGCCGGGGGCAGTCTTGCAAATCATTTCGGCGCGGCCGTCGCGGTCGAAGTCGTAAACCATAAACTGAGTGTAGTGCGCACCGGCACGTATGTTCTTGCCTAAATTGACGCGCCAGAGCAGTTTGCTTCCTGCTGAGCCGTCGCCTGCTGCATCCGCACTGCCGCCCGTTACGCCTGCACTGCCGCCCGTTACGCCTGCAACACCGGTAATGCTGAGTTTATAGCAGTCGATGATTACGTCGCCGCTGTATCCGTCGTGGGAATTGTCGTGGGAGTTTGACGGATCCCACTTAAGGAACAACTCGTATTCGCCATCGCCGTCGACATCGCCTACAGAGCAGTCGTTGGGAGTGTACTGATAGCTCCGGCCACCGGCTACCCCACCCTGCGGACGCTCGACAGCCACACGGCAGAAGAGATCGGCCCAAGGAACAGCCTCAGCAGATACTTCGCCGGCATCGCCTTGCACGCCATTGGAAGCACCTTGCACGCCGCTGGCACCATCATGCACCCGAATGCTGTATCTGCTCTGCGCCGTGCCTTTTGTGTCGACATAGTTGGTCACAGACAGGTGCTTGGCTATGGCCTTGCCATCGCGCAACAAATCGAATGTGACATTCTCCGGGTCTGTACCCAGCAGGCGCCAGCTGACGAAGTTACCCTTCTCGGCGGCAGGAAGAGCCACCACTCCACGTGTGAGACACTCCATCTGCTCTTGGTAGGTCTTATATTCCTGAGCGTCAATGGTCTGCGGCAATAATGCTGCAGAAGCCAGCAAAAGCATTAGTTTTTTCATAGATGCATGATTTCTTTTCATTGGTATCAGATTTTTTCTTCTTGATGCTGACTAAAGATTATTTCAGCTGCTTCTTGCGCAGGTATTGTGACAGCGGACCGTTGTTCTGCCGCAGTCCCTGCATCATGCTCAGTGCATTATTGCGCGCACCGAGCAGAGATGTGTGGGTATGGTCACGGTTATAGTATTTCATGGCCTTGTCCTTGCTGCCGCACTTCTTGTCGAGGAAGTCGGCAGTGATGTTGTGCATGTCGACGAACTCGACGCCAGTTTCCTCAACAACCTCGCGGTACCACTTGCCATAGCTGTCGTTGCGACGTTCTATCTTGCCGTCGTTCCATTCGTTGCGCGGCGTCAGAGATACAAGGATGGGAGTGGCGCCTTTCTCACGGACGTCCTGAATGAACTTCTTCAGATACCAGCCAAACGAATATACCACCTCAAAGCTGCCCACCTGCGTGCTTGTCTTCAAGCGCTGGTCGATTATGTTCTGCTGTGACAGGTCTTCGCGTGCTGCCTGCATGCGGTAGACGTGGCACGTGTCGCGGCCGGTGGCTATCTCGCCGCGGTATTTGGGAGTGTTGATGGGGCCAATGTCGTTGTGGCCGAACTGTATCAGCACAAAGTCGCCGGGCTGCAGTGAGTTGTAGACGCGGTCCCAGCGGCCTTCGTTAAGATATGTGCGACAGCTGCGGCCAGCCTGTGCGGCATTTACGATTTCCACGCGTGTGGTGTCGAAGACCGTGTAGGCCACCGAGCCCCAGCCCCACATGCCGTTGGGGTCGTTGTCGGAATTCTTGACGGTGCTGTCGCCGGTGATGAACACTACCGGACGGCCGCCCTTGCGCTGCACACTGTATGTCGGCGGCAGCACATTGCGCATCATAGCCTTCAGCGGAGCCAGTGCTGGATTGTGGCTGGCCATGAGGCCTTCAGCAGCCGACTGGGCATTCATCATTGCGCCGAAGCGGCTGGTGTGTATCTTGTCGAGGAAGAAGTGATAGTCGGTCTTCCACTTGCCATAGGCGTCGAGCTTGCGGCCGGAAATCTCGTTAAGGTCGACAAACGGCACGCCCTCTTCGGCAGCCACCTGCATGAGCCACTGTGTGTTGGGCTTGCGTACTATCTTGCCCTTGTCGTCGTAGGCATTGCGCGGCGTCAGCGACATCAGGATGGGATTGCCTCCCTGCTGGCGGACATCGTTGATGTACTTGCGCATGTAGCCTCCGTAAGTGTAGACGGTCTCTGGCTCGCCAGTCTCCTTGATGACGACGTTCAGCGTGTCGTAGCCTGCACCGGGAATCGAGGAGCGTGCGCGGCCGGAATCGTATGGACCGTTGTCGTTATGGCCTATGGATATTATCACCCAGTCTCCTGGACGTATTGCGGCCTTGATGGGCTGCCACAGCTTATTATAGAACGTGCGGCTGCTCATGCCGCCAAGGGCCTGGTTCTCGACGGTGATGCGCTGAGGGTCGAAGTAATTGTGAGCGTAATATCCCCATCCCCACTGGCCGTTGCTGCCATTGCCCATGGTGCCTGTGCGCATGGTGCTGTTGCCAACGAGGAACAGCACGGGATTGTTGCCACGGCGGCTGGAGCCTGGCACAGGGCGTGCGGTAATGGCTTTGTCCAGGCTGTCGGGAGTGTTGTCGACGACGCCGTTCACGTCTTTGGGGGCCTCAGCCACCTGGGCTGAGACAAAAACAGGTGCTACTGCCAAAAGGCAGCACACCGAGAGCAGTTTCCGTATTTTCATTATGATAGTCTTAGAATTAGTCGAAAAGGTAATTGAGTAATCAGAAGAAGCGACTGGCTGGTCTGAAAAGCTACTATCTGGTCTGGGAAGCACAAGCCACGACCCGAGAAGCGCAAGCCACGGCCGCGCCGGCTAAATATGCAATGCGCGGAGCAGCTTCAGCAGGCTCTCACCACTGGTCCAGCTGAAGTCTTTCGCAACGGTGAACGACGAAAGGATACGACGCTGCTCCTTGTTAAGCTTGCTCTTCAAGTTGCGCTCCGTAAGCAGGATGTACTTGCCCTTGATGTTGAAATAGAAGCTCTCACGTATAGGCATTTCGGTCTCCTCGCCGATTTCGACGGTCGTGACGCCGATGTTGTCGCCCAGCGAGAGGTCTGAAATCTCGGTATTGTTGCTCACCCACTTCTGGAACGCTTCCATGTCGATGGTCTGCGCACAGTAGAGAGCCTCGCTGCCCACGGTGTCGACGACGTAGGCCAGAAAGTCGCCGATGCGGTGATACGCGCGGTCGCCGAACTCAACCCTTGAGATTGTGTTCATGTTGGCCTCCATGGCCTTGCCGTCCTTCATGAACAGCAGCGAGCTGTTCTTCAGGAAGATGTTGGCCATGTCAACCTTTGTCTTGTTGCCGTTAAACAGATACACTGTTGCCGGGCGGAACTCCTTATAGACGGTCACTGCTGCCGTCACCGACTGTGCCTTGCCGCTGGCGGCAGACAACAGCACTGCGAAAAATACTGCCAAAAAGTGCTTCATAGTTGCAAAGGTATGAAAAAACACCATAGAAGCGGCTATTTAATTGTTAATCAAACCAAAAAAATGTGTATTTTTTGTTATTCTGTTATATTATATGTGTACCTTTGAACACAACAAACACGAATACCATGACTAAGACATTAATGCTGTCATTATGTCTGTCCGTCTGCCAGCTGATTGCGGCAATGCCGACAGACTCCCTGCGCAACAGACTTCTAAATGCTGCCGAAAGGCAGGTTCAGGAAAAGGTTTACATTCATACCGACAACCAATGCTATTTTGTCGGCGACACTCTTTGGTACAAGGCTTACGTTGTCCGTGCCGACGACCTGATGCCCACCGACATGAGCCGCATTCTCTATGTGGAACTGCTGTCGCCCGACGGTCTGTTAGTGGAACGGCAGAACATCATAGTGAGCAACAACGGCCACAGCTGCGGACAGTTCGTCCTGACCGACTCTCTCTATTCCGGATATTACGAACTCCGTGCCTACACGCGCTGGATGCTGAACTTCGGTGTGTCTCACCTGCCCTACCGGCGCGAAGACACGTGGGCGTTCTACAACCGCCAGATGGCGGCCGACTATTACCGCGTCTGGGATGGCCTCTACTCTCGTGTGCTGCCGATATACAGCCGTCCGGAAGTCCCTGGCGACTACGATGCACGCCGGATGTACCAGCGTCCTAAGGAGAGAGTTCCGTCGCCTAAGAAGGAAGAACTGCTGGTGACGTTCTTCCCTGAGGGAGGTTCGCTGATAGCCGGCGTTCCCAACCGCATAGCCTTTGAAGCGACTGACCAGCTGGGACAGGCTGTAAGCGTCAGCGGGACAATAGACAGCAAGAGCGGCACGACAGTCACTGCCAAGACCGAGCATCACGGCCGCGGAACATTCATGCTCACTCCCGGCCAGCAGAAGGCCACAGCGTCGTTCACCTACCACGGCAAGAAGTATGACTTCACGCTGCCGAAGGCCGAGACGACGGGCATTGCAATACAGATGGACGACAGCACCGTGCAGATACAGCGCCGACAGCTTCCGCCCGACAGCTACGGAATAGCCGTCATGTGCCGCGGCATCCTGCAGCACTTCGACGCCCTGCCCGACGGCAACACCTTCCAGCTGCCCTTCAACCTGCTGCCCACAGGCGTCAACGAACTGGTAATCTTCGACTCTGAGGGGCGCGCCATTGCCAGCCGCCTGTTCTTCGTAAACCATCACGAAAACGACAACTGCACGATAGTTCCCGACGACGAGTCGATGACGGCCGTCACCACGCTGAAGCCCTACCAGATGGTCAGCTACCCGGTACGCTGTCAAGGCGTCATCGGCCCCGTCACCATGTCCATCGCCATTCGCGACACGAATACCGACGAGCCTACCTACGACAACGGCAACATTATGACAGACCTGCTGCTGTCGAGCGACCTTAAGGGCTTCATAGCCAAGCCTGCCTACTATTTCGAAGCCGACGACGCGCAGCACCGACGACATCTGGACCTGCTGATGATGGTCCAGGGATGGCGCAAGTACTCCTGGCAGCAGCTCATCGCCAACGAGAAGCCTCGATACACGCCAGAAAAGACCTTGACCGTAGAAGGCGTGGTCTGCAAGACGATTGACATCGACGACGTCGACCCTCAGGACGTCGGCAACTGGCAGTACGGCACCAGCATATCCAGCCAGACGACGGACATTGACGAAGAGGGCAACGAGATCATCACCACGGAATACAGCGAGATGAACGACACCGAGACGCACATCGGCGAAAACCACCGCACAGGCCGACGCGAAGTGCTGATAGAGGCAGAGGTGAACATCGGCGGACAATACGTCGGCGGAGTGCAGAAAACACAGAAGCGGCACTTCACTTTCCAGATTCCGCCATTCTACGGAAACACCTATCTGGACATGAAGGCCTACAGCCAAAGCGACTCCGTGAAGCGAAACATGCAGTCAAGGTCGGACACCCACGAGTTTGACGAGCTGGCATACCCAGACTACTACGTGAAGCGCGAACTCTGGCACCCGGCACACGCAAACAAGTACGACTATTACCAGAACCACCAGCCCGACTACGACGCAGAAATACTCATCGACACACTGTCGGAGCTATACATGGAAAACGACGTCCACCAGCTGGCAAACATCAACGTCAAGGGCAAGCGGCGCGGACGCAGGCGCATCGACTGGACAAAGCCTGCATTCGTCATCGACGCATACGACGCATACAACGAGCTGACCGACCGCGGCCTGTCCTTCGGACGCTTCAACATGCGCCAGTTCCCCATGCAGGTGTGCCGCTGGCTGTATGGCAACATGCACCGTTACCGCACCTTCCACGTGGACGGCCGCCTGGAGAAAGCCACCTACTGGCGCAACTACTCGCCGACGGGCAGCGGAGCCAACGAAGCTGAGACTTCCGGACTCTACTCCGCCAACCGCACGCCGCAGTATGTCTATAGCCGACTGCTGCTGAGCCGTCTGCAGGACGTCCGTGTGTTTACCGACTACGAGCCGCGCAACCCCGACAGCACGCAGGTGCAGGGAATTCTCTCTGCCGACGCCACCGTGGAAATGGTGAACATTCCCGACGACGGCAAGCAGCTTGTCCACCGCGACCGCCACATCCTGCTGCAGGGCTTCAGCCGTCCCATGCAGTTCTATCAGCCAGACTACAGCCAGCAGGTGCCTCAGGAGTCTGCCGACTACCGCCGCACGCTCTACTGGAACCCTAACGCACGCACCGATGAGGATGGCCGCTTCACAGCTGTATTCTACAACAACGGCAAGGAGACACGCATAAAAATGTCCGCCGCAGGCATTTCCAGCGACGGACTTCTGATGCATTCGCGATAAACTGGCGGCAGCCTACCTGCTGACTTTGTAGCTGCGGCCGCCCTTGCGGACGATGTACAAGCCACGCCCCAGCTGCTCAACGGCAGTTGCCGGCATGCGACGCCCTGACAGGTCGTAGGCGCTGAACGCCCCGTCATTCTCTCCGTGTACTGCCGTGATGCCTGTGGGCAGAGGGTCGGTGACATGCAGCGTGACGGTGTCGTTGACCACTTCGCCGCCCAGTCCTGTCAGCTTGAAGCAGAACTTATAGTCGCCTGCAGCCTGCGGACGGCCTTCTATCAGGGCGGTCTTTGCAGTGTAGCTCATCGTGCGCTTGAAGCCGTCGGGAACTCCGTAGCTTTTCTTAGTACCGTCTGGCAACAGCGTGCCTGTAAACGACAGCGATCCGGTGTAGCGGCATCCGGTGGAATAGACCATGGTGTCGCCGACGGCCACCGTCAGCTCCTTTTCATTGTTCACCAGCATGGGCAGCATGGCATCGGGCAAGTAATATCCCAGATGCGGAGGCTGATTGTAGGCTGTGTTCTGCCAGCAGATGCCCATGCGATACGTGTGATCGTGCATCAGCGTGGGCATGCGGTACTTGGTAGTCGTGTTCGTCGTGAAGATGTTCAGCGTGGCAGCGTCTTCCGACGACCACAGGATCACCTCTTCGCGCCAGTCGCCAAGCATGTCTGCCTGAAGGTTCGGCGTAGACTTCGTGCCGTTGCACGTCGAGGAGTGGTTGTAGTCGTACAGGTTCTTCGAGTTCAGGTAGACGCGCGACGTGCCGTTGCCGTTCCACTTGTCAATCTTGCCGCCGTCGAAAAGCTCTTCCTGCAAGTCGCCGTCCCAGTAGATGCGGAAGTTCATGGAGCCGTACTTCTCGGAATACTGGCTGCCGTCGGTTGCGCGGCGTGCCACCTTGTCGCCCGACCACAGCAGCGAGCCGCGCACGCTGGCGTCGAACTGTCCGGCCATGCCGCGTCCGTTGTCGATGCCTTCAGGACCGCCCTTCAGCAGTATTGCTCCGGTGCGTGCGTCATGCAAGTCCCAGGCGTAGGTTCCCTTTTCCTCGTGCACCTGAAAGACTTCCAGCCCCGGATTGTAGGGATTGTGGTCGGCCAGATGTATGGCGTCGCCGTGGCCGAAGCCGGTGCCGTAAAGCAGTGTGCCGTCGTTGTTGACAGCACCCGAGCCCCATATAATCTCGTCGCATCCGTCGCCGTCGACATCGGCCACCGACATGTTGTGGTTGCCGTTGCCGAACATCGTTCCGCTGCCGCTGCCGCTGGTAGGCTTCAGTCCGCTGAAGTTCCTGACGGAGGGAGTGCCGGCGGCGTCATATGTCGTCAGTTTGTAGCTGCTGGCAGTCTCCGACGAGTGCAGCCACCGCTTGTTAAGATGCTTGCCGTCGAAGGTCACGGCATATATGTGTGCGTATGTGTAGTATCCGCGGCTGAAGATGCCGCTGGCCGGCTTATCCGGGCCGTCCAGGTAGGCCACGGCAGCCAGATAGCGCTCGCCGCGGTTGCCGTAGTTGCCCTTGTCGCTCTTTCCGCTGCGCGTGTCCCAGTTGTAAGTCCCCTCAGCCTCGCTAAGCTCGGCCACAGCATTGCGCGTGGGATAGTAGGCAATGGTGTGCAGAGCCTCGCCGGTAGCACCGCTGAAGACAGTCAGATACTCCTGTCCGCCGTTGATGCGGCCTCCGCTGACAACCCAGCTCTTGGTGTTCGAGGCTGCACGGATGGCGGCGTCGGTGGCTGCCTGGTTGACGTACTTGCCCTGTCCGTCCTTCGAACCGGGCGCCGTCTTGCAAATCATCTCAGCCTTGCCGTCGCGATCGAAGTCGTAGACCATAAACTGCGTGTAGTGCGCTCCGGCACGTATGTTGCGGCCCAGGTCGATGCGCCAGAGCTTGGTGCCGTCCAGCCGGTAGCAGTCTATATACACGTTGCCGGTGGTGCCGCTCTGCGAGTTGTCCTTCGCGTTCGACGGGTCCCACTTGACGAACAGCTCATACTGGCCGTCACCGTCGACGTCGCCCACCGAACAGTCGTTGGGGGAGTAAGTATACTCAGCGTCGTCAAGCGTACCGCCGGCAGGACGGTCCAGCGTCAGCGTCTTGTACGGCTGGCCCCACGGGGTGACGACATCAGTGGTGTCGACACGCTCGCCGTCGACAATGGTAACTACCTGATAGCGTGAGCTGGACGTGCCGTACGTGTCGTTGTAGTTGGTGACATACAGGTTGCTTGTCACCTTCTGTCCGTTGCGCAACAGCTCGAAGCGTGTGTTGTCCTCATCGTCGGTACCCAGCAGCCTCCAGCTGACGAAGTTTCCCGTACCGCTGCTTGCCGGCAGGGCCACCAGTCCGCGGTCCAGGCGCTCCATCTGGCTGACGGACGTCGACTGTGCACTTGCCACGGCAACGGCTGCCGATGCAAGCATTGTTGATAGAATGCGTCTCATGTTCGTTGGTTAGTCTTAGTTATCTCTGTGTGTTACGAAATTATCTCAATGACTTACGAAATTATCTCTGCATGTTACGAAATTATCTCAATGACTTACGAAATTATCTCTGCATGTTACGAAATTATCTTACGCAGATAATTTTTTATCTCTGCGAGTTACTTCGGCCAGTAGTCTCTGCAGGGTGCGAAGATACGCTTTTTTTGCTGCCCAAATGCAGAATTAACAAAATTTATTGTTTTATTAAAGATAAAATCATTAACTTTGCCATCATATTATGCACAGGAACCAATACTAAACTATGGCATAATTTATCACTGAAAAACTTGACTATAATTTATACTATCAAAAAAATGAGAAAACTTATCCTTCTTGCTGCCCTCTTAGGGGTAGTCTCGCTTGCCAACGCACAGCGAGTGACCGACAAGCTTGACCGCGGGCTTGTGGCCGTACCGGTTTCCTCCGGCAACTATTTCGTCTCTTGGCGAAAGTTCGGCTCGGAATATTACGACACGAAGTACAACCTCTATCGCAACGGGACACTTGTAAAGGGCGATCTGGAAGTCACCAACTACACCGTCAGCGGCGCTTCAGCCTCCGACACCTACCAGGTAGAGGCAGTGGTGCGCGGCGTGGCTCAGGAAAAGTCTGCTGCCGTGACACCGTGGGCCACCGACTACTTTGACGTGCCTGTACAGCCTGTGGTGAACCGCGCAGGAAAGACCATCGGCAACTCACAGTCGGGCAATAGCGGCGGCAGTGTGGGCGAATACTCCACGTCTGGCTACACGCTGAACGACATCACGCTGGCCGACGTCACCGGCGACGGCGTCTGCGAATTCATCGTGAAGCGCAACAACAGCCAGGGCAACCTCCGCTCAGCAAGCAACTCTACGGACTTCAACCTCTACGAGTGCTACAAGCTCGACGGCACACGCCTCTGGTGGATTGACCTTGGCCCGAACCTCACTGCAGGAGCTGACGAGCAGTGGGACCTCATTGGCTACGACTGGGACGAAGACGGCAAGGCAGAGTGCCTCATGCGCGGCGCCGACAACATGATCATCCACACCGCCACTGGCAAGACCATCAACATAGGCGACATGACGTCAGGCTTCGGCTACGAGCGTCCTGAATACATGGGTGTAGGCAAGGAGTATCTGCTCTACATGAACGGCGAAACCGGCGAGCCTTACGGATGGGACGGTTCTGAGAACTGGACTCCAATGGCCTATCCGCTGCCGCAGTTCGAGGCCAATGAAACCTACGGCAGCGCTGACGTATGGGGCGACCTTGGCCACCGCATGCAGAAGCACTACTTCGGCGCCCCGTATCTTGACGGACGCCACGCCAGCATCTTCCTCGGACGCGGATGCTATACGCGTCACAAGATGTGCGCCCTCGACGTCAACCCCACAACCCACGAGCTGACGCAGCGCTGGCGCTGGAACTGCTACGACAGCAGCTCTCCCTGGTTTGGCAACGGCTTCCACAACTTTGCCATTGCCGACGTCGACATGGACGGACGCGACGAGATAATGTTCGGCTCTATGTGTATCGACGATACCGGCTACGGCCTGTCAACTACCGGACTCGGCCACGGCGACGCCCAGCACTGCGGCGACCTCGATCCTTACCGCTGGGGACTGGAGCAGTTCACCTGCCAGGAAGGTTCCGAGGGTAACAGCTACTGGAATCCCACTACCGGTCAGATTTACTACCGCAAGAGCGACGGTGGCGACGACGGACGCTCGCTGGCAGGAAATTTCACCAACGCATATCCTGGCGGTCAGGGACGCAGCGTTTCGTCAGGCGTCATCGGACTGTCGTGCAACAAAGTGATAGACACCAATGGCGATGCAATGTCAGGCAGTTATTCAAACCTGAACAACCGCATCTATTGGGATGGCGACCTGCTTGACGAGATTTTCAACTCCAAGAACGGTGCCAGCCGTCCCGGACACATCTTCAAGTGGGGCGGTTCGCAGATTAAGGAATTCAACACCGAGACCATCACCAACAACTCCACAAAGTGTAACCCCGCAGCACAGGGCGACATCCTGGGCGACTGGCGCGAAGAAATAGTGCTCCGCAAGAGCGACAACTCTGCAATGCGCATCTTCACCACCACCACGAAGACCGACTACGCCATCTACACGCTCTGGCACGACCATGAATACCGCAACGGCATGTGCTGGCAGAACGTAGGCTACAACCAGCCGCCTCACGTAAGCTTCTTCCTCGGCGAACTGGAGGGCATAACCATCGCTCCGCCGCCACTCATCCTTGACGGCCGCACAGAGGTTGCCAACGGCGGCACCATCGGAACTGGCAGCAATGAGCATCTGCTCGTCAGCGGCTATGAGAACAAGACCATCAGCGTTGCCGACGGCGCAAGCCCATACATCCTCACCGTCAACGCACCGGCATGGGTGAAGGGCAGCGGCTCGCAGCAGGCTACTTCGTCAACTCCGAAGTCGCCGGCACGCACCGTAGAGACCTACACCACCACGCTCACCGGCGGTGCCTTCAGCGGCGCAACACGCATCATCAAGCAGGGCGAGGGCGTACTGGTACTGCCGAATGTCGTTGAGAAGCACACCGGCGAGACCAACATCTGGAACGGTACGCTGCAGTTCGACGGCACCTTCCAGAGCAGCCCGCTGTGGCTGAACCGCCACACCACGCTGATAAGCAACGGCGGCAGCTTCCTCGGAGGACTGAAGGCTGACTACAATGCCACCATCTTCCCCGGCGGAAAGAGCAATGTCGGCAGCATAACCACAACGACACTGGCATTGGGCTTCGGCTCGCGCATCGTGTTCGATGCCAACGGCGAGAGCTTTGATCAGGTGAACTGCAACGAACTCACCATCGAAGCCAAGACCGAACAGGTGTGGCTCGACTTCGGTCCTACATACAAGGCTCCTGTGTTCGAATTCACCAGCACACCGGCTACCGGCAAGTATCTGCTGGGCAATGTCGCCAAGATAGAAGGCAACATCAACGACATCAACCTCGAGGGACTGGGCAATGTCAAGAGCTGGCTGACACTGGAAGACGGCAAGCTCTATCTGAACATCAACGCACTGCGTGAGGCAGGTGCCATCGTCTGGAACGGTACTGAAAGCCTCAACATCTGGGACTTCGGCTTCAGCGAGAGCTTCCTGCTGGGAACTACCGCCACCTATTCCGCCCAGGGCGACGACATCACCTTCGACGACAATGCCGCATACACGACTGTCAACATCAAGGGCGGCGTTGCACCGAAGTCTGTAACCTTCAACAACGAGACGAAGGCTTATGTCATCAACGGCGACAGCATCATCGGCGGCGCTCCAATCGTGAAGAACGGCGCCGGCACAGTCACCATCAACAGCTACAACCGTTCGGGAGCTACGACCATCAACGGCGGCAAACTCGTCGTCAGCATGCTGGCAAACAAGAGCGGACAGTCCTACGGCTCGCTGGGCAACAGCTCGCAGAGCATAACCATCAACGACGGTGCAACACTGCAGACCAACGGCGTCATCATCACCGACCAGCCAATAAACATTTCTGGAAATGCTAACATCGCTGTGCCGTCGGGCATGACCTTCAGCACCAACAACAGCATCAGAGGCACAAATGCCGTTCTGACAAAGACAGGCACAGGCACCATGACCACAGGTGCCGGCAACACCTACAGCAAGCTTGTCATCTCTGAGGGCAGAGTGAATGCAATTCACCAGAACAACGTCGACCAGCTGCCTGCTACGGTTGAGTTTGGCAACGGCACGCTGTGGGGTGCCAACTATGAGGACACGCCAGGCATCACCAACACGGCAAACTTCGTGGTTCCCAAAGGCAAGAGCGGAACATTCTACGGCTCTTATCGCGGCACCTATCGCGGTACGCTGACCGGCGAAGGCACTTTCACTGCCTACACAGGCGGTCTGCGCTGCTACTTCGACGGTGACTGGAGCCAGTTCACCGGAACCATCAACGCACGCAAGAACAACCGCCAGAACAAGAAGTCGTACGTGCCTGTCTGGGCTTTCCGCAACGCGAAAGGCATGCCTTACGCAACTCTTGACGTAGGCGCTAACGTGCTTGCAAGCAACGAAGGCAACGACATAGAGGTGGCAAAGGTTACAGGCACCGGATATCTGACTGGCAGCGGCAAATGGATTATCAACCTCACGTCAGCCAACCAGACACTGCCAGTACACGTCGGCGTACCCAAGGCATTCAGCGCAGAATCATACGCTGGCGACGTTGCTGTTTCCAAGACATATCTCGTAAAGCGCGGCGACAAGGCCCTGAAACTCAGCACCCCAACAGAAAGCGCCCCGATGGTGAATGCCGACGTCACCGTTGAAGAAGGAAAGCTGTACTTCAACGACACCAACGCTTCGCTCTACATGATTGGCGCCAGCAACACGCTGACCGTACAAGGCACTGGCCGCGTAGCCGGACAAGGCAGACTTTACAACCTCAACATCAAGGAGGGCGGCTCTATGATACCTTGTTCCGCAACATTGGCCACTACAGAGTCTACGCCTGCCACAATGCTTGTTGCCATGACGACAACCGTCGACGAGGGCGGCACTGTTGAGTTCATCATCAACAGTTCGAAGAACTCCGTACTGAGAGGCTACAACGTCACTTTCAACGGAACGGTAAAGGTGAACGTCCCCAGCTCGTTCACTGCAATGCTTGGCACTGAATACCAGCTTATCAATGCCAGCGGCAAGCTGACTGGCACGCCGACATTCGACCTGCCTGAGCTGGGCAATGGACTTGACTGGGACACCTCTGAGTTCATGAGCACCGGCAAGCTGAAGATTGTAGAGGCTACGGCCATCAAGGGCATTGCCAACGGCGCTACAGTAAACTGCGAGCTGTATACCCTCGGCGGACAACTGGTGGGCAGCTTCAACACCACTGCCGGCGCAGCCACACAGCAGGCTCAGAAGATGCCTCTGCGCCAAGGCACCTACATCATGCAGGTTACCGACGGCAAGAAGGTTGTCACCAAGAAGGTCAACGTGAGATAATCAGCTGACTACACTGAACACTATAAAGCCCTACAAGAACAGTACTGCCTGACAGCTGTGGTTCTTGTGGGGCTTTTTACTTTTCAAAATAACTCGCAGAGATAATTTCGTAACATGCAGAGATAAAAACATAAGCCAATGACAACACCAGAAAAGACACCCGAAATCATAAGGGAACGGCTGGCGATGCTGCGCGAAGAACTGCGCCGCGAGCATCTGTCGGCATTCATATTCCCTACCACCGACCCTCACAACAGCGAATATACTGCCGACCACTGGAAAAGCCGCCAGTGGATCAGCGGTTTCACAGGATCTGCCGGCACTGCCGTGGTAACGCTGACGGCAGCAGCACTGTGGACGGACTCGCGATACTTCATCGCTGCCGCCGAACAGCTGAAGGACACCGGCTACGTGCTGATGAAGGAAAAAATCAGCGGCACGCCGACGATTGCCGAATGGTTGGGCAACCAGCTTGCCGATGATGCCGACAGGGAAGTGGGCATCGACGGCATGACCAGCAGTATCTCTGCAGTAGAAGCCCTTCAGGAGCAGCTGCGACAGCAGGGCGGCATAACGCTGCGCACTAATTTCAATCCTCTCCAGCGCCTGTGGCACGACAGACCGCCAATCCCGACCGACACTGTGACACTGCAGCCACTAAGCCTCACCGGCGAAGACACGCCTTCCAAGCTCAGCCGGCTGCGCCGACGGCTCCGCGAACTGCACGCCGACGGCATGCTGATGACTCAGCTTGACGACATCGCCTGGACGCTGAACATGCGCGGCTCCGACGTACACTGCAACCCGGTGTTCGTGAGCTACCTGCTAATAGCCACCGACAGGGCCACACTATATATTAATAAGGTGAAGCTGAACAGCGACACCCGGGCCTATCTTGCCGACAACGGAATAACCGTCGACGACTACGACAACATCGGCAATGGCCTGCACGACTATGGCGAATACAACATTCTGATTGACGCAGACACCGTCGCCCACACGCTTGGCAAGGATGTGCGCTGCCATGTGGTAATGGCAGCGTCGCCCGTAGCCGCCATGAAAGCCGTCAAGACTGCTGCCGAGCAGAAAGGCATGAGGCAGGCAATGCTTCGCGACGGCGTGGCAATGGTGCAGTGGCTGCGGTGGCTTTCGGAAAACGCGGCAGGACAGACGGAGATGTCCGTCAGCCAGAAGCTGGAAGCACTGCGCAGCCGGCAGCCGCTGTACAAAGGACTGTCGTTCGACACCATTGCAGGCTACGAAGCCCACGGTGCCATAGTCCACTACGAGGCTACGGCCGACACCGACGCCACCCTGCAGAGCAAGGGACTGCTGCTCGTTGACAGCGGCGCACAATATCAGGACGGCACCACCGACATCACGCGCACCATTGCCTTAGGTCCGCTCACCGACGAGCAGCGCAGGGTTTACACGCTGGTGCTTAAAGGCAACATACGCCTTGCCATGCTGCAATTCCCCGACGGAGCTTCCGGCACGCAGATCGACGCCATCGCACGCGAGCCGCTGTGGCAGGCCGGCCTCAACTATCTGCACGGCACCGGCCATGGCGTGGGAGCATTCCTAAATGTCCACGAGGGACCGCACCAGATTCGCATGGAATGGCGTCCGTCGCCACTGCGCAGCGGCATGACGGTCACCGACGAGCCAGGCATCTATCTGGAAGGCCGTTTTGGCGTAAGAATAGAGAACACCCTGCTGGTCACCGAAGGCCAGCAGACGGAATGCGGACGCTTTCTCCGCTTCGAAGTGCTGACACTATGTCCGATAGACACGGCACCCATCATCCGAGAAATGCTTACTGCTGGGGAACTGCAGTGGCTAAACAACTATCACGCCACTGTCTGGCAGCGGCTGTCGCCACACCTTGACGCCGACGACCAGCAATGGCTGCGACAGGCAACAAAGCCGCTGTGAGCGGAGAAAAACAAGAAGAAGAATAGGCAAGGAAAAGGGACAGCCTGATGAACGAAAAAGCCTAAAGCCTGACGCTGGCAAGGACTTTCTCCGTAGCACCAGTCATGGTGGCAACGAACTTGGCGGCACTGTCGCCTTTTTCCCTGAGCAGTCTGTCGTCACTGCTCAGGCGGTCCATGGTTGCAGCAAAGTCATCGTAGCCATTTATCTCCAAGCCGCCGCCGCACGCCTTCAGCCCCTGAGCTTCCTGGAAGCGCGCATTGTTGGGACCGAAGAACACGGGTACGCCCCACACGGCAGCCTCCAGCGTGTTGTGAATGCCAACACCAAAGCCGCCGCCGACGTATGTCACGTCGGCATAGCCGTAAATGCTGCTCAGCAGGCCAAAACAGTCGATAATCAACACCTCGGCGCCATCAGCCGTTGCCGCGCTGCCACCTGCCGCAACAGCACTTTCACCTGCCGCAGCCGCACATTGCGTGTAGCGGACGACTTTGCGCCCCTCCAGCTTCTTTTCTATCTGCTGCAAATGGTCTTCGCCGATGACATGCGGCGCTATGATAAGTTTCCACTCGGGATGCTCATTGAAATAGCGGATGAATATATCCTCGTCAGGCTGCCAGCTGCTGCCGGCAACGAAGACTCTATGCTGAC
The DNA here is from genome assembly GCA_905234265.1 of uncultured Prevotella sp. Classification (GTDB taxonomy): domain Bacteria; phylum Bacteroidota; class Bacteroidia; order Bacteroidales; family Bacteroidaceae; genus Prevotella. Next base: position 70,149 of record CAJOHJ010000011.1, on the reverse strand, counting down.
GTTCTTTTCCGTCATTGCTGACAGCATCACCGCCCTGCATTCCAAGGAACTGCTCAACGACAGGCAGCTTCTTTGCAGCAGCCTTTATCTGCAGCACACGGTCGAAGCGCGTGTCGCCGACGACGGTTACATTGCTGATGCCTATCGTTGCAAGCAGCTGGCGGCTGACTTCGTTCTGCACGAAGAAGTGCGTGAAGCACTTCAGCACATGGCCATACTGCCTGCCGTACCAGCGGAAGAATATCTGGCCGGGGCGGAAGATGCTGCTGACGCTGTAGACCGGCACACCGCGGTGGCGCAGTATGTGCAGGTAGTTGTACCAGAACTCATATTTTATGAAGAATGCCATCACCGGCCTCACCGTCCGCAGGAAGCGGCGTGCATTGGTGATGGTGTCCAACGGCAGATAGCAGACGATGTCCGCGCCTTCATAGTTCTTGCGGACCTCATAGCCCGACGGCGAAAAGAATGTAAGCAAAATCTTATATTCCGGATGGTCGCGGCGCATCTGTTCCATCAGCGGGCGGCCCTGTTCGAACTCGCCGAGAGAGGCTGCATGGAACCAGACGTACTTTGCTGCAGGGTCGACTTTTTCGCGCAGCACGCTGACTGCCTCCCGCTCACCGCGCCACATCTTGCGCACCTTCTCGTTGAAAAGGCTCGCAATGGCTACGCCAAGCAGGTATATGTAAATAAGGAGATTGTACATTCCCGATATTGCCTGTTTCTTTATTACTTTATCACGTCATTTCACCACCGCGCCTGTGCATCGGAGGCATCAGCCTAATGCATTGATGGCGCGCTGCATTCTTGCTATTGTCTCTTCCTTGCCGAGGAATGCAGAGATGTCGAACATGCCGGGGCCCTTGCCTTCACCCACGAGCGTCAGTCGCCAGGCGTTCATGATATTGCCCATCTTGTATCCTTTTTCCTCTATCCAGGCATGGACAATGCGCTCCTGGTTTTCCAGCGAGAAGTCATCGATGCCCTGCAGCACGCCTATGAGTTCCGTCATCTGCTGTGCGGAGGATGGCTGGCCGTCGGCGGCGTCGGTCTTCCAGCGCTTCTTGACGGTCTTCTCGTCGTAGGCCTCGGGGGCTTCAAAGAAGAATGAGCATAGCGGCCACAGCTCCTTGACGAAGCTCACACGGTCTTTCATCATCTGCGTAACAGCCAAAATGCGCTCGTCGGTCTCGCCCGGGCAATGCTTACGGACCGTCGGGGCAAACAGCGAGGCTATCTCCTCTGCCGATTTCATGAGAATATACTCATGGTTGAACCACGCAGCCTTCTCGTATGCGAACTTTGCACCGGCCTTCGAACACTTCGATATGTCGAACAGCGGCACCAGCTCGTCGAGGGTGAACAGCTCCTGCTCAGTGCCAGGGTTCCATCCCAGCAATGCCAGGAAATTGATGACAGCCTCTGGGAAATATCCGTCTTCGCGATAGCCGCGGCTCACGTCGCCTGTCTTCGGGTCTTTCCACTGCAGAGGGAACACTGGGAAGCCGAGGCGGTCGCCGTCGCGCTTCGAAAGTTTTCCCTTGCCGTCGGGCTTCAGCAGCAGCGGCAGGTGTGCGAACTGCGGCATAGTGTCCTGCCATCCGAATGCGCGGTAGAGCATTACGTGCAGCGGTGCGCTGGGCAGCCACTCCTCGCCGCGGATGACGTGGGTTATTTCCATGAGGTGGTCGTCGACGATGTTTGCCAAGTGGTATGTTGGCAGCTCGTCGGCACTCTTGTAAAGCACCTTGTCGTCGCAGATGTCGCTCTTCACATGCACGTCGCCGCGAATGAGGTCGTGGACGACGATTTCCTGATCTGGCTCCACGAGGAAGCGCACGACATACTTCTCGCCGGCAGCGATTTTTGCGTCCACCTCTTCCTTGGGCATGGTCAGCGAATTGCGCATTTCGCCACGCGTATGGCAGTCGTACTGGAAGTTAGGCACCTGCTGGCGCTTCAGCTCCAACTCTTCAGGTGTGTCGAAGGCTATGTAGGCCTTGCCGGCGCCGAGCAGCTGGCTGACGTATTTTTTGTAGATGTCGCGACGCTCGCTCTGGCGATACGGTCCTTTGTCGCCGCCGAACGACACGCCTTCGTCGAACTTTATGCCGAGCCACTTGAAGCTTTCAATGATGTATTCCTCTGCTCCCGGCACGAAGCGCGTAGAGTCAGTGTCTTCAATGCGAAACACGAGCTGTCCGCCATGCTGGCGTGCGAAGAGGTAGTTATACAATGCCGTGCGAACGCCGCCGATGTGCAGCGCTCCCGTAGGACTTGGTGCAAAGCGCACCCTCACAGTTCTTTCAGTCATAACGTATTTATATATTTACCGTGCAAAGGTACGATTAAGCGAGCGCAAAACAAAGAATTCCATTCTTTTTTTGCCGAGCGTGAGTACCTTCGCTGAATTTTTCTCAGCAAAGGTACGAAATAAGAAAGAGGTAAGGAAAGAAAATGTGGATTTTCTTTCCTTACCTCTGGCAAAAGCTGGAAAATTCTTAGAAATCTACCTGGCAGCCAAGTCCCAGCACGCGGTTGGTGCGTGTGAACGTGTCGCTGACGCCTGCCGTCGGATAGTCCGTGCGCGTGTAGTCAGAATAGTTCGTCTGGAAATATGCAGCCGTCAGAGTGATGTTCTCGGTGGCCTTGTAGCTGACGCCGAAGCCTGCCGAATAGCTGTTGACGACGAACGACATGTCGTTCATGTATTCATCGGTAAGTCCGTAGCGCGTCAGCTGTCCGCCGGCAGAGATGTTCACACGCGGGCTGACATCCCACTCTACGCCTGCCAGATATTCATTGCTGCCGCGCGACAGCTTCTCCTGGGCGTTCCTATACCAGTGTGCATTCTTGTCATAATAGTGATGGTAGCCAAGGTTCAGCCTCAATTCCGGCATGACGCTCCACTGTGCGCCCAGGGCCAGCATGGCAGGGGCATCCTCGTCGACTTCAGTGTCGTTCTGGAACTTGTTGATGGCGTCAATCTCCATAGCCTTCTCAACGGTAGAGTGGTTCTTCATCTTCATCTCCGTGTTGAACTCATACTTTGCAGCAAAGTTGAAGTTGCCAGTCTTGTAGTCGACGCCGATGATGGGAGCGAAGCCGAAGCCTGTCTGAATGCTCATGATGTTCACGCCCTGCGCATATTTCTGCAGTGCCTCCAGAGGCTCCAGGGCGGCATTGGCCTGTGCCTGTGCGGCAGCCAGCTGCTCGGCAGTGGCAGGAGCGCCGTTGGCAATGAGCTGGTCGGCAACGGCAGATAGCCCGGCGGCCTGGACCGGCTGACCGGCAGCCTGCAGCTGCTGCACGAGTCCGTAAGCCTGCTCTGCCTGGCCTACCTTCTTGTTGATGCTGGCAATGCTGTTGTTGATGAAGCGGTCGAAGTTGACGTAGTAGGCTTCTCCCTGCTGGTCGAGCATCTTCACCTGAATATTCGTCAGGCGGGCACGGTAGGAGGCGTCGCCGTAGAGCGCACGCAGACCGCCATAGACCGACCAGTGTTCGTTAACCTTATAGGCAGCTCCGAACTGGAAACCGAAATAATACTGGCGTCCACGCATGTAGGCATCCATGTCGTATCCCTTGGCGCCAAGAGGTGCCAGCTGTGTGGCTATCTGGCCGACAGCACTCTCGAATGAGCCAAGGCCGCCGGCAAACTCGCAGACGCCGCCGCCGCCAGGCATTGAGAAGTTGAACTGCAGGCTCCAGTTGCCCTTGTTGTAGGCAGCCTGCACCGACGGAATAGCATAGGCATCGGCCACGCCCTCAAAGGTCTTGGTGGTCTGGCCGTCGTTCTTCTTGCCAAGGGCAAAGAGGGGGTTGGTGCTGGTGATGGTTCTGGTCTGGTGAGCCATCTGCCAGTTGATGGCAAGATGGAAGCCCTCTGGCATAAACACCACGCCGGCAGGGTTAGAGTAGACGCCGTCAAGGCCGATAGCGGCATCACGGGCGGGGTTTTTCAAGAACATTACGCTTTGATTGGTGTTGGTAAGAATGCCGCCTGCTGAGGCGCTTACCACTGTCATCATGAAAACAATCAGCGAAAAAACAGTCTTTTTCATAAAAAATAATTTTGATAATATAATTTTCACAAATTTTCGGCTGCAAAGGTACGCCTATTGCACATTCGGGCGAAAAAAGTGCAATGCTAATTAAGTAAAATTAACTAAAAACTGCACACTTCTTGCACAAACGCGCAAAAGTGTGCAGTAAATGAATGTCTTTTTTACACGCAAAATTGTCTGTCTGCCATTTTTTGCAACCGCTGAGACATTCGCAAAATTATCTCTGCGAGTTACGAAATTATCTCTGCATGTTACGAAATTATCTCTATGACTTATAAAATTATCTCAATAAGATGCTTTTTCAGCTCTCACCTCTCACCTCTCAACTCTCACCTCTCAACTCTTCTCCGAGGGATAGCTGATGCGCGTGTGGTAGATGGTCTTCAGCTTCTCTATCAGCACGGTCTTTGCATACTGAATGTCGCGGAAGGTGATGGGACAGTCGCGGAAGTAGCCCTCGCTGACCTGCGCGTCGATGACTCTCTCGACGAGCTGCCGTATCGACTGCTCCGTATAGTCTGGCAGTGACCGCGAGGCAGCCTCCACGGTGTCGGCCATCATGAGACAGGCCTGCTCGCGCGTGAACGGATTGGGACCGGGATAGGTGAACAGCAGGTCGTCGACGGGTTCGTCGGGGTGTTCCTGCTTGTAGCGTATGTAGAAGTACTTGGCCTTGCCCTGCCCGTGGTGGGTGGCAATGAAATCGCGAATGACGTGCGGCAGGTTGTACTTGTCGGCCATCTTCAGTCCCTCGGTGACGTGGCTGATGATGATCTGCGCCGACTCTATCTCCGAGAGCGTCTCGTGGGGATTGATGCCCGACTGGTTCTCGGTGAAGTATATCGGGTTGGAGAGCTTGCCGATGTCGTGGTACATGGCTCCCGTGCGCACCAGCTGTGCCTTGGCGCCTATCTTGTTGGCTATCTCGCTGCCCAGGTTGGCCACCTGTATGGAGTGGTTGAAGGTGCCGGGGGCTATCTCGCTCATGCTGCGCAGCAGCTCGTTGTTGGTGTTGGAGAGTTCGATGAGCGTTATGTCGCTGGTAAATCCGAAGGCTTTCTCGATGACGTAGAGCAGCGGATAGGCGAAGAGCAGTGCAATGCCATTGGCCATGAGGTAGTTGTAGGTGGAATAGTCTATCTGCGTGATGGCGTCGGCGCGCATCCAGTCGAAGGCCAGGTTGACGCCCATTGCCGCCAGCGTCACCAGCAGGGCGGTCTTGAAGAGCTGCGAGCGCTCGGAGAGTTCGCGCAGCGACGTGATGGCCACCAGTCCGGCGACGGTCTCGATGACTATGAACTCGTAGGGGTGCTGCAGCATGGTGGCACTGATGAGTACCATGATGATGTGGGTCATGAATGCCGTCCGCGAGTCCATGAACACGCGGATGAAGATAGGCACCATTGCATATGGCAGTATGTAGACATGTATGAACGTGTTGCGCATGAAGACTGCCGTGAACACAGAGAAGATGATGATCAGCGCATAGAGCATGGTGATGTTGCGCAGCTTCTCGAAATACTCGCGACGATAGAGCGCAAGGTAAAGCACGAAGCACACCATGAGTATGGTTACGTAGACGGTCTGGCCGAGCAGCGAAATGCGCGTGTTGGTGATGTCGGCGTTGCGCCGCTCGTTCTCACGGCGGAAGGACTCGATGATGCGGTAGGTCTTGTCGGTGACAATCTCGCCGCGGTCGACGATTTTCTGGCCTTTCTGCACCAGTCCGCTGGCCAGTGCCACGCCGGAAAGCAGCTCGTTGCGGCTGCTCTCGGAACGCTCACGGTCGTAGATGAGATTGGGGGTTATGTAGTCGTTAAGGTTGCACCGCTGCAGCAGTGTGCGCTGCTGGGCCAGGCGGTCGTCTTCGAACAGGCGCTCGTAGGCACCCTTCGGCGACAGCAGCTCGCCGACGCCGGTGCTGACGGCCTCCTTGCCGTTGACGATGCGGATGGTGGCCGCGGTGTCGCCAAAGAGGGTGGCAAAGTCTTTCTGGTCGATGATGCCACGGCGATAGACGGCACGCAGGCAGGAGGCTATCGTCTGGACATACTGCGGCGGCAGGCCCTCGATGCCGTCGGCATAGTCGGCGGTGAACTTGCGGACCATGCGCTGCTCGGTGTCGCTGTTGTAGCGGTAGTACGGCTCGTAGCCGCGCAGCACGCTGTCGCGCTCCTCGCGGATGGCCTCCTCGGTCTTGTAGACGGGAAAGTCGTAGGGGGCCGTGAAGGCAGCATACTTCCACGGCTTGCCCTGCTCGGCAAAGAAGTAGGTACTCTTGTCGCGGGGCATCGTCCACACCACTATGACTACCGTCGTCAGCACCAGGGCGACATGTGTCAGAATGTCGCGCCATCCGCTATGTTCTTTTACGTTTATCTTCATGTGTTAAGGGTAAAGGGTAATGTGAAAAGTGAAAATTTTACTGTCTCATCCGGGGTCTACGTCGAAGTATATCTGCAGCGAGGCATAGCGCTTGTCGGCCATCATCTGCTGCTGCTCGGCGCGCAGGCAGCTGCGCACCCGCGCCATGTCGAGGCCCGGCTCCAGCTTCAGCACCAGCTTGCGGATGTTCTGCGACTTCACCTTGGCAACGGCAGGCTTGTCGGGACCCAGCACTCGGCCGCCGAGCAGGCCGCGAAGCCGCGAGGCCATCTCTATGGCGGCAGTCTCGACGGTGCTGTCGGTGCGGTGCTTCAGCATGACGTAGATGAGCCGGCAGTATGGAGGATAGCGGAACTGCTGACGCTCGGCAATGAGCGTCCGGTAGAATGCGCCATAGTCGTTATGCACTACCTGCCGTATGACGGGCAGGTCTTTCTGCTTTGTCTGCAGGATGACCAGGCCGCGCTGATGCTTGCGGCCGGCACGCCCGCTGACCTGCGACATCATTGTGAAGGCATGCTCGTAGGCACGGAAGTCGGGCTGGTTGAGCATGGCGTCGGCATTGACAATGCCCACCACGGCCACACGGTCGAAGTCGAGCCCCTTGCTGATCATCTGGGTGCCGATGAGAATGTTGGTGCGCCCTGCGGAGAAGTCGCTGATGATGCGCTCATAGGCATTGCGGGTGCGCGTGGTGTCAAGGTCCATGCGCGCTATGCGTGCCTCGGGGAAGGCCTCGCGCACCTGCAGCTCTATCTTCTCTGTGCCGTATCCGCGTGTGCGCAGGTCGCGGCTGCCGCAGCAGGGACACTCCTCGGGAACGCGATAGGTGAAGCCGCAGTAGTGGCACGTGAGCTGCTGCATCTGCCGGTGCAGGGTCAGAGGCACGTCGCAGTGCTGGCAGGTAGGCACCCAGCCGCACTGGGAGCACTCGATGACGGGAGCATAGCCGCGGCGGTTCTGGAAGATGATGGCCTGCTGACCGCTCTCGATAGCCTCGCGCACGCGCGATAATAATAAAGGTGAGAAAGGACCGGACATCATCTTGCGGCGCGCAAGGTCGGCAGTGTCGACAACCCGTATTTCGGGCATTTCCATGCCCTGATAGCGTTCCTTCAGTTCCACAAGGGCATACTTGCCGGTCTTGGCATTGTGATAGCTCTCAAGGGAGGGCGTGGCTGTGCCGAGAAGCACACGAGGGCCTCGCTGGCCGCCGTCTGGCTCTCCCCCTGCGCCGTTTCTCCGTTCGCAATCATCACTCCTCATCTGCGCCGCCAGCATGATGGCAACACTGCGGGCATGATAGCGCGGTGCAGGGTCCTGCTGCTTATAGGAGGTCTCGTGTTCCTCGTCGACAATCACCAGTCCCAAGCGCTGGAAGGGCAGGAAGACTGCGGAGCGTGCGCCGAGAATGATGTCGTAGGGATGAGCGGAGAGCTGGCGCTGCCAGATTTCCACGCGCTCGGCGTCGCTGTAGCGCGAGTGATAGATGCCCAGCCGGTCGCCGAAGACGCGCTGCAGGCGCTGCATCATCTGCACGGTGAGGGCTATCTCGGGCAGCAGGTAAAGAACCTGCTCGCCACGCTGGATGGCCTGCTGGATGAGATGGATGTAAATCTCCGTCTTGCCGCTGCCGGTGACACCGTGCAACAGCGTCACCTGGCGGCTCATCATTGCCATCAGCACGCGGTTGTAGGCATCCTGCTGCGGAACGGTCAGCGGCTTTATAAGCTCTGGATGATAGTCGCCGCCGGAATTCAGCCGCCCTACCTCAACCTCGTAAAGCTCCAACATCTGCCGCTTTATCAGCTGCTGAACAATGTCGGCGGAAACACCGGAGGCGTTGAGCAGTTCCTCACGGGTCACCTCTGCAATCTTCAATGGCGGCTCCACGCCACTACCCGAAGCCGCGTCACCATGACTTTCAGCATTCTCCCAGCCCGACAGCTCCAGAAAGCAGCAGAACGCATCGAGCTGCTTCTTGGCGCGCGACAGCATGTTGAGGGCTATGTGAAGGGCGGCAGCATTCTGATACTGCGGAGTGAGGCGCACGTAGGTCTCCGTCTTGGGGCGGTAGCCCTCCTCGGCTTTCAGTCCGGCAGGTAGCGCAGCCTTGTAGACTTCGCCGATGGGCGACATGTAGTAGTCGCTGACCCACCGCCACAGCTGCAGCTGCCGCCGTGTAACCACCGGCGTGGCATCCATGACCTGGAGGATGGGCTTGACTTGATAGCCCTCGGGCTGGCGGTCGTGAAGACGGGCTACTACGCCTACATACTTCTTGCTCTTTCCCAAGGGTACTAAAACACGCATGCCCTCCCTGACGGACATTCCGTCGGGGAGGGCGTATGTGAAGAAACCGTCTAACGGCAGCGGGAGTATTACGTCAGCATAGAGCATAAGACCGGTAACACCCACACTGCCAGCGGGTGCTGTCTGAACAGGTTATTTAAACGGTAAGTACTTCTTGGCAGGAGTCCAGCCCTTGTAGCCAAGCTTCTGCGTAAGCCACTGGTCGCCACTGTAGACACCGGCGCGGTCCTTGTTCTTGGCAAGGCGCAGCAGGTCGAAGTAGCGGTTGCCCTCGAAGGCTGTCTCCAGGGCATACTCGTCACAGATGATGTCTTCCATGGCATTGATGGTGTCCTGACGGGTAGTGCCAACAGTGGTATACTTGGCAATCTCAGCAAGCTTCTTTCCGACGATGCGGTCGAAGTTGTAGGGGTGACGGTCGTCGTAGACTGGCTTGTCATTAACCTTTACGGTGTCGCCATTCTCGTCAAGACGAACCTTCAGGTATGAATGGTAAGTTGCCGACTGATTGCTGGTGCCGCCAGGATAGTTGCTCACGGCACGGCCTGCACCATGAATGTGAATGCCGCAGGTTCTCTCCTTGGAGAACAGGTTAAGATTCTCTGTGCTGAGCAGCGGATAGACTGTCTGCAGCTGCTGGCGACTATAGTTGCTGAGGTAAGGCATTGTATACTCACCGTTGTCGTCGCGCTGAAGCATAAACTCGTTGATGCCGTCCTTCAGGATTGCAAAGGCAACATCAGGCATGTCGAGACGGTTGAAGCACTCTGCCAGGCGCAGCCAGATGGTGCTGACACGATAGAGAAGAATGTTGGCATACTTATACTTGTTATACCACAGAGTGAGGGAGTCGGTGGAGATTACATATTCATAATTCTGGATGCTGCGCAGACGCATGTCACCAGCACGGCAGATGGCAATAGTGTCATACGGATCTCTCTGGTTCTGGTAGGCTGCATAGTAGTAGTACTCCGTGGAGTCTGAAAGCTGCTTGAGAATGGATGAAGGCACAATCTGTATCTCGTCAACATAGGGAGTGCTGCGCTCACGCTCCTCGGAAGTGGCATAATAGTTAAAGCCGAAAGCAAGAGGCACATTGGTGGTCTTGCCGTTCTGAGAAGTGGTGGCCATGGGAATGAGTGAGACAAGGTCACCTAAGGAGTTGCGGCCGAAAATGCCAGACCATGACAGATGGTCATTTGTTACACTAATCTGAGAGCGGCTCGGAATGTCCTCTTCTATTCCCCTGATAGTTTTAGCAAAGTCTTCCGCCAAGGGGGCTGTGTACTGGCTGTAGCGAAGAACATCAGGACTCACCGTGGGACACACCTTGGTAAGGTAGGTGATAAAATGCTTGGCAGCCTCACCATAGCGACCAGCCTCTGCATACATGTCACCCAAGACGACATCGACAGGGATGAAACATGTCCAGGGAGCAATCAGCTTTGCTGTGCTTTCCCAGTTAGGACTGCCGATACCTGTTGCGCTGTTACCGCTAAAGCCAAGTTCCGGGGTCCTCATGCCAGTGTAATACTCCAAGTCTGGAGCCAGACGATCTACGATTTCCTCAAGCGAAAGCTCCGGATAGTTGCGGTCGATGTCGGAAATCTGAGTAAGAGGCTCGGTGAAGAATGGCACCTTGCCCCAGTTGCGTGCAAGCTGCAGGTAAGCCCATGCACGGATGGCCTTGGTGGCGGCATACTTGTTGATGACAACATTGGTAGAGCCGCTGTACTGGTTGGTGTCGCAATGGGCTATGTAGTAGTTGCAGTTGTTGATGACACGATAGTAGACGTAGGCCGAGTCGTACTTGTTGTCGGTGCCAGCACTGTAGTCGTACAGCTGGCGCAGGTTGTTGTCGGAATAGCGTGTAACATCAACAAGGTCGCCACGCATCTCGCCCTGGAAAACATACTGGTCGGCAAGTTCTTGCAGAGCCTGCAGAATGCCAAAGGAATAGAACACGGAGTCGGTCTTGGCAGTGATGTCCGGATCAATGTTCTGACGCGTAGAGTCGGTCTCAAGCATGTCAGAGCAGGATGCGACAAGCAGAGCTGCAAGAACCCACAGCCATCCCCGCTTTATGATATTTTTCATGTTCATAATTTTCAATATTTATTATTATGTGCATATTGTTGTTACAGATTAATCTTCACACCAGCAGTGAACACACGGCTGTGGGGCAGGTTGCCTGTGTCTATGCCTTGATAGAACACTGTGCTGCCATTGAAGAACTCTGGGTCGCTGCCTTTATACTTTGTGAACGTCAGCAGGTTCTGTGCCTCTGCCCAGACGGTGAGGCCCTGAAGCCATGTCCATGAGCCGGGAACAGGAACGCGATAGCTGAGGTTGAGAGTCTTCAGGCGCAGGTAAGAGCCGTCTTCTATCCAACGGTCGCTGAAGCGGTTGTTGCCCATCGGATCGCCGAAGTTGGCACGTGGCAGCTCTGCCTGCTGGCCTTCGTAACGCCAGCGGCCTACCTCGGCAACCTGCTGGTTGTAGAAGGTGGAACCAGAGTTAAGCACTGAGCGCTGGTAGTTGTAGACATCGTTGCCAAGAGAATAGTTGAAGCCAAGGGACAACGTGAAGTCCTTCCAGCTGACAGTGGCGAAGATGTTGCCATAGATGTCGGGGTTAGGATCGCCTATGATGGCCTTGTCTGCATCGTTGATAACTCCGTCGCCGTTGATGTCGACAAAGCGGACGTCGCCAGCCATGAAGTTGTGGGGAGTACCTGTATTGTCAACCATTGTCATGTAGGCATTGCCATTGTATGCCTTGGAAGCTTCCTCGTCGCTGGAGAACACTCCTGCGGTCTTGTAGCCATAGAACACTCCCACGGGATTGCCAACGGCTGTCAGAATATTGTTGTCGCCAAAGACGGAAGTGGTGAAGCTGCCGTCGGGAAGCTCGGTGACTTCATTCTTGTAGTGACCGATAGTAGCACCAATCTCGACGTTCCAGTCCTTGCTGACTACTGGCTTGACGGTGAGGCCGACTTCATAGCCTGTGTTCTCAAGAGAACCGCCGTTGCTCCAGTAGCGGTTGATGCCGGCAATAGGATTGGAGAAGCTCTTCAGAGTGAGCAGGTTGTCGGTCTTGTGGATGAAGTAGTCGAAGCTGAGACCAACGCGGTTGTCGAACAGGTAGCTCTGCAGGCCGACGTTGAACTTCTTTGTCTCTTCCCACTGGATCTTATCGTTACCGATGTTGGTAAGCTGGGTGCCGATGGCCGAGGCATTATAGCGGACGGTGGTGTAGCTGGTACGCGCAGCATAGTTGGAGATGCCGTCGTTGCCGCTGATGTCGTAGCCGGCATTCACGCGCAGATAATTGACAAGGTTGGTCTTGGGGAACCAGCTTTCGTTGGTCAGCACCCAACCTGCCTGCAGGCTCGGGAAGATGCCCCACTTGACACCGAACAGGCTGAGGCCGTCGGCATTTTCACCAAAGCGGCTGTTGGCCTCGCCAAGCAGAGAGAAGGTGACAAAGTAGCGGTTCATGTAGTTATAGTCTACATTACCATACCACTGTATCTGCTTCCACTCATCGTTGGCACCTGTGATGTCGCGGTAGCCGCCGTTGCCGAGCGACGGGTTCTTATCGCTGGTTTCGCTGGTGTGCTGCACAGCCACGTCGTTGCTGTCAAATGAGAACATGTTGTAGCGGCCGCCAACGTATGCTGCAAGGCTGTGGGCACCGAACTGGTGCTTCCAGTCGAGCTGAAGGTTGCCGACGAAGTTATTCTCCTTGGAGAACAGCGACTGTGTCTTGGCATAAACGCGGCCTACACCAGGAATGTTGAACGAAGGCACGTCGGTGTAAGGACGATAGTAACGCTGGGCATTACGGTTCAGAGTATAGCTGACCAATGCAGAGAGGCGGAAATCAGGAGAAATCCTGTAAACAGGAGTCAGATGAACATTGAAATATGTGTTCTCTGCCTTGTTCTTGTTGTCGCCGGAAGCATAGTCAAGAATTGATACCGGGTTAGCCAGGTCGTAGGCATGGTTGTTGCTTACCTGCTGGAAAAGGTCGTCAGCAGGTGAGTACAATGTCGAGAAGCCTCCCTGGCCGCCGTTGAGCAGTTTGTTGTACTGGTAAGGCGACAGCAGCGGCGACTTGATAAGTGCAAGTGCTGTGGGTGATACTACCGTGGCTGACGAGAAGTCGGCAAGCATACCATTGTCAAGAACTTCATTGTTGGTGCGGGAAATGCTGATGTCGAACTTGGTCTCAAGGTTCCAAAGTATCTTGATGTCGGTGTTGAAGCGCACGTTCATGCGGTCGAAATTGTTGGCCTTGGCGGCATACTTGGCATCAACATAGCCCACTGACAGGTTGTACATACCTATATCGTCACCACCCTGAACGTTAATGCTGTAGTTCTGGGTCATTGCTGACTCATAGACATAATCAGACCAGTCGGTATCATTATGATATGTGTGATAATAGTAGCCGTTGGGGTCGTCGTTCATAAAGCGGAAGTCTACCTGACGGTCCTTCATGACGTCCATGGTGCCGAGCATATCGGTGACATAGCGGCGATACTGAGAGGCATTCATCATGGTTGGCAGCTTGGGAACGGTGGTAACACCTACACTGATGTTGGCATCAATGCGGGTTGCCATCGACTTGCCGCGCTTGGTGTCGATGAGTATCACACCGTTGGCACCGCGGGCACCGTAGAGGGCTGTGGCATTCTTAAGAACGGTAACCTTCTCGATGTCGTCAGGAGCAATATTGGCCAGCATGTTGTTGAACTGTCCGTCGTGCAGCGAATAGCGGTCGCGCTGCATGTCAAGCTCGATACCGTCGACGACGACCAGAGGCTGTGCGTCGGAGGTGATGCTGTTAATACCGCGGACGAACATTGCTGCACCGCCGTCAACAGCACCAGAACGCAGGATGCTGCGGACATCTGCTCCAAGCTTTCCAGACACTTCGTTGTCGACAGTCACTCCAAAGCGGTCTATCTGAGCCGTGCGCTTGGCAGTGTAGTCAGTGCCGGCGCCGTACATGCTCTGGAATCGCTCAGGGAGCATCTTTATGCTAACCGTCTGCGTGCTGTCGCCGGCAATAATGCCGATCTGCTGCGACATGTACTGAGGAGAATGTGCATAGAGAGCCGTGGAAAAGGTTGGCACCTTGATGCTGAAATTACCATTCTCGTCGGTCATGGCCGTATAGCGGATGTATCCCAAAGCCTGCAGCTGCACGCCGGCAAGAGGCTTCTTGGTGGCCTGGTCGATGACCGTTCCCTTTACCGTAACAGTAGGATAGCTTGCAGCCTTGGCCTTTATAACAGGCTTCTTGATGGTGGTCTCTGTCGACTCAAGGTCATCGTCGTCGCTCTGAGCCATCGACGGTGTGGCAAGCAACGCCAAGCCCACCATGCAGAGGGCGAGTCGCTGACTCACTGTCTGCCAGTTGTCAAATATGTTGTATTTCATATTCATTGATTTTTAGCTTTATATTCGTCCTGTTCTACAGGCCGCAGGATGATTGCGGCAATGCGCAAGTCACGGTTGTAAAGATTGCGCTGTGCGGCCAACAACATGTTCATTGGGTTGCTGATGTGAAGAGTCGGCGTATAGTCGCCAAGACCTGCATAGCACACGGGGAAAGTGAACTGTCCGATGAATACTGTGTCTAACTTCTCTGGGTCATTCTCAAAGGCTGTATTGCGGTTGACGGCCGTTGGGGCTGTAGGCACCGGCTCGCCATTGAGGATAGCTGCAGCTTGGTCAACGGAGAAGTTGTAGGTCTGCTTTTTACCGTTTGCAGCGCAATAGTCAAGCTGGTAATTCAGCTTGTTTGGACGCGCATCACCGCCAAGTTCCGGCCGGGCCTGCGGCAGATAGACAACGTAGAAGTTATACGCCGTAGACTGCACGTCGGGCAGCTTAATGAAAACGTCCGGCTTTGTGCGCTCACCAGTAGCCCTGATAGAAAGATAGCGATAGTTTGTAAGCCCATGGTCAGGACCGAAGATGCTGTCAAGAAGGTAGGTGTCAATGCTGGCCCTCTCGTTGATGTTAAGACCTTCGGCAGGGAATATCTTCACGCCATTATTATTATATTGTGTACGTGGAGAGATTTCAAGTTCCGGACAGAAAGTGTCCCACGACTGGAATGCAAGGCTGTCAACCAAACGTGCAATACCGTTGCTGAGCTGTATAGGCTCTCCGACAAGATAATCATTGAAGAGTTCCGTGCCGTTGGCAAGCTTTACACGGCGTGTGCTGCGCAGCGTGTCGTTGATGCTTGCCCCCTCCTGCCACAGCTTGTTGTAGTAGTCGTTGTTGCTGTAGATGAGGTTACGGGTGATTGCCTGGCGAACCAGTGAGTCTTTCAGTTCTGAAGCAACGATAGTCGGCGATGTCTTGGTGTTTGTCGACGCCGTGCTGGTATAGTTCATAATATCAGCAACTATCGTGGTGTTGAGGAAATTGAAAGTCTTGGCAACCCTTGCATACATGTCGTCGAAAGCCCTGTCGGTAGGAAGAATGAACGTGTAGGTACTGTCCTCGTTGGTCAGCCTTGCGTTCAGCTGGTTGACAAGCGTGTTCCTCGTAATCAAGACTGAGTCAATGTAGGTCTGCTGGCCGTCAACCATCGGTCCCTTAACACTGTTCGTTTCGTCAAGTGTTGTCTCCTCATAGCGCATGAACTGCTCGCGCAGCTTGTCAAAGCCCTCACCTTCCTTAAGATATTCGTAAAGGTTGTGGCGGAACGGTGCCAGCTGGTCAATGACATGAATGATGCCGTTGTTGCTTGGCTGATTGACAGAAGTTACAGGTATTCCATTGAATGTATAGCTTCCAGCAGTTCCTGTAAAGTCGTATTTCTTGTCGTTCAACGTTCGTATGCGTTCGCTCACTTCGCCGACGGCCTGATGGCTGTATTCAGCGACATGGTTCTGCACAATCTGCGAAAGCACGATGTCTGCTGGCTGCTGCAGCAGAGCCTCCAAGTCGTAGGAGCCGTCTTTTGGTGCCCACACTGTGAAGGACTTGGAATTGTCCAGTTCTGCCTGCAAGCCCGATTTCTCTACCAGCTGGGCAAAGCCCTTCAGCTCAGGATTGCTGCTAATGTTCTGCCACAGCGTCTGGTTCCCCTCCGCACGCGGGTCGACGGGAACCTCGTTGTAGTCGCTGAAGTCGGAGCATGATGCGGCAGCGAGCATTGCTGCTGCCGTCATCGCTATTCCTATATATTTGTTCTTTTTCATACAATTATCAATTATAAATTGTCAATTCCCAATTAAGTTAGAACCAGTCCTCAGTGTATTCGTCGTTATCGACAAGTTCTGTTGGAACAAACTCTATGTAGTCGAACTGCCATTTACGTCCCATATTACCGTCAGTACTCGGAATGACGTTCTTAATGCGGAACCAGTATTCCTGACTCTGCTTGAACGTGCGGCGTCCCATAATCTTGCGCAGGCTGTTATTTTTAGTGCTAGTATAACGCATGTTACGCGTGTCGGGATTAGCCTTTACCTCTTCTGAAGATTTGTAGGTAGTGTTCAAGTCACCAGACTCCGCATGGTCTGCATAGGAGAACAGTCCGCGCATGTATCCACGGTTGCGCATTGCCTGGTCTGTGGCAACACCGAGATCTTCCTCTAAGGAATAATCTGTCCATCCGATGCGTGGGTCATCAATGTCCACACGGGCATCAAGAGGAATGTCAAGAGCCTGCATAGAAGACTTGCTGGGCGACGTGCCAAGATAGAACTGCATCATGCCGCCATGACCCATTGGAGTATAGAACACGCGGAACTCATATTCTCCCGACGGTATCGGCGGAAGCTTGATAGCCAGGTCGTAGTCCATGCCCCATCCCTGGAAAGTATCGCTCTGCCATGCATTGTATGCACCCTTGACATTATAGCGGAAGCGGTTCAGAGTAGTGTAGCTGACGACGCCGTCAAAATAGTCAAGTGGAAATGCTATACGTCCACCGCTGCCACCATCGTTCCAGCCAGAAACCTCTGGATTACTTGACATGCGGAAACGGTTGTTGATGAATTCTGGGATGAATGTCGTCGAGTCGAAGCGCAAGCGCTCGTGCAGCACGCCGTTCTTTACACCGCTGTCATATACGAGCATGCTTCTGATGCTGTGGATGTATCCGTTGAAGGTCTGAATGTTGTGCGTAGCCTGCGGATTATCGCTTGTACGGTTAATTCTCACACCAGCCCTCAGCAGCGGGTGCATTGAAGAACTTCCCATCGTACCCAGCTCGTCGGTGAGAGTGTTCAGTCGCACCCAACGGTTAATATACAGAGCCTTTGCTGCCGAGAATGGCGACGGCTGCCAAATCTTCATGATAGTCTTTGGCAGCATAGTCTCGTAATAGTCGTAAGGCTGTCCACCGTTGACATAGTTCCATGTCTTGTTGGTAGTTGTCCACTTCTGGCTGCGTTCATACACCAGCTCGTCCTCAGGCATACCTACCAACAGGATGTGATATGCAACGAACATGTTCAGCGTATTCATTCTGTTTGTATAGTCATCGCCAGTGCTGATTGTCAGTCCAAGCTCAGCTGGATAGTCATACCAGGAAGTGGCATCTGCATATACACGATTGGCATAAGCTTTCAAGTCCTCGATATTGTTAATGCCATTGGCACGCATCACTTCGTCTGGCTCAGCAAATATCGTGAACATTTTGATACAGTCTTTCGGAAAATAAAGAGCGTTAGTCCTTTGTCCTGACGTATTGACATCATAGTTGTCGTTGTCAGGGAAATCGTTGATAGTCCATTCCCTTGCCTTCTTATAGACTTTCAGAGAGTCGGCAAGTCCTGTCAGCTGCAGAGCCTCGTTAAAGATGCTGAACTCGGGCAGGTGAGACAACTGTTCCGGCAGCATTCTCGTGTTTCTGGGAATCACTGAGTCAATGACATGCACGACGCCATTGGTTACAACGCTGTCCGGCTCAATGATTGTTGCCGACTGGTTGATGACCACCTTGCCGGAACTGCCGTCAGTAGTAAACGGCACGCGAAGCATTGTGGTGAATGTGCGGCTACTGGCACCGAAAGAGATTGTCGTTGCCTTCTCGTTCGACAGCAGGTGATAGCGTGCAATCTCACTGCACAGCGAGTCGGTAAGTCCTTCCAGAGAGGGGGCTGTCATTCCGTTGTGTGGGAGTGCAGACTCGTTGTCGTTATACAACTTCTCCAGATATGCAGCCACGGCATCATTAGTAGGAATAAAGCATGTATACTCACCGTATGCCGACAGGTTTCTGTCCAGTCCTACGCGGTTAAGAATATAGTCGAACGACGTCAGTTCAGCCTTGCGCTTGATGTAGTCGGCTGCCGTCTCTCCTGTCGCAGTGTACAGGTCAGACTCGTCCGGCTCCGGGTTACAAGCCCAAGTCATGGCCATGAGCATTGCAGCAGCTCCTGCGGCAGCAATGCGGCTGCTTAGTTTGATAAAGTCTTTCATCATTATTATTGTCCTCCTATTCTTTAGTAACTCTTCTGATAGTCTTTAGTATCCCTGTATGCAGGATTCTGTCGCAGCGCAGGAGCCACGATAAGGTCGCTGTTAGGCACAGGCATGTACAGGTATGCCTCGTTCTGCATCTTTGCCTTACGTCCTGCCTGGTCAGTACCGCTCTGCCGCATCATCAGCGTAAGCATGTCGTCGAATACTGCCGGCAGAGTTTCTCCTGCATCAACCATCTGCACAAGCGTCCTGTTGTAATCAACGCCCGTAGCATGACGGTAGTTGTAGCGCATGAGGTCGTAGAAGCGGCGGCCCTCAAATGCGAACTCACGCAGGCGTTCCTGCAAGATATACTGTTCGTAGTCGTTCTTGTTGTGGCTTCTGAAGTCTGTCCACTTCAGCGAGTCAGCCTTGTTCTCTTCAGCCAGGGCTCTGGTGTTCACAGCCTGCAACAGGTTGAACACGTCGCGCAGCGGTACCTGCTGCTCTGCTATTTCAGCCTCTCCGTCAACCTGTTCCAGCATGGCCTCAGCCTTCATGAGCATAATGTCCGTCAGCCTGTAGATATTATAATTTCTTCCACCCAAGCCACCGTAATCGTACTGCTCGCCATTGCGTGAAGCCAAAGATGTATTAGTCGGCTTGGAGCTAATAGCCATCTGTGAAATAATCTTTCTTACGTCATAACCACTTTCTCCTCCAGAGAAGCACGTCTGATAATAGCGCATGTCGCCAGGAGAGAACAGTGCAGTTCCTGATGCAAATGTCGCTGCCGTATAGCTGCCCGAGAGAGCCGAGCCCATCAACGGTGTAGCCTTGAACCATCCTGTTCCGCCCGTTCCGCTTTGGCTCTTATATTTGTAGAAATACTGGCATACTGGCAGATTTGAAGTGAGCTGCAGTTCCAGAATGCTCTCCTCAGCATTTTGAGTGACGAAAATATCGTTATACATCCTGCTTGACGTAGCCAGCGGATATTCAGACGTTGCAACTTCTCCGCGTCCGAGACGATGCTGTCCCTTCTTCGACTCTATCACCTTGTCGCAGTAAGCCACACACTGCTGATAGTCTGCTGCACTGTGCGTGATGGAAGCCTTCCAGAGGAAAATGTCTGCCAGCAGAGCATTGATGGCATCGTCAGTCATGTATCCAACCCTGCGCCACTGAGTGGTGGTATATCCACGAGCAGCGAGAGCTGTAGTGGATGCTTCCTGCAAGTCTGCAATGCAACGGTCGATAACGTACATCGGAGCCTGCTGCTCAAGGTTGGTGTTCTGGCTGCTGTTCATGTAAGCCTCAGTATAATACGGGATGTCACGGTGGCTGCGCACCAGATAGAAGTAGCACAATGCGCGGAGTGCCAGCATCTGTGAACGGTCTACCGCATAGTCACCCATAGTGTAGTTGGGGTCGATGTTCATAACTTCAGCAGCACGCTCCAGCACGATGTTGCATCGGTTGATGACATTGTAGAAGCTTGACCACTGTCCGTACATATTTGTCGTCTGCATGCCTACGGCGTATATTTCGTCGAGTGCTATCGTTGTCGCAGACTCGTCAGTGACGGCATCGCTCATCTTGAACTCGTCCGTGCGGAAGTCACCCCATACGATCAGACGTGCAATGACATCGTCGGCGGTCATGGCTTTATATGCTCCGTTGACCATCGAAGCGACGTCTTCCTTCGTCTGCCAGAAGTCCTCATCGACGGTCTTGTCGTCCGGCAGGATGATGGTGTCCAGGCACGACGTCATGCTGACCGTCAAAAGTGCCGCACACATTATTTTATATATATTGTTTTTCATAACTTTCCTTTTTCAATTATCAAATTGTCAATTTTCAATTATCAATTGATTAGAAGCCAACGTTCAGTGTAAGCGTGAACTGCTTCGAGCGCGGAGTCTTCGCCTTGTCAAGAGCCGGGCTATAGCCACTTGCCGACACCTCGGGGTCTACGCCGCTGTATCGTGTCCACACGTAGAGGTTGTTCATCGATCCATAGACCTGCAGCTGGTTGAGTCCCCACTTCTTAATCATCTTCGTGTCGAAGCGGTAGCCTAACTGTAGGTTCTGGAAGCGTACGAAGCCTCCGTCCTCAACATAGCGGTCAGAATTCTGCCAGTTGTAGCCGGCCTGATACATGGCTCGCGGCATAGGCGTCACGTCGCCGTCCTTGCGCCAGCGGTAGTTGACGGTAGCACTCTGGTTGCCCGTGCCATACATGTTTTCCAGGTTCATACGTGCGATGTTAACCACCTTGTTGCCGAAACGATAGTTGAAACGTCCCTTCAGGAACCATCTTCCGTAGTTCAGCGAGATGTTGAAACCACCGTTGACCTTCGGCAGCGAATTGCCAAGGTATACAATGTCAAGCGCATTAATCTGTCCGTCGTGGTTAATGTCCTCGTAGATGGCATCACCACCCTGGAAGTTATAGCCAGCATGTCCGTTAGATGTAATCTTGTCGTATGCATACTTCATTCGCTGTGGTTCGTCATTGTTAGTCATGATGACGTTACCGTCAGCACCTACGGCCACCGGTGCAGTGTATGGCTGCTTGGCAAGGTTGCGCTCAGCATACCATGCATCTGGGAGAGTGCCGTGCAGCAGGTTGTTGATGAATGCCTCGTAGTCGTCACGGTTCAGGCTATTTTCCTTCTGGTAGTTCTGCAGATAGTCGTAAGTCATGTTGTATACGCCCTTGTAGCGGAAACCGTAGATAGAGCCGAGCGAGTTGTTGATCTGTACGCGGACAGGATAGCTTCCGCGGGCAGTAGCATCCCAGTCAGTTCCGTTGATGCCCTCAAGCACGCTCTCGTCCATTTCCTTCAGCAGGTTGGAGTTCTGTGCGATGTTGAAGCCGAAGTCCGCCGAGAACTTGCCCAACTTGACGAACTTCTTTGCAGTGAAGTTCAGCTCCCAACCGTCGTTGGTCATGCGTCCTACGTTTGCAAACTTAACAGTCGGATAGCCCACGTAGGAGGGTATCTTCACCTGACTGGCAACTTTTGTTGCATGTCCCATGAGCAGGTCGCGCGTGTCCTTGTGATAGTAGTCGAAGTCAATCTCGAAACGGTTGTTGAACAGACCGAGGTTGAAGCCGAGGTTGTAAGAAGTAGTCTTCTCCCAGCGCAGGTCGTCGAGTTTCAGTCCGTCGAGTACTGCAACATTGGCAGTATTGTTGCCGATACCGTAGCTGCCTGCCGACACGTCATAAGTGTTGTAGAACAGGTAGTCAGCGTCTGGAGCCTTACCTACGACACCCCATGATGCACGCAGGCCGAGCATTGAGATAACCTTCTCGGACCACTTCATGAACGGCTCTTCGTTGATGTTGTAACGCAGGGAGACGCCTGGGAAGTAAGCCCACTTTTCCTTCGGTCCGAACTTTGAGTCGCCGTCGGCACGCAGTGAGAAGCCCAGTGAGTAGCGTCCGTCCTTATAGGAGAAGTGTGCGTTGTACAGGAGGTTCTGCGAGTTAGAACGGCTGTTGCCACTGCTTGGAGTGCCGGGAAAAGCATACACCGTTGGCGACTCAATGCCATTGGGCAGATGGGTCATGATGACCGTCTGGTTAGTAGTCCTCTGTGTGTTCATCTCGTAGCGCAGCAACATAGTTGCGCTGAAGTCCTTGTTGCGGAAGTAAGGTGTGAACACCAGTTCTGCACGTCCGCCAATCTTCATGCGGTTGAACTCGTAGTTGGTAGTGAGGTTATACTCAGATCCTGTCCATGTGGCGTTGGCGAGTGCTGCCGGATAGTATGTCGGCTTAGACTCTGCGAAGATGTCGAAGTCCACACGCCCGTTGAATGTCAGTCGGCTCTTCTCTGCCTCTGTGCCGAGAATTTCATATTTCAGCGTAAAGTCAGGGGTCAGACGGTATGTCTGGTCCTTCACCCATGCCAGATTTCCGATGGCCACGGGGTTGCCAAGGCCATAGATGCTTGACAGATCGTAGCTTGAGTACATTCCGTCGTAAGGAGTAGTGTTACGGTTAGGAGCCGTCGGATACATCAGGAAGAAATCGCTGGTGTCGTTGCCGTTGCCGTCCTGTCGGTAGATGGCCATGTTAGGAGCCTGTTGCTGTGCTATGGCCAGAAGTCCTTGGTGCTCGACACCATTTATCTTGCCTTCATAGTTCTTGAGGTTGTTGGTGTATGTCAGAGCAAAGTTCGTAATGAAGCGGATACGGTCGGACACGTTGTAGTCGAGGGCCATACGTGTTGTGAACTGTTGGAACTT
The DNA here is from genome assembly GCA_905234265.1 of uncultured Prevotella sp. Taxonomy (GTDB): domain Bacteria; phylum Bacteroidota; class Bacteroidia; order Bacteroidales; family Bacteroidaceae; genus Prevotella. The sequence continues at coordinate 47,672 of CAJOHJ010000011.1, read as the reverse complement.
CTGCTTGATGATGGTACCAGTCTGGTGCTTATAGCCTGCAGAAATACGGAACTGAGCCTTCTGTCCGCCACCGGAAAGCACAACGTTATAGTCGTGCATGGCACCGAACTGCTTGACAGCGTCCACCCAGTCGGTGTTGTTGTTCCAGTTCTCCCAGTCGGCATAACTGCGGTCATAGTTGATTTCTGCAATGTTCGTAGTGCGGTCGGCCTGCTGGGTAGGATTGTAGAATTCCTCCTTCATCAGCATGGTATAGTCGTCACCGTTGAGGAGCTTGTAGCCGTCAGGCATCCAAGTGCCTGTGAACTTGTAGGAGAAGTTCACGCGTGGTTTACCTCTTGCACCGCGCTTTGTGACAATCTGGATAACACCGTTAGAGCCTTTCGAACCCCACACGGCAGTAGCAGCGGCGTCCTTGAGTACGGTGATGGATGCAATGTCTTCCACGTTCACTGACAGCAGTGAAGAGTACTGCTCTTCGTCAGCGCTCTCAAAGTCGAAGTCCTCGTCAGGATTGTCGAAAATCTTGTCGTCGACGACAATCAGCGGGTTAGCATTTGCCGAGAGAGTGGTCACACCACGCAGGCGCATCTGCGAGCCAGAGCCCAGGTTACCAGAGTTGGACACGATGTCCAGACCGGCAATCTCACCCTGCAGGGCCTCGTCGGCCGAAGTGAATGCAAGACCTTCCACCTGGTCCATGCTCATGGTCTGCTGCGAAACAGAAATCTCCTTCTTCTGAATCATCAGACCGCCGGAGTTGTTTCTCTTACCCCTTACGGTAACTTCGCGGAGTGCTGTGCCTTCAGCTTCGAGCTTGACGTTGAACACCGTCCTGCTGCCGATTGGCATCACCTTGGTCTTGTCGCCCACGAATGAGAACACCAGCTTGTTCTTGGTGCTCTTGACCTGCAGCGAGAAGTTACCGTTGAAGTCAGTCTGAGTAGCCGACACGATACGGTTGTTGGCATCGCGTTCGACAACGTTACCCATCATCACCGGTCCGTCAGCATCGGTCAGGGTACCGGATATGCGCGCGCCCTGAGCCATAGCCAGCTGACTGACTACGACACATAGTGCTGCTAAAATGACTTTCTTGATATTCATATCTATTGGTTGTCTTTTAGGTTCTTAGTTATTGTTAGTATCCCAAATTTCCGCTTTTATACATCAGAGGAACGGAAATCTGATGGACAGCACAGAACGAAGATGTAGTGATGCTCCTGGCAGTCTCCTTGTTCTGGTCGAACCAGAAGTCGCGAGTCATCTTGTTGGCAATTTTGCTGCCGTTGGCATTGATGGTCACCGTAGTGCCTTCAACGTCGGTAACGTTAAGCTGGTTGCCACCGCCCGAAATCCTGAGCGTAAGAGCCAGTCCCTCGTCATTGGAACTCATCGACTTGTAGATGCCGTCCTCGACAGTCTCGTCGGCATACACAGAATTAGTCATGAAATGATAGCGTATGAAGCTGCGCATCACACGGAGCATGTCAACGACTTTCTCCTTGTCGGCTGCCTCCTGAGGCGAAACCTCACGGTCAGGGTCAAGGTTTTTATACTGATTGAAGATAGCGTCGATTTCCTCCCATTGCGGCAGGCCCTTGGAGTAGGCAATAGCCATGGCTGCGTTGTCGGGAGCAAAGAGCGTGTAGTTGTAAGTGTTGAACATCTTCACATTATAGTCAAGACAAGCGTTGTCGATTGGGGTAGCGCCAACCTTATATGTTTTTGTGAACACTTTGAAAGCATCCTGTGGTGAAGTGCCGGTGGCTTCGTTGACATTTGACGAAATGCCGGCCCACGCCATCTGATCGGAAGCACTCTCGAAACCATTGCAGAGTTCAAGGAACTCGCTGAACAGCTGATTGCCGTTTTCGTCCTTTGCGCCCTTCAGTACGCCATAGACGCTTTCCGTCGGTCCCTGAATAACGTGGTCTATCTGGTAAGCATAGCCGTTCTTCTCTTCCCAGAGGTTAGTGATGACAGGAGATGCGAAGAAGTCCGCATCGAGTCCTATAGCCTCTCCCTCGTCTTGGTTAGCCGAGCTGTTGTAGAATACCAGGTCTTTCTGCAGGCCACCTTCCACCTTCGTGCCTGTGGCATTGCTGCCGCTGACATATATGGTGCCTCCATGCTTGGTCTTGTAATAGTGACGGGTGCCGATAGTCTGTCCCTCGGACAGCACCACGGTGTGATAGTTCAGAATGTCTGTCAGCTGCGACGTCACTGTTCCGATGGAAGCTTCCGTCCTTGACGCTTCGTCCAGGACTCCTGTCTTGAAGTCATACTTGTAGCGCATGCACTTCAGAGGCTTCTCTGCCGTCGTTGCAAGAGTGTCGATATAGAAGTGAAGCACTTCTGGGGCCGGTTCGCCATAAGTATCCACGTGGCCAAGCGATGCCGGGTCAAGGTAGTAATAGTCGAATGCCTGATTGTCGGGGATGAAGAATGCATAGTTTGCACTCATGGCCATCAGCAAGAAGTGGAAGTCCATATTCAGAGGGTCGTTGCCCTTCCAGTCTTTCGTCAGCCATTTCACGGCACTCATCTGAGGATACGTAGCCACCGGGCCAATGACGGAGTTGAACTCGTCAGGCACAATCATCTCGTTGATGACGTACAACACGCCGTTATTGGCAATGGTGATGTCGTACTTGCCGTCGTCCTTTCGGTTGATGATGCCTGTTGTCAGTCCGAGAGCCTCACCAGTGTCGTTAGTCATGTTGGGGAACTTTGACGGCACTGAAGCAGAGAAGTTCGACTGCAGCAGGTTGTTGACGAACTTGGCAAGAATGCCCGGCTCCTTCTTGTGGATAGAGTCAAGGTTTTCCATAAGGTGGGCCTGGTCGTTGATGACGCTGCCAGTGCGCAGGCTGCCGTAGATGTCGACATATGCTGCGCCGCCGCCACCCGGCAGGAAATAGTCCTCAACCACCTGATCGTTGGGAACGAAGAATGCACCCATATCCTGAATGGTAGCATCGATGGTTCCCGTGGTGCCTGGATAGTACTGGTTCCAGCCGATGTCAAAATTAGGCCAGTTTGCTATGTCGTTGATGCTGGTGCCGTCAGGCAGGGTCTTCAACGTGTTGCCTCCCTGCGAAATAAAGCTCGGATAGCGTATCTGGAAAATGGAGTCTATCCTTGGCTTGTTGTTGGCAACGGCCCAGTCGTTGTAGTTTCGGGTAGTGTTGGCATCATAGTACGGCATTGCGTAGTGGTCCATGATGCGGCTGAAGTACTTTGTCTTTTCATGCTTGCGGAGAACCTGCGCCAGGTTGCCCGGAGGTACGATGACGTCCTCCATCTGGTGTATGTAGCCGTTCTGGCAGGTGATGTCGCTGTTGTAGCGGCCAGTCTCGGCATTCTTCTGTATGCCCACGTTGAAGACGTATGCATTGCCGTCGGCATAGGGAGAGCCGGTGAGGATGGAGAAGTCGCTCTCGTCGCCACGCACGGAGATGTCCTTGCCCAGCATGTATTCGCGGGTGAGGTGGACGAGCATCGGGCGTGTATTGTCGCTGACGAGGTACATGCCGCCTTGGCGGTTGCGGTACTTGTCCCAATAGGTGTTGCCCTTAGGCATGAACTCGTCAGGGTCGCCCTGTGGCACGAACTGCACGGAGTCGATGACGCTGACGTTCGTCTGGTGCTTCACGGCAGCATTCTTCATAGGCTCCGAGGTGCCGTTGCTCACGTTTGGCAGCATGCCCAGCAGCAGGGCATTGTCGAGCATCGACGAGTAGAGCAGCAGTTTCTTCTGCGACTCCGAGAGCTGCTCGTAGCTGCTCACTCCCCAGTCGTTGTTGGCAAAGAAGCGCGCAAACGCCTCGTCGTTTGCCGGGAAAATAGTCTTCGAACCTGTGCGGCTCAGCGTCTCGGCGTAGCCCAAGTCGTCAATCAGCCTCACGTAATTCGTGAATGTTCCCGTCAACCGGCTCTGGTTGGCGTTCTTCAATTCCGCATAAATGCTTTCGCCAAGCCACGAAGGCTTAGAGTCTGCATCCACCTCTTCGTACTTATCGACGCAAGAGGTCATCACTCCTGTCAGGACAAGAGAGATACAGAAAATGAATTTTTTCATAAATAGCTATTTATTAGTAGTTTGGATTGTTTCAAGCCTCAGCTCTGTTTAGGTTTTTCGTATTCCAATGTGCAAAAATAACCAAAAATTTTTAAGTAACAAGCAATTTTAAGAAAAAAATTGTTTTCACACTATTTATTTTTTTCAACATTTTTTCAAATAAAACCATATCTCTGCGTGTTATGAAATCATCTCAATGACTTACGAAATTATCTCCGTAAGATAAAAAATTATCTCTGCATGTTACGGAATTATCTCCGTAAGATAATTCCGTAACTCACACACAGAATATTTTTCTGGCCAGACAGGGCGGCTTTTTACAATAAAACGGCGACGGAAGCGTTAATATTCTTGGACGTCAACAATATCACACTACACCGAAATTGAGCAAGCGCCTATTATATATATTAATTAATGTGTGGCTGTCTGTCGCGACGGCCTTCGCCCAGCAGGAGCCGTCGTTCAGCCACTACTGGGCCATGGAGCCGTCGTTCAACCCTGCAGCGGCAGGCAAGGAGCAGAAGATAAACGTAGCAGGAGCCTACAACATGACGATGGTGGGCTTCGAGAACAATCCGCGCACCATGTACGTTGCCGGCGACATGCCGCTGCAGTTCCTCAACGCCAGGCACGGCATCGGACTCCAGCTGCTGAACGACGAGATAGGCCTGCTGTCGCACCAGCGGTTCTCGCTGCAATACGCCTACAAGCAGAAGCTCTTCGGAGGCACGCTGAGCATAGGCATACAGGGCGGACTGATGAGCGAGAAGTTCAAGGGCAGCTCGCTGGATCTGGAGAAGGGCGAGGACCCAGCCTTCACCAAAAGCGACGAAAACGGCACCGCAGCCGACGTGTCGGCAGGCCTCTACTACACTCACGGCAACTGGTATGCAGCTCTCTCGGCTCTCCACCTCACTGCCCCCGAAATAGAACTTGGCGACCGCTCTATCCTCGACATCAGCCGCGTTTATTATTTTACCGGCGGATACAATATAAAGCTGAGAAATCCGTTTTTAACAATACACCCCTCAGTGTTCGGACGCTACGACGGTACAGTATGGCGAGCCGACATCACGGGACGACTGAAATACACTCACGACAACAAGGTGATGTACGTAGGTGTGGGATATAGCCCCACGAACTCGCTGACGGCATATCTGGGCGGACTGTTCCACGGAGTAATGCTGGGCTACAGCTACGAGTACTACACGTCGGCACTGAGCTTCGGCAACGGCAGCCACGAGCTGTTCGTGGGATACCAGACGGAAATCAACTTTGCCAAGAAAGGACGCAACAGGCACCAGAGCGTGAGGATACTTTGAGATTGAGAGATTGAGAAAATGAGATAATGAGAGATTGAGATAATGAGAAATCAAGATATGAAGACAAAGACTGAAATAAGAATGGGAAAGAGAACTGAGGTGAGAGAACTGCGAAAGGCACTTCTCGTCTTCTCGTTTTCTGCATTTCTCATCTTACTGTTGGCCTCCTGCTTCGGCGGCAAGGTAGTTTCGTCGTCGGGAGGCGAGGTGACGGGAGTCAGCGGCAGGGCCATTGCCGAGCCTGCGCCATACGGCATGACGCTCATCAAGCGCGGACACCTGCGCATGGGCGTCGACCAGCGCGACACACTCTGGGGCCGTCAGACTCCGGTGCGCGACATCAGCGTTGAGGGATTCTGGATGGACGAGCGCGAAGTCACCAACTCCATGTACCGCCAGTTCGTCAACTACGTTCGCGACAGCATTGTCCGCGAGCGTCTGGCCGACCCGGCCTACGGCGGCGACGAGTCGTACAAGATTGAGGAAGACAAGAACGGCGACCCCATCACCCCACGGCTCAACTGGAAGAAGCCCATCCCGCGCAAGCCCAACGAGGATGAGCAGCGCGCCATCGAGAGCGTCTACGTGACCAACCCCGTCACAGGCGACCGCATGTTAGACTGGCGGCAGATGAACTACCGCTACGAGGTCTATGACTACGTAGAGGCTGCCAAGCGCAGATACCGCACGAATCCGGCAGAAAGAATACTGAACACCGACGTGCGCCCCAATCCCAATGAGGAAATATGGATTTCCAAGGACACGGCCTACATCGACGACGAGGGCAACATCAAGCGCGAGACCATCAACCGCCAGTATACCGGCCCGTACGACTTCCTGAACACATATATTATTAATGTGTACCCAGACACCACGTGCTGGATCAACGACTTCCCCAACGCCAACAACGAGACTTACATGCGCTACTACTTCAGCAGCGCAGCCTACAACGACTATCCCGTAGTCGGCGTCACCTGGGAGCAGGCCAATGCCTTCTGCTTCTGGCGCACGGAATACTTGCTGCGAGGCCTCGGCTCGGCAGCACGCTACGTGCAGCGCTACCGCCTGCCGACAGAGGCCGAGTGGGAATATGCAGCACGCGGACGCGACCAGAACGAATTCCCATGGGACAACGGCGACACGTCGAGCGAGGCCGGATGCTTCTACGCCAACTTCAAGCCTGCCGAGGGCAACTACACCAAGGACGGCAACCTCATAACCAGCCGCACAGGCATCTACCAGGCCAACAGCAACGGACTCTACGACATGGCCGGCAACGTGGCCGAATGGACGTCGACAGTCTACACCGAGGCTGGCGTAGAGTCGATGAACGACCTCAACCCGCAGCTCGGCTACAACGCAGCCCTGGAAGACCCTTACCGCCTGAAGAAGAAGAGCGTGCGCGGAGGCTCCTGGAAAGACCCGGAAAACTACATACGCTCTGCGTGGCGCACCTTCGAATACCAGAACCAGCCGCGCTCATACATCGGCTTCCGCTGCGTACGCTCGGTGGCAAACACCACCAGCGACAAGGTGAAGGTGAAGAAGGGAAAGAAAAAATAGTTCACAGTTTTTTGAATTGTCAATTTGTAAACTGCCAAATTGTAAATCAGCATGACAACATACAGCAAACTGAACGTTATTTACCGCTTGCAAAAGTGGATGGACAGTGTCGCAGGACAGACGTTCCTTAACTACGCTTATTCATGGGGTGCGTCTATCGTCATTCTCGGCACGCTGTTCAAGCTGACGCACCTGCCGGGGGCAAACTTCTTCCTGTTCCTCGGCATGGGTACTGAGGTGTTTGTGTTCTTCATATCAGCATTCGACCGGCCCTTCGACAAGACTACCGACGGCATGGACCTCGACATCCACATCGCTGACGACAACGCACAGCCGGCTGTGGCAACGGCAGGAACAGACGGAGCACCGGCAGGTGTCGTAGTGGCACAGCCTGGAGGCGCCAGCGGTGGCACTGTAATCATCAACGGCGGCAGCGGCGGCGAAGCCACTATTGGCGGAGTCGTCGGCAATGGCGAAGAGGCCGCACGCTGGGAGGGCAGCCCCATCAGCTTCGGCGGCGGAAGCGTCATAGCAGGTGGCGGAGGTGTCATAGCCGGTGCCGTCCAGCCAGAAGCACAGCCCATGGGCGAGGAGCTGAAGGAAGCTACCAGCAACTACATCGAGGAGCTGAACCGACTGACAGAAATGCTTGCCGAGGTGTCGGAGCAGAGCAAGAGGCTCACACGCGACTCCGAGGAAATGGAGAACCTCAACCGCACGCTGACCGGCATCAGCCGCGTCTACGAAATGCAGCTTAAGAGCGCATCGTCGCAAATCAGCACCATCGACGAAATCAACGAGCAGACAAAACACATGGCCGAGCAGATACAGGAGCTTAACAAGATATATGCCCGCATGATTGAAGCCATGCAGGTGCGCATGCCCGTAGCACCGTCAAATCAGTAATCATGACAGTCAGCTGGTTATTGCAACACGCCAAACTGATAATCGTCAAACAGAAAATCGTCAAATTGTAAACAGACAAGATGGCTATAAAGAAAAGACCTGTTTCGCCGCGTCAGAAGATGATCAACCTGATGTACGTCGTGCTGATGGCCATGCTGGCGCTGAACGTCTCGACAGAAGTGCTCAACGGCTTCTCCATTGTCGAGGAGAGCCTTAAGCGCACCACAGCCAATGCCTCCCGTGAGAACCAGGCCCTGTATGACGACTTTGCCGAGCAGATGAAGAAGAACCCGCAGAAGGTGAAGCAGTGGTTCGACAAGTCGCAGAAGGTGAAGATGCTCAGCGACAATCTCTACAACCTCATCGACGAGCTGAAGACCGCCATTGCCCAGGAAGCCGACGGCAGCGACGCCGACGTGCAGAACCTCCGCAACAAGGAGGACTTGGAAGCCGCTACGCAGGTGATGCTGTCGCCGAGCAAGGGCCGCGGCCAGGAACTCTACGACGCCATCAATAACTACCGCGTGCAGATGCTTGGCATGGTCAGCGATGAACACCAGAAAAAGGCACTTGCATCCAATCTGACCACCGACATTCCTACCAACGCCACCACGCTGGGCAAGAACTGGCAAGAATACATGTTCGAGTCGATGCCTGCTGCCGCCGCCGTCACTCTGCTGTCGAAGATACAGAGCGACGTCCGCTACGCAGAGGGTGAAGTGCTGCACACGCTGGTAAGCAACATCGACGTCAAGGACATTCGCGTTAATGCCCTCAATGCCTTCGTCATTCCTAACTCTCAGACGATAGTCCGCGGCGACAAGTTCTCGGCACGCATAGTCATGGCTGCCGTCGACACCACTCAGCAGCCGCAGATATTCATCGGCGGCCGCGAGATGAACTTGCCCGACGGCCTTTACGAGACCGTCACAAGCCGCACCGGCGACTTCACGCTTTCGGGCTACATACAGGTAGAGAACGGCAACGGCGACATGCTGAAGCGCACCTTCGAACAGAAATATACCGTCGTCGACCCTTCGGCAACGGTCAGTGCCGACCTTATGAACGTGCTTTACGCAGGCTACTCGAACCCTCTGAGCGTCTCGGTGCCTGGCGTGCCAGTCAACAAGGTGCAGGCCACCATGAGCGGCGGCACCCTGCAGCCCACCGGCCCCGGCCGCTATATTGCACGTCCGACGGCTGTAGGCCAGAACGTCACCATCACCGTTACCAGCACCAATACCGGCCGCGCTCAGCAGATGGGGCAGTTCACGTTCCGCGTGCGCCGTCTCCCCGACCCCACTCCCTACATAGCCATGAAGGATGAGCAGGACAGCCCCGTGCGCTACAAAGGCGGCGGCCTGTCGAAGGCTCAGCTGATGGGCGTCGACGGCATCGGTGCCGCCATCGACGACGGCATTCTGGACATTGCCTTCAAGGTGCAATCGTTCGAGACAGTCTTCTTCGACAACATGGGTAATGCCGTGCCAATGGTGAGCGACGGCGCAAGCTTCTCTGCACGCCAGAAAGACACCTTCCGCAAGCTGGCACGCAACAAGCGATTCTACATCACACGAGTCAACGCCATAGGCCCCGACGGCATATCGCGCAAGCTTAATACGTCGATGGAAGTCATTGTAAAATGAAGAGTGAAGCCCACCCAAGCCCTCCCCAAGGGAGGAATGTTGGAAATGACATTTACTTATAATGCGAAATAATTAAGACAAAATACAAAAATGGATATGACACTGCGAAAACAGGTAAACAGACATCCCTCCCTTTGGGAAGGCTTGGGTGGGCTTTTTCTCCTGCTCTTTATCTTTTCAGCATCAGCCGTGGCACAGCCTAAAGCCCGTCGCCAGCAGCAGGCGCAACAGGCACAGCAGCAGGCGCAAAACCAAGGCGTCACCATGCGTGCGCGTCTGATGTTCCCCACCGCACTGGACATGCCCGAGGACGTGGTGTGGCGCCGCGACATCTACCGTGAGATAGACCTCAATCAGGACAGCAACGCCGGCCTTTACTATCCCGTGGAACCCATCGACAAGCAGCTGAACCTCTTCACCTATATCTTCAAGCTGGCGCTGAACGGCTACATTCCCGTCTACGAATACCGTCTCGACGGCAATGAAGTCTTCAACGACTCCGCCAAGGTGAAGATGAAGACCATACTTGACAACTACCACATCTTCTATGAGGAGCGGAACGGCAAGGTGCGCGTCGACAACAGCGACATCCCCTCTGCCGAGGTGAAGCTCTACTACCTCAAGGAGTCGGCCTACTACGACCAGGCCAACTCTTCGTTCCGCCGGAAGGTGCTTGCCCTCTGTCCGGTAATGCTCCGCGAGGACGACTTCGGCGGTGAGGCTTCCAAATATCCGCTTTTCTGGGTCAGATACAGCGACTTGGAGCCGTATCTCAGCCGCCAGACGGTGATGACGTCGAACCTTAACAACGCCGCCACGATGTCTATGGAAGACTTCTTCACGCTGAACCGCTACGAAGGCAAGATCTACAAGACCAACAACATGCTCGGGCGCACTCTGGCACAATACTGCCCTACCGACTCAGCCCTCCGCAAGGAGCAGCTGCGCATAGAGGAGGAGCTGCGCGCCTTTGAGCACAACCTCTTCGGGCAGGCCAAGCGCAGGGACACCATCCGCACCGACAGCATTGCGCAGCCGCAGAGCAAGAAGGAGGCCCGCAAGGCCAAGAAAGCCAAGAAGCAGGCTGAAGCAGCACAAGGCGAGAGCCAGGAGGCAGCCCAGCCTGCCGAACAGCCGGCAGCACGCGCCAAGCGCACCAAGCGCTCAAGTTCGTCGTCCAGTTCAGGCAGCCGTGTCAGCGTCCGCCGGCAGAGACATTAGGAATTGTGTAGCAAACTGCTGAAAAATAGACGAAAAAAGCGATATTTGTTTTGAATTTCGCGGAAAATGTTTACTTTTGCCGCGGAAATACATTACAAACCCTTAAAAACAGAAACGATTATGAAGAAAATTCTTACCGTTATCGCATTGGTTGTTGCAATGGCAACCCCATCGCAGGCACAGATTAAGTTCGGTATCACAGCCGGTCTGAACATGTCGAACGTGTCAACAAAGAGCGAGATGGTCAATCAGGTTACCGCAGCCGCCAAGAGCCGCACCGACTTCTTCGTCGGCCCGACGGTTAAGTTCACCCTCCCCATCATCGGCCTCGGACTGGACGCCTCTGCCGTCTACGACCAGCGCAGTGCCAAGATTGACGGCACTGACGAAACCATCAAGTCACAGTCGATCCAGGTTCCCATCAATGTCCGTTACGGCATCGGCCTCGGCTCGCTGGCAGAAGTGTTCGCATTTATCGGTCCTCAGTTCGGCTTCAACGTCGGTGGCGGCAAGGATTTCGGCGCCAGCGAGTGGACTCTGAAGAGCAGCAACGCCAGCGCCAACATCGGTGTGGGTGCTACCATACTGAGCAAGCTCCAGGCAAAGATTAACTACAACTTCGCCCTCGGCAAGACTGGCGAGATAAAGAACGTCGTAGGCACCGCCAAGCAGGTTGTCGGCAGCGCCAAGGCCAATTCCTGGCAGGTCTCCCTTGCCTATTTCTTCTAAACACTGCTGAGGGCGAAAGCCCAGTGTACCATTAACGGAAATCCCCCGTCGGTCAGCTGCTGACCTTCGGGGGATTTCTCTTTGGATGTACGGTTGCCCGTAGCGCATATATATAAGGTTAATGTTTTTCCGTTCGCTATGGCGTCATCCCTGTCATGCATTGCTGCGCTGCTGCCTCTGGGTCTTTCCCTTGCCGCGGTGCTGACGGCCTTTCTTTGCCTGGTGGCCTTTGCGCATGCCCTTGCCCTTCTTGCCGAAGCCTTTCTTTCCCTTCTGCTGCATCTGCGAGATGCGAAGTATCTGCTTCTGGGTGAGGAACTTGCTGAAGGTCTTGTAATACTTCTCGCGAATCTGCTGAACCTTCTGTCCGTTCTCTATGCGGGCTTTCAGAATCTGCTCAGCCTGCTGCTCGGTGAGCTGCTGGTGCTGGCGCGGCTGCTGCTGTGCCTGCTGGCCGTCCTGCTTCTTAGCCTTCTGCGGCCTGAGAGCCTGCAGCTCCGACTGATATTGCTTCCAGGCGTCGACGAACTTGCCGGTGGTGGCGTCGTCGAGTGCCAGCTGCGAGGCTATCCTGCGAGCCTGAGCCTCGGAACGCTGTTCGGGAGTCGGCCTCTGCTTGCGTGTCTGTGAGTCTTGTGCGCTTGCGCTGGTTGTGCAGAGTGCCATCATCATGGCAACGAGTGCTGTTGAAAAAATTGTTTTCATAGGTATTGTTTGTGTGTTAGAGTTAATAATCTGATTTTTGTTCGCTTTCCGATACATTCATCTTGTGAGCTCATTGTTTTTCTGCATCGCTTTCTGTTATTAAGACTGCCGGAAGAGTGAAAAGTAAAATCACAAAAATAGTTAAATCCGCTCTTGACTTATGTTAATTAATTGGTAATCAATGTTATAAAATGCAGAAACCTTTGGCAGTAAATAAAATAGTGCTTACCTTTGTGCGCGATAACAATAGCATGGCGACTGAATGTCTCGTGGTGAGACGGCTGTGCTTCGAAAAGGATAACCCTATGAAAACCATTATCAAGACAGTATGCCTGATAGGCATAATGGCAGCCTTTGCCCCCACAAATGTCTTTGCCGGGACGAAGGAAAACAAGAAGACTGAACGCTCTGCATTCGACTGGACTCCGGTGATCAATGCAATCATATCCGTAGAGAGCGAAGGCAATGCAAGAGCTGTTGACAAGAGCGGAAAATCGTGTGGCATCATGCAGATAACGCCGATACTCGTGAAAGAGTGCAACCGCATACTCAAGCTGCGTGGAAGCAGCAGACGCTACACAATGGACGACCGTTTCAGCCCTGACAAATCGAAGGAAATGTTTCTGTTGTACCAGTCGTTCTACAATCCGCACAACAATGTAGAGCAGGCCATCCGCTCATGGAATGGTGGCATGAACTACTCGAAGCGTGCTACGCAGAAGTACTATGAACGTGTCATGAGGCGCATGAAGTGAAATGCCTGACACGCCATCAATGTAAATGGAATATCTCCCAGAGACTGACAGTTATCTCTGAGAGATATTTTTGTAACATGCAGAGATAAAAAATTATCTCCGTAAGATAATTTCGTAACTCACAGAGATAATTCCGTAACTCGCAGAGATAATTCAGCGACCTATTTTCCCTCGCACTGGCGGATGAGTTCCAGCAGGCGGTCGACGGCTTCCTCCTCGGGGATATTCTTTGCCACGCACTCCTTCTGTCGGTAGAGCGAAATCTTGCCACGGCCTGCACCCACATATCCATAGTCGGCATCGGCCATTTCGCCCGGGCCGTTGACAATGCAGCCCATGATGCCTATCTTCAGCCCCACGAGGTCGCTGGTGGCGGCCTTTATGCGGCGGATGGTGTCTTGCAGGTTGTAGAGCGTGCGACCGCAGCCGGGGCATGAGATGTATTCCGTCTTGGTGAACTTGATGCGCGCCGCCTGCAGTATGGCGTCTGCCAGGTGTTGGGTGTTGGGTGATGGGTGTTGGGTGTTGATTTCCAGCTTCGTGGCCTTGCGGTCTATCAGCAGTGCGCCCACGGCCATGGCAGCCTTCAGCTGCAGGGTCTCCCAGTCGGGGGCGTCGATGTCGAGCGTGATGGTGTCGTCCTTAATGCCGGCCTCGGCCTTCTGGCGCAGAGCGGTGCATTCGGGAATAAGCTCCACCAGCTTCCTGGCCACGGGAATTTCGCACTCCGGCTCTTCGGAGAGCGACACGCGTATGGTGTCGCCGATGCCTTCCGTCAGCAGTGCGCCGATGCCCACTGCCGACTTGATGCGCCCGTCTTCGCCCTCGCCGGCCTCGGTGACGCCGAGGTGCAGCGGATAGTGCATGTCCTCGCGGTCCATGGTCTCTACGAGCAGGCGGACGGTAGTCACCATGACGACGGTGTTCGACGCCTTGATGCTGATGACGACGTCGTCGAACTGCTCGCGGCGGAAGATGCGCAGGAACTCCATGCAGCTCTCCACGATGCCGGCCGGCGTGTCGCCGTAGCGCGACATGATGCGGTCGCTGAGCGAGCCGTGGTTGACGCCTATGCGGACAGCGGTGTGATGCTCCTTACATATATTAATAAAGGGGACGAGCTTCTGCTCTATCTTCTGCAGCTCGGCAGCGTACTCCTCGTCGGTATACTCCAGATGCTTGAACGTGCGGCCTGGGTCTACATAGTTGCCGGGGTTGATGCGCACCTTCTCGCAGTACTGCGCCGCCACGTCGGCCACGTGTGCCGTGAAATGCACGTCGGCCACTAATGGCTGGTTGTATCCGTCGGCCTTCAGGTGCCTGGAGATGTTCTTCATGTTCTCAGCCTCGCGGGTACCCTGCGTGGTGAAGCGCACCAGCTCGCCGCCGGCATCGATGATTCTCTTTGCCTGTGCCACACAGCCCTCAGTGTCGTTGGTGTCTACGGTACCCATCGACTGGATGCGTATCGGGCTGCTGCTGCCAATGGTGGTGTCGCCCACATGCACCGTGATGGTCTGTCTTCTCTTGTAAGCGGTCATCGCAAAACAAATTCTAATTGGTCTTAAACTGGTATTTAACTCCGGCCAGTTCGCGGTTGGCCTTCTCTATCTTGTCCTTCAGGCTGCCCTTGTAGTCGGCCACGCGCTGGGCAATGGCCTCGTCGCCAATGGCAAGCATCTCGGCGGCCAGCAGGGCGGCATTCTGCGCTCCGTTGACGCCCACCGTTGCCACGGGAATGCCCGGCGGCATCTGGATGATGCTCAGCATGGCGTCAAGTCCGTCGAGCATGCCCTTGATGGGCACTCCGATGACGGGCAGCGTGGTCTGGGCGGCAATAACTCCCGGCAGGGCGGCGGCCATGCCTGCGGCGGCTATGATGACCTTCAGACCGCGTGCGCTGGCCGTGGTGGCAAACTGCTCAACGGCCGCCGGCGTGCGGTGCGCAGACAGGGCGTTGACTTCAAAGGGTATCTGCAGCTGGTCCAGCAGCTGGCAGGCTTTCTCCATGATGGGCAAGTCGCTGGTGCTGCCCATGATAATGCTTACTAATGGGGTCATTGTTGTGTTGCTTTTTATTGTTTGATATTGATTTCAAAGAAAGAGTATTGCCGCTGCCGAGGCCACGAAGCCCACGCAGAAGCCTGCCACCACCTGCGACAGGGAGTGCTGGCGCAGTATCATGCGGCTGGTGCCTACCAGTCCGCCGATGGCAATGACAAGGCACATCCACCAGACGGGATTGAAATAGAGCAGCTCGGAAAATATGAACAATGCGCCGCCCACGCCGCCGATACCAGCAGTGTGGGTGCTGATTTTCCACCAGACGTTGATGGCGGCACAGACTATCTGCACCGCAAGGGCGGCCATGATGATGGAACCCATGAAGTGGGGCATGTGCATCTGCTGCATGTCGTAGACGCAGACGAAATAGCACAGAATACTGATGATATAAGGCACCATGCGGCGCTCGCGCTGCCCAAGCTCTATGGGCGTCCATCCCTGATAGCGGCGGTAGAGACCTATCAGCACCGGAGGCAGCACGACGGTGAAGAGATAGGCCACGGCAAGCACCTGAAGCTTGTAGACCCACGGATAACGGTTGAGATAGCTGAACAGGAACATCACTATCAGGCCGAGCATGGGAAGATAGAACGGTGTGAACACCGTACTCACCACGCGGGCTGCTAAAATTATCTGTTTCTGTCGCTTCATTGCTGTCTGTCTTGTGTTGTAACCGTGCCGCCATGCCTGCCGGCGGCACCTTACGCTAACGCCTGAGCCTGGCAACGGGAATGCCCATCTGCTCGCGGTACTTGGCCACCGTACGCCGCGCTATCGGATAGCCCCGCGAGGCCATCAGCCGCGTGAGGGCATCGTCGCTAAGAGGCTTCTGCTTGTCCTCGGTGTCTATGATGTCGCGCAGGGCGGCCTTTATCTGACGTGTCGACAGCTCTTCGCCGCTGTCGGTCTTATAGCCGTCGCTGAAGAAGTAGCGCAGCGGAAAGGTACCCCAGCGTGTCTGAGCGTACTTCGATTTCGACACACGGGAAATGGTGCTGAGGTCGAAGCCCGTCTTCTCTGCAATGTCCTTGAGCTTCATGGGGCGCAACAGGGCCTCGTCGCCCTCTTCGAAGAAGCGGTGCTGCCACTTGATGACGGCGCGCATGGTGCTGGACAGCGTGTTGCGGCGCATGCGGACGGCGTCGATGAAGCCCTGGGCTGCATCTACCTTGCGCTTGGTGTAGAGCAGCGCCTCCTTCATCTGCGGACTCATGGAGTCGCGGTTGTTCTGATACTCCTTGAGGGTTTCTGCAAACGACCGCGAGACGTGAAGCTCTGGAATGTCGCCCATGTTCAGTGTGAAGGTGACGGTGCCGTCGTCGTGGGTGTCGACTATGAAGTCGGGAGTGATGTGCTGCAGCGAGCGGCCCACGGTTTCGCCAAGCGAAGCCCCCGGTCGCGGATTGAGGTGGCGCAGCTCGCTGAGCAGCTGGTCCATCTGCATCTCGCCAATCTGCAGTGAGCGGCGCAGCTGGTCCCAGTGCTTCTTGGTAAACATGTCGAAGTACTTGGTGACAACGGTCTCCATGAGCGCCTGCAGCGGCGACGGCTCGCGGCGTGCTATCTGCAGCAGAAGGCACTCCTGCAGCGAGCGTGCGCCGATTCCGGCAGGGTCGAACTGCTGCAACTTCAGCAGTACGGACTCTATCTCGCCGACTGAGACGTCGCAGTTATGATAGATAGCCAGCTCGTCGCTTATTGCATCGAGCGACTTCCGCAACAGACCGTCGTCGTCCAGCGAGCCGATAAGATATTCCATGATGGTCTGCTCCTGGGCAGTAAGGTGAACCATGCTTACCTGCTCGCGAAGCTGGTCGTAGAACGACTGCGTGTCGCCATAGACCATTTCCTCACGCTCTTCGTCGACGCTGTGGCCCTGACTGTTGTAGACAGGCAGCTCCTCGTCGTCGCGGCCAATGCCCTGCAAGGCCTCGTCAAGGGCCGACTGGCGCTCTTCGCGCTCATAGTCGTCGGCAGCATCGGAAGTGTCGGAAGCAGAGTCGGCAGCATCAGAACCAGCGTTGCCGGCATCGGAGCCAGAGGCGGCTCCGTCATAGTCGTCGGCAGAAACCTCCAGCGCAGGGTTGTCGTCCATCTCTGCATTTATGCGCTCTGCCAGCTGCGCCACGGGCAATTCAACCAGTTGCGCCTGCAACAGCTGCTGCTGGGTGATGGCCTGCGTAAGACGCTGCTGCTGTGTGAGCTGCTGCTCCTGTATTTGTTCCTGTGCCACGGCTATAAGTTAGAAAATGCTCTTTAGAAACACTTTGCAAAGGTACAAAGAAGCACGAAAACAGCCAAAAGAATTCTTAGCTTTTTATACACACTTCCAAGTTTCCGAAAATGTTAATTTTTTATATTATTTAATTGGTGAATTCCCTTTACGCACTTATTTGTGCTACCTTTGCATGCAGCCGCACGGAAAAAACGACAAAACATGGCAACACAGTACGAAATAATGGCCCCCGTAGGCAGCCGCGACTCGCTGGCAGCAGCCATCAAGGCCGGAGCAGACAGCGTCTACTTCGGCGTTGAGCAGCTGAACATGCGGTCGCACTCGGCAAACCACTTCACCATCAGCGACCTGCGCGACATCGCACAGGTGTGCCACGACAATGGCGTGAAGTCGTACCTCACGGTGAACACCATCATCTACGGTGAAGACATCGACACCATGCACAGCATCATCGATGCCGCCACAGAGGCACGTATCTCGGCGGTGATAGCATGCGACATAGCAGTGATGACATACTGCCGGCAGAAAGGCATGGAGGTACACCTGTCGACGCAGCTGAACATATCGAACATCGAGGCGCTGCGCTTCTATGCACAGTTTGCCGACGTGGTGGTGCTGGCCCGTGAACTCCGGATTGAGCAGGTTGCCGACATCTACAGGCAGATTGAGGAGCAGCACATCACCGGCCCGTCAGGCCAGCTGGTGCGCATCGAGATGTTCTGTCACGGTGCACTGTGCATGGCCGTCAGCGGAAAGTGCTACATGAGCCTTGACAACACCGGGCGTTCTGCCAACCGCGGAGCGTGCATGCAGATCTGCAGGCGCTCATACATAGTCACCGACCGCGAGACCGGAACGGAATTGGAGATAGACAACAAGTACATCATGTCGCCCAAGGACCTGAAGACCATACGCTTCATCGACCGTCTGATGGATGCCGGCGTCAGAGTGTTCAAGATTGAGGGGCGTGCGCGTGGGCCGGAATACGTGCTGACGGTTGTCAGGTGCTACCGCGAAGCCATCGAGAGCGTGCTCAACGGCACGTTCACCGACGAGCGCAAGGACCAGTGGGACCAGCAGCTGGCCACAGTCTTCAACCGCGGCTTCTGGGACGGCTACTATCAGGGACAGCTCTTAGGCGAATGGAACAACAACTATGGCTCCAACGCCACGGAAAGGAAGCAGTACATCGGCAAGGGTGTGAAGTATTTCTCGCGCCTTGGCGTTGCCGAGTTCACCGTCGAGGCCGACACGTTCGCCGTAGGCGACAAGATGCTCATCACCGGCCCCACGACCGGCGCGCTTTACGTCACCGTCGACGAAATCCACGACGACACCTCCTCCGTTCAGACTGCCCAGCAAGGCACTCGCGTCAGCATCCGCGTGCCCGAAAAGGTGCGGCCAAGCGACAAGCTGTTCAAAATAGTAAAGGCTTAAAAAAACACGCCAGGAATTGGGTTCCTAATCTTTTTTTAGCTATCTTTGCAATCAAGAACGATAAATAAATGGAACAGGCACAAGTTATTGAGAGCATCAAGGCCGTAGCCGCCAAAGTGTTGCCAAAGGGCAGCACTCTCTACCTATATGGCTCACGTGCGCGAGGTGACTGGAATGAAGATTCCGACTGGGACTTGCTTATCCTGCTGAACAAGCCGCAACGCGAGCTTTCTGACTGGGACAACTATGCGTGGCCTTTCATTGAGGCTGGATGGGCGATGAACGAAAGCATAAGCGCCCGCAGTTTCACAAAGGAGCAATGGTTCAACGGTCCACACAGTCTGTTCTATTACAACGTTGAAGAAGACAAAAAAATCCTATATGAGTCTTAGAGAAGAAGATAGGCGCGTTATTGTCGCACTGGAATTGGAAAAGACTGACAAGACGTTAGTCGAGATGGACGTTGTGCTAAAAAACGGCTTGTGGAGCATGGCTGCAAACCGTTTGTACTATGCTCTCTTCCATGCTGTAAGCGCTTTGTTGATTAATGACAAGCATGACGTTGGAACACATCGTGGCGCAGTCAGCAAATTCAGCCTCTTCTATGTGAAAACCGGTATTTTCACTTCTGAAGAGGGCCGTCTTTACTCGCAACTGCAAAGTCTGCGTGAGGACGGAGACTACAACTGTTCCATAGATATCCAGCAGGAAGAGGTTATGCAGAAGTTATCGCCGACTCGCATGCTTATTGACAAAATCAAGCAACATATTACCACAAGTAGCAAATAAAGAACACTCGCAAATGACAATCAACGAGATACAAGACGAGATAATCGAAGAGTTCAGCGGTTTTGACGACTGGATGGACAAATACCAGCTGCTCATCGACACCGGCAACGAGCAGGAGCCGCTGGACGAGAAGTACAAGACGGAGCAGAACCTCATCGATGGCTGCCAGAGCCGCGTGTGGCTGCAGGCCGACATGGAGGACGGCAAGCTGATGTTCAGCGCCGAGAGCGACGCACTGATAGTCAAGGGTATCGTGGCACTGCTGATACGCGTGCTGTCGGGACATACGCCGCAGGAAATACTTGATGCCGACCTGTATTTCATCGACAAGATCGGCCTTAAGGAGCATCTGTCGCCCACGCGCAGCAACGGGCTGCTGGCAATGGTCCGGCAGATGTACGCCTACGCCACGGCATTCAGCAACAGATAGGATTTTTCGCACAGAGGATGTTCGAACAGGTTATAGGACAACAGAACACAAAGCAGCGACTGCTGCAAATGGCCGACGAGGGTCGTCTGCCCCACGCCATCATGCTCTGCGGTCCGCAGGGCGTCGGCAAGATGGCCCTGGCGATAGAATTCGCAAAATTCCTGCTGTCTTCCAGCTCCCGACAGGCAACGTCCTTTCTCCAGCAGCCATCGTCACTCGCCCAAGCCCCATCGTCGAACACGCAGGCCATGCTTGCCAAGCTGGAGCACCCTGACCTGCACTTCTCCTACCCTACGATAAAGCTGCCATCGATGAAGAGCGACTACAAACCCACGAGCGACGACTTTGCCCATGAGTGGCACGAGATGGTGATGGGCGGCTATTATTTCACGATGAACGAATGGCTGGAGCAGATGGGCGGCGAGAACCAGCAGGCCATCATCACCGTCGGCGAGAGTGACAGCCTGACGCACAAGCTGATGATGAAGTCGAGCCAGGGAGGCTACAAGGTCAGCATTGTGTGGCTGCCGGAGCGCATGAATCTGGAATGCGCCAACAAGATTCTGAAACTCCTTGAGGAGCCACCGTCGCAGACTGTTTTCCTGCTGGTATGCCAGGAGCCGGAGAAGCTGCTGGAGACCATCAGAAGCCGCGTGCAGAGAATAGACGTGCCGCGCATAGGCACCGACGACATGCTGGCGGCCCTCACTTCCAAGCGCGGCCTTTCCGCAGAGGCAGCCCAGCGCGTGGCTCACATGGCCAACGGCAGCTGGCTGGCAGCTCTCAAGCTGCTCAGTGCCGACGACGAGGGCGAGCTGTTCCTCGACATGTTCCAGACGCTGATGCGCATGGCCTGGGCCAAGCGTACCAGAGACCTGAAGGCCTGGAGCGAGCGCATGGCGCAGATGGGCCGCGAGAAGCAGAAGAGATTTCTGGAATACTTCCTGCGCATGGTCCGCGAGAACTTCATGTACAACTTCCGTGTGGCCGAACTGTGCTACATGACTGAGCGCGAAGAAGACTTTGCCAGGAATTTCGCACGTTTCATGAACGAGCGCAACGTCATTCCCATCAGCGACCTGGTGAACAGGGCCATCAGGGACATCGGGCAGAATGCAAACGCAAGAATAGTGTTCTTCGACCTGGCCCTGCAGATGACCGTTCTCATAAAGAATGCCCAATAGCATCCCCAGAACGCCCCCAAACCCAACAAACCCCATAACAACCCCATCAACCCCATAACATCCCCAACAAAACCCCATAAAACCCACAACATCCCATAACACCCCACAAAAGGCATTATGACTAAAGACTACGAAATAAAGACTGGCTGCGACCGCGGCCTCTGCAAGCAGGCCATCGGCCGTCAGGACCGCCAGCTGCACACCTACGACTGGCTTGCCGACGTGCCTGGCAACACCGACACCACCGACCTCGTGGAAGTGCAGTTCAAGCACACCCGCAAGGGATACTATCACAATGTCAACAACCTGCCTCTCCAGAAGGGCGACATCGTTGCCGTCGAAGCCAACCCCGGCCACGACATCGGCGTAGTGACCCTCACCGGCCGCCTTGCACTGCTGCAGATGAAGAAGGCCAACCTGAAGAGTGCCGACGACATCAGGCGCGTCTACCGCATTGCCCGTCAGACGGACATGGACAAATACCGCGAGGCCAAGAGCCGTGAGCACGACACGATGATAGAAAGCCGCCAGATTGCCAAGAACCTCGGACTGAAGATGAAGATTGGCGACGTGGAGTATCAGGGCGACTGCAACAAGGCCATCTTCTACTATATTGCCGACGAGCGTGTAGACTTCCGCCAGCTCATCAAGGACCTGGCGGCCACGTTCCATGTCCGCATAGAGATGAAGCAGATCGGCGCCCGTCAGGAAGCCGGCCTCATCGGCGGCACCGGCCCATGCGGCCGCGAACTGTGCTGTGCCACGTGGATGAAGAACTTCGTCAGCGTAGGCACTGCCGCCGCCCGCTTCCAGGACATTTCCCTCAACCCTCAGAAACTCGCCGGCATGTGCGCCAAGCTGAAGTGCTGCCTGAACTATGAGGTCGACGACTACATCGAGGCCGGCCGCAAGCTGCCACAGCGCGACATCGTGCTGCAGACGCTCGACGCCGACTACTTCCATTTCAAGAGCGACATCCTGGCCGGCACACTCACCTACTCCACCGACAAGAACATGGCTGCCAACCTGGAGACCATCAGTGCCGAAAGAGCCAAGGAGATAATAGACATGAACCGCCGCGGCGAGAAACCGCCGACGCTCAGCGACGGCAACGGACAGCCTGCCGACGACAGGCCCATCGACCTGGCTACGCAGGAGAACATCAACCGCTTCGACAAGTCAAAGCGCAAGAAGAAGAGACGCAGGCCCGAAGGCGCCCACGAGCCGAGACGTGCCGAAGGCAACGCCCCACAGCAGGCAGCTCCAAAGAAACGACCGCACAGGGATGCTCCACAACAGTAAGCTATTCGCCGCAGTGCTGGCGCTGGCAGCAGCATGCCTGCTGACCGGATGTCTGAAGGACACCGTCTTCTACCACTACGAGCACACGCCTTCTGCCGGGTGGGAAAAGAACGACCCCGTAGAATTCAGCACCGGCCAGATGGCCGGCAGCGGCAGCTACCAGCAGCAGGTTGGCCTGACCGTCAGCCGTGACTATCCGTTCCGCTCACTGACGATTATCGTCGAGCAGCGGGTCTTCCACAAGGCTGCCGGTAGAGCTGTGGAAACGCTCTACGACAGGCTGGACTGCAAGCTGATGGACAGCAACGGCAACATGCTGGGCGACGGCATCAGCCAGTATCAGTATCTCTTCCCCCTGCGAACCCTTGACGCTGAGCAGGGAGACTCCATTGCGGTGAGCATCCACCACGACATGAAGCGCGAAATCCTACCGGGCATCATAAATGTGGGAATGCGCATGTCGCGAAAATAACATGCAGAGAAAAAAAATTATCTTCGTAAGATAATTCCGTAACATGCAGAGATAATTTTTTATCTCACAGAGATAATTCCGTAACTCACACAGATAATTCCGTAACTCACACAGACAATTTCGGGGACTGCCGCAAAACTGCCGAAGAAGACTATGCGCGCGTAAGATTTCTGCCTGCGTCGATGCGCAGGAATATGAACAGCAGGAACGTAAAGCCCCACAGCGACGAGCCGCCGTAGCTGAAGAACGGCAGCGGAATGCCTATTACCGGCGTAAGGCCAAGCACCATTCCCACATTAATAAATACGTGGAACAGGAATATCGACAGCACGCAATACCCGTAGACGCGCCCGAAGCGGAACGGTTGTCGCTCCGACAGGTAGATGAGTCGCAAAATCAATGCCAGGAACAACAGCAGTACGCCTGCTGACCCCAGAAATCCCTCTTCTTCGCCCACGGTGCAGAAGATGAAGTCGGTGTCCTGTTCAGGCACAAACTTCAGCTTTGTCTGCGTGCCGTTGAGGAAACCCTTGCCCTCCAAGCCGCCGGAGCCGATGGCAATCTCCGACTGGTGGACGTTGTAGCCGGCTCCGCGCAGGTCTTCGTCGAGTCCCAGCAGCACGTTGATGCGCGACCGCTGGTGCGGCTCCATGACATTGTTCATTATGAAGTCGGCACCGTAATAGAAGCCCACAGACCCCACGGCAAAGAGAGCTATGAAGAAATATGCGCGCAGCCGCGAGCCAAGGCCCTCCCAGACAAGCCATCCCATGAGGGCCACCAGCAGTGCCACCTGCACGTAGACGATGTTCAGCGGAATGAGCAGCAACAGCAGCGACAGCAGGGTGATGCCGACGGTGTAGAGCAGCATGCGCACGGCCAGCCGGCGGTTGCAGTAGACCCACACCATGCCCTCTGAGAACAGCTGTACCAGCAACAGCACCACAAACTTGCCCACGAATGCCCCCGACGCGCCTATCGGCACCGCGGCAAAGCGTATGCCCACGACGAAGTAGACCACCATTGCCACGCCCGTGAACAATATGCTGCCGGGCATGCCCTCGCGGTAGAACATCAGGAAGAAGGCCAGATAGACCAGTGCCGAGCCTGTCTCGCGCTGCAAGACGATGAACACCATCGGCAGCAGGATGATGGCCAGCGTGGCCGCAAAGTTCTTCCAGTTGTTGATGCTGTAGCCATAGGCCGACATGAACTTCGCCAAGGCCAGCGCAGTGGCAAACTTGGCAAACTCCGCCGGCTGCAGTCGCAGAGGCCCCAGGACGAGCCACGAGCGCGAGCCCTTGATGCTGTGAGGGTTGAAGATGGTTGCAAAGAGGAGTATCAGCAACAAGCCATAGATGATGTAGGCAAAGGTGTCGTAGAAGCGGTCGTCCAAGAGCAGTATCGTCATGCCCAGCAGGAGGCTGGTGCCTATCCATACTATCTGCATGCCAGAGCGCGTGGACAGGCTGAAGATGTCGGTCTCGCCGTAGGAATAGCTGGCGCCGCAGACGCTTATCCAGCCGAAGACGATGAGGGCTATGTAGATGACGATAGTCCACCAGTCGATGCTGCGCAAGACGCCTTTCTGATGCTTATCTGCTTGTCGAACCATAGGAAATATGCCTGTTTTGGAAGTCTTCGGCCTTCTTCTGCGAAGCCTCTGACAGCTTTCCGTTGATATACTGTTCCATTATCAGTCCGCCTATGGGTACGCCGTAGGTGGCTCCCCATCCGCCGTTCTCCACATAGACGGCGACGGCAATCTTGGGGTTGTCCATCGGCGCGAAGCCCATGAATACGGAGTGGTCGTGGCCGCGGTTCTGGGCAGTACCCGTCTTGCCGCAGGCCATGAAGTCATAGCGCGCCAGCTCATGGCATGTGCCGCCGGTGGCCGACGCACGCATGCCCTGGACAACGTAGTCGTAGGCCTCGCGGCTTGCCTTGGTGTAGCGGCGCGTGGTGTAGAGCGTGTCTATCTGCTCACCCTGTATGCGCTTCACCACATGGGGAGTGATGAACCAGCCGCGGTTGGAAATAGTGGCCGCAAGGTTGGCAATCTGCAACGGAGTGGCATTCACCTCGCCCTGTCCGATGGCAATGGAGATGATGGTCAGGCCGTTCCATGAGCCTTTGTATGCCTTGTCGTAGAACTCGGCATTGGGAATGAGGCCGCGCTTCTCGCCGGGAAGGTCGATGCCGAGCTTGTAGCCGAAGCCCATCGACACCATGTAGTCGCGCCACGTGTTCATGGCTTTCTGCACGGTGCCGTATTTCTGCTTGGCGCCAATCATGTAGTAGAGTCCCCAGCAGAAGTAGCCGTTGCACGACGTCGACAGTGCCGGAACCAGCGGCAACGGCGCAGCATGGCCGTGGCAGCCTACGTGCAGGCCCTTGTAGTTGAAGCCGTGCTGGCAGGGATAGGCCGTCTGCGTGGGGTGGATGATGCCCTCGGTCATGAAAGTGAGCCCCTGGGTGGTCTTGAATGTGGAACCCGGCGGATACTGTCCCATGATGCTTCGGTTGAGCAGCGGCTTCCACACGTTCTGGCTGAGCAGGCGGTGGCTCTTCGAGCGCTGGCGGCCAACCATCATGCGAGGGTCGTAGCTGGGCGACGACACCATGCAAAGCACTTCGCCGGTCTTCGGCTCTATTGCTACTATTGAGCCTATCTTTCCCTCCATCAGGCGCTCGCCAAGAGCCTGCAGGTCGGCGTCAAGGCCAAGGGTAAGGTTTTTTCCTGCTACCGGGCGACGGTCAAGCCGGCCATTCTGATAGCGGCCCTGCACACGGCCGTGGGCATCGCGGAGGAGAATCTGGATACCCTTCTCGCCGCGGAGCTGCCGCTCATAGCTGCGCTCCACGCCAAGCTTTCCGATGTAGTCGCCGGGCTGGTAGTAAGGGTCTTCCTCAATGTCGGCAGGCGAAACCTCGGCGACGTCGCCAAGGACGTGGGCGGCAAAGGGATGCTCATACTGGCGGATGGTGCGACGCTGGACGTAGAAGCCGCGGAAGCGGAACATCTTCTCCTGAAACACGGAAAAGTCGGTCTCCGACAGCTGGCTCATGAACAGCTGCTGAGTGAAACGCGAATATCCGGGGTTCTTAGAGCGGTCCTTGATGGTTTCCATGCGGTGGTCGAACTCTTCGCGGCTGATATTCAGAGCCTCGCAGAATTCAAGAGTGTCAAGGTGGTCCTTGGCCTCGTTCATCACAACCATGATGTCGTAGGCCGGCTGGTTGAACACCAGCAGCTTGCCGTTGCGGTCGCTGATGGCACCGCGCGATGGATATTCTATCTTTCTGAGAAAGGCATTGGAGTCGGCGCTCTTCTTATAGTCGTCGCTGGTAATCTGCAACATGAACAGGCGAATGATGTAGACAACGACTATCATCGTCGCTACGCCACCGATAACATACCGGCGATTGCCATATTCATAGTCTACCATCGGCTCCTACTTGCTTCTGACTATCTCGAAGGTAAATATAAAGGCAAGGGTCAGCAGGGTGCTGCCCACAACGCTCTTCACCCACAGCAGCCAGTCGGCGCCGCTGAACATCTCAAGGGTGTAGAATGTTATGCAATACAGCAGCACAAGCACACTGACATAAATGGAATATTTCACCGGACCTATGGTGGTGATGGCCGGCTTCAGCGTGTCTATTGAGTCACGCGGGACAAAAATCTCGAAGAAATAGGGCTGAATGATGCCTATCAGCGTCAGCGATGCCGCTGCCAGTCCCTGCGTGTTGGAAAAGGTGTCGACGGCAAGGCCCAGGCAGAAACTCCACAAGAGAATGCCTGACTTGGGATAGTTGCGCGGGAAAAGCAGCACCAGCCAGACATAAAGCAGCGGCGTGGCAAAGCCGAAAAGATGTATGCGCCCCAGCACAACTGCCTGTGCCAGCACGAGACCTATGAACCATAACGCCCTCTTCAGTATGTCTGTAGTCATTAACTAATAGCTATGAACTGTGAACCTTTAGCTGTGAACTGTGAACCTTTAGCTGTGAACTGTGAAGCTTTAATCGTATACTATGAACCTTTAGCCCGACGAAGCCACCTGTGAACTTAACAACTATTCGCTGACATTCAGTTTCAGCGAGTCGCGTGCTGCCTGCATGAGTCGCATGCGCTCGCCGATGGTGCGGTCGGTAATGACCACGACGTCGCGCAAATTGCCAAAATCGGTGGACAATGCCACCTTCAGCTTGTACGACAGTCCGTCGCGCGAGTTGTAGACCTCCACTATCCTGCCTACCAGCACGCCGGGAGGGAATATCGTCGAGTAGCCATTCGTTTCCACCCAGTCGCCACGCTTGAATTGCGCATGGCGTGGTATATCCTCTACGTAGGCATAGCCTGCCTCCTGGCCATACCAGCGCAAGACGCCGAAATATCCATGTCCGCGGATGGCACAGCTGATGCGCGACGACTTGACGTTAAGCACCGGTATCACCACTGAATAGTGGTCGGACACCAGATATGTAACGCCAACGATGCCCCTGCCACAGGCCACGCCCATGCCGGCAGCCACGCCGTCAAGGGAGCCTTTGTCGATGGTCATCAGGTTGTTGGCCTTGTGAAGCTCACTGCTTACGACCTGCGCAGACACCGTCTGGTAGTTTTTCAGCGAGAGCAGCCCCTTCAACTCTGCACTATCCGTCTTCTGGGTAGCCTCTCCGTACAGCCGGCGCAGCTGAGACAGCTGCCTCTCCAGATAGAAATTCCGCTGTGTCAGCGACTGGTTGACCGACTTCAGCTTGAAGAACGACTCAACAGACGACGTCCATTCATAAAGCCGGCCCACGGCCGCATTGGCAGTGGAGAACCACACACTGCCCTGATAGTTGTTCTTGCTGAAGAGCAGTGTAAAGCTCACAGCCTCCAACAGCACGAACAACAACCAGTGGTGGTGTCTGTACAGAAAGTCTAAGAGGTTTTTCACGTCTTAACGCATCAAGAACGAGAAGCGGTTGACATTCTTAAGTGCTATGCCGGCACCCTTGGCAACGGAATGCAGCGGATCCTCGGCAATGTGGAAAGGAATGTTTATCTTGTTCTCAAGGCGCTGATCGAGACCGCGCAGCAGCGCTCCGCCGCCGGCGAGCCAGATGCCGTTCTTGACGATGTCGGCATACAGCTCCGGGGGAGTGTTCTCAAGGGCTGAAAGCACGGCATTCTCTATCTTGGCAACCGTCTTGTCGATGCAGTGTGCAATCTCCTGATAGCAGACAGGCACTTCCATCGGCAGGGCCGTAATGCGGTTAGGACCGTGAACGACATAGTCTTCGGGAGCCTCATCGCCAAGGTCTGTCAGTGCAGAACCCACGGCTATCTTGATGCGCTCGGCCATGCGCTCGCTGACCTTCACATTGTGCTGGCGCGACATGTATTCCTGAATGTCGGCAGTGAGATCGTCGCCGGCAGTACGTATGGAGTTGTTGCTGACGATGCCGCCGAGCGAAATAACTGCAATCTCCGTAGAGCCGCCGCCGATGTCTACAATCATGTTTCCCTCTGGCGCTTCCACGTCGATGCCGATGCCGATGGCAGCAGCCATAGGCTCGAAGATAAGATATACATCGCGGCCGTCGGCATGCTCTGCAGAGTCACGCACTGCGCGCAGCTCAACTTCCGTAGAGCCACTGGGCACTCCGATGACCATGCGCAGCGACGGCGAGAACAGGCGCGAGCCGGTGTGCACCATCTTTATCAGTCCGCGCATCATCTGCTCGCAGGCAGAGAAGTCGGCTATCACGCCATCGCGCAGAGGGCGGATGGTGCGGATGTTATCGTGTGTCTTTTCATACATCATCTTTGCCTGCGAACCCACGGCAATCATCTTGTCTGTATGACGGTCCAGGGCAACTACTGACGGCTCGTCGACAACTATCTTGTCATCACTGATAATGATAGTGTTTGCCGTCCCCAAGTCCATGGCTATTTCCTGGACAAAACTGAAAAATCCCATAATATAATGCTTAATGCTTAATTCTTAATGCGTAATTACTTATGCGTAATGTCTAAATCCGCTATGCCCGATGCTACGTACACAATGCCCAACGATGCCGACGCGCAGCCCCATCAAGCACTATGCATCAGCATCAGTCATTGAAC
Source organism: uncultured Prevotella sp. (assembly GCA_905234265.1). GTDB lineage: Bacteria > Bacteroidota > Bacteroidia > Bacteroidales > Bacteroidaceae > Prevotella. Next base: position 18,706 of record CAJOHJ010000011.1, on the reverse strand, counting down.
CATGCGTTGATGGCAGTGTCGTAATGCGAACTGACAGCGAAGGCACGCGTAGCCAGCTGGCGGCGCTGCTCACGGGTAGTCGCGGCACCCTGCTTGTCAAGGATGTCGGCCAGCACAGAGTACTCAGCCTTCGACGGAACTATCACCACGTCGTCGAAGTTCTTTGCCGCAGCACGTATCAAGGAAATGCCGCCAATGTCGATTTTCTCTATTATGTCCTGCTCCGACGCTCCGCTGGCAACGGTCTGCTCAAACGGATAAAGGTCAACAATCACCAAGTCTATCTCTGGAATGTCGTACTGCTGCATCTGCTCCCTGTCGCCAGCATTGTCGCGACGGGCAAGAATGCCTCCGAAGACTTTTGGATGCAGCGTCTTCACGCGACCGCCGAGGATAGAGGGATAGGTGGTTACGTTCTCCACCTTTTCGCACTGATAGCCCAGCGATTCGATAAACGCCTGAGTGCCGCCTGTAGACAAGAACTTCACGCCCTCATCGTTCAGTTTTTTCAGCAGCTCGTCGAGTCCGTCCTTATGGAACACGGAGACGAGTGCTGTCTTGATTTGCTTTTTGTCTGCCATAAAAAAATTGTATATAACGTTATATGATTGATATTTTCCGAAGTGGACTGCAAAAGTACAAAAAAAGGCCGCATTCGGCCTAATATTTTTTCAAAAAAAATGTTTCTGTACTCTTTTTAATAATGTATGTCAACATTTACAGGCAGAATGCCGCTGTTTTATGGTTGAATATCAACGGGCATACAGCTTTTCGACCAGTCCGGCGATGCTTTCCGGCACAAGACCGTCGATGCTTTCTCCTTTCTGCACCTTCTGCCTGACGAGAGTGCTGCTGACGTCGAGCAGCGGCACTTCGATAGTTCCCCGATGCTCGCCGCGAGGATATACAATTACGTCGTGATGGCTGAGAATGTTCTGCCACTGGCGCCATCGTGTAAAGGCGGCCCAGTTGTCGCCGCCGATAATCAGCGAGAACACTCTGTCGGGAAAGTCTTCGCGCAGGTGGCAGAGCGTATTCCACGTGTAAGATGGCCTTGGCAGATGGAATTCATAGTCGCTGACGCTAATGCTGGCGACATCCTGCACAGCCCGGCAGGCCATGTCGTAGCGCAGCTTGTCGTCGAGCAGTGCTGCCGAGGGCTTCAGCGGATTTTGCGGCGAGACCATCAGCCACACCTCGTCTATCCTGCACTGCCGGAGTACGGCCTGCGCAAGAGCGATATGCCCGTTGTGTATTGGGTTGAAGGAACCGCCGAAGAGTCCAATCCGTTTCATTCTTGCAGAATTCATTTCCATTCTTGCAGAATTCATTTCCATTCTTGCAGAACTCATTTCCATTCTTGCAGTATTCGTGACATTCTGCAAGGATCCGTCTCACTCTGCGAGGAATGCCTTCACGAGCCTCAGGGTTTCCGCCTTTGCATCGTCAAGACTGTCGTTGACGACCACGTGGTCGAAGCTGTCGGCAAAAGTAAGCTCGTACTCAGCCTTTGCAAGCCGTTCGCTGATGGCTTCGGGGCTGTCGGTAGCGCGCAGTTCCAGTCTGCGCCGCAGTTCCTCTACCGACGGTGGCTGAATGAAAATGCTCAGCGCCTCGTCGCCGTAGTACTTCTTGATGTTCACGCCTCCCTTAACGTCGACGTCGAACACGACGTTCTGCCCAGCCGACGCCTGTCGCTCCACCTGCGCCTTGAGAGTGCCGTAGAAGCGGTCGTGATAGACTTCCTCGAACTCCAGGAATTCGCCGGCGTCAATGCGCCTGCGGAAATCTTCCGGCGACAGGAAGAAATATTCCACTCCGTCCCTTTCCGTGCCTCGCGGAGCCCTCGACGTGCATGATATGGAGAAGTACAGCCTAAGCTCAGGGTGTTCCTTCATCAGCCACTGCACGATGGTGCTTTTGCCGCTGCCCGACGGCGCGCTGAATATGACCAGTTTTCCTTTCTTCATTTCTGCCTCCGATGATGTTACAGTGCGTTCAGCACCTGTTCTTTTATCTGTTCCAGTTCGTCTTTCATCATCACCACTATGTTCTGCATCTCTGCCAAGTTCGATTTCGAGCCTGTGGTGTTGATTTCGCGTCCCATCTCCTGCGCTATGAAGCCCAGCTTCTTGCCTTGTCCCGGCTGGTCGGCAGCTGTCTGGCGGAAGTAAGCCAGATGATTTGTCAGGCGCTGCTTTTCCTCGCTGATGTCCAGCTTCTCGATGTAGTATATCAGCTCCTGCTCCAGACGGTTCTTGTCGTATTCCACTTCAGGTATCTGCTTGAGGCCGTCGACTATTCGCGAGCGTATTTTCTCCACGCGCAGCTTCTCATACTTCTCGATGTCGCCCATCAGCCGCTCAATGTTGTCAATTTTCTCTGCAAACTTCTTTTCGAGTGCAGCGCCTTCCTGTGTCCTGAACGTTATCAGGTGTTCGATGGCTTCGTCGATGCCGTTGCTGACAGCCGTCCATTCTGCCTCGTCAAGCACTTCCTGCTCGGTTTTCGACAGCACGTCGGGCATGCGCATCAGCACCTGCATCCAGTCTGTGCCGCTGGCAAGGCCGTGGCCCTGCGCAAAGCCCTGCAGCTGCTGGTAGTAGTTCTCCAGCAGGCTTGTGTTCACGGTGCCTGCCGCTGCCAGCTCGTCCTTCTCTATCCAGAGGGCCAGCTCCACCTTTCCGCGCACAAGGCGTTCGCCGATGCGCTGGCGCACCTCCATTTCCTTCTCCCTGTAGAGCGGAGCTATGCGCGTGGTAAGGTCGAGCTGCTTGGAGTTCAGCGACTTGATTTCAATATTTATTTTCTTTCCGTTGTAGGCTACCGATGTTTTTCCGTAGCCCGTCATTGACATTATCATAATGCTTTTAGCTGTTTAGGTATTGCGTGCAAAATTACTAAGAATGCCGCTAACGGCCAAAAATTGCAAATGAAAAGAGTGTTTTTTTTGCATTTCCTTTGTCCTGCAGCAGTTTTTTCTTACTTTTGCCGAGTAAAACCACCATGCATCGATTGCAATAAGAGACATGCGTCATCTGCTAACCGCCGTCTTGCTTGCCGTGTCGTTGCTTGCCATTGCAAGCAGCCCTGGGAGCAAGAGTACAAGAAACAAGAAACAGGAAGCTGCCAGCTGCATCTTCCGCGTCTACCTCACCGACAAGCAAGGCAGCAACTTCCAGCTGTCGCGCCCCGGCGCCTTTCTGTCGCGCCGTGCCATAGAGCGCCGCCGGCGGCAGCAGCTTGCCGTCGACAGCACCGACTTGCCCGTGTCTGCCCAATACAGGAAGCTTGTTGCCCGCGAGGGCTTCGACGTCATCGGCCAGAGCCGCTGGCAGAACACGCTGCTGGTGCGTGCTGCCGACAGCGCGCTGATCGACAGGCTGCAGAAGCTGCCCTTCGTCAGCGGCACGCGCATGGTGTGGAAAGAGCCTGACACGGTGAAGACCAGCTCGCGCACCAACTATGCCGAGGAGTTCCTGCTGCGCGACAGCGTTGAGGGACAGAAGTACGGCACTGCCTACGAGCAGATTGGCTGCATGGGCGGCGACAATCTGCACTCGCTCGGCCTGCGCGGCAAGGGCATGATGATTGCCGTCATCGACGGAGGCTTCAAGAACGCCGACCGCATCCCGTGCATACAGAAGATAGACATCCGCGGCTGGCGCGACTTTGTCGACCCCGACGAGCCGAAGCTGTTCGCCGAGACCGACCACGGCACCAAGGTGCTGTCGGTGATGGGCGTCAACGAGCCGTTCTACTTCATAGGCACTGCTCCCGAGGCCAGCTACTGGCTGCTGCGCAGCGAGGACCAGCACACGGAGCAGGAGGTTGAGGAAGACTACTGGACAATGGCCGCAGAATTTGCCGACTCCGTGGGCTGCGACGTCATCAACTCGTCGCTGGGCTATAGCGAGTACGACCACAAGTGGATGTCCTACCGCCTGTGGCAGCTCGACGGCAAGACAGCATTCATCAGCCGCTCGGCGGCAATGCTGGCCGGCAAGGGCATGATACTCGTCAACTCCGCCGGCAACTCCGGCATGGGTCCGTGGAAGAAGATTGGCGTGCCTGCCGATGCCGACAACATCCTGGCCGTCGGCGCCATCAACGACATGCCCACGCGGCGCATAGCGCCCTTCAGCAGTGTCGGTCCCTCGCAGGACGGCCGCACGAAGCCCGATGTCGTTGCCATAGGCGCTCCGGCCAGAGTCGTCAACGGCCGCGGCGGCATCACCAGCGGCATGGGGACTTCGTTTGCTGCGCCGGTAGTGTGCGGAATGGTGGCCTGCCTGTGGCAGTCCATGCCGCAGAAAAGCGCCTGCGAGGTCATGGACATGATAAGAATGAACAGCAACAACTTCATGCACCCCGACAACATCTACGGCTACGGACTTCCCAACTTCTGGCTGGCATTCATCAAGTACGTTGAGGCCGAGCATGTGTCGCCTTACTGGGAGAAGACGACCTTCTATACCGAATAAACGGCCCTTTTCCGACTTTACAAAGCTATGCAGGAACCCCACTACACTCTCCGACAGCTGAACCTCATGGTCCGCGACGCCGTGGAAGCCGCCCTGCCCGACGAATACTGGGCAGAGGCCGAGCTTTCCGAATGTCGCGAACACGGAGGCCACTGCTACATGGAACTTATTGAGAAAGACGACCGCTCGAACACTCCAATAGCACGCGCTTCGGCAAAGTGCTGGCGACAGACGTGGCAGCTGGCCGGGCCTCACTTTCTCAGAACTGCCGGACAGCCGCTAAGGGCTGGCATGAAGGTGCTGCTCAAGGTCTACGCACAGTTTCACGAGACCTTCGGCTTCTCATGGATTGTCACCGACATCGACCCCACATACACCATTGGCGACATGGCACGCCGCCGACAGGAAATCATCAGGCAACTGAAAGCCGAGGGTGTCTTCGACATGCAGCGCGAGCTGTCGCTGCCGCTGTTCGCCCAGCGCATTGCCGTTGTCAGTGCCGCCAGTGCTGCAGGCTACGGCGACTTCTGCCGACAGCTGGAAGAAAACGAGTACGGCCTGCAGTTCCGGGTCACACTCTTCCCTGCCGTCATGCAGGGCGAGCAGGTGGAGGCGTCGGTCATCAGCGCACTGAACAGCATCTTCTCGCGCGCCGACGAGTTCGATGCCGTCTGCATACTGCGCGGCGGCGGAGCAACGGCCGACCTCAGCGGCTTCGACACTCTGGCACTGGCGGAGAATGTCGCCCAGTTCCCGCTGCCCATCATCACCGGCATCGGCCACGAACGCGACGAAAGCATTCTGGACATGGTGAGCCACACGCGTGTAAAAACTCCAACGGCAGCGGCAGCCCTGCTCACAGACCATCTGCACGGCGTACTGGAGCGCGTGGAGCAGGCCGAGACTGCCATTGGCCGCTACGTCACCGACCACATCAGCCGGCAGCGACAGCGCATCAACCAGCTGCAGCTGCTAATCCCGTCACTGGCCATGCGGCGCATTGCCGGCGGTCAGCACGCCATGGAAATGGCCGGCACACGCCTTGCGGCAGCACTGCAGCACAGGCTGACCATGCAGCACCACCGGCTGGCAGAGGCTGAGCTGAAGCTGCAGGGCTTCGACCCGCAACTGCTGCTGCGCCGAGGCTACAGCATCACCCTGCTGAACGGGCGCGCCGTGCGCAATGCCGCCGACCTGAAGCCCGGCGACGAGATAGAGACACGCGTGGAGCATGGCACCATACGCTCCGTCGTCAAATAGGAACTGCCCATTAACCCCATCAACCCCATCCCACCCATGGAACAGAAGAAATACGAAGACGCCCTCCGCGAACTTGAGACCATCGTCAGCAAGATGGAAGCCAACGAATACGACATCGACCAGCTGGCCGAGCAGCTGAAAAAAGCCCAGCAGCTGATAAAGCTCTGCAAAGACCGGCTGACAGCTGCAGAAACAGAGATAAAAAAACTGCAGGGCGAGGAATAAGCCTGCCCTGCAGTCATATTGCGGAATTATCTCTGCGTGTTACGAAATTATCTCAATGACTTACGAAATTATCTCCGTAAGATAAAAAATTATCTCTGCATGTTACGAAAATAACTCTGCAAGATAATTTTTTATCTCGCAGAGTTATCTTGATATCACATACAAATTTTGCTTAGAGACTGGGCTTCACGGGCAGGATGTGGCCCTCGCCGTCAAACTTCAGCGGGTCTATGCACACCTCGCGGTTGTAGCCAGCCGACCAGTCGAGCTTTGCTGCGCCGGGACGCTGGAAGCGGTGATAGACAATGTACCACTCGTCGGTGCCGGGCTTCTGCAGTATGGCGTGATGACCTGTGCCGAAAATCTGCTGTGCGTCGTCGCGCTGCAAGACGATGGTCTTCTCGGCCGCCGTCACAGGCTTGCCGCCGCGCACCAGCTCCGTCGGCGAGTCGCTGATGGCGTAGCGCACACGGTAGTTCTTCGAGCGGGTGTCGTTCTCAGACCATGTAAAATAGTAGAGGCCGTTGCGGCTGAACACGTAGGCGCCTTCATTGAAGTTATACCTGCCTTTCTGGCTGCGCGGCAAAACCACCTTCGGCTCGCCGACGAAGCTCACCATGTCGTCGGCCAGCTCGGCGCATATAATGGTGCCGTTGCCCCAGTAGAGATAGCACTTGCCGGTCTGCGGATCCTGGAACACGTCAGGGTCAATCGTTGCACCGCCATGCTTCATGACTTCCATTTCCTTGGTAACCAGCGGCTTGCCAATGGCATCGCGGAACGGGCCTTTCGGAGAGTCGCTCACGGCTACGCCAATCTTGCCGTCGGCAACGAAGTAGTAGAAATACATGTAGCCTTTGTCCTGCTTGCCCTTCCATGCCTTTTTGCCCAGCAGACGCTGCTTGACGGCCTTTGTCACCTTGCGCTCAATGATGCACGGAGCCCACGCCTTGCGGTTGGCCCATGAGCAGTCGGTCTGAAGGTCGAAAATCACTCCCTCCGGCTGCCAGTGCCGCAAGTCGCTGCTTGAGTAGCAGCGGAAGTCATGGTTGTCCCACTGTTCGCAGCCGTCGGTGGTGGGATAGAGGTAGTAGCGGCCGTCGGCCTCGCAGTAAAGGATTTCGGGGTCGGCATAGAGTCCCGGAATTACGGGGTTCTGGCGGTTAGGCTTCATGGTGGCCAGCTCGTAGCCGTCGCTCCAGGCCTGCAGGCGGCCGTATTCTTCCTTCGTAAGACGGAGGAACGAGCCGTGCTGAGGAGCGTTGACGCCCTCGATGTTGCGCGGCGACTTGAAGTTGCGCATGAACTTGTCGGCCATGCACAGGCGGTAGTTGCGCGGACGGCTGGAGTACTCTATGTAGCCTATCATCCAGTCGTCGTGGCCGGCCAGCTGGAAGGCTGACACGCCCTCGCACTTCTTCTTGCCCTCAAAGTTGACGAAGTCGTCGGCCACCGGCTCCGGCCACGGACCCGTAAGGCTCTTGGAGGCTGTGGTGAAGAGGCCCGGCTGTCCGCCTTCTTTCTTTATCATCATGTGCCACTGCTGGTCGCTCTCCAGCCAGTTGATGTCGGCATCGATGGTGGCATAGCCCCAGTCGAAGAGCAGCTGCGGCTGGGTGAGCTGCGTGAACGACTCGTCGGCATAGCTGTAGTACATGCAGTCGTGATCCTGTTCAGCACGGTTCAGCATGGAATAGTAGATGAAGTAGCCGCCACGCTTGCCGTCGGGCCACACATATTCGGCGTCCCACATAATCTGCGGCGCCCACACGCGGTTGATGGTACTCCAGTCCTTATAGACGCTCTCTGCCTCGGGATTGCAGAAGATGACTGTACCCTTGCGGAAGTCGAACGACGTCGTCTGCCAGCTGAGCAAATCGTCGCTCGTGAGCAGGCTGAAGCCATAGTTGTCCCACTCGGCAGCCTTCTTCAAATCTTTGAAGCGGCCCACGTTCATGTCGGTGCAGGCCAACAGGAAGCCGCTGCCGTCGTGCTTGCGGCAGATATAGGCATCGCGCGTGGCACCCTCGATGGGAGCCATCACGAAATCGCTGAAGATGGAGTCGCCGTTCAGCAGGTCGTGGTAGTGCAGACCGTCGCGGCTCAGCGCGTATGCCGTCCAGGCACGGCCGCGGTCGTTCATGTGGCAGAAGAGATAGCCATAGTCGCCTTTTTCAAAGTTGCCCTTCTTCTGGGCTGATGCAACGGACGGCAACAGCAACAGCATGGCAACAAGCGGCAACAGCAGCCGCTGGGCCGCAGTAGCAGAAACAAATGCTTTTTTCATATCAGTGTCAGACAAGTACTATAGATTTTACAGGATGCACAGCAGCCACGGAGTCTGGGAAGTAGTAGCCAAGCTTCAGGACTGCAAGAATGGGCGCACCGTCAGCGACGTCGGCACCGGTAGGCTCCTCGTCGAGCATAGCGTCGAAACGGCCGCCGACAGGGCCGCGCACGTGGTCGGCATAGGTCATGCCGTCTTCGCCGACAATGGCCAGGCAGGCGTTAATGAAAGGCACCTGCTGGCCGATGAACCGTCTGATGTCGGCAAGCAGCGACGACAGCTCGGCATTGTCGGCAAAACTGTCGTCGGCAATAGCGTCAGCCCCCGGAAGCATGGCCAGCAGACCGACAACGGGCTGCAGCTGACGCTTGTAGCGGCGCAGGTCGTAGAGACGTTCGTTGAGGGAGATGAAACGGCTGATGGCTTCGTTGTAGACCATCTGCTGCTCGGCGGTAAGTGTGGTCTCATGGGCAGCAGCAGCCTGCTGACGGACTTCGTCGCGGCGTCTCTGCCGGATTTTGAAAAAGGCGGTGGTCCCGGCGGCTATTGCCGTCACTCCCAAAGTGGCAAGGGCGGCAAGAGCGGATTTCTTGTTCTTTATTTCCATGGCTTAAAAGAAAAAAATGTAAGCTTGTAAGGGCTTTGTACTGCAAAAGTACGGAAAAATAACATAAATAAGAAATAAAATGCTTTTGAAAAATACTTAAATAATAAAATAATGTGTATTTTTGCACTCCGAAACGAGATACCAAAGCTCCGAAACGAAGTTCTAAAGCTGACAAACGAAGTTTCCACACACAGAAAAAGGCTCCCAACACTGATGAAACTATATTCCGACAAGGCTCTTGCAAAAATCCTGGACAAGAAGGTTTTCCACCTTATAGGCAGCACTGCCGACGAGCTGGGAATGGAATGCTACGTGGTGGGAGGATACGTCCGCGACATATTTCTGGAGCGCCCGTCCGACGATATCGACGTCGTGGTGGTGGGCAGCGGCATCGGACTGGCAACTGCCGTCAAGGAGCGCACGGGCGGAAAGGGGAATATTGCCGTATACCCCAATTTCGGCACTGCACAGCTGCACATCTTCGGCAAGGAAGTGGAATTCGTTGGCGCACGCCGCGAAAGCTACAGCCATGACTCGCGGAAGCCTATAGTGGAAGACGGCACCTTGGAGGACGACCAGAACCGCCGCGACTTTACCATCAACGCCATGGCCATCTGCCTGAACAAGGAACGCTTCGGACAGCTCGTCGACCCATTTGACGGAATTGCCGACATGGAAGACGGCATCATTGCAACGCCTTTGGACCCTGAAGTGACTTTCAGCGACGACCCGCTGCGCATGATGCGCTGCATACGCTTTGCAACGCAGCTGAATTTCAGCATCGAGGAAGAGACTTTTCAGGCACTGACACGCATGGCCGACCGCATAAAAATCGTCAGCAAGGAACGCATCATCGTGGAGCTGGACAAGATTATGATGGCTCCCCACCCCAGCATCGGCCTCGAACTGCTGCAGCGCGCAGGACTGATGAACAGCATCATGCCTGAAGTGGCGGCACTGGACATCGTGGAGAAGCAGAACGGAAAGGCCCACAAGAACAACTTCTACCACTCGCTGGAGGTGCTGGAGAACGTTGTCGGAAGCGGAAATGCACCACTGTATCTCCGCTGGGCAGCACTGCTGCACGACATCGGCAAGACGAAGACAAAGCGATGGGACCCGGCGGCAGGATGGACGTTCTACAACCACAACATCGTGGGTGCAAAAATGGTCCGGGACATGTTCCGCCGCATGAAGATGCCCATGGGGGCGGAAATGAAATACGTGCAGAAGCTCGTCGAGCTGCACATGCGCCCACAAGCCATTGCCGACAACGAGGTTACCGACTCGGCGGTGAGAAGACTGCTAAGCGACGCCGGCGACGACATAGACGACCTGATGACGCTCTGCGAGGCTGACATAACGTCGAAGAACGAGGTGCGCAAGAAGATGTTCCTCGAGAACTTCCGCATGGTCCGCGAAAAGCTTGCCGACCTTAAGGCCAAGGACTATGTGCGACTGTTGCAGCCGGTCATCGACGGCAACGAAATCATGCAGATGTTCGGCCTGCAGCCGTCAAGGGAAGTCGGCGTGCTGAAGCAATACCTGAAGGATGCCGTGCTTGACAATAAGGTGGAAAACGAACGCGAACCTCTGATGCAGCTGCTGCTGGAAAAGGCACACGAAATGGGACTCGACAAGACCACAGATACTAACTAAGAACATGAAATATACTATCAAGAACCAGCATTTCTGGTTGTTATTCGCACTTTGCTCACTAACCCTCATTCCCTTTCTCGGACTGCCGCAATTCTACGAGGACGGCGAAGCCAAAGAGGCCGTGGTGTCATACTCTATGCTTGTAGACGACGACTGGACGCTGCCGCGCAACAATGGCGGCGACATATCCTACAGGCCGCCATTCTTCCACTGGTGCGTGGCCATTGTGTCCATCATCAGGGGCGACATGACCGAGGGTGCGACGCGCATACCGTCGGCAGTGGCACTGATAGCCATGACGCTCTGGATGTTCGGCTTCCTTAGCCGCCGCAAGGGTGTGATGACCGGACTGCTGGCATCGCTGATAGCATTCACCACCTACGAGCTGCACTCGGCAGCCATCAACTGCTGGGTGGACATGATGCTGACGGCAACGATGGTTATGTCTATCTACCTGTTCTACCGCTGGTACGAGCAGGACATGCAAGACCACGGCACCTTCGTGCTGACGGCGCTGGCCATGGGTGCGGCAACGCTCACCAAGGGTCCTGTAGGCACGCTGCTGCCAAGCCTCATAATGGGAATATTCATACTGCTGCGCGGCGAAAGGACCATCAAGTCGCTGGCCTGGCTCGTGCTGGCTGCGCTGCTGTCGTTTGTGCCGTATGCGCTGTGGTTCTACGCGGCATGGCTTGAAGGAGGGCAGGACTTCCTCGACGTAGTCTACAACGAAAACATAGGACGCATGACCGGCACTACTGACTACGGAATGTACATTCATCCATGGTACTACAACGTGCTGAGCCTCGTGAAGGGCTTCATGCCATGGACGCTGATGCTGCTGCTGTCGCTGACGGCGCTGCACTACAAGAAGCCGACGATCTCGCTGAAGGTCTGGTGGCGACAGCTGACGGCCTGGCTGAGAGGCGGCGACAGTCTGGAACTGCTGTCGCTGACGGCCATCGTGGTGACGATCGTCTTCTACTGCATACCGTTCACCAAGCGCGGCGTGTATCTCATGCCGGCATATCCATTCATAGCCTACTTCATTGCGAAGTACATCATCTGGATGGCCGCCAATGCCAGAAAAGTAATGAAGCTCTACGGGGCTACGCTGTCGGTGCTGAGCATCGTCTTGTTCGTTGCATTCCTGCTGCTGAAGACGAGCTTCGCCAGCGACATGCTCGACGGTCAGGATATGTCGTCGGAGAACGTCCTGACGCTTATAGCACTGAGCAGAGTGGGACTCTGGTGGCAGTGGGTGCTGATTCTGACGCCGACAATGTTCGGCCTTTACTGGTGGATAAGGCATAAGGAAGACGACATGCATAATGTCTATGCCGTACTGTTCCTCACCTTCGGCCTTCACATAGCCTTCGACGGCGTCTACATGCCCATACGCAAGAACGTGCTTTCCGTGCGCACGACGTCGATACTCATCAACCACGCCGCGCCTGCTGCCGAAGGCATCATGTATGAATACAAAAATGAGGAAACCGTCGGCGACGGTTCCCCCAAGCATTTCTACGAGGTTAACTTCTATTTGCGCAACCGCATCCGCAATTTCCGCCGCGAACAGCCGGCCAGCGGATTTCTGCTCATCAGCAGGGCCGATGCCGAACAGAGTCTGAAAGCTTTTCAAAAGGAAGGCTACCAGTTCTCGCTGCATTTCGACCCCAAGAAGCGAGACATGCTCGTCTACAAGTTCTCGAAGTCTGGCGGGCAGCAGTGACAGCCCGCACAGTCGTTACAACTCAGCACTGATCTTGGCAGCGATGGCTGCAAACTCCTGCTCTGAGAGCTTCAGCTTCTCACGGCGGAAGTCGGCATCAGCCTCTGTCTGCATAGGTATCAGATGGATGTGTGCGTGAGCCACTTCCAAACCCAGCACCACCTGTGCCACCTTCTTGCATGGGAAAGCCTTCTTGATGGCTATTGCAACGCGCTTGGCAAACTGCTGATAGCGCGCCAGCTCGTCGTCGCTCATGTCGAAGAAGTAGTCTACCTCGCGGCGCGGAATGACTAATGTGTGTCCCTCCACCAGAGGGTTGATGTCAAGGAATGCATAGAACTCATCGTTCTCGGCAACCTTATAGCTGGGAATTTCACCAGCGGCAATCTTGCTGAAAATATCCATGGTTATCGTTTTATTTTCGAACTTGTTTTCTTTAGTTTCAAGCCTTATTCCTGTACTTTCCCAGACGGCAGCCTACGCAATGCTGATGTTCTCTATGCGCAGCTTTATCGTGCCGCGAGGGATAGTGATTTCCACTTCGTCGCCGACCTTCTTTCCGAGCAATCCCTGTGCGATGGGCGTCTTGATGGAAATCTTTCCTGCACGCAGGTCGGCCTCGTTCTCGCTGACGATGGTGTAGCTCATGCGGGCCTTAGTGGTGAGGTTGGTCATTTCCACCTTAGTGAGTATCTGCACGGAGTCGGTGCTGAGGCGCGACGTGTCTACCACTTTGGCCTCAGCGATGGTAGCCTTCAGGCGGTTTATCTTGTCTTCCAAGTGAGCCTGTGCCTCCTTGGCAGCATCGTATTCACTGTTTTCACTCAGGTCGCCCTTGTCGCGTGCCTCTGCAATCGCTGCCGAGGCTTTGGGGCGCTCAACGCCTTCAAGGCGCTGCAGTTCGGCTATCAGTTTGTCGTAGCCTTCTTGAGACATGTATGCCATTTTTCTTTTATTATTATATTAATGTGTAGTTATTCCGTTTTTAATTAAAGACGCTTTTTTTGACACGTGAATAAAACAAAGAACTCCGACTTCTGGACGTTGTCGGAATCCCTCCAAGTGTCATACCAATTCGCTTTGGTTGCTGTCTGCAAAGGTAGGTATTTAATTAATCACCGCAAAATGAAACTTCCGTTTTTTTTACTATCCGAAAAAATTTTAAAGAAAATTTGGCCGTTCCATTTTTTCGTATTACCTTTGCACGCACTTTACAGCAGGAGTCTTGCCAACAACGTGAGAATCCTGCATGTGAAGCAAAAAGGGTGATGATCCGTTAGCTCAGTTGGTAGAGCACAACACTTTTAATGTTGGGGTCTTGGGTTCGAGCCCCAAACGGATCACCAAAAGAAATCCGCAAGCGGCTGCTGTCCAGCCCTTGCGGATTTTCTTTTCTGTCTATTATGGATTTTGCCCACACCCGACACACCCAAAATTTATCTCTGCGAGTTAGGGAATTATCTTACGAAGATAATTTTTTATCTCACAGAGATAATTTCGTAACTCGCTGAGATATTTTTTTCATCTATTGCGCAGAGTTTATTATGTCGAGAATCAGCGTTATGTCGGTGATGTTTATCTCGCCGTCGCTGTTCAAGTCTGCCGCCACTTCCACGAAGTCGGCAGAGGGATTGCCGTTGATTTTGTCGAGGACGTAAGTCACATCGGTGATGTTCACTTCTCTGTCGCCATTGGCATCACCCGGTATGGCCGGAGGTGTGACGGAGGCGCTGAACAGCACATTTTCGGCCAATCTGCTGACGGCCGCGGTGGTTGCCATGCGCACAGTGTAAAGCCGCCCGACGTAGTAGTCAAACAGCGCATCGCTGGCAACCGTGATGGGTATGCGCAACAGCTCGCCATCGATGAAGGTGCCAAGCTTCATGCTGTATACGATGAACATCATGTCGCCCGAATTGAGAGGCACAACGCTGACGTTATGGTCGTCGGCAGCTGTTCCGAGAGTTACTCCATTGCCGAAGCCCTGCTCCGTGAGTGCGAAGCCCTGTGGCAGGCTCAGGTTGAACTGCAGGGCAGTAATATCCGTGGCTCCTGCAATGCTGACGACCATTTCAGTCTTGTCTCCCGGCTGCACATCGATATATCCTACGGATAGCTGCTGTGCACTTGCGCTGCCGGCTATTGCCATCAGCACAAGCAGTATGTTTAGAATTCGCTTTCTCATAGTGTCGAGGTATTAGTCGGTTACTTCCAAGCCTTACCTGTTGCCCAGCGCTGGTCGCCAATCTTCTGCGTTACGATGGGGTGCTGCAGAACCCTGGCGTCTCTACGGTAGTAGAAACCGTCGATGTTGTGACGGTGCATGTTGGCGTCGAAGTCGGAACTGCTGCGCCAAGCGCCCAGAGGCTGTGGGTCCTGGAACAGCTCGTCAGCCGAGAGCTGGTAGCCTACGGCGTCCGTCTCATTAACATTGCGGTTGTCGCCGAACTTTATGCGCAGCTGGTCCATTCCGCCAAGATTGCTGCTTCCGTTGTTGAAGCCTGCGCCATACGTTGCATCGCTGAATGCGCGGGCAGAGAACATTCCGTCGACAAGCGTCGTGTTCGGATTGTTTGAAGCAAGGAAGTTGCCCCATGCAGGGATGTAAGTAGAATAGTTGTCGCGGATGTCGTAGCTGACGGACTGGTTGTCAACGCGCATGCCCTTCATATACAGATTGCGGAGGTCGGAGTAGCCCTTATTTGTGAACACAAACAGATTTTTGCGTACTGCAATATTGCTGCCCGACGGTGCATACTGGGTCTCAATGAGCAGGCCGTGAGAGGCATTGCTGCTCTTTGTAGAGAAGTTGACGAACGTGTTGTTCTCTATCAGGATATTCCACTGCGTACCGCTGGGCCAGCTCAAGTAGCGGTTCTCTGAGACAAGCGCATGTCTCGGACAGTCAATAATTGTATTGTTTGTGATATTCAGGTTCTTGTAGAAGTTTGCCAGATTATTATTTCCAGAACCTGCAAACCATGAATATCCGCGGCCGTTAGCGTCGAAGTCGCCGCAGTCATAGAACACGCAGTTGTCTACCGTCAGTTCTTCTATCACCTCGCTGCGCGGTCCCTGGAAGCGGATGAAACCGCGGACAAAGCCGTTGAATGTGCAGTTGGAAATCTCCAGTTTGCTAATCGAGAATGCCATAGTCTGTGAATAGCAATTTATGAAATAGTTGCCAGTAGGATTAGCGGCGGAGTTGCCGCCGCTGCCGTATTTGTCTGAATATGTATAATACCTCTGCGGCCCGAAGTTTACGTTGCGGATGACAATGTCGCCGATATTAAGCGTCACATAGTCCTCCTCGGCAGTATTGGCATAGCGCGCAAGCATGAATTGTCTGGTATGCGGATTCGCCTCCGTATCGGCATATCCCACACCCATGTAGACGTATGCACGTGGCAGACCTGCGGCAATGTCGGCCGGGTTGGTCTCCAGCGTGAAGCCCTTGGTGATGTTTACATAGTCCTGAATGTAGTAGCTCTTGCCTCCCTCCAGATAGAAGGTCTGTCCCTCGGGCATGGTGTTGTCGCTCATGTAGTTGATAAGCACGGTGTCCAGGCGCGTTACGCCTTCATCAAACAGCTCCATGCAATGATACTGCATCAGAAGCGTGTCATTGTCTATAGGCGTCTGCCCCGTCTGCACCACTACCGGCGGCTTAGCCACACCTCCGCCATTGCGCATAATGCCGATGACGGCTGCAATGTCGGCCACGTCAACTACTCCGTCGCCATTGACGTCGCCATTCGGCAGCGCGCTGTTATTGTCACTCTGTGCAAATACACCCACACTGAGCAGCAGTGCTGCCACGAAAAAAAAAATACGTTTTTGCATGATTGTTTAGTTATTGGTAAAAAGGTTCTTTAAACTATTGTTGTCTGTTGCTTTATACTGTCACAGCTCGATGCCGTCGATGCGCAGCTTCAGTGTTCCAGCCGGCACGCGGGCCTCAACGGTGTCGCCCACTTTCTTTCCGAGCAGCGCCTGTGCGATGGGCGACTTTATTGAAATCTTTCCCTCCCGCAGGTTCGCCTCGTGGGGGCTTACGATGGTGTATCGCATGCTGCTGCCGCTGACAGTATTTGTTATCGTCACCTTGCAGAGCAGCCCTACGCTGTCGGCGCCCAGCTGTGCCGTGTCAATGACTCTGGCATGCTCCAGCACGCGCTGCTTGAAGCGAATCCTGCCCAGCAGTCGCGCCTGCTCGCGCTTGGCAGCGTGATACTCGAAGTTCTCGCTCAGGTCGCCCTTGTCGCGAGCCTCGGCAATAGCCTCACGGACCTGCGGCAGCTCAACGCTCTCCAGTTGCTTTAGTTCGGCTACCAGCTTGTCGTAGCCTTCTTTCGACATGTATTCCATGATTGTGATAAGATTTCAGTCCAGTATTTCAGCAATGTTGTACAGCGGACGCCGCTTCACCTCGTTGTATATCTTCCCTATGTACACTCCCGTAATGCCAACGCTGATTAGCACGAAGCCGCCGACAAGCCACACCGACAGAATCAGCGACGACCATCCCGGCACTGCCGTTCCTGCGATGATGGCATGCACCACGTAGATGCCTATGCACAGGCTGATGGCCAGGAAGAGCATGCCCATGTAGATGATGGCGTAGAGGGGCTTGGTGCTGAACGACGTTATGCCGTCGAGTGCCAGGTTGAGCATCTTCTTGAGGGTGTATTTCGACTTGCCTGCCTCGCGCTCGCTGATGACGTCGTCGACGGTGGTCGACGGCAGACCTATCAGCGGTATCAGTCCGCGCAGGTAGAGGTTGCGCTCGCCATAGCCCTCGAGCATCTGCAGGGCGCGGCGGCTCATCAGGCGGAAGTCGGCATGGTTGTATACGATTTCTGCTCCGCCAAGCGAAGCCTGCAGCTTGTAGAAGGCCTGCGCCGACAGGCGCTTCAGCACGGGGTCGGCCTTGCGCGACACCTTGACGCCGTAGACGACGTCGAAGCCGGCCTGGAAGTCGCTGACCATCTGCGGAATGCACTCTATGTCGTCCTGCAAGTCGGCGTCGAGCGTCACCACTGCGTCGGCCCATTCCTTGGCAGTCATCATGCCGGCCATGATTGCCGACTGGTGGCCGACGTTGTGCGCCAGGTTGATGCCTCTGACGAAGCGGTTCTCCCGGTGCAGCTCTTCTATCAGCTGCCACGTGCGGTCGCGGCTGCCGTCGTTGACGAACACCATGCACGAGTCGCCGGCAATCAGTCCGTCGCCGATCATGCGCTCGAACAGCGCCGTCAGTCTCTGCACGGAGTGGCGCAGCACTTCCTCCTCGTTATAGCACGGTGAAACGGTTGCAAGTCTTATCATGGTGATGTGTGTTAGGTGGTGGGTGATGGGTGGTGGGTGGTGGGTGATGGGTCAGGAGTGAGCGTCTACGAATTCGGTGAATGTTGCAAACGTGTGGCCCTCCTTCTGCAGCATCTTTATCAGCGTGTCAAGACGCTTCATCATCTGGCGTCCGCTATTGTTGCGGATGATGAACGGCATGCGGAACTCCGGATGCTCCTTCAGGTCGAAGAACTCCCATGGATGGAAATACGTAACGAAATATCCGTCGTGGCCTACCGTCCTGCGCACCATCCATGCATAGAGCCACTGCGGCAGGTTGTGCAGCGACAGCCAGAACAGCGGGAAGCGCAACCATGGCGTCACCGAAGCCGGAATCTGCATGACGCCGCCCTTCATGAACCATGTGCGCGGAGCCGTCAGGTGCATATAGCGGCCGGGAATGAATGCCGGATTGAGCGACGAGTTGTAGCGGTAGCCCACGCGCTCTATCTCGCTGTCGCTCACTGGGAACATGCGCGGCTGGCGATAGCCATAGACCGTGCGGCCAGTGACGCGCTCCACTATTCGCTTCGACTCCTCGAAGTCGGTTTCACGCGGCTGCCAGTGGTCGACGCCGTGGCAGGCCACCTCATGGCCTTCGTCCATAATGCGCTGCATGACGTCGGGAGCCTGCTCGGCAAAGTTGCCAGTGCAGAAGAATGTTGCCCTGACATTGTTCGACTTCAGCACGTCGAGAATGCGGCAGGTGCCTTCGCGACTGACGGCCATGCCCTGCTCGAGCGTGAAGTCGACGCCGTGTTCGCGAGGAACATCGAACTCTTCAGTATCAAAACTTAGCAATATCATTTGACTCGCTTTTTTATCGTGCAGAGATAATCTCGTAACATGCTGAGATAATTTTTTATCTCACAGAGATATTTTCGTAACTCACAGAGATATTTTCGTAACTCGCAGAGATAATTCTGCCCATTTATTATTTACACCGCAAAGTTACTAATTAATTGTGAAAAGCAAGCGGCTTTTGGATGGAAAGTTATAAAGTTTTACCCCAGTTCGGGATAAGGAATATTAAAACAGCATAAGTTGTTTAGTGTTTTCGATGTAATATCCCTGTAGTGCCTGTGGCTTGTTGTCAAAGAAAC
>CAJOHJ010000010.1 GCA_905234265.1 uncultured Prevotella sp. | reverse complement strand
GTTTAACTTTATAAGTGATTGGTATTCAGATATAAAGGTACAAAAAATATCTCAGATTACCAACTTTTTACGAGACTTTCTTATCCCGAACTGAGGTAATGATTCTTCTTGTCATCCTGACGTATGTCTTTTTATAGGACAATTATGAAGAAAATTTTCTACTATTTAGTCCATCTAAGTAGCGACAAGTATTTGTAAGTTTAATCTTTTCTACCAATAAGACGTGTCGCAAATATGACGCAAAATTATGGTAAAAGTCCGAAAACAGCAAGAAATGAAACAAAGTTTAACAATAGCAAAAAGTGGTGTAACCACTTGGATTACACCACTTTCTTATGATATTCTTATCGTTGCTTATCTAATCTTACTTCACCTCCTCGAAGTCGGCGTCCTGGATGTTGTCGTCCTTCGGGGCTTCCTGCTGGCCGCCGGCCTGCTGGTTGTAGAACGGACCTTGCTGCTGGTCGGCTCCGGGCTGTGCACCCTGTGCGCCTTGGTACATCTGCTGAGAGGCAGTGTGCCATGCGTTGTTGAGGGCGGCAATGGCGGTGTCGATGGCGTTGATGTCGCCAGCCTTGTGGGCGTCCTTCAGCTGCTGCAGTGCCTGCTCGATGGCCGGCTTGTGCTGAGCGGGAATCTTGTCGCCGATTTCCTTCAGCTGGTTCTCCGTCTGGAAAATCATGGAGTCGGCCTGGTTCATCTTGTCCACGCGCTCGCGCTCCTTCTTGTCGTTTTCGGCGTTCTGCTCAGCCTCAGCCTTCATGCGGTTTATCTCGTCCTGTGACAGACCTGACGATGCCTCGATGCGGATGGCCTGCTCCTTGCCGGTGGCCTTGTCCTTGGCGCTGACCTTCAATATGCCGTTGGCGTCGATGTCGAAGGTTACCTCGATCTGTGGCACGCCGCGTGGTGCTGGTGTGATGCCTGTCAGGTTGAACTGGCCGATGCTCTTGTTCTGTGCGGCCATCGGGCGCTCGCCTTGCAGCACGTGGATGGTAACTTCCGTCTGGTTGTCGGCGGCTGTGGAGAAAGTCTCGCTCTTCTTGCATGGGATGGTGGTGTTGGCTTCGATGAGCTTTGTCATCACGCCACCCATGGTCTCGATGCCCAGTGTCAGCGGAGTGACGTCGAGCAGCACGATGTCGCCTACGCCGCCTTCCTTGTTCAGGATGGCACCCTGTATGCAGGCTCCTACGGCTACCACCTCATCAGGGTTGACGCCCTTCGAGGGTTCCTTGCCGAAGTAGTTCTTCACCAGTTCCTGTACTGCCGGTATACGGCTGCTGCCGCCAACGAGAATTACCTCGTCGATGTCGGCTGTTGACAGCTTGGCGTCTGCGATGGCCTTCTGGCACGGTGCCAGACAAGCCTGGATGAGGCCGTGTGCCAGCTGCTCGAACTTAGCGCGTGTCAGCGTCTTCACCAAGTGCTTGGGAACGCCTCCAACAGGCATGATGTAGGGCAGGTTGATTTCTGTGCTTGTGCTTGACGACAGCTCAATCTTAGCCTTCTCGGCAGCTTCCTTCAGGCGCTGCATGGCCATCGGGTCAGCCTTCAGGTCGGCGCCCTCGTCGTTCTTGAATTCCTGTACCAGCCAGTCGATGATAACCTGATCGAAGTCGTCGCCGCCGAGGTGAGTGTCGCCATTGGTGCTGAGCACTTCGAATACGCCGCCGCCGAATTCGAGGATAGATATATCGAATGTGCCGCCGCCAAGGTCGAAGACTGCAATCTTCATGTCCTTGTTGGCCTTGTCTACGCCGTATGCCAGAGCGGCAGCCGTAGGCTCGTTGACGATGCGCTTCACGTTCAGACCGGCAATCTGTCCAGCTTCCTTAGTTGCCTGACGCTGTGAGTCAGAGAAGTATGCCGGCACGGTGATGACGGCGTCTGTGACTTCCTGTCCGAGATAGTCTTCGGCGGTCTTCTTCATTTTCTGCAGCACCATGGCTGATATTTCCTGCGGCGTGTACTTGCGTCCGTCGATGTCCACACGTGGGTATCCGCCCTCGTTGACTACAGAGTATGGTACGCGTGATATTTCCTTTTCCGTCTGCTGCCAGTTCTCGCCCATGAAGCGCTTGATGCTGTAGACGGTGTTCTTCGGATTGGTGATGGCCTGTCGCTTGGCGGGGTCGCCGATTTTGCGCTCACCGTTGTCAACGAATCCAACGACGGAAGGTGTTGTTCGCTTGCCTTCGCTGTTGGCGATTACTACTGGCTCGTTGCCTTCGAAAACGGCAACGCAGCTGTTGGTTGTTCCTAAGTCAATTCCAATAATTTTTCCCATAGTTGTATTATTTTTTGTTATTATTAATCTAATTTGTTGCAATGAATTCACAAGAACTCACCGTCTTTGTAGCAAAGCTTATGCCAAAAGCCTGCTGACACGGCTTTTGTGTGCCAATTTGTCAGTGATATATGACGTGAGGATAGTGGCAAATGGCATGCAATGGGCGGAAAAGGTGAAAAAACTTAAATCGGCAGTCAGTAAATTGTAAATAAATTTGTCACTTTCGTTGTTTATTACTATTTTTGCACACATTAATATTGATCAATACTCTAACAAGCTTTATGATTAGAAAAGTCCTTTTGCTGGCTGTGTCGCTTTTGGCGTCACTTTCAGTCAGCGCTCAGTGGGCAGGTTCTGGCACGAGCAGCGACCCTTACAAGATTGCTAATGCCGAAGACTTGTTGGCACTTGCCAATCAGGTGAACAAGGGAAATTCCTTCACGGGAGTCTGCTTCAGGCTCACCGGTGAAATCAACCTTAACGGAGCAGGCTCTCCTACCAAGGGCTGGAAGCCCATCGGCAGCATTGGCGGCAAGGCTTTTGAAGGCTCGCTGGACGGCGATGGCTACACCATCACAGGGCTTTACGTCAGCAATACTTCCGACTCGCAGGGCCTGATAGGCTATCTGCGCTTTGGCACGGTGGAGAACATTGTGTTCCGCGACTGCCACGTTACGGCCAACAACTATGCCGCCATCATTGTAGGCACCAACAGCGGCACCGTCCGCAGGTGTACCGTCCAGGACAGCCATGTCAGCATTCAGGGAACGTTCCATCTTGGCGGCTTGGTGGCCGGCAATGTCCGCAACGGCAAAGTCCTGTCGTGCCTTGTCAGCAACAGCACCG
Source organism: uncultured Prevotella sp. (assembly GCA_905234265.1). Lineage (GTDB taxonomy): Bacteria > Bacteroidota > Bacteroidia > Bacteroidales > Bacteroidaceae > Prevotella. Next base: position 88,387 of record CAJOHJ010000010.1, on the reverse strand, counting down.
TCACGGCCAGTTCGAACTCCAAGGGTGCCGGTATTGCCGGAGCCATGTATGGCAGTACCATCAAGAACTGCTATGCCACAGGGCTGAACATGCGCGGTCACCAGTTCATGAGCGGCATCATCTCCAACAAGACCGGTGGCACGATAGAATTAAGCAACAACTTCTATTCACCCGACTGCATCGGCGTCAAGGGTGGCGACGGCGACCTGGACTTGGACTCAGAGAAGAGTCCCAAGGGTGCTGTCCGTTCAGCGCTTAGCGACGTCAGCGGCATCGGTGCCGTGGCCCGTGAGCCTGCAGCACAGCCGGCGGCAGCCCCCGTTGAGGTTGCCAAGGTGACTCCGCTGCCCTCCGGCGGCGGTGGAAAGGTTGACAAGGGCAGCGATGCTCCTGCAGCTGCCGCCCAGCCGGCTGCCACAGTCGGAGCGACGGTCGCCGCTCCTACGGCAGTGACGGTGACTCCCGTAGTCATGGCAGCAGCTGCCAGCCGCACTGCCAGCTCATACATTGTCAAGACCAAGGGCGTGAAGCCGCAGGCTCCCAAGGCCACTGCCACAGCTGCTACGGCACAGGCGGCAGCTACCGTCGAGCCTACCGACTTCATGGGCAAGAACTTCCCATTCATCAGCATGTGCGACTGGAAGCCGGGCATGCGCTTCATGGTCATTCCCGAGAAGTACGACCTGCTGGTGAATACATTCTGCGACGCCCAGACCAAGCGCGAGGTGAGCAGCGGTTCGCTGCGCCATAAGATAATGGTCTACAGCGGCCATGAAGACACTTACGACGGCCGCGTGCACATCAACTTCACCTGCGAGGACAACGGCCAGAAATATTACTACGAGCTGCCAAGCGGCACCTTCGGTGACTACTGCTACGGCAAGATGGGCGTGCCTACGCTGGCCTATCTTGGCGATGTCGACAAGGCCCGCCAGCTGCTGATGGGCGAGACGCTGCTCACGCGTACGCAGTTCTTCCGCGTTGACACGGAATACGACGGCGACGGCTTCAAGGAAATCACCGTCGAAAAGAACAAGGTTGTCACCGTCAAGGCCGTCGGCGTCGGCACGCGCGCGTTCCCTGTGAAGATTATCGTTGAGGACGAGAGCGGCAACCAGTACTATCAGAATGTCACCATGTCGAAGACCAACTGCGGCATGCGCGACGACGAGTTCATCGTCGACAACGAGAAATTCCTCTTCGAGGGTTCCTTCGAGTTCACCGGTGCCGTGATGGCCGTCTCCGACGACATCCGCTCCTACATCGGCAAGACCGTCCACAACAAGTATCCAACGAGCATGAGCAGCAAGGGCTCCGGCAAGGTCCGCGACGTCACCGTGCCGCGCTTCACAGGCTTCATCATCGACGAGATAGAGCCTATCAAAGGCTCGCGCTACTTCGCCATGACCCTGCGCGAGGTAGAGACGCGCCGTGTGTTCTACAAGGACGTGGCATTCACAGAAGACGACTACATCAACGAGCCTGACGGCGTCAAGGAAGACTATTTCGGATACATCTTCGGCATGGGCGAGGGCGTTACCCACAATACCAGCGTGGAGACGCGTACTGCCATCCGCGAAGGCCGCGTAATTCCGGGCATGACTACCGAGGAGGTTGGTCTGGCCGTCGGTGAGCCGTCGGCGAAGATTCCTGTCGGCAACGGACTTACTGAATGGCATTATCCGCGCACCAACAGCGTGCTGGTTGTCACCATCGACGAAAACGGCATCGTCAAGCAGGCCAAGGCCCGCGAGGTTGGCCAGAAGACGTCAAAGCCCAGGAAGGCTACCACGCGCCGCAAGGCTTCGGACACGCGCGCCGGAGGCACGTGGACTACAGGAACACCGCTATAACCAGTCTTGGGGCGTCTGCCCCACACGCAAACACCCACGGCACTCAATGCTTCTGCAGCCAAGTGCCGTGGGTGTTTTCTTTTTCTCTGCGAGTTACGAAATTATCTCAATGACTTACGAAATTATCTCTGCATGTTACAAAAAAAAGCGCAGGACGGAAATCCTGCGCTTTTCTGTTTATGCTGTTCTTACTTGTTGACAACCTTGAAAGTACGTGTCATGCCATTGTTATAAGTGACAGTCTTGATGACCAGTCCCTTGGCGCTTGCCGGAACGGCACGTCCGCTGAGGTCGGTGGTGCGCACCTTGGTGACAGTCAGTCCGCTGATGGTCTCGATGCCTGCCATTGCAGCATCAATGTCAAACCATGCAATTTCCGACTGTTTGGTTTCGCCGCCGCCGGTATAGATGCTTCTCACACCAATCTTGTTGTACGTCTTGGCAGCATCGCTGAGCAGGACTATGGCACGGTTGACGCCGTAGAGTGCAGCGTAGGCACTCATGTCGCCGATGTAGTCGTTGTCAGAGAAGCTGTAGGGTATTACGCTGAGGTCTTCGCTGAAGTTGTAGAGGGTCTTGTCCAGCACGATAGGAGCCACAGTTCCGTTGATTTCAGAGAAGAGCTGATAGTAGAGCTTGTCAGTGTTCAGAATGTTGCCCTCGGCGTCGGTGTCGGGAATGTAGAAATAGAAACCTGCCGACGGGGTCGCTGCAGTGTCGTCCCATGGCGACCATGTCATGACGTCGCCGAATGTGGGCTGTGCCGGAGTGGCGGCAACCTCTACGAACGGTGTAAAGCTGGGTGCCTGGAAATAGTCGAGAGCGCTCAGCGAGGTCTTCGAGATTGTAAAGGCTACATAGTCGGTGGTGCTGAACGTCTTGGCAGTAGCGTCATACTGGCATACCATCTGGCTGGTGAGGGCAGGAGTGTTGTCGCTTCCGTAGGCGAACGGCATGAAGTAGACTTTTGGATAGTTCTGGCTGTAAGCGCCGAGGAACTGTGCTGCGTCGAAGGTGATGATGTTGCCGCTGATGGTTCCCTTGATCCAGGCCTCAGGCAGATACTCCCAGATGCCCTGCACGTAGACGTTGTTGCCGAAGAAGCCGACGTTCACTATGCGTGTTGCCGTTTCTTCGCCGATGGTGTATTTCATGGTGTATTGGCTGGTCTGGAGCAGCAGTGGGGTAATCACGGGCTGTTCTACAACCTGTGAGATGGTTGCGCCTGGGTAGTAGATGGCATAGTACGACAAGGTGTTCTTTGAGCCGTTGATGATAATCATCTGCTGGGTGGTGTATGTCGCATTGTTGTCGAAGGTGAACGTCACGTCAACTCCGAACTGCTCGTTGTCATAGTCGTAGCCGCAGAAGTAGATGGCATCGCCGTCGCTGGTCATGCCGCAATATTGTCCGCTGGCGAACGTCAGTGAGCCGTCAGCATTCTTGACGCCCTTTATGGCGCCTTCCGGCAGATAGCCCGTGAAGCCCTGCAGGTAGACGTCGTTGCCGCTGAAGTAGAGGGCGGCCTGTGCATTGTTGAATGTTGAGGTCGACGATCCGTCTCTCATCGTTGCGGTGAACTCCCATTCTTCCGACTCCAGTCCTGTGGGGACGGTTACCGGTGTTTCGGTGAACAGGGTGAGTACAGTCTCGAAATCGCCGTAGCCATACCAGCTGTTGTCGTCGTCCCAGTAGGCGGTAAGAATTTTTTGCGCGCTGGTGCCGTTCAGAGTCATCTTGTTGCCGTCGATGGTCAGCGTTACGCTGGTGACGCTGGCGTCCTTGGTGGGTTCTGCGCCTGCGGTAACCTGGGCAGCTGTAGGAACGTCGGCAACTGCCAGTACGATGTTGGCATTATATCTGGTGTGGTAGTAGAGGCTCTGTCCCATAGGCACGGTGATGGTCTTGCCGTCGGCACTGAGCGTGCCCTTCACCCATGTTCCTATCAGCAGGCCATTCAGCATGTTCTGAATGTAGACGGTGTTGTCTGCGGCAAACACCACTTGCGAAACACCGGTCTGCTCGTAGACATAAGGCTCGTAGATTCTGTTGTCTTCCGTGCTGCCTTCTGCCTCGTCGATGGTGTAGACGCTGCCGCTGCGTTCGTAGAGGCGCAGCTCGCCCTCAGGCTGCTCGCTGATAACTTCGGGTGCCTTCTGTGGCGCAGCGCTACTCTTCAGCGCGAGTCCGGCAGAGTGGCGCTCTATTATGCGCTGTGCAGAAAGTCTGGCGCTTTTGTTAATTACTTGCTGTTGTCCCATGGCACTGACAGCCATCAGGGCAGCAACGATAAAAAGAGTAAACTTTTTCATGTGCATTACGTTTAGTTATACAATTATATTTTTGCTTAGCATTTGCTTAAGCATTCATATACATTAATATATTATGCGCGCGCGATGTAGCCCCGCACTATGGTCGCCAGATGTTGCTGACGGTGAATACAGCGTCGGGCGTAATTTTCTGTGCCTCCTTCTTGCTGAGCTGGCGGCTCCAGGCGGCACGCTTGTCGGTGGCGGCACCTTCGCCGCTGTTGTTGTATTCCAGATAGCGGGCAGTCTGCTTGGCGGCTTCACGCCAGTGGTGCCAGCCCTCGGGGCGAATCTGGCGCGGCAGCTGGCAGTTCATGAACAGCGTGTAGCCGTAGTCGCGCCATGGGCGGCCGAGGTAGACCTTGTCGACGCCGTCGGCACAGCTGATGCGGCAGTTGTTGAAGATGTAGCCGTAGTCTACGTCCTGCGGCGTGGAGGCGGCAGTGATGTAGGAGTTGGCCTTGCATAGGATGTCGCAGTTCTCAAACCATGCCGTCGAAGGGCCGAAGATGAAGTCGGTGGTGCCCTCTATGTAGCAGCCGGTGAAGAACAGGCGTGTCTTGGCATTGCCGGTGTAGATGGTGTCCTGGTGTCCCAGGAAGCGGCAGTTGACGAACTTCAGGCGGTCGCCCTCGGTGTGCAGGGCTACGGCCTGTCCCAGACGTGCGGAGTTGTTCTCCACCGTCAGGTTCTTCAGCGTGATGCTGCTGCCCTCAATCTTCAGCGTGTAGGTGCGGAAGGTGCCAATCTTCTTGGCCTCGCCGGTAGCCGTCAGCGGCGTGATGTCTGCCGTGATGTTGGCGTGGTCGTCCCACGTGATTACCGTCTCGTCGCGGTCTTCGCCGCACAGCTCGATGTTGGTAAGCCACTGTGGGATGACAAGCTTCTCCTTGTATGTGCCTTTCTTGATGTATATAACCTTGTGGTAGTCCATGAATGCGCGGCAAACCTCGATGGCCTCGCTGATGTTGCGGAACCTGCCGGTGCCGTCGCGGCTCACCACGATGGTGTCTGGATTGTCGAACGACTGCGCCATTGCTGGGGCGAATGAAACACAGAAGATAAAAAGAAGGAGAGTCCGCGTCCAGGACTTTCGCTGTCCATTGATAATTATAGCTGTTTTCATTATATTTGTATTATTGTTCGTCATTCTTATGGGTTGCTTTGTCTGTCGTGGCGTTTGCTCATCGGGCAGTCTGTGTCAGATGATCTGCGTCACGTCCTTGAGGTCTTCAATCTTTCTGAGGTTGGCTATGATTTCCTTGACGTCTTCGCGGTCGTGGACTCTTATCTCGATGTTGCCGTCGAAGACACCGTCCTCGCTGGTTATCGTCAGGCGGTGGATGTTGACGCTCATCTGCGTGGAAATCACCGTACAGATGTCCATCAGCATGCCCATGCGGTCGATGCCCTGCAGCCGGACGGTAGCGTCGAAGAAGAGGCGCTTGTGCATGTCCCACTTGGCGTCCAGGATTCTGTTGCCGAAGCTGGCCTTCAGCTTGGCGGCCACTGGGCATGCACGCTTGTGTATCTCTATCTGCTGCTTGCCGTCGATGAAGCCAAGGATGTCGTCGCCGGGAATGGGGTGGCAGCAGTGCTTGAACTTATACTGGTTGATGTTGTCGTCGGTGATGTAGATAGGCTTCTTGCGGTTGAACTTGTCTGGCACGGTGAAGTATTCGTCACCGCTCTTTTCCGCCGGCTGTCCGGCCTTCTTGCTCTTGAGGAACGGCACCAGCTTGCGCCATCCCTTCTTGTCGTTCTGCTGGTTCTTGCCGGCCAGCACGTCGATGTCCTTCTCGCCAAGCAGTATGTTCTTCTCGCCGATAGACTGGTAGAATTCTTCCCTCGAGTGCGACTCGTGCAGCTCTGCCAGCATGTCTGCCGCAGCGATGACGTTCTCCAGGTTGTTCTCCTTGCAGAAGGTGGCAAACATCTCTTCGCCCAGCTTCTGCATCTCGCGGCCGTTGCGCCGCAGAATGGCCTGTATCTTGGCCTTAGCCTTTGCCGTGGAGACAAATGTTATCCACGACGGCTGCACATGCTGCGACTTCGACGTAAGTATCTCTACCTGGTCGCCGCTCTGCAGCTTGTGGCTCAGCGGCACAAGCTTGTGGTTCACCTTTGCGCCTATGCAGTGAGAGCCTAAGAAGGTGTGGATGGAGAATGCGAAGTCGAGGGCTGTACAGCCTGCAGGCATTGTCTTTATTTCGCCCTTCGGCGTGAAGACAAATATCTCGCTGGCAAAGAGGTTCAGCTTTATGGCGTCAAGGAAGTCCATGGCGTCCGGCTGAGGGTCGTCCAGGATTTCCTTGATGGTGCGCAGCCACTCGTTAAGTTCGTTCTCGTCCTCGGAGTATTCTTCCTGGTCGGTGCCGTCCTTATATTTCCAGTGGGCTGCGAAACCCTGCTCGGCGACTTCGTTCATGCGGTCGGAGCGTATCTGCACTTCTATCCAGCGTCCCTGCTTCGACATCAGCGTTACGTGCAACGCCTGATAGCCGTTGGCCTTGGGGTGGCTGAGCCAGTCGCGCAGACGGTCGGGATGGCTCTTGTAGATTTTTGATATAGCAACGTAGATGTTGAAGCACTCATTGATTTCCTCGCTGCGCTTTTCGGGGGTGAAGATGATGCGTACGGCCAGAATATCATAGATTTCGTCGAAGGTGACGTGCTTGTTCTGCATCTTCGTCCATATAGAGTAGGGCGTCTTCACGCGCTCCTTGATTTCATATTTGATGCCCATCTGCTGCAGAGCCTGCTCTATGGGCTGCGTGAACTGGTCGAACAGTTCATGGCGTGAAGCCTCTGTGCTGGCAAGCTTGGCCTTTATGCTGGCATACTCTTCAGGGTGCTCATATTGGAACGACAGGTTCTCCAGTTCCGACTTTATCTTGTTCAGTCCAAGTCGGTTGGCCAGCGGAGCGTAGATGTAGAGCGTCTCTCCGGCAATCTTGTACTGCTTGTTGGCAGGCTGCGACTCCAGGGTGCGCATGTTGTGCAGGCGGTCGCAGATTTTTATCAGGATCACACGGATGTCCTCGCTCATGGTCAGCAGCAGCTTCTTGAAGTTCTCTGCCTGTGCCGACGCCTGCTGTCCGAAGATGCCGCCGCTGATTTTCGTCAGCCCGTCTACGATTTGCGCAATCTTCGGGCCGAACATGTTGGCAATATCCTCTGTCGTGTAGTCAGTGTCTTCCACGACGTCGTGCAGCAGTGCCGCACAGATGCTGGTGCTGCCCAGTCCCACCTCCTCGCATGCTATCTGCGCCACGGCAATCGGGTGCATTATGTATGGCTCGCCCGACAAGCGGCGCACGCCTTTGTGTGCCTGGCGTGCGAAGTTGAATGCCTTGGTAATGATGTCCACCTTCTTGCGGTGGCGTGATGCAAGGTAGTTGTCTAATAGTCGCTGGAAAGCATCGTTTATCAGCTTGTCGTCTGCCGCTTCTCGCAATAAGTCTTCAGCCATAGGAGATAGGATTTATAGAGTGGAATATGTTGGTCTATCTGCGGCGGCGCGTGGTGCGCTTGCGTGCCGTGGACTTCCGTGTCGTTGTCGTCTTGCGGCGGGCCGTTGTCGTGCGCTTGCGTGCCGTAGAGCTGCGCCTTCGTGTTACGGTGCTGCGCTTCCTGACGGTGCGTTTGCTCTTTTTATAATATGTGGGGGCGTCGTCGCGCACGCTGACTTCCATTCTCTTCGTCAGCAAGTCGGAAGCGCGATAGTTATATATGCTGTCCTCAAGGTCGATAAACCTTGCGACGTCGGCCTGTGGCAGTCTTATTGGCGACGGCTCCGAAAGGCCAGGCACGATATCGCGGCGGTACATGGGATTCAGCGAGCGCAGCAAGTCGATGTTTATGCCCATCACCTGCGCCACCTGCTCCAGGTGCACGTTTCGGCTTACCATCACCGTGTCGCTGGCTGCCGGCAGGCGCGTTGTCATCGGGCAGATGTTGTGTTGCGAGTAGTAGGTCATCATGTAGTTGGCAGCAATGAATGCCGGCACGTATCCTCTTGTTTCCCGTGGCAGGTAAGGGTAGATGTGCCAGTAGTCCTTTACGTTCATGGTAGAGTCTTTCGTTGCGGCCTGTGCGCGGTGGATAGCCTTGGTGATGTTTGCCGGCCCGCAGTTGTAGGCAGCAATGACGAGGTTCCAGTCGCCGAATATCTTGTAGAGGTCGCTGAGGTATCTGGCAGCAGCATACGAAGCCTTTACGGGGTCTCGCCGCTCGTCGACGAGCGAATTCACCTGCAGGCCATATTGCTTGCCAGTAGCCAGCATGAACTGCCACAGACCTGTTGCTCCCACGCGGCTCACGGCCTGTGGGTTCAGCGCAGACTCGATGATGGGCAGGTATTTCAGCTCCAAGGGTATCTGATAAGTCTCCAGGGCTTCTTCAAAGATAGGCATGTAGAAGTTGGATGCTCCCAGCATGTAGCTAATGGAGTGGCGCAGGCGTCCGCTGTAGCGGTCGATGAACTTCTGCACGACGTCGTTGTATGCCATTTCCATCACCGTCGGCATGCGGCTGAGGCGGTCGACGTACTCCTCCTTGCTGTATGTGGGATTGACGTTGCGCATGTTGCAGTCTGTCGGCTCGTCGAGGTAAGTCTTCGACATGTACAGGTTCAGCAGCGAGTCCAGGTCGTAGGTCATGGCCTCCGGGAACTCTATTACCTCTTCCTCTCCGCTCTGGTCAAGCACTATTATCTCGTCCTCGTCGACTTCCGCATCGTTGTCGTCGACAACTATCTGTGCCGGGGCTGTGAGAGGCAGAAAGGCGAGCATGCAAAGCGGCAGCAGCCATTTTGCAGCCCTTTCTGTCATTATGCTTATGTTGTTCATAGTCTTCATTTCAGCTGTTTTCTTGTTATTACTGTGTGCCGCTCAGAAGTTCAGGCAGCAGTTCAGGCCTATTGACTGAGCCTGCAGAGGGTTGCTGCCGTATGAGTGGTTTGGAATGACTACCGGCTCCACGCGCAGCGACAAGTCCTTGGAAATGTCGAATACTGAGAGCTCAGCATCCACGTAGGCATCGATGACCGACAGAGCGTAGACGCCGATCATTACGAAGAAGCTCATGTCGCGCCAGCGGCGGTATTTGTCCTTTCGGTTCTTGAAAATCTCCTTGTATCTGGCCTCGTTCTGTGTGGTTATCTGTGTCCCGAGGTGCAGGAACTTGTTGTAGCTTGCCGTTCCCGGGTCGTCGTCCATGATGTCGAGGTAAGCCTGTGAGTAGTCCTTGTACATCATGTTGTTCCATGTCAGTGCGTAGATGCAACCCATGAAGCCTCCGTAGATGATGGGCAGCTTCCAGTATTTTCGGTTGTAGATTTGTCCGGCTCCCGGCACCACCATTGCCAGCCACATGGCCCTCTGCGGGTCAGGCTTCCATGTGTTCCAGTCGCGCTTCTGCCTGACTCTGACTTTCGTGGAGTCCACCACCACGCTGCCGGCCGCCACGGTGTCCGTGGCAGCGGCGGTCAGCCCGATGGCCGCGCTGTCTGCCGCTGTCGGCGTCCAGATGCTGCTGGTGGCCAGCGAGTCTGTCGGCACTGGCTCGTCGCTTTGTGCATTGGCGGTAGTCAGTGCCGTCGTCCATGTCAGCAGAACTGCCAGCCACAGAGTCTTTGCTATTTGTCGGCGTCTTTTCAATTTCCCTTTAGTTTTTCATGCTGTCGAGGGCATTCATAATCTTCTCCAGCTGCTCCTCATTGTCGAAGCTGATGGTAATCTTTCCCTTTCCCTTGTCGGAGCAGCTCATCATCACCTTGCTCTGGAAGAACTGTGCCAGCCTGTCGCGCAGGGTCTCGAACTCCTCGGGCAGTCTTTTCCTGGCGGCAATCTTTCCCGTGGCAGTCTTCACGTCTTCGCCGCTTTTCAGCATGTTCACGATTTCCTCCACCTTTCTCACCGGCAGTTTCTCCTGCAGCACCTGCTTGAAAAGCTTTATCTGCTCCGAGGGGCTTTCCAGCGACAACAGGGCGCGTGCGTGTCCCATTTCTATCTCATGGTTCTTCAGTGCTATCTGCACCTGTGCCGGCAGCTTCAGCAGTCGCATGTAGTTGGTGACTGCTGCGCGGCTCTTGCCCACGCGCTCCGAGATTTTTGCCTGTGTCATGCCCGTCTCGTCGGCAAGGTGCTGGTAGGCGAGGGCTATCTCGATGGCGTTCAGGTCTTCGCGCTGTATGTTCTCCACGAGAGCCATTTCCATGACGCCCTGGTCGCCCACTTCGACGATGTATGCAGGTATTTTCGTCAGTCCTGCCAGTGCTGATGCCCTCCAGCGCCTTTCGCCGGCAATTATCTGGTATTTGCTGCCCTCCACCTTTCTCAGCGTGATGGGCTGTATGATGCCCAGCTCGCGAATGCTGGCGGCCAGTTCGGCGAGTGCATTCTCGTCGAAGTCTCGTCGTGGCTGGTTGGGGTTAGGCTCTATCTGCGATATTTCAATCTCGTTGAGGTTCGACGAGCCTTCAGTGCGCACCTCGCTGGTGTCTATCAGCGCGTCGAGTCCGCGTCCGCTTCCGATGTCGTCGAGTCCGCGTCCAAGCACGCTGCTTGAGAATTTCTTTTTTACGGCCATATTTTAAGTTAAGATTTTCCCTTGCTTATGATTTCCTTGGCCAGGGCCAGGTGGTTCTTCGAGCCGGTGGAGTCGGCGTCGTAGAGAATTACCGGCAGTCCGTGCGAAGGACTCTCGGAGAGCTTTACGTTGCGCTGGATGACGGTCTTGAACACCAGCTCCTGGAAGTGCCGCTTCACCTCGTCGTAGATTTGGTTGGCCAGGCGCAGGCGGGAGTCGTACATGGTGAGCAGGAAGCCCTCGATTTCCAGTTTCGGGTTCAGCTTCTGCTTGATTATCTTTATGGTGTTCAGCAGTTTTGAGATGCCTTCCAGTGCAAAATACTCGCACTGCACGGGTATGATCACCGAGTTGGCAGCCGTCAGCGAGTTGACGGTGATGAGTCCCAGCGACGGCGAGCAGTCTATGAGGATGTAGTCATACTCCTTGCGCAGCGGCTCCAGGATGTTGGCCACCATGCGCTCGCGGTTCTCCATGTTCAGCATTTCAATCTCCGCGCCCACCAGGTCAATGTGGCTTGGTATGATATCGAGTCCGTCGATGTCGGTTGTGTATATTGCGTCACGCACGTCGGCCTTGTCTACCAGACATTCATAGATGGAGCAGTCTACCTCCTGAATGTTCACGCCCAAGCCGCTGGAGGCATTGGCCTGTGGGTCGGCGTCCACCACGAGTACGCTTTTTTCCAGTGTTGCCAGCGAGGCAGCCAGGTTGATGGTCGTCGTGGTCTTGCCCACGCCGCCTTTCTGATTGGCTAAAGCTATTATTTTTCCCATAATCTTTGATGTTCGTACATAATAGGCTGCAAAGGTACGAAAAAAAGCCCAAAGGCTGTTGTTAAAAATGAAAAATTTTAGTTTTCTCTTTTAAAAAAGGTGAAACGTGGCGGTAATGTTGTCTTATATGTGTTACTTTTGTCCTGCAATGTCGCGGCGCGGAGTCAATAGGGTGAAAATGATAAGCAAAGACTACATAGTCCGTGCCGCATGGACGGTGGAGAACAGTTTCCCTCCTGCCGACATTGCGTCGGTCTATCGCATGGTGGTGTCGCTAAACCTGCTGAATGCCGCCGTCAAGCAGGACACTGGCCGTCAGCTGACGTCCTACGGCTACATAAAGGGAATGGCTGCCTGCATGTTCCTGTGGCTGCTGCATAATCCCATGGCCGGTGTCGACATCTACTGGGACACTGTTGGCCGTATTGCCTATTTCCGCCTGCTTGGCCGCCAGTTCAGCTTTCATTACGTTCCCTTGCTCGACGATTTCAGCGCCACCATCCGGCGCGCCGCCCTCAAGCCGTTGCTCTGGGACGGCGTGCAGCGCCAGCTCATTGCCACGCAGCTGTTCGACGATGCCGTTGCCGGCAAGGTTGTCACCGTGCAGGACGACAGCATTGTCAGCCTGATGGTGCAGTTCAGCAGTGAGCAGCTCCTTCTGCGTGTCGGACAGTTCGTCCAAGTCGGCTCCCTCCGCCCTTCTGCCACTGCCGGTGCCAGGCATGCCGTGCAGCCTCCGGCGGTCAGGAGCCGCTTCCGCTTTGTCCGGTGCATCAGACGTGCCAGGGTGTGCAGCGACAGGCTCCTCTGCCTGCAGCTGCTGCTGGCCTTCAACGGTAGGAACACCGCAGGCTTTGAGCTTTCCCGGTGGGACGACAACTGGCGCGTCCGCGTAGCCCTGTTCACCGGCGGCAACTATAGGCAGATAGAGGAGCAGATTGCCGGCCATCTGCCGAAGATTCACGGTAAGCCTGCCGCCTTTCTCAGGGAGGGGCAGATGTATTACATCAGGCGCAGCACGCTGATGTGGAAGCGCATGACGCCCTCGCGCTATCTGCTGCTGGTGGCCCACTATAATTACCTTACGGTGGGGAAAATCCGCGTCAACCTGTGCATCACCTACGGCCTTGCGCGTTATCTCTCGGCGCTATGCCCGGACATGCGCTTCATTAATGTACTCAACTATACTCGCTTTGCGGTTCGGCGGCATGTATACACAGGGCAGGGGCTTCGGCGTGTTCCGCTGCATTCCAAGGCGCGCACTTTGAAGGTTTGGATGATTGCCAACATCGGCTGCCAGCCTGCAGGCTTCAGGATTGCCGACATTCCCGACGTGCTGGTGGCAGATTATTGCTCCGCCCCTGACTATAATGAGTTCTTCCAGCCCGAATACCGTCGCGGCAAGGTGGGACTGGTGGCTTACAGCCGTTTCCACCTGCTGAAGCCTGTCTATGAGAAGATTGAAGTCTACGGCCACTTTGCGCGTGTCAAGAACGTATGTGGCAAGTGGGCTGTCTATTCGCTCATGAGGGAGTGTTTCTCCACTGGCTTCATCTACGACCGCATCTGGTACGACTCTGCCGCGCATGCCGTCTGTGCACAAAAGGACGACCATGTGGATATTCTGCACAAAATGTAAAAATTATTTACCCAGATTTCGTGTCGGCAAAACAGGCTCAAAAAACTTTTCCGCGCAATGTTCTGTTGAAAGGTTTTGGTCGTTTGTCGAAAAAATTACGACGCATTACACTCAGTTTATTGCACAAACGGGAGGGTTTTGTGCAAGGGTGGGGGACTTTTGTCCGTTCCGTTCCGATTTTTTTTGTTGTTTTTGGGGTCGTAACTATGCAACTCGCAGAATTATCTTACGGAGATAATTCCGTAACATGCAGAGATAATTTTTTGAAATGCAGGATGAGAAAATTGTTTTGTGTGTAAATGCCTGAAATATAGCATGATAGTCACTCGGCTGAAAAACTGGGATTTTTCCGGCCGAGTGACGCTGGTTTCTGAAAAATGGTGGTTTTTGTGGCCTTAAAAGCCGTTTTTGTCAGAATTTTTCTTTTCGCAGGCTGTGGCTGTCAATACTCGAACGAAGAGCCTCCCACGAATTCCCTGAGCAGTGACGTCGGCGGAATCTGCGTTTCGGGAATGGGGCGTATGTATCTGAGGAACTTCAGCAGCCTGTATGCCTCGGCATGCTCCGCGCAGTTCTCCGGCACCTGCTCGAGTAGCGGTTCGGCCCGCTGCTTGATGACGGCCAGCTCGAAGAGCATGGCGGAATTGAACATGGCGTCGGCATTCTCCTGGAACGGGAAAATCCAGCGGTTCTCTCCGCGGCGCACCGACGGCCACCGGCGTATCGTCTCCTGTGCGCTGACACCGCGGTATTTGTAGTCGCGGATGATGCGTCGCAGCAGGCGGTTGTCGGTGGTGGGGATGTAGTTGTGGTTGTCTAAGAGGATGGTTGTCAGTGCGGAGGCGTAGATGCGGAACTTCTGGTTGTCGGGAATCTGTGCCGTCAGCTCCGGGTTCAGCGCGTGGATGCCCTCCACCACCAGCACCTCGTTACCCTTCAGCTGCAGGCGCTTGCCGCTCCACTCGCCCTTCCCCTTCTGGAAGTTGTAGCGCGGCAGCTCTATTTCCTCGCCCCGGAAGAGTGCGTTCATCTGATCGTTCAGCAGCGGGATGTTCAGGGCGTGCAGATGCTCAAAGTCGTAGTCGCCACTGGCGTCGAGAGGCGTCTGCTCGCGGTCCAGGAAATAGTCGTCGAGCGAGATGCCGACGGGTCTGATGCCGTTGACGGCCAGCTGCACGGAGAGCCTCTTGCAGGTGGTGGTCTTGCCGCTGCTCGACGGTCCTGCAATGAGCACCATCTTGATGTCGCGCCGCGATGCTATGCGGTCGGCAATCTGGGCAATCTTCTTTTCCTGCAGGGCCTCGCTGATTTGTATCAGAGTTGGCGAGTAGCCGGCCTTGATGGCAGCGTTCAGGTCGCCGACGGTGCGCAGGCCCAGTATGTCCTGCCACTGGTGATGCTCCTTGAATATCTCGAACATCTTGTCCTGGCGGATGAACTGCCCGAGGCGCGAGGGGTCGTCGCGCGACGGCACGCGCAGCAGCAGACCGTCGTAGTAAGGCTCCAGACCGTAGAGCGTCAGCTGGGCGGTGTTGGTGAGCAGCGAGCCGTAGTAGTAGTCTATGTAGCCGTCGATGTCGTAGTAGGTGGTATACAGCGAGCCGCTGCCCTCCAGCAGCCTGACTTTCGAGAAAGAGCGGCTCTCAGTGAAAATCCTGATGGCCTCCTCAGTGGTTGTCTCATGGCGGTGGATGGGAATGGCGGCACTGATGATTTCATCCATGCGGCGGTGCAGCTCGTGGACGTCGTCGGGGGTGATTTTCCTGTTGTCGTCAAGCCCTCTGATGTCGACGTAATAGCCGTTGCTCACGGGAATGTCGATAACCACGGTGCAGTCGGGCCACAGCTCGTGGGCAGCCTTGTTAAGCACGAAGAAGGCCGTGCGCGTGTAGGCGCGCAGCGCAGAACCGTCGTGCAGGCTGAGGAATTCTATGTCTTTCGGGTTGTAGACACGGTAGTGCATGCCCTCCACCTTATTATTTACACGCGCGTTAATAGGCCCGAACTCCATGTCGAGCGACAACATGGCGGCAATCTCCTCAAGGGTGCTGCCCGTCTTGACGTCCAGCGACTGCCCGTTGTTCTTACAGCGAATTCTTATCAGTTGTTCCATATCACAAAAGTAAGAAATATTTTCCGTTTCGCTTTGCTAATTTAAAAATTATTAATAATTTTGCAACTTGTAAACATTATACCAATGTCAATCTGGATTTTCTTCAAACTGTTAGGCTCGCTCGCACTGCTCATGTTCGGCATGAAGTCGATGAGTGAGGCACTGCAGAAAATGGCTGGTCCTCAGCTGCGCCACGTGCTGGGCGCCATGACCACCAACCGCTTTACAGGAATGCTTACGGGAATGCTGGTGACGGCATCCGTGCAGTCGTCGACAGCTACCACGGTGATGACCGTCTCGTTCGTCAATGCCGGACTGCTGACGCTCGCACAGGCAATCTCAGTAATCATGGGTGCAAACATAGGCACCACGCTAACCGCCTGGATTATGTCTGCCGGCATGTCATTCGACATCACGAGCGCAGTATATCCGGCGTTTTTCATTGGCATAATACTCATCTACCAGAAGAGATACCGCTACATCGGCGACTTCCTCTTCGGCCTGTCGTTCCTGCTGCTGGGCCTCGGAACGCTGCGCATGACGGGGACGGAAATGCACCTCGGCGAAAACCAGGCTCTGCTCGACTTCTTCGCATCGTTCGATTCCGGCTCCTTCCTCACCACGATCATCTTCCTCGTGCTGGGCGGAGTGCTGACGTTCTGCGTGCAGTCGTCGGCAGCCGTCATGGCCATCACCATGATTCTCTGCTCCAGCGGAGCGCTGCCAATATACCAGGGCATAGCTCTCGTCATGGGCGAGAACATAGGCACCACCGTGACTTCCAACCTTGCTGCGCTCTCTGCCAACACGCAGGCGCGCCGTGCAGCCTTTGCACACATGTTCTTCAACGTCTTCGGCGTGCTGTGGATGCTGCTGGTGTTCCGCCCGTTCATCGACGGCGTCTGCTCGCTGGTGGGATATGACGTGACAATGACAAAGGACGCCGTCAGCACGGCGGCATTCCTGGCAAACGCTGCAAAGCTGAACTTCGTGCTGGCCGCATTCCACACGTGCTTCAACGTTGCCAATACGTCAATACTCATCTGGTTTGTGCCGCAGATAGAGAAATTCGTCTGCTGGGTCATCAAGCCCAAGCGCGTCGACGAGGAAGAGGACTTCCGCCTGCACTTCATTACTGCCGGCTTCATGAAGACTCCGGAACTTTCGGTGCTGGAGGCACAGAAGGAGATACAGTCGTTCTCGGAGCGCATGCAGCGAATGTTCGGAATGGTTATCGACCTGCTGAACCTCTCGTCGAGTACGTCGGACAAGAAGGACAACAATGCCTCAGAATTCAACAAGCTCTTTACGCGCATAGAGAAATATGAGAGCATCAGCGACAACATGGAGCTTGAGATTGCAAACTATCTCGACTCAGTGAGTAACGCACACCTCTCCGACGACACCAAGGGCAAGATACGCGCCATGCTGCGCGAAATCAGCGAACTGGAGAGCATCGGCGACGCCTGCTACAACATGGCACGCACCATTTCGCGCAAGTATAACGGCAAGCAGGACCACTTCAACGACGAGCAGTACGAACACATCCACCAGATGATGGGACTTACGGACCAGTCGCTCACACAGATGAACCGGCTCATGGGAGGACGCAAGGAGGCCTACGACATCAACCGCACGTTCAACATTGAGAACGAGATAAACAACTATCGCAACCAGCTGAAGTCGCAGAACATCAACGACGTCAACAATCACAAGTACACGTACGCCGTAGGCACCATATACATGGACCTCATCAACGAATGCGAAAAGCTGGGCGACTACGTCGTCAACGTCGTTGAGGCTCGCATGGGCACAAGACAGAAAGACGTCTGAACAGACAATACCGTAAACGCTTAGACATTAATAAAAAATACTTTCAGATTTTCTTATGAAGAAAAAACTATTATTACTGACAGCACTTATCCTTACGTCGGTGACTTCCGTAATGGCACAAATCACCACGTCGGCACTTGCCGGCAAGGTGACCATGCAGGACACCAAGGAAGAGATCATAGGTGCAAGCATCCAAGTGGTACACGAGCCGTCAGGCACGCGCTACAACGCAGTTTCCAACATTGACGGACGCTTCTCTATCCAGGGTATGCGTACCGGCGGACCCTACACGGTCACCGTAAGCTACATCGGCTATGAGACGAAGACGCTGAAGGGCATCACCCTGCAGCTCGGCGAAACCTACGACCTGCCGGTATGGCTCTCAGAGAACGCCAGCGAGCTGACAGAAGTGGTCATCAGCGGCAAGGCGTCGAAGTTCTCGGCCGAGCAGACTGGCGCGTCGACGAACATCAACAACCGCATGATTACCGAGCTGCCTACCGTCAGCCGCAGCATTACCGACGTCACGCGCCTGTCACCATACGGTGGCAACGGCATGAGCTTTGCCGGCTCTGACGGACGTAACGCAAACTTCACCGTCGACGGTGCAAACTTCAACAACAACTTCGGTCTCAACGCAGGACTCCCCGGCGGCGGCAACCCTATTTCGCTCGACGCCATTGAGGAACTGCAGGTTGTCATATCACCCTACGACGTGCGACAGACGAATTTCATCGGCGGCGGCGTGAATGCCATCACCAAGTCGGGTACTAACACCTTCAAGGGTACGGCATACATCTACCACCAGAACGAAAACATGCAGGGCGACGCCGTCGACCGCGAGCAGATAACCGGTGCGCGCGAAAAGGACCAGACAACGACCTACGGCTTTACCCTCGGCGGACCTGTCATCAAGAACAAGCTCTTCTTCTTTGCCAACTACGAGCAGGTGAACATTCCTGCCGTCGTCAACCGCTGGCGTGCCTCCGACGCAGACAACCCTGCCGACCCCGACAACTATGTGTCGCGCACGGCAGCTGCTGACTTGCAGGCAGTGTCTGACTATGTCCGCAGCCGCTATGGCTACGATACTGGCAGCTTCTCCAGCTTCCCGGCAGACAAGAAGAATGTCAAGGTGCTGGCACGCATCGACTGGAACATCACCGACCGCCACCATCTGGCATTGCGCTACAACTACACTAAGAACCGCAACTGGACAGGACCCAATGCTACGTCTATGGACGGCGGTCCGCGCCTCTCAGACGCACGTCTGTCGAAGTCGTCGATGTCTTATGCACACTCGATGTACTCTACCGACAATCTTGTGCACTCTTTCTCATTCGACCTGAACAGCCGCCTGTCGGAGAAATTCTCCAACCAGCTGCTGGCAACATACTCAAAGCTCGACGACGTGCGTGGCTCTGACTCGTCAGAATTCCCGTTCATCGACATCACCAAGGACGACAACAACTACATCGGACTGGGATATGAGCTGTTCACATGGAACAACGGCGTACACAACACCATCTGGAACGTCAAGGACGACATTACCTACTACGGCGGCACGCACAAGATTATGGCCGGCGTGAGCTACGAGTACCAAATGGCCGACAATATGTACATGCGTAACGGCACCGGCTACTACCGCTTCAATGCTACCGACGACATGTGGGTGAACGGCGTGCTTAACGCTGAGCGTCTGTTCAACAGCACGCCGGAAGTAGTAGCTCTCACCTACGGCTACGCTGGCGAGACTGAGCCTGCCGCACGTGTGCAGTTCAACAAGCTGGGCATCTATGCTCAGGACGAATGGAATGTCAACGACAAACTGAAGCTTACCTATGGTTTGCGCATCGACGGCTTGTTCTTCAACAATTCTGACTTGATGACAAACCAGGCAATCTATGACTTTGACTACAACGGCCGCCACATAGACACCGGAACGTGGCCGAAGTCGCGCTTCACCCTGTCGCCGCGTATCGGCTTTACGTGGGATGTCTTCGGCAATAAGTCGCTGAAGGTGCGCGGTGGCTCTGGCCTCTTCTCCGGACGCCTGCCGCTGGTGTTCTTCACCAACATGCCGACGAACTCTAACATGTTGCAGTACAAGGGTGCATGGAACGGCAATGGCAAAAACAGCGGCAAGAAGGTGGACATGACACAGTTTGCCGGCAGCAACATGCCGCTGCTTACGGGAAATGCCCTCCGCGACTACGTCCTGACACACGATGCCAACGGCAACGTTGTTCCGCAGACCATTACCGACGCCAACGGCGTGGTGCGCAGCAATCCTGCCGCAATGGGTCCGGCTATCATCTTGCCTGAGGATGGCCAGGCCGGCAGTGCCATCAACGCTGTAAATCCTGACTTTAAGATGCCGCAGGTATGGAAATCGTCGATAGCCATCGACTATCAGATACCCGTATCGTTCCCGTTCACTGTCACGGCAGAGGCAATCTTCAACAAGACCATCAATGCCGTGTGCATCTCTGACTGGAGCATCCGCAACGCTGGCGGCTTTGCACGTCTGAACGGTGTCGACAACCGTCCTCTCTATCAGAATTACAAGTACCAGTATGTTGACGGCAACGGTGCCACTAAGGATATGCCGAATGCTTATGTGCTTGACAACACCAGCAAGGGCTATGGATGGTCGTTCAACGTTACTCTTAACGCCCAGCCGGCTCCCTGGATTAACCTGATGGCAGCCTACACACACACGGTGTCGAAGGAACTCACTGGCATGCCGGGCAGTGACGCTTCGTCAGCATTCACATACATTCCCTGCATCGAAGGCCCGAACCACGTACAGCTGCACAACTCGCAGTTCGTCACTCCCGACCGTATCGTTGCCTCTGCCACCATCAACGACAAGCTGGGCAACCACTACAGCCTGATCTATGAAACCTGGCGCGGCGGCAACAACACTTCGTTCCTCACTACCAACGATATGAACAACGACGGCTTCACCTACGACCTCATTTATATTCCTACAGACATGCAGGTGGCCAACAACGAGTTCCGTTTCGTGAGCGACGACGACCGTGACCGCTTCATGGACTTCGTTCACAACAACTCCTATTTGAAAGACCGCCAGGGCGAGTATGCAGAGGCCTACAGCACATACAATCCGTGGGTTCACCGCATCGACTTCAGCTACAAGCACGACTTCAAACTGAACATCGGTAAGACACAGCATAAGCTGCAGGTAGGTTTCGACATGAAGAATGTGCTTAACTTCTTCAACTCATCATGGGGCGTCAGCAAGATTGCAAACCTCGACTTCAGCACAACGCCTTCGAGCGGCGTGCAGTACTCTCGCATTCTTAAGTACGAGGGCCAGGATGCTGACGGCTATGCAACATTCTCTACTCCGCAGAGCATCAACGGCAACACCGAACTCTGGAAGCCCTACCACAGCCTTGGACAGTGCTGGTATGCATCTGTCGGCGTTAAGTATTTCTTCAACTAAACCATGTCCGAACAATGAAAACGAAATATATTCTTTTGATGATTGCAGCCGTGGCTCTGCTGCTGACAGGCTGCTCTGAAAAGTTCGAACCGACATACCTTGGCAACATCAGTGTGTCGCAGTCGACAGTATCCATGTCGCCGGATGCAGGCAGTACATACTCCATCGACATAAAGGTCAACGGCGATTGGACAATCACCAACATCCCCGACTGGCTGACGGTGTCGCCGTCAGAGGGCAGCTACGGCCTGACAACGGTGACGCTGACGGCTACTGAGGCTACCGACTCCAGAACGGCAACTCTCTTCCTGAACAGCGGCAACGACCGTCAGGAAATCAACGTCCAGCAGGTTACGGAAGTCCTCGACCCTGTTGTGCTGACAGTCCGCGAGGCTCTCGACCTTCTCTATTCAGGACAGGCCAGCGGCTCAGTGTATGTCAAGGGTATCGTGTGCAGAATACAGGAAATCAGCCCGCAATACGGCAATGCCACCTACTATTTGTCTGACGACGGCTCCTTTGGTGCCGACAACTGGCTGCAGGTGTACAGAGGCTACTGGATTGACGGCGAAAAGTTCACCAAGGGCAACGAGTTCGGCATTGGTGACGAAATGGTCATCAAGGGCGCCCTCGTGCTTTACAACGGCAGCGTTCCTGAGACTCAGCAGGGAGCCTGCGAGGTTGTGTCTGTCGTGAAGTCTCTCATCAGTGTAGCCTCGGTGGATATTCCTGCCGACGGTATGCCTAAGGAGGGCGGCAACTTCACCGTCACGCTGGACAACAAGGGCAATGGTGTCACTGTCAACATTCCGGAAGAAGCCCGCGAGTGGCTGTCTGTCGTTGGCGTCAACGTAGAAGGCACCACCACGACGGTTACCATGCGTGCCGCCAAGAATGAAGGCGCCGGCAGAAAGACTACCGTCAGCTTTGTAACCACTGCCGACGGCAAGGAGTACATGGCTGAGGCTGCTGTCCAACAGGAAGCCGACGTTCTGCCTCACGGAATGCGCGTGGAAGACCCGTTTACCGTTGCCGAGGCTATTGCAAAGTGTGAGGCCATTGGAGCTACCACCGACGGAGAGATATATTTCGCCAAGGGCTATATATCTTCTATCAGCAGTGTGGACACCGGCTCTTACGGCAATGCAACATTCAATATTTCCGACGACGGTACGGACACTAACGCACTGACCGTATTCCGCTCGATGTATCTTGACAATGCCAAGTTCACTGCTGCCGACCAGATTGCCGTCGGCGACGAAGTTATCATCACCGGCAAGCTGGTGAACTATACAAAGAACGGCACTGCTACCCCGGAATTCTCGGGCAGCGTGTACATTGTCTCTCAGAAGAAGAGCGAACCGGGTACGCTCTTGAAGCCTTTCACCGTTGCAGAGGCCATTGCGAAGTGCCAGGAAATCGGCGGAACGTCTGATGGCGTCATCTATTACGCCAAGGGCAAAGTTTCCAGTATCAAGGAAGTGTCTACGCAGTACGGCAATGCCACTTTCAACATTTCCGACGACGGCAACGACACCAATGCGCTGACTGTTTACCGTGCCAAGGGTCTTGGCAATGAGAACATCACCAATGCTGAACTCATAAAGCTTGGCGACGAGGTGGTGATTACCGGAAAGCTGGTCAACTTCACCAAGAACGACACTACGACTCCGGAATTTTCCGGCAGCGTCTACATTTACTCCATTAATGGCGTGAAGGAATGACATAGCAGCCATTCATTCGCCAGAATATAGTCAGCCGGCTAAGTAGCTTTTGCTTCTTAGCCGGCTGATTTCTTCATTAAAAAAAATACACCTATACGGAATATAGGTGTATTAGTTTTGCGATTGCGATTGCTTACTTGTTGACAGCGTCAGCGAGCTCAGCACCAGCCTTGAACTTAGCAACCTTCTTGGCAGCAATCTTAATCTTCTGCTTTGTAGAAGGGTTGATGCCTTCACGGGCTGGCTTCTCAGCAACGGCGAATGTGCCAAAGCCTACGAGCTGAACCTTCTCACCGGCAACGAGTGCGTCCTTAATGGCTGCTACGGTAGCGTCGAGGGCCTTCTTGGCGTCGGTCTTTGTGATAGCTGCACCAGCGGCAATCTTCTCAATAAGTTCTGTCTTGTTCATAGGATTAATTGTTTTTTAGTGAATTATAAGTAGATAAAATAGGTTTTTCCAGTGCAAATATAGAAGAAAGCAATTAGATTACAAACAAAAATGTGAAAAAAATCGCTTTTTTAGTAAAAAAAAGTACTGTAAATGGCATTTTTTCTTCATGGAAACCATTTTTTTGTATAATTTTGCCGCCGAAAAGAGCTAGAACGCGCTGACAGCCGCCTGTCTGGCGGTTTCGGCAAAAACAGAGAGCAAGCAAAGTTTTAACCAGAGGACAAGCAATGAACAACATACCTTCCGTAACCAGAAATCTGCTCATCATCAACGTGCTGGCCTTCATAGCCACATGGGTGCTGCAGCAGAGCGGCATCGACCTCACCACGCTGTGTGGGCTGCACTTCTTCATGGCAAGCGATTTCCACGCCTACCAGTTCCTGACTTACATGTTCCTGCATGGCAGTTTCATGCATATCCTGTTCAACATGTTTGCCCTGTGGATGTTCGGCAGCGTCATCGAGCGCGTCTGGGGACCCCAGAAGTTCCTTGTGTTCTACATCGTCTGCGGTCTTGGCGCCGGCATCGTGCAGGAGATAGTGCAGTATGCCATGTACGTCACGCAGGGGCTGGCAGCCTATGAGTATGTCGACACTGGCACCGCGCGCATCACCGTTGCACAATATATTAATATGTGGACCACCATCGGAGCGTCGGGAGCCGTCTATGGCGTGCTGCTGGCCTTCGGCATGATATTCCCCAACGAGAGGCTGTTCATCATTCCCATACCTTTCCCCATCAAAGCCAAGTGGCTCATCGTGGGATACATCTTCATCGAGCTGTTCTCCGCACTGGGAAGCCCCGGCGACGGTGTTGCCCACATGGCTCACCTGGGCGGCATGCTCTTTGGCTTCCTGCTCATCCGCTACTGGCAGCGCCATCCCAACGGCAGCCAGCAGTTCGGGCGCAGCCGCGGACAGGAGTTCTTCGACAATCTCAAGCGACGCTTCGACGAGCGCCAGCAGAGCCGCGGCCACGGCAGCAACACTGCCAGGCAGCAGCAAGACACAGCACGCCGCGAGAGCGATGCCGAGTTCAACGCCCGTCAGCGCAAGAACCAGGAAGAGATAGACGCCATTCTCGACAAGATACGGCGCAGCGGCTATGACAGCCTTACCAAGGAGGAAAAGCAGAAACTCTTCGACCAGAGACGATAGTTGTGATTAAGCACCTAAAGCGCATTACCGTTCAGATGTTCGCCGGAGCCAATGTGGCTACGGTGGCAGTCATGCTGCTCGTCGGCTTCAGCGACAGGCTGGACCCGTCAGTGCATCCAATGCTGTCGACGGTGGGCATGGCCTTCCCTATATTCCTGCTTATCAACCTGCTGTTCCTGATTTTCTGGCTTATTTTCAAGTGGAAGATGTCAGTCATCCCGATTGTGGGCTTTCTGGCTGCCTACGTGCCTACGAGCATCTACATGCCCGTCAATCCGGCGGCAAAGGCTGCCGACGGCGACATAAAGGTCATTACCTACAACGTCTGCGCCTATGGCGGCAATTACAAGTACGAAAACGGCTTCGAAGTCGTGCGCGACTATCTCAGGGACGAAAATCCCGACATCGTGTGCATGCAGGAAGACGTTGACACCTGGCGGCGCTACACTTTCAGCGAGTACAGCAAGTTCCTGCCCTACAACGACACGCTGGTGCTGGTGAACACTGCTGCCTGCATGAACGCCCTTGGCATTCACACGCGTTTCCCCATCATCCGCCGCGAGCGCATTGAATATCAGTCAGCCAGCAACGGCAGTGTTGCCTGGTGGCTTAAGGTTGGCGAAGACACGCTGATAGTTGTCAACAACCACTTCGAGAGCTGCCACCTTAACAGCAACGACCGCCGCCAGTACCGGCAGATGCTCTACGGCGAAATGCAGCGCGACTCCATGCGAGCAGAGTCTAAACTGCTGCTTGTCAAGCTTGCCGAGGCCAACGAGAAGCGTTCCGGCCAGATAAGGACCGTTGCCCAGTATGTCCAGGAGCATAGCCGCTACAAAGCCATTGTCTGCGGCGATTTCAACGACAATCCGCTGTCCTACTCGCGGCATGCCATGGCGCAGAGCCTCACCGACTGCTTTGTTGCCGCCGGCAACGGCATCGGCCTGTCGTTCAGCCAGAGGGCCTTCGCATTCCGCATCGACCACGTGTTCTGTTCACCCGACATCGAGCCGCACCTGTGCGTTATCGACACCAAAATCGACGCCAGCGACCATTATCCGGTAGTTTGTTGGCTAAAAATTGGCGGAAATCCTTAAAAATGGTTGTTTTTCAGTGATAAATTTCTGCATATTGAGAAAAATAACTATATTTGCAGGCTTAAAATCGGAAATAATCAAATCATAACAACAAATAAACAAAATGCAAAACAAAGGAATTGTAAAATTTATCGCAGTCGTTCTGATACTCGTCTGCTGCTTCTATCTTTCCTTTTCGTTTGTAACGCGCTACCATGAGAACAAGGCGGCAGCTATGACCGAGGAGGCTGGACA
The DNA here is from genome assembly GCA_905234265.1 of uncultured Prevotella sp. Taxonomy (GTDB): domain Bacteria; phylum Bacteroidota; class Bacteroidia; order Bacteroidales; family Bacteroidaceae; genus Prevotella. Next base: position 63,138 of record CAJOHJ010000010.1, on the reverse strand, counting down.
GGAGTACTTAGACTCTATCATGAACGAGAAGGTGTACTGCTGGACGTACACTTTCAAGCAGTGCCGCGAGATGGAAATCGGACTGGGCCTGGACTTGAAGGGTGGCATGAACGTTATTCTTGAGGTTTCCGTGCCCGACGTTATTGACGTGCTCGCCGACCACAAGACGGACGCTGCTTACCGCAAGTCGCTGGAGGACGCCAAGAAAGAGGAGGAAACCAGCCAGGATGATTTCATCTCATTGTTCATCAAGCACTGGAAGCAGAACGCTAACGGACGCCCCTTGGCAGCAGTGTTTGCAACACAGCAGATGAAGGGAAAGGTCAGCACACAGTCTACCGACTCGGAAGTGGAGAGCGCACTGCGCGCAGAAGTACAGTCGGCCGTGGACAACTCTTTCAACGTTGTGCGTAACCGTATCGACAAGTTTGGCGTTGTACAGCCAAACATCCAGAAGCTGGAGGGCCAGTCGGGACGCATCATGGTTGAAATGCCTGGCGTCAAGGAGCCTGAGCGTGTGCGTAAGCTGCTTCAGGGTTCTGCAAACCTCGAGTTCTGGGAGACATATAATTCACAGGAGATATATCCGCTGCTTGCCCAGCTGAACCAGAAGTATGCAGCTCTTGGCGGCAATGCTGCCGAGGCCGACTCTACTGCACAGGCAAATGCTGAGGGCGAGGCTGCAGCCGACAAGGCCGAGGCTACCGACAGCGTTGCTGCGACCTCTCTCGCTGCCAAGCTGGCCACAGGCAAGAAACAGGACAAGACTGCCGACGCACAGGACAGGGCTGCCGCACTGAAGCAGAACCCGCTGCTTGCCGTTCTGCAGCCTGTGCCGCAGGGACTGGCCATCGTAGGATATGCCAACGCACGCGACACTGCCGACGTCAACCGTGTCATCTATAGCGACATCGCTGCCAGCGTGCTGCCGGCAGAGTGCAAGCTCCGCTGGGGCGCAAAGCCTGAGGACTTCGGCGGACAGAACACCAAGGGCGACATCTACGCACTCTATGCACTGAAGATTACCGAGCCTAACGGCCGTGCACCGCTGGAGGGCGACGTCATCACATCGTCTCGCGACGATTTCGACCAGATGGGACACCCTTCAGTATCTATGCAGATGAACTCCGACGGCGCACGCCGCTGGTCGCAGATTACCAAGCAGAACATTGGACGCGGCGTAGCTATTGTGCTTGACGATGCCGTCTACTCAGCTCCGCGCATCCTCACTCAGATTGACGGCGGCAACTCTCAGATTACCGGCAACTTCACCATCGAAGATACAAAAGACTTAGCCAATACGCTGAATTCCGGTAAGATGCCGGCTCCAACCCGCATCGTTCAGGAGCAGGTGGTTGGCCCGTCGCTGGGCGCGCAGTCCATTCGCCAGGGCATCATCTCGTTCATCGTTGCCTTCGTACTGCTGATGGTCTACATGATTATGCTTTACGGCTTCATCCCAGGCCTGCTGGCTGATATAGCACTGCTGTTCAACCTCTTCTTCACGCTTGGCATTCTGACATCGTTCCAGGCGGCACTGACCATGCCGGGTATTGCCGGTATCGTGCTGACACTGGGTACCGCCGTCGACGCTAACGTGCTTATCTACGAGCGCATCAAGGAAGAATTGAGGCGTGGCCTTGGCATGAAGGAAGCACTGCAGAAGGGCTATAGCAATGCCTTCTCGGCAATCTTCGACTCTAACGTCACTTCTCTGCTGACGGGCTTCATACTGCTGTATTTCGGTACGGGCCCAGTGAAGGGCTTCGCCACGACGTGGATAATCGGCATCTTCTGCTCGTTCTTCACAGCCGTGTTCCTCACACGCCTTGTCTACGAGAACCGTCACAAGAAGGACAAGTGGCTTGACCTTACCTTCGTAACAGGATATTCCAAGAACCTCATGCAGAACGCTCACTTCAACTTCATGGGCAGCTACAAGAAGAGCTTCCTCATCTGGGGCGTTGCAGCAGTTGTGTTCATTTGCTCGTTCTTCGTTCGTGGCCTCAGCCAGAGCATCGACTTCACGGGTGGCCGCAACTACGTGGTTACACTCGACAAGGAGACGCCTGTCGAGGATGTCCGCAAGGCTCTCTCTGGCGTGTTTGTAAACACCGTTGGCGAGAAGGCTGGACAGGAAGCCAACACCAGCGTTATTGCACTGGGTGCTTCTGCCGAGAAGAAAATCCGTATATCTACCAACTGGGACATCGAGTCCAACAATCCAGAGGTGGACGACAAGGCAGAGACCATTCTCTATGAGGCTCTCAAGAAGGGCGGCTTCATCAGCCAGCCGAACGTTGAGGACTTCAAGAACCCCGATGTACGTACTGGCGGCTCCATCATCGAGTCGTCGAAGGTAGGTCCGTCGGTGGCTAAGGACATCACCTACGGTGCTATCGTTTCAGTGATCATCGCCCTGATAGCCATCTTCCTCTACATCCTCATCCGCTTCCGCAATGTTGCCTACTCTACAGGTGCTACCGTAGCCCTTGCGCTCGACGCACTCGTAGTGATTGGCTTCTACTCGGTGCTGTGGGGCTGGGTTCCCATGTCGCTGGAGATTGACCAGGTGTTCATCGGCGCCATCCTTACCGTTATCGGCTACTCAATCAACGACAAGGTGGTGGTCTTCGACCGCATCCGCGAGAACTTCCAGCTTTATGGCAAGCGCGACCGTCAGCAGCTGTTCAACGACTCTCTGAACCAGACGCTGGCACGTACCATCAACACCTCTGTAACGACGCTGATAGTGCTGCTGTGCATCTTCCTGCTCGGCGGCGACAGCATCCGTTCGTTCTCGTTTGCAATGATTCTCGGCGTCATCTTCGGAACGCTTTCGTCTCTGTTCATTGCTGCTCCTACAGCCTTCCTGGTGATGGGCAGCACGATACGCGAAGACAAGAGCGAAGTTGCGAAGGCTTAATGCCGCCAGTAGATAGCAATACTTATGCAGCCCACTTCTGTCACGGAAGTGGGCTTTTCTTTGATATTACATATTAATGTTATGGAGAAAATCAACAATATAGCCTTCGACTTGGGAGGCGTGGTGCTGGCTTTGAGCCTTGAGGGGGCCATAAAGACCTTCGAGGGCATAGGTCTCAGCGATGCGCGCCAGCGGCTTGATGCCTTTCAGCAGCGTGGCATTTTTGCCGACCTGGAGCAGGGCGTCATCGGTGCCGATGAGTTCCGGCGGCAGCTGAGTGCCATTGTCGGTCGGCAGCTGACGCACGACGAGTGCTTCAGGGCCTGGCATGGCTATGTCGACCATGTTCCTCAGCGCAATCTCGATGCCATTACCGCTCTGCGCAGTCAGGGCTATAAGGTCTGCCTGCTGTCGAATACCAATCCGTTTATGATGCAGTGGGCCGACAGTACCGCTTTCGACGGCCACGGCCATCCCATCAGTCATTACTTCGACCGTATGTTTCTCAGCTATGAGTGTGGCGTCATGAAGCCTTCAAGGGAAATCTTCCAGATGATGCTTGACGGCCAGCAGGCACTTGCCGGGGAGACGCTCTTCGTTGACGACAGCCCTGCCAACTGTGCTGCCGCCGCGGCCCTTGGCATTCGCACTCTCTGCCCAAGGAACAACGAAGACTGGCGGCAGTCAGTCTTCGAAGCTCTGAAGGGTTAAAAAAATATCTCTGTGAGATAAAAAATTATCTCTGCATGTTACGAAATTATCTCTGCATGTTACGAAATTATCTCTGCATGTTACGGAATTATCTCTGTGAGATAAAAAAATATCTCTGCATGTTACGAAAATAACTTGCAGAGATAATCTTTTTTCTCCGCACCCGGTGTTTTTCCCGGTGCGGGCGGTGACGGTGTCAGACGAAGTAGTAGAGGAAAGCAGCAATGCCTTCGAGTGCCGGCTTGCGCTGTCCTTCTATTTCGATGGTGAACTTTATCTCGGCCTTGCAGATGCCGCGCAGGTTCTGAATGCTGTGCAGCTTTGTCACCAGACGGACGCGGCTGCCGGTGATTACCGGCTGTCCGAAGCGCATATCGTTCATGCCGTAGTTCACCAGCATCTTGATATTGTTCACCTCGATAATCTGGTCCCACATGTAAGGCAGCAGGCTTAGTGTCAGGTAGCCGTGAGCAATGGTCGACTTGTAGGGACTCTCCTCCTTGGCGCGCTCCACGTCGACGTGAATCCACTGGTGGTCCAGCGTGGCGTCGGCAAACAGGTTTATTCTGTCCTGGTCGACCAGCAGCCATTCTGATTTGCCTAACTCTTCGCCCAGATGGGCGGCAAACTCATCGTATGAGTTGATGACTAATTTTCCCATAGTATATATATATTAATAATGTGTAAGAAAGTTCGCGCAGTTTTGCTGTTTTACTCAGCAAAGGTAGCAATAATCCGTATTATTCCGTAAAAATGGTAACAAAAACTGTAATTTTTATTACCGTTGATAGCAGAAAAGTCACTATCTTTGCCGTCAGGAAAGCCCTACAATACAGAGGCTACTATAAATATTATGCAGAATTTTGATTACATGACCCCGACTCGCCTCATCTTTGGCAAGGAGTCGATTGCAAAGCTTCCGGAGGTGATGCGTCCTCTCGGCAAGCGCGTGTTGCTGACCTATGGTGGCGGCAGCATCAAGAAACTTGGTCTCTACGACCGCGTGAAGGAACTCTTGAAGGATTTCGAAATCTTCGAACTCCCTGGCATCCAGCCCAATCCGAAGTACGACCCCAGCGTGCTGGAAGGCGTTCGCATCTGCAAGGAAGACGGCATCGACGTCATATTGGCTGTCGGCGGCGGCTCCGTGCTTGACTGCTCGAAAGCCATTGCCGCAGGAGCCAAGTACGACGGCGACCCCTGGGACCTCATCACCTACAAGGCCAAGGCGCAGGCCGCACTGCCCATCGTCGACATTCTTACGCTGGCCGCCACGGGCAGCGAATACGACTGCGGAGGCGTCATCTCCCGCACGGAGACGAACGACAAGATTGGCTACATGGACCCGCTGCTCTTTCCCGTCTGCTCCATCCTCGACCCTGTCTACACGTTCAGCGTCTCAAAGAAGCAGACGGCTGCAGGCTGTGCCGACGCCATGAACCACACCATCGAGCAGTACTTCGCTGCCGACACCACGCTGCTCAACGACGGTTTCTGCGAGTCAATGCTGCGCTCGCTCATGGTGAATGCCCGCAAGTGCCTGGACAATCCCGAGGACTATACCGCACGCGCTGAAATGATGCTCTGCTGCACCTACGGCTGCAACGGCATCCTGTCGCTGGGCAACAGCTACTCCGGCTGGCCCTGCCACGCCATTGAGCATGCCCTTTCTGCCTACTACGACATTACCCACGGCGAAGGACTGGCCATCATCACTCCGCGCTGGATGCGCCACATACTCAGCGACAAGACCATCGACCGTTTCGTGAAGTACGGCATCAATGTCTTCGGCATCGACGCCTCGCAGCCCAAGCAGGCCATTGCCGAGCAGGCCATCGACGCCACCTACCGCTTTTTCGAGAGCATCAATATCCCCATGCACCTGCGCGAAGTCGGCATCGACGACAGCCGCATCGACGAGATGGCTCACCACATTGCCGTCAACGAAGGTCTGGAGAATGCCTACGTGCCTCTGAGCGAGCAGGATATAAGGAAAATCCTTGTGGAAAGCCTGTAAGTAATTGAGAGTTGAGAATTAAGAATTGAAAGTTGAGAATTTAGAATTGAGAATTGACATGAAATCACTGAAGTATATCCTGACATCGGCACTGTGCCTTCTGGTGTCGACAGCTTGCAACGGAAACAAGAAGACAGACTCCAATGCAGGCGCGCCTGCTGCAGAAGAGCCTGCTGCAGAGGCAGTCAACACCAAAGGCAAGGCACTTGTGGTGTTCTTCTCGCATGCCGGCGACAACTATTCCGTCGGTAACGTCAAGGTTGGCAACACGAAGATCGTGGCCGACTACATCTCAGAGCTGACAGGCGCAGCCCAGTTTGAAATCAAGACCAAAAAGTATGACGGCATGGCCTATCAGCCGCTCTGCGACCTTGCCAAGGAAGAGCAGCAGAAGGGAGAACTGCCGCCCTTTGAGGGTAGCATCGACAACATTGATGCCTATGAGACCATCTTCATCGGCGGTCCCGTCTGGTGGGGTACTTGGCCGCAGGTGATGTTCACCTTCTTCTCCAAGTACGACCTCAGCGGCAAGACCGTCATTCCTTTCACCACTCACGAAGGCTCCGGCCTCGGCCGCTGCGTCAGCGACCTCAAGAAGGCCTATCCCAAAGCCACCGTCACTGGCGAATTCTCCATCTACGGCCACGATGTCCGCAGCGGCAAGGCCCGTGTAGAGAAATGGTTAAAGAAAATCGGTTTTTAAACAGCATTGCAGGCCTGAGTACAATAAACTCAGGCCTGTTTTTTACTTCACCTGCTTCTTCAGCCACAGCATCTGGCCGTAGTTCGTCTCTGTTGTCGTCCAATGCTCGTTGATGGGGGTGATGAGCGACTCCTTGGGGGCAGTGATGAGGTTCCAGACAATGTAGCTTGTCGTTGGCGGACAGACATTGTCGTTATATCCCCACGTCAGGTATACAGGGCATTTTATGCGGCGTGCAAAGTTTACCACGTCGTAGTATTGCATGGTGCTGATTTTCTCAGCCGTGAGCATCTGGTTCTCGCGTACGAAGTGCGGATAGCCTCCGGTGCGTCCCTTCTCGGCATATCCGGCCATGTCGCTCAGTGCCGGGTGGTTGGCCACGCAGGCCGTCACGCGGCTGTCCAGTCCTGCCGTGATGAGCGACAGTGCGCCGCCCTGGCTGCCGCCCTGCACGAAGACATTCCTGCCGTCCCATTCGGGCAGTGAGCAGAGGTAGTCGATGGCACGCAGGCAGGCCACGTAGACATGCTTCATGTAGTAGTTGTCGCGGTTGTCGAGTCCGTTCTCAAGGTATCCGTTCTCGCCGGAGAATGCTGTGGAGATTTCGCGGAACTGCTCCTCGGTCATTTCCGGGTTAAGGCCGTGAATTTCCATTTCTAAGCGGATGAAGCCATTCTTTGCGTAGTAAGTATTGCGCATAGGCTCCTTGATGGTCTTGATGCCGGCGCCCGGAGGACACAGCACGACGGGATATTTCCGCGCAGCCGACTGGCTGTCAGCCTGTGCCTGCTTCGGCTTCGTCAGGTAGCCGTAGATGCTGTGCTGGCGGTCGGTGCGCATTTTCAGCAAGAAGCAGTCGAACTGGTCGGTAGAGTATTTCTCCACCTTGTGGCACTCCACGGCCAGCGGAGTCTTGCGTGCTTCCTCCAGCTTCTTCTGCCAGAAGTCGTCGAAGTCGGCAGGATTCTTCGTGTATGGCTTCAGCAGTTCCGGCGAGAAGCCCACCTTTACGTGATGCTCGCTGGTCTTGCCGTCGACGGTGGCCTTCAGCCTGAGGTCGAGGAAGCCCGGCTGCTTCAGCGTACCCATGTCGATGACTGCGCGTCCGTTCTTCAGCAGCACCTTTCCCTTGCTGGTGGCTGGCAGCATGTCGGGGCCTATCTCGTAGCTCACCTCCACGTCCTGCGGGATGCCGTATCTGCAGAAGCTCACCTCCACCTTGGCTTTCTCGCCGGTCTTGTAGAGCCAGTCGGCATGGTTAGGCACGGTCAGCCACAGATAGTCGCTGCGGTAGGGATAGTTCTCGGCAAATGCGCACACGGCACAGTGGACGGCCAGCAGCAGCACGGCCATCCGCAAGGTCAGTTTCATGTCTGAGAATTTCATGTTGATGATTTTTTGTCTGTTGTATTGTTCTTGGTTGCAAAGGTATGGAAAAATGTGCTTCCGGAGGGTGATTTTTGCAGCAAAAAGGAGGATTTTTGTAATATTTTGTATACATTTTCTTAGTCAACAAGAAGAAAATTTGGAATAATGGTGCAAGTTACGGAATTATCTCTGCAAGATAATTTTTTATCTCTGCAAGATAATTTTTTATCTCCGTAAGATAATTTTCTATGCTTAATTATGTCGTAAAGGTTAACGTCAGTTAAAAGTTTTGGTAAAAATTTGGCGGTTATGCAAAACATTCATACCTTTGCAACCGCTTACGAAAAGTAAGGGCGCTTAGCTCAGCTGGTTTAGAGCATCTGCCTTACAAGCAGAGGGTCGGCGGTTCGAATCCGTCAGCGCCCACAAAAAGGGAAAAAGAGTTCCGAATAAAGTGTCGGGACTCTCTTTTTTTGTTAAATATCAAAAAAAGCCGTCGGTGGCAGCAAATTTTTATTTTTTATTTTCTATATTTTATTTTTTCTGTGTACTTTTGCAGCACGTTTGAGAAAATATAGCTATATAGTAACGTTTTTAAGGTAAGAAACATCATGGAATTAGACGCTTTGACAGCCATCTCGCCTATTGATGGCCGTTACAGGGGTAAGACAGAGAGCCTGGCAGGCTATTTCTCTGAGTATGCGCTTATCCGCTATCGTGTGCGAGTGGAAATAGAGTACTTCATAGCACTCTGCGAACTGCCTCTGCCGCAGCTGGAGAACTTCGACAGGAGCCTCTTCGAGCCGCTGCGCGACATCTACCGCAACTTCTCGGAGCAGGATGCTGCACGCGTGAAGGAAATCGAGCAGACCACCAACCACGACGTGAAGGCGGTGGAGTATTTCATCAAGGAGAAAATCGACAACAGCACGTTGCTGAAGCCTCAGAGCTCGCAGTACAAGGAGTTCATACACTTCGGCCTCACGTCGCAGGACATCAACAACACCAGCGTACCACTGAGCATCAAGGAGGCCCTGCAGGATGTCTTCTGCCCGATGGTGGAGGAGCTTATAGAGCAGCTGAACGACTACGCAGAGCTGTGGAAGCAGGTGCCAATGCTTGCCAAGACCCACGGTCAGCCGGCCTCGCCGACACGCTTGGGCAAGGAAATCATGGTCTACGTATACCGTCTGGAAGAGCAGCTGCGCGCACTCAAGGACGTGCCGGTGACTGCCAAGTTCGGCGGTGCCACGGGCAATCTCAACGCACACCACGTGGCATATCCGCAGTACGACTGGCGCGAGTTTGCCAACAAGTTTGTCAGCGAGCGTCTCGGACTGGAGCGCGAGCAGTGGACCACACAAATCAGCAACTACGACCATCTGGCAGCCATCTTCGATGCCATGCGCCGCATTAACACCATCGTCATCGACCTCGACCGCGACTTCTGGATGTACATCTCCATGGAGTACTTCAAGCAGAAAATCAAGGCCGGCGAGGTGGGCAGCAGTGCCATGCCGCACAAGGTGAACCCCATCGACTTTGAAAACTCAGAAGGCAACATGGGAATGGCCAATGCCGTCCTCGGCTTCCTGTCGCAGAAACTGCCGATAAGCCGTCTGCAGCGCGACCTCACCGACTCTACGGTGCTGCGCAACGTCGGCGTGCCTATGGGCCACTCCGTGATAGCCATCCAAAGCACTCTGAAAGGCCTGCGCAAATTGATACTGAACGAAGAGAAACTGCAGCAGGATCTTGACCAGACATGGGCTGTCGTGGCCGAGGCCATACAGACTATTCTGCGCCGTGAGGCTTATCCGAACCCATACGAGGCTCTGAAGGCTCTCACGCGTACAAACACAAAAATGACAGAAGAGACTATTCATGAATTCATCAACCACTTAGACGTAAGCGAAGAAATTAAACAGGAACTGATGGCTATCACGCCATGGAATTACACGGGAGTGTAGAAAGGAAAAACATTATGGAATCAGAAAACGAAAGATTTAATGCTGAGTCGGCTGCCCAGGAGCAGTCGCAGCATGCTGAGGGCCGTGAAGGAGGCTATCAGCCCACAGGCCGCCAGGGACGCTCGCCGCGTCCGCGAATTCACCAGCAGGTGCGTCCTTATCAGGGCGGTGGCGACTACAGACAGAATGACAACAATGAGGAGTTCCGCCCCGAAGGCTTCGGCGGTGGGCTGAATGGCGGCTATCAGCCGCGCAGCAGCTACAGGCCCCGCAACAACAACTATAATAATAATGGCGGCTACGGCCAGCACCAGGGCGGCTATCAGCGCCGTGAGGGCTACGGTCAGCAGCAGGGCGGCTACCAGCGTCGTGAGGGCTATGGCCAGCAGGGCGGCTATCAGCGCCGTGAGGGCTACGGCCAGCAGCAGGGCGGCTACCAGCGTCGTGAAGGCTACGGCCAGCAGCAGGGCGGCTATCAGCGCCGTGAAGGCTACGGTCAGCAGCAGGGCGGCTATCAGCCCCGTGGCGGCTACGGCCAGCAGGGCGGCTACCAGCAGCGTGGCGGCTACGGCCAGCAGGGCGGCTACCAGCAGCGTGGAGGTTTCAACAAGCGTCCGCGCGGCAACTACGACCCGAATGCAAAGTATTCGCTCAAGAAGCGCATAGAATACAAGGAGGAACACTTCGACCCCAACGAGCCGGTGCGTCTCAACAAGTTCCTTGCCAATGCCGGAGTTTGCAGCCGTCGTGAAGCCGACGAATACATACAGGCCGGCGTGGTGACTGTCAACGGAAATGTTGTCACCGAGCTTGGAACAAAGGTGCTGCGCAGCGACGAAGTGCGCTTCCACGACCAGCCGGTGGTCATGGAGAAGAAGGTCTACGTGCTGCTCAACAAGCCGAAGGACTACGTAACCACCAGCGACGACCCGCAGCAGCGCAAGACCGTCATGGACCTTGTGAAGAACGCCTGCCGCGAGCGCATCTATCCCGTTGGACGTCTTGACCGCAACACCACTGGCGTGCTGCTGCTGACAAACGACGGCGAGCTGGCGTCAAAGCTTACGCATCCGAAATATCTGAAAAAGAAAATCTACCATGTCTGCCTCGACCATAACGTTACTGCCCACGACCTCCAGCAGATTGCCGAAGGCGTGCAGCTTGAGGACGGCGAAATCAAGGCTGACGCTATAGAATATGCCGACCCCGTTGACAAAAAGCAGGTGGGAATAGAAATCCATTCTGGCAAGAACCGCATCGTGCGCCGCATATTCGAGAGCCTCGGATACAAGGTTACCAAGCTTGACCGCGTGCAGTTTGCCGGACTCACCAAGAAAAACGTGCGTCGCGGCGACTGGCGCTACCTCACGGAAGAGGAAGTTGACCGCCTGCGCATGGGTGCATACGAGTAATTAAGTGGAGCATAGAAATATGAAAAGAACAAAGATAATTGACGTACTGAAGAGTACCGATTTTGGCAAAGAGGTTTGTGTCAAGGGCTGGGTGCGCACTCACCGCTCGAGTAAGGCCGTCGACTTTATTGCACTCAACGATGGCTCTACCATCAAGAACGTGCAGATAGTTGTCGACCCGGCAACAGTCAGTGTGGTCAGCGACTTCGCTGCCGACGCCTCACTCAAGGACATCACAACCGGTGCATGCATCTGCGCTACGGGCGTTCTCGTTGAAAGCCAGGGCGCAGGGCAGACCAGCGAGCTGCAGGCCAAGACACTGGAAATCTACGGACTCTGCGACAATACCTATCCGATGCAGAAGAAGGGACAGTCGTTTGAGGTGATGCGCAAGAACGCTCACATGCGCCTGCGCACCAATACCTTCGGTGCCGTGATGCGCATTCGCCACAACATGGCAATGGCAATACATACGTACTTCCATGAGCATGGCTTCTACTATTTCCACACACCGCTCATCACCGCCAGCGACTGCGAGGGCGCAGGAAACATGTTTCAGGTGACCACAAAGAACCTCTACGACCTGAAGAAGGACGATCAGGGCAAGATAATCTACGACGACGACTTCTTCGGCGAGCAGACCTCGCTTACCGTCAGCGGACAGCTGGAGGGTGAGCTGGGTGCCACCGCCCTCGGAGCCATCTACACCTTTGGACCTACGTTCCGCGCAGAAAACAGCAATACTCCGCGTCACCTCGCTGAGTTCTGGATGGTGGAGCCTGAGGTTGCCTTCCTTGACCAGGAGGAACTGATGGACCTGGAAGAAGACTTCATAAAGTATTGCGTGCGCTGGGCATTGGACAACTGCAAGGACGACCTGCAGTTCCTCAACCAGATGATCGACAAGTCGCTTATTGAGCGTCTGGAGAGCGTGCTGAATGAAACCTTCGTGCGACTGCCGTACACCGAAGGCATCAACATCCTGCAGGAAGCCATCAAGAATGGCAAGAAGTTCGAATTCCCATGCCAGTGGGGCGACGATCTGGCCTCAGAGCATGAACGCTATCTCGTAGAAGAACACTTCAAGAAGCCAGTCATCATGACCGACTATCCGAGAAGCTTCAAGTCGTTCTACATGAAGCAGAACGCAGGAGTCTCCGGCAAGCCCGGCGATACCGGTGAGAATGGCAGCGTAGGCTACAAGGGAGCTGTCGCGCCAGGACCAACGATGCAGGGTACCGACGTGCTGTTCCCGCAGATTGGTGAAATCATCGGCGGCAGCGTCCGTGAGGAAAGCTACGACAAGCTGATGGCTGAAATCGACCGTCGTCAGATGGACAAGACTCATCTGTGGTGGTACATCGACACACGCCGCTGGGGAAGCTGCCCACATGCAGGCTTCGGTCTCGGATTCGAGCGACTGATACTGTTTGTCACTGGCATGCAGAACATTCGCGACGTAATACCGTTCCCACGCACGCCAAAGTCGGCAGAATTCTAAGCATTACCCTCTTTACAAGGCGTTTTGTACAGAATAGACAAACGCAAGACACATTATTATATATATGCTCCAAAAAATGTTCTTTTTTTCTTGGAGCATATTTCTTTTTTACTTATCTTTGCGGATGGTAAACATTCTTAACGTTTAACATTAACATATAGACTATGAAGAAATTACTCTTAGTATGTGCAATGGCAGTCTTTGGAATGGGACAGTCTTTTGCCCAGTTGGACCCGGACGAAATGGGGTTCTTTAACCATGTGAGCATTGGCGTCTCTGCCGGTACCGACGGTATAGGCATCGATCTTGGCGCACCGCTGGGTACACACTTTGCAACACGCGTCGGTGTGTCTTTCTTCCCCAGTGTCAAGTATAAGTTTGATGTCAATGCAGGCTCTAACAATGCAGGCATCTTCGTCAAGGACAAGGTAGACTTGGAAGGAAAGCTTGACATGACTAACTTCAAGCTGCTCTTCGACTACTATCCCTCGCTGAACAGCTCGTTCCGCATTACTGCAGGTGCATTCATCGGTGCCGACAAGATTATATCTGTCTACAACGACGGGCCGTTTATTGCCAATCCTGCATACTATGGCACTGCTGGCGTAAAGCTTGGCGACTACCGCATCACTTCCGATGCTCAGGGTAACGTCTCTGCCGACCTTAAGGTGAATAAGTTCAAGCCCTACCTCGGCATTGGCTTCGGCCGTGCTGTGCCACGCAAGCGCATCGGTCTGGCTTTCGACCTTGGCGTGCAGTTCTGGGGTTCTCCCGGTGTATATACAACTACCAAGGATGACTTTGGCGACACCCATTATAAGAAGCTCGGAAAGGATGATACAGGCAACGACGATGCAAACAACGTTTTTGACATTCTTTCAAAAGTCACGGTCTATCCAGTCATGAGCCTGCGCCTGTGCGGCCGCATCCTGTGATGTCTGCATTATGAATTAATTAAGGAAATTAACAATCAAAACATAAAACGGCTATGAAAAAGAACATTTTTTACTATGCAATGGCTCTCTGCCTTGCAGTGTGCAATGTGGCTTGCAGCAGTGACGACGGCGACGAGCCAGACAACACCGTTACTCTTCCTACTGCGAAGTACGCCAATGAGGCTGTGGCCTACAATATCGATACGCCGGTAGCAGCTACAGACGCCAGCGGCTATTCGCTCAAGGGCATCAACTTTACTGAGTCGGGCGACGCAGTGATTGAGGTTGTAGACAATACGGGTAAGAGCCAGTTTATCGTGGCTGCCTACGAGTATGCAAATAGCCTGTTCACGCTCTCCGGCAATGCCAGAGGTACTGTGCAGGACTACACTGCCCGCGGTACTGAAAGCACAACGGTGACCATCAGCATCACCATTACCATCGGCTCACAGACTATTACGTTCACTACCACCGCTCCCGTGCCTGCAAAGGCAAAGAAGAGCGACGAGACAGGCAATACCACTCTGGACTATGTTGCACGCAAGTGGAACGTTACAGGCCTGGTGCTTGACTTGGAAGGTGACGTGCGCGCTTTCATGGAGTTCAACAACGGCGACCTGAATGCTGTTGCCAACGAAGCCATCAAGCAGGGTGCCAAGATTTCAGACAAGGAAAGGGAAGACTTCAACCGCAACGTCCAGAATGTCATCATCGACAAGAACGGTCTTATCACAATCGTCTACACAAATCATGATGCCGACGTTGCCGACTGGACATGGACCAATGACGGCCAAATGCGTCTCGTGCTGAAAAACGACGACATGGGCAACAAGTTCTTCAACAACAACACTACAATCAGCCTGCAGTTCAGAGGCACGCGCTGCGTGATGAAGTTCAGCACGAAGATTGCTGACGGTCAGAACTACGACGTTGCACTGACGCTGCGCCTGAATGCTGCCCAGTAAAAAGTCTGGTTAGTATCTGAAAGAATATCTCTGTGAGTTACGAAATTATCTCACAGAGATATTTTTTTATCTTACGAAGATAATTTTTTATCTCACAGAGATAATTTCGTAAGTCATTGAGATAATTTTGTAACTCGCAGAGATAAAATTTTCTGACGGTCACTCGGTCAGTCTTATCCCGTCGTCCTCAATAGCTATAAGCCGTTGGCGGTAAAGGTCGCCGACGGCCTTTTTGTATACCTTCTTGGAAATGCCAAACTGCTGTGCAATGTCTTCTGCAGGGCTTTTGTCGCCAAGGCTGCAATGGCCGCCGTTGGCTCGCAGATAGTGCAACAGCTCGTCGGCAAAGTCGACGGCACGCTCGTAGCTGCTCAGCTTCTGGTAGCGTTCCACCTTGGCGGTAGCCATAAGCCTGTGCGTCTTTTTGTCTTCCATGACGTAGACAAAATATCGGCCGCCTTTCTGCATTCGCTGCTTCTGCTCGCGGAAAGGGCAGAAGAGGTCTTTCATAAGTCCCCAGTTGAGGAACGCGCCATATTCATTCGTCCATGTGCATTCCAGCCACGCGAAGCCGCCGACTTTCACCAGCGGATGCTCAGTGGTTGCTACGAGGCGTTCCTCGTGGTCGAGATATAGGAAGACGGTAATCTCGTCGCCAATCTTCATTTCGGGTGTGACATAGCGGTTAGGCAGCAGAATGTTGCCGCCCTCCTCGCCGCCGTCAAGATAGAGTCCGAAATCGGTGTTCTTCCTTATTCGCAGTGTGTTATAATCGCCAAGTTTTATCATAGTTCATAATTGCCTTCGTCGAACTAAAGTTTCATAGTTCATTCACAATTCTCAATTCTCAATTTCCAATTCTAAATTCTCAATTCCCAATTCTCAATTAAAGAAAATGTAAAGGCCGGTCATTACCGCAGCCAGCAGTATCCACAGGGCTATTGCCAGTCGCGACCACTGCTCATGGAGCGGTGCTGGAATTTCGTAGCGTGTGGTGTCCTTGTCGGTGATGCTTATTATAGCCATTGCTGCCATTAAGATTACGCACAGGTAGAACGACAGCAGCATGAAGTGGGGTAGGGCAATGCCAGTCGCTGCCAGCCACGACGTGAGCCACACTGGCGGCCACAGGTAAAGCACGCCAACCGTCAGGCAGAATGCCGTTCCTGCGGTGAGAGTGAAGTTTGCCGCGCGTGTTGTCGCCTTCTTCCAGAAGATGCCCAGCACGAATACTGCAGTCATGGGCGGTGCTATGAAGCCCAGCACGCTTTGAAAGACATTGAACAGGTTCAGGCCCTTTATGGAGTCGATGGCCACCGTCAGCACAATGGCCAGTGCTGCGCCGGCCACGGTCACCATGCGGCCTACATAGTTGATGTGCCGCTGCGACGCATTCGGGCGGAAGCGCTTTACATAGATGTCCATGGTGAACACCGTCGACAGGGCATTCAGTGCCGAGCCTATGGTAGACACCAGGCAGGCCGTCAGTACGGCAAACACCAGACCAACCATTCCCACCGGGAACAGGTTCTCGACCATCGTAAGATATGCCTCGTCGGGGTTTTCCAGCGTGTCGCCGAAGAGCGCGAAGCAGATGATGCCCGGCAGTATGTAGAGAGCCACGTCCAGTATCTTCAGCCATCCGGTGAAGTTTGTTCCCAGCTGTCCCTCGCGCAGGTTGCGTGCTGCCAGCACCGGCTGCACCATGCTCTGGTCGGTACACCAGAACCAGACACCCATCACCGGGTAGCCCAGCACTATCGGCAGCCAGGGGAATGCCTCGTCGCTGTTTGGCTTGAACATCACCCAGTAGTCGGCAGGCACTCTGGCGACAAGGGCTGAAATGCCGCCGACCCTGTCGAGGCCGACAATTACCAGCACCAGCGACACCACGATGAGCAGTATCATCTGGTAGACGTTAGTATATGCCACCGCCTTCAGGCCTCCCAGCATGGTGAAGAACGCTGAAATGACGAGCAGCACCAGTGCCGACGTCCACATCGGGATGTCGAACACCTGCCGTATCAGTATGCCTCCGGCAAACAGCGTCAGCGCAAGCCATGAGATAATGATGGTGACTATGGTGTACCATGCCAGAATGTTTCGCGTGGACTGCCCGAAGCGCAGTCCCATGAACTCAGGCAGCGTGTGTACCTTTGCACCTAAGTAGCGCGGTGCAAAAACGAATGCCAGCAGTGCAATGAACACGAAGGCGTACCATGCATAGTTTCCGCTGACGATGCCCGTGGTGAAGCCGGCCGACGCAGAGGCAATGAGCATCGACGGTCCCACGTTGGTACCCCACATGGAGAAGCCGATGTGATGCCATCTGAGCGAGTGTTCTGCCAGAAACAGTGCGCTGTTCTTCTTGCGCTTAGTGCTTGCCCATACTCCGATGGCAATGAGTATTGCGAAGTAGACTGCGAGAATCAGCCAGTCCAGTCCCTGCATGTAGTGCGTGTTCATATCTTTAGTCCCTTGTATTCTTTAGTGATTTCAATGGTTACGGCACGGCTGAGGTCCATGTCGTCAGTGCTGTCGACGGCGTCGGGGTATATCTTTATCAGAGCTCCCGGTCTGACGAATACGGGCATGTCTTCCAGCGGCACGTCTACGCCGTAATACCAGCGGCCGCCCTGCAGCCGTTCGCCGGTGAAGAAGTTTACCCACAGTCCTTCCGGCAGGTAGATGTCGCGCCTGTTCTGGATGTTCATCACCGGGCAGACAAGGAATTCGCTGCCGAAGTAGTATTCGTCGTCGATGTGCCACACCTGGCGGTCCTTGGGATGGTGCATCAGCAGTGCCCTCACCATGGGAAAACCGCTGCGTGTGCATTGTCCGGCCTGTTCGGCAATGTATGGTATCAGAGTGTAGCGCAGCCGCCACCACCGCTTCACCGTCTGCGCAATCGCCGGGTAGTGCCACGGCTCCCGCTTGCATGTTCCGTGGTAGCGCATGTGGCTTGAGAACACTCCGAACTGCGTCCAGCGCACGTAGACCTGCTCGTCCAGCGGGGAATTCATGAAATCGGGCGTGCTGTGGAAGCCAGGAACGTCGTGGCTCCAGAACGCAAATCCGGAAAGGCCGAAGTGCAGTCCGCCTTTCAGCGAGCCGGCCATGCCTGCCCACGACGATTCTGAGTCGCCGCCCCAGTGCAGTGGGTATCGCTGGCATCCGGCCCATGCAGCCCGCGCCCAGATGATGGCATCCTCGCCATTGCTGCAGTCTTTTGTGGCCTCATAGGCCGCACGCTGGTAGAGCAGGGCGTAGATGTTGTTCAGCCGTTCGGGAGTGGCGGCATGGTACTGATGGTCCATGTGAATGTTTTCGCCGAAGTCGGTCTTTATGCATTTCACGCCCATGTCCAGCAGCGGCTTCAGCAACTGTTGCTTGTACCATGCGGTGGCAGCAGGGTTTGTGAAGTCGATGGTCCCGGCATAGTCGAGCGCGGAGAAGTTTGACGATGCTCCAGCCGTGTTCTCTTCTTTCTCGGGCGGTTGGCTGATGTATTTGTTTTCCCTGGCCTCTTCCAGCTGTTCGGCTCCCTGCGCGACATACGGCAGTTGCCACAGCGAAACCTTGAAACCCTTGGCTGCCAGCTGCTGTATGAAGCCCTTGGGGTCGGGAAAGCGCTCCGGGTTGAACTTCCATTCGCAGAGCCAGTCGGTGCGGAACCATCCAGTGTCAAGATGTATCACGTCGCAGGGATAATGCTCAGCGCGCAGCCGGTCGCAGATGCCGTTGACCTCGTCGGCGGAGAAGTAAGTCATGCGGCTCATCCATATTCCCAGCGACCACAGCGGCACGCTTGGCGGAAACCCAGTGAGCATGCGGTATCCGCGCAGTATTTCCTCGGGATTGCTGCCTCCTATGATGAACACGTCGACGGTGGCAAAATCGTTCATGAACTGCACGCTGCGCGTAGAATGGTCTGCCAGCGACAGCTTGCAGTAGTCGCTGGTGTGGAAGAAAGCGCCGTACATGCGGCTTGACATGAAGAACGGGATGTTCTTGTAGCAGCGGCGGTTGTTCACGCCCTGTCCGTCCTGGTTTTTCATTTGGAATGTCTGTCCGCTGAGGTCCATCTTGCGGAAGCGCTCGCCGGTGCCTACGAAGCACTCGCCGGCCTCGCAGCGGAAGCTGACGGTGGCGCGCTCGGAGCTGGGGGCTGCGACAAAGTCGCAGCCTACTGTACCAGAGGCGGAGGAGGACGAAGCCGGGGCGGTGGATGACGAGACTGAGGGCGAGGCGGCCGCACCTGGGGCGGAGACGGCAGGGAGTGTGGGCGAGCCTACGGTGCAGAAGCCAAGGGGCAGGGCGTCGTAGCGTGGCGGCGAGAAGTGGTCGTCGCTCAGCGTGACGGCCTTTGCCTTGTCGCCGTCAGGATAGATGCTTATCAGCGGCGCCGGCTGTGGTGGCGGAAGCAGGTCGCTCCAGTGGTCGGTGACTGGCTGGCGCATGTCGATGACGGCAACGATGGTACCTTTGTCGGCTGTGGTGGTGTTATTGTTGGCAATGGTGGCGGTGGTTTTTCTGATTTCCACTACGCTTCCTTCTGCTGTTGCGCTTCTGCTGATGCTCAGCGGCACGCGCTTGAGTTGTGGGCTGAATGCCAGCATGTCGTCGCTCTCCGTCATCTCGTCGCCGGCCATGCTGGTGAACAGTCTGACTATGTTAGGCTCGTAGGCCCTGATGGTCAGGTCGAACGTCTGCTGTGGGACAGAAGTGTCTGGCGCCATGTCCTCCTGCAGCAGCTGTTTCTGGTATGGGATGGTTACCACAATGTCTCCGTTGCATTCCCTGACGTCTGTCGGCGCGTAAGCCTTCCAC
The DNA here is from genome assembly GCA_905234265.1 of uncultured Prevotella sp. Lineage (GTDB taxonomy): Bacteria > Bacteroidota > Bacteroidia > Bacteroidales > Bacteroidaceae > Prevotella. Next base: position 43,800 of record CAJOHJ010000010.1, on the reverse strand, counting down.
AGGGCCTCGTCGCGCTCGAGCGACGGGTCGAAGTCCATAAAGTCGAAAAGGTGGTAATTCGTATGCTTCATATAAAAAAGGACGCAGACGGCCCTCTTTTGTCATGTTTTTGATTACAAAAGCTGCAGAAAATAGTCTTTTTACTATAGAATACACATTATTATATATAATATGAAGACCTTCAGACTATTCCTATTGTCAGTTCTTGCAGTCTTGGCCCTTCCCTTGTCGGCCCAGAGCTTCGAGACCCAGTTTGAGCGTTCCGTCAGCGACGTCATGGGCGATGTTTCCAGGCGCTTTGGCGTCAGGTTCAAGTATAATGTCGACACTGTGGGGCGTCGTCTGCCGTACGCCGACTTTCGTGTGCGTCTCTACTCAATAGAAATGACGCTCGACAACATCTGTAAATATTTTGACTGGAACTGGTGGAAGCAGTCGGACAAGGTTTACAAGATCAAGCCCTACGAATATCCTCGCCGCCATGAGCAGGAGGGTCGCCAGATGCTTGACTATCTGTCTTCGCTCTACGCAGACAAGGCCCAGTGGGAGCAGCGCCGCGAGGTGTTGCGCCGCGAGGTCCGCCAGCTGCTTGAGCTTGACGCCTTCCTCGACTCCTGCGTGACTGTCGATAAGAAAGGCAAGAAGGTGCGCCCCGTTCAGCTGTCGAAGGTTCGCAAGCACGACGGCTACACCACACAGAACATCTGCATTGAGCTGACTCCAGGCCAGCACCTGTTTGGAACCATCTATGCCTCGACGCAGAAGGGTAGGCATGCACTCATTGTCTGCCCCGACGGCCACTGGCCCTACCGCTACCGCAAGGACGAACAGCAGCGTCTTGGCACTCTTGCACGTATGGGTGCCGTCTGCGTGGATTTCGACCTCTACGGATGGGGCGAGAGCGAGAAAGAAGTGGGCGCAGCGGCTCATCACACCAGCCGCGCACACGTCTACCAGGCCGCCTGTGGCTACATTCTCCTGGACTACATGCTTGAAAACCGCAAGGACATCGACCCTGCGCGCGTCGGCGTGATGGGCGGTTCCGGCGGTGGCACACATACCGTGCTGCTGTCGCTCCTTGACGACCGCGTGACGGCATCGGCTCCCGTGGTCCATCTTGCAAGCCACTTCGACGGCGGTTGCCCCTGCGAGAGTGGCAAGCCAGTACAGTTGGCCGGCGGCGGCACCTGCGAGTCTGAGCTGGCTGCAGTAATGGCTCCCAAGCCCATGCTCGTGGTCAGCGACGGCGGCGACTGGACATCCACCGTCCCTGAGCTGGAGTTCCCGTTCCTGCAGCGCATCTACGGTTTCTACGATGCCCGCCAGCAGGTGCGCAACGTCCATCTGCCTGCCGAGCGCCACGACTTCGGCCCCAATAAGCGGCAGGCCGTCTACGACTTCTTCATCGACGTGTTCGGCCTTGACCGCACCATGCTCGATGAAAACAAGATAGAGATAGAACCCGACGAGGCACTGAAGTCTATTTACAAGTGACACTATAGGAATAATATCTATGGCAATGAAAAACCTCTTCTTGTCTGTGCTGGTTGCAGCCTTCGCAACCGAGGCAGCAGCCCAAGAAAGCCACTATCACCGCTCGCTGCGTTCGCAGGACGAAGGCTATGGTCTCATTGTTGAGGCTCCGGCCAATAGCAACGGGATGATGTGGTCGCGTGTTCGCGACATTGACGATGTAGCCATCACCGCTCCCGAGACCCATGCCGACTCCATTGCCCGCCGTGCAGCGTTCATCCGCTTCTGCGAACAGGCCTACGACGCCTACGAGAAGAAAGACTACTATCACACCATCACCTTCGGCGACAGCGCTCTGTCGAAGCGCTATCACACCCCCGACCTCTACTACTTCATGGCAGTCTCTTTCGAGCAGCTGGGCGACTATAAGGATGCCGAGTGGGGCTACAAGATGGCCATGCGCAGCGGCTATCAGAAGGAGCCTGCGGCATACGCCGACTTCAAGGAGCGCATGAAGGCCCGCAAGGCAGAGCAGAAGCGGCTCCGCCGGGAAGCGAAGCGCAAGAAGCAGAGATAATTTCGTAACATGCAGAGATAATTTCGTAACACGCAGAGATAATTTCGTAACATGCAGAGATAATTTCGTAACACGCAGAGATAATTTTGTAAACCATAGAAAGAATATGAAGAGACTTCTGTTTTTTTTTCTGACGATGGCGGCCGTGCTGACAACAGCCGCCCGCGAGTACAGATTGTGGTATGACCGCCCGGCGCAGACGTGGACGCAGGCGCTGCCCGTTGGCGACGGAGTCATTGGCGGCATGGTCTTCGGCCTGCCAGCCGTAGAGCATATCCAGCTCAACGAAGAAACCATCTGGGCCGGCCAGCCCAACAACGTGGTCAACCCCAATGCCAAGGCAGCTCTGCCAGAGGTGCGCCGCCTGCTGTTCGAGGGCAAGTACAAGGAGGCACAGGCACTGGCCAATGAGAAGGTGATGCCCGGTGCCGTGGGCAAGAACATGGGCATGCCCTTCCAGCCCTTCGGCGACTTGTACATCTCAATGCCTGGCCACGCCGACTACACCGGCTATGAGCGACTGCTCGACCTGGACAATGCCCGCGTGCTGGTCAACTACACGTCGGGTGGGGTAGACTATCACCGCGAGGTCATCACGCCGCTTGGCGGCAACCACGTGCTGGCAGTCCGCCTGACGGCATCCGCAAAGGGAAAGATAACCTTCACCGCCAACCTGACATCGCCACACGAGAATGTTCTCGTGGGCAGCGCAAAGCTGCGCGTCAAGGGTGCAGACATCCCCTCGGCCACACTGCTCGGCGTGTCTGCCAAGCACGAGGGGCTGAAGGGCAAGGTGCGCTTCATGGGGCGCCTGGCCGTTGATGCCGTCGGCGGCACCGTAGTCAGCAGCGACGGACTGCTGAGCGTGGTGGGTGCCGACGAGGCCACCGTCTACGTGGCAATCGGCACTAACGTCAAGAACTACGCCGACATCACCGGCGACGAGGCTGCCCAGAGCCGCCAGCGCCTCACCGACGCCATGCAGCAGGGCTTTCAGGCACTGAATGCAAAGCACGAAGAGGTGTATCACAGCTATTACGACCGCGTGACGCTCGACCTGGGCGCAGACCAGAAGCCGCGCGTGCCGACGAGCAAGCGCATAGAGCAGTTCTCGCAGCCGGTCGATGGCAGCCTGCCCTCGGCAGCCGACAACTATCTCGTTGCAACCTACTTCCAGTTCGGCCGCTATCTGCTGATTTCGTCGTCGCAGCCCGACAATATCAATCCGGCCAACCTGCAGGGACTCTGGAATGACAAGATGCTGCCGTCGTGGGACTCGAAATACACCACAAACATCAATCTTGAGATGAACTACTGGCCGTCGGAAGTCTGCAACCTCACTGAACTGAACGCTCCGCTGTTCCGTCTCATCAGGGAAATAAGCGTCACTGGACGCGACATTGCACGCGACATGTACGGAGCCGAGGGATGGGTTCTCCATCACAACACCGACCAGTGGCGCATCACCGGACCCGTCGACAAGGCAGCAACAGGCCTCTGGCCGACAGGCTCGGCATGGCTCTGCCGCCATCTGTGGGAACACTATCTCTACACTGGCGACAAGCAGTTCCTCACTGAGTACTATCCCATAATGCTCGAGGCCGCCCGCTTCTACACGCAGACCCTGCAGAAGCACCCCACGAAGGGCTGGCTGGTGGTGTGTCCCGGCGAGTCGCCCGAACATGGCGGCAAGGGGCGCCCTACGCCGCTCGATGCAGGCGTAACCATGGACAACCAGCTGGTTACCGAACTCTATACCAACGTGCTGGCTGCTGCCAAGGTGCTTGGTGACAGCAACGAGCTGCTGCCGCTCATCGACCTGCAGCTCAAGCAGCTTCCGCCAATGCAGATAGGCCGCTGGGGACAGCTGCAGGAGTGGCTCGACGACCTTGACGATCCTAACGACAATCACCGACACTTCTCACACCTTTACGGACTCTTCCCTGCAAGCCAGATATCGCCGTTCCGCACGCCAGAGCTGTGGCAGGCTGCGCGCAAGTCACTGGAGGCACGCGGAGATGTGTCGACAGGATGGTCGATGGGATGGAAGGTATGCTCATGGGCGCGACTCTTAGACGGTGAGCATGCCTACAAGCTGATAAAGGACCAGCTGACGCTGACGGCCGACACGTTCCTCATCTTCGGCACCGTAAAGCAGCGCGGAGGTACATATCCGAACATGTTCGACGCCCATCCGCCATTCCAGATTGACGGCAACTTCGGCTGCACGGCCGGCATCGCCGAAATGCTCATGCAGAGCCACGACGGCTTCATCTACCTGCTGCCGGCACTGCCGTCGGTATGGCCCGAAGGCTCCGTCAGCGGACTGGTGGCCCGTGGCGGCTTCGTGATAGACATCAGCTGGAAGGACGGCAAGCTGCTGAAGGCTGTGCTGCACTCGCAGCGTGGCGGCACATGCACCCTGCGCTCCAACACTCCGCTCAGGGGCAAGGGCATTAAGAAGACTAAGACTGCCAACGTCTACACCCTGCAGACAAAGGCCGGACAGTCGTATGTGCTGAATTAGTATATTTTAGTTTTGCATTCGCCCTACTTTTCCGAAAGCTTAGTTTCTTACAGTTCCTACTATTTATAGATAGGTCCGAAGTTCTGACATGCGCGATAGTCGGCACCCTCCTTGTCCATGCCGAAGGCATTCCAGGCTGCCGGACGGAAAATGTCGGCATCGGCAATGTTGTGCATCGATACTGGAATGCGCAGCATTGAGCAGAGCGTTATCAGGTCGGCACCCACGTGGCCGTAGCAGATAGCGCCATGGTTGGCTCCCCAGTTGTTCATCACCGAGTAGACATCCTTGAAGGCATCCTTCGTGGCGTCTAAGCGCGGCACGAACCATGTGGTAGGCCAGGTGGGGTCGGTGCGCTTGTCGAGGATGTCGTGAGTCTTCGGGTCAAGCTCGACGGTCCATCCCTCGGCCAGCTGCAGCACGGGACCCAGGCCGGCAACCAGGTTAAGGCGCAGCATGGTCATAGGCATGCCGCCGCGAGTGACGAAATGGCTTGAATAGCCGCCGCCGCGGAAGTAGTCGCGGTCGGCAGGCATCCAGCTGGTGGCCTTCAGGCAGGCCTCCATTTCCTTGTCGCCGATTTCCCAGAATGGCTTTATCGTGGCATTGCCGTCCTTGTCGCTCATGGCTCCGGTGGCATCGAGAGTGGTGGCTCCGCTGTTGATGAGGTGGATGAAGCCCTGGGCGGCGGCACCGCTCAGCACATGGCCGCTGACGCGTTTCACTGCCTCCGGACTCCAGTAGGTGCGTATGTCGGAGAACATGACGCCGCGGTTGGTCAGCAGATGTCCGAAGAGCATCGACATGCCGTTCAGGAAGTCGTTCTCGGTGGCCAGTGTCAGTGCCTCGCGAGGGCCGTTCCAGTCGAACGATGTGCAGAGCATCGACTCGGGGAAGTCGAAGTTTGGCTTATAGTCAGTCCACTGGCGCTGGCCCTGCACGCCGGCGGCAATGGCATTGTGGCCGATGGCCTCTTCCTTGTAGCCCATGTCAAGCAGCTTCGCGCTGCCCTGCATGAGGTCGCGGATAATCATCATCGTCTTCACGGTGAACTCCCAGTCCTGGTCTTTCTCCTCGCGCGTCTTGCCCTTGCCCTTGCCGTTGAAGGTGGTCATCGGAGTGCCGGGGAAAAGCGGACGGTCCTCGTTGTAATCGTGGCCCTCCTGGGGCTTGCAGTATTTCTCTACCCACTGCATGGCCTTCAGGAACTCGTCCTTGTCGTAGATGCCATAGTCGACGCGGCGGAGAATCTCAACCAGGGAGACATACTCTGTGCGCATGCCGAGGTAATGCTGCAGGAAGTCGGCGTTGACTATCGAGCCGGCAATGCCCATGCAGGTGTTGCCCAGCGAAAGATATGACTTGCCGCGCATGGTGGCCACGGCCTGTGCTGCGCGTGCAAAGCGCAACAGCTTTTCGGCAACGTCCTGCGGAATGCTGTTGTCGTCGAGGTCCTGCACGTCGTGTCCGTAGATGCCGTAGGCAGGCAGTCCCTTCTGTGCATGTGCGGCAAGAACTGCTGCCAGATAGACTGCGCCGGGGCGCTCTGTGCCGTTGAAGCCCCACACGGCCTTCGGATAGTGTGGGTTCATGTCCATGGTCTCCGAACCGTAGCACCAGCAGCTGGTAACGGTTATCGTAGAGCCTACACCCTCGCGTTCGAACTGCTCGGCGCATGCTGCGCTCTCGCCGACGCGCCCTATGGTAGTGTTGCTGATGACGCACTCCACTGGACTGCCGTCGCCGTTACGGAGATTGCTTTCGATAAGGTTCTTGACAGCCTTGGCAAGATTCATAGTCTTTTCCTCAAGGCCTTCGCGGATGCCTCCCTGCCGGCCGTCGATGGTCGGGCGGATGCCAATCTTAGGATAGTTTGTTTTCATTTGGTTTTTAGTATAAAGTTTGTCATGTTTTCCTTATTATATGACGAACGGCCGTTTTCCTTGTAGTCAGAATTTCGAAGAAAACTGCCTGTGCCTGAGTGCGAAAAGTGGCGTTTTTCTTGCCCGTATGCAGAAAGTTGTGTAATTTTGGCTCCGCAATCACTAAAGACAAGAGCTAAAAACGATTCGTACACCATGAACATGAAGCAATGGGCGGCAGGCATTATCAGTCAGCAGGCGGTGACTGCCATGCCAGTGATGACTCATCCGGGTATCGACCTTAACGGGAACACCGTCAGGCAGGCTGTCTGCGACGGCCGCAAGCATGCTGCCGCTGTGGTGGCGCTGGCAAGGAAATATCCTTCTGTGGCCGCTACTACGATTATGGATCTCACCGTGGAGGCGGAGGCCTTCGGGGCAAACATAGAATTCTCCGACGAGGCAGTGCCGGCTGTCTCGGGACACATGCTTAGCTCTGTAGCCGACATTGACAGCCTGCAGGTGCCGTCGCTCTCGGCAGGCCGCGTGCCACAATACATCAAGGCTACGCTGATAGCTGCCAGGGAACTGAAGCATGTGCCGGTGCCTGTGTCTGCCCCTGCCGGGAAACGCCCTCTGTTTGGCGGCTGCATAGGTCCGTTCTCGCTGGCTGGCAGACTCTATGACATGTCGGCAATGCTGATGCTGATTTTTGAAGATGCCGGCGCCGCACGCCGATTGCTGGACAAGTGTACTGAATTTCTGCTTAAATACTGTAAGGCTCTGAAGATGGCCGGTGCCGACGGCGTGGTGATGGCTGAGCCTGCGGCAGGACTGATGTCGGACGATGACTGCCGCCACTTCTCTTCCGAGTTCGTGAAGCGCATCGTCGATGCCGTGCAGGACGATAGCTTTATGGTTATCCTGCATAATTGCGGCAACACCGGACACTGTACGCAGGCAATGGTTAGCACTGGGGCTGCCGCCTATCACTTTGGCAATAAGTGCAGCATGGCTGCCGTTGCCGCCGACGTGCCGCCGACAGCGCTTGCAATGGGTAACATCGACCCTGTGTCACTCTTCAAGGAGGGAACGCCACAGCAGATGGGCGATGCAGTGGGCAAGCTGCTCAACGACATGAAGGAGTTTCCCAACTTTGTTCTCAGCAGCGGCTGCGACACTCCGCCGCACACGCCTCTGGAGAATATTGACGCATTCTTCAGTGCCTTGGAAGAATGGAACAGGAAATAGTTACACATTATTTATAATAGCTATACATTATCGTATAATACTTACACATTATTATATATATAGTGACTGAATGCACGCTTACATACCAGCAGCTGAACATTTCACCGTCTGACATATACGCTCAGATGGGCTACGATGGCACGCAGCCCGACGAAGCCACACAACAGGAAGTCCAGAGTGTCGTCGGCGAGGTTGCAGGCTTGCTGCAGGCACGCTTCTGCTATCTTGTGGTGGCCGACAAGCCTGCTTTCGACATGGGGAAAATCATTGAGAGGCAGCTGCGTGGCAGTCAGGCGTATGCTTTGTTCGTCTGCACCAGCGGCAGCCAGTTCGCCGACTATCAGCAACGGCTTGCCGACGGTGGCGACATGGTGCGCGTCTTTATTGCCGATGCCCTTGGTTCCGTGATTGCCGAACACTGTGCCGACCAAATGGAACAACACCTGCAGCAGAGCATTCAGAAACTTGGATGGCAGCACACAAACCGCTATTCGCCAGGCTACTGCGGCTGGCACGTTTCGCAGCAGCAGCTACTCTTTCCATTATTTGGCGGAAAGACATGTGGAGTGACGCTGACCGACAGTTCGCTGATGCTTCCCATAAAGAGCGTCAGCGGAATAATTGGCTTGGGCAGCGAAGTGCGCCACATGGACTATTCCTGTGGACTCTGCGACATGCAGCACTGCTTCAAGCGCCGCAAAGCTGCTCAGAAAAGCCGCCAGGCAGCCCGATAAAGTCGCAAAGCTACTCAAAATAGAAGGTAAGTACCACCATTTTTGAGTGGGCGCTGCTGACGGCGTTCGAATAAGCGCGTAAGTTCTCGTCGCGCAGGTTCTTCGTGTGATTATGGTCGAGAACGTCGCCGAGGCCAAAGCAGAATTTCAATTCGGGAATAAGCTTGAAGAACGGCAGGTAGAAATCGCAGCCGATGCCTATCTCAGCCATTGTATTGAAGCGCTTAAGGCGCAGAATATCCTGGTCGTTGCCCGTAAGATTGATGGTAGGCGTCAGGCCGGCAATCATGTAGGGCCTGTAGTTGTTGAAGCGCGGAGCGGCAAACTTCACGTCCACCGGAATGGCAATGTATGTGTTCTTCAAATCCTGCGTCTGCCGCATCAGGCGTCCGTTGGCGTCGCGCTGGCTATAGTTGATGAACGTGATGTGCTTGGCGCCGAAATGCATGGTTGGTGCAACGCGCAGCGAGAAGTTCTCGTGCAGCCGCAGCTCGCCAAGCACGCCTACCGAGAATCCCATGTTCCAGCGGTCAGCATCGCATAGTATCAGCTGCTGCGACTGTGTGCCGTCGTCGGCAGTCACCGTCTGCTGTCCAACATTGCTAAGCTCCAGGTCCTGCATGTTCAAGCCGATGAGAATGCCGAAGTGCATTGGGCGCAGGTCGGTATATGGCTTGTTCTGTACGCGCCTGTCGTTCTGTGCTGCCGATGTCAGTACCGTCAGTAGCATCAGTAGTGAAAAAGTCAGTTTCTTTGCCTGCATAACTATTTTTCAAACGCAAAAAGGCGCGGTTTATTATTTCGAAATCGTATAAATTGCAAAATTAGTCTAATCAAAATTAGGTATTATTGAAAATAAATTCATACCTTTGCATCATAAAAATTAAGTATTTAAGTTAAACTTTTAATTTTATAGTATTATGGCATACGTAATTGGTGACGACTGCATCGCATGTGGAACATGTATCGATGAATGTCCAGTAGGAGCAATCTCTGAAGGCGACAAGTATTCTATCAACCCTGATGCTTGCACAGAGTGTGGCACATGTGCTGATGTTTGTCCGTCAGAAGCAATCAGCCTTCCCTAATGTGGATAGCTGAATTATGTGGTTAAACAACTGAATGGGTGTTCCGTGAGGAGCATCCATTCTTCTTTTTGTGTATTTGCGGAGAATAATATTAAATATTGTGAAAACGCAAATGGTCTTTATGCATTATTTGCATTTTTGTTGTACCTTTGCGCAGGTTTTTTCAAGGAGAGGTGCTCGAGTGGTTGAAGAGGCACGCCTGGAAAGCGTGTAACCGGCAAAACCGGTTCGCAGGTTCGAATCCTGTTCTCTCCGCAGACAATAAATGATGTAAGGCTTTTGTTCCGATAAAAGCTTTTGTTTTTTCGAGATACTTGAGAAATTATAACTATTTCTTTAAGGTAACGGAATACGCAGTACTTTAGAAACGGAAAATCATGGAAAATCTCAAGAAGTGGCTACCTGATGTTGTGGTAGTGATTTTTTTTGTAATAATCTCGTTTGCTTACTTCTTTCCTGCCGACTTTGAGGGCCGCATACTCTACCGCCACGACTCGGCGGCAGGTCGTGCCATTGGTGAAGAGGCTGCACAGTACTATCAGCGCACCGGCGAGCGTACGCGATGGACTAACGCATTGTTCGGCGGCATGCCAACCTACCAGGTGGCACCGTCGTATGAAAGTACTGCGGCTTTGGGACAGGCAGAGAAGATGTACCATCTGTGGCTTCCGGAGAACGTGTGGTATGTCTTTGCATACCTGCTGGGATTCTACATTCTGCTGCGTGCCTTCGACTTCCGTCAGTATCTTGCCGCGCTGGGAGCCGTGCTGTGGGCTTTCAGCAGCTATTTCTTCATAATAATCGCTGCCGGCCACATCTTCAAGGTTATTGCGCTGGCCTATCTGCCTCCGCTGATTGGCGGCATAGTGCTGGCCTACAGGGGAAAGTATGTCCTCGGCATGCTGCTGACGGCATTCTTCACAGCACTTGAAATCAGGGCCAACCACGTGCAGATGACCTATTACTATCTGTTCATCATCCTTGCGATGGTTATAGCCTTCGCCATTGAGTATGGCCGCAAGAAAGACTATAAGCACCTGCTGAAGGCCACCGGCGTCTGTGCCGTAGCGGCACTGCTGGGTGCGCTGGTGAACATTTCCAACCTCTACCACACATGGGAGTACAGCAAGGAGAGCATGCGCGGCAAGAGCGAGCTGGTGAAGGCCGACGCAGCCAACCAGACGTCTACCGGGCTTGACCGCGACTATATAACGCAGTGGAGCTACGGCATCGACGAGACGTGGACGCTGCTCATTCCCAACGCCAAGGGCGGCGCTTCAGAACCCATGGTGCGCAACAAGACGGCCATGGCCCACGCCAACAGCGATTATTATGGCATCTATCAGCAGATCGGGCAGTATTGGGGCAATCAGCCGATGACTGCCGGTCCTGTGTATGTGGGTGCCTTTGTGATGATGCTCTTCGTGCTGGGCCTGCTGATAGTGAAAGGCCCCATGAAGTGGGCTTTGCTGGCGGTCACCATATTGTCGGTGCTGCTGTCGTGGGGCCGCAACTTCATGCCGTTCACCGACTTCTTCCTCGACTACGTGCCGATGTACGCCAAGTTCCGTACGGTGGCCTCGATACTTGTGATAGCAGAATTCACCATACCTCTGCTGGCCATGCTTGCCCTGAAGAAGGTTGTCGACACGCCTGCTGCAGAGCGTCCGAAGCTGATGCCGAAGGTGTGGATATCCTTTGGCCTCACTGGCGGCATCTGCCTGCTGTTTGCGCTGATGCCGAAGGTGTTCTTCCCCGACTTCATCAGCATCAGCGAGCTGAACGCCATGAAGGGTATTCCTGCCGAGCAGCTGGCTCCGCTGCTGCAGAACCTTACGGAGATGCGCGTGGCCGTGTTCACAGCCGACTGCTGGCGCTCGCTGTGGATAATAGTCATCGGCATGTGCTGCCTGCTGCTCTATCGCTACGGCAAGGTGCGTGCAGAGTGGATGGCTGTTGGACTGACGGTGCTGTGCCTCTTCGACATGTGGCAGGTCAACAAGCGCTACCTGAACGACGAGATGTTCGTCTCTAAGACTGTCCGCGAGGAGCCTCTGCCCAAGACGGCAGCCATTGAACATATCCTGCAGGACAAGACGCTCGATTTCCGTGTGCTGAACCTGTCGACGTCGACGTTCAACGAGAACGAGACATCTTTCTATCTGAAGAGCATCGGCGGCTACCATCCTGCCAAGCTGCGCCGCTACCAGGAGCTTATCGACGCCCACATGCAGCGTGAGATGCAGTCGTTCTACAGTTCAGTCTACAAGGCCGGCGGCGACATGACGCAGGTGCCTGGCGACTCTCTGTATCCCGTGCTGAACATGCTTAACACCAAGTACGTCATCCTGCCATTGCAGGGCGGACAGTCGGTACCCATTGAAAATCCCTACACCTTTGGCAATGCCTGGATAGTGGACGGCATAAAATATGTCGACAACGCCAATCAGGAGCTTGACGGCCTGTCGGCCATTAACTTGCGCCACGAGGCCGTTGCCGACAGCAAGTTCAAGGACGTGCTTGGCACCAGCACCGAGCAGGACACGCTGAGCATGGTGCGCATCAAGAGCTATGAGCCTAACCAGCTGGTCTACGACGTCAGCTCAGGCAAGGGCGGCGTTGTGGTGTTCTCGGAAATCTACTATCCAGGGTGGACGGCCACCGTCGACGGCAAGGAGCAGCCTCTGGGCCGCGTCGACTACGTGCTGCGCGCCTTGCGTGTGGAGCCTGGACAGCACGAAGTAGTGCTGAGCTTCTTCCCCAAGAGCGTCGACCGCACGGAGACCATTGCCTACATAGCCCTGGCCATAATGCTGCTGCTGTTGCTGTATGCACTATGGCAGTCCTACAGCCATTCGCGGACGTAGGCACGGTGGCCGTACCAGGCCACTACGGCGAGGCACACCAGCGGAATTATGAATGAAACGTTGGTGCTTGGCAGTCCCATGAAAGTCACCTTACTTTCTATGACGGCAGCCTGTATCGGCGGAAAGAACGAACCGCCGAGGATGGCCATAATCAGTCCGGCGCCGGCAATCTTTGTGTCGCTGCCGGTACCTGTCAGTGCAAGTCCGAAAATTGTCGGGAACATCAGCGACAGGCATCCGCTGACGGCTATCAGGCAGTAAAGACCGTTGCGGTCGGTGAACAGAATGGTGCCAAGCAGTGCGACGACGCCCAGGATGCCCACCACCGACAGCATGCGCGACGGCTTGAACCACTGCATGAGCCAAGTGGCTATGAAGCGGCAGAAGGCAAACAGCACCAAGGCCGCAATGTTGTACTTCTGCGACACTATCATGGCCTCCTGCTCAGTCAGTCCCTCCGACGTGAACAGCCGCAGGCCGTACTGGATGATGTATGTCCAGCAGGCCACCTGCGCGCCCACATAGCAGAACTGAGCCAGCACTCCCTCCCGGTAGTTAGGCTTGTGGAAGAGGTCGACGGCAATGTCGGTGAGCTTGCGGTCGCGGCCGCGGTCGTCGTCGTTAGGCATCTTCGTGAATGCCAGCAGCACCAGGATAATCACCACTATGGCTGCAATGAAGATGTATGGCTGCGTGAGAACCCTCAAGTCGTAGTCCTTCAGAATGTTAAACTGTGCCAGCGGCAGGTGCAGGCGGTCCTGAGATGAAATGTTGCTGATGTGCTTGTGCACCTCCATGGCCACCAGCATGCCGGCCACCGTTCCGAGGGCATTGAACGACTGCACCATGTTCAGCCTCTGCGTGGCATGGCGCTCGCTGCCCATGGAGTAGATGTAGGGGTTGCAGCTCGTCTCAAGAAACGAAAGCCCGCACGTCAGTATGAAGTAGGAGAACAGGAAAGGATAGAATTCCCCGATGATGCGCGACGGGAAGAACATCACCGCGCCGAGGGCATACAGCCCCAGGCCTATCAGAATGCCGCCCTTGTAGGAATAGCGCTGTATGTAGAGCGCGGCCGGTATGGCCATGCAGAAATATCCCAGGTTGAAGGCTATCGTTACCAGCGACGACTCAATGGTGCTCATGCGGAATATTCTCGAGAACACTCCCACCATCGGGGTGGTGACGTTGTTGGCAAAGCCCCACAGAGCGAAGCAGGCAGTGATTAACAGAAACGACATCAGGTATGTCTTGTCGTGGCGGTCGAAGAAGTCCTTGAAGGTGCTATGGTTCTCCATGCTTAAGGTATAGTTTTTCCGGTTGTTATTGATAGTGTTGCTTGCAAAGGTACGATTAAGCGAGCGCAAAACAAAGAAATCTTTTCTTTTTTTGCCGGGCGTGAGTACTTTCGCTGAGTTTTTCTCAGCAAAGGTATGAAAATAGAAGGAAATGGAAAAGAAAATTTCTCTTTTTATTTTTCATTTCGTCATCGCAGTCCGCAGGCTGGCAAAATTATCTCTGCGAGTTACGAAATTATCTCCGTAAGATAAAAAATTATCTCTGCATGTTACGAAATTATCTCTGCATGTTACGAAAATATCTCTGCATGTTACGGAATTATCTTACGCAGATAAATTTTTTTCTTACGCAGATAATTATTTATTTCTGCAAAAATACTGCTTCTATCTAAAAATGTCGTACCTTTGCAGCCAGAATTCGGAAACATTATTGAACAACACAAATTTTCTTATGAGAGACTACAGACTACTTACAGACGAGGAAATCAGCGTTCTTGAAAATAACAGCTGCTGGGCTGAAGACTGGACGCGCGTACATGTTGCGGAGGCATTCAGTCCTTACGGCTTCCACCGCGTGCTGTTCTACGGCGACTGCCGGCTGGGAGTCTTCGAGCGGCAGGTGGAGGTGTCGAAAGGCTTCGCGAAACACGCCGGCATCAACGACGCCACGCTGCGCAACGTCACCGTAGGCGACAACTGCCTGATAGAGAAGGTCGGAAACTTCATCAACAACTACAACATAGGCAACGACTGCTACATCTCCAACATCAGCACCATGGAAACCACCGAGGGTGCCACCTTCGGCGAGGGCCACACGGTCAGCGTGCTCAACGAGATGGGCGACGGCAACCTGATACTCTTCCACGACTTGAACTCACAGCTGGCAGCCTTCATGGTGAAGCACTTCAAGGACAAGCAGCTCAAGGACAAGCTGACGAGGCTCATCAACGAGGAGATACGCTTCACGCAGCCGGAGCGAGGCACCATCGGTAACGGAGTGAAGATCATCAACTCGAAGGAGATTACGAATACCGTCGTCAAGGACGACTGCGAAATCAACGGGGCATCGAGGCTCTCCGACTGCACCATCCTGTCGTCGAAGGACGCATCGGTATACATCGGCACGGGTGTCATCTGCGAGAACTCCATCATCTCCAACGGATGCTCCATCACCAACTCGGTGAAGATGCAGGACTGCTTCGTGGGCGAGGCCTGCCAGATTACCAACGGCTTTACGGCCGAGGCCAGCGTGTTCTTCGCCAACTCCTACATGGCCAACGGCGAGGCATGTGCTGCATTCTGCGGACCGTTCTCGGCAAGCCACCACAAGTCGAGCCTGCTCATCGGCGGCGAGTTCTCGTTCTACAACGCAGGGTCGAACACCAACTTCTCCAACCATGCCTACAAGATGGGGCCACTGCACTACGGCACGCTGGAGCGCGGCTCGAAGACGGCCTCGGGAGCTTACGTGCTGATGCCTGCCAAGATAGGAGCCTTTTCGGTGTGCTTCGGCAAGCTGATGAACCACCCCGACATGCGCTGCCTGCCGTTTGCATACCTGATGGCCTATGGCGAGACCATGTACATCGTGCCGGGACGCAACATCACCACCGTGGGACTCTACCGCGACATCAAGAAGTGGCCTAAGCGCGACAAGCGACCGGCATCGTGCCGCAAGTCGGTAATCAACTTCGACTGGCTCTCGCCGTTCACCGTAGGCGAAATCGTGGAGGGCAAGCAGATCCTTGAGGCTCTCAGACATGCCGGAGGCGACAACGTGTCAAGCTACAACTACCATGAGTACATCATCAACGCATCGTCGCTGCGCAAGGGCATCAAGTACTACGACATTGCCCTGCGCATATACATGGGCGCTGTGCTGAAGCGAAAGATGAAGAGTGTGGAAGACTCTACGCTCGCAGCACTAAACGCAACTTCGGGGAACATCGGCCTCGGCCCGTGGAACGACCTCAGCGGACTGCTGCTGCCGGCCAGCGAGGAGCAGAGGCTCATCGACGACATCAAGAACGGACAGCTGGAAAGCATCAAGGAGGTGCTGGAGCGCTTCTACGACATCAACGACCACTATCGCGAATACCAGTGGACGTGGACGTACAAGATGATACTCGACTACTACGGCATCAGCGAAATCAACGAGCAGGCCGTCAAGCGCATACGCGAAGACTATGTGCGTGCGCGGCGTGCCTGGATTGCAGAGATACGCAAGGACGCCGACAAGGAGTTCGCCATGGGCGACGTCGACCAGGAAGTCTACGACGACTTCATTTCCAAGCTCGACCATGAGACGGACTATGAAGAATAATGTTTAGCAAATATCACTGTTTAGTAAAGATCATTAATAAGCTATTACGGAAATGAAACGAATGAAAAATCTGTTGTTTTTGTTTGTTTGCCTTTTTACCTTTTCACCTTTAGCAGCGCAGGAATACAAGTATGAGACCGTGTCTGGCGACATCACGCGGACGCGCATATATACGCTTCCCAACGGGCTGAAGGTCTACCTGAGCGTCAACAAGGAGAAACCGCGCATACAGACATACATTGCCGTGCGCACAGGCTCGAAGAACGACCCTGCGGAAACCACCGGACTGGCACACTACCTTGAGCACCTCATGTTCAAAGGCACACGTCTCTTCGGCACCACCAATCCGGAGGCTGAGCAGCCCCTGCTTGACGGCATCGAGCGCAGATACGAGGCATACCGCCTGACGACTGCCCCCGACGCACGCCGCCAGGCATACCACGAGATTGACAGCGTCAGCCAGCTGGCGGCACAGTTCTTCATACCCAACGAGTACGACAAGCTGATGGCTGCCATCGGGGCTGTAGGCACCAACGCATTCACCAGCGACGACGTCACCTGCTACACGGAGGACATTCCGTCAAACGAAATCGACAACTGGGCAAAGATACAGGCCGACCGCTTCCAGAACATGGTGATACGCGGATTCCACACCGAGCTGGAAGCCGTCTACGAGGAGTACAACATGTATCTGTCTGACGACGGCGACAAGCTGATGAGCGCCCTCGGCAAGAAGCTCACGCCCACGCACCCTTACGGCACGCAGACAACCATCGGCACTCAGGAGCATCTGAAGAACCCAAGCATAAAGAACATCAAGGAGTATTTCCGCCGCTGGTATGTGCCTAACAACGTGGCTATCTGCATGGCCGGCGATTTCGACCCAGACAAGACAATAGCCGTCATCGACCGCTACTTCGGAGCCTGGAAGCCGGCTGCCGACGTCGCACAGCCCAAGTTCCCCGAGCAGCACCGTCTGACAGCGCATGCCGACACCACCGTCATCGGACAGCAGGCCGAGCAGATATGGATGGGCTGGCTGGCAAACAAGGCAAGCGACATGCAGAGCGACACGCTGAGGGTCATCGACCAGCTGCTCTCCAACGGCAGGGCCGGCATCTTCGACCTCAACCTCAACCAGGCCATGGCGGTGCAGGAGGCTGCGTCGTACGTAAAGCTCAATCAGGACTACTCTACGTTCATGCTTATCGGCATGCCAAAGCCGGGACAGTCGCTGGAAGAGGTCAGGAGCCTCTTGCTTGCCGAGATTGAAAACCTAAAGCAGGGCAACTTCCCCGACGAGCTGCTGCCCAGCGTCATCAACAACATGAAGCTGCAGAACCAGCAGGCCGCCGAGAACAATCTGTGGCGGACCCGCGAAATGATGTACTCCTTCGTCTACGGACAGCCCTGGGAGCAGCGCACAGGAAGCATTGAGCGCATGGCAACCATCACCAAGCAGCAGATAACCGACTTCGCACAGCGCTTCTTCACCGACAGCTACGCCACCGTCTTCAAGCTGCAAGGCACTGACACTCTGCAGAAGAAAATCGACAAGCCGCTGATAACGCCTATACCTGCCAACCGCGACTTGGTGAGCCAGTTTGTCAGGGAGATACAGCAGAGCAGGGTGGAACCCATTCAGCCGGAATTCCTCGACTTCAAGAGGGACCTGACATTTGCAAGCACCAAGAAAAAGCTGCCTGTGGTATATAAGCAGAACACGGAGAACGACCTCTTCCAGCTGGCTTTCCGCTACGAGTTCGGACATGAGGACGACAACCGCTACGACATTGCATCCAGCTATCTGGAGTACGTCGGCACCAGCAAGCTGACGGCCGCCGACGTGAAGAAGAAGTTCTACCAGCTGGCATGCAGCTACGGCATCAACGTAGGCTCCGACAACATCACCGTGTCGCTGAGCGGCCTTAAGGAGAATATGCTGCCGGCACTGCAACTGCTGGAAGACTTGCTGCAGAACGCCAAGGCCGACAAGGAGTCGTATGAGCAGTTCGTGGCACTCATTCTCAAGAACCGTGAAGACAGCAAGGCCGACCAGCAGACGTGCTACGACTATCTGACATCCTACGGCATGTACGGCCCTCACAACATGCGCCGCAGCGACATGACTGCCGACGAGCTGCGCAAGGCTGACCCACAGCAGCTGCTGGACCTGCTCAAGAACCTGTCGGGCATAGAGCATAGCGTACTCTACTATGGCCCGCTGAGCGTCGCCGAGCTGGACAAGGCTGTCAGCAGCGCACACAAGACGCCCAAGCGCCTCGCTGCCGCTCCGCAGGGCGTGCCTTTCAAGATGCAGCCGACGCAGGGCAACGAGATATGGATAGCTCCCTACGAGGCCAAGAACATCTACATGCGCATGTTCCACAATGAGCAGCGGGAATTCAACACTGCAGAGGCTGGCGTGCAGATGCTCTTCAACGAATACTTCGGAGGCGGCATGAACGGAATAGTCTTCCAGGAGCTGCGCGAGTCGCGCGGACTGGCATACAGCGCCTACGCCAACTACGCACGCCCATACAAGAAGGACGACCGCGAATACTACTTCACCAACATCATCACACAGAACGACAAGATGATGGACTGCGTGCGGCAGTTCCACAGCATTCTGGACGACATGCCGCAGAGCGAGGCCGCATTCCGGATTGCAAAGGAGGCCATAACAAAGCTGCTGGCAAGCTACAGAACCACGAAATTCTCCGTCATCGGCGCATGGCTGACGGCCAAGCGCATGGGAATAGACTACGACATCAACAAAGTGGTCTACGAACAGCTGCCGGCCATCACCCTGAAGGACATTGCCGACTTTGAGAAGCGGCAGATGGCCAATAAGAGCTACAGATACCTCATCCTGGGTGACGAAAAGGAGCTTGACATGCCTGCTCTGGAAAAAATTGCACCCATCCGCCGACTGACTCTTGAAGAAATTTTCGGTTATTAACATCAGAACGCTGCTGCTGTCGACATTCCTGCTGACAGCAGCAGCTTCTTTCTGCCAGAACACCGACTGGCAGGAGGCTTTGCGCCAATGGGCCGCAGCCGAGGAAGCTGAAGACTACGGCCCAGAAATGACTGAAGCCCTGCAGGAACGTGCAGAAAACCCTATAAACCTTAACAAGGCAACTGCCGAAGAGCTGGAGGAGCTGCCTTTTCTTACAGAACAGCAAATCGACGACATTCTGGAATACGTCTATCGCTACGGCCCCGTGCGCTCGCTCAGCGAACTGCTGATGATTGCATCGCTCGACTGGGACACGCGGCGACTGCTGCAGTGCTTTGTAGTTGCAGGCGACCGGGAGCCGCAAAGGCGGTGGCCGACACTCAGACAGCTGGCCGACTACGGCAAAAGCACGCTCATGGCAACGGCTAAAATTCCTCTCTACGACCGCAGGGGATATACTGCCAACACCCGCAACGCCTACATTGGCTATAAATACCGCCACGACCTGCGCTACCAGTTTAACTATAACGACCGCATAAAAATCGGCATCACCGGCGCCCAGGATGCTGGCGAACCGTTTCTGTCAAACTGCAACCGGTGGGGCTACGACCACTACAACTACTATCTGCAGCTGCGCAATTTCGGAGCCTTGGAAGCACTGAACGCCGGCACTTACCGCGTGCAGATGGGCATGGGACTGATTATGAACTCCGGCTTCTCGCTCGGCAAGACGGCAACGCTGCTGTCGCTCGGCCGCAGCAGCCACACTCTTTCCGCCAGCACTGGCAGGTCGCAGGCCAATGTGCTGCGTGGTGCCGCTGCAACGGTGCGCCTCTCGACGCAGCTGTCACTGACAGCCTTCGCCTCATTGCGCAGCATCGATGCCACGCTGAACAAGGACGGCGACGCACAGACCCTGCTCACCGACGGCTACCACCGCACGGCGACGGAAATCGGCAAGAAAGGCAACACGCAGCAGACCGACATCGGCGCAAGCATTGGCTGGAGGAAGCGTGCGCTGCGCATAAACGCCAACATCGTCTGCTCACACCTTGACCGCAAGCTGGCGCCTCAGAAGGCTACGCAGCTCTACCGCCGCTACGCCGCCGAGGGCAACAGCTTCACCAATGCCAGTCTGGACTACTCGCTGCGCACCGCCAAGCTAAGCATTGCCGGCGAGACGGCCATCAGCGGAAGCGGTGCCTTTGCCCTGCTGCACACCGTCAACTGCCGGCTGTCGCCGAAGCTCACCATGATGGCTCTCTACAGGTATTACGACAGGCGATACACTGCCCTCATGGCAAATGCCTTCGCAGAGGGCAGCGGCGTTCAGAACGAACACGGCCTGTATGCCGGACTGCGCTGGCAGCCGTCGGACCGGTGGCAGCTGCAAGCCTATGCCGACTATGCGCACTTCAGCTGGCCGCGCTATCAGGTGAGTGCCGCCAGCGATGCCGTCGACCTGATGGCATCGGCACGCTATAGGCAAAAGACGTGGAACATTGAGGGCAGATACCGCATGCACCTCCGCCAGCGCGACAACAGCAGCAAGACCAATCTGGAGAACATGCCCGAACACAGGCTGCGCCTGCGCCTGTCGGCCGACGTGTCGCCAACGTTGAAAGCCGGCTTGCAGGCCGACGCAGTCAGCACCCTTACAAAGACTGACAGCCAGCAGGGCATCATGATTGCCTGTCAGGCATCGCTGAAAAAGAAATGGCTGAAGGCTGACGCTTCGGCAGGATGGTTCCATACCGACGGCTACGACTCACGCATCTATCAGTATGAGCAGTCTGTGGCCCACGACTTTGCCTTTGCCTCCTATTACGGCCACGGTCTGCGATACCAGCTGACGTGCAGTGCCGACATCACCCACAACTGGCAGCTGGCGGCAAAGGCCGGCGTCACCAACTACTTCGACCGCAGCACCATCTCGTCGGGTATGCAGCAGATAGGCCACTCTTCGATGGCCGACATTCTGCTGCAAATAAAAGTCATGTTCTAAAACACCGGCCTGACAGGCCGGCAATCATACAAACTCGTCGCCGTAGTTCAGCTGCACCTCACCGGCATACTTGCGTACAAGAGCCGACGAATCGCTCTTCTTGCAGATGAGCAGCATGTTGCCTTCCTCGACAACTATGTAGCCGTCGAGTCCGCTGATGACGCCCAAATGTCCCTTCGGCAGGCGGATGACATTGTTGGAAGAGTTCTCGAACATCACCTCCGTGTCAACCACCACATTGTCACCCTCGCCGTGGCTCATGCATTCGTAGATAGCATGCCACGTGCCAAGGTCGGCCCAGCCGAAGTCGCACTTCATGACATAGACATTGCGACCCTGCTCCAGGATGGCATAGTCTATCGACAGGTTCGGGTAGCGTGGATAATTCTTTGCAACATATTCCAACTCGTCGTCGAGAGTGTAGGAAGCTTTGTCCGCTTTCAGATTGCGCAGCACGGGAGGGAAAATCTCCTCAAAGGTCCTGGTGAGATGGCGGCTGTTGGAAATGAAGATGCCCGTGTTCCAGTAGAACTCGCCGCTCTCCATGAACATTGTGGCAAACTCACGCTCGGGTTTCTCCGTGAACGACTTCACCTTGTATACGTCGGGCTTGCAGCTCAGGTCGCCAATCTGTATGTAGCCATAGCCAGGCTCGGGGCGCGTGGGCTTGACGCCGATGGCCAGCAGCACATTGTTCTCCGAGACGTAGCTCACGCCCATCTTGATGCTTTTGGCAAAGGCAGCTTCGTCAAGCACCAGCTGGTCGGACGGCACGATGACGATATTGGCATCGGGGGTAGAGTTCTTAATGCGCATGTTCGCCCATGCCACACTGGCTGCCGTGTTGCGGTTGACAGGCTCCACCAGCAGGTTTGCAGGCTCCATCTCCGGCACCTGCTCCCTAACCAGGTGTTCATACTCCTTGCACGTACATATAAATATATTCTCCGCCGGGACGAGCTTCTTGAAGCGGTCGAAGGTTATCTGCAGCTGCGTGCGACCTGTGCCGAAGAAATCCAGAAACTGCTTTGGCTTGTCCTTGCGGCTCCAGGGCCACAGCCTGCGTCCCTGTCCGCCGGCCAGAATGACGCAGAAATTCTTTTTGTCAATAATCATCTTTAGTTAGTTAGTGCTTTTAGGTTTTCTGTCTACGAAGATACGGCTTACTAACGACATAAGCAAGTGCAGGCATTCATATTTATACTTTTTTTTGAAATTTAGACATTTTCATATACAGCCAGCTCTGCCTTTAAAGCCAGATACAGCAGTCGGACATTCACGAAATGGCTGCTATTTTCAATGCCAGAACGTTGCATTTTCATTCCCCAAAAACGTGTATTTTGGGGTAAAGTTAAGTCCTAAACGCCTGTGTTACTGGAAAATAATAAAATGTTCCACATTTGCAACACTTATAGATAATAAAATAAAAACAGCTTGTTATCAATTATTGAAATGCTATAATTTTGCACTGAATTTAAACTATAAAAGTTATGAAAAACGTATAAAGTATTATTTTAGTTGTATTTCTTATTTCTGTCGCATCAATGCCACAAAACTTGTATGGAGCCAAATTGAGAGTTGCCAAAACTAACAATAACAACAACACTCAAAATGAATATCCCCGTTTGGCACCAGCAAAATATTCAACGGCATGTTTTGCAGAATTCAACCAAACGACCGGGATTTTGAATATTATATTTAATATTGACTGTCCTAATGTTAGCGTGGAAATTTACAGAAACGGGAGTTTGGTTATTTCTGAGAATCTGTCAACATCTATAGGAGACGAGGCCGAATTTGACATCTCTACGCACGGCAATGGCGACTATGAAATTATCATTATGAATGCAGACGATGAAGATATTTTCGGATCTTTTACCTATTAAGCTTGCTGTTGCATTTCTTTTCTATTCTTTATTGTCTTATGGTTATTCAGAGGCTTATAGAAAAAAATACGCAGCTGTATTAGAACATTATCAGAAGATTGACATTGACCAGCAAAAATTTGATGCTGCTTTATATCTCATAGACCACATGGAGAGTCACCAATCTCCTGAAGGCCAAGGCATAGACCTATTCTTGAGTTCTGTCCGCAATTATAAGCCCAAAACGGATATAGGGAAATTAGGCAAACTATGGAGCGATTGCAACGACAATATGCGAATAAACATGTTGCCAGATAGTTCAGTTGTGAGTTGTGAGAATTTGATGTCAAATATTGATGATGCGTTTTCAATCTGGAGAATTTCTCCTTGGTATAATGACATTTCTTTTGATTCTTTTTGTGAGTATATTTTGCCATATAGGGTAAGCAATGAACATTTTCAACCTTCGTGGCGAAAGGAACTCCGCGAATGCTACAAAAATGCAATAGAGAATGTTTCTGATGTAAAAGCTGCATTTACAATTCTCAGACGTAGAGTGCTTGACAGTATCAGTAATTCCAATTCTTTCACTCCATACAATTTAGACGTACTGACTTATAATCATATTAGACGTGCAAACTGTGACCAACGCTGTATTTTGTTAGTATCTGTTCTAAGGGCTTTTGCGATACCAGCAGCCATTGATGGAGTACCTCATTGGGCAGATTATAGCACAAAAGGCCACTCTTGGGTTGCTTTATTACTTGCCGACGGAACATATACTGTATTTGAAAGTGAAGATGTGCCTCTTTGTAATAATCGCATAGACGCATCTAATTTCATAAAAGACAGCACTTCCTTCGAAGGCCTAAGCATTCCTTTTTCAATCAAATATGAGAAGAGAGTGGCCAAAGTATTCAGGACTGGGTATGCTGACATTTATAAAGATGTGTCGGTATTCTACGGACTGAATGGTAAAATTTCTATTCCTGTAGCCAATCAGAATAAGGTCTGGCTGTGTACATTTGTGACAGGGAAAGACTGGCAGCCCATAGTACAGGAACCCGTTAAGAACGGTATAGCTTGTTTTGAAAATTTAGGAAATAATGTCGTGTATTTGCCTGTAATGGAGGCTTTTGGACAGAAAAGCCCATTATCTCCACCCATTTTGTTGGATAAAAACGGAGACGTTCATTACTTAAAATCAGATAGCGATGACACTTGCAGTGTTGTCTTAACACGTAAATATCCATTGTGTTCATATATGCCCGCACAATGGATCAAACTGATAAACAGTATTATAGAGGGTGCCGACAATCCAAAGTTCACACTAACTGACACATTAGCCGTTATCACAGCAACTCCATACGGAAGGACTTCCATAAATATTCGCAATGCGGAAAAATATAGATATATACGATTCAAAAGTAATGAACGAGATATAGCCCTATTGTCAGAATTGTTATTTAAGGATGAAGCCAATAAAACATATAATGGGCAATATTTGACGTCACAAGTAGACACCAATCGTTTATCCCTTTTAACAGATGGCGACAAAGAAACCAAAATAAAAGCTTTTAAGCCTGGTTATTGGATTGGTATTGACTTGGGGGAGAAACGTAACTTTAATCTTTCGAGTATTGAGTTCGCTCCTGTTTCCGACGGCAACGATATTCAGAAAGGTCATTTGTATGAACTATATGGTTTTGACACGCAATGGCATTTGCTTGGCAGGAGTTTCGCTCATAATGACGACTGTTTGACTTTTTACAACATTCCCAAGGGCATGTTGCTTTTATTAAAAGATAAAACAAAAGGGCATGAAGAACGAATATTTATATATAAGAACGGAAAACAAATTTGGTATTAAGATAATTAATAAAATGAGAAGATTATTACTTTTAATTGTGGCATTTGTTTCATTCTCAAATGCTGCTATGGCCCAAGGAGAAGCGCTAAAAAAAGGTAGGGCAGGATCGTTAATTCAGTTGGCTCTGCGTATAGCCGACCATCCAAGGTGTACCTATGACGATGCTCAGAAAGAGTATCTGAAATCAAGGCTGGCGTATATTATGCAAAAGAGTGCAAGTGATTCTACTCTGAATTTATGGAATGAAGAAATTGACATTTTGAAGAACACATTGGACGAACGTCAGTTGAAATTGCTTTTTAGCGTAAAAAACGCAAAGCCTGCTGCAAGAAGGGTGAATAACATGTGGAAAATTCTTGCTGAGGAGGGGCTTACCACAACTCTTGACAGTGCAAAAGAATGGAATCGTGCATTTCAATTTACAGAAGATAGGTTGCGCATTAGCGATATCTACCGTTTTAAGAATAATGAGAAAAGACTCCTTTTAGAAGAACTGAAAGTTCATCGTCCTATACTGATAAGAATGTTTGATGCCTACAATAGAAAACTCATGGGCATGACTGATATGAGAAGAGAGACGGGTGACGTAAAATTGGAGTTTGGAAGCGTGGCAGCATTCGACACTCTTTTGGGAAAAGCCATCTTGGCATTAAAAGGACTTGATACGGAAGTTCGCATTAATGATGCTATCAACATCCTTCAGCAAAGAGCAATCAACGATTCCAATGTTATAGCTATGAATGCACTTGCCGTTGCATATATTACCGGAACAGGAGTCAGCATTGACACGATACAGGCACTTAACTGGTTCCAGTTGGCAATCGACAAGAAGCTTCCCCTTGCTTGTCACAACCTTGGCATGGCCTACAAATATTCCATTGGTGGTTTGCGCCAGGATTATTCAGAAGCTTGCAAATATTTTAAAATCGGTGCTAACATGAATTCTTTCACTTGTCATTATGATTACGGATTCATGTTATACAAAGGGCTGGGATGCCTGCAGAGTTATGAAGACGCTGTAAGTCATTTCTTTGTTGGAGCCAAAAAGTTTCACATTCATAGTCTATACATGTTAGGGCTTTGCTACCGCAATGGTTTTGGAGTAGAACGAGACGAAGACAAAGGCAATAGCTATCTACGACAAGCGGAAATTCTCGGCAATGGAGCCGCAACAGAAGAACTTGAAAAGGAAACTCCCGAAAATGATATCTATCGGGATGTGTCGAATGCTAATACCCCACTACACATGCCTGAGATTTCCACAGAATTCACAGACTTAAGCAAGTTGTCTGGCGAATATGAAGGCATCCTCGTGCAATATGATTGGAGTGGGCAGTATGTCCTTAATGAAAAGCCTATTGCACTGACTCTGATTTGCGATGGAAAAAGTGCTGATGGAACTATCAAAATTGACGGAGAAACTGCGACGTTTAGTTCAAACACACAAAGCGACGGACGTCTCCGCTTCAATAGTGGAGAAATATGTCTTTCAGAACGATATTCAGGGAAAGAAGGGATTGTTTACAAGTTGGAAGAGGCCACTCTTGATGCATGGAATGACAGGATAGCAGGACGTCTTTCTCTCTATTCTACACTACAAAAAGAACCTGAACGGCCAATGTATATTGAACTTTATCGAAAGAGTAATGTATCGAAAGATGTTAATGGTCAAAGCATATCCATTTCGTCCAATCAATTTGACAGCCATCTCATAATTGACTTCGACATGGACGAAGACGTTCCTTCCGTTGATGTTCGCATATTCAATCGTAGTGGCATGCTTGTAGAAAGAAAGACCTTGAATGGCCTTATCAAGGGGCATCACACGATAAACTTCACACCAGCAATACCAAACGGCCTTTATGTCCTAAACATTAAGGCAGAAAATCACATGTTGCGTACTCTAATTGTCAAGAAAGGAGGTGAAGAATGAGAAAACTAATTATTACAATACTCTTCTTATATCAATTTCTCCCAATTTTGACAGGCGGTACATTCTTCTTTGGTATTCAGAGTGCAAATGCTCAAATAATGGGAGGAGAACTGGATGAGGTTGTTATCATCGGCCACAATGATAATGGAAACGATGACGATGATTTTGGAAACATATTTGACGATGACCCAAGCTTTGAAGAGATAATTGGTATTGGCACTGATGAAGTTAACGAAGGGGAAGGTGGGACAAATGACGGTGATAATTCGTCATATTATAATGAAGATAGTTATAACTACGAAATAGTCGCTATTGACAAAATAGAGGATAAGCAAAGAATAACTGGTTCCATACCATTAGACTCTCAAGTAGGCAACCAAAATGTGTTGATTGATGTTAATACACACATTATCCTCCATAAAAATATTGAAGGGAATATATATATGATAGAAATAACAGCATTATCAACAAACACTCATATAGATTGTGGAAATATGATAGGAGCTTTTGGTTGCCAACTTATTATTGATGGGAAAACTATTGCCGAAAAAAGTTTGGTATCGCAAGGTGCTTACATTGTTCCGTCTGGAACAAATTTCGCAGGGAGTGCCAGCTTTAGCAATATTGGATACATTGGAACATCTTCGATAGAGATACGAATAACAGGCAACTGGAAAGTGGATACTGGGAATGGTTTTACAATGGTTACTTACCCTTCATTATTGGGAGTTTTTTTTCCTGTCCTATATAAAAAAGGCTTTAAAATCAAATAGCTATGAAACACTGTCTACTATTTATCACGCTTCTGGCTTTTGTGTCTTGCCAGCAGCCTGCAAAGAACAGCTATAAAGAAGACAAAGACCGTCTGTCTGTGCTTGTCCAAGAAGGACTCCTCCATAACGACAGCGCAAAACTCCAGCAAGCCCTGCTGTTGTCAGACTCTTTGCTAAGCATTGACACTGTCAGCAGCGACAGATACCTGCTTTTTCACACACAAGCCTCTGTATACGCTGCACTCGGAGACGTCGGCAATTCTATGGACAGTGAAGAGAAAGCTGTTCTTATGATGCCTGCAGACAACATTGACAGACTCGCATTCTTTCACAACAGATTATTATGGGGCGTCAGCAATGATTTACTGCCTGCTGCCGCTGACGGAGGGGCTGTCGTCACTCAAGAACTGCTACAGGACGGCACATGGCAACTGGTTTCACCTTTTGCAGAAAGCAAAATAGGCACTTTCTTCAAATTCGGGGATGGGCAGATGGAGGAAATCTTGCAGATAAAAAACACTGGCGAAAAGAAATCAGTCATAGCTCTCTGCTACCTTTCTGATCTTCCTGTCAGCACATTCAACAAAGAACAAACAAGCGTACAGGGACGCGGCAAATTCATTGTTTTCGAGCATTTTCCTACTAAGGCGTACAACTGGCGTCTGTTGAGAGCGACTATTAACGAACTGACCGTGCTAAGCCAGGCTGGTGACACATTATTATTGCGAAAAATCTGAAGAGAGAAGGAAAAAAGGTACTATTATCTTTCAGACACTATTCCTACGAAATTTGACTTCTCCAAAGTCGGGAAAAACACCACAGGCAGTTATCTTATAAGATATACTAATGGAGACATTGGAAACAACCGTATCACATGTCTTGACGGATATAAACTCTCTCTCATCTATCCTGTCTACCACGACGAGATTGTTTTCCTAAGAAAAAAATGAAGCAGAACTGCAACTTTGCAACATTTCTGTACGCATGTATATTATTATTGGCAACTGTGGATACACACTTGTTTGTGTATCCATCGTTGTCACAATCTCTGTTTCCTGGTCTGCTAATAGCAATTTCCGCCTTGATGGCATTTTGCAAATCCATCATCAGAACTTCTCCAATAGAGCTTCCTGCTTCTTTTGGGCTCGTAATCATATGGATGGTATATATTTTGTTGCACCATGCATTTATACCAGCTGAGACCTATCGCATGTACTACTACTTGACTGGCATGTTGCTCTGCCTGTCTACGACGATACTTCTAAGAACCAGTATGCTGAAGTGGCATTATATTGAAAATATCTTTCTTTATATTGGATGTTTACAGGCTGTCGTTGTAATATTTCAGTTACTGTTTTCAAATGACTCGTTAGTTCCCGTGACAGGATGCGGAAACAACCCTTCAACTGCGGCTATTTTCTTGACTTGCTGCACAGCTGTCACTTTGCAACGCATTAAAGAACATCGCTTCTTGTTCTTTATTGTCGCACTGCTCTTTATCACATGTATAGTTTTCCTGAAATGCAGAACTGCATATGCAGGCCTGTCTTTGGCAGCGGTAATGCTATTGCGTAGGACTAACATGATAAAACAAAGGTGGAGATTTGTTTCTATTACATCTGCTATTATGGTTTTAGTATTCATTTTGTGGGCGTATAATTTCAAAAAATCTTCTTCAGATGGGCGAATACTTATATGGAAAATTTCATCTATGATGATTATAGAAAAGCCTCAAGGATACGGTTATGGATTATTCGAAAAGCATTACAACCTTGCACAAGCCAGATATTTTTCTTCATGTGGGTCTGACAAAGAAAAAATGTTGGCCGACCATATTTACATGGCATACAATGATTTATTGGAACAGACTGTAGAAGGCGGCATAGTAGGAGGTTTGCTGTTTCTGATGCTTTTCTTTCACATGATTTTTTTTAGCTGTAAAAATTCATGACTTCAAAACGTCTATTGTAATTATTCCTCTATTTCTAATGTCCATGACCAACTTTATCATTTCAGCACCGCTAATATGGTTTATGGAAATGTGCTATTTTGGCAATATTCTTTCTTCTTGCCACATGACCGCCTTTAAATATAATCGTTTAATGATACTTTCTTTGGTCTTTCTTACAATACATATATTGCAGCGTGAATTGACAGTCATAAAAGCACAGTCCCAGCTAACAAATGTTGAACAGGCCAAACGGAAAGACATCTCAAAATTGAAAGCATTGTCTCCATCTATAGAAACTTCGGAACGATATTACACACTTGTAGGCGAAGCTTTTTTCAGGATAAAACAGTATAAAAAGGCAGAGAAATATTTCGTTGAGGCACTAAAATTCACCTCCTCCCCTTATGTCTACAAGCGCCTGTCTGATTGTCACGGAAAAGCAGGCAACAAGGAAAAGTGCATTGAATGCCTTGAGGCAATCTCGTACATCAAGCCTCACCATTTATGGCCAAAGGTTTTGTTGATGCGGAGAAGCGACCATTTCGGAGATACAACCTCTGCCTTGCATTATGCCACATCAATTTTGAACACCCCACTGAAGATACCATCGAAAACAGCTTCTGCATACCGATATGAGGCTATAATGTATATGCGCAGTCACCACATTAATTCCAAATAGGAAAGAAAACACTATCATGCTTTCAGTTTTCGCAATCTTGATTTAATTGATCGTAACGAGACCTTTTCAATGTTCATTATTAAGCATATCTCCTCGTCCGACTTATTCATATCTTGCAGGATAAGGAAAATCAACATACGTAATGTCAATCCTTTATATTCCGCCTCCCATTGACTATATACGGCAAAGTTGAAAACGGAATAGTATTCGACAAGACAGCTTTCGTCATTACGGTACAGAAGAGGTTGGTTTCTAAGAATCTCTTCATAAACCTGCTTGCCGCGTCCTACTTGTTCGAAGATTTCACGGCGAGTTTCTTCCACTTTGTACTCCAATGATTTGATTTTCCTATTGTATTGTTCATCGGCTCTGCCATATAGTTCTGTCTGCTGTTGACGTTCGGTTTCAAGAATTGACAATTTCTGCTGGGCATCATATAATATCTTAAGGCTTTTGTCAAGCTTATTAGAGTAATTGCGAACAATCCTACGATGAATGTATACACCTATAAATATTAAAAAGAAAGCCGCTATTATGCCGACAAGCATCCTGTTGACAATCGTTTGCATATGATTCTCAGTTACTTTTTGGTCATACTTGTATTGTATTTCTGCAATCTTTTCTTTCTCTGATTGTCTCACCACGGAATCCGACAACCAGAACAATGTCTCCATTGCATCCAACGCTCTTGCCATATCACCGCGCGCTTTATAATGTTCTACTATGGATGAGAGCGCGTTCTTGATGATTATCGACTCGTCGGCTTTCAATGCCATTTGCCATGACTTTTCAGCATCTGCCCACCGTCCCTCTTCTGCATATATGTCACCCAGCTCGGCATAGGTGTTTGCCATAGCATATTCACCTAAAGACTTTTCCAAAAATTTCTTAGCAGAAGACAGTTTTCCTTGCCTATGGTAAATACAGCCAATGTCTGTCAATATATACGCTTTACTCTTCTTTGGCAACTTGTCCAATAAAGGCAGCGTCTGAAGGATAAACTTTTCAGCCTCGCCCACTTGGTCCATGCTGAAATATGCTGTTGCTACATGCGAATATCCACGGGCAATAAAAGCAGTGTCGCCCAAGGCGATGGCGTCTTCCAAAAACAATATGGCATATTTCAACATTAGTTCTTTGCACTGCGCCTTGTCATTAATCATGCAAAGACTTTCGTGGTATTTAGCTTTATAGAGGACAGAAGATGTCTCGTTAACTTTTTGCTCACCCCATTTTAGAAGACCCAACGAGATGTCATGTTTTCCTTCCACATAAAGATTCATTGCTCGATAATAGATTGCGCGACAAAGCAACATGTTATTTCCAACGGCTTCATAATGTCGTACTGTCGACGACTGGGCAGTGTCAGGTGGGACTGAATCATACAGGACATAGCCTGTCTGAGCAAGCAGCAATGTGTACAGAGCCTTGCTATCTGGATTATGCGCAAACGAGCGGTCAGTAAGCGATTGCAGAATTTTTCTTGAAGAGTCGGCATGATGTTCTACCAGACGGTCTGCATCTTCCAGCATCTGGTGAGCTTCTTGATGGTGTGTACAAGCTGTCGAGAACAACAAAAGAAAAGCTGAGAATGTCTTAAACAGATTTTTTTTCATTCTTACCATTTTAGAACTTACAAAGTTAATCATTTTTCTGTAATTATTCCTCGTTTGGGTTCAGAAAAATCAGTAGTGCTAACTGTAATCTTTATTGTTCTTGATTTGATTTTTCAAGCGTCACTGAAAAAAATATCGTTTTCTCTTGTCGGTTTTTCTTTTTTTCCTTACCTTTGCACCGCTTTAGCCCAGATGGCGGAATCGGTAGACGCGCTGGTCTCAAACACCAGTGGGGCAACCCATCCCGGTTCGAGCCCGGGTCTGGGTACAAGGCTTAAAAGCAAAGAGTGCTGCAAATCAACAGATTGCAGCACTCTTCTGTTTTCTCCCCGAAGTTAAAACTCGGCGAAGGCACTCACGCTCGGCAAAAAAAAGAATGGAATTCTTTGTTTTGCGCTCGCTTAATCGTACCTTTGCACGCAAAAGCAATCACAAGGCAGAATATGAAGGAATTTGTAATCTCTGAGGCTCAGGCTGAAACTGCCGTGCTTGTGGGACTGATAACCCCGCAACAGGACGAGGCGAAGACCAAGGAGTATCTTGACGAACTTGAGTTCCTTGCCGACACCGCCGGAGCCAGGACCGTCAGGCGCTTCACCCAGCGCGTGCAGGGGCCGAGTCAGGTGACATACGTGGGCAAGGGAAAGCTCGACGAGATAAAGCAGTATATAAAGCACTGTCAGGACGAGTACGACGAGTGGCTGGAGGAACAGGACGCTGCAGGCGCCGGAGCGATTGGCGACGATGCTTCGGCGGACTACCGTCCGCAGCCCGTGGGAATGGTGATTTTCGACGACGAGCTGTCGGCGAAGCAGATACGCAACATCGAGAAGGAGCTGCAGGTGAAAATCCTTGACCGCACATCGCTCATCCTCGACATCTTCGCCATGCGCGCGCAGACGGCCGAGGCCAAGACGCAGGTGGAGCTGGCGCAGCACCGATACATGCTGCCACGCCTGCAGCGCCTGTGGACACACCTGGAGCGACAGGGCGGCGGCAGCGGCAGCGGCGGCGGAAAGGGAAGCGTGGGACTGCGCGGCCCTGGCGAGACGCAGCTGGAGATGGACCGCCGCATCATCCTGCACCGTATTACGCTGCTGAAGCAGCGCCTCGAGGAGATTGACCGCCAGAAGACCACGCAACGCAAGAACCGCGGAAGGCTCATCCGTGTGGCCCTGGTGGGATATACCAACGTGGGCAAGTCGACGCTGATGAACCTGCTTTCCAAGAGCGACGTCTTCGCCGAGAACAAGCTCTTCGCCACGCTGGACACCACGGTGCGCAAGATGACCATCCAGAACTTGCCGTTCCTGCTGGCCGACACCGTGGGCTTCATACGCAAGCTGCCCACAGACCTGGTGGACTCCTTCAAGTCTACGCTCGACGAGGTACGCGAGGCCGACCTGCTGGTGCATGTCGTCGACATCAGCCACCCCGACTTCGAGGAGCAGATAGAGGTTGTGGAGAAGACACTTGCCGAGCTGGGCTGCGCCGAAAAGCCCTCGATGCTGGTGTTCAACAAGATCGACGCCTACCGCTGGACGCCGCAGGACGAGGACGACCTCATGGAGCCTACGCGCGAGAACATTTCGCTCGACGAGCTGAAGAAGACGTGGATGGCGAAAATCAGCGACGGCCCGCTGTTCATTTCGGCCAGGAAGAAGGAGAACATCGACGAGTTGCGCACTATATTATATAATAAGGTACGCGAGCTGCACGTGCAGAAGTATCCATACAACGATTTTCTGTACACCGTGGAGGAAGAGTTAGAAAACAACGTATAACAATAAAAAACTTACGACTATGAGATTAGACGGACGACGCGAAAGCTCGAATGTGGAAGACCGCCGCGGCATGACCAGCAAGAAGGCAGGACTGGGCATTGGCGGCATCATCATTGCCATGGCCATTGCCTACTTTACCGGCGGCAATCCGCTGCAGGCCGGCATCGAGGCTGCCCAACAGGGGGCGCAGACTACTGAGGTGGCCGAAGGCCAGCGTGAATTCACCGAGGAGGAACAGCAGCTGGCAAAGTTCTCCACGCAGATACTTGCCGGCACTGAGGACGTGTGGGCAAAGATTTTCCAGGAGCAGTGGAATGCTTCGTACCAGGTGCCGACAATGGTGCTTTACACTGACGCCACGCAGACGGCCTGCGGACAGGGTTCGGCACAGATGGGTCCGTTCTACTGCTCGGGCGACCAGAAGCTGTACATCGACCTGTCGTTCTTCACAACCATGAAGAAGCAGCTGGGAGCCGACGGCGACTTTGCCTATGCCTACGTGATTGCCCATGAGGTGGGCCACCATGTGGAGTATCTTACCGGCACGCTGCAGAAGGTGCATCAGCAGATGGCACAGCTCAGCCAGACGGAGGCCAACAAACTGTCGGTGCGTCTGGAGCTGCTGGCCGACTTCTATGCCGGCGTGTGGGCGCACCACGACAACAAGCGCTTCCAGTCGCTGGAGGACGGCGACATTGAGGAAGCCATCAACTGCGCACAGGTCATTGGCGATGACTACCTGCAGAAGAAAGCCCGCGGATATGCCGTCCCCGAGTCGTTCAACCACGGCACGTCCAAGCAGCGCATGAAGTGGTTCAAACTGGGACTGCAGACGGGCGACGTGAGCCGCGGAACGACTTTCCAGTGTTCGGACGAAGAACTTTAAGGCAGTGAAAAACAGGAGCGTGACAAGTGGAGAATTTGCTGCCAAGAGGTGAGAGGATAATAAGGTTCGTGAGGGAGTGGACGCTGCCCGTGGCTATTGTTGTCGGCAGTGTCAGCTACCTGACGTTCTACTGGGTGCCGCAGCTCGACGGGCTTGGCACGGCTCTCAGCCCAGTGTTCGACGTCATCTTTCCGCTGTTTGTCTTCCTGACGCTTTTCGTGACCTTCTGCAAGGTAGACTACCACCAGCTGATGCCTCACCGCTGGCATGCAGGCATTCTTGTGGCCCAGCTGCTGATGGTGCTGGTGGTGGCAACGGTCTGCTGGCTGCTGGGCGATGCGTCACCCACCACCCACCACCCATCATCCATCACCCAACACCAGTCACCCAACACCCACAAACTGCTCTGGGAGGCTGTGCTGACGTGCATCATCGGGCCGTCGGCATCGGCAGCGCCGGTGGTGGTGGGCAAGCTGGGCGGCAACATCAACACCATGACTACTTACACCATACTCTCCTCGTTGGTGGCCGCAGTGCTGATTCCGGTAGTGTTCCCCATCCTGGAGCCGTCGGCAGGCATAGGCTTCGTGGCGGCATTCCTCGTCATTCTTGAGAAGGTTGCCATTGTGCTGCTGCTGCCGCTGCTGCTGGGGTGGATTGTCAAACACTGGATGCCGCGCCTGCAGCAGCGCATAGCCTCCATGCCCAACCTGAGCTTCTACTTCTGGGCAGTGTCGCTGAGCATCACCACGGGCATCACGGTGAAGAACATCGTTCACAGTCAGGCTGGGGTAGGGCTGCTGCTGTCCATAGCGGCGGCCACGTTCCTGCTCTGCTTCGTGCAGTTTGCCGTCGGCAGGGCTATAGGCCGCTGGCTTGGCGAGGAAATAAATGCCGGGCAGGGACTCTTCCAGAAGAACACTGCGCTCAGCATCTGGGTGGCCTACATGTATCTGAACCCTGTGGCTTCGGTGGGTGCCGGATGCTACGTGCTGTGGCAGAACATCATCAACTCATTTGAAATCTATCAATACGGCAAATGCAAGCAACAGAACAACCACTGATGGCAACAGAACAACCCCTGATACTTATTTCCAACGACGATGGCTTCCAGGCAAAGGGCATCAACGACCTGATAGACATGGTGAGGCCGCTGGGCAGAGTGCTGGTGTGCGCTCCCGACGGTCCGCGCAGCGGCCAGTCGTGTGCGTTCTCCGTCACCCGTCCGCTGACGCTGACGCTGCGGCGCCGTGAGCCTGGCGTTGAGGTGTGGTCGTGCGAAGGCACGCCAGTGGACTGTGTGAAGATGGCGCTGGCCAATCTCTGCGACCGCCAGCCCGACATGGTCATCGGAGGCATCAACCACGGCGACAATGCGTCCGTGAACACCCACTACAGCGGCACCATGGGCGTAACCCTTGAGGGCTGCATGAAGCACATCCCGTCGGTGGCTTTCTCGCTGTGCGATAACGGCAGCAACGCCGACTTTAGCGCCCTGCAGCCGTTCGTCAGCGGCATTACGCGGCGAGTGCTGGCCGAGGGACTGCCCGATGGCGTATGCCTGAATGTCAACTTCCCCAAGCCGTCAGCCGACGGCACGGCTCCTTACCGTGGCCTGCGGCTGTGCCGCATGTCGAAAGGCTCGTGGTTCAACGAGACGACGCGCTTCCACCATCCACGGGGCTTCGACTACTGGTGGATGGTTGGACACTACAGAAACGACGAGCCGGAGGCTACCGACACCGACCGCTGGGCCATCGACAACGGCTACGTGGCCGTTACCCCGACGCGTATAGACGTTACGGCCTACGAGGCCCTGCAGTCCCTGAAGCATCTTGAGGGCGACTTTGCCTGTCAGTAGCCGGCGAGCCGTCAGCGAAACCACAGCGCAGCTATGAAATACTATCTGATAGCCGGCGAGGCATCCGGCGACTTGCATGCCTCTCACCTGATGCGTGCCTTGCAGCGTGAGGACGCTGAGGCGGAGTTCCGCTTCTTCGGCGGCGACATGATGTCTGCCGTGGGCGGAACGATGGTCAGGCACTACCGTGAGCTGGCCTACATGGGCTTTGTGCCGGTGCTGATGCACCTGCCTGCCATCCTCGGCAACATGCGCATGTGCAAGCAAGACATAGACAGCTGGAAGCCCGACGTGGTGCTGCTGGTAGACTATCCGGGCTTCAACCTCAGCATTGCCAAGCACGTCCACAGCCGCGGCGGCCGGGTGTTCTACTACATCTCGCCGAAGATATGGGCTTGGAAGGAGTACCGCATCAAGGCCATCAGGCGCGACGTCGACGATCTGTTCTCAATACTGCCCTTCGAGGTGGACTTCTTCGAGCGCAAGCACAACTATCCTATTCACTATGTGGGCAACCCGACGGCTCAGGAGGTGCGTGAGTTTCTTGCCGCCAAGGGCAGTGGGGATGCTGCTGCCGTTGGCTATGCTACCCCTGCCGATGGGGAGTCTGCGCCTGCCGGTGGTGATGTGCGGTCTCGCAGGGTTATTGCCCTGTTGGCAGGCTCGCGCACTCAGGAGATAAAGGACAACCTGCCTGCCATGATAGAGGCTACGCGCCACCTTGCCGGCGATTACGACGTGGTGGTGGCCGGTGCGCCGTCGATAGACGAGGACTACTACGGCCGTTTCATCGGCGACAACCACGTGCGGCTGGTGATGAACCAGACCTACCAGCTGCTCTCGGAGGCCACGGCTGCGCTTGTCACCAGTGGGACGGCAACGCTGGAGACATGCATGTTCGGCGTGCCTCAGGTGGTTTGCTACAAGACGCCGCTGAAGCACATCATCGGCTTCCTGAAGCGCCGCGTGCTGTCGGTGCGCTGGGTGTCGCTGGTCAATCTGATTGCCGGCCGCGAGGTAGTTACGGAGCTGGTGGCCGACACGTTCAGCGTCGGCAACATACGTCGGTGCCTCGACGACATACTGCCTGGCGGCAGCCGCCGCCAGCAGATGCTCGACGACTACCGTCAGGTGCATGCAGCCATCGGCGACAGCCGTGCTGCCGACCGTGCTGCCGAAATCATAGTCCAGAAGCTTAAGAGTTTTTAGCCTGCATGCCCTGGCCAGTCTTAGTCTGCCGGGCATGCCATCCGCCTACAGGCCCATCAGCCAGTTGGCTCCGTAGATAAGCACTACGTAGCGCAGGAACTTTCCCAGTGCGATGCTTGTCAGCGAGATGGGGATGTTGGCGCGCATCAGTCCCAGGGCAATGGTTATCGCCGAGCCTAACAGCGGCACGAAGGCAAAGAATCCCATCCATGCTCCGTGTCCGGCCATGAAGCGTGTGGCCTTGTCGAGGTCCTGCTGGCTCACGTGCAGATACTGTTCAATCCATTCCAGGCGTCCCATGCGCCCTACGAAGTAGTTGAACATTCCCCCGGCAACGTTGCCGATGGTTCCGTAGACGATGAGTCCCCACGGGTCCAGCCCAGCAGCCAGCAGTCCTGTCATCACCGCCTCGCTGGAGAACGGGAAGAAGGAGCCGGCAATGAATGCGGTGATGAGCATTCCCCAGTATCCGTAGCTAATGAGCAGGGCTATCAGGCTGTCCATGTCTTCCTTCCGTCAGATAGTCAGCAGGTTGTAGACCGTCAGCCCG
The DNA here is from genome assembly GCA_905234265.1 of uncultured Prevotella sp. Lineage (GTDB taxonomy): Bacteria > Bacteroidota > Bacteroidia > Bacteroidales > Bacteroidaceae > Prevotella. The sequence goes on along the minus strand of CAJOHJ010000010.1, from coordinate 5,856 downwards.
AGTGCCGTCAGCGCAATGGCGATGAATGCGGCGTTGGTGACCTTGGTCTGTGTCAGCGCAATGAAGTGTCCCGTCAGCGGACTTGCATTGACGATGACCACCGGCAGCAGGAAGTTGCTGTGCTGGGGCATGGCAATGAGCAGTGCCAGCGCGCAGAGGTCCATGATGATGAAGAATCCGAACAGCTGGCGTATGAAAATCTTGTCGGCCGACTTCTTCCGCATGAAGTGTATGGTGCCTGTCAGCGACAGTATGGTTAGGAAGATGACGGTCATCGGCAGCGGTCTTCCCAGTGGGAACAGCCTGGCGGTGCCGGTGGCCAGCATGTCGGCCGGTGGAGTGAAGTGGGCTGCCAGCGGCTCGAAGTCGGCGGTCAGCGTGGCATAGCACAGCCACAGCCAGTAGGGCGTTGCCAGTGCCAGTACGGAGGCCGTCCACGTGCGCCACGACAGCGACTGCAGCTGCCACGCCATGAGCAGCCATAGCAGCGGCACGAATAGTGCCAAGCCGGGGAACAGCAGCGTTGTGAGTCCGACGGTCAGGAACGCGTAGTATGTCCATCCTGCCGCCGCCTTGTCCTGATATGTCCGGAAGAGCATCAGGTAGGCAGCTGTCAGCAGTGCGGTAAGCAACATTGAGCCTGGCGACGGCAGCAGGAAGCATGCGCAGCAGAGCAGCACCACCAGCGAGCTGCTCACCATCCTTGAGTAGATGCGTATCAGGGCATTGGCATTGTTCAGCTCTGCCATGAGCAGCGTTGCCGCCAGTCCTGCCACCAGCTGCAGCCACCATCCGTTCTGCACGCCGCCGGCTGCCAGCCACACGGCAATGCCGTAGGCCGTCACCACTGGCAGCGTGAGTTTGCTTTCGCTGACCTTGTTCTGTAGTCGCTTCGTCATTTTAATGCTTAATGCATAATGCTTAATGCATGATGCTTAGTGCGAGGGTCTACAGGTCGGCGCCGATGTCGCGGCGGAAGTAGCTGTCGGTGAAGTCTATCTGCCTGGCGGCTGCGAACGACCTCTGCAGGGCCTCCTCCTTGTCGGCTCCGTATGACGACACTGCAATGACACGCCCTCCGGCCGTCACCACCTGCCCGTCCTTCATTGCTGTTCCGGCGTGGAAGACAACGGTGTTGCTGTCCAGTTGCTGCGGCTGCGGAATGCTGATGGGGTAGCCCTTCTTGTATTCCTGCGGATAGCCTCCGCTGACGAGCATGACACAGACGGCGGCGCGCTCGTCGAACTCTATGCTGCGCTTGTCGAGGTCGCCGTTGGCCACGCCCTCCATGAGGTCCACGAGGTCGCTCTTCAGTCGCAGCATGACGCTCTCCGTCTCGGGGTCGCCCATGCGGCAGTTGTACTCAATGACCTTCGGCCCCTTGTCGGTGTTGATGAGTCCGAAGAATATGAAGCCCTTGTAGCAGATGCCTTCCTCGGCGAGTCCTCTGACGGTGGGGCTGATGATGCTTTCCTCGACGGTCTTCATCCATTCCGGCGTGGCAAACGGCACAGGGCTTACGCTGCCCATGCCTCCGGTGTTCAGCCCGGTGTCGCCTTCGCCGATGCGCTTGTAGTCCTTGGCCTCGGGGAGTATTTTGTAGTGCTGTCCGTCGGTAAGCACGAACACTGAGCATTCTATGCCGCTGAGGAACTCCTCGATGACGACGCGTGCCGATGCGCTGCCGAACATTCCTCCGAGCATTTCCCTCAGCTCCTTTTTGGCGTCTTCCAGCGTGGGCAGTATCAGCACTCCCTTTCCGGCGCACAGTCCGTCGGCCTTCAGCACGTACGGTGGCTGCAGTGTCTCGAGGAATTCCAGTCCTTGCTGCAGATGCTCGCCGTCGAATGTCTGGTAGGCTGCCGTGGGTATGCCGTGGCGCTGCATGAAGCCCTTGGCGAAGTCCTTGCTGCCCTCCAGCACTGCTCCGGCTTTCGAGGGTCCGACGACAGCCACGCCAGCCGTGCGGCTGTCGGCCTTCATGTTGTCGTAGATGCCCTTCACCAGTGGGTCCTCGGGACCTACCACTACCATGTCGATGTTCTGTTCCACGCAGAACGCCTTTATTGCCTCAAAGTCGTCGGCCTTGATGTCCACGTTCTCGCCCGTCTGGGCCGTTCCTGCATTGCCAGGGGCAATGAACAGCCTGTCGCACCTCTTGCTCTGTGCAATCTTCCATGCCAGGGCGTGTTCGCGCCCTCCGCTGCCAAGTAAAAGTATTCTCATATTTTCAATGATTAATGCTTAATGCATAATGCATAATTTTTAATGCATAATGCTTAAATTTTAATGCATAATGCAAAATGCTTAATTTTTAATTTTGCAAAGTTACTGCTTTGCGCGGCGAAAACCATCGGTTGTTATTCTTTTTTAACCATCTTCGCCGACGTGTCGCGTATGATGAGTTGCTGCGGCACGATTTTCCTGTAGACGGTGTCATCGCCGGCAATGTTCTTGAGCAGCAGCTCACAGGCGGTGATGCCCATTAGGCGCGACTGGTCGGCAATGGCCGACATGCGTGGGGTGACGTACTGTGCGTGCAGGTCGTCGGTGAAGCCTATCAGCGCCACGTCGTCGGGAATTCTCAGTCCCAGCTGCTTGATGGCTGTGAAGGCTGCGAAGGTGATGATGTCGTTGAATGCCAGAATGGCGTCCGGGCGATTGCTTCCGCTGAGCAGCCTGACGGTGGCCTCCTTGGCCTCGTCGTAGTCTATGCGCCCTGCCACCACCAGCTCGCGGTCTATCGGTATGCGGTTCTCGCGCAGCGCCTCCAGATAGCCGTGCTTGCGGCGGCGCACCATGTCCAGATGGTTAGGTCCTCCGAGAAATGCTATCCTGCGGCTACCAGTGTCGATGAGGTGCTGTGTGGCCTGCTGAGCGGCCTCGTCGCCGTTGGCGGTGACGCTGGAGAAGCGGTCGGTGAGGCACGTGCGTCCGAAGAACACCAGCGGAATGCCCATCTGGCTGATTTCCTCGAAGTGGCTGTAGTCCGTGGTCTCCTGCGATAGGCATGCAATGATGCCCTCCACGTGGAGGCTTACGAAGTTGTCGATGGCCTCCTGCTCGTCGGCCACGCTCTCGTGGCTGTTGGCGCTGATGACGCTGTAGCCAGCCCTGCGCGCCTCCTCCTCGATGCCGTCCAGCACGGCGGCGTAGTAGTGCGTCACCAGGTTCGGCACCACCACGCCTATCATCTTCGGCGCCTCCAGCCTGAGGCTCTGCGCGAAGGGGTTCGGCCTGTAGTTCATCTGCTTTGCCAGCGCCTTGACGCGCTCCTTCATTTCCTGCCCTATCTCCGGCGAGTTTCTCAGTGCGCGGCTGACGGTGGCTATGCTCACGCCGAGTCGTGCGGCAATGTCCTTCAGCGACGCCCGGTGCTGCTTTCTGGTGTTCATGGCGTGGGGAGTGTTTGAGAGTTTGTTTGCGAGTTCATTAACCTTGTCAGGAGGCAAAGATATTGTTTTCCGTGGTTTTCTGCAAACGTTTACGTTGTTTTTTTCGCTTCCGGCCATTGATTTTTTCCTCCATCTGCCTATCTTTGCAGTGTCTTTAGATAAGATACGAGTAATGAATAGTTGATAATAAGTTAGTTAGAAAGCGGTTAGGGGTTTCGTGAGAAACCTCTAATTTTTTTGTGTCCCGGCAGATGGTTGCCATACTGGCAAAGGGGCATAGACTATTCTGAATGGATGAAAATCCTAAAAAGTCTCACACTACAAGGACTTTTTATAATAGGCTAACAGAAAAACAGGTCTCACCCGACGCACCCAATTATGATGTGTGAAGGCTGACGGAATGATGTATGCGGTAAGGAAATTATCTCTGCGAGTTATTTCCGTAAGTCATTGAGTTATTTCCGTAAGTCAATGAGATATTTCCGTAAGTCAATGAGATAATTTTCTAAATCGCATACATCTTTATGGTTTCCACCAGTTGGGTGTTAGCTTAGGTGAGACTGCGCAAGTCTGCAACATGTTGGCAGACTGCAATATAAGTTTTGGGTGAGACCTGTTTTCTGTTTTTGGGAAAGTATGTCTGTCTGGTTGCGGATGACTGCCTATTTCGCAGAGTTTATGATGTCGAGAATCACGGTTACATCGGTGATGTTTATCTCGCCGTCGCTGTTGGCGTCCGCCGCCTCCTCCACGAAGTCGCCGGACGGCTTGCCGTTAATCTTGTCCAGGACGTAGGTGATGTCGGTGATGTTCACCTCGCCGTCACCGTTGGCGTCGCCATTTGATGTACCACCCTCCATCTCGACAATGTTCTCGAAATTAGCGAATGCTACCGACTGGCGATAGGCTTCTGCAGTGCCTTTGGGAACGTAAAGGGTGGCTTTTCTGTAGATTGGCTGATTCTCCAAAATGAAGCCACTGGTGTCGAAAGTATTAAATGGCAACCGATTGTATGACTGTGGCATAAGCGCCGTAGGGTCTTTGATATAAGAGGTGATGCGCACCAGGCAGGTGTCAGTTCCGAAGGCGCGCTCGCCGAGATATTTCAAGTTGGCCTGCAGCGTAACGTCTGTAAGATTGTAGCACATATAGAATACGACGTCTGGAATAGAGTCCACCTCTGTATTGCTCAGGTCTACCTTGTCGAACGAGCGGCACTGGTGGAACGCTCCGCTACCGATATGTCTTAAGGACTTTGGCCATTCGAACGACTGCAGTGAGAAGCATCCCTGGAAGGCGCATGCACCTATGCTGGTGATGCCGTCGTGCATCTTGATGGTTTTCAGATTTTTCATTCCCTTGAACACTTGGTCGCCCAGTTCCGTAATGCTTTCCGGCACGGTGACTTCCGTCACTTCCTCTCCGTTCAGATGCAGGCTGGCCGACCAGAAGGTGGGGTTACTGCGCCCGTCGGTGAACTTTATCCTCATCCATGCGTTAATGTCGCTGATGTTCACGCGTTCAATGTTGCTGCAGTTCTGAAAGACCTGCCGTTCGATAACCTTTACTGATGGCGGCAGGGTAACGGTCGTCAGCCCCGTGCAACCATAGAAGGCATACTCGCCAATGCGCGTCACTTCATTGCCCAAGACATATTCTGACACTTGCGAACCGAAAACTGTGGTTAGGTTGTTTCTGATGGTGGTGGCTGACAATATAGCGTTGCTGTTGATAGTGACCTTTGCCAGACTGGTGCATCCTGAGAACGCAATGTTGCGTATTTTTGTTACGCTGCTGGGGATTTCGACGGAGGTCAGGCCTGTGCAGTTGTAGAACGCGGAGTAGCCTATCGTCGTCACGCTGGGAGGAATGACCAACTGAGTGATTTCTGTATCAGCATCACTATAGAGATGCATGGCATAATATAAAGGGTTGGACTTGTAATTGTCAAAAGAAATCCCACACCACGCGGCAATGTCGCTGACAATGACTTTTTTCAGACCGTTGCAGTCGGAGAACGCATTGCTGTCGATGCTTGTCACACTGCTGGGAATTTCGACGGAGGTCAGGCCTGTGCATCCGCTGAATGCAGAGCTGACGATGTGTACCGTTCCCTCTTGCACTATAACAGAAGTGTTCTCTGGCATTTCACCCTTAAATGCGTAAAGACATTTCCCTATATAGACGACTCCGTCGGACAAATTATCATACCATCCCGTATTGTGGAATGCCATGCCTCCGATTTTTGTTACGCTGGTTGGAATCTCGATGGAAGTCAGACCAGTGCAGCCGTAGAACGCATAGGAGCCGATGCTTGTTACGGGAAAAATTATAACTCTTTAGAAATCATTTCGTTACATCGCTTTGAATGGTAATTAGGTAACGATTTAGAAACGAGCTGAATTACATATTCTGTCTCGTTATACACATTTCCAAAGAACGCTTCTTAGTGTGTGCAAAG
>CAJOHJ010000009.1 GCA_905234265.1 uncultured Prevotella sp. | reverse complement strand
GCTCTTTCTCGATAGTGCTTAGCTTTGTCGTGTATTAAACTTTGCATATTCAAGTGTAGTGCCTCATTCATATAATATGTTTGTCCAATCCGCCAATGACTTGTCGGCTTCCTCAAAGAGTTTGTCCTGAGTCACCATTGCATACACCTGCGTTGTCCTCCATTAGTATGACCGAGCATCTTGCTGATGACATCTATCGGCACATCATTGGACAGTGTGAGGATAGAGGCATAGTAGTGCCTTCCCATGTGGTGGCTGATTGGCTGTGTACAGCCTGCCATCTCCGCTATCTTCTTCAAGTTCTTCAGAAGGAAGGTGTAGTTCTGGTGGGGCATCAGCGTTGGCAGACCAGCGCCCTTATACTTGTCGAACAGTTCAATGGCTTCTGGTAGCCTGTACTCCTGTCTTTTTGCGTTTGTATTTCAGCCACAGGCTTCCTTGCTCATCGTATGACAGGTTATCTTGTGTGACTGATACGGCATCAATATAAGCCATACCCGTGTAGCAGGCTATCAGCAACAGGTCACTTCCCAACAACCTTGATATTCGCAGAAATAGAACGGTCTCTTATTCGTAACCCCGATTTTTTCTAACCCCTCAGACTGCCTTTATTTACAAAAGGTTTGCTAATTCTTCCAATTTTACGAAAATAATTTTTAATTTACCCGAATTGGTTTTCTCACTCCCTTCATGAAATTGTCGATGCGCAGCTGCCATTCCTTCTGGCTGCGGACGTCGAACTCGCTCCAGGCGGAGCCGAAGTAATAAACGAAATGCTCACCGCTGCGAAGACCTTTGCGCAGGCCGACGGCATGGCCGGCATTGCCGTTCTGGGGCTTGTCGAAGAGCATCTTGTCTGTGCTTACCGCACCGAAGGGGAACAGCGTAGCAACGTAGATCTGGCAGTTCTGCCGGTAGGGGTCGGTAGTGGGGTCGGCATACTGCACAAAGTCCTTGCCGACGACGACACTCTTGGTGTCCGTCTGGCGTATGGCGAAGCCGGCAGCGGCGTCGGCAGGCTTCGCAAGGCCAGTGTACCACACGTCCATGCGGCAGAAGTTCTGGCCTCTGTCAAGCGTCACCAGGCGGTGTTCCTGCACCTGCTGGTAGCTGCCTTTGTCGGTGGGTGCAAAGTCCATCAGCACCTGCAAGCGCAGAGGGCCGTTCTCGATGATGCGATAGGTGTCGTAGCACCAGGGGTAGAGCAGCTTTCCGCCCTCTACGAGAGCCGGCGTGCCGCAGCCCAGCGATGGGCCTACGCTGTAGCAGTCCATGCCGAGGCCATGGTTCAGGTGGAACGAGGTAATGGTCTGCAGCGAGTCGGCCTTGGCCTTCTGGCCGGCCTTGCGCAGCCGCGCCTGCTCGGCATGCAGCGAGCGGTCGAAGCTGTAGAGGCTGTCGAGTATCAGTTCCGGCGTGTTCTTTATCCAGACGTCGATGCCGTAGCCTTTCTCGCCCTTGCGCTGCAGGCCGGGGCCGTAGAAGCGGTAGCCCGTGCGGTCGTTCTCTATCACGATGTCGTCGAGGCGGTAGGGATAGAGCTTTGCCGACACCTTAGTCTTGAATGTCTTGGGCGTGCCTGGCTGCAGCGTGTACGTGGCAGTGCCGTTGGGCCTTATGGAGGCAAACAGCAGCAGATGACCGTCGCAGGTCAGCTGGTAGGGCTGCTCGATGCCGAAGGCGTCGAAGACGATGAACGGCTGCCGCTGCGTAATCTTGTTCATCGGGATTTCCACCACTTCGTGGCGTTGCATGTCGGTGGGATTATTCAGTGTTATCGTCTGCTGGGCAGCGCAAGTGGCTGCTGCCGCAATGGTAAGAAACACTGCAAGAAGTCTTTTCATTCTTAGGTTTTTAGCTGTTATTATGAGCAAAGGTAGCTGATTGGCAGCAAAGAGCCTAAGAAAAAAGTTTAAAAAAATAGAAAAAGCACACCCTTGGCGACAAAAATACAGGGGCGGCATACTGCAATGCCGCCCCTGCTAAAAACTCTGTGCTGAGCTGATTACTTTACAATGATTTTCTTGCCGCCCTTGATGGCAATGCCCTTGAAGCCGGCACCAACCTTCTGGCCAGCGAGGTTGAAGGCAGGAGCGTCCTCAGCAACAGCGCTTACAGTGCTGATGCCGTCGGTACCGCCTGTGCGAGTGATAACAAATTCGTTGAAGAAAGTACTCTTACCAGTGGCACGATAAAGGAATATAGCAGTTTCACCACAGATTCCGTCACCTTCAGCAACAGTGTATGTTGGTGCTGCTGCCCAACTCTGCTCACTGGCAGTCGGGAAGAGTATTGCAGTGGTTGTCTCTGAAGGACGTGCGCCAGTATTAAAGAATATGCCTAAGTCTGTGTCTGTTCTTGACTGCATGCGTGCGCTGATAATGTCACCAGCCTTAAGAGCCTGGTCAAGAACAATCTTAAAGTATGTGTTGTTGTTTGTGAACTGGAAGGCATATTCGCCACCCTGTTTCTTGATTAAGTCTTTAGCATCAGCCTGCTGGCTGAAGGCATACATCTTGCCACCAACAATAGTAGCTTCAGCACTAGTAATCTCAAGATCGGCAGAACCGGCAGGAACAGACCAGTTTGCTTCGAGTGTGCTGGCAGGAGTTGCGGAGAATACAACTGTCTGTGCGTTAACACTCATGGCAGCTACTGCCATGGCAATGAGAGTAAAAACTTTTTTCATACGCTTTTTTGTGTTTTAATTAATAATAATGTGTAAATAAATTAGTTTGGGTAAGTTGTGTCTTTCAAGTTCTATTTAACATAACTGCGGTTATGTCGCATAACTGCCACAGGAAAGCCCAGTGTTTCGTGACTTTTAGTTGCATAAAAATGAAGTTTGACGTTTTTAATGTTAAAAAAAGAGAATAAAGCACATGAAAATTTGCCCAAACGGCGTGCAAGATATACCTTTGCATAGATTTATATGCATAAGACAACTGCCAGTTATGCGACATAACCGCAGTTATGTTAAATAGGAAAACACATTATTATATTTTATTCACTACATTATTAACTTTAAAAACAAACAAAAAGCGTATGAAAAAAGTTTTTACTCTTATTGCAGCTGCATTCTTGGCAGCAGGTGTTAACGCACAGACAATCTTCTCTTGGGAAGCCGGTGTGGCTACTGGTGGCACAGTTGAAGCTAATGGTGGTAACACAGCCGTTTCAGAAACTCTTATTACCGTGAGTGCAAAAAAGGCCAATATTGACACCGACAATGTTACGATTTCGCTCGACGAGGCTTTGGCTGCTGACGACGTGATTGCCATCACCGGCTATCGCAAAAAGGACACTGATGCCAATGGAACCTTGTACATTGATTTCGGCGTTGGTACTGCTATCGACGAAGGTGACAATGTCGTCTGGAACAACATCCATGAGAACGTAGGCCAGGAGCCAAACACCAATAACTACACAATTACAGACCAGGCTGGCAGCAAGACGATACGTCTCGCCCGTTCCAAGGCCAGCACTAACGTGTTCATTACCAAGATTGTCATCACTCGCGGTGGCGCCGACGGCATCAGCACTGTAAGCGCTGTTGCTCAGGACGCTCCTGCCTTCAACATCGCAGGCCAGAAGGTTGCTGCCGGCTTCAAGGGCATCGTCATCAAGAACGGCAAAAAGGTCGTGATTAAGTAAGCGAAAAGCAAGTAAAGCAACGCTTTCTCTTGCATTTCCGAGCGTTAGCGACTTCGGGCGCAGCCCAAGGTCGTGACTAAGTAAGCGAAATGCAAGTGAAGCAAAAATAACAGAGGCAGTCCCGTCAGCGACTGCCTCTGTTGCGTTTGTGTCTTGCTTTGTTAATAGTGCAAAGATAGGAACAAAAAATGTATTAGCAATGTATTTTATTTCTTTTTTTCAGCGTTAAGCGTTAAAAATACAATTAAAGGTAAAAAAATTTTGCAGATTGTTGGAGAATTCATATTTTTGCGCCAAATAGATAATGAAATAACCTACTAATTAACAACCTTTTAAAATCAGAAATGTCTATGAAGAAAATTTTTACGCTTATTTCTGCTGTGCTTTGCGCAGCGAGTGTCAGCGCACAGACTGAGAGCTATGAGGCCATCGTCGACGGCAGTCTGGCTCCAGAGTTTGCTGCCGTGGCCGGTGCAGCTGGCGGCGTGGCAAACAATGTGAAAGACGGCAAGTCTATCGTTACTGTTACTACTGGTAAGGCGACTGTGACGGCTGTGGGTGGAACTACACCTGCAAATGATACCAATGTAGGTGGCGGTGCACAGCAGATTACTCCGGGTGCTGTAGTTGACGCTGATAAGCATCTTTATGAATTGGCCTCGGTAGGTGCTTGGAACGACATCACGTGGGGTAAAGGAAACCGTGGCGATATAAATTTTAATTGGGTGACAGGTACAGGTAATCCTTATGTCTCTATGCTCGCCGAAGAAATAGTAACGGATGGCGTTGGTACTGGAAATTATAAGGTCGCAACTCAGAATTATGCTCCTGACGGTTCATTGGGCCTTCCTGTTACAGGTCTTTATTATAAGTTTACCTCTACTGTTGCCGGTGCATTCAAGGTGAAAGTGTGGATTAATAAGAATGGCAGCGGACAGACTTATGTTGTAAATGCTAAGGATGCTAAAGCTCAGCGTTTGTATGCTTCTGGCTATATTAATGGGCAGACAGAGAACGGTCAGCTTAAGTTCTTGTCGGTTGAACAGGTAGACTCTGTTCACAATGCATGGATTCTTGAAGGCTATGCTGCTGCTGTCGAGAAGGGTTCGCTGCTTAGTGAACAGGAATATATTGATTCTGTAAACGTAGATGCCGGATATCAGTATTTCGTAGGTCGTAACAATCAGCCATTTTTTGGTTGGCTGACATTCGACGTTGAAGCTGGCGATGAATATCTTGTGTTCCAGGGTTCTACTCAGATTGGTTTCGGTGGCTATGAATTTTATGAGGGCGGCAGTGCTGAGGAACTGATTAACGGCATTGAAGCAGACTATACCTATGCTACTAATTTCTCTACTTATGAGGATGAAGACAGCGGTGAACGCGTGACGTGGCACGGTGAGAAGATTGTTGGTAACGGCCAATTCGCTTCTACCGACGAAGAAGGAGCTGTCTTCGGTAACTATTATCACAACGACGGCTCGGCCAAGCGCACGAGCTACTGCCTGCTGCCAGAGGAAGTTTTTGCACACTCTGCAAAGACTGAGGCTCTGACCGTTGGTGTCTGGGTTCGCGCTCAGGAACAGGCAAAGTCTGCCGACTATATGTGGGCTCCGCTGCTCACCGCCTATGGTGCAGCTCCTGTTGGCGGCGTGAACACGTTCCCAATGCTGGCTCTCCAGTATCGTGGCGTGCTGCAGGTTAACTGTTCTGGCTTCTGCGACTATGCTGACGCTCAGAACGTGAAGGGTGTCAACACCCTCTATCACGGCGGCATCGACTGGTTGGCCGACAAGAAGTGGCACTACTATACAGCCGTCTTCGATGGTGAGAATGCAAAGGTCTACATCGACGGTGAGTTGAAGAACGAGTGGGCCGACGCTTCCAAGGGTGATCCGGAGAACCGTACGACCACGCAGAAAGGCCTCTTCTCTAATGGTGCCGACCTTAAGTATGTCTGCCTCGGCGGTAATCAGGCATGGGAATTGAATGACAACGACGCTCCGTTCGATTTCGCCAAGCTGATTATCTCTAACAAGGCATTCTCTGCCGGTGAGATTGCTTCCCAGATGCTTGTCGACTATCCTACATGGGGACAGGATGACACTGCCGTTGAGAGCATTAAGACTGTGCAGACTGTTGCCAACGGTGCAGTCTTCAACCTTGCTGGCCAGCGTGTTGACAAGTCGTTCAAGGGCATTGTCATCATCAATGGCAAAAAGATTGTGGTTAAGTGAGCGCAATGAAATGTGATTATAAAAAATCAGGGAGAAGGTTTTCTCCCTGATTTTTTTTGTTTACGAAATTATCTCTGCATGTTACGAAATTATCTCTGCATGTTACGAAATTATCTCTGCATGTTACGGAATTATCTCTGCATGTTACGAAATTATCTCTGCGAGTTACAAATTCTCAGATGGTGATTTCGCCGCTGCCGTAGCATCGGTGGTGGTTGCTGTCGTAGACTACGCAGAACTGTCCCGGAGCCACGCCGTGGATAGGCTCTGCGGCACGGATGATGTAGCGGCCGTCGGGAAGTGGCTCGATGGTGGCGGCAGTAAATTCGGGCGTGTGGCGGATTTTTATGGTTACGTTGCCCCGCAGCAGTCTGTCGGCGGCAGAGGCCGATTGGCCGCTGCCGTTATTGCTGCCTGCCGCGGGAACGGAATTGCCTGCCGTGGGTACGGAATAGCCTGCCGTGGGTATGAGGCTGTTGAAGTCGGCAATGACAAACTCCTGTCGGTAGGCCGTCTGCGGGTCGTAGCCATGCGATACGTAGATTATGTTCTGCTGGATGTCTTTCTTGACTACAAACCACGGGCCTCCGCCCAGTCCGAGGCCCTTTCGCTGTCCTATGGTGTGGAACCAGTGTCCCTGGTGATGCCCGATGAGCCGGCCAGTCTCCAGTTCAACGACGTCGCCCTGCTGCTGTCCCAGATAGCGTCGCAGGTATTCGTTGTAGTCGATTTTCCCCAGGAAGCAGATGCCCTGCGAGTCTCGGCGGTGTGCAGGCGCCAGCCTCTCGCTGTCGGCAATGCGGCGCACTTCATCCTTGAGCATGTGGCCGATGGGGAAGAGTGCTTTCTGCAGCTGCCATCCGTAGATTTGAGCCAGGAAGTCGGTCTGGTCTTTCACCGGGTCGGGGCTGGTGCAAAGCCATTGTAGCTGGCTGTTGGGCGATGTGCTGCTTCCCTGTTCAGCGTCCAGAGTTCCGCTGCCCTCAGAAATGCCGGCAGGTTCCGTCTGTGCATAGTGGCCTGTGGCAATAAGGTCATATTCGTGGCCGCGCTTTTCGTGGAAGGCTCCGAATTTTATCAGCCGGTTGCACATGACGTCGGGATTTGGCGTGAAGCCGTTGCGCACCTTCTCCATGGTGTAGCGCGTCACCTGGTCCCAGTAGTCGCGGTGGCAGTCAACGATTTCCAGGCTGCATCCGTACTTGCGGCTTACGGCGGTAGCCATTTCCAGGTCTTCCTCTGCCGAACAGTCCCATGTCTGTCCGTCTCCGTTGCCGCCGTCGGCAGACAGATTGTCCTCCGGGCCAATCTTTATGTAGAAGCAGTCGGGCTTGAGTCCGCGCCGCACGAGTTCGTAGAGTGCCACCGACGAGTCTACGCCGCCGGAGAGCAGCAGGGCAATGCGCCTGTCGCGCAGTGAAGGGTCGCTAATCATGCTGCAAAAGTAATAATTAGGGCTTAAACGGAAAAAAAAATGCCAAAATTTTGTGGATTATTATTATTATGCTTAAATTTGTGAAAATTTTTTCAGAACACCTACTATTACTTACTAACATGATAGACGTAAAAGAAACACTGTCAGCTGCCGAAGAGCGTATGGAAATGGCAGCCATGTATTTGGAAGAAGAACTTAACAGAGTGCGTGCCGGACGTGCCAATGTTGCCATTCTGAGCGGCGTCCGTGTGGAGTCCTACGGGCAGAAGGTGCCGCTGAACCAGGTGGCCAACGTGTCCACTCCCGATGCCCGCACGATAGCCATCAAGCCGTGGGACAAGAAGATGATCCGCGACATAGAGAAGGCCATCATGGACAGCGACGTAGGCATCACTCCCGAGAACAATGGCGAGATTATCCGCCTTGGCATTCCTCAGCCCACCGAGGAGCGCCGCCGCGACCTGGTAAAGCAGTGCAACAAGATTGCCGAGAAGGCCAAGGTGGAGGTGCGCAACGTGCGTGCCGACGTCAAGGACAAGCTGAAGAAAGCCATCAAGGACGGTCTGTCGGAGGACAACGAGAAGGACGCCGAGCTGGACCTGCAGAAGCTGCACGACAAGTACATCAAGCGCCTTGACGAGCTGATGGACGCCAAGAACAAGGAGATAATGACGGTGTAGTCCACGGCAGGCTACGGCGGACAAAAGCTTCACAGTTGCGGTGAAAGGGCTTGTGATAAAGAATACAGGCAGTTGGTACACCGTCCTTACGGACGATGGACTGACTGTTGACTGTAAGATAAAAGGTAATTTCCGGCTGCGTGGCATACGGACCACTAATCCCGTGGCAGTTGGCGACAGGGTCACCATCACCCAACACCCATCACCCAACACCCAACACCCAACCCCCTTCATCACCGAAATAGAAGACCGCCGCAACTACATTATCCGCAAGAGCATCAACCTCTCCAAGCAGAGCCACATTCTGGCAGCCAATGTCGACCTGGCCCTGCTGGTAGTCACCGTTGTGCGTCCGGAGACCAGCACTACATTCATCGACCGCTTCCTGGCCTCGGCAGAAGCCTATAGGGTGCCGGTGGTGCTGGTGTTCAACAAGACCGACCTGCTCAATGCCGACGAGCAGCGCTATCAGCAGATGATGATCGACCTCTACGAGACCGTGGGCTATCAGTGCATGGCCATCTCCGCCGTCACCGGCATGGGCATCGAGCCGCTGCGCCAGATGCTGCAAGGCAAGATAACCCTGCTGAGCGGAAACTCCGGGGTGGGGAAGTCGACGCTCATCAACACCCTCGTACCTGGAACACAGCTGCGCACGGCCGACATCAGCGATGCACACAATACGGGCATGCACACCACGACCTTTTCGGAAATGATACCTCTGCCCCCCATCACCCACCCCCCATCACCCACCACCCATCACCCAACACCCGGCTACCTTATCGACACACCGGGCATCAAGGGCTTTGGCACCTTCGACATGGAACCGGAGGAAGTGACCAGCTATTTCAAGGAAATCTTTGAGTTCTCCAAGCAGTGCCGCTTCTCCAACTGCACGCACACCCATGAACCCGGCTGTGCCGTCCGCGATGCCGTCGAGCAGCATTACATAGCCCAGAGCCGCTACCAGTCGTATCTGTCGATGCTTGGCGACAAAGACGAGAACAAATACCGTGAAGCCTATTGAGAACAGCGTGTCCGCGCGCGCGTAATATATATTAATGTGTATGGCAAGTCATAAGAACATCCCAGTGCAGGCCCTCTGGCGCAGACGGCTGCTGCTCGTGGCCTCGCTGCTGCTTATGGTGGCAGGCAGTGGGCAGCTGTTGGCACAGACACCCACCGACAGGGAGTTCACCGACGAGCATCCGCTGGTGTATGAAGATGCGTGGGACCTGTGGCCATACGTCTTCCTGAACGAAAACGGCGACGCCGTTGGCTACAACGTAGACTTGCTGCGCGAAGTCTTCCATGAGCTGAACATTCCATACGTCATTAAGCTGAAGCCTACCAAGGAGGCCCTGAACGACCTTAAGAACGGCCAGTCAGACCTGATGCTTGGCATGGATGCGCATTTCCATAACGAATATGCAGAATACGGCAAGTCGGTGATACAGATTTTCACCCACAGCATTGCACACCGCAAGTCGGAGCAGCCAAAGGTGAAGACCACCGAAGACCTTGCCCGGCACCGCGTCGCAGTGCATGGCGGCAGCTTCAGCCACCACTACATGATGCAGCACGGCTGGGGCGACAATGCCTTGCCCTACGACGACATGCGCGACGCCATGCAGCGCGCCCACAACGAACAGGGGCTGCAGATAGTCTGGAACACAATGTCGCTGAAGTGGCTCATCAACAACTACCACTTCGACAACCTGCAGCTGACGCCAGTTTCGATGCAGAGCGGCGAGTATAAGTTCATGTCAAACAATCCTGCGCTGCTCAACAAGCTCGACAGCGTGTTCACCCTGCTGAACTCGTCGGGACGCCTGCAGGCCATTCAGAATAAGTGGTTCTATCCGGAGCGTCGCGACAGCGGTATTCCGTCGTGGATATGGCAGGTAGTGGTTGCACTTATCCTCTTCGCCACAATAGTAATTTCTATTATAGTAATCTATAAGGTTCGCGAAATACGCCTTACCGACGAGCTTCGCCACAGCAACGACCGTCTGTCTCTGGTGCTGCACACCAGTGGCGTACACACGTGGCTGTTCAACATTGCACAGCAGACATTCTCGCGGCTTGAAGACGACGGCAGCTGGTCGTTGCCGGTGGCCACTGCGCTGATCGAATTCATGCCTGCCGACCGCGAGCGTCTGCTCACAGCTCTGAAGGAGTTTGAGAGCAACCCCTCGTTGCAAAGTGAGAAGACGCTCGAAGGCATCAGAAGCATCGACGAGGAGGGCAACGAGCGCAACCTTACCATCCACCTGTCTGTGTTCCGCCGCGACAAGGGCGGCAAGGCCACCGACATCATGGAAACCATCAGCGACACCACAGCCGAGCGCATGCGCCAGCAGAAGGTGAAGGACGACAGAGTCCGCTATCAGGCCATCTTCGACTCGTCGATGGTCGACACAATGGCCTTCGGGGCCGACAGGCTGCTGACAGACATGAACATAAAGGCCGAGCAGACATTCGGTGCCGACAAGCAGACTCTCATCGGGCAGGGCTTTACACTGTCCGACGTGCTGGGCGAGCTGGACTTCGACTTCACCACTGACCAGTCGGAATACCTCACGCTGAGGTTTGTTGCCGCCACCGACACACGCCGCATCTGTCAGTACCAGAAGCGTGGACAATTCAACTATGAGGTGCTGATGACTCCCGTCTTCGACGCCAACAACCAGCTGCTGGCCATCTATGTCACAGGCCGCGACGTTACCGACATTGCGGTTTCCTACTCTCGTCTGCGCAGCAACAGCCAGAAGATCAGCCAGGCCAGCGGCGAGGTGGAGGAATACATCAACAACATCGACTTCGTGCTGCACAACGGTGGCGTCCGCATGGCCACCTATCAGCCCGACACGCACGAGCTTACCATCTACAACAGCATCAACCACGCCCAGTACAAGCTTACGCAGATGCGCATGCTCATGATGACTAAGCCCGAGTCACGCAGAACCGTCCACCACCTTCTCAGCAGCCTTGACCGCCATGCCAATGCATCCCTGACGGCTGAAGTGGAGACTGCGCTGAGGCGAAGAGACGGCAAACCGCTGGCACTCAGCGTGTCGTTTGTGCCAGTGACAGACGAGCATGGCGCAGTGACAAGCTATTTCGGCATGGTGCGCGACAGCAGTGACATAAAGGCCACAGAGAAGGAACTGGCACGCGAAACGCTGCGCGCTCAGGAGGTGGAAACCGTGAAGAACGCATTCCTCCGAAACATGAGCTACGAAATCAGGACGCCGCTGACGTCAGTGGTGGGCTTCGCCGAGCTGTTCAGCCAGAAGCATGATGCAGAGGACGACAAGGTGTTCATCAATGAGATAAAGAACAACTCCAAGCAGCTGCTGGAACTCATCAACGACATACTGTTCATTTCACGCCTTGACGCAGGCATGATAGAAATGCAGACTTCGCCTGTAGACTTTGCCCAGATTTTCGAGTCGCTGTGCCACGATGCATGGCTGAACTACAAGCATGACGGAGTGGAGTATCTCGTTGACAAGACCTATAACAAGCTTGTGGTAGATATTAATCAGCAGAACGTGTCCATAATAGTCCGCAACATCGTTGCCAACGCCGCTCAGAACACCACGGAAGGCAGAGTGAGGGCGCGCTACGACTTCACTGGTGCCGATCTGCTGATAGCCGTGCAGGACACCGGCTGCGGCATTCCTGCCGACCGTCTGGATCGCATCTACGACCGCTTCATGACTTCCGACAGCCAGCGGACGGGGCTTGGGCTGAGCATCTGCCACGAACTGCTGCGCCAGATGGGCGGAAAGATTACCATCAGCTCAGAAGTCGGCAAGGGAACCACCGTGTGGATAACCATTCCATGCAGCTGTCACGAATTTGAACGCATTAGCTAACCCAATGAAAAGGCATACAGTCATCATCCCATTATTCCTGCTGCTGACGGCACTGCTGCTGTCGGTGGGCAGTCCTGCCGTTGGCCGCAGCCTCGGCGGATATTCCAAGGATAACCCTCTGGTGATTGTCAGCGACTGGGACTTCCTGCCTTTCGAATACCAGACTTCCGACGGAAAGCCTGCCGGCTACAACGTTGAAATACTGGACATCATCCTCAACCGTCTGGACATTCCCCATAAGTTTGTCATGCAGGAGTGGTACATGGCTGCCAAGCTGTTCGAGCGCCGCGATGCCGACCTGATACACGCCATGTCCTACAACTACAGCGACAGGCCTTACTACATGACGAAGAAGTTCGTCAACTACTACACCATGCTTGTTGCCCGCAAGGTCACCACTCCTCCGTTGCACCGCCTGTCAAATCTTGGCGCCGGCGACACGCTGATACTCAAGAAGAACGACTATGCAGAGCTATACATCAAGAGCAAGGAGGGCCTGCCGTTCGCCGTTGACTACCACCCCCCCAAGTATGGCCTCTCCGGCATTCGCAGCGGCAAGTTCAAGTACATGGTGTGGGGCGAGACGCCGCTGACGCGCAAAATTCAGGAGCTGCGCCTTGACAGCATTACCGTCGACGAGATAGACATTCCTGCCGGCGAGCTGCACATCATCGGCTACGACAAACAGCTCATAGAACTCATCGACGAGGAGTACACCCGTCTGGAACAGGCCGGCGACTTGCAGAAAGTCTACGACAAATGGTTCCGTCCCAACCGCATCCACGACGACGAGTCGCCGCTGAGCCTCCTGCTGGTCTGCGGCCTGCTGGCGGTGGCAGTCTTCTTGATACTGCTCAGCCGTCTGCTCGTCGGCAGGGTGAAGGCCGCCGTGGCCCACAGTGCCGACATCAACAACATCATGAAGCAGGCTCTGAGCATGACCAACCACTCTGTCATCCTCTACGACGCCAACACCTGGCGCATCTCCAACGTCTACGGCAATCTGCTGCCGGCAGAGGGCATGACTCCTGAGGAATTCATGAGCCGCATCGACTGTGACAGCCAGGCGTCCATCAGGGACAACATCGCACGATCGATCAACGGCGAAGTGGCAAAATGGAACTCGCAGGTGCTGTGGAATGCCGGCACGGACAGTGAGCCTCGCTGGTGCCAATGGTATGGCAACGCACAGGTGGAAGCCGATCATGGCAAGCCGCGCTTCTTCGTCTGCACCATCAGGGACAACACTGCTGCGCTGGCCGAAGAGAAGCATAACCAGGAGATGGGCAACAGGTATATGAAGATTTTCGACACTAATCTGGTGGCCATGTCGTTCTATTCGGCCGACGGAATGCTCCTCGACCTTAACGACCGCATGAAGGAACTTTGCGGCATCGACGAGCGGAGTCTCGACTTCTTCTATAAGACGTCGCTCTTTGAGACGCCGCTGATAAAGGGTGTCATGGACCCGGCCAGGCTCGAAATGGTGCATATCTGCCAGCACATGAACTATCCGGAGCTGAACCTCAACAAGTTCGTCGAACTGCGCATTCGTCCGGTATTCAATGATGGCGGACAGCTGATTTACTATATAGTCACGAGTCGCGACGTCACGGCCGAGCGTCAGCTATATCTCGACCAGCGCGACCACGAGCGCCAGCTGCGTGCCGCACAGGCCGCCATCGGAGAGTACGACCGCCAGCTGGTCTATCTGCTTGAGGAGAACAAGATGTTCGTGTGGCACTATAATATCGCAGAAAGGACAATCCATTTCACGCGGACGCTTAACAGTGCACAGTATAGCGAGACCCTTGAGGAGTATATGTCGGGCATGTCGGCAGAAAGCGCCCCTATAGCGCGACGCAATCTCGAGGAAGCAGTGCTGAAAGGCAAGCCGTTCACAGCCATGCACCATTTCGACCGCACTCCGCTGTCGGCAAAGTCGACATGGTATTCCATCAGCGGCATTCCCATAGTCGCTGCCGACGGCAAGACGCATGAGTATTTTGGCGTGGTCCGCGACATGACAGAACTTATGGAGGCCCAGCAGCAGCTGCGCTACGAGACAGCGCGTGCCGAAGACTCCGGCAAGCTGAAGTCGGTGTTCCTTGCCAACATGACCCACGAAATCCGCACGCCGCTGAATGCCATCGTAGGCTTCAGCGACCTGTTGCAGACCATCGACAACGAGGAGGAGCGCCAGGAGTTCATACGCATCATCCACAACAACTGCGACATGCTGCTGCGCCTCATCAACGACATTCTTGCCATCAGCAATGTCGATGCCAATGCCATGCAGCTGCTGCCAGAAACCGTCGACTTCGCACAGTCGTTCAACGACATCTGCCAGACGCTCTCCGGGCGCGTCACCAATCCCGACATTGAATTCCAGAAGGAAAATCCATGCACTTCGCTGGTCGTGACTGTCGACATTAGGCGCCTCTGGCAGGTGGTTACCAACTTCGTCACCAATGCCGTCAAGTATACCACTAAGGGCCACATCAAGGTGGGCTACCGCGTGGAGTCTGGCGCTGACGGCGTCGACAGCATCTACGTCTTCTGCGAAGACACCGGCACCGGCATTCCCAAGGAGCAGTGTCCGCGCGTCTTCGAACGCTTCGTCAAGCTCAACGACTTCGTGCAGGGTACCGGCTTGGGGCTTGCCATCTGCAAGGCCATCATCGACAAGTGCGGCGGCACGATAGGCGTCGACAGCGAAGTGGGGCAGGGCAGCACATTCTGGTTCCGCATTCCGGTAGAGGTGAGTGGTAAGAGGTGAGCGTTAAGAGTTTAGAGGTGAGAGGAATGTTGGATAGACTCGAAAAATAGTTTTTTATGGTGGAAATAAGTGCCGACGTTGCCCGTCAGCTTCGTGAATATGCCGAGCGTTACGAGACGGCAGCATTCCTCGACGGCGACCCTTCGTGGTTTATGCATCAGGTCAGCGGAGCTGCCAACCAGGAAGCAATGGCCTTCGTTGCCTCAGTGCTTAGCTATGGCAGCCGCAAGCAGTTTCTGCCCAAGATACAGCAGATACTCGACAATTCCCGTGGCGAAGTCCACCAGTGGGTGCTTTCCGCCGACTATGAGCGCATGTTCCGGGCGTCAGACAGCAGCTGCTTCTATCGTCTCTACACTCATTCCACCATGAACGGCTTCCTTGCCGCCTATCGCCAGCTGCTTGCCGACTACGGAACGCTGGGCAACTATGTGCGCCAGTTTTCTCCAACACCCATCACCCATCACCCAACACCCATACCCCAGCACCCATCACCCAACACCCATCACCCAACAGGCCTTTCCGCCATAGCTTCCATTTGCAGCTACTTCTCGGCGCATGGCGTCTCCGTTGTTGTCCCCAAGGACACACAGTCAGCCTGCAAGCGAGTGGCAATGTTTCTGCGGTGGATGGTGCGCAGCGGCTCACCCGTCGACCTTGGCCTGTGGGCCGGCTTCATCGACCGCCGTACGCTCATCATGCCCCTCGACACCCATGTCGTCAGCGAATCGGTGCGCCTTGGCCTGATGCATTGCAAGACGGCCTCCATGTCTGCCGCCCGTCAGCTCACACAGTCGCTTGCCACTGTATTTCCCGACGACCCCTTGAAAGGCGACTTTGCCCTTTTCGGCTATGGAGTAGACGTCTGACAATTATCTCTGCATGTTACGAAATTATCTTACGCAGATAATTTCGAAACTCCGTAAGATACGAAAACAAAAAACCCTGCTCCGTGTTCATAATGAAAGGAGGAGTGGTACCTCCAGGAATCGAACCGGGGACACACGGATTTTCAGTCCGATGCTCTACCAACTGAGCTAAGGCACCATTAGTAATTAAAAGAACGCTTCCTTTCTTGTTTGCGCTTGCAAAGGTAAGGAGAAAAATTTAACCTGCCAAACTTTTACCGTTTTTTTTTCAAAAAAGTTGATTTTTCAATGAAAATCTGACGAAAACAGTGGTTGTTAGCCCTGTTCCCGTCAGATTCTTCCGTATTTCACTTGTCTGTGTCTCCGTCGCTCAGTGGATTCCATCCCTGAGCCTTTAGCTGGAATTCCTGGTTGTCGCGAGTTACAAGCACATGGCCGAGACTTTCGTGGGTGATGTGGCCTATAAGGTGGACGTCGTCGAGAGTCTGAATACGCTCGTGGTCGCCGATGGGTACGGTGAACAGCAGTTCGTAGTCCTCGCCGCCATTCAGGGCGCAGGTAGTGACGTTCATGTTCATTTCCTCGGCCATGACTGCTGTCTGGTAGTCGATTGGCAGGTGGCTTTCGAAGATGCGACAGCCGACGTGGCTCTGGCTGCAGATGTGCATGAGTTCGCTGCTGAGTCCGTCGCTGACGTCCATCATGGCCGTGGGGCGTATGCCTGCCTCGCGGAGCCGCTGGACGATGTCGCCGCGAGCCTCGGCCTTGAGCTGCCGCTGCAACAGGTATTCGCGGCCGGCGAAGTCGGGTGTTGCTAAAGTTGAGAGTTGAGAGTTGAGAGTTGAGAGTTTCTGGCTGTCGCCATTGGCCTTGGCCTCGGCAATCCTCTTCTGTAGCTCATTATACTGTTCATAGTAGACGGCTTTCTCGCGCTCCAGCAGCTGCAGGCCCATATAGGCTGCGCCAAGGTCGCCGCTGACGCAGACAAGGTCGGTCTCACGGGCGCCGTTGCGGTAGACGATGTCTTCTTTGCGGGCTTCACCGATGCAGGTTATGGAGATGGCCAGGCCAGTATAGCTGCTGGTGGTGTCGCCGCCAACTATGTCTACGCCCCACTTCTGACAGGCGGCGCGCAGTCCTTCGTAGAACTGCTCAATGTCCTCCACGGAGAACCGCTTGGAGATGGCCAGTGAGACGGTGACCTGTCGTGGTGTGCCGTTCATGGCGAAGACATCGCTGATGTTTACCATTGCCGACTTGTAGCCCAGATGCCGCAGTGTTGTGTAGGTGAGGTCGAAGTGTACGCCCTCCATGAGCATGTCGGTGGTTACCAGCACTTCGCTGTCGGGGTAGTGCAGCACGGCACAGTCGTCGCCTACGCCGCGCAGTGTGCTGGCATTCTGTGGGGTGATGTTGTTTGTGAGGCGGTCGATGAGTCCGAACTCGCCAAGTTTTGCTATTTCCATGGTGATGGGTGATGGGTGGTGGGTGGTGGGTGGCAGACTTAGCTTCTTTTCACCATTTCGCGCATGATTTCGGTCATGAGTGGCTGTGCCTTGTCGGCGGCCTCCTGTACTTCTTCATGGCTCACCTCCACAGGGTTGTCGAAGCCGCCGAGGTCGGTGACTACGCTGATGCCGAAGGTCTTTATGCCACAGTGGTGGGCTACGATGACTTCTGGCACGGTGGACATGCCTACGGTGTCGCCGCCGAAGCCGCGGTACATCTTGTATTCGGCAGGCGTCTCAAAGGTGGGACCTTGTACGCCGACGTAGACTCCATAGACGAGGCGGATGCCTTTCTCGCGGGCTATCTGTGTGGCGAGGGCTATGAGCTGGTGGTCGTAAGTCTCGTGCATGTCGGGGAAGCGTGGACCGGTGGGGAAGTTCTTGCCGCGCAGCGGATGCTCTGGGAAGAGGTTGATGTGGTCGGTGATAACCATCAAGTCGCCGATCTTGAATGCGGGATTCATGCCTCCTGCGGCATTGCTGACGAAGAGAGTCTTGATGCCCAGCTCGTACATGACGCGTATAGGGAAGGTGACTTCCTTCATGGAGTAGCCTTCATAGTAATGGAAGCGTCCCTGCATGGCCAAAATGTCTACGCCGCCCAGCTTGCCGAAGATGAGCTTGCCGCTGTGTCCTTCGACGGTGCTGACGGGGAAGTTGGGTATCTGGCTGTAGGGAAACTCGGTCTTGTCAGTGATTTCTGCTGCAAGTTGTCCAAGGCCTGTGCCGAGGATGATGGCTGTAGTGGGGCTGCTGGTCATTCTTTCCTTGAGGAAGTTGGCCGTCTCTTGAATTTTTGTGTACATCGTTTCCATATTTATTATTTGTTTTTTCTCAATCTCTCAATCTCTCATTCTCTCATTTACTTCCATATTTGGCTATCAGCGGCTCAGCCTGAGGGTTGCCAAGCTGCTGGGCTTTCCGGAGGTTTTCAAGGCCTTCAGCAGTCTGTCGCTTCAAGCATTGTGCTAAGCCGAGGAAGAGGTAGCCGTCGCTCTCTTCGGAATTCATGGCTATGCACTCCGTGGCAGTGCTTATAGCATCGTCAAGCAGTCCGACGCGCAATTCTACGCAGGCTTTTTCGGCCCTGTAGGTGTATTCGCCAGAGTCAATGCTTATGGCCTGCTTGATGTCGTCGAGGGCCTGCTGGTAGAGTCTTCCGGCCATCTCTGCCTGTTCGCGCTGGAAGTAGAAGGCTGCCGTGAGGCGTACGCCCTGTATGGACGCATATTCGTTGTAGTCGCTGACAGCCAGTCTGTATTTGCGCATGTCGTGGTTTGTCTGGGCGCGAGCCAGCAGGTAGGGCGCTGCCTGTCGTGGATATGGCTTTTGGAATGTCGCCAGTGCGCTGTCGGTGAGAGCCATATAGGCAGCTGTGTCCTTCTTCTGAAGGTTGCATTGTGCGGCATTATAGTAGTTGTCGGCAGCACTGATGCCCTTTTGGGCCAGTCGCGTGAAGATGGCAGCGGCCTCGTCGTAACGCTGCATGGTGAAGAGTATCTGTGCCTGCTGGTAGCTGATGTCGTCTTTCCGTTCGGCTACGCGCAGGGCCTGTTGCAGGTCGTCGTCGGCCTGCTGGTAGTTGTTCTGGCTGACATGCAGGCGTGCCAGGCTGATGTATCCGTCGGGCAGCTTGGGGTACTGGCGTATGAAGCGCCCGATGTAGTCGGCGTAGCGCAGCGTGTCCATGACAGAGGCGGCAATGAACAGTGACACTATGGCATCGTCCTTGCCTTCGGGGATGGCTATTGGCATGGCAGTCTGCCTCAGCTCGCCGCTGTTCAGGCTCAGCCCTGTCAGGCGAAGGCTGTCGACAAACAGTGCGCTGACAGCAAAACTGTTCTGCTGGGCTGACGTCTCAGTCTGCAAGATTGCAATGAGTGAGCCGTTGTCGTCGAGGACTGGTGAACCTCCGAACTGCTCAGGCATGGACTTGCTGAGAGTGTAATACGCATAGTTCTTATCGAACAGTTCCCTGCGGCTTACGATAGCAGAATGGGCGGTAGCGGATTTCTTAAGGCCGTAGGGCAGTACCCATACCTTGGCGTCAGTATTGGCGTTGGCGCTGCTGTGGCTTAACACTCCGGCAACCTTGCCACTTATGCGGAAACGGGCAACATCGTAAATGCCGTTGGCTCCCAGCAGCTCGCTGACGGGCCACTCCTTGCCGTTGGCGTCGATTACTATTGCCGAGGCGGCTCCCTTGAACGGTGTGTATTCAGACATTGCCACGCCGTCGCTGCCGATGAAGAAACCGTTGCGGCTGGCAAGCAGTGTGCCGTCAGCATTGAACGTCTTCAGCGTGAACACGGCCTGTGAGGCCTTCTTAACCCACGACGGTGTCTGTGCTGCCAAGGGAAGTTGGGACATGACGGCGAGAAACAGTAATATTCTATATTTCATATCTTCTATGCTACTTTTTTTATATAACTTATGAGTTCTGCAAAATTATCTCTGCATGTTACGAAATTATCTTAGCTTCAACAGTTCTTTGGCATTCTGAATGGCAGCTTCGGTAATCTGACTGCCACTGAGCATCTGGGCGATTTCCGTAATGCGCTCTTCGTCGGCGAGCAGCATCATGCGGCTGACAGTGCCAGATTGGCTTTCGCTCTTGGAGACCTTGTAGTGGTGCTGTCCCTGGGCTGCTATCTGAGGCAGGTGGGTAATGCTGATTACCTGACGCTCGTTGATGCCCATCTGCAGCATTATGGCTGCCATCTGTTCGGCAATCTTTCCTGAGACGCCTGTGTCTATCTCGTCGAAGATGATGGTGGGCAGTTTTACGGCACCGCTGATCATAGCCTTCAGCGAAAGCATCACACGGGCAATCTCGCCGCCGGAGGCTACCTGCGTCACTGGCAGCATTGGTGTCTGTGTGTTTGCCGAGAACAGGAAGCTTACAGTGTCCTGCCCGGTGTTGCTGATGTCCGTCTGGCGGATGTCGACGGCAAAGCGTACGTTGGGCATGCCGAGAGGAACGAGGGCTTTCTGCATGTTGGCCTCGACGGTATGTGCAGCCTTCTCTCGCGTGGCCGTGAGCTTGTCGGCCAGCGTGCAGCACTGCTGATGCAGCGTTTCTGTGGCTTCACGCAGCTGCTGTAGGGTGTCGTCGCTCCCGGCAATGCCGTCGAGCAATGTCTGCAACTCTTCGCGCTTGCTGATAAGTTCGTCAACGGTTGAGGCATTGTATTTTTTTTCCAGGTCGTAGATGCGGTCGAGGCGGTTGTTCACCCTGTCAAGTTCGGCAGGGTCGAAGTCTACGGAGTCAAGAGCGTCTGACACTTCGGCAGCAATGTCCTTGAGTTCAATGTTCGTTGAGTTAAGGCGCTCCGCCAGTGATGCTGCGGCTGGCAGCACCTTGCTGACGTTATGCATTGCCGACAGAGCGCTGCTGATCATGGACAGACAGCCGCGGTCGTCGCCCATGAGTGCCTCGTTGGCGGTGTAAAGTGCAGCCTTGATGTCTTCGGCATGCGTCATGGTGTTGCTTTGTGCCTCCAGCTCTTCCTGCTCGCCGGCAGAGAGGTTGGCAGCAGTGAGTTCGTCGTACTGGAACTGCAGGAAGTCCTTGCGCTGGCGTGCTTCTTCTATGTCGCGCTCCAAGGCTTCAAGTTGCCTGCGGCTTTCCTGATATTTGCTATAGGCAGTCTGATAGTCGGCTGCCTGTCGTGAATTGTTGGCGATGATGTCGATGACGGATAACTGGAAGTCCTGCTTGTTCAGCAAAAGGTTCTGGTGCTGGGAATGTATGTCTACAAGCCGTTCGCCAAGCTCTTTCAGGGCTGATAGCGGTGCAGGACTGTCGTTGACGAAGGCGCGGCTCTTGCCGCTGGCGGTAAGCTCGCGTCGGATTATGGTTTCGTCGTCATATTCCAGGTCGTTATTGTCGAAGAACTGCCGCATATCGTAGCGCGACACGTCGAAGTGTGCCTCAATGATGCACTTGTCGGCTCCCTGCTTGATGGCCTTTGAGTCGGCGCGCTGTCCAAGCAGCAGGCCTATGGCGCCGAGAATGATGCTCTTGCCGGCACCTGTCTCGCCGGTGATGACCGAAAAGCCGGAGAACAAATCTATGTCAAGCTCGTCAATGAGCGTGTAGTTCTTGATATATAGTCGTGTAAGCATATTCCTGATTACTCCTTTACCTTGTCCCAGGCATTGCTTTGGGAAGCATTGATGCCCATGAGGATGTCGTAGACAGACTGTTTCTCCTTTTGTGTACCCTTGCCCTTGTAGATATTAGACAGTTCGTCGCGTTTGTAGTCTGTCCAGATTTGCGGAAGCAAGCTCAGCGGCTTCTCCTTGTGAGCCACCTGCAGCTGCTCCTCCAGGGCTGTCGTTATATTGGTGCGGCCACGCTCGGCGTTGTTTGCCATTTCGTCGAGACCGTTGCGGTAGTAGGCATACTGCAGCTGGCGGAACGGCTTCATTGCCTCGTCGAGATAGTCGTTGATGATGGCAAAGCGGTTGCGGCTGTTCTCGAAAGCTTTCCAGCCAGTGAAACCTAAGTCTTGTGCATTATTGGTCAGCTGTAGGCAGCGCTGAAGGACTTCTGTGCCTCCGAGAGGGGCAAATGTGTCCAAGTCGAGGCCAATGATGAGATAGGCATAGTAGGCAATGAGAGCCATAAGCTGGTTGTCGATAACTTCCTCGTTGAAGTTTAGCTGGTCGAACTGCACAAAGTCGAAGTTGAAGTCGCCGTCCTTATTATTATATATGGTGGTGGTATAGGCAGAGTTGTACACAGGGCGGTTGGCCTGTATCATTGCCGAGCAAGTGAAGCGGTTGTTGCTCTTGTCATATTTGGAGACGGTGATGTTGAAACTGCACGATATGCGCTCGTTCTTCTGGAATTGCATGGCAGTCCACTGGTGGTCGTTGATGAACTGCTCCAAGGTTTGCTGCAGGTTTTCGAAGACGCTCTTGTCCGAGCCTTCAACCTGAGAGCTGTTGATGTTTACTTTTGCTATCAGTTCTTGGGCGGAGCAAAGCTGTGTGCCGCTAAGGAATAAGCTTAGCGACATGGCTGTCAGCATGCGTAGTGTGGTTATAAATCTCATAGTCTATTCTTCTTTTGGAGTGTCTTTGCCGTGTGGCATTGGTTCTACGAAGCGCATTTCGTGAAGAATGCGTTTCTGTCGTTTCTTCATGTATCTTGACGGATTGGCAGAATTGAAGCGCCGTGGGTTGGGCAGCGTGGCAGCAATGAGTGCTGACTGCTTGTCGGTGAGGCTCTTGGCATGGGTGCCGAAGTGCCACACGGCAACGGCCTCTGCACCATAGATGCCGTCGCCCATCTCGATGGAGTTCAGGTAGACTTCCATTATGCGCTGCTTCGACCAGAAGAACTCTGTAAGTGCGGTGAAATAGACTTCCAGCCCCTTGCGCAGCCATGAACGGCCTGGCCACAGAAAGACATTCTTGGCTGTCTGTTGGGAAATGGTGCTTGCGCCGAGTCTCTGCTTCTCAGGGTGCTTGATATTGCGCATGGCAGCATGCTCGATGGCCTTGTAGTCGAAACCGTTATGCTCCAGGAAATGAACGTCTTCCGACGACATTACTGCATGTGAAAGCGATGGAGATATTTCTGTCAG
Organism: uncultured Prevotella sp.; assembly: GCA_905234265.1. Classification (GTDB taxonomy): domain Bacteria; phylum Bacteroidota; class Bacteroidia; order Bacteroidales; family Bacteroidaceae; genus Prevotella. Next base: position 135,417 of record CAJOHJ010000009.1, on the reverse strand, counting down.
CGGAACCCATTTGTGGTGCAATGCCATCGGAGTGCCTGCCGATGCCTGCTGATAAAGGCGAATGACCATCAATGGAGTTATATAGACTGGTATCCATCTTAGTGCTACTACAGCAAAAACCGTAGAGGCGAAAAAAGCCACCACAGACCATAGCAAGAACTTCTTAATGTTAATGGCGCTTGTTATGGTTGTCAACTTATGAAGAAAACTCTTTTCTACAGGTTTTGCCATATTTTTCTGTTGCAAAAGTAACTTTTTTTTCGCAGACGGCAATATAATTCAAGAAAAATGTTATCTTTGCACGAAATTTCAGAAAAAAATAATTTACAATAATGGCTAAAGAATTGAAAGAAATGACCAAGAGAGCTGACAATTACAGTCAGTGGTACAACGACTTGGTGGTTAAGGCAGATTTGGCAGAGCAGTCAGCAGTGCGCGGCTGCATGGTTATTAAGCCCTATGGTTATGCCATCTGGGAGAAAATGCAGCAGCAGCTGGACAAGATGTTCAAGGCAGAAGGTGTGCAGAACGCATACTTCCCACTGCTGATACCGAAGTCGTTTCTCTCGAGAGAAGCTGAACATGTAGAAGGCTTTGCAAAGGAGGCCGCCGTGGTGACGCACTACCGTCTGAAGGCTGCCGACGGTGGAGTAGTAGTAGACCCTGCTGCAAAACTGGAAGAAGAACTCATCATACGTCCTACGTCGGAAACTATTATATGGAACACATATAAGAACTGGATACACTCGTGGCGCGACCTGCCACTGAAGTGTAACCAGTGGTGCAATGTGATGCGCTGGGAAATGCGTACACGTCCGTTCCTGCGTACGTCTGAATTTTTGTGGCAGGAGGGACATACAGCCCATGCCACGCGTGAGGAGGCAGAGGCTGATGCACAGAAAATGGTAAAAGTGTATGCAAAGTTTGTTGAGGAATGGATGGCAGTGCCTGTGCTGCAGGGCGTGAAGTCGGAAACAGAACGCTTTGCCGGCGCACTCGACACCTATACCATTGAGGCAATGATGCAGGACGGCAAAGCTTTGCAGAGCGGTACTTCTCATTTCCTCGGGCAGAATTTTGCAAAGGCTTTCGACGTGACATATCTTAACAAGGAGAACAAGCCCGAATATGTCTGGGCTGCTTCATGGGGTGTTTCCACCAGACTTATCGGTGCACTCATCATGACCCACTCTGACGACAATGGTCTTGTGCTGCCTCCGCGTCTTGCACCGCTTCAGGTGGTAATTATCCCCATTGCCAACAAGCCTGAACAGGTAGAAAAGGTCAATCAGGAAGTTGAACCCATCGTTGCCGAATTGCGCAGCAAGGGCATCAGTGTTAAGTTTGACGATGCTGACAACAAGCGCCCTGGTTTCAAGTTTGCCGACTATGAGCTTAAGGGCGTCCCGGTAAGGCTGGTAATCGGTGCGCGTGACTTGGAGAACGGTACCATTGAAGTTATGCGCCGTGACACGCTTGAAAAGGAGTCGCGCCCCATTGAAGGCATTGCCGAGTATGTTGAGCAGTTGCTTGAGGACATCCAGAAGAATATTTTCGAAAAAGCCCGCAAGAGCCGTGATGAGCGCATATATGAATGCGACAATTACGAAGAGTTCAAGGAGCGCATCAAGGATGGTGGTTTCTTCCTCTGCCACTGGGACGGCACTGCCGAGACTGAGGCTCAGATTAAGGAAGAGACTCAGGCAACGATACGCTGCGTGCCATTCGCTTTCGAACAGACTCCTGGTGTTGACATGGTTAGCGGAAAGCCTGCCAAGCACCGTGTGATTATTGCCCGGAGCTATTAAACTCATAATAGGGCGGAGCTGTTAGCGTCCTTACATTGTGCTAGTAATAGATGAAAATACTGAAGTGGGGATTTGTCGGCTGCGGTGAAGTTACGGAAATAAAAAGCGGACCGGCCTTCTCGAAGGTTGAAGGTTCGAGCGTTGTTGCCGTAATGAGCCGCGACGGCTCCAAGGCAAGAAGCTATGCGCAACGGCATGGCGTCAGCCGCTGGTACACCGATGCTCAGGAACTCATTGACGACCCGGAAGTCAATGCCGTCTACATTGCCACTCCTCCTTCAAGCCATGCAACCTTTGCCATTATGGCAATGAAGGCTGGCAAGCCTGTCTATGTAGAAAAACCACTGGCGGCATCATACGAAGACTGCGCACGTGTCAACAGGGTCTCCGAAGAGACGGGACAGCCATGCTTCGTTGCCTATTATCGCCGCTACCTTCCTTATTTTGAGAAGGTGAAGGAAATCGTGGACCGTGGCGTTATAGGCAAGGTCGTCAGCGTTCAAATTCGTTTTGCCACGCCGCCGCGCGACGTTGACTACGGCCGCAATGGTCTTCTGCCGTGGAGATTGCAGCCCGATATTGCCGGCGGTGGCTATTTCTACGATCTGGCTCCACATCAGTTGGACCTGTTGCAACATCTTTTCGGCATTATCATCGATGCTTATGGAATATGTTCCAACAGGGGCGGCCTTTATGCTGCCGAAGACACTGTCAGTGTCTGCTTTGAGTTTGAGAATGGCCTTCCTGGCAGTGGTTCGTGGTGCTTTGTGGCACATGAGTCGGCTCGTGAAGACCGTATTGACTTGATTGGCGACCGTGGCTCGGTAGCTTTTTCAGTTTTCGACTACAAGCCTATCAGGCTTCACACCATCTATGGTGAGGAAAGCATAGCCGTGCCTAATCCGCCGAACGTCCAGTTCCCTCTGATTAAGAATGTCTGTGAACACTTGCAGGGCCTTGGCGTCTGCAGATGTACCAGTGTAAATGTAACTCCTGTCAACTGGGTGTTAGATCGTATACTTGGCAAGTTCTGACTATGATGAAGCGCATCCTGATATTCCTAATGCTTGCCATGACTGCATGCAGGCTTTCCGCTGGTGACATGCAGAGACTGACGGCCGTTGCTGACAGCAGCGAGACTGAACAGACAGGCAAAAAGATGAGCTGGCTGCGCCGGACAATAAGGGGTTTCAGTTATATAGACACTAATTATGTAGAGCCCCAGCATTATAACTGGTCGGTAATGTTGCAGACAACATATAACTACGACTTCTATCGCTTGAGTACCCTTGGCAGCAACATGCAGTCTATCACCTTCTCACCTGCACCTACGATAAAGTTCGGCCCTTATTTTGGTTGGCGGTGGATTTTCATGGGATATACCATTGACCTTACGGCTGTTGATGTTGCCAACAAATCACGTAAGCAGGAATTCGACTTTAGCATATATGCTGCGCAGGTAGGTGCCGATTTATATTATCGTCGTACGGGCAGCGACTACAAGATTCGTAATGCGCGTCTTGGCAACGAGTCTGCAAGCAGGCAGATGGAAGGTGTTCCATTCAGTGGTTTGAGTGTCGGCATTACCGGCTTCAATGTTTATTACATATTCAATCATCAGCGTTTTTCCTATCCTGCAGCCTTTGCGCAGAGCAGCATGCAGAAAATCAGTTGTGGCTCATGGATGGCAGGCTTTGGATATACGTCCAACTCTTTGGAATTTGACAGTGGCGAAATGCAGCGCGTCATTGACGAGCGAACCGGCGGTGAAGTTAAATTGGACAGTGGGCTGGCGTTCAATAGTGTCAAATACACCGATATAAACCTCTCCGCAGGCTATGCCTACAACTGGGTGTTTGCACGTAACTGCCTGTTTTGCGCTTCGCTGTCTATGGCTTTGGCTTATAAGAAGTCTAAGGGTGAGAACACAAGTACGGTTTCGCGAGGCTTTGATTTCTCAAACATTAATCTTGATGGCATCGGCCGTTTTGGCCTTGTTTACAACAACAATCGCTGGTATGCAGGGGCATCTGCCATTGTGAGGGCATATAATTACAGGAAGTCACAGTTCGCAGCCAATAATATTTTTGGCAATCTGAAAATCTATGTCGGATATAATTTTGGCGCCAGGGAACATTACAAGAAAAAGAAGCATTGACAAGTGAGATACATTTTTTCCATAATTATTGCGTGGCTTTCGGGGGTCTTCTCTATAGTTGAGGCAGCCGTCCCGTCTGCTTCTGCTGTTGTTGCTTTGGCTTCTGATGTCGTAGGCTTGCCTTCAGCCGTCGTAGGCTTGCCTTCTGATGTAACTTACACCAAGGCAGACAGTATCACGATATGCCGCTTGTTGAATGAGGCACCGCCCAATGCCGGTACGCTATGGTTTGCGCAACATTTCATAGGCGTGCCTTATGTTGCCCACACCTTGGAAGTCAACGACACGGAGAAGTTGGTTGTAAACACACGCCAGCTGGATTGTACAACATTTGTAGAAACAGTGACAGCATTGAAGATGTGTGTTGACAGGAGACTGTGCCGGTGGACAGACTTTCTTGCCATGCTCACGAAGCTTCGCTATCGCGGCGGCGTGATTGCAGGATATGCGTCAAGGCTGCATTATTTCTCAGACTGGATAATTGACAATGGTGAGAGTCTTCATCTTGTCACAGACATACAGATGCCGCGTCCTCCGTTTTCGGCAATACAGACGCTTAGCATCAATTTCATGAGTACTCACGTGCAGTCTTACAAGGCTTTGAAGGCTGACGGCCGCCTTGTGCCACTCATCAGGCTGCAGGAGAAAAAGCTTACGGGGCGCAAATGGCGCTACATACCAAAGGCTCAGACGGCAAATGCGAAATTATTGTCAACGTGTGTCCGTGATGGCGACATCATAGCCATTACGACGAAGAAGAAAGGGCTTGACATTGCTCATCTTGGCTTTGCCGCCTGGCATGATGGCCAGTTGCACCTTCTGAATGCCTCGTCTATCCACAAGTGCGTCGTCGACGAGCCTATGACGCTCCACGACTACCTTTCCAAGCATCCTTCATTCACCGGTGTGAAGATTATCAGGATTAATCCGCCCCAGAAAAAGTAAACAGTAATAATCAATAAACTTGGAGATATGGAATTACCCGATTTTATGAATTATGCCAGCAAGTTTTCCCAATCGGATTTTGTTGAGAAAATAGCCCGCATAGCCAAGCGTGCAGGTGCGAAGCTGGTGTATGCTGCTTTGATATTGTATTATACACTTCAGAGCAAGAAGGTCAGTGCTGCCAACAAGGCCATGATTATTGGAGCCTTGGGATATATGATCAGTCCGCTGGATGTCATTCCCGATGCCATTCCCATTGCTGGCCTTACCGACGACCTCGCCGTGCTGCTCTATGTGCTTAAGAAAGTCTGGACCGATGTCGATGTCGACATTCAGAAGAAAGCCCGTGAGCGTCTCTCGAAGTGGTTTGACAGCGACGAGATAGAAGAAATCAACGACCTGTTCGGGACTGAAAAGTGAAGTGTCCTGAGAGATAACTCTGAGAGTTGAAAAAGTAACAATTGCATGATTAGCGAGTATCAGATACGTGTGACACCTGCGGTCGCAGCCAACGAGCCTTTGCTGCGCAACTGGCTGGCCGATGAGTATGGCTTTGACGTGCGTACGATTACGGGCTTGCGCATTCTGCGCCGTAGCATTGATGCACGTCAGCGTAACATATACGTCAATCTGAAAGTGCGTGTGTACATCAACGAACAGCCACAGGACGACGAATATGTTCATACCGAATATCCCGATGTCAGCAGCAGGCCACAGGTGATAGTAGTCGGTGCAGGCCCTGGCGGCCTTTTTGCAGCCCTTCGTCTTATAGAACTTGGCCTTCGGCCTATAGTGCTTGAGCGTGGCAAGGATGTGCATGAGCGTAAGAAGGACTTGTCGCAGATTACGAAGACGCAGCAGATAGACGGCGAGAGCAACTATTGCTTCGGCGAGGGTGGGGCTGGTGCCTATAGCGACGGCAAGCTGTATACTCGTTCAAAGAAGCGCGGCTCGATAGATAAAATCTTAAACGTGTTCTGCCAGCATGGAGCATCTGCTAACATATTGGCCGATGCTCATCCTCATATTGGCACTGACAAGCTGCCGCGAGTTATCGAGAACATGCGCAACACCATCCTGCGCTGTGGCGGCGAGGTACACTTCCAGACAAAGATGACCCGTCTGCTTATAGAAGGTGATGGCGGTTATGGAAGCCCTAAGGTTGTCGGCGTTGAGGCCATCACCCAACACCCAACACCCAACACCCAACACCAATTCTTCGGTCCTGTCATTCTTGCTACAGGCCATAGTGCCCGTGATGTTTATCAATACCTTTTCGACAGCAGCATCGCGATAGAAGCTAAAGGTATTGCCTTTGGTGTGCGTCTGGAGCATCCTTCTGCACTCATTGACCAGATACAGTACCATAACAAGCAGGGTAGGGGCAAGTACCTGCCTGCTGCTGAATATTCCTTTGTCACGCAGGTCGATGGCCGTGGCGTCTATTCCTTCTGCATGTGTCCTGGCGGCTTTGTCATTCCTGCAGCCACAGGCAAGCAACAAATTGTAGTCAATGGGATGTCACCTTCTAATCGTGGCGGCCAGTGGTCGAACAGCGGCATGGTAGTGGAAATGCGTGCTGAGGATATTGAGGGTGACGACCCTCTGCGCGTCATGCACTTCCAGGAACGGCTCGAGCGTGACTGCTGGCAGCAGGGAAACATGAAGCAGACGGCTCCTGCCCAGCGCATGGCCGACTTCGTCAACAGGCGGCTGAGCTATGATTTGCCCCGTTCGTCATACGCGCCGGGACTTATATCTTCGCCGCTGCATTTTTGGCTGCCCGATGGCATTAGCCATCGCTTGCAGGAAGGCTTCAAGGCCTTTGGTCGCCAGAGCCATGGCTTTCTGACGAATGAGGCAGTAATGATAGGTGTAGAGACACGCACCAGTAGTCCTGTACGCATTGTCCGCAATGCCGACACTCTGATGCATGTCCAGATTGCAGGCCTTTTCCCATGCGGCGAAGGTGCCGGCTATGCTGGTGGTATAGTTTCTGCCGGTGTCGACGGAGAACGATGCGCCGAGATGTGTGCAGCCTATTTACAGCAGACTGTCTAACTTTTTTCGCAGTTCGTCGGCTCCGCTTTTGCGTATCGACAAGACAATCTCACAGGTGTTGTCGTATGTCTGGCTGATGATGCGTGGCTGCAAGTCCTTGACAATGCGCATAACATCATTCATTTGCGGATATGCAAATGAATACTTTACGATTTCTTCCACTTGTCGTGTCTCAATGGAGGCATGGGCTATGGCATCGGCAGCAGCCTCGCGGTATGCAACTATGAGACCGCTGGTGCCAAGGTTGACACCACCGTAATAGCGCACCACGACAATGAGAATGTCTGTAAGTTCGTTACTGTTTATCTGGCCGAGAATAGGCTTGCCGGCAGTACTGCTTGGCTCTCCGTCGTCGTTGGCACGGAAGTCCTTGCGTTCGGCTCCAAGCATGTAGGCATAGCAGACATGGCGGGCATCATAGTATTTCTTTCTGTACTTTTCAATGATGCCCTTCACCTCGTCAACGGTCTTGACGGGATGAGCAAAAGCGAGGAACTTACTACGCTTTTCAGTATAGTAGCCCTCGCTTTCTGTTGCTATAGTCTTGTATTCGTCGGTCATTCTGTTGTCCTTGCTGGCAATCAGGCAAGTTTGTGAATTACCAGTCCTGAACGCAGCTTAGGTTCAAACCATGTTGCCTTTGGCGGCATGATTTTTCCGCTGTCGGCAATGTCCATAATCTGTTGCATAGTTACTGGATAGAGAGCCAGAGCCATTCTCATCTCGCCGCTGTCAACGCGTCGCTTCAGCTCGCCCAGTCCGCGCAGTCCGCCAACGAAGTCGATGCGCTTTGACGAGCGCAGGTCGCCGATGTTCAGTATCTCGTCAAGAATAAGACGGCTGGAGATGTCTACGTCCAGCACGCCTATTGGGTCGCTGTTGTCGTAGGTTCCTTCCTTGGCTGTGAGGCTGTACCAGTGTCCGTCCAGATAGAGTGAGAATTCGTGCAGCTGCTGTGGCTTGTAGATTTCCGTTCCCTTGTCGGCAACGGTGAAGTTTACCTGCAGTGCGGCAAGGAATTCCTCCGATGACATTCCGTTAAGGTCCTTGACCACACGGTTGTAGTCGAGAATGGTGAGCTGTGAAGCCTGGAAGCAGACGGCCATGAAGAAGTTGTATTCCTCGTCGCCACGGTGGTTGGGGTTCTGCTTTTGCTTTTCAGCGCCCACGAGTGCAGCTGCTGCCGAGCGGTGGTGTCCGTCGGCAATGTAGAGGCTGGGCATCTTGGCAAACTCGGCGGTGATGGTCTTTGTGTCCTCGTCGTTGTCGATAATCCAGAACTGGTGGCGGAACCCGTCTATTGGAGCAATGAAGTCGTATTCCGGCTTCGTCTGTGCATATCGCTTGATGAGGGCATCGAGAGTGGCATTGTCGGGATAGGCAAAGAACACCGGTTCGATGTTGGCGTTGTTTACGCGTACATGCTTCATGCGGTCTTCCTCCTTGTCGCGGCGTGTCAGCTCATGCTTTTTGATGTTACCCTTCTGGTAGTCGTCGGTATGTGCGCAGACCACAAGACCGTACTGAGCCTTCTGGTTCATTGTCTGTGCATATATATAATAATGTTCGCGCGTGTCCTGCACCAGCCATCCCTTGTCCTGGAACTTCTGGAAGTTCTCGGCAGCCTTCTCGTAGACGCGAGGGTCGTATTCGCTGGTGCCTTCGGGGAAGTCTATCTCAGGCTTGATGATGTGGTAGAGGCTCTTCTCGTTGTCGCCGGCCTCCTGTCGTGCCTCTTCAGAATTCAGCACATCGTAGGGGCGGCTCTCCACCTGCTCGACGAGATCGCGAGGCGGACGTATGCCCTTGAACGGTTTTACTATTGCCATCTTGAGATTTGCTATTTACTGTTTACTATTTTCGGATTTACTATAGTATTGTTTTTACAGACAAGCCTTGATCTTGTCAATCATCTCCTGATATTCGGCATCGCTGAGGTATACTTTGCCGGGGTTCATCTGGAATGTGCCGCCGTAGTCAGGGCCGTCTACATACTTGGGGGCCAGATGGAAGTGCAGATGCGAGAGCTTGTCGCTGTATGCTCCGTAGTTTATCTTCTCTGGGTTGAAAGCCTTCTGCATGGCGCGTGTCACCTGTGCCACGTCAGCCATGAAGGCGTTGCGGTCTTCGTCGCTCAGTTCGTTGAGGTCGTTCACGTGGTCCTTGTAGGCCACGAGGCAGCGGCCGCGATAAGTCTGCTCCTTGAAGAGGAAGGCGCGCGACACGCGCAGTTGTGCGAACTCAATCATCAGATTGTGAAGTGTTTCGTTGTTTGTGCAGTAAAGGCACTGTTTTGGATCGCTTTGCATAATGTTATTTCTTTTTAAGTTTATAGTTTTGTCTTGAATACAGTTTCTTTCATTGTTTCTCCAGCCTTGCCCCGGCGTCCGCTTTTATGGCCGGCGATATGGAGTCGATGGTGAAGTCGTAGATGAAGTTGGTCTCATCAATGGTCTTGAAGTGCTTTGTCGCCTGTACGCTGTCCTGTGCTGTCTCCCACACTACGCGCTCGCAGCGCAGCGTGTCTTCCACGGGGATGGTGCGCAGTATGCAGTCGGCAAGATAGTAGTCGAAGACTCTTGCCGTGTCGGCAGCGTCGCCCATGATGACGTCGTCGGCATAGCCTGTCACCAGCGTGTTGACGCACTTCAGCAGCATGTCAGCACATCCGTTGGTGAAGCGCAGGGCCACGCCGCGGTCAGCCTTGAAGGGGTAGAATTGTGCCAGCGTGCAGTGGTCGATGAGTATTGTCCCGCCGTCGATGGCCAGACAGTCGTTCATGCTGTTGCTCATGATGCAGTTGTAGAACGACATTGTGGCATTGGCAGCCTTGACTCCATAGCCTCGGCTGTTGTGTATCGTGCAGCGCGTGAAGGCTACTGCAGCACTGTCGCAGACGACGGCATCGGTTGCGTTGCGGATGTCGCAGTCGGTGAATGAGTTGATGTTTCCCGGCGGTGAGCTGATGACGATGCCGCCCCACTGGCCGCTGATGCGGTCGTAAGGCAGATAGTCGAACATGTGGTCCAGCCGGTCGCCTCGGAACAGGCACCGCTGTGCCGTGATGGTTCCGCTGACGCGGATGCCAGCCTTGTCGTGGAAGAACAGCTGAGTGTCGCTTATTGTCAGCGTGGCTCCCTGCTCAACGATTATGCTGTCGAAGACCACCAGCGGAATGGCCGACTGTATGGTGGTGTCGCGGCTGATGCGCAGGGTGCCTATCTTCTCTGCGTCCCAGCTGTATGTCCTCAGGTTGACTTTCTGCTCTATGCCGCTTTCAAGTGCAAAGATAAGGTTGTCCTCTACCAGCTGCGGCGTGGCAGAGTTCTGCAGCAGGGTGGTGGCCTCAACGAAGACGCGCAGGCTGTCGCCGTGGCGTATCTCCAGCCCGGTGGCTATCGGGTCGAGGAATGTGCCGTCGACATTTACGCGGAAGCCCGACTGGTTGCCGCGTTCCAGGCGCACGTTGCTCATGCGCAGCCCTTTGCTCGTGGTGTTATGCACCCAGAAAGTGTATGTTGGTGACGGTGTGCCGCTGAACATTGTGTCCAGGCGGACGGTGTCTGTCGAAAAGGAAAGCCTGTCCGACGGGCTGCTGCTGAAAGTCTCGTCGTCGGAGCATGCCGCCAGCAGCATCAGCAGTACAAAGAAAAAGGGGAAATGCCGTCTTGTCATCAATGATAAAACGACATTTTCCCAATTTTGTTGTACTTTCATCCGAAATTACTTATTTTCCGAAATAGCGTTTCAGCAGTCCTGCGAAGCCTGCACCGTGGCGTGCCTCGTCCTTGGCCATTTCGTGAACGGTGTCGTGGATGGCGTCGAAGCCGGCAGCCTTGGCATTCTTGGCAATGCGGAACTTATCCTCGCAGGCACCGGCCTCTGCGGCTGCGCGCTTTTCGAGGTTTGTCTTGGTGTCCCATACGCATTCGCCCAGCAGTTCGGCAAAGCGGCTGGCGTGGTCGGCCTCTTCGAAGGCATAGCGCTTGAAAGCCTCGGCAATTTCCGGATAGCCCTCGCGGTCGGCCTGACGGGCCATGGCCAGATACATGCCCACCTCGCCGCATTCGCCGTTGAAGTGGTCGCGCAGGTCCTGTATCATTTCTTCGCTGACGCCCTCCGGCTTGCCGTCGCCAATGCGGTGTACGGTAGCGTAGGTGGTTTCACCGCCTTCCTTCAGTTCAGAGAACTTTGAGGCAGGAGCCTTACATATTGGACACTTCTCAGGAGCGGCGTCGCCCTCATAGATGTAGCCGCAAACGGCGCAAATGAATTTTTTCTTCATAATTCAGTAAATATTTGTTTGTTTAGTTGAATAGGTTTTATTCTTTGTTGGCAAAGATAATAAATAAGAAACAGATATGAAAGAAAAAATCAGGAATTATTTGTTTATGTCTAAAACTTTGATAATTCAGGAGGGGGGAAGAACGAATGCAGTTTTCATCGTTTGGGTCTTGTGGTACAAGTTTGCCACGGATGGCAAGGTCGGGGATTTATTTTACAATATTCATCCCGTCTCTATGGATATCTGTATCTTATCAAGCACGGCAAACAACTCTTCTATCTTAGCAACGATGCGTTGTTGTTCACGGAGAGGAGGTACTGGAATAATCATTTCTTTTAGCATTTTCTTGTTTAGGTGTGGAATTGCTGACCCGACTTTGTTTCCTTTTAATGTGTTCTTGCACATTTTGATATACAGCAGAACATATCCCTTGTTCATGTTGTTGTCAATTTGCAACACTTTCATAGTACTGCCCTGATAGCCTGCAGTCTTAGTTCTAAACACTTCCCCAGAGTTTTCTCCATCAACAAGTATGAGCATTGTACCTGCATCTACATGCTTGCCACTTCTCTTATATATCATTTGTCCTGTCCGCATAGCCTTTACATCAAGATATGGCAGTTCCGCATCTTCTCTTAGCTCCCCTTCTGCCAGTTGACATATCTTTCCGACTTCAGCGAGAATCCACCCTTTAGGCACATTCCCGTAATGTACGTTATCATAAGGAGTGAATTTAGGATTCGTGCGCTTCAATAGTTCTATTGCAGGCTCGTCATTCGTGTTTTGTGGAACAAGTTTACCATGAAAGGCAAGGTCAAGGATTTTTGTTTTTGTTTGCTGGATAGTTATGGCCAAATCATTTTGTTCATTTTCTAAGATGTCGGTTAGCGAATACCAGCGTTCAATAGCATTGACGATACGTCTCTGTTCAAAAAGTGGAGGAATAGGAATTTGCAATGGGTAAATTCCCTTTCTGGAAATTACGGGTTGTGCAGTAGAGTTAGAAGTATTCCCTAAATTTAGCCAAATTAGGAGATACTTGAGAAATTTAATATTAAAAGCGTCCTCACAAGATACAATAAACGCATTATCTGTTACCCAAGACTTGGAAACCGTAATATGTACACTTCCACAATTAAAGCCAACTCTGCCAATGGTTATAGTGTTTGGTTCTACATTATAATCTTTATAATAACCATTAATCCCATTTCCACCGTATATTGGATATTGTCCAATGCTGTTTTCTCTGACTTTGATACTTTCTCCAGACTTGATTGAGATGATTTCCCCTAATGTTGTCCATACCCATACATCCGGCACTTCGAATGGAACGTCCTCATAATGGGGCGTATCAGAAGCAGTTTTTTTGCTTCGTTTTATTTTTCCCTCTTTGATTAAGCGTTCCTTCTCGGCACGGATGCGCTCAAGCAGTACGGACGCAGGCTCGTCGTTCGGGTCTTGGGGTACGAGCTTACCACGGATGGCAAGGTCGAGTATCTTTTTACGTAGTTTTTTCGTGTCCATTTTTTTACGAATATCGTCTGCACTGTAGACGAAATTTATATTTCTTCATCCATCACACGGCGGAGTTCCTCTTCAGTAGGCAGCACCTTCCGAACATCTTCGGCCGTCTTGTACGTGGCGACACCCATGGGGTTATCATAACCTTGAATCAGAAATTCTACGAAACTCTTGTCGGCCTGTTTACACAATATGATGCCAATACTTGGATTCTCAAAAGGCTTCTTCACCTCGCTATCAAGAATACGCAAATAGGCACTCAACTGACCGAGATAGGCAGGTTTAAACTCGCCGCGCTTCAACTCCACAACCACCAATGCAGCCAGTTCCCTATTATAGAACAATAGATCGGGATATGCGTCATGACCAAACTTTTCCAGATGGTATTGGTTTCCGACAAATGTGAAGTCACGCCCGAAGGTCATGATGAAGTTCTTCACGTTGTGAACAATTGCTTTCTCCACCTCGCGCTCGTCAATATCGGCCTTGTCGCGCTCGCCAATTTCCTCTACGTTGATGAAGTCGAGCAGATACTCATCTTTGAACATTTCCAGTGCTTTTAAGGCAGAACGAGTATCGGGCATGGCCTTGCCAAAGTTGTTAGGCAAGGTTGCTTGATGATGATATAGGTCGGCTTTGAGCATGTCACGAAGACGATACTTATTCCACTGGTTTATAGAGGCTTGATGGATGTAGAACAGACGTTCTTCAGTTGTTTGTGCTTTGTTCAATATCTCAATATGATGAGAAAAACCGATTCCCACGAACTCTTCAAACTCTAAATTGACCGCCAGTGGCGGTCGATTTGCTGGCATCAGCAGGTTATAGTTCACGATATCAAAATCGTCCGCCAATGGCGGTCGATTTGAATTGACGGGCAATTCGCCCATTGCCAGTGGGCGAATTATTTCTGCCCATGCTTCATAGAACTGACGCATCTTTTTGATACTCGTACCCGAAAATCCTCTTAGCCCAGGCAATTCTTTCTGTAACTGTTCGCTGATAGTCTCTATGGCCCCAGTTCCCCAAAATCCCTTGCGGGAATTCTCGGACACATACTTTCCTATACCAAAATACAGTGACAGTTGCTCACGGTTTACCGTCTTGGCCGCTCTATACTGACTTTGCAGTATAGCGGCCTTTATCGCTTTGACAGCACTTCTTAATTCTATGCTAACCTCGTTCATGTTTATTCCTTGATGTCATTTAAAAGTTTTTGAAGTTCAGCTACTGCCTTGCTTATGTTCTCACTCTTTTGCTGAATGATAGTCATCAGCTCTGCCAATGTCATGTCATCATCATCATTGGTCTGCTTGATCCAAGAAATATCAAGGCTCGTTTTATCTCGTTTTAACAATTCTGCAACAGGATATTTGCGCCAACGGCCATTAGGATTCTCTTCGCTGTAAGTCTCTTTACGGTGTGTGATGTCCTCTGCATGGTAGCAAACCACGAAGTCGTCAAGATGGTGACGCATCATCGGCTTGGTGGCTAATGTGTGCTTGATGCCTGTACGATAATCGTAGAACCAAACATCCTTTGTCTGCTCTCCTTTCTTAAAGAACAATACATTAGCCTTGACACCTTGCGCATAGAAGATGCCAGTGGGCAAGCGGAGGATGGTATGCAAGTTGAAGTTCTTCAACAGTTCCTTGCGGATAGTCTCGCCTGCTCCCCCTTCAAAGAGTACATTATCTGGTAACACAATAGCTGCACGCCCCGAATTCTTCAGCATCACCATAATGTGCTGTAGGAAATTCAGCTGATTGTTCTTTGTCTCGACATAGAAGTCGGGGCGGTCAATATCCACGCTTCCTGCCGGACGAGTGCCGAATGGTGGATTGGCTAAAATAACGTCCACCAATTTCTGCGGTTGCTTTTCCAGCGAATCCTCACAAAGTATTGGGCTGCGGTTAGTGCCGATACCATGCAAATAAAGATTCATTGATGCAAGCGTTACAACCAATGCTGTATTATCGTAACCTATCAAGGCTTCTTCCCGTAGGAAATCGCGCTTGGCTTTATCTTGTGATTGGTTCTTCATGTGGTCATATGCAGCCAATAGGAAACCACCCGTACCGCAGGCAGGGTCGCAAACGGTTTCACCTATCTGTGGACGAGTAACATCCACCATTGCAGAAATCAGGGAGCGTGGTGTGAAATATTGTCCTGCACCGCTTTTCTTGTCCTGACCGTTCTTTTCCAGAATGCTTTCATAGATGGCACCCTTCACGTCACCGTCCATCACCAGCCACTGCTCTTCGTCAATCAGCGTGATGACTTTACGGAGATAGACAGGTTTGTCTATCTTGTTCTGAGCTTTCACGAAGATGGTACCGATAAGATTTTCTTCTTCTGAAAGCTTCTTCAGGGTTTCTTCATACTGGTTGATAAGGTAAAGTCCGTCCAGCCCGCTAAGGTCTTTCCAGCGGTAGCCCTCAGGAATTGAAGACTCTTCTTCAAACATTTCCACATTCTCATCGTCCATCTTCAGAAATAAAAGATAGGTAAGCTGAGTGATATAGTCTGTAAAACCAATGCCCTGGCCGGATAATGTCGTGGCGAGAGTCCAGACTTTCTTGGTGAGTGATGTTTCTTTATTTGTTGCCATACTTTGTTATGCTGTTTTCCTGTAAAGAATGAACTTGGACAAAGATGTAAGTGCCTCGTCTGCTTTGGCTTTTCCACCAAATGCCTTGATAAGCTGGGCGGCACGTGTCTTGTCATCATCAATAATGTCCTTGATGGTGCAAGCGCCATTGGAAGCAATGTAATCTACTATCTGTCGTATAATTGTTATCTGTGATTCCGTCACAGTGCGCTGTACCTGACCATACCAAAGGTTAAATCGTTGTTGGGACGAGGGATATAGGCTTTCAAGCGTCTCTATCTGGTGATTAGCAAAGCGCACTAACTGAATGATATTCGTTAGTGCCTCCTTTTCTTCTTTAGTGGAATGTTTCTTAACAGATTGCGGGCTAACAATAGAGTAGCAGTTCCACAGGCGTGATGTCTGGAATTTATTGTTTGCCAGCTTCAGTTTAGTTTCCAAGTCCTTCAGTGAAGCGTATGTCAGAAGTTCACCATCATTGTTATAAATCATTCGTAGTGCCTCTATATCATCCTGATGTTCATTACAATATTGCTCAAATGCGGAGGTTACTTCTGTTGCTTCTTCTTGCGAGAAACCTTTGGAGATGAGTGTATCTTCGCCTGGCTGCAGTGTCTCAATAAAGCCGGCTGCGAGAATCAGCAGATATTGACGGGCTTCGGGATGATGGGTAAGCGGAGCCACCAATCCTTTGCGTTCATTGTTCGGCTCGTTGATGTTCTCGTATGGTGGTAGCGTTCCATTTTCAAACGCATCAAAAATATTCGAGGATAGTTCTCTCATGTCACTATGAGCCAAATGCATAAACTCTTCGCGCTGTTGTTCGTTAGCTTTGTTGTAGATGCGCGACAACATCGATGCTATCATTCGTATATAATCATCACCGACATTGCCATGTGTCAGCAGTTCGAGCAGCCGCTTCAAGGTGATTGTTTGCGTTGGGGTATCGTCACCAGTTGCAGTTATGGTGTGTTCATGTTCTGTGACCCCCACAGCATCTACAAGGAAATAGCAATCCTTGCTAAATGCATTGGGCGTAACATTACGCAGTTGTTCATCCCCGATGGTACGTACACCACGCCCTTTCATCTGGATATAGAGTGGCTCAGATGCAACATCGCGCATAAACATTACCACTTCAAGCGGCTTAACGTCTGTTCCTGTAGCGACCAACGTGCAAGTTACCGCAACACGAAATTCCTTATCGTTGCGGAATTGCCGTATCAGTTCATTGCTGTCGCCTGATGAATAGGTAATTTTCTGCACAAACTTATCATCCGACCTTCCAAACACTTCTTTGGCAATGCGCACAATGTTGGTGGCATGATTCTCGTTCAAGGCAAAAATCAGCGTTTTAGGCAGATAGTCAATAATCGGCTCACGCTGAGGATCAGTAAACATCTCCGTATAGACCGCATCCCGATAGGTTTCAAGTACCAGTTTGATTTGTGCTGGATTAACGACGCTCCGGTTCAGTTCCTCTTTGGTGTAATTCCTTGTCTCTTCGTTTTTTACGGTTTCTGTCTTGCCTGTGTATCGCGTTTCACGTTTCAACTTGTCACCTTTGCGGATTGCACCGCCATTCTCCGTTACTTCTGTCTTAATGCGATATATACGTCCATCCACATTTACGCCATCAACGATAGAACGCTCTAATGTGTAGTTCACGACACGATTGTTATTGAAGAAAGCCATTGTCTCAGGAACTGGAGTTGCGGTCAAGCCAATGATTTTAGCGGTGTTAAAGTAATCTAACACCCTGCGCCAGTTACCATAAATAGAGCGATGACACTCATCTATAATGATAAGGTCAAAGAAGTTTGGTGGCAACAGAAGGTTGCCTGTCAGTTGCACCTCGCCAGCCGGCGTATCCTCATCGTCATCGTCGCTATCGGTGATTTCCTGACCTGTAAGTAAGGAGAAGAGGCGCTGAATCGTGGATATTACGACATTACTGTCCGACGGGACTTTTGGTGACTTTAGACGGTTCACCGTGTAGATGGTATTGAAAGGGTCGCCGTTCTCCGTCAATCGGAACATACCAAACTCACCCTCCGCCTGCTTGCCTAAATTGTTACGGTCTACCAAGAAAAGGATGCGCTTCATCGGAGTATAAGCCAGGAAACGATATGCTGCCAGACATGCAGTATATGTCTTACCAGCACCAGTAGCTAATACAATTAAAGCCCTATTTTGACCCGTGCGGAAACTGTTTTCTAATTCCGTAATGGCTTCATACTGACAATCTCGTAAGCCTTTCTTCTTCAATGTTGGTAGTCCAGCATAGGGGTCTTCAATTCCCAGCATCTTTGAAATTTCCTTCGGCGTATGAATTCTGTTGAGTTCTTCCAAATCAGAATCCTCAATGCGGCAGTCTCGAAAATATGTTGTTACTCCGTTTGACTGATAGACAAACGGGAGAGGACGTGCAAAAGCCTGATAACACTGGGGAACATAACGGGTGTATCTGATAGCCTGCTCACATACTACATCAGATGCGACATTTATTTCTTCACGCTTTGCCTCTAACACACCAACAGCCTTTCCATTGATAAATAAAAAGTAGTCTGCCTCACGGTTACCTTCAAGAAGCCCTTCACGAATAGCGGCAGCAGTAATAGCAGGCGAATAGAAGTCTCTATCCACAACTTTCCAGCCAGCCTCTTCAAACATCTGGTCTATTTTTACCCTTGCTTTTTCTTCTGGTGTCATAAGTTGCCTGTTGCTTTGCTCGTAGAAAATCTAACTACGGATGAGCGCAGATTATTACAAGTTACTGCAAAGATAATAATTTCCACAATAAGAAAATAACATGCAGAGATAAAAAATTATCTCCGTAAGATAAAAAATTATCTCCGTAAGATAATTTCGTAACATGCAGAGATAATCTTGTAACTCGCAGAGATAATTTTTTTGCTTGCGGAATGGCTGTGTCAGGTGGCGGCCAGGAAGCGGCCGGTGTGGCTTTCCTGACAGCGGGCTATGTCCTCTGGCGTGCCTGTGGCTACGAGATGGCCGCCCTTGTTGCCGCCGTCGGGGCCAAGGTCGATGACGTGGTCGGCACACTTGATGATGTCGGTGTTATGCTCGATGACGATGACGGTGTGGCCGCGCTCTATCAGTGCATTGAAGGCTTCCAGCAGCCGCTTGATGTCGTGCATGTGAAGGCCTGTCGACGGCTCGTCGAAGATGAACATGGTAGGCTCCTGCCGCTCCTGTCCGATGAAGTAGGCCAGCTTTACGCGCTGGTTCTCGCCGCCGGAGAGGGTGCTGGAGTTCTGTCCCAGCTTGATGTATCCCAGTCCCACTTGCTGCAGTGTCCTAAGGCGGCTGACGATGGTGTTGCACAGGGTGTTGGGTGATGGACTTGTGGTGCTGGTGAAGAACTGGATGGCCTCGTCGATGGTCATGTTCAGCACGTCGTCGATGTTCTTGCCCTCGAAGCGCACGTCAAGCACGTCCTGCTTGAAGCGCTGGCCGTGGCAGGCCTCGCAGGTAAGCACCAGGTCGGCCATGAACTGCATCTCGACGGTTATTACGCCGGCTCCGTGGCACTCGTCGCAGCGGCCTCCGTCGGTGTTGAATGAGAAATACTGTGACGTGAAGCCCATCTGCTTGGCCAGCGCCTGCTCGGCGAACAAGTCTCTGATGGCATCGTAGGCCTTGACGTAGGTGGCTGGGTTGGAGCGTGTCGACTTGCCGATTGGGTTCTGGTCGACGAACTCTATGCGCTTGATGGCGCTGACGTCGCCGGCCAGTCCGCTGTATTCGCCAGGGGCGTCGCAGGGGTCGCCCATCATTCGCTTAAGGGCAGGGTAGAGGATGCCCTTCACCAGCGACGACTTGCCGCTGCCGCTGACGCCTGTGACTACGGTCATGACATTCAGTGGGAAGGCCACGTCGATGCCTTTCAGGTTGTTCATGCGTGCGCCCTTCACCTCGATGCTCTGGTTCCAGGGGCGGCGGCTTGCGGGAATGGCTATCTGCTCCTGTCCGGAGAGGTAGCGCAGGGTGTAGCTGCGTGGGTGCTGGCTGCTGAGCTGGGTGAGCTGTTGGGTGTTGGGCAGGACGCCCTCGAAGACTATTTCGCCGCCCAGCAGTCCGGCGTCGGGGCCTACGTCAATAAGATAGTCGGCGGCGCGCATGATGTTCTCGTCGTGTTCCACCACGAGAACGGTGTTGCCCACGTCGCGCAGTTCCTTGAGAACTTTTATCAGCCGCTCGGTGTCGCGCGGATGGAGTCCGATGCTTGGCTCGTCGAGGATGTAGAGGCTGCCGACGAGCGACGACCCCAGCGACGTGGTGAGGTTGATGCGCTGGCTCTCGCCGCCCGACAGGGTGTTCGACATGCGGTTCAGCGTCAGGTAGCCCAGTCCTACGTCGTTCAGGAAGCTGAGGCGCGACGTGATTTCTGCCATCAGTCGCCTGGCAACGGCCTTTTCGCTGTCGCTTAGCTCGATGGTGGCAAACCACTGATGCAAATTGCTGATGGGCATCTGCACGAGGTCGGTAATGCTGCGGCCGTTGATTTTCACGTAGTTGGCGTTTTCGCGGAGGCGTGTGCCGTGACATTTCGGGCATGTGGTCTTGCCACGGTAGCGGCTCAGCATCACGCGGTATTGTATCTTGTACTGGTTGTCCTTGACCATCTGGAAGAAGGAGTCGATGCTGATCTTGTCTATGAAGTCGAAGCCGGTGTCCGACGGCAGACCGTGCCACAGCCAGTCCTTCTGCGTCTGTGTGAGATTATAGTAGGGTTCGAAAATAGGGAAGTCGTCCTTGGCGGCACGGCGGCAGAACTCGTCCTTCCACCAGCTCATCTTCTCGCCGTGCCAGCAGACCACACAGCCGTCGTAGACCGACAGCGAAGTGTTGGGAATTACAAGATGCTCGTCGATGCCGATGATGTTGCCAAAGCCCTGGCATTCAGGGCATGCGCCGGCAGGGGAGTTGAATGAGAACATCTGGTCGGAGGGTTCTTCGAAGCTGATGCCGTCGGCCTCAAAGCGCGTGGAGAAGTCGTAGCAGATGTTCGACGGAGGGAATATCAGCCTGCACTCGCCGTTACCCTCGTAGAAGGCTGTCTCTGTGGAGTCGATGAGGCGCGAGATGCTGTCGCTGCCATCGTCGACCGACAGGCGGTCGATGATGAGGTAGATGGGCTGTTGGGTGTTGGCTGTTGGGTGTTGGGTGTTGGGCGACGCCAGGAAATCCTCGATGCGCACAACATCACCGCCGACGAATATCCTGTTGTAGCCGTTCTGGTTGTACATGGTCAGCTGTTTCTCCATCGTGCGGCCCTCGCGGAGCTTTATAGGAGCGGCCACCATGAAGCGCGTGCCGCTCTGAAACGTATGCACGCAGCGGATGATGTCTTCAGCAGTGTGCTTCTTTACCTCCTGACCGCTGACGGGAGAATAGGTGTGGCCGATGCGCGCATACAGCAGGCGCAGATATTCGTAGATTTCCGTCGTCGTGCCGACGGTAGACCGCGGATTGCGCGAAATGACTTTCTGCTCGATGGCAATAGCCGGGGGAATGCCTTGAATGAAGTCACACTCAGGCTTGCTGATGCGCCCGAGGAACTGGCGTGCATAGCTCGACAGACTCTCCACGTAGCGGCGCTGTCCTTCGGCATAGAGCGTGTCGAAGGCTAACGACGACTTGCCGCTGCCGCTGACACCGGTGACTACTATCAGCTTGTCGCGCGGAATGGTGACGCTGATGTTCTTCAGATTGTTTACTCTGGCACCTCTGATTTCTATATTTTCGCTCATAGACTCTTTATCATCTTTATCTCGACAACCACACCGGCCACGATGAGCAGAAGTCCGCCGACGAGAACGCCGTTGGCCGGTTCCAGAACTGGGGTGCGTGTGAGGGCAAGCACGGTGACGCCTGCAACTACGAGTAGCATGCCGAGGAATTCCCTGATTCTACTTCTAATGTTAGACATTCGTCCTTTAACTCCTTTAATTTCCTTAACTCCTTTAACTTCCTTAACTTCTTTAAGTTCCGAAAGTTGAAATGCATTATGAAAGCGACAAAAGTACGAAAATAGTGGGACAAAAAAAAGAAAAGAAGGATTTTTCTTTCTTTATTTCAGCCGAAAAACCTAATTTTGCACACCGAACGACATCTACTACCGTTTTTTATTATGAGACTATCACGATTTTTTTCAATAATGACCGGCAGCAGCATGCGCTTCCTGCCGATGGCAGCACTTGTGCTGATGACCGTCGCCATGGTGCTTGGCGCCTGCGGCAGCAAGCAGGAGCATCCTACTGAAGTGGAAACGACCATTGCCGACAGCCGCAGGGAAATCGCCGGCGACTCAACGCTCTATGGACTGGCCTGCGACGGATGCACCGACTCGGTGCTGGTGTTCCTGCCGTACATGTCTGACAGGCTCGACACCCTGGACATCATTGATGCATGGCAGCAGAAACGCATCTTCGGCAAGCCGCACATCGGCGACGAGCTGGCCATCACGCTCAATCCGGAAGACTCCTGCGAGGCACTGTGCGTCATCAATCTGGAAGTGCTGCGAGGCTCATGGTGCTACATGGTGACGCCGGAGCTGCGTAATGTGGAAAACATGCCACGGCGCATGCAGCGCCGCATGATGGCCGAAATGCAGAACTTGCCAGACTCGCTGAGGCAGCTGTGGCTCACGCCGCGTGAGTATACCCTGCGCCTGAAGAGCGACTACACGGCGCAGGTGCACGGAGGCATGATGGCGCAGACGACCACCGACGACATGTCGCCCGTAGAGTTTCCCATGCCACGCCGTTACACCGAGTGGCACATCTACAACGGCCGCTTAGTGCTGAAGGCCGACACCATCAGCGGCTTCGCCCACGAGGGTGAGCAGCCCGTCAGCGACACAGCCGCCATAAAGGAACTTCGTGAGGACACCCTCATACTCGCATTCCCCGACCGCGAGCAGGGCTACTACAACAAAGAAGGCTCACGGAGATAGTTTTCCGCGAGCCATTTGTTTCAAACAACTTGTAATTTTTATTTCGTCACTTCTTTTTACTTCACTACAATCTTCCGTCCGCCAACGATGTTGATGCCCTTCTGCGGAGCAGCAATCCGCTGGCCGCGCAGGTTGAAGACGGGAGCAGCCTTGATGCCGTCTGTTGTGATGCTGGCGATGCCGCTGGCTGCTTTGTACGTGAAGAAGCCAGGAGCGTCAGGGCCGCCATCGATGCGGGCGTAGGCGAGGTAGTAGTCGAGATGCCAATATGTAGTTCCCTGTCCGCCAACAAGATTGTTGCAGCCCCAGAACATATAGCCGCTCGACGTCACCTTCTCAGTACTCCAACCATCACCTGCATATATCGTTTTCAGGCTGGAGCAGCCATCGAACATAGATTTCATGTCCGTCACGTTGTTTGTGTTGAAGCTGCTTAAGTCAAGGCTTGTCAGGCTGGAGCAGCCCCAGAACATAGATCTCATGTCCGTCACGTTGCTTGTATTGAAGCTGCTTAAGTCAAGGCTTGTCAGGCTGGAGCAGCCACAGAACATAAAGCTCATTCCCGTCACGTTGCTTGTGTTGAAGCTGCTTAAGTCAAGGCTCGTCAGACTGGAGCAGCCATTGAACATATAGCTCATGTCCGTCACGTTGTTTGTGTTGAAGCTGCTTAAGTCAAGGCTTGTCAGCTCAGAGCACTTATAGAACATCAAGCTCATGTTCGTCACGTTGCTTGTATTGAAGCTGCTCATGTCAATGCTTGTCAGGCTGGAGCAGTTATAGAACATCAAGCTCATGTTCGTCACGTTGCTTGTGTTGAAGCTGCTTAAGTCAAGGCTTGTCAGGCTGGAGCAGCCATTGAACATATAGCTCATGTCCGTCACGTTGCTTGTGTTGAAGCTGCTTAAGTCAAGGCTTGTCAGGCTGGAGCAGTTATAGAACATAAAGCTCATTCCCGTCACGTTGTCGGTCTTGAGATTTTCTATACCTGTGATAGTGGTGAGAGAAGAACAACCGCTAAACGATATGCTACCTTTTGGACGATAGTTCGCAAATGATGCATCAAAGACGGCAGAAATAATACTTTTAGGGAGTTCGGTACCGCCATTTAAAAATACCCCCCCCGGCTTTCCCCTTGAAGGTCATAGTAGAATGTAAGGGTCTTGCCGTCGTCGCTGAGTACGTAATACGCATTTTGTGCCTGCACCTTTGTGCCGATTGCTAAGGCTGCCAGAACGAGCAGTGTCTTGAAAAGTAAAGATTTTTTCATTGTAGTTAACTTTGTTGTTAATAATTAAATAATCCGCTGCAAATATAGCAAAAAATACCTTATAATCAGCGGAAACGCCACTTTTTTTTCATGTTTCCGCTGGAAATAAGGCATTTTTAACGCTTTTGTCTGAAATCAACAACTGAGTGGCTTTGGCTTGTATTATTCATGCAATTTAGAATAATATAGGCTCGGCATGTTCAGCAGTTGGCCGTCGAGGAGATTGACCACGCGCTGCGCATAGGCGGCATCGCGGTGAGAGTGCGTAACAATGATGACGGTGGTTCCCATTTTGTTCAGCCGTGAAAGCAGCTGCATGACCTCCATTCCGTTCGTGGAGTCCAGATTGCCTGTAGGCTCGTCGGCAAGTATCAGTTTCGGTTTAGTCACTACGGCCCGCGCTATTGCCACGCGCTGCTGCTGACCGCCGGACAGCTGCTGGGGGAAGTGCTGTGCGCGATGGCTGATGTTCATGCGCTGTAAGATGTCTGTCACGTGTTGTTGCCGTTCTTTCTTTGGCACTCCGAGGTAATGGAGCGGCAGTTCCACATTCTCGTAGACGTTAAGCTCGTCGATGAGGTTGAAGCTCTGGAACACAAAGCCTATCTGCCCCTTGCGCAACTTAGTGCGCTGGCTCTCGCCCAGACGTCCGACGTCGGCGCCGTCGAAGAGGTAGCTGCCGCTGGTGGGACTGTCGAGCATGCCGAGAATGTTGAGCAGTGTGGTCTTGCCGCAGCCCGACGGCCCCATCACTGCTACGAACTCGCCTTTCCCAACTTCCAGTGACACGTTGCTGAGTGCAACCGTCTGGACATCGCCCGTATGGAATATCTTTCCGATGTTTTCAAGTTTTATCATTTCTTACACTCTGTCATGAAACATAAATTGATTTTGCAGGACTATCCTTTGCCGTTCGCCAGCCATGCCGTCAAGGACTTTCTTAATCTGCCTGCAGAGCTGTTGCCGGTCAGCATCTTTCTCCATGCGCACATTGAGAATGCCCAGCCTGTCGTGCCATTCTTCAAATTCGTCGCTGAGTATGGCAAATGCCAGCGGTTCCTGATGACGGTCTTGTGTACAGACGTGAAGCCAATATCCTTGCAGACACCTACAACGGTGAAGCCGCCAATCTCATAGCCGGGCTTGATGTAGGGCCATCGCCGCTGGGTAGCCTCATTGACGATGAAGCAGTTGCTGTCGCGCTCGTTGAAGCTGCGGCCCTGTACGATGTTGATGCCCATCGTCCGCATATAGTTGCTGTCGACATACAGGCATGTAAAGAAGTTCTGCTCGCCCGTCTGGTCGTTGAAGATGCGCCATTCGAGGTAGGTGTCCAGATTGCTGAGTATGAAGCGCGAGTATCTAAAGGCCGCGATGCCGCTGGTGGCGCGCAGCCTGTTGTCGATTTCTGCCTTCTTAGGCTTTAAACCGCTTAAGCGACATTGCATGCCAGCAGGCCATCATGTATGAGGCTGGTGCGTGGAAGATGATAGCCCGTGTGATGTCGCATGAGATTATCAATGTCACGACGCCCATCGTCAGCATCAGCCGTTCTTTGTTGGGGCGCGATGACGTTAAGGGGACGCCCCTCGAAGCAGGCATCGCAGCCATCAGTAGCAGCAGCCAGCGCATGTGCGACTTGATTGTAAGCTATCGCAAGATATCGAATATCGAAAAGCCGCAGCTGGAAGACATACCGCTTCGCCCGATAATAGAGAGCGTCTTTATGCTATACCCCGGCCTTGTCATCGAAACGCAGGCGTTGCCTGACGTTACAGTCCGTGCCGACGCAAGCATGTTGAAGCATGTGTTTATAAACATTGTGAACAATGCTGTGGAGGCTGGCGCCAAGCGCCTGTTTGTCAGCCTGGACTCTGCGAGACATTCTTCGCGCAGCATGGTGATATACGTAGGCAACGACGGCCAGCCCATTGCGGACGAGGACCGGCAGTCGCTGTTCTTCCCTTCGTTCACTACCAAGCCCAGTGGCAATGGCATTGGTCTGGCCCTGAGCAAGCGGATGATGGTGATACAGGGTGGAAAGCTTGAACTTGCCGACAAGCATCCTGCTGGCTGTCAGGTGGGCTTCTTGCTTACAATTCCGCTGTCCTAAAGTCCGTGTCCCATGAGGCGCTGCTGTGCCATGTCGGCATACTTTGTGCCGGGCTGTCCGTAGTTGGCAAAGGGGTATATGCTTATGCCACCGCGAGGAGTGAACAGTCCGACGACCTCAATGTATTTCGGCTGCATAAGGCGCACGAGGTCTTTCATGATAGTGTTCACGCAGTCCTCGTGGAAGTCGCCGTGGTTGCGGAAAGAGAAGAGGTAGAGTTTCAGGCTCTTCGACTCAACCATGCGTTCGCCGGGAATATACATTATTTTTATTTCTGCAAAGTCGGGCTGTCCGGTGATGGGGCAGAGCGATGTGAACTCAGGGCAGTTGAACTGCACCCAGTAGTCGTTGTCCTTATGTTTGTTCTCGAAAGTCTCCAGCACTTCTGGTGCATAGTCTGTCTTGTATTCTGTTTTCTTGCCCAGAAGCTTCAGGTTTTCTTGTTCTCTCATAATTTATAATGCTTAATGCATAATGCATAATTTAATTTTTAATCTTTATTTTCTATTTCTTCCTTGTTTCAAGGATTTTGAAGATGTTGTACGAAATCTCATGGTCGTAGACGTCCTCATGGTCGTGCTGCTTGGTGAAACCTACCACGCGGATGGTTATGGGCAGTACGGCGATTTCGTAGAGAGTCTTCAGCGTCACCTGTGAAATCATCAGCGAAGGCATTTCCTCCCATGGAATAACGCCGCCGAGTGCCAGTGGGAAGAAGATGACGGAGTCGACGCTTTCGCCGAAGACGGTGCTGAGAATGGCGCGTGCTGAAAACTTCTCTCCCTTCGACATCATCTTCATGCGCGACATCACGTAGGCGTTGACAAACGAGCCAGCCAGGAAGGCTATGAACGAGGCAGCGGCAATGCGTGGCGCAAGGCCGAAAATGACGTGGAAGCCCTCGTCGCCGTGCCAGTAGGGCGCACCGGGTATCCAGTCGGCAATGGCTCCGAAGACGACGAACAGGAAGTTCATGGCAAAGCCCATCCATATCAGCATGCGTGTGCGTTGATAGCCCCACACTTCGCACACGACGTCGTTGAGGATGTAGGATATGGGGAACACGATGATGCCGGCAGTAAGATTTACCGGGCCGAAGGAAATCTGCTTTGTCTCGAGTACGTTGGCCGTTATCAGGCAGACGCAAAACAGTGTGCCGTAAAGCATAAACAGCACACTGACTTTTGAAGAATTGTTGTTTTGTTCCATAAATCTTGTTTTGTTAAAGGGGGTTGTGCAAGTACCCCTGGGTAATGCTTAATGCATAATGAATAATTTTCTCAATTTCTCAATTTCCAATAATCTCATTAGCCCTTGCCAGTGCCAGGTCGATGTGGTTGCAGATGTTCTTCTCGCCCAGCAGGCTGTCGAAGCCGTTGCGCTTCAAGACAGCCTCTACTTTCGCGTTGACGCCCGAAAGCACAACGGTGATGCCCTCCTTGCGGCTCATCATGCACATGTTTTCGAGGTTGTGCATGCCCGTGGAGTCAATGAAAGGTACTTTACGCATGCGTATGATGCGCACCTTGGGGTGGCTGCCGTAGCGTGCCATGATGTCCTCGAAGCGGTTGCCGGCGCCGAAGAAGTAAGGGCCGTTGATTTCGTAGACCTCTACGCCGTCGGGAATGGTGAGATGCTCCAGATTGCCGCGCTCCATGTCGGCGTCGGCGTTGAGGTCTATCTCGTTGATGACGGCGTGTACATCAGTGGTCTCTGCCATGCGGCGCATGAACAGCAGGCATGCGCATACGAGTCCGAACTCAATGGCTACGGTGAGGTCGAAGATGATGGTCAGGAAGAAAGTCAGCAGCAGCACGGTGACGTCGCTCTTCGGATTGCGCCGCGCCATTGCAAGGAACGAGCGCCATCCGCTCATGCCGTAGGCCACCACCACCAGCACGCCAGCCAGGCAGGCCATGGGGATGTACTGTGCCAGAGGCATGAGGAATAGGAATATCAGCAGCAGCACGGCGGCGTGAATGATGCCTGCGACAGGCGTGCGTCCGCCGTTGTTGATGTTGGTCATGGTGCGTGCAATGGCTCCTGTTGCCGGAATGCCTCCAAACAGCGGCGATGCCAAGTTGGCAATTCCCTGGCCGATGAGTTCCGTGTTTGAATTGTGGTGGTCGCCGATGACGCCGTCGGCCACCGTTGCCGACAGCAGGCTTTCGATGGCTCCCAGAACGGCTATGGTTACAGCAGGCCCCACGAGGCTTTTGATGACAGTCCATGACATTTCGGGGACAACGGCTCCCGGCAGGCTGGAATTGATGCTGAAGCGGTCGCCGATGGTTTCAATGCTGCTGACGCCGGCATACTGCTTCAGCAGCAGTGCGCCTGCGGTCATCACGATGATGGCCACCAGCGAGCCAGGCAGCGACTTCAGCGGCGACAGCTTGAACAGTCGCACCAGCAGCGGCCATGCGGCAATGATGGCCACGCTGCAGATGCCCACCGCAGCGCTCCACCAGTCGATGGTGCCAATGTTGCTGATGTATGCAATCCACTTCTCTATGAAGTCGCCCGGCACGCTGTTCATGGTGAGGCCCAGCAGGTCCTTTATCTGAGTGGTGAAGATGGTTACGGCAATGCCGCTGGTGAATCCCACTACGATGGGGTAGGGAATGTATTTTATTATGGTGCCGAGTCGCAGCACGCCGAGCAGTATGAGGAAGACGCCTGCCATCAGCGTTGCGATGGTAAGGCCCTGTATGCCGTATTGCTGGATGATGCCTGCCACGATGACGATGAACGCTCCCGTTGGGCCGCCAATCTGCACCTTACTGCCGCCGAAGAGTGATATTGCCAGTCCGGCCACGATGGCCGTGATGATGCCCTTCTCAGGGCTTACGCCACTGGCAATGCCGAATGCTATGGCCAGCGGAAGGGCCACGATGCCGACGATGATGCCGGCCATCAGGTCGGCAGTGAAAGTCTTTTTGTTGTAATTCTTTATGGCCGATATGATCTTCGGCTTGAAGTCGAGTTTCTTGTCCATAGTAGGGAAAACAAAAGCGGCTGCTACACCTTATATATAAATAAAGGCGTAGCAGTCGTTGGAGGTAATAGCTTACTTCTGCTTCAGCAGGTCGCGGATTTCGGCCAGCAGCTCTTCCTGCGTAGGTCCGGCAGGAGCTGCAGGAGCCTCTGGCTCAGCCTTCTTGCGGTTCAGCTTGTTGATGCCCTTCAGCATGAGGAAGATGCAGAAGGCCACGATGAGGAAGTCGACGATGTTCTGGATGAACTGTCCGTACTTCACCTCAGCGTCGCCCACGGTGGCAGCCAGCGTGGTGAAGTTCACACCGCCGGTCAGCACGCCAACCAGAGGCATCAGAATGTCATCGACGAGGCTTGACACAATCTTGCCGAAGGCACCGCCGATGATGACGCCTACTGCCATGTCCATAACGTTGCCCTTCATGGCAAACTCCTTGAATTCACTGATAAATCCCATAATGCTTTTGTTTTTTAAAAGATTAATATTTAAATTGATTTTGTCATCTTCGTTTTGCAATCTCAGGCCTGCAGTCTTGATTTATCTCATTTTTCGCCTGCCGTCGGCCACTTTTCACTTAAATTAATACTGAAATTACGTGCAAATATAGAGAAAAATTACTAACTTTGCACCCGAAATAAGGAAAAAGTGTAATAAATACATGATTTTCTTGATGTAAAAGAGATTTTTAACACCATTTTTTATAAAAAAGTATGACAAAAGTAGCTATTAACGGCTTTGGCCGTATTGGTCGCCTCGCTTTCCGTCAGATGTTCGAGGCTGAAGGTTATGAAGTAGTAGCAATCAACGACTTGACCAGCCCGAAGATGCTGGCTCACCTGCTGAAGTATGACACCGCTCAGGGTGGTTTCGCTGGCAAGTTCGGCGAGAACAAGCACACTGTAGAGGCTGGTGAGGACTACATCGTAGTTGACGGTAAGAAAATTACCATCTATGCTATTCCTAACGCTGCTGAGCTGCCTTGGGGCAAGCTGGACGTAGACGTAGTGCTGGAGTGCACAGGCTTCTACACTTCTAAGGAGAAGGCCAGCGCTCACATCCAGGCTGGTGCCAAGAAGGTTGTCATCTCTGCTCCTGCCGGCAACGACCTGCCCACCATCGTTTACAACGTTAACCACAAGACTCTGACTCCTGCCGACACCGTTATCTCTGCTGCTTCTTGCACCACCAACTGTCTGGCTCCTATGACGAAGGCTCTTAACGACTTCGCTGCCATCCAGAGCGGTATCATGACAACTGTTCACGCCTACACTGGCGACCAGATGATTCTCGACGGTCCTCAGCGCAAGGGCGACGTACAGCGCGCTCGTGCCGGTGCCCAGAACATCGTTCCTAACTCTACTGGTGCTGCCAAGGCCATCGGTCTGGTTATCCCCGAGCTGAACGGCAAGCTCATCGGTGCTGCCCAGCGCGTTCCGACTCCTACAGGTTCTACCACCATCCTGCACGCTGTTGTAAAGGGTGAGGTTACCGTAGAGGGCATCAACGCCGCCATGAAGGCTGCTGCCAACGAGTCGTTCGGCTACACTGAGGAGAAGCTCGTTTCAAGCGACATCATCGGCATGAAGTTCGGTTCGCTCTTCGACGCCAACCAGACAATGGTCAGCAAGATTGGCGACGGCAACTCTCTCGTTCAGGTTGTTGCCTGGTACGACAATGAGAACTCTTACACCAGCCAGATGGTTCGCACCATCAAGTATCTTGCAGAGCTCAAATAAGCAGCAAGGGCAAACGAAAGCTTGCTAAAATTATAAGATTAAATAAAAAAGTGCCGTCCGAATTTGCCGGGCGGCATTTTTTATGTACTTTTGCAGGCGGCTTGCCACAGCAGCCTACACATTATTATATATATAACAGAACAGCCATGGAAGTAATTCAGAGCTTTACCATCGACCATACCCGACTGAAGCCGGGCATCTACATTTCGCGCGACGACAAGGGCTTCCGCACCTTCGACCTCCGCATCACCGAGCCTAACAAGGAGCCGGCCGTAGCCCCGTCGGCCATCCACAGCATCGAACACCTCATGGCAACATGGTTCCGCAACTCGAGGGTGAAGGACGACGTCGTCTACGTAGGCCCCATGGGATGCCTTACGGGCATGTACATCATCATGCTCGGCGACTACAGCGTTGAGGACATGCGCCAGTTGACCATCGAGTGCCTGGAGTGGATGCTTACACAACAGGAGGTGCCGGCAACCACTCCCGACACCTGCGGCAACTATCTGCTGCACGACCTGCCCATGTGCCACTGGGAGTGCCGCCGCTATCTCGACCGCCTGCGCAACGACTTCCACTCGGAATACACCAAGCTCACCGTGACGCTCAGCGACGGCCGTGTGTTTGCCGATGCGTAAGACATTTTTGTAACATGCAGAGATAAAAAATTATCTCCGTAAGATAATTTCGTAAGTCATTGAGATAAATTTGTATCTTGCAGAGATAATTTTTTTTTTTGCAAAATACTCTTTTTGTTAAGCGGAATTCGTTACCTTTGCACCGTTTGTAAGATTTTATATTTTTTCAATACATAAATTATTAACTAAAACTAACATGAAAAGAAATTTTACAAAAATCGTGGGGGGGGTACTTCTTGCCCTTCTAATGGTGCCGACAGCTGCAAATGCTGACTGGACAGACATTAAGGTTGAGCTTACAAGCGGTACACATCTTACCTTGAATGCCAATCTGCTGACGAGCGATGAGATTACCAATAAGACTTCTGTAGAGATTGGTATTGATGCAACAATGGCACGCGTTGACAAAGACGCTGCCGAGGCTATTGCTGTTTTAAGTGGAAAGTACCACTCAGATGAACACGGATGGGGAAACTTCAGCGCAACGGTTCCTGTGGAAGCAGGTACTTACCGTATCTATATGGGAACGTGTAATTGGGGTGGTGATGTAAAAATCAAGAATGGTGGTACAGAAATAGCGACATTCAGTACATGCACTGGTGTTTGCTATCATAATAACAAGACAGACAACATCGCTTCTACGGTAGTTGTTATCGACGCAGCAACAACACTGACCATTTCCGGTGGCAGCTACACTCCGTACTTTGCCGTTGAGAAGACCACCTATGTGCCAAATAATGTTACACTGTCTTTCTCAAAGGGCGACACAGGAGCAGAAGGCGATGTACCACCTTCAATCACTCAGGACATAAAGGCTGCCCCTGAATTTACGATGCCAGGCAACTTTATGCTGTATAAGGAGGGCTACACCTTTGAATGTTGGCAAGATGCAGGTGGTGCACTGTGGGCTGGTACAGCCTATGGTTTCGACGAGGATGCTGTCGTTACGCCGCGTTTTGAGGCAAACACTGTTTCTTTGAATGACCGTAGCCAGGCTACTACAGTCGTCTGGGATTTCCAACGGAAAAACGGTGCGCCGACGGTTAGCTATGAGGGTAAGACCGGCGTTTGGGTTGCACAGGCTGATGTTCTTGGATACAATATTGATGTTCCGATGTATTTTGACACAAACAATGGCGGCAAGCTGGCCAATGGCAGCTGGAACGACTGGGCGCAGCTGAACGGTGGCACTAAGCTGACTATTCCTGCTGCAAAGGGAATGAAAGTAACTATCGTTACATACAATGCCATGACAACCACAACAATCGCCGGCTCATCAGAATACGATGCTCCTTCTTCTGGCTCGGCAGGCAATTTCTCTACTACAGCTACCTATAATGGCTCTGATGCTACGATTGACATTGTCATCGGTGACGGCTCTTATTATCGCACCATTACAGTCGTCTATCCAGGTCCTGAATACCAGAATATATACAATGGTGAGCTGCTCTACGGCACATACTATAACAGCACGATGGCCGTTACTCTGCCCGACGGTCTGCAGGCTGCTACTGTTGACGAGGAGAATGGCGGAGTGCTGACGCTGAACTGGCGGTACAATGCTGGCGACGTTGTCCCTGCAGGCACTGCTGTGCTGCTGAAGGCTACGTCCGACATGGTTTACACTCTTACTGAGAAGATTGGCGACGCTACTGCCGCTCCTGCTGGCAACCTGCTGAAGGGTACTGACGAGGCTGCCCTGACTACTGGCGGCACTAAGTACTATGCCCTGCAGAACGGCGCAAACGGCCTGGGCTTCTACTGGATGGCGGCCGATGGTGCTGCATTCACCAATGGCGCCAACAAGGCTTATCTGGCCCTGCCGGCAGCATCGCCTGCTCCGTTCCTCTCGCTCTTCGGCGACGCAACGGCCATCAGTTCTGTTGGTGTCAATAGTATTGACACAGACCGAACAGTCTTCAACATGCAAGGCCAGCGCATCCAGCAGCCTAAGAGGGGACTGTACATCGTCGGCGGCAAGAAGATAGTAGTTAAATAGTGGCCTACCCCTAACCCCTCCCCACTGGAGGGGACTGTGGGAAGTCAGAAATAATACAAATAATTTCAAAACAATAACAGCCCATTGTCTGACAAGACATCCCTCCCTTTGGGAGGGCTTGGGTGGGCCAAAATATAGAGTAATTATGAAAAAGACATATATCATTCCAGAAATGGAAATCGTGATGATCAGCTTCCAGCAGTCGCTGCTGGCAGCATCGAGTGTCAACGACCTGCTCGGCGACGGCGAGCAGCTGGCACCGGAACTGACGGTAGACGAAGACCTCGACAGCTATTTCAAATAAGCAAATAGCTGCACAACAATCCTGCTACCGTGGGAAACTCCTTGCGACAAATGTGCCGCCGGCGTTTCCCGCGGTTTTTTCTGTTGTCGGCGAAAAAAGGAATTGTTTTGTTTGTCAGCCACGTTTTTTTTCGTATTTTTGCAGAAACAATAATCTTTGGAAATGAAAAACAATGTTTTCCTGCTGTTGACTGTCGCAGCCGTCTGCTTGGCAACAGCTGCCTGTGGCGGTAAGAAGAAGAGTGACGACATCATTGCCGAGAGAGTGGTCAGGGTGAAGCCTGCTGCACCCATCAGCATGCAGCCCTTCAACGAAGAGAAGAGCGTGCGCTGGGTGGGAGGCAACAGCTACAGGGTGCTGATAAACCGCGCTGCTGCCGACTCGCTGCCAATGGTGAAGGACGAGACGGGACAGAAGTTCGTCGACAACACCGTGCGCCTGCAGGTGGTGAGAGCGGACGGCTCGGTGTTCTTCACAAGGACGTTTAAGAAGAAAGACTTTGAAGCCCAGCTCGACGACGACTACATGAAGACGGGCATTCTGGAAGGCTTCGTGTTCGACAAGGTCGATGGCGACTATCTGGTGTTTGCCGCCAGCGTGGCACATCCGCAGACCGACGAGTATATCCCGCTCGTCGTCAGGCTGTCGCGCATGGGCAATGTAAGCACACAGCGCGACACGTCGTTAGACACCGGCAGCACCAGTACTGTCGGGGACGATGACGATATGGAAGACTAAGGTTTTCTGCTCAGAAAGCTTTCAGCATTTTCAGCCATTCAGAGTGCTTTCTTGAATTCGGGCCATTGCCTGCTGAGTGCGGCAATGCTGGGGAAGATGATGTCTGCGCCCTCAGCCGCCAGGGCGTCGTCGGCCAGCGGCCCTGTGTTGGCGGCAATGGTGAAGCAACGGGCGGCAACGGCTGCGCGAACGCCCAATGGGGCATTCTCAACAACAATACATTCCCACGCCTCGAGGCCGCACTTCTGCATGCCTTTCAGATAAGGCTCGGGGGCTGGCTTGCCGTGGGCTACGTCGAGGGCTGTCACCGTCAGCTCCTCGCTCACAAGTCCCTGCAGGTCGCTGTGCAGACGGTCGAGCAGGGCTTTCTGGGCGCTGCCCGTAACCACGCAAATCTTCATGCCGTCGTCTTTCAGCTGCTGCATCAGTTTCCTGATGCCGGGCATGAGGCTGACGGGGTGCTGCATGCAGTAGGCGGCAAAGGCCTGCGCCTTGCGTGCGTACATTGCGGCAGCCTCGCTGTCGCTGATGTCGCGGTGCCACTGCTGGCGCGCCAGCAGGCGGATGGTCTCTACGCCGCGCATGCCTTCGAAGCGGTAGGCGTCGGCATATTCCATACTGATGCCCTCGGCAGCCATGGCATCGTGCCAGCTGACGGAGTGGCCGCCCATGGAGTCGTAGATGACGCCGTCCATATCGAAAAGCACGGCCTTGGGCGCAAAACGCCCAAAGCCGTGCTTTGATTGATAATTGTCAAATGAAAGTTGAAAGTTGAGAGTTGAAAGTTGAGAGTTGAAAGTCGAGAGTTGATAATTATGATTACCTTGTAATTCCCCTTTGTTCATATCACAATTTTCCAATCTCAACTTTCAACTCTCAACTCTCAACTTTCAACTCTCAACTTTCTCAATCTCTCAGCCTCTCCTGGATAGCTTTCGACTCAGCCTCGTAGCCGGGCTTGTTGAGAAGAGCGAACATGTTCTTCTTGTAAGCCTCTACGCCTGGCTGGTTGAACGGATTGACGCCCAGCAGGTTGCCGCTGATGCCGCAGGCAATCTCGAAGAAGTAGATCAGCTGGCCGATGTAGTATTCGTTCAGCTCAGGAACAGAGAGGCGCATGTTTGGCACGCCACCGTCCACGTGTGCCAGGCGAGTGCCAAGCTCGGCCATCTTGTTGACCTCGTCGGCGCGCTTGCCGGCAAGGAAGTTCAGACCGTCAAGGTTCTCGTCGTCGCTGGGGAACAGCAGGCTGCGGTTGGGCTTCTCTATGGAGATGACTGTCTCGAAGATGGTGCGCTCGCCATCCTGTATCCACTGGCCCATGGAGTGCAGGTCGGTAGTGAAGTCGACGCTGGCAGGGAAGATGCCCTTCTTGTCCTTGCCTTCTGACTCGCCGTAGAGCTGCTTCCACCACTCGCTGAAGTAGTGAAGCTTCGGCTGGTAGTTGACAACGATTTCTATCTTCTTGCCGGCAGCATAGAGGCCGTTGCGGACGGCGGCATACTGGGCGGCAATGTTGTCTTCGAAGGCAACGTCCTTGCCGCAGGCTTTCTCCATGTCGGCAGCACCCTGCACGAGAGCCTTGATGTCGAAGCCGGCGCAGGCAATGGGCAGAAGACCTACAGGAGTAAGCACTGAGAAGCGGCCGCCGACATTGTCAGGAATGACGAACGACTTGTAGCCTTCCTTGTCGGCACAAGTGCGGGCAGCGCCGCGCTTGGCGTCGGTGACGGCTACGATGACCTGACGCGCTACGTCCTTGCCCATCTGTGCCTCGCACTGCTTCTTCAGCAGGCGGAAGGTGAGGGCCGTCTCTGTGGTTGTGCCGCTCTTGGAGATGTTTATGACACCAAACTTCTTGCCTTTCAGATACTCGGTCATCTCTGACAGGTAGTCCTCGCCGATGTTGTTGCCGGCAAACAGGATGGTCGGGTTCTTGCCGTCCTGAACGAGCCAGGCGAAAGAGTTGCTCAGAGCCTCGATGACTGCACGCGCACCAAGATAGGAGCCGCCGATGCCGGCAACTACAACTACCTCGCACTTCTCGCGCAGCACTTTGGCAGCAGCCTCAATCTCGTCGAGGAATGCCGGCATGATGCTTGTGGGCAGGTGAAGCCAGCCTAAAAAGTCGTTGCCGGGGCATGTGCCGTCTTCAAGCGACTGCTGGGCAGCCTTTACTTTCGGCTCGAAGGCCTTCACGGCGCCTGCTTCCAGGAAGCAGGCGGCCTTTGTGATGTCAAGTTTAATGTTGTTCATAAGGATAGTATAGTTTTAAAACGGTTTCTTTGGATTTTCCTGTTAGTCGACGAAAGGATTCTCTGTGGGATAGTAGTTACCCTTCGGGAAGTTGTAGTCAATCTCTTCAACAGATATTCCCATGTACTTCAGAACCTCCCACAGGTACTTGCCGGAGTGGTCGAACATAACGGCGCAGTGGTGAGGATAGTGCTTCTCGATGAGGACGTGACGGTAGAAGCGGCTCATGTTCTTGATGCCGAAGATGCCGATGCTGCCGAACGAACGGGTTGCAACGGGGATAACCTCACCCTGTGCAATGTAGGCGCGAAGCTTGGTGTCGGCGGTAGACTGCAGGCGGTAGATGGTTGCCTTGCCGGGCTTGATGTCGCCCTCGAGCGTACCGTTGGTAACCTCGATAGGCAGGGCGCGGGCCATGATGCGCTGGAAGCACATCTGGCAGTTGCAGACCTTAGAGCTGGCGGTGTTGCCGCAGTGGAAGCCCATGAAGATTTCCTTGTCGGTATATTCGTCGCAGAGGAACTTCTTGCCCTTGATGCTCTCCTCGTACATGTCCTGAGGAACGGTGTTGTTGATGTCGAGCAGGGTCGTTGCATCCTCGGTGATGCAGGTGCCGATGAACTCTGACAGTGTGCCGTAGATGTCCACCTCGCAGCTGACGGGAATGCCACGGCCTGTCAAGCGGCTGTTGACGTAGCAGGGCACAAAGCCGAACATCGTCTGGAAGGCGGGCCAGCACTTGGTGGTGAGAGCAACGAACTGGCGGCAGCCCTTGTGAGCCTCAACCCAGTCGAGCAGCGTCAGCTCGTACTGAGCAAGCTTCGGAAGAACCTGCGGTATTTTGTTGCCGTGGCCAAGCTCCTTTGCCATGTCCTTGGCAACTTCGTCGATGCGTGGGTCGCCGGCATGCTTCTGGAAAGACTCCAGCAGGTCAAGCTCAGAGTTCTCCTCAATCTCAACGTCAAGGTCGTACAGGGCGCGGATGGGTGCGTTGCAGGCCAGGAAGTTGTTGGGACGCGGACCGAAGCTGATAATCTTCAGGTTCTGCAGACCAACGATGGCACGGGCGATGGGCAGGAACTCATGGATGAGCTCTGCGCAGTGGTTGGCGTCGCCTACAGGCTCCTCGGGGATATAGGCACGTGTCTTTCGAAGCGACAGGGCGTGGCTGGCATTCAGCATGCCGCAATAAGCGTCGCCACGGCCGTCAATAAGGTCGTTCTGTGTCTCCTCAGCGGCTGCGCAGAACATGGCAGGGCCGTTGAAGTACTTGGCCAGCATGGTCTCAGAAATCTCCGGGCCGAAGTTGCCCAGGTAGACTACGAGGGCATTACAGCCAGCCTTGTTAACATCCTCCAAAGCCTGCTGCATGTGGATTTCGCTCTCAACGATGCAGATGGGACACTCATAGATGCTATCGGTGCCAAACTTGTCTGCGTAGGCCTTCACAAGAGCCTTGCGGCGGTTGACTGCCAGTGACTCGGGGAAACAGTCGCGGCTGACTGCCACGATGCCAATCTTGATTTTAGGAATGTTGTTCATAGGATAAAAATGTGTTTTGTTTAGTTATAGATATTGTTTCCTTTAATATATTGTCGTTTCCTTACGATTTGTTTTTGTTTCCTTACGATGAATGTTGCTTCTTTTTAACGGAACGAGTCGGTGAGCAGCTTTATTTCAATCTGTGGGCTGATGCGTTCATATAATATGTTGTAGACGGCATCCAATATGGGCATGTTGACGTGCAGGTGGCGGTTGATTTCCTTCATGCACTTCGTGCCGAAGTATCCCTCTGCAATCATTTCCATTTCTATCTGTGCCGACTTCACGCTGTAGCCCTTGCCAATCATTATGCCGAAGGTGCGGTTGCGTGAGAAGTTGGAATATCCCGTCACCAGCAAGTCGCCCATGTATACCGAATCGGCAATGTTGCGTTCCAGAGGATGGACAATCTTCAGGAAGCGCGCCATTTCCTGTACGGCATTTGCCATCAGCACAGCCTGGAAGTTGTCGCCGAACTTCAGACCGCTGCAAATGCCGGCGGCAATGGCGTAGACATTCTTCAGGACGCTGGAATACTCAATGCCGATGACGTCGGTAGACGTCTTCGTCTTTATGTATTCACTCGACAATATTTCCGCAAATGCCTGTGCCTTGTTGTGGTCGGAGCATCCCACCGTCAGGTAGCTGAGTCTTTCCAGTGCAACCTCCTCGGCATGCGACGGGCCGCCGATGCATGCAAGATTGTCGTATGGAACGTCATAAACCTGATGGAAATATTCGGAGCAGACAAGGTTTTCGTCGGGTACGACACCCTTGATGGCTGTAATGATGAACTTGTTGTGCAGGCTTACCTTCAGTTTCTTGAGATGGCTCTTCAGGTAAGGCGACGGGGTTACGAAAACCAGCGTGTCGTATTGCTGGGCAATCTTGTTCAGGTCAGAAGAGAAGAATATCTGGCTCGTGTCGAAATGCACGCTCTGAAGATAGGCAGGGTTATGTCCCAGTCGCCTGAAGTCCTCTATGCGGTCGTCACGGCGCATGTACCAACCGATGTTGTGAACCTTGCCCACAACAATCTTGGCAATGGCCGTAGCCCAAGAGCCTCCGCCGATTATTGCTATTTTGCCGCAGTCGTACATTTGTTTAGTTTAAATTAAATACTGGACCGTTGTATTTGAATACTGGATCGTTGTATTTGAATACTGGACCGTTGTATTTGAATACTGGATCGTTGTATTTGAATACTGGACCGTTGTATTTGAATACTGGACCGTTGTACTTAAATAATAGGTTATTGGAAACAGAATAGTGGAAAGTGAACGTAAATTCACTCTCCACATAGCTTATTCCTTTACTTTATTAATCCAGTTCTGGACTTCGTCTACCGACGGCTTCTGCATGTCAAGCTTGTATTTCTTGACAATGTCGCCGATTTTCTGCTGCAATCCCTGTGCCTTTTCTGTTGCAATGTTCTGCACCATGTTGAAGCCAGCCTTGCGCAATACAGGTATCCACTCTTCTCCGACGCCTATGGCGGCCCATTCGGCAGCAGTTGACTGCGGTATCTTCTTTTCCGGCTTCATCTGTGGGAAGAGCATAATTTCGCCGATGGCGAACTTGCCGGTCATGAGCATTGCCAGACGGTCGATGCCAATGCCGATGCCAGACGTAGGAGGCATGCCGTACTGCAGGGCGCGCAGGAAGTCGTGGTCGATAATCATAGCCTCGTCGTCGCCCTTGTCGGCCAGTCGCATCTGGTCGATGAAGCGCTCTTCCTGGTCTATTGGGTCGTTCAGCTCAGAGTATGCGTTGGCCAGCTCCTTGCCGTTGACCATCAGCTCGAAGCGTTCTGTAAGTCCGGGCTTTGAGCGGTGCATCTTCGTGAGCGGCGACATCTCCACGGGATAGTCGGTGATGAATGTCGGCTGTATGAAGCTGCCCTCGCAGAATTCGCCGAACAGCTCGTCGATAAGCTTTCCCTTGCCCATGGTCTCGTCGACTTCCATGCCTTTCTCCTTGCAGAATGCGCGTATTTCCTCTTCAGTCTTGCCGTTGCAGTCGAAGCCAGTCTTCTCCTTGATGGCGTCAAGGATTGGCAGACGGCGGTAAGGCGCGCGGAAGGATATTACGTTGCCGTCGATTTCCACTTCCGGCTTGCCGTTCACGGCGACGCAGATTTCCTCAAGCATCTTTTCAGTGAACGACATCATCCAGTTGTAATCCTTGTAGCTGACGTAGAGCTCCATGCATGTAAATTCTGGGTTGTGGGTCTTGTCCATGCCCTCGTTGCGGAAGTTCTTGCCTATTTCGTAGACGCCCTCGAAGCCGCCTACGATGAGTCGCTTCAAGTATAGCTCGGTGGCAATGCGCATATACATGTCAATGTCGAGAGCATTGAAGTGTGTTATGAACGGTCTGGCCGATGCGCCACCGGCGATGGCCTGCAGGGTAGGGGTTTCTACCTCCGTGTATCCTGCTTCGTCGAGGATGCGTCGCATGGTGCGGACTATGGTGGCGCGCTTCAGGAAAGTGTCCTTCACGCCTTCGTTCACCACAAGGTCTACATATCGCTGGCGATAGCGCAATTCTGGATCGTCGAATTTGTCGTAGGCCACGCCGTCCTTGTATTTCACGATCGGCAGCGGTTTCAGCGCCTTCGACAGCAGAGTCAGCTCCTTGCAGTGTACGCTGATTTCTCCGGTCTGCGTGCGGAACACGAAGCCCTTGATGCCTATGAAGTCGCCTATGTCCAGCAGCTTTTTGAACACAGTGTTGTAAAGTTCCTTGTCGTCAGATGGGCAGATGTCGTCGCGTGTGATGTATACCTGAATGCGGCCTTTAGAGTCCTGCAGTTCCACGAACGAGGCCTTTCCCATTACTCGTCGGCTCATGATACGGCCTGCTATGCATACCTCTGGGTGTTGGGTGATGGGTGTTGGGTTCTGGTCGTCGTCATCGTCGATTTTCCACTCGCCGCTGTCCACTTTCTGCCGTATGTCTGTCGAAAAGGAGTCTGTGGGGAATTCTGCGGCGGGATACGGGTCGATTCCCATTTGCCGCAACTGCTGCAGACTCTCGCGCCTGCCTATCTCTTGTTCGCTGAGTTCTAATATGTTCATGCTTTGAATAAAATTATTATTGTCATGTGGTGCAAAGATACAATTTTATATATTAATAGAACGCAGTAATTATGATTTATTCACTTTTCCAGATTTAATAATTGCTAAAATCTTTACAAAAGCTTTGCAGATTAGCAGAGAATACATAAATTTGTAGTCTGATAAAAGCTTTTATATACCGTTTGTCCTTTATTGTAAACAGTTTGTTATGACTATTGAAAACGTAAAGCGGCGAGTTGTCAGTGTTGACATCAGGGTTGATGAGACAACAGTGGCAATCGTGGATGTCAGAGGAAACATCATCAGCAAGTCCAGCTTCCCGACGGGTGTCAGTTCCAACGTAGGCGACTACGTCGCGATGCTTAGTAACAAGATTGTGGAGCTGGTGGAAGCGAACGGAGGCTATGAAAGCATTCGCTCGGTAGGTGTCTGCTGCAAGAGTTCCAACTACCTTACGGGCTGCATAGAGAATGCTGCCAATCTGCCATGGAAGGGCAACATTCCCCTGACGGCAATGCTCCGCGACCGTCTTGGCATGGCTGTCAGTCTCGGCAACAATGCCCATGCCCGTGCGCTTGGCGAGAAAGCCTACGGCGTTGCTCACGGCATGAACAACTTCATTCTCATAACTCTTGGAGGCGGCATGGGCAGCTGCATCTACAGCAACGGCCTTGTCCATCTTGGCTTTAACGGCT
The DNA here is from genome assembly GCA_905234265.1 of uncultured Prevotella sp. Taxonomy (GTDB): domain Bacteria; phylum Bacteroidota; class Bacteroidia; order Bacteroidales; family Bacteroidaceae; genus Prevotella. The sequence goes on along the minus strand of CAJOHJ010000009.1, from coordinate 93,677 downwards.
TTGCCGGCGAGATAGGCCACACCCTTGCCAAGGCCGGTGGGCGCCAGTGCGGCTGCGGCAACAATGGATGCCTGGAGACGTACACGTCTGACAAAGGCATTGTGCTTACAGCCCATGAAGTGCTTTCAGAAATCAGAGAGCCGTCGCCCCTGCGTCAGGTGGAGAACCTCACGCCAGCCATCATTGCGACGTTTTGCGAGCGCGGCGACGCCCTGGCCACTGAAATCATGAGGCGTACAGGCCATATACTTGGCATCGGCCTTGCCAACTATGCCTCTGTTGTCAATCCTGAGGCCATCATCTTCACCGGCCGCATCTCTCGTCTGGGCAGCTGCCTGTTAGACCCCGCCTACGAGTCCTTCAACGAACATGTCTTCCACAATGCAGAAGGCAAGATAAAATTCCTTTTGTCCGATTTCGACGACAGCGAGGCCAATCTCCTTGGTGCCAGCGTGCTGGCATGGACAGTCAAGGAGTATTCGCTGTTCAGGTGATTTAAGGGTAATCATCCATCACCCATCACCCAACACCCCAAAAAATTAGAATATGAGCAATGCAATAAAGACCCGAGTAGTAGGAATAGACATCTGTGACAACATAACCACCTTTGGCGTCATCGACCTCCGCGGAACAGTTCTTGCTGAAAGCAAAATAAATACTAAGGACTATCCAGATATCAACGACTTCGTGTCCATCCTCTGCGAGCGCATCATCGAGCTTGTCGATAAGAACGGCGGCTACGAGCAAGTGCGCTCCGTTGGTGTCAGCGCCCCCAGCGCAAACTTCCTTACCGGCTGCATAGAGAATGCTGTCAACTTCCCGTGGAAAGGCATTATCCCCCTGGCGGCAATGATGCGCGACCAGCTTGGCCTTGCCGTTGCCGTCGCCAACGATGCCCATGTTACGGCCATCGGCGAGCATGTCTACGGTTCGGCTCACGGCATGAAGGACTTCATCGTCATCTCCCTGGGTCATGGCGGCGTGGGCAGCTGCTACTTCTCCAATGGTGTCGCCAGTCTTGGCGAGTATGGCTCTGCCGGAGAAATCGGCCATACGTGCGTCGAGGAAAACGGCCGCCAGTGTACCTGTGGCCGCAGGGGCTGCCTTGAGGAGTACGCTTCCGACCGCGGCATTCTGCAGACGGCCCGCGAGCTGCTGGCAGACAGCCAAGAGCCAAGCCTGCTGCGTGATGCGGAAGCCCTCAGCACAGATTTCATTGCCGAGTGTTTCGACAAGGGCGACGCACTGGCCGTTGAAGTTTACAGGCGCACCGGCGAATACTTGGGCATAGGCCTTGCATTCTACGCTGGCGTAATCAATCCGGAGGCAATCATTCTCACCGGCTCCCTGTCGCACGACTGGCAGCGCCTTGAGCAGTTCACGCTCAGCTCTTTCGACGAGCATGTGTTCCCCAACGTGCGCGGCAAGTGCAAGATAATGAAGTCTATCATTGCCGACAGCGAGCGCGACGTCATTGGTGCTGGAGCGCTGGCCTGGGAAGTGGAGGAATACTCGCTGTTTAAATAATAGAATGATTAATTAGCAATTAATATTTGAAGCTGCTGCCACCGACGAACTCTCTCATGATGCTTGTCGGTGGTATTTCTTTGTCGCTCACCGGCAGGAAATAGTGTATGAACTTCAGCAGGCGGTGGGCCTCAGCATATTCCGGACAGTTCTTCGGCACCTGCGAGAGTATCAGCTCTGCATGAGTGCGCAGTACGGCAAACTCTATGTTCAGCGCAGAGTTGAACATCACGTCGGCACTTTCCTGATGAGGGAAAATCCATTTGTCCTCAGCCATGCAGACATTCTTCCATTGGCTGATGGTCTGGCGTGCAGTAAAGGCCCCTTTGTTGTAGTCGCGGATGATGCGTCGCAGCAGTCGGTTGTCGCGCGTGGGTATCCAGTTGTGGTCGTCGAGCGATATGCTGGTAAGTGCCGAAATGTAGATTTTGTATTTCAGCGAGTCCTTGATTTTCTGTGTCAGCAGAGGGTTCAGCGCATGGATGCCTTCTATTATCAGCACCGTGTCGCCAGAGAGCTTCAGCCGTTTTCCGTTCCACTCCCTCATGCCTGTAACAAAGTTATACTCAGGGATTTCCACCCTTTCGCCGGCCATCAGTTTCAGCAGGTGTTCTTCCAGAAGCTTGTATTCTACGGTTTCAATGTTGTCGAAGTCGTAGTCGCCGTTGGGCAGTTTAGGCGTGTCCGTGCGGTTCACGAAATAGTCGTCGGTGGAGAATGATACCGGGCGCAGTCCGCAGGCCAGCAGCTGCACCGACAGTCGCTTGCAGAAGGTGGTCTTTCCCGACGACGACGGGCCAGTGATGAGAATGAGCCTCACAGGGTTTTCAGCGTCGTGGAAGCGCTGGTCGATGTCTTCGGCAATTTTCACTATTTTCTTTTCCTGCAGAGCCTCGCTCACCTGAATGAGTTCCGATGCATGTCCGCGCATGACGGCCTTGTTGACGTCGCCGGCATTCGACAGTCGCATGATGATGTCCCACCGCGTCTTCTCGGCAAACATTCCGAACGTCTTCGGCTGGCTGGCCTTTTCTGCCACCTGGGTGGGATTGTTCCAGTCAGGAACGCGCAGCAGCAGTCCGTCGGCGTATGCCTCCAGGTCCCACACCTTCAAATATCCTGCCGACGGCACCAGCGGCCCGTAGTAATAGTCGACGGTGTCGCCCAGCGTGTAATAGTCGCTATATGCCTGTCCGCTGGTTTCCAGCAGTTTCACCTTGTCCTGAAAGCCCCGTTCCTGGAACACGCGGATAGCCTCTTCCGTGGTGGCCTCTGTGCGGCGGAAGGGCATGTCCAGGTCGACAATTTCCTGCATGCGCTGCTTTATTGCCTGCACGTAGGCGTCGCTTATTCCGCCGGTGCCTTTTCCCTTGGCTGCTGCCGCTGTCTTTGCAGTGGTGGGCGCAGGCTTGAAATTGCAGTAGTATCCCCTGCACAGCGAGTGCTCGATGAACAGCTTCGAGCCGGGAAACACGTCCTGCGTGGCCTTGTAGAGCAGGAAGCTCAGCGACCTTACGTAGACGCGGTGGCCGCTGCCTTCGCGCGCGTCGAGAAATTCCACGTCGCGGTTTTGATAGACGCGGAATTTCAGTCCCTGCGAGACGTTGTTCACCTTTGCCGACACCACGGGGTAGGGCAGTGCTATTTCTTCCTGGAATTCCTGGTAGATGTCGAGCAGCGACGTTCCTTCCGGAAAACTCTTCGTGACATTGTTGTTCTTACAGCGTATCTGTAGCATGTTGTTATTGGTAAAGGGCTTTTCTCTGTGCAAAAATATAAAACATAATCGACAATCCGTTGCAAATGAAAAATTATTTTTCAATAGTCAGGAAAAAATATCATGCAGAGATAAAAAAATATCTCCGTAAGAAAAAAAATTATCTTCGTAAGATAATTTCGTAACATGCAGAGATAATTTCGTAACATGCAGAGATAATTTTTTATCTCAATGAGATAATTTCGCAACACTGCATCAGCCCAGCCTGTACTTTGCAGGGCTGACGCCATATTGTGCCTTGAAGGCGTTGTAGAAGTGCGTGGGACTGTGGAAGCCTGCACGGTTCATGATTTCGTCCACGGTTTCCGTCGATTGTCGCAGCAGGTGGGCGGCCAGCTTCAGTCGTGCGCGGTGCAGATGCTGGACGGGCGTCTCGCCGGTGAGGCTTTTTACGCGCTTGTAGAGCTGTGTGCGGCCGATGTGCATCAGCTCGGCCACGCGCTCTACGGAAAAGTCGGCATCGCCGGCATGTGCATCCATCAGTGTCTGGAACTGGTTGAGGAAATGCCTGTCCCTGACGTCGGTCAGCAGCAGCGACTGCGGCTGTGCGTCGCTCTTTGCTTCTGTGGGCATGCGCTTCAGCAACTTTGCTATTCTTTGCAGAAGCACCTTGCCGCTGAAGGGCTTTACCATGTATTCGGAAGCCCCCGAGCGCAGGCTTTGCAGCTGCAGGTTGTCGTCGTCGTTGGCCGACAGGTGGACTATGGGCAGCGAAGCGTGTCGGCCGACGATGTGCCTGGTGAGCTGCCGTCCGGCCGTCTCGTTGGCGGAGATGTCGATGATTGCCAGCGACGGCTGTTCCCTGTCTATCAGCTGCTCGGCATTGTCCATCGTCGGGCTGCTGACAATCCGGAAGTAGGGATTGAGAGTGTCCGTGAGGTGTGCCAGGTTGTCGTCGTCGGCCTCTACAATCAGGATGGTCTGGTCATTGATGGGTGGCGGAGCCAGTTCCTTCAGTTCTTTTTCCTCTGCTCGTATCTTGCCGACAATCTCGTTGAAGTGCTGCTCGGCATCGCTGTTCATCCTGTCCTGCTCGGCCCTCACCTGCATCTCCACGTCGTCTAAGCGGTGGAACTGCCTGAGCATGTCCATCAGCTTCAGCATCCGCTGCGAGCCGCGTCTCAGGCTTTGCACCGTGGTCTTCGACGTGCCGCTGAGCTGCACGTTCTCGGCGGCTCCCTGCAGCACGTTGACAGGATTGCGCAGCTCGCGCTCTATGCGGCTGTAGAAGTCTTGCTTGAAGCTGGACACGCGCCTCTCCACCACCAGTTCCCTGTTCAGCCGCAGGATGCGCCGTGCAATCATCAGCACTGCCGCTGCCGCGCCTGTGAAGGAAAGAATGTAGAGCGTCCATGCCCACCATGTGTTCCACCATGGCTGGCTTATGACTACGGTCAGCTTGGCTGCGTCGCCCCAGACGCCCTCTCCGTTGTTTGAGCGCACACGGAACACATAGCGTCCCGGAGGCAGCTCCCTGTAGCTGGCGGAATGCTCTTTGGTCGGCGCGCACCAGTCTTTGTCAATGCCGTCGAGACGGTACTGATACAGCACGCTCTGCATTCTGGCATACTGAAAATTTGAGAACAGGAAGGTTATGTTGTTGTCCTGATGGCCGAGAGTCAGCTCCTGGGCGGTGTCGCTCAGTGCCTTGCCGTTCACGGTCAGCCCTGTTACGGTTGTCGACGGCGCAATGAAGTCTCTTTCGGCAAAAGAGTCGCCAATCTCCACCATTCCGCTGTGCGTGCCGAACACGAGCCGTCCGTCGGGCAGCCGCAAGGCACAGCGCTCGCTGTACACGTTGGACAGGCGGTTGCCTGACAGCAAGTGGTTTCTGATGTCCTTTGTCGCCGGGCTGATGCTGGCCAGCCCCTCTTCGGTGCCAAGCCAAAGCGTTCCCCTGCTGTCTTCCAGAATGGAATAGATGTTGTCGTTGGCCAGTCCCTGCGTCACTGTGTACCGCTCGCCGCTTTGGCAGTTGTACAGTCCGCAGCCGATGCCGCCGGCCCATACAGTCCCGTCGCCTGCCGTCAGCAGGCAGATGAAGAAGCCGGCCGTGTGGCCTCTTGCCTTCCCGTCGCGGATGACGTAGAGCGAGTCTTCAGCGGCCACCCACCAGCTGCCGTCGCGTCCCTGCGCCATGGCGTGACAGTTCTTTCCGCTGAGCAGGCATACTGTCTTGCCGTCGCTGCTCAGGTGGGCTGCACCGCCGCCATACATTGACACCCACAGTCCGCCGTGGCCGTCGTCGGCAATGCCGAAGATGTTTTCCGACGGCAGTCCGCCGACGTGCTGGTCGCCTCTGAACAGTCCAGAGCCGCGTGTCCCCAGCCACCATGTGCCTCTGCTGTCGCAGAGTGCTGCATAGAGGCGGCTGCCAAGGTTGCGGAATGGCGTCGCGGTATGGCTCTGAAGGCTGTAAAGGAAATTGTCGCCCGTCTGTGTCGAGCATAGCAGCCGCCCTCCGTCGGCCACCGACATGTAGCGCACGTGGTTGGCGTCGGGAATTCTGCTGCCTGTCACCAGCGTGTGTCTCTTGTAGCTAAGGCTGTTCATGCGCAGGCATTTCACGCCAAGATAGTCCTCGATGAGCCAGATGCATCCTGTGCGGTCGACGAACAGCCCCGTCAGGTAGGGATTGTCTATCACGCCGCTGTCTATGCATGTCATCTCGCCGCTGTTCTTGTCGAAGAGATACAGGCCGTTGCCGTAGGTTGAAATGGCCTCTGTGCGGTGGTCTACGTCGGCAACGTGGAAGTGGTCGGCCTTGGTGTAGGCAATGATGTCGCGGTCTATCAGTTGCCACGACCGCCGGCTGCCGTCGCGTCCGCGCCGTTCCAGCATGCCCTTGCCAAGGCGCCGCCATTCTGCGTCGCGCGTGCGCAATACATTATTTTTATTAGGAATAGTGGTGGCGTCGGCATTCATCTGCTGCACGACATAGCCGTCGTAGCGTGCCAGTCCGCGGCGCGTCTCCATCCAGATGAAGCCGTCTTCGGTCTGCCACACCCGACTGATGATGTTTGTCGGCAGACCGTCGGCAGCAGTAATGCGCTGCGCGGTCATGTCGTAGTTGCCGGCCAGGGCCGTTAGTGGCGCAAGCAGGGACAGCACAGCGGTTAGTAGTAGCTTCATGCCTGCAAAAATAACAGAATTATTGCTATTTGCAAACAAAATTAATGTAAAATGCAACATTTATGTTGTATTTGTTCGTTTCCATCTCATTAATTTTGTAATCAGAAATCAACAAAAACGTAAAACGATGAAAAAAGCACTTATGACTATTGCTGCATTGCTGTCGATTCTGTCGGCCGATGCACAGACGCTCGCCAAGGGCGGGCAGTTCATGGACTTGCTGCTGCCTATGGAAGGCAGCGTGGCAGCTACTGCAAGCGACTGGGGAACTACAGCCGGTGAGAACACGCAGTATGCAGGCTCCTGGGAAGGAACCCTTGGCCGCTGGAAGGACAATGGCATTGAGGACACGGAGCGCTCCTACTGGGGCGGAAACATCGTCAAGGGCAGCGACGGCAAGTATCATATCTACGTGGCTGGATGGCCGTCGGACACGAAGGGACACATGAACTGGTCGAATTCGTCAATGGTCTACCACGTCGTAAGTGACAATGTGTGGGGCCCCTACACATATGTCAGCACTCTGGGTACTGGACACAACCCTGAAATATATAAAACGGGCGACACCTATGTTATATATAAGATTGAGCCGCTGGGCTACTACAAGTCGACGACGCTTGGCGACTCGTGGGAGACGGGAGAATATACATTTGACCTGCGCGGACGTGCGCTAATAGCCGGCGAGAACCGCGAGACAAGCCTCTCGAACTGCTCGTTTGCAAAGCGCGAGGACGGCTCATTCGTGATGATTGACCGCGGAGGCGGCATCTGGGTGAGCCGCGACGGACTTACCGAACCGTGGCACCAGCTGACGGATGCATCGGTGTATCTGAACAGTGAAATCAAAAACCGTGGAACTCTGGAAGACCCCGTCATCTGGCGCGACCACTTGCAGTACCACATGGTTGTCAACGACTGGATGGCTCGCTATGCTTATTACTACCGTTCGCTCGACGGTTTGCACTGGGTGAAGGAGGCCGGCAAGGCTTACACAGGCCAGGACCCGTTTGCAAAGCACAGCGACGGAACGGTGGAAGCGTGGCATAAGTATGAGCGCCCACGAGTCTATCAGGACGAGCTGGGACGAGCCATCCGCATGAATTTCGCCGTCATCGACTGCGTGAAGCAGAGCGACGTGGCTGGCGATAACCACTCCTCGAAGAACATAAACATGCCGCTGACACGCCAGATACTGCTGGAAGTGCAGGGGACAACGCCGATAACGGCGTCAACGACCAGCATCAGTGTACTCATTAAGGCTGAGGAAGGCTTCAATCCGCGGACAGACCTGAACCTCGCGACACTGAAGTTCGGAGCGCACGACAAGGTGAACTACGGCAACGGCTTCTCGTATAGCTCGTCGGAGAACAGTGGCGAGAGCGACCTCATAGTGACATTCACGGGCAATGCAGGAGAGAGCGGCATCACCACCGGCGAGTGGGCTGCCAAGATGCTCGGCGAGAAGACCGACGGCTCCGTGGCCTTCGGCTATGCCAAGATGCCGGGCATTGACTACAAGCCTGCCATGCTTTCGGCAGTCACGCCGGCCATCGCTGCCGACGGTACGGTGCAGAGCGTGAGCATTACTAACTACGGGCAGAAGGCAGCTGATGCCACCACCGTCCGCATCTACAATCAGACAGGCACCACTATGCTTGCCCACGGTACTACCAGCGAACTCGCGGCCTACGGCAACGAGACCGTATCGCTGACTAAGGACAATGCGGCTGCTGCAGGCTATAAGAGCATTCAGGTGCGCTTCTACATTGGTGAGACGCTGCTTAACACGGAAAACATACCCCTTGCGGCCATCAATGCTGTGCAATCAGAATTACAGACCGTCATTGATGAGGCTAACGCACTGCTCGCAGACCCTCGCATGACCAATGGCACTGCTGAACTGCAGGAGGCCATCGACGAGGCCGTTCCTGTTGCAAAATGCTATAATGTGGAAGCCATTGAGGCACAGAAGACTGCCCTTGGCGAGGCGCTGAACAGCTTCAAATATGCTAATGCATCGCCTACTAACGGGCTGTCGATAACCATTCCGAATGCCGAGTGCAACGACTTGTCGGCATGGACGTTGACACGGATGGAAGCCGACAATGCTCCTGGCTGGAAGCTGAATACTACCAACAGATATGGCTTCGACGGGAATTTCATCGAGACTTACAAGGGCGGCGGACTGAAGGTTGCCAACAAAGCCTGTCAGACACTCAGCGGACTGCCTGCCGGGCGCTATCGCCTGCGCGCAAAGGCTATTGCTACCAATAACGGAAGTGCAGCTACGGGTGTGACGTTCTATGCCAAGGGCAGCACGCTCGTCGACTCGCCTGTCTCTCAGACAGTTTCCACTGGCAGCACTGAATGCACTGAGTATATGCTTGAACTGACACTCGCAGAGGAAGGCTCTTTGGAATTCGGCATTGACATAGCATCTACGAACAATGCCACATGGGTCTGCTTCGACAGCTGGTCGCTGAAATACTTCGGCACACAGACTGGCGACATTGTGGAAATTGACAGAAATACTCCAGTCCTTGGCGTAGATCCGCAGAAAGTCTACCACATCAAGCACCTTAACACCGCGCGCAACCGCTATCTTGCAGCAACGCCTGATGCCAGCGGACACTTGCTGACAACTAACAGCGCAGCTGAGAAAGGCGAATATGCGCTGCTGCCAGTGCTGGGACGGCAGGGCTACTACTACATATACAACACCAAGGGCTACTTCGTGACACCTTCGACAACCAACTGGACTCTGTCGAAGACTACACCTGCCGAGGTGCTTGTGACGCTGAACAATACCAACCAGAGCGCATTGGGAACTACAGACAATATATATCTGCTTGGCGAGTCGTCGCAGCATGCAAACCCACAGATAAAGGACGGGGTACAGCTGGTATATACCTATAGTGCGCATGATACCGACAAGGGTAACAACTGGGTATTGGAACCCGTCAGCGGAGGCACGTCGTCGCTTGACCTGGCGAATGTCACGACAGCCATAGAGTCGCTGGTGGCTTCCAGTGCTGCTGAAGAGACTGGCCTGACATTTACGGCTACCGTCGGCGAGGCTGGCTTCGGAACCGTTGTCGTGCCGTTTGATGCCGATGTTACCGGCGATGTAGAGGCCTGGCAGCTGACTGCCGTCGACGGCAGTGATCGCATACTTGGCAGTAAGCTGACTACCATTGAAGCCAACCAGCCTGTGCTGCTCAGGAATGCAGGCACGCTGACGCTGACTGCAAAGGAAGGCACCGCGGCCTATGAAGAAAATCCGGAAAGCGGACTGTTGCATGGCACTTATGCGGCCGGCACTGTCAGCGCTGGCAGCTATGTGCTTCAAAATCTCAGTGGAACGGGCGTGGCATTCTATCGTGTGGAGAACGGCAACGAACCCAGCGTCAAGCCTTTCCGTGCATGGCTGGAGACTGCAGCAGCCGCTCCTGTGCTGACATTTATGCTCGACGATACGGCTACAGGAGTCAGTGGCATTGAGTTTGTCAGCAGTGTGCATGAGATTTACAGCGTTGGAGGTGTTCGTCACACAACTCTCGGCAGTGGTCTTAACATTGTCCGTATGAGCGACGGCAGAATAAAGAAAGTCAGGAGGTGATTATGAAAAAGAAATATGTAGCTCCTCAGGTTGATATCTTCGCCATCGCCACTAATGCTTGTCTGATGGCAACGTCGCTGGATGTTTACTTCGGTGAAGGTGTTGCCGGAAAAGACGATGAAGTGCTTGTGCCGGAATTCAGTATTTTGCTTGATAGCGGAGAATAATGTTTGCCGGTGCGCGGCCGGCGTCCAGTTCGGCACGCATGAAGTCCATGTCGCTGGCTACATGCTCGAAGAACTGTCTGTAGCCCCGGCATAGATAGTTAAGTCCCGGCTGGCCGTAGCTGTCGGTGGCGAAGCGGTTCTTGGGACACTCGCCGTGGCATGCGGACAGCCAGCGGCATTCTCGGCACTGGCGCGGCAGGCCTGCCGCTTTGATGCGGCTGAAAGCAGTCTGTTGCTGTCCGTATAGCAGTTCGGTAATTGTGTGTTGGCGGATGTTGCCTAACAAATTCTCTGGACTGACGAAATGGTCGCAGGAGTAGACGTCGCCGTTCCACTCCATGACTGCTGCATGTCCGCACATGCCAGACAGCGAGCAGACACCGGGAACGACACCTGCCCAGTTGGCCAGCGTGGCGTCGAAAGTCTGTACGAACAACTGGCCGACGTCACGGCGAACCCACTCGTCGTAGATGCCGCAAAGAAAATCGCCCCATTGCTGTGGTGTAACGCAGTAGTCGGCTACGCAGCCGTCTTCACGTTCCACCACGGGGGTGAACTGCAGAAACTGGCAGCCTATGTCACGGAAGAAGCGGTAGAAGGCTTCTGGCTCGCTGGCATTCATGTGGTTTACCGTTGCCATGGCATTCCATTGCACGTCATGGCGCTGCAGTAGTTCTATGCCTTTCATTACTCGTCGCCATGAGCCTTTGCCGCGATAGGCATCGTGCATCTGTTGCGTGCCGTCGATGCTTATGCCGATAAGGAAATTGTTGTCGTGGAAAAAGCGGCACCACTCGTCGTTAAGCAGCGTGCCGTTGGTTTGCAGGCAGTTGTCGATTTGTCTTCCTCGGCCGTATTGTTGCTGCAGTCGCAATGCTTTCCTGTAAAAAGAAACAGGGCGCAGCAGCGGTTCGCCGCCATGCCACGTGAAAAGCACCTCCTGCTGTGTCTGTGCATCGAGGTATTGCCGTGTGAAAAGCTCCAGCAGCTGTTCGCTCATGACATGCGGCACTTTTGAATTCCCGTCTTCTCGTGGCTTTTCGTATTCTCTTAATTTGTCCGTCTTCAGGTAATAGCAGTAGCGGCATGCCAAATTGCATGCACTGCTGACCGGCTTCAGCATTACGTATAGCGGACGTCCGAAAGGGTATGCACTGCTCATTGTCTTATCTCTCATCCATCACCCATCACCCATCACCCAACACCCATCACCCAACACCCAACACCCAACACCTCTCACTTCCCATCCTCAGGAATAGGATAGTTTGGCGACGGTGTACGCATCTGGCGCATCATCTTGTCCATCTTTTCAACCATGTCGGGGTGTTGTGCAGCAAGATTGTCAGACTCCGTTGGGTCGCTGGCAATGTTATATAGTTCCAGCGGAGCGTTTTTCCTGACGGTAACGGCTTTCCACTCTCCAAGGCGCAGTGCGCGCTGCTTGCCGGGGAATTCCCAGTATAGCGGACGCTGGTCGGTGTCAATATTACGGCCGAAGAACAATGGCGATATGTCGATGCCGTTAGTGTCGTCTGGCGTGTTTTCAGGATGGCCGGCAAGCGCAGCAAGAGTGGGCATGAAATCAGGGAAGTATACCAGATTGCCAATCTGCCTGGCAGGCACGCGGCCTGGCTGGTTGACAATCAGCGGCACCTTGATGCCTCCCTCATACAGCTGTCCTTTGCGCCCCTTCAGTCCGGCGCCGCAGTTAAGCTCTTTCAGCGGTGCCATGACAGCTGCGCCATTGTCGGATGCAAAGATGACGAGAGTGTTCTCGCGGAGGCCGAGATTATCGAGTGTGCCGAGCAGGCGGCCAATGTTATAATCCATGTGCGTCACCAGCGCAGCATAGCGTTTTGTGTTCATCGACCAGTCTCCGTGTTCGTCATACCACGACGTATCGTCAATGTTGTAAGGCTCATGTGGTGCGTCGTAGCCGAGGAAAAGGAAGAACTGCCGGTCTTTGTTGCGGTGAATGAAACTGATGGCGTCGTCGGTGGAAATCTCAGTATTGTGGCGCACGTGGGCGTCGTGTTCGTTCTCTTTGATGTTGATGAGAGAGTCGCCGTGCAGGCGGTAGTAGGGATAGTAGTAAGGCGAATTAGAGTGGACGGTGGCGATGGTCCATCCGTAGAACTCCTGAAAGCCGCGATGATTAGGCGCAGCCTGTGGGTCGTAGCCGTCGAGGTGCCATTTGTTCACCAAACATGTGCGATAGCCAGAACGCGTCATCACCGTGCCGAGCGTTACGTCTTCAGGCAGCAGGTTGGCGCGGCGCACTATGGTAGTGTCACCGCGAGGGTTAATCTTCAGTCCGGTCATGCCGCCTGCGTAGCACTGGTTGTCGCGGATGCGCGTGTTGCCAGAGTTCTTGCCCGTCATCAGCGAGCAGCGCGACGGCGAGCTGATGCCGCTGCCGGCATAGGCCTGCGTGAAGCTGGTGCCGGTGCGCGCCAGCCGGTCAATGTTTGGCGTCTGTATGTATTTGTTGCCATAGCATGCCAGGTCGCCGTAGCCCATGTCGTCGGCCAGAATGAAGATTATGTTTGGCCGTTCCGGCGTAGCCTGCTGCCCATCGTTGTTGTCGGCAGCTTCGGCATTGGCAGCAATGATAGCTGTGGCAGCTGCCAGAAAGTTTCTTCTGTATTTCATGCTTCTAATGTTTTCTAATTCAATCGCTCATTTTCTCATTTTCTCAATCTCTCATTTTCCCAATCTCTCGCAAATTTAACTCTTTTCTCGGAATTTTGCAAAAAAAAACTCCTATTTATATATAATAATGTGTAACTTTGCATGACTGACTATATATGATAATGTGTAACTTTGCGTGACTGACGACAAATCTATGGCAACAGTAGAACAGATAGTAGACAGGCGTTTCCGCGAGGCTTTGGTGCGTTTCCACATGCTTTCCGACGGCGACAAGGTGCTGGTGGGAGTCTCTGGCGGCAAGGACTCGCTGTGCCTTCTGGAACTGCTGGCGCGCCGTTCGCGCGTGCAGCGTCCGCAGTTTTCTGTCCACGCCCTGCACGTGTGGATGGAAAACATTACCTACGAGACCGACACTACGTGGCTGCAAGGCTTCTGCGACCGCCTTGGAGTGCCGTTGCACATTGTTACCACGCGTTTCGACGCCCCTCGCGAGGGACAGAAGGAGAAGCCGGCCTGCTTCCTGTGTTCATGGATGCGGCGGAAGCAGCTCTTTCAGGTTGCGCAGCAGCTGGGATGCAACAAGATAGCCTTTGGACACCATCAGGACGACCTTATCCACACGTCGCTGATGAACATCTTCTACCAGGGCCATTTCTCCACCATGCCTGCCGTGCTTCAGATGCGCAAGATGCCGCTGACCATCATCCGGCCGCTGTGCCTTCAGCATGAGACCGACATCGTGGAGTGGGCTGCCGCTCACGGCTATGAGAAGCAGCGAAAGCAGTGTCCATACGAGCATGACACGCAGCGCACTGCCATGCGCCGCGTCTTTGAGTCCATAGAGGCTGCTAATGCTGAGGCGCGCTATTCGGTGTGGAATGCCCTGGAACGTGAAGGAAAGCTTGTGGAGATTTAGAAATTGAGAAAATGAGAAAATGAGAAATTAAAAAAAGCGAGTCTTTTCCATCACGGAAACGGCTCGCCGATCGGTTGTTAGTATTGAAATAGGTAGTAGTCGTTATGTTTCCTTTCTATCGTCAGCATTCCCTGTAGAAGTCGAGGGCTTCGCAGATTTCTTCATCAGTGCAGTTCTGGTTAATGATGATGTTGCCGATACCACCTAATAGTGTAAAGTTAATAGTTCCAGCAGTGTTTTTCTTGTCGTGTGTCATCAGCTGCAGCAGGGTGGGGTAGTCGTTGCAGGTGATGGCCATTTTCCCATAGCGTTCCTTGACGAAAGCCACCGTCTGGTGCATCTTGTCGGTAGGGAAGCCGGTCTTTATGGCACTGAGATATAGCTCGCACACTAGTCCCCAGGCAACGGCGTAGCCGTGGAGGATGGGTGCTGGGTGTTGGGTGTTGGGTGATGGGTGTTGGGTGCGCTCGAGCGACATTGCTTCGAATGCGTGGCCTACGGTGTGTCCCAGGTTGAGAGCCTTTCGCAGTCCATGCTCCAGTGGGTCTTCGGTGACTATGCGCTGCTTGACGGCAACGCTGTCGGCAATCATCTGCAAGCTTATGTCTTCAACGCCAGTGTTTATCAGTTCTGCCCACATCTTCTCGTTGCTGATGAGTCCGTGCTTCAGCATTTCCGCATAGCCTGAGAGCAGGTTCTGGTGGTCGAGTGTCTTTAGGAACACCGTGTCCAGGATGACGCTGTCGGCATTGCTGAACACTCCGATTTCGTTTTTCAGTCCACCGAAGTTGAAGCCGGTCTTGCCGCCCACTGATGCGTCAATCATTGCCAGCAGAGTGGTTGGAATGTTGATGAAACTGATGCCCCTCTTGAATGTAGAAGCCGCGAAGCCGCCGAGGTCGGTCACCATGCCTCCGCCGATATTTACCATCAGCGAGTGGCGTGTTGCGCCGAGAGTCTGCAACTGGCTCCACACGTGCATCACCGACTCTATTGTCTTGCTGCTGTCGGAATGCGCGATGACTATCGGCAGTGCATCTTTCATGCATCCGAAGCCGCTCACCACTGGCAGGCAGACCTTTTCGGTGATGTCGTCGCACAGCACGAACAGTTTGTCGTAGCTGCACAGCCCGATGGCCTCCGTCAGTGTCTGCTCCAGACAATGCGAAATGATGACTTTCTGTGGTTCCATTCTTGTGTTGTCAGTCGTCGGTGACTCGTCAGAGTTTAGTTTCAGGGCGCAAAAGTAATGTTTTTTTCAGGAAAACAGCAAAAAAATCAAATAATTGTTGCCAATACAATTATTTTTTCCATTTTTTATTAAACCTTTAGCGGCATTGTTCGTCTTTTCATTATAAAACGGCACAAAAACCAGAACATTCAAATTAATTCATAGCGAAAACATGTCAGAAGCATTCCACACCCCACGCACGTTACTTTTTCTTTTGCTCAACATTTTCATTCTTGCCGCCTCTGCGCAGACCCAGATCACGGGTAAGGTGGTAGAGAGCGACTCCGGCGAGCCTGTGGCCCAGACCACGGTGCGCCTCATACGCCCCGACAGCACCCTTGCCGCCGGTGTGCTTACCAATCTTGAGGGCGGCTTCACCATGAAGGCCCCAGCCGCCGGCAGCTACATTGTCCAGATAACGTGCGTAGGCTTCAAGACATATACCAACAACATCAAGGTTGCTGACGGCAAGGACCTTGCTCTCGGCACCATCAAGCTAAGCCCCGATGCCATCATGCTGAAGGGTGCCACCGTCACCGGCCAGGCCGCCAAGGTTGTGGTCAGGGAAGACACCTTTATATATAATGCTGCCGCCTACCGCACCCCCGAAGGCTCGGTGGTTGAGGAGCTGGTGCGCAAGCTGCCCGGCGCTCAGGTGAGCGACGACGGCACCATAACCATCAACGGCAAGACGGTGAAGAAGATAATGGTGGACGGCAAGGAGTTCATGACCGGCGACACGCGTACGGCCATGCAGAACCTGCCGACGAGCATCGTTGAGCGCGTCAAGGCCTACGACCAGCGCAGCGACCTCTCGCGCGTCAGCGGCATCGACGACGGCGAGGAAGAGACCGTCCTCGACTTCGGCATCAAGAAGGGCATGAACAAAGGTCTCATGGTCAATGCCGACGTTGCCATAGGCACGCAGGACCGCTACAGCAGCCGCATCTTCGGCGGCTGGATGAAGGACAACTTCAAGATATTCCTCATGGGCAACGGCAACAACGTCAACGACCGCGGATTTCCCGGTGGCGGCGGAGGCCGTGGCGGTGGCGGCCGCCAGGGACTGACGGCGACGAAGATGACCGGTGCCAACTTCAACTACGAGGAGAAGGGCAAGCTGAAGTGGGACGGCAGCGTGCGCTGGAACCACAGCGACGGCGACGCCATGGTGCGCCGCTCTACGGAAAGCTTCATGAGCAGCACCGCGTCCACCTTCGGCAACTCGCTCAACAGCAATCTCTCACGCTCCAACAGCTGGAACGGTCAGATGCGTATCGAGTGGATGCCAGACTCGGTGTGGAACATCAACTTCCGCCCCACATTCCGCTACAACAGCAGCGACGGCATGTCCTACGGCAACAGCGTCACCTTCGACAGCGACCCATACGCCTTCCCCGGCATCACCAACCCGTTAGACGCCACGCAGCTGGCACAGCTGAAGGCCGACAGCATTGTGCGCAATGCCAACGGCTCCAACAGCCTCTCCTACAGCGACTCCAAGTCCGTCGGAGCCTCGCTGCAGATTAACCGACGCCTCAGCAGCACGGGGCGCAACGTCACCCTGCGCTTCACGGGCAACTACAGCGAAGGCATCAGCCGCTCGATGTCGAACAGCATGGTGGACTACTTCAAGCTGAAGTACGACCCAGTGCTGAACCGCTACGTGGACAGCACCTATCAGGCCAACCGCTACGCCGCCACGCCTACGAAGAACTGGGACTATAGCGTACGCGCAACCTACAGCGAGCCGATAATGCCGCGCACATACCTGCAGTTCTCATATCAGTTCCAGTACAAGTACTCGAAGAGCGACCGCAGCACCTACGACCTCACGCGCACCGGCCGCAACTTCTTCGGCGTGGCGCAGGAGTATCGCGGCTGGGATAACTACCTGTCGCTGCTCGACACACCGCCGGCATGGCCTCTCGACAGCCTGCGCGACTCCAACCTCAGCCGCTTCTCGCAGTACAAGAACTACATCCACACGGCAGAGCTGATGCTCCGCGTGGTGCGCAACAGCTACAACCTGAACGTCGGCGTGCAGGTCATCCCGCAGTCGTCGGAACTCTCCTACCGCTACATGCAGACCGACACAGTCTTCAAGCGCCACGTCTCCAACTGGTCGCCGACGGCCGACTTCCGCTGGAAGATTTCAAAGGTCTCGCAGCTGCGCTTCAACTACCGCGGCACCACCAGCCAGCCGTCGATGACCGACCTGCTCGACATCGAGGACAACTCCAACCCGCTGAACATCTCAAAGGGTAACCCAGGCCTGAAGCCGTCGTTCACGCAGAACTTCCGGCTGTTCTACAACAACTACATACAGAACCACCAGCGCTCGGTGATGGCAAACATCAGCTTCGCCACGACGTCGAACTCCGTCAGCAACATGGTCACCTACGTGCAGGAAACCGGCGGACGCATCACGCAGCCGCAGAACATCAACGGCAACTGGAATGCACAGGGAATGTTCATGTTCAACACGGCCATCGACTCTACGGGCTACTTCAACGTCAACACCTACACCACGCTGCGCTACACCAACAGCGTGGGCTACGTAAGCCAGAACCGCAGCAGCAGTTCCGAGAAGTCGACCACACGCACCACCAACATCGGCGAGCGACTGGCAGGCAGCTTCCGCAACGACTGGATAGAGGTGGAGCTGAACGGCTCGCTCGACTACCAGCATGCACGCAGCGAGCTGCAGACCAACAACAACCTCGACACGTGGACCTTCTCCTACGGCGGCAGCGTGCAGCTGCAGATGCCGTGGAACATGCAGCTGTCAACCAATCTGAACATGAACTCACGCCGCGGCTACAGCGACGCCACCATGAACACCAACGAGCTGATATGGAACGCACAGCTCTCGCAGTCGTTCCTGAAGGGCAACGCGCTGACGCTCTCGCTGCAGCTCTACGACATTCTGCACGAGCAGTCAACCTTCAGCCGTGCCATCTCAGCCATGCAGCGCACCGACACGGAGTATAACGCCATCACCAGCTATGCAATGCTGCATGCCATCTACCGTCTCAACGTCTTCGGCGGCAAGGCAGGCCGCGAGAGCATGCGTGGCGGCCGCGGCGAGGGCCGTGGCGAACGTGGTGAAGGCGGTGGCCGTGGAGGCTTTGGCGGCGGCGGTCGCGGCGGCTTCGGCGGAGGAGGAGGCGGTCGTGGAGGCCGATTCTAAAAATAACATGCAGAGACAGAAGAATATCTCCGTAAGATAAAAAATTATCTTACGGAGATATTTTCGTAACATGCAGAGATAATTTTTTATCTCACAGAGATATTTTGTGCTAATTATTTCTGTGAAAATCCTTGTCAGTTCAGATTTTTCTTTCTATATTTGCCACGGCTTATTGGGCAGGCGTGTCCGTAGCCATCTGGCGCAGGCTCAGAGCCACGCCGGACATTGTGGAAATAATGAAGCGTTGTGCTTCTGTCTTGTACTCTGAAACCTGAGAAATTTCAAGAACAAACAGGATGGATTCGCAATGGTTCACGTGTATAGCGTGGACTTGTTGTATCTATATCTTTTTGTTCAGGTTTTCTCAGGACCGCAGAGTAGAGATGTGGAGCCATCAGTTCCACGCCTTTCTTATGTATATACTTTAAATTACTACATTATAATATTTACTAACTAAATTTCAAAACAATGAGAAAAAAAATTTTTACTTTGTTGACAATCGCGCTATGCACGGTTGTAGGGGCTAATGCGGCTGTAACTTGGCCAGATGCTAATTATCTCTTGCTGGATGGAAAAGACAAAAACAAGATTGCAACTGGAAATAGTGCATCTTACACTGACCAGGTTGGTGGCACGGGTGTCACTTGGGCTGCAAACACTGACAAATACAGCTACGGAAACACAACATGTACATTCTATGGTAACGCATTCACCAAAGGTCTTAAGCATGAAGGAGCTACTTACACAGAGATTACGACTACAGCGACCGCAACATTAACCATCGTACAGTCATTAGCAAACAATGCTACTGGTACTCTCCAGTTTGAAAAGACTGATGCACCAACCCAAGCAAAAGCAGAGATTGAAACATGGGATAACTACTTGGCAACCTCCTATGAAGGCACACAAACCGTGGGCGGCAAGACGTACAAAGATGTCAAGGTAATGAAAATATTTAACCTGCCAGCAGGAACTTATAAGGTTTATCGCGGTACGGAAACTGTTCAGACTTATGTTGTCTACATGGGTGTTACCTACGAGACTACTCCTACGTACACCATTTCTACAGCCATGAGCAATGAAGGAAGCAGCACAGTAAGTGGTAGCGGTTCATATCTGCGCGGCTTCCCTGCAACACTGACCGCTTCTCCTGGTGCTGGCAAGGCTTTCGACCACTGGGAACTGGCTGGCTCAAATGTAAGCACAGACAATCCATACACCATTACCGTTTCCGCTGATGCTACATATACAGCTGTCTTTGCCGATGCTGCCACAAAGAGTATCACCGTGGACAGCAATAACGACACCTACGGTTCTGCCGATGCTACTGCTACTGTAGTTGCTGAAGGCAGCACGACGACACTGACAGCTACTCCTGCCAGCGAGGCCTATTACTTCGTGAACTGGACGAAAGACACTGATGGTTCTTGGTCGAATACCACGAATCCTTTGGACATCGCATACGATGACGTTAGTGATGGTGCTACATATACTGCAAACTTTGCTGCCTACAAAAAGATTACATATAGCGTAGGAACAAACGAGAAGGGTACACAGACTTCTTATCAGAGCGGTACAATGATAAAGTACGCTGACAAGACCGGCAATATAACAATGCCTAACAACTATGCATTTGTTTACAGTGATGATTTTGCAGAGTCAGTAGGTTACACTCTGAAGTATTGGAGCAATGGCGGTCCAAATTATGCAACAGGTAGCGGCTATACTTTGGCTGACGATGCAGCAGGTCTTGTGCCGGTGTTTGTTGCCAACTCTGTATCTCTGGCTACTGATTTGACTGATTCAAAGACAGTTACATGGAACTTTGCATCCAATGAAAGCGCTCCTGATGTGCATGTAGAGGGCAACACTGGATATTACGTTGTGCAGACAACCATCAATGGAACAACAATTGATGTTCCCATGTACATTACAGGTAGCAAATTTAATATGACAGCAACCCGTGCTCAGGTGAATGCTACTACTAATTTCAAAGTTCCTGCTGTAAAGGGTATGGTTGTTACCTATACGGCCGACAATGGTTCTCCTGCCGCTGCAGACTTTGGTTACGACGACGAGAGCAATGTTGAATTCTCTGTTGATGAAAAAGTTGTCACAATCACATATAATGGAACCAACTCTTCACTGACCATTTCAGACAAGAATGGTAACTTATGGCCAAAGAGTCTGGCTGTTAAATATCCTGCATCAACTATTGCTGTTTCCACCAAAACCGGCCGCAACTACGCTACTTGCGTTCCCGCAAAGAGACTTGACTTCGGCAGTGCCGACGGCATAACGGCCTACATTGCCACTGAACTGAACGGAGCCGGCACCGCAGTGGTGCTGCAGGAAGTTTCGGTTGTCGACGCTGGCACGCCAGTAATCGTGAAGACCGATGCTCAGTGTGCTACAGTGAACGTGCCTGTTACAACGGCTGCCGCTGATGACCCTTCTGATAACCTGCTCGTGGCTGGCGACGGCACAACAGCTGCCACAAGTGAATACTACTTCATTAAGGAAGACCAGTTCCACCAAGCTAACGCAGGCACGCTGCAAAGCGGCAAGGCTTACCTGTACATCACGGCAGGTACTCCTGCACCTACTCTCTCGTTCATCTTCGGTGACGACGCTACGGGCATCAGTTCTGTAAGCGTCAATAGTATTGACGCAAGCAAGGCTGTCTTCAACCTGCAGGGCCAGCGCATCCAGCAGCCACGCAAGGGCCTCTACATCGTGAACGGCAAGAAGATAGTAGTTAAATAGTGGCCTACCCCTAACCCCTCCCCATTGCGTGCCACACTCAGACCGTCAGGTCGGAGAAGGGAGGGGAACTGGGGGAAGTCAGAAATAATACAAATAATTTCAAACAACAACAGCCCATTGTCTGACAAGACATCCCTCCCTTTGGGAGGGCTTGGGTGGGCCAAAAAATAGAGTAATTATGAAAAAGAACTATGTAATTCCAGAAATGGAAACCGTTGAAATAAAAGTCCAGCAGATGCTGGCAGCATCATTAGGCGTTGGCGAGCCAGGCTCTGCCGACGAGGCCGAGGCTCCTGAATTCAGAGAGCTGTTGAATGGCTTCTAATCGTTGCCTCGAAAGAAAGCTCCTTGCCAATGATTGGCAGGAGACAATGTAAAATATATAATAGTGGGCAAGCCCTTTCGTGAGAACCGGCGAGCCAAAAAGAAATCTTTAAAGTAAATACTAAAAAAGCAGCCCCTGCTTCGTGATGAAGCGGGGGCTGTACTTTTCTATATTCTCTAATTCTCTAATTCTTGACAGTGCTTACAGTGTCGAGGCAGCAAACAGCCAGTCGTAGATGCACGAGCAGATGCCGAAGAGAATGATGCCTGCCGTGCAGACGGTGAGGGCAAGGCGCGTGGCACCGTCGGTGCTGAATGCTGGCAGCGGACTGTCGGTCTGGCGGATGTACATGGCCTTGACGATGAGCAGATAGTAGTAGAGACTCACCACAGTGTTTACCAAGGCTACGAACACCACGAAGTAGGCCCAGAACGAACCCTGCTGGGCTGCGGCCATGAACACGAAGAACTTGGAGAACATGCCTGCAAAGGGAGGTATGCCTGCCAGTGAGAACAGGGCCAGCGTCATGAGGAACGCCAGGCGCGGATTGGTCTGGTAGAGACCGTTGTAGGACGACATCATGGTGTTGCCACCGCTATGCTCAACGGCGCTGATGACGGTGAAGACGGCCATGTTGGCAACGACATACACCAGCACATAGTACATCAGCGAGGCCATGCCCGTCTGCGATGCTCCGACGACGGCCAGCATGATGTAGCCTGCCTGCGAAATGGAGCTGAAGGCCATGAAGCGCTTAAGCTCCGTCTGACGGATGGCAAAGAGGTTGGCAATGGTGATGCTCAGCACGATGACTATGTAGAGCATGTACTCCCAATAGTATACCAGAGGGCCGAAGGCCTTGCAGAGGATGACCATTGTGGCAAAGGCTGCTGCACCCTTGGAGACTACGCTCAGATAGCCCGTCACTGGGGTAGGGGCGCCCTGATAGGTGTCGGCAGTCCAGAAGTGGAAAGGCACCAGCGAGAGCTTGAAGCCCAGTCCGCTGAAGAAGAATGCCAGTCCCATGATGAGCATGGGCAGCTGGCTCTTGTAGCCGGCATAGTAGGCTATGCGCTCTGCAACGTCGCCGAAATAGAGCGTGCCGGTGCTGCCATAGACGAACGACAGGCCGAAGAGCATGACGCCGCTGGAGAAGGTGGCGGTGAGGATATACTTTGCCGATGCCTCGGCAGAAATCTTCTTCCACTTGTCCATTGCCACCAGGCAGGCCATAGGCACGGAGGCCGTCTCAAGGCCGAGGAAGAACAGCAGGAAGTTGCCGCTGCTGACCATGATGAACATGCCAAGCAGTGTGCTGAGGACAAGCAGGTAGAACTCGCCGCAGTACTTGCTGTTTACATATTTGCTGCTTGCCGTCTGGCTATTGCCGTCCAGCCATGTCTGCGCCATGATGACCACGATGAGCGTGCCGAGGGTAAGGATGACCTTCATCACTTGTGCTGCCTGCGTGGCAACATACATGCCGCCGAAGACGTTGGCAGGCGATGCCGTGGTGGTGATGGCTATCTGGCAGACCAGAAGGGCAGCGGTGAGCTTGCTGAGAACGGAGTTCTTGCGCTCGCTGCGGTGCAGGCAGAAGTCGCCGATGAACACCAGTATCAGTGACAGCACCAGAAAGGCTTCTGGCAGCATCTGTAGGAATTGTCCGTAATTCATAATTTTATTTACTATTTACGTATTTACTGTTTACTATTTGCTCTACTTCAGATTGGCCATGATGGAGTCGAGAATGTTGCCTGCTGCAGGCGAAATGATGTCGCTGAACACGAACGGGGCGCAGCCAAGGCCTGCAACGCAGAAGATGAGGCAGATGACGGCAACGCGCTCGTCCCACGTGGCATCGGTAAGCTCAAGATAGTGCTTGTTCTCAACCTCGCCGTAGAGTATCTTGCCGACAACGCGCAGAATGTAGACTGCGGTGACGACGATGGACGTGCAGGCAATGATGGTGGCTACCATGCGGAACGAGGCGTTGGGGTCGCCATACTGTACGTCGGCACCGAAGGAACCTACGAAGATGGTCATCTCGGCAATGAAGCCTGAGAAGCCCGGCAGGCCGAGATTTGCCAGACCGGCAATGACGTAGCCCACGGCCAGGAAAGGCATTATCTTCATGAGGCCGGCCAGCTGGCGGATGTCGCGGGTGTGGGTGCGGCCATAGATCATGCCGATGAGGGCGAAGAAGAGGGCTGTCATCAGGCCGTGGCTGAGCATCTGAAGGATGGCACCGGTGACGGCTGTCTGCGACATCATGAGCAGGGCAAACAGAACCAGTCCGCAGTGGCTCACAGACGAATAGGCGTTGATGTACTTAAGGTCGGTCTGCACGCATGCCGACAAGGCACCGTAGACAACGCTGATGGTGGTCAGGATAAGGAATATCCACGACAGCTCCTGTGCAGCGTCGGGCAGCAGGTACATGGCTATGCGGAAGCAGCCGTAGCCGCCGAGCTTCATCAGCACGCCGGCATGCAGCATAGACACTGCTGTGGGTGCAGAGGCGTGGCCGTCGGGCGACCATGTGTGGAAGGGGAACAAAGCTCCCAGCACGCCGAAGCCGATGAACACGAAGGGGAAGAATATCTTCTGGATGTCAAGCGGAATGTTGTGCATCAAGGCTATCTCGTTGACATTCATCGTGGTGGCACCGCTGTAGTAGTAGATGCCAAGGATGCCGAGTATCAAGAGTGCCGAGCCGCCCATGAGCATCAGCGTGAGCTTCATGGCTGCATACTCCTTGTTGCCGCTGCCCCAGACACCTATCAGCAGGTACATGGGAATGAGGGCAACCTCGTAGAACATGAACATGGTGAACATGTCGGTGCAGATGAAGAAGCCGAAGACGCCTGTCGACAACAGGGTAAACCAAAGGAAATACTCCTTTGTCAGAGGCTTCAGCTGCCAGGAGGCAAACGTGCCGGTGAAGACAATGATGCTCGACAGCAGCAGCATGACGACACTGATGCCGTCGACGCCAACTGAATAGGCAATGTTCAGCGGCTTGAACCACGGCGTGCTTGCCGTGAGCAGCATGATGTCGGTGTTGCCGGCAGCGCGCTGCTGGACGAAATATATGGTCAGCCACACGGAAAGGGCTAACAGGCAGCTGGAGCCTGCGACCATTACGCCACGCACTTGATTAAGCGACTTGGCAAGCCAAAGGCCAAGGAGCATCAGTGCGGGGATTAGAACAAATAGACTTAATATATTCATTTGTCTTAATTTTTTAATGTTTTAATTATACCGCAAGCAGTATTAGCGTTAAGGCCACAGCACCGGTAAGGAACCACATGGCATACTGGCGGACGTCGCCGCTCTGCCATGGACGGATGCTTTCGCCGGCCTCGTTGGCACCCCATGCCATGAAGTTGAACGTGCCGTCGACTACGTGGCGGTCGAACCATGATATGGGTGTTGACACACAGCGGAAGATGATGCGGTGGGTGACATACTGCCAGATTTCGTCCTGATAGAAGCGCTTGTAGGCTGCACGGTGCAGACGTGGGAACTGCTTGTAGAGACGGTCGGCAATGGGCTGCTGCTCACCTTTATATATATAGGTGGCGAGGCAGATGCTGATGACGGCAATAACGATAGACGTGCCGGCAACGGTCCAGTCGAGATGAATGTCGTAGGCTTGTCCGCTGGCCGAAACAAAGTGGCCGAATGGCAGGAATCCGCAAAGGATGGTTACCACGGAGAGGAACACCAGCGGCAGTGTCATCGTCAGAGGAGCCTCGTGTGGAGTGTGATGCTCGTGTGCCTCCTTGTTCTCTGTTCCCCAGAAGATGCCGTAGTAGAGACGGAACATGTAGAAGGCCGTCATGGCAGCCACTCCGGTCATTATCCATCCACAGACAGGGCTGTAGTGCATGCAGGCTGTCAGTATCTCGTCCTTTGAGAAGAAGCCTGAGAACGGAGGAATACCGGCAATGGCCAGACAGGAAATGAGGAATGTGGCGTGCGTGATAGGCATGTACTTGCGCAGGCCGCCCATCATAGACATTTCGTTGCTGTGTACGGCGTGGATGATGCAGCCGGCGCCGAGGAACAGGCAGGCCTTGAACATGGCATGTGTGAACAAGTGGAACATGGATGCCATGTAGCCCAGCTGTGCGTGGTTGTCGAGTACGCCATGCTCGCCTGGCAGGCATACGCCGAGTGCAACCATCATGAAGGCTATCTGTGAAATCGTAGAGAAAGCCAGCACGCGCTTGATGTCGCTCTGTGCGCAGGCAACGGCAGCAGCATAGAATGCTGTGAATACGCCTACCCATACGACGATGGAAAGCTGCGGCTGCGCATATTCAATCCACAAGGGGAACATGCGTGCTATCTGGAACACACCGGCCACAACCATCGTTGCAGCATGGATGAGTGCGCTGACAGGCGTAGGACCCTCCATTGCGTCTGGCAGCCAGATGTGCAGAGGGAACATGGCCGACTTGCCGGCACCGCCGATGAACATCAGCACCAGGGCTGTGGGAATGATGAAACCGCCGGCAGCAAGGGCCTTGGCCATATTGCCTTCGATGAATGGGGTAGTGCCTACGCCCATCTCGATGTTGCCTGCAAACGAGAAGCTGAATGAGTCGGTGAAGTAGCCGAACGTCAGAATGCCGATAAGGAAGAACATGTCGGCAAAGCGTGTCACGATGAAGGCTTTCTTCGATGCTGCAATGGCCGGCTTCAGCGGATAGTAGAAGCCAATGAGCAGATAGCTCGAAACGCCTACAAGCTCCCAGAACATGTACATCTGGAAAATGTTGGTGGCGACTACGAGGCCCAGCATTGACATGGTGAACAGCGAAAGGAAAGCGTAGTAGCGCTGGAAGCCTTTCTCACCGTGCATGTAGCCGAATGAGTAGATGTGAACCATCAGCGAAACGGTAGAGATGACGATGAGCATCATTACCGATATGGGGTCCAGCAGGATGCCCATGTCGAAATGCAGATTGCCCAGCGGCAGCCATGTAAAGTTGTAGGGAACGATGGTTGCAAACGTGCCGTCGGCAAGACGGTCGGCAGTGAAATACTTGAATGCAGTCAGATATGACAGCACTGTGACAATTCCCAGCGACGTTGTGCCGATGAGGCCTGCGGTCTTATGCGACATCTTCATGCCAGCCAGTCCAAGCACAAGGAATGACAGCAGTGGCAGTAATAAAATCAGAAATGTATATCCGTAATCCATAATTCTTAATTTTTCAGTTCAGTAATGCTGTCAACGCTATCACTATGGAAATTGCGGTAAACGCCGATGATGATGGCAATGGCTACTGCCGACTCGGCAGCCGACACTCCTATTGAGAACAGAGTCATGAACATGCCCTCGAAGCTGCTGGGGAACAGCAGGCGGTTGAAGGCTGCAAAGTTTATGTCGACGGCGTTAAGAATCAGCTCGACGGAGATAAGCATTGCAATCAGATTGCGGCGTGTGACAAAGCCGAACACTCCGATGAAGAACAACAGTGCTGAAAGCACAAAGTAAAATTGTACAGGTACCATAGCTTACTCTTCCTCCTTTCTTGCTACTACTAATCCACCAATGATGCATGCCAACAAGAAGATAGAGATGAACTCGAAGGCAAGCACATATTCATATTTGCCGGCACCGACGAGTGCCTGTCCGATGCCCTTCATTGGCACCTCTACGTCTGGTGCAAATGCGCCCGACATGAGGAACTGGTTCTTCATAAGCACCATTACAACCGTGAAGAAGCCCACGATGCTGAGCAGTGAAGCCCAGACGACGCGGCTTGCCTTCAGGCGCTCGGTGATGCCTTGCAGGGTGCGCTTTGAAACAAGCTGGATGGCGAACACGTAAATCATGGTCACACCACCGGCATACACAGAAATCTGGGCAGCACCCAGGTAGGTGTAGTCAAGCAGGAAGTAAAGACCTGCCACACCAAATAACACAAACAACATGAATGTTGCTGCGCGCATTATTCGCGTAGTCGTCACGCACATGACTGCTGAGCCGATGATGACTATCGCAAGAATGCAGAACATTATTAAATTTGCCATTGTCGTTTACTTCGTTTTAGTGTTAAACTTGCCGATTGTCATGTCGGCGCCTCCGTCGATAAGGTTTGGCAGTGAGCCGCCCTTGTAGACTTCCTTGTCGAGATGAAGCACCAGCTTGCTGCGGTCGAAGACGGCGTTCTCGAAGTCGTTGGTGAATTCGATAGCGTCGAAATTGCATGCATTTGTGCAAAGCTGGCAGAACATGCAGTCGCCAAGGTCGTAGAGATAGTCGTCGAGTACGCGCTTCTTCTTGCCGCTCTCGGCATCCTCCTCCATGTGAGAAGTTATCTTGATGGTTCCGTTAGGACACGACTTCTCGCACAGCGTGCATGCCGTGCATTTGTAGCTTCCGTCGTCGTTGCGCTTGAAGACAAGGCGTCCGCGATGGCGCTTTGAGACATGCAGCGTGGTCTTGCGGTTCTCAGGATATTGCTCGGTAGACTTGTTGGTGAAGAAGTCCTTGAAATATTCCTTCCAAGTGATCTTCATGCCAGTGGCCAGGGTCTTCAGACCGTGTCCGATTTCTCCAAAATATGTTTTGTTATCTTCCATAGCTACACCTTATTTAATATATATACCAAGAGCTACCACAACAGTCATAAGCACCAGATTGATGAGTGCTAATGGCATGAGGTATTTCCATTCCAGTTTCAGTATCTGGTCGATGCGCAGGCGTGGGAATGTCCACTTTATCCACATCAGCAGCCATACCAGTGCAAAGGCTTTTCCAAGGAACCATACAATTCCGGGAATGTAGTTCATTACAGCGTCGAAGGCTTCAATGCCAATGTTCAGCGGCGCCCATCCGCCAAGGAAGACTGTGGCGGCTATGCCTGCGATGATGAATAGGTTGAGGAACTCAGCAAGATAGAAGAAGCCGAAGCCCATGCCTGAATATTCCGTGTGGTGGCCTGCCGTCAGCTCACTCTCAGCCTCGGCCATGTCGAACGGGCCGCGGTTGGCCTCAGCGTTTCCTGCAATGAGGAATACGAGGAAGGCGATGATGGCAGGAATGTGTCCTTGGCAGATAAGCCACTTGAACGGTCCCGTCTGTGCCTCCACGATGCCTGACATCTGCATTGTGCCTGTCAGAATAACTGCTGTTATCAGGCAGAGGCAGAGCGACATCTCGTAGCTTATCATCTGGACGGCACCACGCATGGCGCTGACCACGGAATACTTGTTGTTAGAACTCCATCCGGCAAGGAATATTCCCACTACGCCGATGGACGATATTGCCGTCAGCAGGAAAACGCCTACGTTGAAGTCGAGCACCGTGGCGCCTTTGTTCCACGGCAGGAAAGAGAAGGCTCCCACGCTGCCGAAGATTACCAGCACTGGAGCTACGGCATAGAGCAGCTTGTCGGCGCGGTCGACGAAGAAAATCTCCTTGATGAGCATCTTGAAGACGTCGGCGAACACCTGCAGCAAGCCCCACGGGCCAACGCGCATCGGGCCTAAGCGGCACTGGAAGTAAGCGCAAACCTTGCGCTCCATGAATATCAGTACGATGGCCAGCAGTGCATATCCCACGAGGATGCCCACGCCTACCAGCACGCACTCAATCAGTATCGACAGAAAGTCTCCTAAGCCCAAGGTGTCGCGAAGAAGAGTGTCGAACCATTGTGTAACTATATTAAAATCAAACATATTCTTTAACTTTATTTTGACTTTAGATTTTTTGACTTTAGACTTTAGTTTTTTTTGACTTTAGACTTTAGAGCCTTTGACTTTAGACTTTAGAGTTTTGTTTCGGAACTTAAGTCATTAGTCTGTAGTCTATAGTCCTTATCTGTAGTCATTTCTCTATCTGTCTATATCGGGTATTACAAAGTCAATAGCGGCTCCTGTAGCCACGAGGTCGGCAATCTTCTGTCCGCGCAGCATCGGGTCGAGGGCTCCAGTCAGCGAGAGGCCCATCGGGCGCATCTTCAGACGGTAAGGACTCTTGTCGCCGCGCGAGTCGAGATAGACACCGAACTCGCCGCTGGCACCTTCCACAGAGAAGTACCACTGTCCTTCAGGAACCTTTATGATAGGCTTCTGCTTCACGTAGAAGTCGCCCTCAGGAATGTTGTCGATGAGCTGCTCTATGATGTGCAGGCTCTGGTACATTTCCTGGATGTGGCAAGTGTAGCGGTCCATGGTGTCGCAGCCGGTCATGGTTATCTGCTCCCATTCCACCTTGTCGTACATGGCGTAAGGATGGTTCTTGCGGACGTCGTTCTTCCATCCGGAGGCACGTCCGGCAGGGCCGGTGACGGCATAGGATATGCAGTCTTCCAGCGACATGGGGCCAACCTTTTCGAAGCGCTTGTGGGTGATGATGTTGTCGCCGAACACGTCGACATACTCCTGAATGATAGGCTTCATATACTTTATGAGGTCCTTCACGTTCTTGACGAAGTTCGGGTCAATGTCGTCCTGCAAGCCACCTATTCTATAATAGTTCTGAATGAGGCGTCCGCCGGTTGTCTCCTCCATGCAGTTCAGCACATGCTCACGGTCGCGCATAGAGTAGAGGAATGCAGTCAGCGCACCCATGTCCTGAGCGCAGCATCCCACGTACAGCAAGTGAGAGTCGAGTCGCTGCAGTTCGTCCATTATGGTGCGGATGTACTTGATGCGGTCTGTCAGTTCCACGCCCAGTCCTTCCTCAATTACTCCTACCAGTGCGTGACGGTGCATCATGGCACTCAGGTAGTTAAGGCGGTCTGTTAAGGCAAGTGTCTGCGGATATGTCATGTCCTCGCACATCTTCTCGATGCCGCGGTGGATGTATCCCAGGTGCGGATAGACGCGCTTCACGGTCTCGCCGTCGACAACCGTCTGCAGGCGAAGCACGCCGTGCGTCGACGGATGCTGCGGGCCGATGTTGATTACGTAGGCGTCCGGGCCGAAGAGCGCATTCTTTTTCGACTGCAAGTTGCCGTCCTTGTCGATATAGTACTCCAGGCCGTAGTCAGGCTCTATGTCGTCGTCGAGCGTGTAGCTGTCGTTGAATTTCCAGTCCTTGCGGAACGGATAGCCCTTGAAGTCGCTGCGCAGGAACAGGCGTCGCATGTCGGGATGGCCCAGGAAGACGATGCCGTAGAAGTCGTAGACCTCGCGTTCCAGCAGGTCGGCAACATGCCAGATGTTGATAACCGACGGGATGTATGCCATCAGCTGCCCGTCGGTCTCTCCGGTGCCGTTGCTTGACATTCCGTCGCCGCAAACCTGCGTGCGGGCAATCTGCTTCACGCTGCAGCGCTCGTGGGTCTCGCTGTTTTCGAGAATGTAGATACATCCCAGTCCCTCTTCAGGGCCGAAGTCTTCGCCAACGATGGTTACAAGATAGTCGAAGCCTTTCTTCTCCTTCAGATTCTGCATTTCTGCGGAGAACTTGTCAAAGTCAAATGATAGGAATTCTAACTTCATACTGCTTCCTCCTTCTTTTGGGTGTCTGGTGCTGCTTGTTGGGCTTTCAGCTCGTCAACAAACTCCTCAGGCACACTGGTTACTACTATCGGCTCGCGGCGATGGTCGCCCAACTTGTTGCGGAACGTCAGTTCCTCGTTGGAGACGCCGAGTTCCTTTTCCTCGCGGGTCTGCTTATGGTTGGCGCCGCCGAAGAATTTCTCAATCTTCACCTTGCGCTGCAGCTGCATCATGCCGTACATGATGGCCTCCGGGCGTGGGGGACAGCCGGGAATGAAGACATCCACAGGGACAATCTCCTCAATGCCCTTCACCACATGATAGCTCGACTTGAAGGGACCGCCGCTGATGGCACAGCCGCCGACGGCAATGACATACTTTGGCTCAGCCATTTCGTCGTAGAGACGCTTCAGCAGCGGAGCCATCTTGTGGGTTATGGTGCCGGCGCACATGATGAGGTCTGCCTGGCGTGGTGAGTTGCGCGTCACCTCGAAGCCGAAGCGGGCAAAGTCGTAGCGTGCGCAACCGCAGGCCATGAACTCGATGCCGCAGCATGAGGTGGCAAATGTCAGCGACCACAGTGAGTTTGAGCGGCCCCAGTTGATGAGCTGGTCCAAAGAGCCTGTAATCAGGTTTACGCCGCCCTCGTGAAGCTGGTCGATGATGCGCTCCAGCGACTCGTTGTCGTTCCATTCCTCGTAGGGAATAGACTTAATGTGCGGCCGCAGGCCACCATTCTTCGACTTATCAGTCGAAGCGGTCGTTTTCCTTACTTCCATTCCAAGTCTCCTTTCCGCCAGGCGTATGCCAGGCCTAAAACCAGAACTACTAAGAAAAAGCCAATGCTCAGCAAGGCTGCCGCACCGAACTCCTTCACAACCACTGCCCACGGGTACAGGAACACTGTCTCCACGTCGAACATCAGGAACAAGATGGCAAACAGATAGAAACCTACGCTCACAGGCAGCCACGACGATCCGCGAGTGGGAATGCCGCACTCGTAGGGTTCGCCTTTAGCCTTGTTGTATGAACGTGGGCCTATGAGCTTCGCAATGACGTACGCTCCTGCCACCAATGTCAAAGCCGTCAGCAAGACGGTAATCAACAAAGTAAAGTTCATAAAAATGCTAAAAATTATTGTATTGAATTCAATTTGGCCGCAAAGGTACGAAAAAACGAGAGAAATGAAATAAAAAAAAACAATTTAATTTTATATCAGGGCGAATTATCTCTGCGAGTTACGAAATTATCTCAGCATGTTACGAAAATAAATTATGTTTTCATTTCGTGTGTCTCCTTTTTTCCGTAACTCTGCGAATAAATTCGCGAAGTTACTGGCACTCGGCAGAAAAAAAGAACGAGTTCTTTTTGTTCTGCTCTTGTTTTTTCGTAACTTTGGCTTCGCCGAAATTACTTGGCACTCGGAAATGAAAAAGAAAAGCAAACTTTTCTTTTTCATTTCACTCGCTTTTTCGTAACTTTGCCAGCTGAAACTCGGCGAAGTAACTCAATCAGTGGAAGCGAATACGTTAAAATCGCGTAAGGCGTGGCTGCAGCGGATGCACGACTGGCGCCGGGAGCATGTCAGCGACAAGATGTTCCTGCTGTTCCTGGCATTTCTCGTCGGCTTGCTGTCGGCAGTAGCTGCCTATGTGCTGCATGGGCTGATAAACACCATTGTGGCGCTGCTGACGGGCCGCTTCGACACGGCATCATACAACTGGCTCTATCTCGTCTATCCGGTCATTGGCATCTATCTCACCTCGCTGTTTGTGAAATACATTGTCAAGGACAACATTTCGCACGGCATTACGCGCATTCTCTATGCCATTTCCTCCAACCACTCGCGGCTGAAGGCGCATAACACATGGTCCAGCGTCATAGCGTCGGCCATCACCATCGGCTTTGGAGGCTCCGTGGGTGCTGAGGCTCCTATTGTGCTTACCGGCTCGGCCATAGGTTCGAACTTGGGCAAGGTGTTCCGTCTTGACAACAAGACGCTGATGACTCTTGTGGGCTGTGGCGCGGCAGGTGCCATTGCCGGCATTTTCAAGGCTCCGATAGCTGGCCTTGTGTTCACCCTTGAGGTGCTGATGATAGACCTTACGATGGCTTCGCTGCTGCCAATACTGGTCAGTTGCGTCACGGCAACGTGCTTTACCTACATCTTCAGCGGCAATGCGGTAATGTTCACGTTCCATCTGGACAGCGACTGGACGGTGGCCCGCGTGCCGGCAACGGTATTGCTGGGCGTTGCCTGCGGCCTGGTGTCGCTCTACTTTGTGCGCACCATGAATGTCTGCGAGGACATGTTTGCACGCTTCAAGAACAAGTCTTATGTGCGGCTGCTCATTGGCGGCACCATACTGTCGCTGCTCATATTCCTCTTTCCGTCGCTTTACGGCGAGGGCTACCACAGCATCAACCTGCTGCTGAACGGCAAGACGGAGGCCGACTGGAACCAGATACTCGACGGCTCGCTGTTCTACGGTCATTCGGAATACCTTATATTATATATAGCCATGGTGTTGCTGACGAAGGTCTTTGCCACGTCGGCGACAAATGGCGGCGGAGGTTGTGGCGGTACGTTCGCGCCCTCGCTGTTCATAGGCTGCTTTACGGGATTTCTGTTTTCTCGGCTGTGGAACATTCACCAGATTGGCGTCTACGTCCCTGAAAAGAATTTTGCCCTGCTGGGCATGGCAGGGGTGATGTCGGGGGTGATGCATGCCCCTCTGACGGGCATTTTCCTTATTGCCGAAATCACCAGTGGCTACAATCTGTTCATGCCGCTGATGATAGTCTCCGTGGCCAGCTATCTGACGATAAACATCTTTGAGTCTCACAGCATCTACGGCATGCGCCTTGCCAAGCAGGGGCGCCTCGTCACTCACCACACCGACCATGCCGTGCTGACGCTAATGAGCCTCGAGTCCGTCATCGATCGCGACTATCAGGCTGTCAGTCCTGACATGGAGCTGGGACAGATGGTTTACAAAATCAGCCGTTCGCGCAACTCCGTGCTGCCCGTCACCGATGCTGCCGGAACACTGCTTGGGGAAGTGAACATAATAAAAATCAGGCATGTCGTGTTCCGCACGGAGCTGTATCATCACTTTACTGCCTCGCAGCTGATGTCCGAGCCTGCCGATGTGCTTACTGTAGACACGCCGATGACTCTTGTCATGCGCACCTTCGAGCGTACACAGGCCGACTGGCTGCCTGTGTTAGACCAGGAGAGGCATCTGAAAGGCTATGTCTCCCGTAAGCGTATGTATGACATGTATCGTAAGACCGTCCACGACCTTAGTCAGGACTGAAGTTCAGGCAAGTTCCAGATTGAAGACCTCGCGCAGTTTGCTAACCGAGGGGTATTTCTCTTCCATCAGCACAAACTGCTCACGGCGTGTGAGGACTTTTACATTTTCTTTATGCTCTGCAATGCGCAGTGTGAGCGTTATTGCAGAATTGTGCAGGTAGAGCCTCAGAGTGTTCACTATGCTGCCCTTTATCTGCTCCATCTGCTCCATGGCCAGCTGATTGTCAACCGTTACCTCCACGTTAGGCAGCTCTGTTATTGTGGGGTTCATGTTCTTCATGCGCGTGGCAATGCCGCTGAGCTTTTGAGGCATGCGGTTGCACATGGAGAGCCACTGCAGTTCCAGGTCTTGCTGGCTGAATTCGTGCAGCTCGTTGGTTGTCTTTGTGTTTGGGTCGCTGCTGGCCAGCGTTCCGGGGATAACCACCATCTTCTTTGGCTTCTGCATCTGCATGATGTTGTTCCAGGAAAAGCCAATGCTGGATTTCAGCCGTGGGGTGGGTGTTGGGTGTTGGGTGTTGGGTGATGGGTATTGGGTGTTGGATGCTGGGTGTTGGGTGTTGGGTGATGGGTGATGTGGGGTGGGGGTTGGCGCGTCAGTCACAGTCGCAGCCACCTGCGGAGCTGCTGTCGATGACTGTGTCTGCTGCATCAAGTGCTTAAACAGGGATTTTAACTTCGTGGGCTTGCGCCCACCGCCGACGGCCGTCTGTGCGTCGCCGTCGGGTTGTGTAATCTGGGCAATCTCTATGAGCGTGAGCTCCACCAGCAGGCGCTTGTTGCTGGCCTGGCGGTACTGCTGGTCGCACAGGTTGGTAAACCGCAGCGCGTCGTAAAGCATGCGGGTCTCGCATTTTGCGGCCTGCTGCTGGTATCGCTGGCGCTGCTGCTCGCTGGTCTCAAGGAGCGGAAGCGTCTGTGCGTCCTTGGCCATCAGCACATTGCGGATGTGGTTGGCAAGTCCTTGTATAATCAGTCCGCCGTCGAAACCCTTGTTGATGATGTTGTTCACCAGAACCATGATTTCGGCAACCTTGTTGTCGACGGCGTAGTCCATTATCTGGAAGTAGTTGTCGCTGTCCAGCACGTTAAGGTCCTCGATGACCTTCTGATAGGTGATGTTGCCCTGGCAGAAGGATGCTGCCTGGTCGAAGATGCTCAGCGCGTCGCGCATGCCGCCGTCGGCCTTTTCGGCTATTACGGCCAGAGCCTCTTCTTCGT
The DNA here is from genome assembly GCA_905234265.1 of uncultured Prevotella sp. Lineage (GTDB taxonomy): Bacteria > Bacteroidota > Bacteroidia > Bacteroidales > Bacteroidaceae > Prevotella. Next base: position 58,361 of record CAJOHJ010000009.1, on the reverse strand, counting down.
AGGTGATGCCTTCCTTGTCGGCCACTGCCTTCAGGTGGGCAATGGTGTCACGGACAGACATGCGCTCAAAATCGTATATCTGACAGCGCGAAAGGATGGTGGGAAGTATTTTGTGCTTTTCCGTGGTTGCCAGAATGAAGATGACGTGCTGTGGCGGTTCCTCAAGGGTTTTCAGGAATGCGTTGAAGGCTGCCGTCGACAACATGTGTACCTCGTCGATTATGAACACCTTATACTTGCCTACCTGCGGCGGAATGCGCGTCTGCTCCATCAGAGTCTTGATGTGTTCCACAGAGTTGTTGGAGGCAGCGTCAAGCTCGAAGATGTTAAACGAGCGCTGCTCGTTGAAGGCCTTGCAGCTTTCACAGTTTTCGCAGGCTTCGCCGTCGGCCGTCGGCGTCAGGCAGTTGATGGCCTTTGCAAAAATTCTGGCACATGTGGTCTTGCCGACTCCGCGTGGCCCGCAGAACAGGTAGGCATGTGCCAGCTTTCCGCTCTTGACGGCATTTTTCAGCGTAGTCGTCAGCGCCTGCTGGCCGACTACGGAGTCGAACGACGTAGGCCTGTATTTCCTGGCTGAAACGATGTATTCTTCCATATATTATAAATATGTGTGGTTCTTGCTGATGGCGTCAGCAATTTGTGGAGGTCAAAGGTACAACATTTTTTCGTTAGCAGCTATTTTTTTATTGTTTTTTTAGTTATTATTTCCCATAAATTTATAATTTTGCAGACTGATAGCCCGGTAAATATGAAAAAAGCAAAGGACATACTATTGTGCATTCTCCACTTCAAGGCACTGAAGTACATCGTCGTCACGGTTATAGCCGTCATTCTGATAGGCTTTGTCGACGAGAACAGTGTTTACAGTCATTTCCGCAACAAGAGCCGCATTAGCCAGCTGGAGGGCGAAATCCGCCAGTATACCGACCAGTGCCGCAGCGCACAGGAGCAGATACGCCTGCTGGACAGCGACCCCAAGGCCATGCAGAAGATAGCCCGTGAACGATATTTCATGAAAACTGACGACGAGGACATTTTCGTGCTTAGCGACGACCCGTCGACATCAAACTTTACGCTCGATGAGACAGTTGAGTAACACAGAGAGCATGCTCCTGCTGCTCGGCGGCCTGCTGATGGTGATAGGGGCTGGTGCATTCGTTTTTTTACAGCGCTGGGCGCCATACGTGTTTGCGCCGGGCGCGGTGTTGTTTGCTGCAATGCAGCTGCGCCAGAGCTATGATGGCAGCAATTTCGTCATCCGCCGCCTGCGCAGGATGATGCTTCTCAGCGATGCCCTCTTCGTTGTCGCGGCAGTCCTGATGATTGCCAATCTGGACAACTTGTTCGGCATTCCCTATATGTATTATCTCAAATACGTCCACAACAACTGGATAGTCGTCTTGTTGGTAGGGGCAATCCTGCAGTTGTATTCCAATCACCGAATTGCTAACGAATTGGAAAAAGAGGCAAAATAATGCTAAATATTTGCGCAAATGTTTTAAAATGCGCAAATATTTTTTTTTATATCCGCTCAACATTGTACATTTGCCTAAAATCAACTAAGCAAATCTGCTGATTCGTATGAACAAACTAATATATGCGTCGTGGGTCGTTGCACTGTTTGTTTCCTGTGCTACGTCTTATAACGTGCAGGGTACGTCCTCTGTGTCGGCCTTGGACGGCAACAAGCTGTACCTGCGTGCCATGAAGTCGGGGACAGTCAAGAATATCGACTCCTGCGATGTAGTCCACGGCGAGTTCCACTTTGCCGGCCTGTTAGACACAGTTCGCATGGCCAACCTGTATATGGACGACGAGAGCATCATGCCCATGGTGCTTGAAGAGGGCGAGATTGTGGTTACCATAGGCCCTGCCGGCACCACCGTCGGCGGCACGCCGCTGAACGACAGCCTCTATAAGTTCATCGACCGTCACAACCAGCTGGTAAACCAGATGTCGGAGCTGGGACACCGTCAGAACCAGATGATTCTCGACGGCATCGACGAGCAGGCCATCGGCGAAGAGCTGGAGGTGGAGGCTGCACGCATTACTGCAGAAGAGGACGACCTGGTGACGAAGTTCATAGAGGCCAATTTCGACAATGTTCTCGGCCCTGGCGTATTCATGATGATTACCAGCCAGTATCGCTTCCCGATACTCACTCCGCAGATAGAATACATTCTGTCCAAGGCCACCCAGCGCTTCAAGGAAGATGTCTATGTCAGAGATTATCTGCGGGCTGCCCATGAGAATGAAATGCGCATGAACGGCCTTAACGAGGTGGCGACAGACATGCCGGCGCCTCCGCATCCTGCCGACTCTGTATCGGCACCTATGCTGCCAGCTCCGTTAACCAACCTTCCCAAATAGGCAATGAGGACGATTATACGCGGAGGCAACGTTGTCAACGAAGGTACTGTCAGACCCTTGACGGTAGTTGTAGAAGACCGTGACATCGTTGCTGTCTGCTCCGACGCTGACGCTGTTGCGGCTGCGTGTCCCGGCGACGAGATAATTGACGCCACAGGCTGCTTTGTGCTGCCGGGAATAATCGACAGCCACGTGCATTTCCGCGAGCCGGGACTTACGGCCAAGGCCGACATAGAGAGCGAAAGCCGTGCTGCGGCCGCAGGCGGTGTGACGTCGTTTTTCGACATGCCCAACACAGTTCCGCAGACGACTACCATTGATGCCCTCAACGATAAGTTTGCCATTGCAGAAAAAAGCAGCCACGTCAACTACTCCTTCTTTTACGGCGCTACCAACGACAATGCCGCCACCTTCCGGCAGCTCGACAGGAGCAGGGTGCCTGGCATCAAGCTCTTCATGGGTTCGTCTACGGGAAACATGCTCGTAGACCGCGCCGACGCTCTCGACGATGTTTTCCGCACTGCCGCAGAAGTCTGCCTGCCAGTCATGACTCACTGCGAGGACACGGAAACCATCAACCGCAACATGGAGGAAGCGCGCCGCCAGTATGGCGACGACCCGCCCATTGCATGCCATCCGCTCATCCGCAGCGAGCAGGCTTGCATCGACTCTGACGTTGAGGCCATTGAGCGGGCAGAGCGTTTCGAAGTCCACCTGCATCTTGCCCATGTCACTACGGCCGGCGAGATGGACATGTTCTACTGGCACGCCAAATATCCGCAATCCTGCCAGGAAACGGCAGAGGTAACCGTGGGACACCTGCTGTTCTGCGACGAAGACTATGCCCGGCTGGGCAGTCGCATAAAGGTAAATCCGGCAGTCAAGACGAAGGCAGACCGCGACGCGCTGCGCGCCGGACTGACCAACGGGCGCATCGACACCATTGCCACCGACCATGCCCCACATCTGCTGGAGCAGAAGCAGGGAGGCTGTGCGCGTGCCGCCTCGGGCATGCCGATGGTTCAGTTCTCGCTTGTCGCCATGCTGGGGCTTGTCGACGAGGGTGTGCTGCCCATAGAGCGCATGGTGGAGCTGATGTGCCACAATCCGGCACGCATATTCGAAGTCGCCGGCCGTGGATTTCTGCGTCCGGGCTATCGTGCCGACATCGCCATAGTGCGCCCCGGCGAGCCGTGGACGCTCACCAGGGACGTCATTCTGAGCAAGTGCGGCTGGAGTCCGCTGGAGGGACGCACCTTCCGCTGGCAGGTGGTGCGCACGCTGTGCAACGGGCAGACGGTCTATGCCGACGGCAGAGTCAGAGACGTACATGCTGCCGAGGCTGTGCGCTTCCGCATTTAGACTGGCGGCTTCCTGTATCTCATGCCCACACATTATTATATATAATATAACTTTCTGAAGTCTCTATGCATTTACGATTTAACGATTTACGATGTACTATTTATTTACGATTTAGCGATTTGGTTATTTACGAAAGTCAGCCAGCCGCCTCAAATAGTTCAATAATCCAATAGTAAATAAATCGTAAATAGTAAATAGTCAAATAGTAAATGAACATGCGAAACTTGAATGTATAATTTGTTGTTCACATCATGATAGCCCGTTTTGCAATTCCCTTCTTCATGCTGATGACAATAGTTGTGGTGCCGGCGGCAGTCTACCTGCTCTGCGCCAGGCTCTTGCCGCGCCGCTACGGCCGCAAAGTGGGCATGGCTATTGCCGTAATATTGGAGGGCATGGTTTTAATGGGATTCTTCACGGGCTTCAGTGATTCTGTCGTGCGCCACGAAGAATTCGTCAGCAGCGATGTGCCAGAGGCCTTCGACGGCTATCGCATAGTGCAGTTCTCCGACGCCCACGTGGGTACATTAAGCGGCTGGCGCGAGAGCCTGCTGCGGTTTGCCGTTGACGACATCAACAGCCAGCAGCCAGACCTGATAGTATTCACCGGCGACATGCAGAACATCTGGCCCGGCGAACTCGACGAGCATATTCCCGTCATGCGCAGGCTGAAGGCCCGCGACGGAGTGATGGCCGTGCTGGGCAACCACGACTATGCCGTCTATCAGGACTGCGACTCCCTGCAGAAAGAGCGCAACTGCCGGCGGACGGCGGACGCCATACGGCGGATGGGCTTCGACCTGCTGCTCAACGAGCATCGCGTCATCCGCCGCGGCGGCGACTCCATCATCATCGGCGGCATGGAAAACTGGGGCAAGGCCAGGCGCATGCCCAAAAAAGGCGACGTCGCCAAGACTCTCGGCCATCACCCAACACCCAACACCCAACACCCATCACCCAACACCCATCACCCATTAACAATAATTCTTCAGCACGACCCTACAGCCTGGCGCGAGAAGATTCTGCCGGAGTGTGATGCACAGCTGACGCTCAGCGGCCACACCCACGGCGCCCAGCTCGGCATCCTTGGCTGGTCGCCGGCATCGCTGCTCTACCGCGAGTGGGGCGGCATGACGTGGGAAGGCCAGCGCGCCATAAACGTCTCCACAGGAGTCGGCTCACTCGTGCCGTGGCGGCTGGGCATGCCAAGGGAAATCGTCGTAATAACTCTAAGGAAAGCAGAATAGCCTATGAAATACCTTTATCGCATTTATCAGATTCTGGTTGCAGTGCCAGTCACCGTGTTGATGACCATTCTGACGGCCTTCATGGTGGGCGTGGGCTGCAGCATCGGCAACGGCCATTTCTGGGGCTACATGCCCGGCCGCTGGTGGGCAAAGGTCATCACACGCGCCTTCCTGCTGCCGGTAACCGTCGACGGCCGCGAGCATCTGGAGCCAAACCAGAGCTACGTCTTTGTGGCCAACCATCAGGGCGCTTTCGACATCTTTCTCGTCTACGGCTATCTGGGGCGCAACTTCAAGTGGATGATGAAGCACCAGCTGCAGAAGATTCCCTTCGTGGGCTATGCCTGCCGCAAGTCGCACCAGATATTCGTCGACAAGCGCGGCCCCAGCAAGATACGCAAGACCTACGACACAGCACGCGACATTCTGAAGAACGGCAACTGCTCGGTAGTGGTGTTCCCGGAGGGTGCGCGCACGTTCACCGGCCACATGGCCCACTTCCGCAAGGGAGCCTTTGCGCTGGCCGACGAGCTGCAGCTGCCCGTAGTGCCGCTAACCATCAACGGCTCGTTCGACGTCATGCCCCGCATGCGCGACTGGCACTTTGCCACGTGGCATCCCCTGCGGCTCACCATCCATCAGCCCGTCTATCCGATAGGGCAGGGCAGCCAGAACATACAAGCCACCATGCACCAGGCCTACGACAGCGTTATGTCAGCCCTTGAACCCCAATACCAAGGCTTTGTGGAAAATCCAGACCAGTAGAGTCAAAGTCGCGCAGTGGCGTTGCAATCGTATCATGCAGCGATACGAAATTATCTTCGTAAGATAATTTCGTAACATGCAGAGATAATTTTTTATCTCACAGAGATAATTTCGTAACTCATAGAGATAATTTTTCCATTCATTAGAAAAGGTTCGCGAAAAAGCCGTGCAGGCAAAAAAAACGTTGAAAATTTTTGGCGTTTCGCGATTAATTCTTACTTTTGCACCGTGCATCTTTACGATGCATGGCTCTAACATCACCGAAATCACCACCTCGACGATTTTGAGCCCTTAAAAACTAAGTAAAGAGCGTATGCGCATTGCGCAGACGTTTCTATGACTTAGTTGGGCTTGTGGTGAGCCTCGGTGATGCGTAGACAATGTCTGCGCATTTTTGTGTTTATACCTATCCGTGACGGAACTACACATATTTTTATAATATCATTATTAACTAAAACTTACAAAAATGAAATTAAAACAATTACTTACAAAAACGCTCCTCGTGGCAGTGGGACTGGGCATGGGAGCAAGTGCATGGGCAGATGATTACGCATCGGTGTATTCACGTGCCACAGTTTCTGACTGGACTTCGGAAGGTGATGGTAATGATGCTACAGCATGGGGAACATCTGTTAGTGCAACTGATGGGTTGGGAGTAAACGGCAACACAACGTTTACTGCTACGAATACTTTTACTGTACATGCAAATGCTAAGATTAAGTATGAATTAGATTGGTATTTCGGTTCTTCAGTAGGAAACAATGCTAATTTTACATGGATTCAGTTTGGCGATAAGGTACGCTTAAGCTGGGGAAATTATTATCAACTTTTTGTTTCAAAGACGGGAGTATCGTCAAGGGAAGATAGTAACCCATTCACGGGGGGCAACTCAAATTATGTCAAGCACATCTCAATTATATTCAACACTGCAACCAAAACCGTAGAAAGTTTTACATTCGATGGTAACGACTATTCTTCATATGTAAGTGGTGTGTTAGAAGGTGATTTCAATAAGATTTCTTTTGGATTTACCCGTGGCGGTAGTGTAAGCTGGATCGTTCCTTCATTCATTAAGACTCTCGTGGTTTCAGAATGTGAGCAGGAGGTGACGATAAAAGATTACGAAATAAACTATAAGTTTGGTGATGATGTGGTTAAGAACGTATCTGGTTCGTCAGCCGTTGGAGCTACCATTAATGCAGAGCTTCCTTTAACCGTGGCCGGTCAGAAGTATTTTGCTGCAGATGCTGCTACTACATCTTTGACAATTTCTGCTGATGGTTCAAACGTTCTAAACGTAGACTTGCGTAAAGCTAATGAATATGCTTACAGCGTGAAGGACAACTTCAATACTGTAATAGCCTCAGGAACTTATGTCGAAGGAGAAGATGCAGTTAATGCATATTGGCCGAAATATGTAAATAATGCAGGCTCTTGGTACGTTTGCGACGAAGCCTCTTTCGGAATAAGTATATCTGGTGCTGTTGACAAAGTCGTAAATTATTCAAGTGCGGACATCACCTACTTTGTTGAAGGTGAAAGTATGAATGGCTATGCTGCTGTCGGCACAAAGTCTGGAGTAGCATATTCAGGTGGCTTGACTGGTCGCTCTGGCGGCACAGGCGTATGGTATACAGACGGTATGGCAGAAGGCGGTGTTTACACAATTACTTTCCCGTACGAGCGTATTGCTAATAGCTCTGGAAGTACTCTTAATTTGTCGGTTCGCGCTTCTGATGGTTCTACTAAACTTATTGAAGCTGCAGCTTTGACAGCAGCAAGTGGTACCTATGAGGTTACGGATGTTATAATTCCCGAGGGGTCGGGCTTCCAGATAGCTGCAACTGGCAGCAATTCTAACTATGGTATTGACTACGTGATTCTTACTCGCACTGGCGATGCCACATATCCAGTAGAAATCACCTCTGCAGGCTGGGCTACGCTGTACACTCCGTATGCCCTTGACTTCTCTTCGCTGAGCAGCGAGCTGACGGCATACACTGCAACCGTGGCTGACGGAGTGGTGACGCTGACTGAGACTACTGAAGTGCCGGCAAACAGCGGCGTTGTGCTGAAAGGCGAAGAAGACACGTACAATGTGCCTGTAATCGCATCGTCTGCTGCTGACGGCGGCGACTTGCAGGGTTCTGCAACTGAGGCTCAGGGTATTGACGAGGAATACGACTACTACATGCTGGCCTTGAATGGCGAGAACGCTCAGTTCCGCAAGCTCGCTTCAGGCACTATTGCTGCCGGCAAGGCTTTCTTGAAGATTGCGAAGGGTGCCGGCGCTCCCGTGCTTAGCATCGTGTTCGGCAATAGCTCTACTGGCATTGAGACTGTTAAGAGCTTGCAGCCTGTTGCAGGCAACGCTGTATATAACCTTAACGGACAGCGCATTGCTCAGCCGACGAAGGGGCTGTACATCGTAGGTGGCAAGAAAGTCGTATTAAAATAAAAAATAAGAAATAAAAAATAAGAATTGAATATGAAAAAGACATATATCACTCCTGCAATGGAGACAGTAGAGATAAAGACGGCACAGATGCTGGCCGCATCTGCACCAGAGGGATTTGTTGAAGGACTCGACACAGAAGGCACCAGTGGCGACAAGGCACTGGCTCCGGTGTTCGACATCTGGGAAGATTAAAAGAATGAAAAAAGCAGCCGAATATCGGCTTCAATAGAAAAATATTTTCATTTTTTGTTTTAAGGCAGCTTTCGGGCGTCCGTGAGGACTATGAGATTGCTGAAGAATTAATTTTTATTTGTGGCGACATGGTCCGTGAGGATTGGGTCGCCACTTTTTTATGTTCAGTTTTCATTCTTGAAAATAATTTGCAGCAAAATTTGTATATATCATATATATTTTGTATGTTTGCTCCAAAATTCAGATATTATGGAAGCAACAGTAAGAAATGCAAACTCCAAGCCTGCCTTGCACAGGAAGGTCATCGATATTAAGTCTGACACGTTTCGTGGCCTGTCTGTTATAGCAGCCAGTCGTGGTACGAACCTAAAACGCTTCATTGAGAGCAGCCTTGACGAGCTGGTAGAGTCATACGATGATGCAGCTGTTTACAGATACCTGCAGCAGACGGATCCAGACGGAATGGAAATGCTCAGCGACGAGGAACAGGAAGCCTTTGAAAAGAAATATGGTCTATGAAGGTCAAGTATTCAAAGAGCTTTGAAAAGGCCGTTGACAAGCTGTCAGGCAAACAGCTTGACAGCGGCCTTGATGTTATCAAGGAAGTCAAGGCCGCTCAGGGAATAGAGGATATCACCGACTGCACACGACTTGTCGGTTATCATTCTGTTTACCGTGTCCGTATCGGCGGTTACCGTGCATTTTTCACCTTCCATGTTGAGATTGTTGATGACACGGTATACTTTAGATATCTCGTATCGAGAGGCCAGGCCTACACTAAAAAAGTGGAGAAAGAATTAAAGAGACTCGACACATAAAGAGCGGCAACGGAATTTTCCTGTCTCTGTCTTTTAGCGCATTGCTGAAAAATCTTTAGTGCTTTGCCGAAAAATTTTTCAGAAAAAGGGAAAATTATTTGCAGGATTATATGCTTTTTTGTACTTTTGCACACGAATTACGCGCTGTTATTTCCGGCGCAATGAAAGAATACATAAAACAAACATTAGAAAAAAGCAATGAAACAAGGAATTCATCCAGACAACTATCGCCCCGTCGTGTTTAAGGACATGTCCAACGGCGATATGTTCCTTTCGCGTTCTACTGCAAAGACCAACGACACCGTAGAATTCGAAGGCGAGACTTACCCCGTGGTAAAAATAGAAATCTCGAGCACTTCTCACCCGTTCTATACTGGCAAGAGCAAGCTCGTGGATACCGCTGGCCGTGTTGACAAGTTCATGAGCCGCTACGGTAAGGCTTCGAAGAAGTAAGTCAGGCGGAGTTCCCCGCGTAAGTGAACATTTGAACATACGGAAAGTGCGTCTTTGGGTAGTTGCATATGCCCATAGGCGCACTTTCATGCTAAAAGCAAATCCACGCTACTTTCCATGAAAAAAACTATTCTCCTGCTTCTCGCCATGAGTGCAGCCCTTGCTGCCTGTGGAGGCGACGACGAGCCGGTAGTCATCGGCGCCAAACCGACCCCGCCCATTGATACAAGTGGCCCTAACAACAACGGCAATACCACTACGCCCGGCAACGAAGAAACGCCAGATGCCGGCTTTGCCGTCCCCACAGAGGCGTTGACGCGCTATGAGTTTCCCAAGCTGAAGGGCGGCAGCAGTAAGGTGATTGTCCACCGTGCCGTCGTCATTGGCAGCACTGGCAAGGAGGAAGTCAACTACAGCGTAGAGTGGGACACATCTAAGAATGCCCAGCGCTGGAGCTGCTATTATCTTACGCCAAGCATTGTCAGCACCAATACAGCTGGTGTCAGCCGCTATAATGCCGACAACACCGGACTGCTGACTCCCGACTGCCAGTATCCTAACGACCAGGACCTGGAACCGGAATACCAGATGGTGAAAGACCCCTACAAATATTCTGGCTACGACCACGGACACATCTGCCCCTCGGCAGACCGCCAGAAGTCGTCGGCCTCTAACTACCAGACATTCTTCATCACCAACATGCAGCCGCAGTACAACAAGTTCAATGCCGGCATTTGGGAGTCTATGGAGACGCGCGTCCGCCAGTGGGCTTTGAAGAGCGACACGCTGTGGGTCTGCAAGGGAGGCACCATCGACGCCGACAAGGACATTCTGGAATGGGTCTGCCAAGGCAGTCACCAGTCGACGCGCGTCAACAGCGACCACATCCCCGTACCCAAGTATTTCTATATGGCTGTATTCAGCAAGAAGGGTACAACCCTGAAGGCTATGGCATTCTGGGTGGAGCAGCAGAATGCCGACCGCAAGAGCGACAATCTTGCCAACTATGCCATCACCGTCGACCGTCTGGAGCAGTTGACGGGCATTGACTTCTTCTGCAATCTTCCCGATGCTGTCGAGGAGGAGCAGGAGCGGCAGCTTGTGCTTTCTGACTGGGAGCTGGCAAAGTGACGGGATGGTCAGAACAGATATTTTTATTTAGCGAATATTTATTAACCCTAATATAAACAAAATTACACACAATGAAAACGGTTTATGATTTCTCTGTCAAGGACAGGAAAGGCAAAGAAGTGTCACTGAAAGAGTATTCCAACGAGGTCCTGCTGATAGTAAACACTGCCACGAAGTGTGGCTTTACGCCGCAGTACGACGAGCTGGAGGCTCTCTACAAGAAATATCACAGCCAGGGATTTGAAATCCTCGACTTCCCCTGCAATCAGTTCGGACAGCAGGCTCCCGGCACCGACGAGTCCATCCACGAGTTCTGCAAGCTGAACTTCGGCACGGAGTTCCCACGCTTCAAGAAGGTGAAGGTGAATGGCGACGATGCCGACCCTCTGTTCAAGTTCCTGCAGGAGCAGAAGGGCTTTGCCGGCTGGGATCCTGAACACAATCTGACGCCTATTCTTGACGAGATGCTCGGCAAGGCCGATCCCGACTACAAGCAGAAACCCGACATCAAGTGGAACTTCACCAAGTTCCTCATCAACAAGAGCGGCCAGGTGGTAGCACGCTTTGAGCCTACTGAGAAGATTGAAAACATTGAAAAGCAGATAGAAGAGCTGCTGAAATAGTATCTCGGCATAACTATGAGTGAACACGTAAAATGCCTGATAATAGGCAGCGGCCCGGCGGGTTACACCGCAGCCATCTATGCCTCACGTGCCAACCTGCAGCCTGTGGAATACAGCGGCATGCAGCCCGGCGGCCAGCTTACGCAGACTACTGAGGTGGAAAACTTCCCCGGCTATCCGCAGGGCGTCGACGGAAACCAGATGATGATGGACCTTCGCGAGCAGGCCGAGCGCTTCGGTGCCGACATCCGCAACGGAGAAATCGTCAAGGTTGACTTTTCGCAGCGTCCATACCGTCTCTGGGACGACAATGACGTGGAGATTTCTGCCGATACGGTGATAATAGCCACTGGAGCCTCGGCAAAATACCTCGGACTCGACGACGAGCGCAAATACAACGGCCAGGGAGTCTCTGCATGTGCCACGTGCGACGGTTTCTTCTACCGCAAGAAGACCGTTGCCGTCGTTGGCGGCGGCGACACTGCCTGCGAGGATGCCCTCTATCTGAGCCAGATATGCAAGAAAGTCTACATGATTGTCCGCAAGCCTTTCCTGCGTGCCTCGAAGGTCATGCAGCAGCGCGTGATGGACAAGGAGAACATAGAGATACTCTTCGAGCATAACACCCTTGGCCTCTATGGCGACAACGGCGTGGAGGGCGCTCATCTGGTTAAGCGCATGGGCGAGGCCGACGAGCAGCCGGTGGACATTGCTATTGACGGTTTCTTCCTGGCAATAGGACACAAGCCGAACACCGACTTGTTCCGCCAGTGGCTGCCCACAGACGAAGTGGGCTATCTGAAGAAGATTGACGGCACTCCGCGCACTGTGCTGCCCGGCGTGTTCGTTGCCGGCGACTGTGCCGACCCTGTCTACCGACAGGCCATCAGCGCTGCCGGGACAGGCTGCCAGGCGGCAATAGAAGCCGAACGCTTCTTGTTGAGCAACGGATAGAAAAAAGCCTCGCTTCGCAGCGAGGCTTTTTCTTTACAAATTAATCAACCATAAACCTTAACCATTAAAATCAATTTTATTATCGCGTATTTGTTTAGCGTGTTGTGTGTTTTTCTGTTGCAAATATACGGTGAAAATAGTTATCGCGTGTTCACATAATATTATTTAAGGTTTAAAATGCGTTATCATGGTGTTTTGTCGACTTGTAATAACGAATTTTCGACTAAATCGGCGGTTTTAACACTTTTTGCGGCTGAAAATATTTATTTTTCGAATAAAAAAGCTTTCTTTGCAGTCAAAATTATTGGAAAATGAATATCTCCGATGCGTTATTAATAGGTGTTGCCGTGCTGGCAGTGGTTTCTTTTGCATTATTTCGCTGGCTTTACGTGCGAAGTGTACGAATAAAGAACAATCTGCGCATGAACAGAGTGTTCAATAACATCACCAATGAGATAGTCACACCGCTCAGCGTGCTGTCGGCATCGGTCGAGCATCTGCGTCAGATAGCTCCCGACGGCAGTAAAGAGTATGACCTCATGGACGCAAGCATCAACAGGACACTGCACTTGCTTGACCAGATTTTGGAGACCAGCCAGTCGCAGAAGGGCGAGCTGAAGCTGCGAGTTTCCAACTGTGATGTCATGCAGCTGTTGCAGGAATCGTCGCAGAGCCTGCTGCCGCTGATGAAGAAAAAGCGGCTGGCCTTCAGCATAGAGTGCCATCCGGAGAGCATGATGGGCTGGATAGACAGCGACAAGATTGACAAGATAGTAACCAATCTGCTGATAAACTCGATAAAGTTCACCCCAGAGGGTGGCAGCATCACGCTGAACGCAGTAACCAACAAGAGCTTCGACCGTCTGACCATCAAGATAGCAGACACTGGCGTGGGAGTTCCGAAGGACAGGCAGAAGAACATGTTCACCCGACTTTACGATGTCGACTACCGCTTTGACTCTGGCATCAGCGTCGGCATCAGCCTCGCCCAGACCTATGAGCTGACAGTTCTTCACCACGGCAGCATAAAGTGCAGCAGCCAGGAAGGGCAAGGGACTACTTTTACCATTGAGCTGCCCATCAATAAGAAGGCTTTCTCGAAGCAGCAGATAGACGAGGAACATATGGAGACGAATGTCGTCCACAGGGCAATACTTGACATTGGTGACACTGCTGCCATAGAACTTTCTGCCGACAGCAAGGCTGAGCATCTGCCTTCCGGAGCATCGCGAATACTGCTGGTGGAGGACAACAGTGAGCTGCTGACGCTGATGACACATCTGCTGCGGTCGGCCTATAGGGTGAAGACGGCCAAGAGTGTGGAAGAGGCTCAGAACCTGATACGCTCGAATCTCTTCGACCTGATAGTCTCGGAAGTGGCCCTGCCCGGCACCGACGGCTATGAGCTTACCAAGTGGCTGAAGCATGACTACAGCTACCGCCACCTGCCGATCATCCTGCTTTCGGCCAACAATAGCGACGGCGTCAGGCAGGAAGCCCTTGCCGTGGGTGCCGACGACTGCATGGTGAAGCCATTCAAGGTCGGCGAGCTAAGGCTTCGCATCGACAATATTATTGCCAACCGCCAGCGCGTCATGCGTGATGCCGTTGTCTCCGGCGATGACAACGCCGACGCTGAGGACGGCACCAATGCGGACAGTGAGTTCCTGAGGCGTGCCATTGTCTGTGTCAACGACCATTTAGACGATGCCGCCTACGACCGCGACCAGTTTGCCGCCGACATGGGTGCCAGTGCCAGCACGCTTTACAACAAACTGCGCCTGCTGACGGGCATGAATGTCACAGCCTTCATCCGCGACATGCGCATGAAGGCCGCCTGCCGTCTGGCAAGGGAAAATCCGGACTATCGGGTTAGCGACATTGCCTATAGGGTGGGCTACAAGGATCCGAAGTATTTTGCCACTACCTTCAAGAAATGCTTTGGCATGCAGCCGAAAGAGTACTTCCAGCGCGTCAGGGAAGAACAGTAAAGCCCCAGCAGAGTCAGCGCACCGTTGAGCATCAGCAGTTCATAGCCGAAGTGATAGTCGAAAAGCCTTACGGTGGCAGCGTCGATGGCATAGCAGACCAGCGGCGATGCCACGGCTACCAGCGGTGTGAGGCTGTCGTTGACGGGGCGGCGCGTCAGCAGGCCGTAGGCAAACATGCCCAGTAGCGGACCGTAGGTGTAGGACACAATAATATATATAGCGTCTATGAGACTGGTGGAGTTGGCTGTCTTGAACAGCATTATGCAGGCCACAAACACTATGCACATGACGACATGCACGCGGCGGCGCATGCGCTCGTCGTCGCTGCGGCCGGCAATGTCGACGCAGTAGATGGTGGTCAGCGACGTCAGTGCAGAGTCGGCGCTGGAGAACGACGCGGCCACAATGCCGAGGACGAAGAATACTGATGTCAGCGGCGAGAGGCCGGACGTTAGCGAAATGTAGCCGGGCAGCAGCTCGTCGCCTGCGCCGGGCAGGGCAATGCCGTTGCTGGCGTACCACATGGTGAGCAGTATGCCCAGCGCGAGGAACAGCAGGTTGACGGGCAGAAACAGCATGCCATAGCTGCACATGTCCTTCTGTGCGCTGCGCAGCGAGCGGCAGGTAAGGTTCTTCTGCATCATGTCCTGGTCGAGGCCGGTCATGACTATGACGATGAAGATGCCGCTGAGGAACTGTTTCCAGAAGTTCTGCCGCGACATCCAGTCGTCGGTGACGAACACTCTCGACATCTTGCTGTCGCCGACGGCTCTGACGGCGTCGTGCCACGACATGCCGAGGTCGGCAGTTACGTTCAGGATGATAAGCACCAGTGCCGCCAGCAGGCAGAGCGTCTGCAGGGCATCGGTCCACACCAGCGTCTTGATGCCTCCGCGGCGCGTGTAATTCCATATCAGCAGCACCATGAAGGCGGCGGTGACAATGAACGGAATGCCCAGCGACTGCGCAACGAACTGCTGCAGGATGATGCACACTACGTAGAACTTGACGGCAGCACCCACCATCTTCGACAGCAGGAAGAACCACGAGGCCGTCTTGTGCGACTGCGGCCCAAGGCGCTGGCCGAGGAAGGAGTAGATGGATGTCAGGTTGAGCCTGTAGTAGAGCGGCAGCAGCAGGAAAGCCACGACGGCATAGCCGATGATGAAGCCCATGCATGTCTGCAAGTAGGTCATCTGCGAGTGCAGCACCATGCCCGGTACCGACACGAATGAAATGCCCGAAATGCTGGCTCCCACCATGCCGAAGGCTACCAGCGGCCACGGCGACTGGCGTCTGGCGCGAAAGAAACTGTCGTTGTTGGCCTTGCGGCTCGTCAGACGGCTGATGAGCAGCAGCAGTGCGAAATAGGAAAGAACGATAATTATGACCATCATAGATATTTTCGCGTGCAAAATTAGTTATTTTTTCTTAGAAGCGTTTCATTAGAGATTTTTTTTGTAACTTTGCAAGCCTTTTCATTATAATAACCGACATTTACAATGCCAGAAACTTCTAATACACCGAGGGGCGGAAACCGCCGCAGCAGACAGCTGCCAGCCGACGGCAACTACGCTCACGTGCAGCCACAGGCCAGAGAGTTAGAGCAGGTGGTGCTGGGCGCACTGATGATAGACAAGGACGCTTATGCAGTGGTCTGTGAGACACTGACACCGGAGAGTTTCTACGAGCCGCGCCATCAGAAGATATATGCGGCCATCAGAGAACTGTCGATGCATGAGCAACCTGTCGACGTGTGGACCACCAGTGAGCAGCTGGCACGCCAGGGCGACCTTGAGGACGTGGGAGGCCCTGGATATGTGGCAGAACTGTCGGCATCGGTGGCTTCGTCGGCAAACATAGAGTATCATGCACGCATCATTGCACAGAAATCACTGGCACGCCAGCTGATATCATACGCCAGCGTCATTGAGACAAAGGCTTTCGACGAGACCATCGACATCGACGATCTCATGCAGGAGGCTGAAGGCTCGCTCTTTGAGCTGAGCCAGCGGAACATGAAGAAGGAGTATACACAGATAGACCCTGTCATCAAGAACGCCATCAATGTCATTCAGAAGGCTGCCGCTAATAAGGATGGCCTGACGGGTGTGCCTACCGGCTATAACAAGCTGGACGAACTGACGTCGGGATGGCAGGCATCGGACTTGGTAATCATTGCAGGGCGTCCGGCAATGGGCAAGACGTCGTTTGCACTGTCGATGGCCAAGAACATTGCCGCCGACTACAAGGTGCCTATGGCTTTCTTCTCGCTGGAAATGTCGAACGTTCAGCTGGTGAACCGTCTGATTTCAAATGTTTGCGAAATACAGGGTTCGAAGATTCTCAACGGCCAGTTGGATAATGAGGAGTGGAGCCGCCTTGACAAAAGGGTGAACAATCTGCTGGGCGCTCCGCTGTACGTCGACGACACGCCGGGCCTGTCGGTCTTCGAGCTGCGCACCAAGGCCCGCCGTCTGGTCCGTGAGCATGGCGTGAAGATAATAATGATTGACTATCTGCAGCTGATGAATGCCAACGGCATGCGCTTCTCAAGCCGTCAGGAAGAGGTCAGCACCATTTCGCGCTCGCTGAAGGGACTGGCCAAGGAGCTGGACGTACCCATCCTGGCACTTAGCCAGCTGAACCGTGGCGTGGAAAATCGCGATGGCCGTGAGGGTAAGCGGCCTCAGCTGAGCGACCTCCGCGAGTCGGGAGCCATTGAGCAGGATGCGGATATGGTGCTGTTCGTACACCGACCGGAATACTACCACATCTACCAGGATGACAACGGTCGCGACCTGAGAGGCATGGCGCAGATTATCATTGCCAAGCACCGTAAGGGCGCTACGGGCGACGTGCTGCTGACATTCCGCGGTGAATTCACGCGCTTCGAGAATCCAGAAGACTCACGGCTGAGCAGCAGCAAACGCGGCGGTGACAACGGTGGCGAAATACTGGGCAGCAGAGTGAATGGCGAACTGCAGCAAGGCACTGCGGAGTCGCCATTCGGATACGAAGAGAACAGCGGACCTATGCCGTTCTGATATTATTTGTCTTGCAGTTGTTGCAGACGTGCAATGTACTTGCCAAGGATGTCGAATTCCAGGTTGACGACGGTGCCTATCTGGATGTCTTGGAAGTTTGTGTGTTCCATTGTGTACGGAATGATGGCTACCTGAAAGCTGTCTACGGTAGGATTGCAGACTGTCAGCGAGACGCCATTGACGGTAACGCTGCCCTTGTCGACGCAGAAATATCCCTGCAGGGCCATTTCCTTATTGAAGGCATATTGGAAAGTGAAGTATGTGGAGCCGTTGGCATCCTGCTTGTCGGTGCAGCGCGCTGTCATGTCGACGTGTCCCTGTACGATGTGGCCGTCGAGGCGCCCGTTCATCAGCATTGAGCGTTCAACGTTCACCTTGTCGCCGACGGCCAACAGGCCGAGATTGGAGCGGTCGAGGGTTTCCTTCATGGCAGTAACTGTGTAGACGGGCGTTCCGGCGGTGCCGTCAGCATTCTGGATGTCTACCACTGTCAGGCAGACGCCGTTGTGTGCTACGCTCTGGTCGATTTTCAGCTCGTCGACAAAGGAACATGTGAGTGTGAGGTCGATATTGTCTCTGTCTCTCTTGATGGCTACAACGGTAGCAAAGTCTT
The DNA here is from genome assembly GCA_905234265.1 of uncultured Prevotella sp. Lineage (GTDB taxonomy): Bacteria > Bacteroidota > Bacteroidia > Bacteroidales > Bacteroidaceae > Prevotella. Next base: position 40,334 of record CAJOHJ010000009.1, on the reverse strand, counting down.
CTATAATTCCGGAGAACATAACTGTTATTGCTTTTTATGAATTCTAATAGGAAAATTCTGAGGGAAGAAAAAAGGGAACGCCCAGTGATGTGATGAAAACTCCTTTGTTAAAAGATAAGAGGTCTCTCCGCATTTGTAATCCACCGACCTTACGGCTAAGCTTACGGTGTAAACTCTGTGGCCCGCCATCTGCAGGAAAGAGTGACTCGAGTTTTTTGTTAATTTGATGAGTATCCCGATCGAACTGGCACGCTCCCTATGTTTTTTATCTAATTATCTGATAATCGTCTGTTGGCTCGTCGTCAAGGAGTATAGCCTCCTCTATGATTTCCGGCTCGCTGTCTGCCTGGCTGGCGGCATCTGCATCGGCAGAGTTGCCGTCTGCCGATACTTCACAGGAATCAGCATCATTGGCATGCGACTCTCTGAAACGTTTTTCCAGCCGTCCCTGATACCACCACAGAGCCGCAAGCAGTATGATTGCCAGCAGGATAAGATAAATCCAGACGGCTGTTGTGGAAAGCAGATAGTGGGGCGGAACAGTCACCTCAATGGTTCGCATGTCGTAAGCATCGGGCGACTCCAGCAGGAAGGCCTTTACCTGGAACCGGTATGTGCCGGAAGGTACGTCTTTGTAGGTGGCAAGGCACTGCTTGTCGGCATTGCGCCAGTCGCTGTCGTATCCTTCAAGCTTGTATTGATAGTTCATGCGGTGCTGCAGCTGATAGTTTAGGGCAGCAAAGCTGAACGAGAATTTGCATCCGTGATAGGGCAGGGTGACACTGCGGCTGTCTGGAACATAATAGTCGTAGATGTCGGTGAGACGCGGACTCTGAAGCTCGTCGTTGAGATAGAAATTGGTTATCCTCAGCTTCAGCAGCGAGCCTGTAGAATTCTGCAGCTTTTTGCGGTCGATGGTGTAATAGCCATTCATGGTGCCGAAGAGTATCTTGCCGTTGGAAAGCGTGATAGCTGCGGCCTCGGAACACATGGTGTCGTCGACACCGTCAAGGTGTGAGAAGGTGGTGAATATCTGCTTAGTGACATTGAACGATGCCAGCGTGTGGTCGGTGGCAAACCAGAGGTTGCCGTTCTCGTCGAAAGTCATGGAACGGATTTCCTCTGACGGCATGCCGTCTTCGATGCCGTAGCTCTTGAAGAGCCAGGCTCCGTTCTTGTCCTTGCCGATGGTCTGGCTCAGGCCACCGCTGTTGGTACCAACCCAGATGGCCCCCTGCTTGTCGGCAGCCATGGTGACAATGTCAGTACTCATCAGGCCTTTGGAGATGTCTTCAGGCATCTGCATCTGCTCGATGACGACATTGTTGTTGCGAATCTGCATAATCAGAATGCCGTCGGTGGTGCCTGCCCATACCATGCCGTCGCGGGAGAGGGCAATGGTGCGCACCTTCATGTGTGCATTGAGCGGATAGTGCTTGATGACGTTCTTGGAGTGGAGGGCTACGTATTTGCCGTTAGGCTTCTGCTGCAGGATGTTCACACCGCCGCCATAGGTAGCCACCCAGATATTGCCGTTGTAGTCTTCTACGGCCTGGTATGCGGCATTGCTGCTCAGCGAGTTGGGGTCGTTGTCGTTATGGCAGAGGTTGATGATGTGGTAGCCACTGCCGGTGGGCGTAATCTTGAAGACGCCCTTGTCCTTGTCACAGACCCAGTAGTTGCCCTTGCTGTCGATGGATATTCCGTAAGGACGGCTGATGGGCGTTCCGTCTTCGGCATGAGTGAGGATGGTCTGGAGGTTTCCGCTGCCGTCGAAGACGAACACCTGTCCATGCTTGTTAGCAAGGAGGGTGACGTTGCGCTTGGGGTCGTGCAGCATGCCGCGGACTTCGTTGTCGAGGCTGGAGCTGGAAGAGGGAATCAGCAGAGTCCTGGTGATGGTGTTCTTCTGTATTTCAAGCTTTTCCAGACCACGGCGCACCGTTGACTCCCAGATGACGCCATTGTCCATCTCAAAGCTGGCATTTACCGTGTTCGAAAGGTTCCAGGGATTTGACGGGTCGTTGTGGAAATACTCCACCTCGTCGGTTTCGCGGTTGTAATAGCCGTATCCGCCGTGGTTCATGCGCACCCAGAGAACTCCCATGGCTTCATGGAACTCTGCGCCGCGACTCGTAAATTCGGGAACGGGCAACTGCTGCGAGAAAGCCTTGATGTCGCCAGTCTCGGGGTTAAGCCTGTAGGCTCCGAAGCCAAGGTCGGAAAACCATATCAGCCCTCGGCTGTCAACATAAAGGCTTGTAATCTCACGGCCTATGTCTTTTATGAGCGTAGGCTCCTGACCGTAGGAGAACTGCATAATCTTGCCAGACTTGGTGGCAACGAAAATGTTATAGCCGTTGGAGGTTATTCTGGTGATATGCTCTTCAAGGAAATATCCCTTGCGCTCCAGTGCCAGGTTAGGCATGTCGACGCGGTGGACACCCTTGTCCGTTCCAACCCAGATGTCGCCATGATAGCCTTCTGCGATGCAGTTTGCCTGCAGCTGGTTAGTCATGATGGGCTGTGTCTTCAAGCCTGTCCTGTCAAGCCTTAATTTATAGATACCTACGTCCTTGAAGGCAACATACAGGTCACCGCTTGTAGAGACAAACGGAACAAAGAAATAGTCTATCTTGAATTCTTCGTGGCCTCCAATACCCTTTAATGGGTCTTCGATGCAGTCGGTCTGCCTGTTGATGACGAACAGGCGGCCGTCGTACATTTTCATCCAGACATTCTGAGCCTGGTCGGTAGTCAGATAGTCTACGCGGTTGTGCAGGCCTTTGATGCCGCTGGTGATACCAGTCTTGTAGTTGTAGAAGTTGAAGCCGTCGAAGCGTGACACACCGTTCCATGTAGATATCCATACATAGCCATAGTCGTCGCTTGTGATTGCGGCAATGGCATTGCTTGGCAATCCGTTTTCAGTCGACAGGTGCGACAAAGATGCCTGCAAGTGCTGGGCTTTCAGTGTCTGATGCACTGGAAGCGCCAGCAAGGCAATCAATGCCAGTGACCATCTATGGATAAGCTTACATGTCATGGCGTATCTGATTAGTAGGCGAACAAAGGATAGTCCTTCATGATGTCATTCACCCTTGAACGAACGGAAGCTATTACCTTCTCGTCTTCAGGAGCATTGAGGACTTCCTCAATCAGCTCGGCAATGATTACCATAAGGTCTTCCTTCGCGCCGCGTGTGGTGATTGCGGGCGTGCCGAGGCGGATGCCGCTGGTCTGGAATGCGGAACGGGTGTCGAAAGGCACCATGTTCTTGTTGACGGTGATGTCTGCGGCAACAAGGGCGTTCTCGGCCACCTTGCCGGTAAGGTCGGGATACTTGGTGCGCAGGTCGACAAGCATAGAGTGGTTGTCGGTGCCGCCGCTGACGATAGCAAAGCCGCGCTTTACCAGTTCTTCGGCAAGCACCTTGGCATTCTTCTGAACCTGCTTGGCCCATTCCTTGAACTCTGGCTTCAGGGCTTCACCGAAAGCAACAGCCTTGGCGGCGATGACATGCTCCAGTGGACCGCCCTGCTGACCGGGGAACACGGCTGAGTTAATCAGTTGCGACATCATCTTTGTCACACCCTTCGGAGTCTTCAATCCCCATGGGTTTTCAAAGTCCTTGCCAAGGAGTATGATGCCGCCGCGAGGGCCGCGCAGAGTCTTGTGTGTCGTTGATGTGACGATGTGGGCATACTTTACAGGGTTTTCAAGAAGTCCTGCAGCGATGAGTCCTGCAGGGTGAGCCATGTCAATCATCAGCAGTGCGCCCACCTTGTCAGCTATTTCGCGCATGCGCTTGTAGTCCCATTCGCGGCTGTATGCAGAGCCGCCGCCGATAATCAGCTTTGGCTTGTGCTCAAGAGCCAGCTTCTCCATCTCGTCATAGTCTACGCGCCCTGTCTCACGGTTAAGGTTGTAGCCGACGGGCTTATAGAGGATGCCGGATGTGTTGACCAGCGAGCCGTGGCTTAAGTGACCGCCGTGGTCGAGATTGAGTCCCATGAATGTATCGCCGGGTTTCAGGCATGTCAGCAGCACTGCGGCATTTGCCTGGGCGCCAGAGTGTGGCTGCACGTTGGCATATTCAGCTCCGAACAGCTCGCAGACACGGTCGATGGCTAACTGCTCAACCTTGTCTACAACCTGGCAGCCGCCATAGTAGCGGTGGCCAGGATAACCCTCGGCATATTTGTTGGTAAGATAAGACCCCATGGCCTCCATTACCTGATTGCTTACGAAATTTTCGCTGGCTATGAGTTCAATACCCTTTAGCTGGCGCTGGTGTTCTTGCTCGATGAGTTCAAAAATCTGTGTGTCTCTTTCCATTTGTGTAGTAAAGTTTTTGTCTTTTAACAGTTTCGTCGACAAAGTTACGAATAAATCAAGTGTTAAATGGATTTTAAGTGTTAATCTAACAAAAATCTTCTAAACTTTTTTATGCTACACTAACTCTACGTTGTTTATGTCCTGCTCTTTCTCACAGTAGTGGCACGTAAGCATTCCTGCCTGTACGTGGAAGTGGGTGGGCATCGGCTCGTTATTTGTGATGCACTTCGGATTGTTGCATTTCACGATGCCTATGATGTCGTCTGGAGTGCGAACAGTTTTCTTTTCCGTCACCTTGTAGTCTTTGATAATGTTCAGTACTACGTTTGGTGCAACAACCGACAAACGGGAAATTTCCTCGTCGGTGAACCACTTGTCCTCAATCTTTATAATTCCCTTAGTGCCAAGCTTTTTCGAGCGTAGGTTATAGCCGATTGTAACAGGCGTCTTCATGTGCGCCAAGTCAAGTAATTGAGCTACTTGGTACGTCTTCTCTGATGGTATGTGGTCTATTACGGTGCCGTTTTCAATGGCGGCCACTAACATTTCGTTCTTTTGCATATTCTGTTGCTTTTCACTTCTCAATAATCGTTGTGTCGTTTTTCACTTCGTCGAGGGTAATTCCCAGAACGTCACAGAAGATGGCTTCTCTTGCAAAGAGTCCGCCAGCTGCCTGCTGGATGTAGTAGGCGTGAGGGTTGTCGTCCACCTCGTAAGCAATCTCGTTGACCCTTGGCAGTGGGTGCAGTATTTTCATGTTTGGCTTGCAGCGGCGCAGCATGTCGTTGTTCAGGATGTATACGTTCTTGACGCGCTCATATTCCATCAGGTCAGAAAATCTCTCTTTCTGGACGCGCGTCATGTATAATATGTCAGCGTCTGCCAGTACTTTGTCGTTGAATTCCTTGTGTTCCTGGAACTTTATGCCGTGTTCCTTGCAGTAGAGCTTGTATTCCTGTGGCATGGCGAGCTCTTTGGGAGCCACGAAGTGGAATGTCGGGTTGAAGTGTCTCATGGCCATTATCAGCGAGTGTACGGTGCGTCCGTATTTCAAGTCGCCCACGAGGTAGATGTTCAGGTTTTCCAGCGTTCCTTGCGTCTTGTAGATGCTGTACAGGTCGAGCATGCACTGCGATGGATGCTGGTGCGCTCCGTCGCCGGCATTGACGATAGGCACGTTGGTTATCTCTGCGGCATACTGTGCAGCCCCTTCTATGTAGTGTCTCATGACGATGACGTCTGCATAGTTGGCAACCATGAGGATGGTGTCCTTCAGGGTCTCTCCCTTTGTGCCGCTTGTGATTTTCGGGTCTGCAAATCCAATCACGCGTGCGCCCAATCTGTTTGCAGCAGTCTCAAACGACAGGCGTGTTCTGGTTGACGGCTCAAAAAACAGCGTTGCCACCACCTTGCCCTTCAGCAGTTCGCGGTTGGGATGGCGTTCAAACTCTTGTGCCATTTCAATCATGTACAAGATTTTCTCGCGGGTGAGGTTGGCAATGGTAACAAAATCGTTCTTCTTCATATTCTTGTTCATAGTTTTGATGCGAAAGTGAACATTCCAGGGAAGTTTTTCTCCAGCATTGCAGGCTGCTCCGTGAACAGTCCGAATACGGCACTGCCAGAGCCGGACATGGCGGCATACGTTGCCCCAATCTGGTAGAGTTGTTCCTTGACGGCTCTTATTTCCGGGTGCAGTGGAAACACGCTGTCTTCGAAGTCGTTCTTCAGTTCGGCGGCCCAGGTGCTTACCGGCTGCATGACAATGTCGCGCGGCGATTTCTCCGGATAGTGAGGTGTTATCATGGCAAATGCTTCCTTTGTGGGAACAGGTATGTCTGGTTTCACCACGCCGATATGCCAGCCGCCCAAGTCCAGCTGCAGCGGTGTCATCTTGTCGCCGATGCCCTCGGCATAGCATGGCCTGCCCTTTATGAAGAATGCGCAGTCGGCCCCGAGGCTTGCGGCGTAGCGTTCCATCGTCGTTTCATCCATTTTTAGGTTGCAGGAGTCGTTCAGCAGCCTTATCATGTATGCACAGTCGCTGCTGCCGCCTCCCATTCCGGCCTGCGTGGGAATGTTCTTCTGTAGCCTTGCATGCAGTCTTGGCATTTCCGGAAAGTCCTTCTTCAGCAGGTTGTACGCCCTCACGACGAGGTTGCTCTGCGTGTCGCCGTCAATTCTGATGTTCGATACTTCCAGCGTGCAGTCATGGTCTGTTGCTGCGCCGTCGCTTGCCGTCTGCACCTCCAGCGAGTCCTTTATGGGGATGGGGTAGAAGACGGTCTGCAGGTTATGGTATCCGTCGGCGCGGCGTTCCACTACGTTAAGGCCAAGGTTTATTTTGGCTACAGGGTATACGGTCATGTCTGTCAGTCCTTTCTGAATTCTATCTGTTTCGGCAGTTTCATCCACTTTCCTTTGTCAGGCACTTTTATGGTGCTGCCGCTCGTCTGCCGAAGCACGTACGTGCTGTCGTTCAAGCAAGTCAGAGTTGCCGTAAGGTCCTCACTGCCAAAGTCATTGATGAGTTGTATTTCAGCTTCCCTTTCATTTTTTATCTTACATGATGTGATAACCCAGCAGAACGGATTCATGCGTTTTCCAAGGAAGCCCGGAAGCTCGCCATACAGCTCCTGGCCGGGTATGGTGATGTTCTGGTCGTAGAAATTGATGCGCATATATACATTATACACATTATTATATATATACGCGCGAAAGGTTTTCTGTTCCCGTTGCGCCATGACGAGCGTGGTGCATAGGCATATTAGGGCAAGAATGTTCTTTCTCATAGCAAATTAGCCGTTAACTTCGCGAATTCATTCGCAAAGTTACGGAATAAGTGAGAGAAATGCAAAATAAAAACTTGTTTTTCTTTTCATTTCCTGTCGAACGGCAAGTTTGCAAAGCCGAAGCAGTAAATCTAAATCAATTAATTGCTATTTTATTTAAAATAATTAAAATAATCGTTTTAGGATTACTAATTTTTAAGTACCTTTGCACCCCGTAATACATGTATTAGTTATGGTAAAAGATTTTATAAAGCCTGATTACATCTTTGAGTCGAGCTGGGAAGTGTGCAATAAGGTTGGTGGCATTTACACCGTGCTTTCCACACGCGCAAAGACGCTTCAGGACGAAATGAAGGACCGCATTTTGTTTATCGGCCCTGATTTCTGGAAAGAAAGCGAAAGTCCTTATTTCAAAGAAGATAAATCCCTGTTTGCCCAGTGGCAGTGGGAGGCAAAGGAAGGCAACAGTGAGTATGGCATACCCAGTTTAAGGGTAAGGGTGGGGCGCTGGACCGTTCCCGGCGAGCCGATAGCCATTCTGGTAGACTTCACGCCCTTCTTTGAAAAGAAAAACGACATTTACACGTGGCTGTGGGAGAATTACGGCGTCGACTCTCTTCACGCCTATGGCGACTACGACGAGGCCTCCATGTTTTCATACGCTGCCGCACTGGTTACAGAAAGCTTCTATCTGCACTACGAATTACAAGACAAGCGTGTCATTTATCACGCTAACGAGTGGATGTGCGGTTTAGGAGCTTTATATATTAATAAGAAGCTTCCTCAGGTTGGTACCGTCTTCACCACCCATGCCACGAGCATCGGCCGTTCGATAGCCGGCAACCAGAAGCCGCTCTACGACTATCTGTTTGCATACAATGGCGACCAGATGGCCGATGAGCTGAACATGCAGTCGAAGCATTCCATTGAGAAGCAGACGGCCATGTTCGTCGACTGCTTCACGACGGTCAGCGACATTACAGCCAACGAGTGCAAGGAACTGCTCGACAAGCCTGTCGACGTAGTCCTGCCCAACGGTTTCGACAACAGCTTCGTGCCAAAGCCGGCCGTCTTTACCCGCAAGCGCCGTGCAGCCCGCCGCCGTCTGTTGGAGATAGCCAACGCCCTGCTTGGTGAACAGCTTGACGACGACACGCTGATAGTGTCCACTTCTGGCCGCTATGAGTTCCGCAACAAGGGCATCGACGTCTTCGTTGAGGCCATGAACCGCCTGCTGCGCGACCGCGAGCTGACGAAGAAGGTAGTAGCCTTCATAGAAGTTCCCGGTTGGGTAGGTGAGCCTCGCAAGGACTTGCAGGAGAGGCTTGCGGCAAGAAGAAACGGGGATGAGAAAATGAGAAATGGAGAAAATGGGGAAATGAGAAATGGAGAGAATGAGAAAATGAGAAATTCTTCTCCGTTGGAAGTTCCCATGATTACCCACTGGCTGCACAACATGAGCCATGACAACGTGCTTGGCATGATGAAATACTACGACATGCACAACCGTCCGGAGGACAAGGTGAAGGTAATCTTCCTGCCCTGCTATCTTGACGGCAAGGACGGCATCGTCAACATGACCTACTACGACGTAGTCCTTGGCAACGACCTCTGCATCTATCCCTCTTATTACGAGCCGTGGGGCTACACCCCTCTGGAGGCTGTGGCCTTCAAGGTGCCTTGTATCACCACCGACCTGGCCGGCTTCGGCCTGTGGGCCAACAAGGAGTTCGGCCACAACGGCGAGTTGAAGGACGGTGTAAAGGTCATCCACCGCACCGACTACAACTATTCCGAAGTTGCCGACGCCATCAAGGACACTGTTGCCCAGTTCTCCAACATGACACAGAAGGAAATCGACAGCTGCCGCAAGCAGGCGGACGCCCTTTCCAAGAAGGCTTTGTGGAGTGAGTTCATCAAGTACTACCATGAAGCTTACGACATCGCACTGCGGAAAGCCCAAGAGAGATCAAAATAAACAGTAAATAGCAATTTTTATTAAATAGTAAATTACACGATGAAAATCAAAGCCGATTATGCAAATGCTCCTCAGTGGAAGGAACTCACCGTAAAGTCTTCTCTTCCCGAGCAGCTGAAGTGTTTAGACGAGATTGCCCACAACATGTGGTGGGTGTGGAACTATGAGGCCCGCAACCTGTTCCGCGACCTCGACCCAGAGATTTACCATGAGGTTAAGCATAACCCTGTAATGCTGTTAGAGCGTCTCAGCTTTAGCCGCAAGGAAGAGATTCTGAACGACAAGGCTCTCATGAAGCGCATCAAGAATGTCTACGACCTCTTCCGCAAATATATGGACGTAAAGCCCGACAGCAGCCGTCCCTCAGTGGCCTACTTCTGCATGGAGTACGGCATCCACTCAGCCCTGAAGATTTACAGCGGCGGTCTTGGCATGCTCGCCGGCGACTATGTCAAGGAGGCCAGCGACTCTAATGTTGACATGTGCGCCGTAGGCTTCCTCTATCGTTTCGGCTACTTCACACAGAGCCTGTCGATGGACGGCCAGCAGATTGCCAACTACGAGACTCAGAACTTCGGTTCTCTGCCCATTGAGCGTCAGCTCGACAAGGACGGCCAGCCACTGGTTGTCGACGTCCCCTACACCAACTATCAGGTTCATGCATACGTGTGGCGTGTCAATGTCGGCCGTGTAAAGCTCTACCTGCTTGACACCGACAACGAGATGAACTCCGAGTTCGACAAGCCCATCACCCACGCCCTCTATGGCGGCGACTGGGAGAACCGTCTGAAGCAGGAAATCCTGCTGGGCATCGGCGGCATGCTGCTGCTCAAGAAGCTGGGCATCAAGAAAGACATCTACCACTGCAATGAGGGACATGCTGCCCTCTGCAACTTGCAGCGCATGTGCGACTATATAGAGGAAGGCCTTACCTTCAACCAGGCTCTCGAGCTGGTACGTGCCAGCGGTCTCTACACCGTACACACTCCAGTTCCTGCCGGTCACGACTACTTCGACGAGGGTCTCTTCGGCAAGTACATGGGTGGCTATCCCCAGAAGCTGGGCATCACCTGGGACGAGTTCATCGGCATGGGCCGCACCAATCCCGACGACCACGGCGAGAAGTTCTGCATGTCTACCTTCGCCTGCAACACCTGTCAGGAGGTTAACGGCGTGTCCATGCTCCACGGTCTGGTCAGCCAGAAGATGTTTGCCCCCATCTGGAACGGCTATTATCCTGAGGAGAACCACGTCGGCTATGTCACCAACGGTGTTCACTTCCCCACATGGTGTGCTACCGAGTGGCGCGAGGTCTATGCCAAGTATTTCGACGAGAAGCACATGAGCGACCAGTCGAACGAGGAAATCTGGCATGGCATCTACAACTGCCCAGACGATGAAATCTGGGCTACACGCATGGCTCTTAAGAAGAAGCTCTTCGACTATATCAAGGAGCAGTTCCGCGAGACGTGGCTGCGCAATCAGGGCGATCCCTCACGTGTGGTACGCCTCCTGGAGAACATGAACCCCAATGCGCTGGTCATCGGCTTCTGCCGCCGCTTCGCCACCTACAAGCGCGCACACCTGCTGTTCACCGACCTCGACCGTCTCAGCAAGATTGTCAACGACCCGGAGCATCCCGTCATCTTCCTCTTCGCCGGCAAGGCTCACCCTGCCGACGGTGCCGGACAGGGACTTATCAAGAAGATCTACGAGATTTCGCAGCGTCCTGAGTTCCTCGGCAAGGTTATCTTCCTCGAGGACTACGACTTCCTGCTGGCCCGCCGCCTCGTCAGCGGTGTCGACATCTGGATGAACACGCCAACCCGTCCGCTGGAGGCCAGTGGCACGTCTGGCGAGAAGGCCGAGATGAACGGTGTCGTCAACCTCTCCGTCAAGGACGGCTGGTGGCTTGAGGGCTATCGCGAGGGTGCCGGCTGGGCACTCACCGAGAAGCGCACCTACCAGAACCAGGGCTATCAGGATCAGCTCGACGCTGCTACCATCTACGGTCTGCTGGAGAACGAGATTATTCCTCTCTACTACAATAAGGACAAGAAGGGCATCTCTAAGGACTGGATCAAGGTCATCAAGAATTCCATCGCCCAGATAGCTCCTCACTACACTATGAAGCGCCAGTTGGACGACTACTATTCAAAGTTCTACGTAAAACAGGCAAAGCGCTTCAAGGAAATCTCCAAGAACAACAACCAGCTGGCCAAGGATATTGCCCAGTGGAAGGAGACCGTTGCCGAGCGTTGGGACGCTGTCTGCGTGGTAAGCTCAGAGTATGACTTCCCGACAACAGGCGGCGAGGCCGGCAAGAAGTATACGCTGAAGTATGTCATCAACGAGCAGGGTCTTGACGATGCCATCGGCCTGGAGAAGGTTAACGTCTACACCGACAAGAACGGCGAGGAGCGCGTCTACTCTGTTGAGCCGCTGGAGATGACCAAGAAGGAAGGCAACAACTTCACCTTCGAGGCTACCCTCACTCCGCAGCGCTTCGGCCTCTACAAGTCGGCCGTCCGCATGTATCCGAAGAACAAGAACCTGCCTCACCGTCAGGACTTCTGCTACGTCAAGTGGCTCGAGCTTCCTCAGATGCAGTAATCCTTGCAATACAGACAGGCTTCCCGTCGGCTTTGCGGCCGGCGGGAAGCTTTTTTGTTGAAAATACCCTTTTTTAGGTATTGCAGCAAATAGGGAATGTGTGTAATTTTGCCACCGAAAAGTTAAGAGAAATTTTTCAGAGAAAATTCATAAAGTATTTGTTTAGTTTAGATGAAGCAACCGACTGTGACAGTCAGTTGCTTTTTTCTTTTCTCCCGATTGGCGGAAAAGTTGCTAAAACTAACGAAGTCGTAAAAAGTTTTAATTATTTTGGCGGTTGAGCCGATTTTCACTTTCTTTGCATAGCAAAAACTAAGCGGCGGAGATAATTTCGTAACATGCAGAGATAATTTTTTATCTCACAGAGATAATTTCGTAACACGCAGAGATAATTTCGTAACACGCAGAGAAAATAAAATATCATTGATGAAGAGAATAATATTACTTCCACTCGTCGCACTGTCGCTGCTGACGGCGCATGCCCAGAAGCAATGGACACTCAGCGACTGCATCAACTATGCTTTAGAGAACAACATCACACTGAAGAAAGCCCAGCTGCAGCGGCGCAGTTCGGCCGAGGACACCCGTCAGGCCAAGGCGGCACTGCTGCCCTCGCTGTCGGCATCGACCAATCAGAGCGTCGGCTACCGCCCGTGGCAGAGCAGCGGAATGGCAACGGTCAGCAACGGCACCGTCAACAACAAGGTCTCCAAGACCTATTACAACGGCACCTACGGCATCAATGCCCAGTGGACCGTGTGGAACGGCGGCCAGAACACCAATCAGGTGAAGATTGACGAACTGGCAGAGCAGCAGGCCGACCTGGCTGTAGAGCAGACTGCCAACAGCATTCAGGAGCAGATAGCCCAGCTCTACGTCCAGATACTCTATCTCCACGAGACCATCAGCGTCTGCCAGCAGAGCCTGGAGACCAGCAAGAAGAACGAGGAGCGCGGCCAGCAGATGGAGCAGGTTGGCAAGCTCAGCAAGGCCGACCTTGCACAGCTCACCGCCCAGCGTGCCAGCGAGGAGTATAACGTCGTGGAGGCTGAGAGCCAGCTTGCCAACTACAAGCTGCAGCTGAAGCAGCTGCTGGAAATCACCGGCGACGTGGCCTTCGACATTGCCGTGCCGCAGACGTCAGACCAGCAGGCCCTGCAGGACATTCCGGCCCTTGGCACTGTCTATGAGCAGGCCCTCATGCTGCGCCCGGAGATGAAAACCACTGAGCTGTCGCTGCGCCAGAGCCAGTTGCAGGAGAAAATAGCCCGTGCAGGCTATCTGCCCACGGTCAGCCTGACGGGAGGCGTAGGCACCAGCACGACATCCATGAACAGCAACGGATGGGGCGAGCAGCTGAAGACCAATTTCGACGCGTCGGCAGGCGTCGGCGTGAGCATCCCCATCTTCGACCAGCGCAAGACGAAGACTGCCGTTGCCAAAGCCCGTCTGCAGCAGGAAGAGGCACTGCTGGAACAGCAGAACGTGCAGAAGCAGCTCTATCAGACCATCGAGGGCTACTGGCTCGACGCGCTGACCAACCAGCAGAAGTTCAAGGCCTCCATGGCCAGCGTCGACAGCGAGCAGCAGAGCTACAATCTGCTGTCGGAGCAGTTCCAGCTGGGACTGAAGAACATCGTAGAGCTGATGACCGGCAAGACCAGCCTGCTGAAGGCACAGCAGAGCAAGCTGCAGTCGAAGTACATGACAATACTCAGCTGCCAGCTGCTGCAGTTCTATCAGGGAAAGACAATGAATATCTGAAATAAAAAAACAACATAACGATATGAAAAACAAGAAAATACTCTACGGCATAGGTGCCGTCGCAGTCGTTGCCATTGCTGTCTGGCTGTTGTCGGGCGGCAAGAAGGAAAGCAAGGTGGAATTCCAGACTGCCAAGGTGGAACGCCAGAACATCAGCACGTCCATAACAGCCACCGGCACCATAGAGCCTGTGACGTCGGTGACGGTGGGTACGCAGGTGTCGGGCATTGTATCAAAGCTGTATGTCGACTATAATTCAGAGGTCAGGAAAGGGCAGGTGATTGCAGAGCTTGACAAGACAAACCTCATCAGCGAGCTGAACACCGCCAAGGCCAACCTGTCGTCGGCCCAGAGTTCGCTGAGCTACGAGACGGCAAACTTCAGCCGCTACCAGACGCTCTTCGACAAGGGACTGGTGAGTGCCGACGACTACGAGAACGCCAAACTGTCGTGCGAGAAAGCCCGTCAGCAGGTGGCTACGGCCCGCGAGAGCGTGCAGAAGGCGCAGACCAACCTGGGCTACGCTACCATTACCAGCCCCATCGACGGCGTGGTGCTTTCCAAGTCGGTGGAGGAGGGACAGACGGTGGCATCAAGCTTCTCGACGCCTGAGTTGTTCGTCATCGCCAAGGACCTTACCGACATGCGCGTGATTGCCGACATCGACGAGGCCGACATTGGCGAAGTCAAGGAAGGCCAGCGCGTGACGTTCACCGTCGATGCCTTCCCCGACGACAAGTTTGAAGGCACCGTCACGCAGGTGCGCCAGCAGGCAACGACGTCAAGCAACGTGGTTACCTACGAGGTGGTGATTTCCGCTCCCAACAAGAACCTGAAGCTGAAGCCTGGCCTGACGGCTAACGTAACCATATTCACACTGGAGAAGAACGACGTGCTGGCCGTACCCTCCAAGGCCTTGCGCTTCATGCCTAACGAAGTGCTGCTCGGCAAGGGACAGACCATTGAGGACGTCGACGCACCCGAAAAGGTGTGGACTCTGGAAGGCTCCGTATTCAAGGCTTACAAGGTGGAAGCCGGCACTACCAACGGCATGCTGACGGAAATCATCAGCGGCATCAGCGAAGGCACCGAGGTGCTGGTAGACTTCACGCTGAGCGGTGGCGAGCAGGAGGCTGAGACCCAGCAGGCCACTAATCCGTTCATGCCGCGGCCGCGAAACAATCAGAACAAGAAGAAGTGATGGAAAACAGAAAAGTAGTCATAGAACTGCAGAACGTCAAGCGCTATTTCACCGTCGGCAGCGAGACGGTGAAAGCTCTGCGCGGCGTGTCGTTTAAAATCTACGAGGGCGAGTTCGTAACCATCCAGGGCACGTCGGGCAGCGGCAAGTCAACGCTGCTCAACCAGCTGGGATGCCTTGACACACCCACCAGCGGCGAATACCTGCTCGACGGCATCAGCGTGCGCACCATGTCGAAGACACAGCGCGCCCACCTGAGGAACCAGAAGATTGGCTTCGTGTTCCAGAACTACAACCTGCTGGCCAAGACCACTGCCGTGGAGAATGTGGAGCTGCCGCTGATGTATAACAACAAATACAATGCACAGCAGCGCCGCGAGGCTGCCGTGAAGGCACTGGAGGCCGTGGGACTGGGCGACCGCCTGTTCCACAAGTCGAACCAGATGTCCGGCGGACAGATGCAGCGCGTGGCCATTGCGCGTGCCTTGGTGAACGACCCGGCAGTGCTGCTGGCCGACGAGGCTACGGGTAATCTGGACACAAGGACGTCGTTCGAAATGCTGGTCCTTTTCCAGGAACTCTACCGCCAGGGACACACCATCATCTTCGTGACGCACAATCCGGAGATTGCCGAATATTCCAGCCGCAACATCAACCTGCGCGACGGAAAAATTCGCGAAGACACGGTCAACAACAACATAAAGTCGGCCGCCGAGGCTCTGGCTGCACTGCCCAAGCCGCAAGACGACTGATAAATGCATTATGAATTATGCATTAAGAATTATGCATTAAAATGAATATTCTAAACCTTTTCAAAGTAAGCCTGAAGGCTGTTGCCAACAACAAGATGCGCTCATTCCTCTCTATGCTGGGCATCATCATCGGCGTCGCAGCCGTTATCATAATGATGGCCATTGGCCAAGGCTCGAAGGAAAGCATCCGGCAGGAGCTTTCCACCATGGGTACAAACCTGCTGACCATCAGGCCCGGTGCCGACATGCGCGGCGGCGTGAGGCAGGACCCGTCGGCAATGCAGACGCTGAAGATGGCCGACTACGAGCGCATCCTCCGCGAGAAGAAGTTTGTCTCAAAGGTGTCGCCGGAGGTTACCGCCAGCGGACAGGTAATCTATGGCAACAACAACACCACCACGTCCGTGTATGGCGAGTCGACGGAGTATCTGGACATAAAGCTGTGGACGGTGGAGAAGGGCGACTGCTTCACCGACGAGGACATCAAGAAGGCTGCAAAGGTCTGCGTGGTGGGAAAGACCATCGTCACCGAGCTTTTTGGCGACGGCGTAGACCCCATAGGCAAGACAATACGCTTCAAAAGCATACCAATGCGCATCGTCGGAGTGCTGAAGTCGAAGGGATACAACTCGTGGGGCATGGACCAGGACAACGTAATCATAGCTCCATACACCACGGTCATGAAGCGCATTGCTGCGCAGACGTGGTTCTCAAGCATTGTCTGCTCAGCACTCACCGAAGAGCTTAGCGACGCTGCCATCGAGGAGCTGACGCAGATGCTGCGCGACAACCACAAGCTGAAAGGCGAGGCTGCCGACGACTTTACCATACGTTCGCAGGCAGAGATGATGCAGACAATGTCAAGCACCATGGACACCGTGACGCTCATCCTCGTCGTGGCCGCGGCATTCTCGCTGCTTGTGGCTGGCATAGGCATCATGAACATCATGCTGGTGAGCGTCACCGAGCGCACCAAGGAGATTGGCCTGCGCATGGCGGTAGGCGCCACGGGGCCGGTAATATCGCTGCAGTTCCTGATAGAGTCGGTGCTGATAAGCGTCACCGGCGGACTGCTGGGCATCTTCGTGGGCTGCGGAGCCAGCATGCTGCTGCCGGGAATGGGTATGCCTGCCAGCGTGCCGGCATGGTCGGTGTACGTGTCGTTCATGGTCTGCGTGTTCATTGGCGTTCTTTTCGGATACATACCAGCGCAGAAGGCTGCCAACATGGACCCCATTGAGGCCATACGCCATGAGTAACCGACAGAGAAACAGTTTTCATAGAAAAGAATGCTTAGCATAAAGACCATAGTATGCAATATGCTGCAGGAGAACTGCTACATAGTCAGCGACGACACTGGCGAATGTGTCGTCATTGACTGTGGGGCATTCTATCAGCACGAATTCGCTGCCATCAGGCGGTATATTGCCGACAACGGGCTGAAGCCTGTACGTCTGCTGGCCACTCACGGGCATCTGGACCATAACTTCGGCATCAAGGATGTCTTTGAAGCCTATGGACTGCGCGTTGAGGCTATGGAGCAGGACAATTTCCTGACAGAGCATCTTGCCGAGCAGGCGCGTGGCATGTTCGGCATGGAAATCCCCGACCAGCAGCCCTCCATAGGCACTAATATCCGTGACGGCCAGCAGATAGCCTTTGGCAACAGCAGTCTGCAGGTGCTTCACACCCCGGGGCATTCTCCCGGTTCCGTAGTTTTCTGGAGTAGCGGCGAGGCAGTGGCGTTTACTGGCGACACGCTCTTCCGCATGAGCATCGGCCGCACCGACTTCGAGGGCGGTTCGTGGCAGCAGATGCAGCAAAGCCTCCAAAAGCTTGCGTCTCTCCTGCCGCCGGAGACGCGCCTCTTTTCCGGCCACGGCCCTGCATCAGTAATGGCCGACGAACTGCAGTACAATCCTTATCTGCAAAACCTTGTCTGAAATGTTATTTTTTCGCAAAATCAGTTTGCAAAGGCTGTGGATGAGAAAACCAGCGAAGGCTTGCCTCGCCTCTTGATTATTAGGCATTCCAACAGTGGCTGGTTAGGTGCAGAAAGCATGATACGCAGATGAATCTTAGAATGATACCTATTACTATAAAAAAGCATGGCAAGTAAATTATTATAAAAATTGCACATTTTTTTTTGGAATGTGCATGAAAGGTATTATCTTTGCACAAAATTTTGAAAACTGTGCAATGAATAATATTGAAATTCCCAGTTTTAATAGCCTGATAGAGAATGCTGTAAAGGATAATTGGCTGTTAGACTCGATTACTGACTACAAGGGAACTACATTGCAATATCATGACGTGGCGCGGAAGATTGAGAAGCTGCACATCATGATGAATGCCGCGGGCATTGAGAAAGGAGACCGCATCGCTGTGTGTGGCCGCAATTCGGCTCACTGGGCGGTGGCGTTCCTGGCAACGATTACCTATGGCGCCGTGGTTGTGCCGATACTGCACGAGTTCAACGGCGAGCAGATACACAATATCGTCAACCACTCGGAAAGCAGGCTGCTTTTTGTCGGCGACTATGTCGTCAACATTATCGAGGCCGACCAGATGCCTGACCTTGAAGGTATTTTCAATCTGCCGGACTTCTCGCTGCACACTTCCAGAAACGAGAGGCTGACGGACGCCCGCGAGAGGCTGAACGAACTGTTTGGCATGAAATATCCCAATGCCTTCCGCAGCAATGACATCCATTGGCATAAGGACACGGCTGATGAGCTGTGCATGATTAATTATACCAGCGGCACGACAGGCTTTTCGAAAGGGGTGATGATTCCTTATCGGGCAATATGGGGAAACGTCAACTTCTGTCAAGAGAAACTTGGCGTACACCTGCCGAAGTTCAGCCGCCTGCTGAGCATTCTGCCAATGGCGCACATGTACGGTATGGCTATGGAGTTCCTTTTCCCGTTCTGTTCTGGTTACCATCTTTTCTTCCTTACGCGCCTGCCGTCGCCTGCCGTCATTGCTGAAGCCTTTACGACGATATGTCCGGACGTGATTATTGCCGTTCCGCTGATAATTGAGAAGATTGTCAGGAAGCGCGTGTTCCCGAAAATCCAGAACAATGCCATCAAGCTGTTGCTGCAGATGCCCGTCGTCTCCAAGAAGGTCAAGGCGCGCATCTGCCAGGAGGTGTATGCCGCTTTTGGAGGGAAGACCTATGAAATCATTGTCGGCGGCGCGCCGCTGAACCAGGAAATAGAGCAGTTCTTGAAGAGCATAGACTTTCCCATAACCGTCGGCTACGGCACCACGGAGTGCGCTCCGCTTATTTCATATAGCGACTACCATGACTTTGTGCCGTCGTCGTGCGGAACACCTGTTGACAATATGGAAGTGAAGATTCTCTCCTCTGACCCGGAAAATGTGGAGGGAGAGATTGTTACCCACGGACTGCACGTCATGCTGGGATATTATAAGAATGAGGAGGCCACGCGTAAGGCTATCGACGCCGACGGCTGGTATCACACCGGCGACTTGGCAACAATGTCTGCCGACGGACACATCTTCATCCGCGGCCGCCTGAAGAACATGCTGCTGGGTGCCAACGGGCAGAATGTCTATCCGGAGGAAATTGAGGACAAGCTGAACTCGATGGCAATGGTCAGCGAGAGCATTATCGTGCAGCGCGACAATCATCTGGTGGCACTTGTGCATCCCGACCTGGACGAGGCCAACAGCATGGGCTTCACGCAGGAAGACCTGCAGCACATCATGGAACAGAACAGACAGGAGCTGAACCAGGACCTGCCGGTATACAGCAAGATCAGTGCCTTCGAACTGCAAGACGAGGAGTTCCAGAAAACTCCCAAAAAGAGTATTAAACGCTATCTATATAAATAATATAATGTGTAATGACTATGGAAAGCCATAAAAGTTTCAATCAGATAATACAGGACAGCATCATCAGCAACTGGGATTTAGATGCTCTGACAGACTATAAGGGTGCCACATTGCAATATCATGATGTAGCAAGAAAGATAGAAAAGCTGCACATACTTTTCGAAAACAGCGGAGTTGTCAGGGGCGACAAGATAGCCCTTTGCGGCCGCAACAGCAGCCAGTGGGCTGTAGCCTTCCTTGCCACGCTGACCTATGGTGCCGTGGCAGTGCCTATACTCCATGAGTTCATGGCAGACCAGATACATAACATCGTCAATCATTCCGACGCCAAGCTGCTCTTCGTCGGCGACCATGTGGCAACGCAGATAGACCCGCAGCAGATGCCGCATCTGGAAGGCATCATCAACAATCCGGACTACTCACTGATGGTGTCGCGTACCGACAAGCTGACCTACGCCCGCGAGCATCTTAACGAATTGTACGGCAAGCGCTATCCAAAGTATTTCCGCAAGGAGCATGTCAACTACTATATCGAGCAGAGCGACGACGAGCTGGCACTCATCAACTACACCAGCGGCACGACAGGCTTTTCCAAGGGCGTGATGATACCCTACAGGGCGCTGTGGTCGAACTACGACTTTGCAGAGCATGTCCTTGGGACGACCATCAATAGGGGAGACCGCGTAATCAGCATACTGCCCATGGCCCACATGTACGGCATGGCCTTCGAGTTCATCTTCGAGTTCATGCACGGCTGCCATGTGTGGTATCTGAACAGAGTGCCGTCGCCGGCAATCATTGCGCAGGCCTTTGCCGACGTAAAGCCGAAGAT
Source organism: uncultured Prevotella sp. (assembly GCA_905234265.1). Taxonomy (GTDB): domain Bacteria; phylum Bacteroidota; class Bacteroidia; order Bacteroidales; family Bacteroidaceae; genus Prevotella. The sequence goes on along the minus strand of CAJOHJ010000009.1, from coordinate 20,200 downwards.
TATCATCGCCGTACCGCTGGTAATAGAGAAAATCATCCGCAAGAAGGTGTTCCCGAAGATACAGAATAACCGCATGCGCCTGCTGCTGGCCATGCCGGTCATCTCCAAGAAGGTTCGCGAGATGATCTGCCAGGAGGTTGTCAAGGCCTTTGGCGGCGAGCTTTACGAGGTAATCATCGGCGGAGCAGCATTCAATCAGGAGGTAGAGGCATTCCTGAAGAAGATAGACTTCCCTTACACCGTAGGCTATGGCGCTACCGAGTGCGCGCCAATCATCTGCTATCGCGACTGGCACACCTTCAAGCAGGGCTCTTGCGGACAGCAGGCATACCACATGACCGTCAAGGTCAACTCCCCACAGCCCTCGGAAATTCCCGGCGAGATACTCGTGAAGGGTCCAAACGTCATGCTGGGCTACTACAAGAACGAGGAGGCAACCAGGGAAACCATCGACAAGGACGGATGGTACCACACCGGCGACTTAGGAACGATGGACTACGAAGGCAACGTCTTCATCAATGGCCGCAGCAAGAACATGCTGCTTGGCCCTAACGGACAGAACATCTACCCGGAAGAGATAGAGGACAAGCTGAACTCACTGACGATGGTCGTAGAGAGCGTCATCGTGCAGCGCGACAACAAGCTGGTCGGCCTGGTCTATCCCGATTACGACGAAGCAAAGAACATGAACTTCAACGAGCAGGACATCCGGGGCATTATGGAGCAGAACCGCCTGCAGCTGAACGAGCAGTTGCCGGCCTACGAGAAGGTGGCAGAAATAGAAATCCGCACCGAGGAATTCGAGAAGACTCCCAAGCGCAGCATCAAGCGCTTCCTCTACACCTGACTGCAAGTTGTGGCGATAGCTGCCGGCGCCGTCGCATTGTAATGTGCCGAAACGCCCCGGCTGATAGCCGCACAGACCTCTCAGAGTGCTGTTTTTGGAATCGGCAAATAAAATTGTTTGAAAAAATATAGGAAAAAATTTGCATAGTCCGAAAAAAAGCCATACCTTTGCACAGCGTTTGAGAGAAAGCGCTTCGGTTGATTAAACCCCAAGGTTAGGAAGTTTGGGTGAGTGGCTGAAACCAGTAGTTTGCTAAACTGCCGTACGGGTGACTGTACCGGGGGTTCGAATCCCCCAGCTTCCGCTCAGGTTTTAAACCGACAGAAAATAATGGTCGATTCATCTAATGGTTAGGATACAAGATTCTCAATCTTGGCATAGGGGTTCGATTCCCCTATCGACTACAAAAGACGAAGTCCTCTGCAAATCGATTTTGCAGAGGGCTTTTTCTTTTTCCCCTCCAGTCGTTTTGCTATTTTCCCTCTCCATTCGGGTTGTTGCACTGTGCGAGACGTCCTTCTGCGCGCGTACATTATTTATATTATATATAGGGAAAGAGCATTGTGATGTGTGTGAAAAGGCTTAAAACCCGATATTTTCCGCAAAAAGTGGCCTCAATGAGAAATAAAATGCAAAAAATACACTTATTTTCGTATTTTTTTTAAATAATCCTTGGTAGTTATTATTATTTTTCGTTACTTTGCACACGATTTCAAGATGAAATAGGTAGTTTATATCTTAATAATTAAACAAGTTAGTAAAAAGATGAAAAAGTTATTTTTAATGCTTGCTGTTGCTATGACAACAGCTTCTGTAAATGCACAGAACACAGCTATCACAGCTAACAAGGCTGGTGACAATCTGTATGTAGGCGCTAACCTTGGCGTTTACACTCCTCAGCAGAAGTTTGGTGATGCCGGTTTCCTGAAGGGCTTCGCCCCAAAGCTGGGTGTTCGTGTTGGTAAGAACTTCACCACCGTTTTCGGTGTTGCTGCTGACGCAGACATCTACTTCCTGTCAAAGAGCGACAGCAAGTCTATGATGGGTAACAAGACTCTCATCAACTCTTTCAATCTGAGCCTGCTGGGTACTGCTAATCTGAGCAACGCTTTTGCTGGCTACAAGGGTGAGCCTCGCAACTTCGAAGTTATCGCTCTCGGTGGTTTCGGCTGGGGACACCAGTTCGGTGGTGCTGACCGCGCTAACGCTCTGACTTCTAAGGCTGCTCTCGACTTTGCCTTCAACCTTGGCGCTGACAAGGCTTGGCAGGTTTACGTAGAGCCGGCTCTGGTTTACAACCTCGCTTCTTGGCAGGGTGGCAAAAGCACAGATGCTGCTTTCCAGTATGACTCTCGCAAGGGTGGTATCCAGTTGAGCGTCGGTGCTAACTACAAGTTCGGCACAAGCAACGGCACTCACAACTTCGCTGCCGTACAGCTGCGCGACCAGGCTGAGATCGACGGTCTGAACGCTCAGATCAACGGTCTGCGTGCTGAGAACCAGAAGAAGGACGGCCGCATCGCTGCCGATGGCCGCACAATCGCCGACCTGCAGCAGAAGCTTACTGCTTGCCAGAGCCAGCCGAAGGCTACTTCTACAACAGTTGTTGCTCCTAAGGAGGACTACCTCATCACCAACGTAGTCTTCAAGCAGGGCTACCAGGCTGGTAAGGTTCTGACTCCTGCCGGTAACGAGACTGTTGCCCTGGTTGCTGAGTACCTGAAGAACAATCCAAACGCAAGCCTCGTCATCGAAGGCTATGCTTCTCCAGAGGGTGACGCTGCCAAGAACGCTAAGCTCGCTCAGGACCGTGCTGACGCTGTTAAGGCTGCCCTTATCAACAAGTACAAGATTGCTGAGAGCCGTCTGACCGCTAAGGGTTGCGGTATCGACAGCAGCAATCCTGCTATGGCAAGCTTCAGCCGCGTAGCTCGCTTCAAGATTGTTAAGTAATCGACGAAAAGTTAGACAATACATAACGGTTCCCACAAGCCCGAAGGCTTGTGGGAATTTTTTTTTTGTGCATGTTACGATGAACACCAATGGTTATAAAAATTCATGAGACAATCATGGTAATTCGTGTTTTTATCTTTAACATGAATGCCCATGAATTAATCATGAATTATTCATTAATTATTAAAGCTTAAGACAAACAGTAAGGGGAAAGCAGAAATGCTTTCCCCTTACTTGTGTTTGTTTGGAATAAATTGTGTTTTGTATTGTTCTTGTTAAGCCTTAGCGTCAGGAATTACAGAAACAATGCTCTTGTCGCAACGGGTCTTGCGGAAATTGACAGTGCCGTCAACGAGAGCATACAGGGTGTCGTCCTTACCCATAGCTACATTCAGGCCTGCATTGTGCTTTGAACCACGCTGGCGAACGATGATGTTACCTGCAACAACCTTCTGTCCACCGAAAATCTTAACACCAAGTCGTTGAGCTGCTGACTCACGACCGTTCTTCGAACTACCTACACCTTTCTTATGTGCCATAAATGTGTCCTCCGTTGTTAAGCGATTACTGATTTAACTTCTACCTGGGTGTACTGCTGGCGGTGTCCGTTCTTCTTGCGAGAGTCCTTGCGGCGCTTCATCTTGAAGACGATAACCTTTTCACCCTTTACGAGCGGATTAACCACTTCGCAAACTACCTTGGCACCGCTTACGGTGGGTGCGCCTACCTGTACTGAGCCTTCATTGTCGACAAGCAGTACCTTGTCGAATTCAACAGTTCCGCCGGCTTCCACGTCCTTCATGTGGTTGACGAAGAGCTTCTTGCCCTCCTCAGCCTTGAACTGCTGACCGTTGATTTCTACAATTGCGTACATTGTTTTTATTAATTGTTTAACGGGTTTTTCCGCGTGGCGCACAGCACCGTGCCATGACTTCTTCGAGCCACTACGGAGTAAAATCGGCTGCAAAATTACAAAATTTCCCTGAGAGGCGATAGCCTGGAAAGGTAAAAGGTGCGAGATTTATGTTTTATTAACTTTCCAAATAGCCTTCATACTGACCATGAAGAACATGAGGATGATATCTTCATGACTTACTCTGTTCAAGCATTGAAACGTCCTCTATTGATACTGTCAGTTGAGTCATAGTTATACAATATTTGAAGTTGTGGCGCAAAGTTGATTATTTTCTTAGGCTTTACCATAACTTATTATTTAATTTTTTATAAATATTTCACTCATTCCGTACAGTTTCCACCTAAATTATATTATCTTTGCGCAGTGCTTTCGAAAGAAGCATGACTTTTTGTTGCTCAACTTTCCGGTACGAACTGCGACCTCGAACCAAGGAGACTTTACGAGCATTACCAATAATCAAGGAGTATGCGCTATGTGCGCAGACTACTCCATTAGATTATTGAGGCTGTCGCAGGCCTGTACCGGATAATGGGTGGGTCTGCGCTTTTTTGTGCTTATACATTCAGCGCAGCTTCCGCCAAGACGAGTGAGACGAATGAAGCAAAATACTAATTATAACCAACTTTTTTTTAACTAAAACACTAAAAACATGAAAATGAATTTACTTTCATTGAAAACGCTCCTCGTAGCAGCTGCGCTGTTTACGGGAGCAAGTGCATGGGCGCAAGGAACAGAACGAGCACTCTTAGCAGAAAATTATGAATCAGCTACAGAAGTTTCCGACTGGACAGCATGGAATGCAAGTATGCTGTCACTGGCTACAGGCGATGCTACCTATGGCAAGTATGTTAAAGTTGATATTGGTTCAACTGCAGCTAATCGTGGAGCGTACAAGACCATTACTCCTGCTTTTACTTTTGGTTCCGGTTATACCACTTCGGATATGTCTACAGCTGGTTACAATGTAGAATTTGACTTGAAAATTAAATCAGGAAACACGAAAGATCGCTCTAAATCCGATTTTGTCGTTCCAACAGCAGCATTCACCACAACTACAGGTACTTATTCTGGATCAACTTATGTGTTCTCGCTGTCACAACCGACAAGAGATGACAATGGCGCAAGCACTACTTGGTACATCAATGACATTGAAAATTCGACAGGCTCAACCGTAGCTTTGGATAACAGCAAATGGTATCATGTGAAGTTGGTTTGCTCGGCAAGCACCGTAGATTACACAATTACCGACAAATCGAATTCATCGAATGTGGCTACAGGCTCTAAGTCTTTCGCATCGCTTCCTTCCATATGGGGACTGTGGACAGCTGTCGGTCGTGGTGGTGGATTTACATATATTGACAATATTAACGTCTATGACTATAGCTCTGCCGACAATGTATCCATGCCGTCTATTGATGTTACCTATAATGGAACAAACCGTACGGTGACCATCATAGGTGGTACATCAACGCTTGGCAATACCGTTAACACCTACTACACAACAGATGGTAGCACCCCAACAGAAAGCAGCAATCTCTATACAACCCCACTTGACATCGACACAGATTGTACTATAACAGCAGTCACAATAAGCTCATCTGGAGCAGTGTCATCCCCCCGCAGTGAGGTTGTGACCGTAGGAAAACTTACTCTTGCCACGCCTGCCATTTCTGCTACAGGCTTTACAAACACCACAGGCTTGAGCGTAAACAATCCAACGTTTAATTTCACTTGTAACAACTCAGAAATAATGGGTACACCAACAGCATCGCTTTCGTATACGTTCACCCCTGATGGTGGGACAGAGTCGGCAGCAACCGCTGGTACCTCATTCACTCCAACTCAATATGGCACACTGAAGGTAATCGCTTCTGCGGAGGGATACAACTCGTCTGAGAAGTCGCTTGTCGTGTCAAGTCTATATACTATTTCCTTCACAGGTCGTGACTACACCACCGCAGCCACCACAGACATAACGGAAGAGTCTAATTGGGGTGCCAGTGCAGCCGTCACTTGGACTGGATGGGAAAGTGGTCTGACGGCCAGTCTGCTTAAAGTAGCTATGAGCGATGACCAGCGTTTCAGAATTCAGAATAACAATACTATTTCGTTAGTCAGTGGATGGGGCTGGGTACGAGGTGACCAGAACACCTATAATTATCAGTCACGATATGCTACTGAAGGAAATTTCGTTGCCTTGAAGGAGAACTCTTCAAAAGGCACTGATGCTTCAGCCATAACATATCAGACAGTTTATTGCTCAAGCGGTACTGGTGTTGCAACAAGTACCGTAACAATCACTGCACCTGGTGGGTATGCTGTCCAGCAATTATATCATTATTCAGCAGTTCCCGCCACACAGAACGTTGAAGTTACCTCAGCAGGCTACGCTACCTACGTAAACAATGACTATGACCTTGACTTCTCTGAAACTTCACTGAAGGCTTATACGGTGAAAGTGAATACGAAGGGTGTGGCTACGCTGACTGAGCAGAGCAAGGTGAAGGCCGGCACTCCAGTACTCTTGATAGGTGCAACAGAGGAAGTACCCGTAACTACAGGTGCCGCAGCTATCGCAGCTGAGGACAACGACCTCGTGGCTGGCACTGGTGCTGTCGTGGCTACTACGGACGGCGAGTACACCAACATGATTCTGAACAAGAAGGGTGGCAGCACCGGCTTCTACTTCGCTGCCGGACAGACGGTGGCTGAGGGCCGCGCCTACCTGCACATTGCCTCTTCGCTGGCTCCCGAAGCTGTTGGCGCTCCAATGCTGATAGTCTTCGCAAACGACGCTACGGGCATCAGTTCTGTAGGCATCAATTCTGTTGATGCAGACAAGGCTGTCTTCAACCTGCAGGGCCAGCGCATCCAGCAGCCTAAGAAGGGACTGTACATCGTCGGCGGCAAGAAGATAGTAGTTAAATAGTGGCCTACCCCTAACCCCTCCCCATTGCGTGCAACACTCAGACCGTCAGGTCGGAGAAGGGAGGGAACTGGGGGAAGTCAGAATTAATACAAAATAATTTCAAACAACAACAGCCCATTGTCTGACAAGACATCCCTCCCTTGGGGAGGGCTTGGTTGGGCTTAAAATATAGAATAATTATGAAAAAGAAATATGAAGTTCCAAGCATGGACATCGTCAAGATAAAGCTGTGCAACATGATTGCCACCAGTGTGACAATGAATGGCGAGAATGCAGACAGCGACGCTCTCGCTCCTGAATTCGTCTGGTAAAGAATAAAAGTGAATAGGCACATCACTGTGCCTATTCACTCATGGAAAACGGAAATCGCATCGCGATTTTCTGTTTTAATTTCATTTTTTGTTTTAAGTTTTTCATCTATAGTCCGTGAGGACTGTAAAGATGTTTAAAAGTAATGTAAGTGTGGCGGCCGTAATCCGTGAGGACGGGCCGCCACTTTTTTTGCTTTATGCACGGCTCACTTGGTGGTGAACGACAGGCTCACAGGCTTCAGCCTGCCTTTCTTGTCGCGGACGGTCAGCGTGGCCTTGCCGGCGGTGGTGGTAGTGCGGAGAATGACCACCAGCTCGCCGCTGAAGAGCTGCATTTCCGGCTGCGTGAACTGCTGCAGCGACGTTGCGTCGCCGTTGCAGGCAGCCTCGAAGGTGGCGGCTCCGCTGACGGTGAAGGTCAGGTTGTCGGCACTTGTCGGCACGGGAGTGCCTTTCTTGTCCTTGGCGGCTATGCGTACGAATATCAGGTCCTCGCCGTCAGCCTTCCAGACGTCTGCCTGGCTGCTGCTGTATGCCTGCTCGGCAGCGGCTGTCAGCGCCACGGCCTTGCCGGCAGTGCGGCGCACGTCCTCGCCAATCTGCTGTCCGTTGGCGTCGTAGGCAACAACGCGTATTTCGCCCGGCTCATACTTCACGTCGTTCCAGCGCAGGCGATAGCGGTCGAGGCGTTCCTTGGGATTTTTCCTTATGCGTCCCTGGCTCTTTCCGTTGACAAACAGTTCGGCTTCCACGCCGTCAGTGTAGCAATAGACCGGCGTCACCTGGCCTTTGCGGTCGGGCCATGTCCAGTGGGGCAGGAGGTGGACGGTGTGTTCTGCCTGGTTCCAGCGGCTCTTGTAGAGATAGTAGCGGTCCTTGGGCAGTCCGGCAAGGTCGCAGATGCCGAAGTAGCTGCTGCGCGACGGCCAGTACTCGTCGTAGGGGGTAGGCTCGCCAAGGTAGTCGTAGCCGGTCCACACGAATTCACCGATTACCCAGTCCTTGTCGTCCTGCCAGCGCCAGTCGTCGTCGGGCAGGTTAGACCATGGGCAGTATTCCACGTCGTAGCCCGAACACTGTCCGTCGGGATGCACGCCCTTGGGTGTCGTTTCCACGGGGAAGTAGTAGACTCCGCGCGACGACACTGTCGACGTGGTCTCAGAGCCAAGCAGGAAGCCGTGGGTGAGCTGCTGGTGTCCCTTGTCGTATTTGTTCAGGCGGTAGTTGAAGCCCGGTACCTGCATAGCCTGTGCAAAGCCGCTGGCGAGGGCTGCGTCGGCACGGTCCATGCCCTGCGTGACGGGGCGTGTGGGGTCCAGCGAGTTGCAAAGGCCCTGCAGCTGTATGGCTATCTGACGGCCCTCCTCGCTGCCTTGCTCTGGGATTTCGTTGCCAATGCTCCACATGACGATGCTGGGGTGGTTGCGGTGGTTCAGCACCAGGTTGGTGATGTCCCTGGCAGCCCATTCGCGGAAGAAGCGCGAGTAGCCGTTCTTGCACTTCGGGTATGCCCACATGTCGAATGACTCGGCCATGACCATCATGCCCAGCGAGTCGCAGAGGTCCATCTGCATCGTCGACGGCATGTTGTGCGAGGTGCGTATGGCGTCGCAGCCCATGGCCTTCATGGTCAGTATCTGGCGGATGAGTGCCGACTTGTTGATGGCTGCGCCCAATGGGCCAAGGTCGTGGTGCAGGCAGACACCCTTCAGCTTGCGTGTCTTCCCGTTCAGCTGGAAGCCATGTTCGCGACTGATGCGAATGGTGCGGATGCCGGTCTTGATGGTCTTGCTGTCCGTCGTTATCGCGCCGTTCTGAATGCTGGCGGTTATATTATATAAATAAGGTGTCTCCGGCGACCATAGGGTAGGGTTCTGAATGCGGAACGCGGTGTGTGCATGTCCTTCGGCTATGCGAACGTTCCTGCTGGCGGCCACCTGCTTGCCGTCGGCGTCGGTCATTACGAAGCTGGCAGTGGCACCATCGCCGATGCCGTAGGCCGTCAGGTCTATTGCCACCTCGGCGCCCTTGCGCTTGTCGATGCCAAGAGTGCGTGCGTAAAGGCTCCAGTCGTCGATGTGTGCCTTCTGGGTGAGCAGCAGCGTTACTGGGCGGAACAGTCCGGCACCGGGATACCAGCGCGAGCTTTCCTCAACGTTTTTCAGGTGTACGCAGATGTTGAGGTGTTGGGTGTTGAGGTGTTGGGTGTTGGGTGTTGGGTGCTGGGTGTTGGGTGCTGGGTGTTGGAGATAGGGCGTCACGTCTATGCGGAAGGCATTGTAGCCGTATGCCCAGTGGCCGGCCTCACGGCCGTTGACGATCACCTGCGGCTCTGCCATGGCGCCGTCGAACACCAGCTCGGCATGCTCGTAGCCTGCCGGCACGGTGACGGTGGTCTTGTACCATCCCTCGCCAATCCACGGCAGCGACCCAGAGCGTCCGCTCTTTTCGGTGGCTTTCTGTTCGCCGTTCTGCTCAATGCGCACGGTCTGGAGGTCCCATTTCTTGTCGAAAGGCCCGCTGATGGCCCAGTCGTGTGGCACCCTGACTTTCTGCCATGTGGCATTGTCACGTGAAAATTCCCAGTCGGTGAGGCTGATTTCGCTGCGCTGCTGGGCAAATACAGACGTTGCTGCCACAAGCAGGACAAGTAAGATAGCTTTTCTCATAAGAAGAATGTTGTTTGTTTGGATAATATTTGCAAAAATAGCTATTTATAAGGAAAAATCTTTATAATTTTGCAAAAAATACATCTGAAATGCGAAAATTGTTGTTTATCGTCGTCGCTCTGTCGTGGTCGGCAGTCATGTCTGCGCAGACGTTCTGGCTTGGTGCCGACATCAGTGGTACAACTCAAGAAGAAGCCCATGGGCGCCAGTTTTATAACGCCGCCGGTCAGCCGCGCGAGAATACGGCACTCATGCGGGAACTGGGCCTTAATGCCGTGCGGCTGAGGGTGTGGGTTAACCCCACGGACGGCTTCAGCGGCCGGGACGACGTAGTGCTGATGGCCCGCAGAGCCTGCGACTGGGGCATGGCAGTAATGATAGACTTCCACTACAGCGACACATGGGCAGACCCCGGGCAGCAGGCCATACCTGCCGCCTGGAAGGAAATGGGCTTTGAGGAAATGTGCAAAGCCTTGGCTGAGCATACCGAAAGCGTGCTGACGGCTGTCAAGGCTACCGGCGCAGACGTCAGATGGGTGCAGGTGGGCAATGAGACCACCAACGGATTTCTGTGGCCCATGGGACGGGCCAAGGACAACATGAAGCAGTATGCCGGCCTTACGGATGCTGGCTATGCTGCCGTCAAGAAAGTGTTCCCCAAGGCAGAAGTCATAGTGCATCTTGACGGAGCATACGACCCTCATCGCTACGACTTTATCTTCGATGGCTTGAGAAAGCATGGTGCCAGGTTCGACATGATAGGCATGAGCGTCTATCCCTATTGGGACATGCGCGGCAAGCACACCTCCTCGTGGCAGGAAACCGTCACGTTGGCAACAGCTAACATGCAGCGTCTGTGGAAGAAGTATGGCAAGCCGCTGATGGTTGTGGAGACGGGGGCAGAGGCCCAGAAGCCCGATGAGGGAAAGCAGATCATTGCCGCCGTCATAGACATGGCCAAGAACCATTCCGGCGGTCATTGCCACGGCGTATTCTATTGGGCGCCAGAGGCTCAGAAGCATTACCGGTTAGGAGCTTTTCAGAACGACCGTCCTACGGTAATCATGGATGCCTTTAGAGAAGCATCGGAGCAATAGCATTAAAAAACTTGCACTTGCAGGCTGACTCTATACATTAAAAAACGCAAAAAAGTTTGGCGGAAACAAATTATTTGTTTACCTTTGCATCCGCAAAACCAAAAGGGTGATGCAGCGTTCTCATTACATGGTGCCCGTAGTTCAGTTGGTTAGAGCGTCAGATTGTGGTTCTGAATGTCGTGGGTTCGAGTCCCACCGGGCACCCCATATTTCTATGATTATTTTGCTGCAAATATACTTAAATAATTTTTACCGTAAAAATTTTTCTTTATTTCTTTGCAGTTCCAATTAAAAGGGCTTATTTTGTGGCAAAATAATTTGAAAAAGGTCTGACAGAATATATCATGGATAAGCTAACCGCACAGCAGCGACATAAGAACATGGCGGCTATTCGGTCGAAGGACACGAAGCCGGAGATGGTTGTGCGGCGAGGACTGTGGAAACGGGGCTTCCGATACAGGCTGAACTACAACAGACTGCCTGGACATCCTGACCTGGTGCTGAGGAAATACAGGACGTGCATATTCGTGAACGGTTGTTTCTGGCATGGACACCATATTCAATTACAATCTGGCGATTTGCAATTTACCATTGAAAATAGCGAATGCTGCAAGATTCCGAAGACAAACAGGGAGTTCTGGGTGGAGAAGATACGCAGGAACAAGACGCGTGACCGTGAAGAACAGAAACGGTTGGCGGCCATGGGCTGGCACTGCATAACTGTCTGGGAATGTGACTTGAAACCGTCGAAACGGGAAGAGACACTGGATGCTATCGCATTCACTCTGAACCATATCTACCTGCAAGACCATTCCGTGGCTGAACCATACCAACAGCAAGAGGAAGAAGATGCAACAATGTTGATGGCGGCAGAGGCATAGAACAGCCACCCATGATAGTTAAATAAACAAATAATTCCCAAAAGATTATTAAAATTGGCATTCCTGCTACTGTATTGGATGGCAGGAATGAGAATAAAATTAGAAAAATTTTTAATAAAAAATAGGTGCATATCTTTTTTTTCGTACCTTTGCAGGCGCAAGACAGGAAAGTCTTCCGCCGTTCTGAAGGCCTCCATTAGGAGGCCCACAAGGGAAAACGCAATGGACAGACCGACCAATGGAGAGGAGCAATACGAATTGCTCCGAGTGTAAACAGCCCTAGCAGCCACGGCTGCATGGGCAAAATAGGATTGTATCTATGGACCAAACAGACAATGCGATAGACAACGGACGGAGCTGGTTTGTTCTCCGCCATCCTAATCCAAAGATGATTGACGACATCTTCTCCAGACGGAGGCAGGTGTCGCTGACCGCTGACGAGCAGAACAGACCCTTGCCGCAATTTGAATATTACATACCATTTTGCGACCTGCAATTCAGACCCTCCTTGGGCCGTGCTGATTCTGCAAGCAATCGGGAAAAGAAGTACGAGCCAAAGTTGGACGGTGAGGCACTGCGCAGAGACCTGCACAGTTTTGTGTTCATCTATGGTACGGAACGGCTTATTGACGACATCGTTAATCGTTCGTGGAATAAGGCACTGAAGGCGCCGATGCGAGCATTCAGTAATGGACAGGGTAGGCGCATACGAGTGTCACGACAGCAGATGGCCCTTTTCCAAAATGCCATCCGGCAGATGGACTTCCAGATTTGCGAGGGTGTCCCTGTCACAGCCGAAGTCCGCGAGGGCGACAGGGTACAGGTTACCGATGGGCCTATGGCTGGCGGCGAAGGAATAATCACGGAAATCCGTGAGCGCCAGGGGCAGCTGAGCCTGACGATAGCATTCAATATGTTCGGCGACCAGTTCCAGATAGCAGTTCCTGGATTTAACATCAGCCATGTTCGCCTGCAGAACCCCGATGCCAGCCGCCTGCTGACCGATAGCGTAATAGCAAATTTTGAGTCAGAGCTGATTGAACTGCTTTGCCACCGTCATGGCGAGCATGGCAGTGTGGCACTCAACAAGTCAGACCTGCGTCAGCTAAGCTTTCTTAACCACTATTCAGTCATAAGCTTTGATGACGAAACCTCCAAGGCCCAGTTTGCGGCTCTGATGCTCATCTGTGCCTATCTGATGAACGACACGACGCAGACCGCCGAGCGCATCATGCAGGTGCAGGCCATGCTTGCCGGAGTGGCAGACCCCACAAACGACTTGCAGTGCTACCTCATGACAGCCCTCTTTATCGCCAATCATGATATTGCCCTGCGACAGACCATCAAAGCCTACCGCCAGAAACATCCCGACTGTTCACTCTCCATCCGCCGGTTTATCTCCATTGCAAAGAAGATAAAGTGCAGATAAACAGTTTTTCCAAAAAGGGATATATATAAATATGAATATAGCGATAGTAGGAACAGGCTATGTAGGCCTGGTAAGCGGTACGTGCTTTGCAGAAATGGGCGCACACGTAACCTGTGTGGACGTCGATGCAGAGAAGATCAACAAGCTAAAGAATGGCATAATGCCCATCTACGAACCGGGACTCGAGGAACTTGTGAAGCGGAATGTGGAATTTGACCGTCTGCAGTTCACCACCGACCTGACAGAAGTCCTTGACGACGTAGAAGTAGTGTTCAGTGCCGTAGGAACTCCTCCCGATGAAGACGGCAGCGCAGACCTGCAGTATGTATTGGCCGTTGCACGCCAGTTTGGGCAGAACATAAAGAAATATACCATACTCGTCACGAAATCAACCGTCCCCGTAGGCACTGCCAAGAAAGTGAAGGCAGTCATTCAGGAAGAGTTGAAGAAGCGCGGCGTCGATGTGCCATTCGACGTGGCCAGCAATCCAGAGTTCCTGAAAGAAGGTGCCGCCATCAAAGACTTCATGAGTCCAGACCGCGTTGTGGTAGGAACAGAGAGCGAGAAGGCCAAGGAAGTGATGACGAGGCTGTATAAGCCATTCCTCATCAATAATTTCCGCGTCATCTTCATGGACATCCCCTCTGCCGAGATGACGAAGTATGCCGCCAATGCCATGCTTGCCACCCGTATCAGCTTTATGAACGATATAGCCAATCTTTGCGAGAGGGTAGGGGCCAATGTCGACAGCGTTCGCAAAGGCATAGGCACCGACACCCGCATCGGCGGCAAGTTCCTCTATGCCGGCTGCGGCTATGGAGGCAGCTGTTTCCCCAAGGATGTGAAGGCACTGGTGCATACAGGCCTTGACAATGGCTACCACATGGAAGTCATAGAGGCCGTGGAGCGAGTCAACGAGAAGCAGAAGAGCATAGTCTACGATAAAATCATCAAGGCCGTTGGTGACATAAAGGGAAAAACCGTTGCCATTGTCGGCCTGGCCTTCAAGCCCGAAACCGATGACATGCGCGAGGCTCCAGCCCTGGTGGTGATAGACAAACTGCTGAAAGACGGAGCCGCCGTGCGTGTCTTCGATCCCATAGCCATGGACGAGTGCAAGCGCAGGATTGGTGACACCGTCACCTATTGCAAGAACATGTATGATGCCGCCGACGGTGCCGATGTCTTCGCCCTGATGACCGAATGGCGCCAGTTCCGCATGCCATCATGGAATGTTGTCAAGAAGGTTATGAATGGCAATGTAATAATCGACGGCAGGAACATCTATGATAGAGCCGAGCTTGAAGAGCAAGGTTTCGTGTATACAAGGATTGGCGAAAGATAATGCGGTTATCAATTAATACTCTGCCAAAGTGGGTGAATTGATAAAACGAATAATAGAGTTCTTTGAGAGCAAGGCAGTGTCTATGCCCCAAAAGATGACGATACTGATATTGATCGTCATGTCAGTCCTTTTTGTAGACAATCTGTGCGGCTTCTCATACTATTTCGTTCAGTCCTATAAACTTGATTATATCACAAGTTTAGAAAATGCCAGGCTCAAGTATGCCCAAGACGAGGTAGTCTCACAAGAATTAGACCGGATGATGGTCAGTGCCATCAATCGCTGGACAGTAGCCAGTGCAGTGTCAGATATTTTCCAAAAAACATTCTCTACAACTTCCGAGGCACGCGAACAGAAGCTGGTGAAAGAAATCGCCAAGAAAAAAGATAATCGTCCAGAGAGTGCTGCTGTTGAGAAAAATCAGCCTCAAGGCATCCTGTCACAGTGGTTTCCCGTTGCAGAGCGCAGTCCCTTTTGGCATACGGTTTGTTCCAGTCTGATATTGATATTTGTTTTGCTGGTATGCGTGATATATTTGATGAGCATGCCATTTACACAAGATAAAGACAAGAAAAATACACTTTTGGGGATATGCGTGATAATCCCCCTATTGATAGGTGCGATATTCTTTACGCAGTGGCTGCTGTCATATATCCCAGATATTTATGGCCGTCCACGAATCAACAATACAATATATGTGATTATTAATATTTTTGTGAGCGTTTACATTATAAAGAAAATTGCAAAGTAATTTAGCAAATTCTACGGATAATTACTGGTATTACTGGTCAGGACGGAAGTTATCTGGCTGAGTTTTTGTTGGAAAAAGGATATGACGTGCATGGAACCATTAGACGTTCGTCTGTGGACTTCCGTGAGCGTATAGTACATTTGGAGGGCACCCCAAATTTCCATCTGCACTATGCAGACCTAGGCGACTCCATGAGCGTGCTGGGCGTGATTGGTAAAGTGCGCCCAGATGAGATATATAACCTGGCAGCGCAGAGTCACGTGCAGGTGAGCTTCGACTCTCCAGAGTTTACAGCTGATGTGGATGCCGTAGGTGTTCTCCGCATCTTGGAGGCAGTTCGCCAGCTGGGTATGGTAGAGACCTGCCGTATTTATCAGGCAAGTACATCAGAACTCTACGGCAAGGTGGAGGAAGTTCCTCAGAATGAGAATACTCCGTTCCATCCTTATAGCCCATACGCAGTTGCCAAGCAGTATGGCTTCTGTATAGCCCATACGCAGTTGCCAAGCAGTATGGCTTCTGGATTGTCAAAGAGTACCGTGAGGCATACAACATGTACTGCTGCTCGGGAATTCTCTTTAACCATGAGTCAGAGCGTCGTGGTGAAACATTTGTAACCCGTAAGATAACCCTCGCAGCTGCACGTATCTCTCAGGGTGTACAGGATTGTCTGTATTTGGGCAATATGGACAGCCTCCGTGACTGGGGCTATGCCAAGGATTATGTAGAATGCATGTGGCTCATTCTGCAGCAGGACAAACCAGAGGACTTCGTCATTGCTACCGGTGTGCAGCATAGTGTTCGTGAGTTTACAGACTTAGCTTTCAAGCACGCAGGTATTGAACTGAAGTTCGAGGGTGAAGGTATCAACGAGAAGGGTATTGTAGTTAATGGTCCAGAAAACTTGATTGGTAAAGTTGTTGTCGCTGTTAGCGAGGACTTCTACAGACCAACGGATGTGGTGAATCTTTGGGGTGATCCCACAAAGGCAAAAGCTAAATTGAAGTGGAATCCTAACGGTGAAGATTATGGTTGAACATGATATTGCCAAGGTTGCTGCTGAAGGTGCTGCAGCGAAGGTTAGAACCAACTTAGCTGAATACTTGGAGAAAGGTATCGTAAAGTAATGGCATTAGAAAAGTCTTCAAAAATATACGTTGCAGGCCACAATGGGCTTGTGGGTTCTGCCATTTGGAACAACCTGCTGCAACGTGGTTACACCAACCTTGTTGGGCGTAGCCATAAGGATTTGGACTTGACAGACCAGTATGCTGTCAAGAAGTTCTTTGATGAAGAACAGCCTGATGCAGTGGTGCTGGCTGCTGCCTTTGTAGGCGGCATCATGGCCAACTCACTGTATCGCGCAGACTTCATCATGATGAATATGAAGATTCAGTGCAATGCCATCAGCGAGGCTTACGCCCATGGAGTGAAGAAGTTGCTGTTCCTCGGTTCTACCTGCATCTATCCCAAGAATGCTCCTCAGCCTATGAAGGAGAACTGCCTGCTGACCAGCCCGCTGGAGTACACCAATGAGGAGTATGCCATTGCCAAGATAGCCGGTCTGAAGATGTGCGAGAGCTACAACCTGCAGTACGGCACCAACTACATAGCCGTGATGCCCACCAACCTGTATGGCCCTAACGACAACTTCCACCTGGAGAACAGCCACGTAATGCCTGCCATGAGGCGCAAGGTGTATTTGGCTAAACTCATCCATGATGGAGAGTGGGACAAAATCGCAATCGATTTGAACAAGCGTCCCGTAGAAGGTGTAACAGGTAAAGGTTTAGATTCGTGTGATTCGTGTTCGTCTAAGAAAGAAGAGATACTTCGTGTTCTCGCCAAATATGGCATCTATGATAACCGAGTCTTATTGTGGGGTACTGGTAAGCCTTTACGTGAATTCCTGTGGAGCGAAGATATGGCTGATGCCTCAGTCCATGTGCTTTTGAATGTTGACTTCAAAGATGTCATTGGCATCGATAAATACTCCAGCGTTCATTATGGAGCATCTACTGATGGTGCTGTTGACCGCAATCACAGTGAAGGGCGTGGTGGTGCTATTCCGTCTCTTGGAGAAATCCGCAACTGCCACATCAATGTGGGTACCGGAAAGGAACTCACTATCCGACAACTTTCCGAACTTGTTGTCAAGGTCGTAGGCTTCGAGGGCGAAGTAGCCTTTGATGCCAGCAAGCCTGATGGCACAATGCGCAAGCTCATTGACGTGAGCAAGCTGCATAGTCTCGGATGGCATCACCATGTCGAAATCGAAGAAGGCGTAGCAAAGCTATTCCAGTGGTATAAAAGTTCATTAGAGTCTTAAACCTCTCAAACCTTAAAACCTTTTAAACTATCTTGCCCTGACGGGCAAAGCTAATTAACATTTAACAATTTAACATTGCGACTTCTTAGGAGCAAGGTTTCCCACAACGGTCGAAGAGGAAGTAAACGCCCCCTTATTAGGAAGCACATTGTAAAATACTATTTATATGAAGAATCCATTGTTACAAAAGATTGCAGATAATTGGATGTTGGATGCTCGACTTGAGGATTCTGCAAAGTATTTCTATAATTTTTCCGAAGTAAAGTCTATATTGGACAATCATAAATGCTATGTAGTAGGAAGAAAGGGGACTGGAAAAACTGCAATATGTCAGCATATAATTACTACTAAGCAGTATGATGCATTCTCAACTAAATTGAGTTTTAAGAATTTTCCATTTAATGAACTCTATAGCTTGCAGAATAATAAGTATACAATGCCAAATCAGTATATTACTTTATGGAAGTATTTGATTTATTCCACAGTCTGTAAAATGATGGTTACAAACGAAGCTGTTGAACCTTCGGTACGAACAGAATTGAGTAAGCTATATCCGGAAAAAGATGCTAGACAGCTTGCAAGAAAGGTTAGCGAATGGACTTCTGTTAAATTTGGCGCCACAGTATTGGGAACAGGTGGATCAATAGGTTTATCAAGAGAGAATACTGTAACAGAGTTTTCATGGATTGAGAAATGTGATATGCTGGAAGATATAATAGTTCAGTATGCAACAGAGTCTAAATATTACATAGTGTTTGATGAACTTGATGAGGATTATCGAGAAATAAATGATAATCAAGCTTCTGACTCTTATATTTATCTGCTCACTAGTTTGTTTAAGGCGGTTCAGGATGTCAAAGCTACATTTGCAGAGACTAGTGTTATGATTATGCCAATAGTTTTTCTCCGGGATGATATTTATATGCTCATAAAGGATTCTGATAAAAACAAATGGAGTGACCTTAAGATAGAATTGGAATGGACTGAAAGTAAGCTGAAAGATATGCTTGCATATAGAATTTCAAGAGAAATATCAGAAAAAGAGCCGCCTTTAGGCTTTAAAAAAGCCTGGGAAAAGATATTTTCAAATAAAGAAATTTCCTATGGAACCAATCAAGGGAAGCGTACAGATTCATTTGATTTCATATCAAGAGGTACTCACTTACGTCCTCGAGATTTTATTAGATATATTCAAAACTGCTCCGAAGAAGCTGCAAGAAGAGACAATCCTTTAGTTTTTGGAAGTACAATTAAATATGTAGATCGCTCTTTTTCAAATTATCTCCGTGCAGAAATAGAGGATGAAGTATACCCATTACTCCCAGATATTAATAACATTTTTCAGATATTATCAAATATGCGAAAGCAGATCTTTGATGCAAAAGAATTCATAAATGAATATAACAAATATTTGAAAGCAGGTACTATTAGCGAGAAAAATGTAGATAAAGTGTTGGACGTTCTTTATAATTTTAGCGTCATAGGTAACCAGAATAAGTTTCAAGACCACAAACAGTACTTCAAATATCTGCATACAAACATGACATACAACAAAGAAGAGAAAATAGTAATCCATAGAGGGCTTCTTAAATCTCTCCAAATTATTTGAATCTAGTAAAATAACTTTGTACAATCCATATTATCTGTGAGATTAGTGTTACCATTTAGAAAATGCATTACTTAAAAGTTAATATCATTCAGTTGCCCTTCATTGGTAATCGCAATAGTATTATTAGTGTATGGGCTAATAATTGATTGTGGCTTATTGATGGCTATAAGTTCAGCTTTCCCAGCTAATGTGAACTTCCGCATAACAGCCTGATACACAATATAAAACGAAACCACCGTTTCCAGAGTTATCAGACATTCATCAGACATCCGGGAAATTGAGCCTTTTCCGCTCATTTCTATACAAAAGTACTACTTTTTACCCAAACTGGCAATAGCGTTAAGATTTCTTATCCATTTAGGGTGAACAAATGTTAATTTATGAGTTTGGCCTGATAGAGGATGCGGGAGCGGCACTTGATACCATGAAGGACAAAGTATGAAAAACGGTTCCCAAACGTGTAAGGATAAAATCCGAGAGAACCAAAAGAGCCTACAGTCTTAACTGAAAACAAAAATATACACTTCTAAAGGAAGTTTAACAGAATATGCTGGTTTCAGTGTTTACACTGAAACTGATACTACAAGGACTTATGCCGATGAGAAGACTGTTCTCAGACAAAGCGGGGGCGACGTTCAACGAGAACCTGCCCAGTGTTACCGTCAACGTCCGCAAGTACTGTGTGGAGATGGTGTCCAAGGTTGACAGGGGCGTGTATGCCATCACGAACCTTGTCTCTGCCGGTAATGGCCAGATGAGGATCATTGCCAACTGGGGGCGCTTCTTTGACCGAGTGCAGAATCCCGAGGTACAGCTGCCTCGCTGCAAGGCTACATGCCCGACGCTGTACAGGCTGCTGACCGAATCCCTTGACGGCATCATGCTTTTGAAGAAGAAGGGCGAGAGCGACTACTCTGTCAGTCGACTTGTTCCGATGACGGGCATCATTCCTCTTCTGTCCATCACCAAGGAAATGCTTGACATCAACAGGGACTTTGTCAATACGATGATTGACATCTGCAACGAACTGTCCAACAATCCTCCCTTCCCAGGATGGAAGGATGGACTGGAAGAATTGTGGAACTAAGATGACACCAATTAAGAACATCAAGGAGGTGACAGAGCCACTGAAGG
>CAJOHJ010000008.1 GCA_905234265.1 uncultured Prevotella sp. | reverse complement strand
TAGGATAAATTTTGCAATTTACCAAACTTTTTCGGATAAATGTGCGAATATTGAGAGATTTTTCGTACCTTTGCAAGCGAGAGGTCAAGTGGACACTTTGCAGACTTTGAAAGACTGGAAATTACACATAAGCATGTCGGATGAGTAATTGCATTTTCTTACTTGTACCGTTTTATGCTTATCGTGCTGACTGTGAAGATTATATAAATGCTGAATGAAAGTAGAAACTTTGCGTGGGAAAATAGAAACTGCGTGGAAGTCCATCACCAACTTCTCCAAAGAGCCACGTTCCATTGACTTAATGTATTTCTTGGCCTCTGCTATCGACACATCCCTCCAATAAATATGTAGATTAATTCAGATAACGTTAAGAAAGAATGCTTCATCAAAAGGAATTCTTTCATGATTCTTATTGTGATCTATCCATGCCTTCTCATCATGGCTGATTCGGGAAATTTCACGAGATGACATTTTGCTAAAATGAGTACAAATGGAATCAAGCACTTTCAGTTCGTCGTCTGCGAAAATAGTACAGTCCGGTTCCACTGAAGCAATTAGCACACTACCAACAAAGTCACCTACCTGACGAAGTTCTTGCCTCACCTCTGGAAACTCACTATATACCCTATCCCATCGTTCAGGAACTGGCCCGAAGTCTATGGCACGATATGACAAACCTGACATTGCCATACCACTCTCTCTATATGACATGAAATCGGTATAGAATAAGAGTTTATTCATCTTAGTACACCAGACATCGTCACATTTATTTATATATATAGCATGATATTCTTCAACCTATTCAAAGAAAGTTGTGCATATCCATTATCGGCTCCACGAGGCGTATTGAAAACCCTTCTGGTCTCGTACAGCTCCACTTTGTAAACCTCACCCTCGGCGATTGCTGCTTTCACTTTAGCCGTTATCTTATCATATTCCGGTACACTTAACTCATTCTTGGAACTCTCCACCATTTCCAACATCACCTTGGGATTCATGATAGAACGAATCATCCTGCCATTGGAAACGCTGGGTACTTAAAGTTGCGTTTTAGGTTTTTGTTTTACATTTTCAGAACAACAAACAGGCTAATTGAAATTGTATACATAATAGGCTAACACAGAAACAGGTCTCACCCGCCACACCCATAAGATATGTGACGGACAAGGGCATTTGCGTATCTTACGGAGATAATTTCGTAACATGCAGAGATAATTTTTTATCTTACAGAGACCATTCATTCTTCTTTCAACGCCCGACACCCACCGCCCCCGAGTGTGAGCTTCGGGTGAGAGTAGGCACATTTGCAACACGCTGAAGACCAGCGACCAAAGCTTTGGGTGAGACCTCACGTAAGTTTTGTCCATTTAATAAAAAAAAGTCCACCGTTTAGGACGATGGACCAGGACCTAATGTTTTCACAACGGAATAATCCTTATTGTGATTTGCTAAAAATTAGTGTTGCAAATGTAAAGATTTTCGTTTAAAAAGCCAAATGTTTTATAAGAAATTTGTACTTTTGGAGCAACAATAACTAAAAACGCATGATATGAAAAGAATTTTAGGCCTGGACTTAGGCACAAATAGTATTGGTTGGGCAGTTGTAAACGAGAATGACATTCCAATGCATATTGAAGGTATGGGAAGCCGCATTATACCAATGGGGAGCGATAAGATTGATTATGAGAAAGGTGCAACCATAACGAAAAATGCAGATAGAAGAGACAAGCGTTCTGCAAGGCGTATGGGAAAACGTTATCAAATGAGACGAAACAAATTACTGTATATCCTTGCAAATTTGGACATGCTGCCTGAGCAGATTCAGTTTAAAACAGCCTTTCCTGAAGCGACAAAAATCCAAAATCTGGAGTTATTGCCAATATCTAAGAATACTATGCAATTAGACTCTCTACACCATTATGAACTAAGAGAGAAAGCTTTGCATGAGAGAATTTCGCTGCAAGACCTCGGTAAGATTCTATACCAGTACAATAGGCTAAGAGGATATTCGGGCGGTGGTGACGACAACGTTTCAAAGAAAGAGAAAACTGAAGATGAGGACAACAAAAAATATGAAGTCCGAATCCAGAAGTTCATCTTAAAAGATATCGTTAAATCAGACAACACATATACCGCAAAAAGTGGGAAAGACAAAGGCAACGAACTTCCAATTTATAATGTAATTGTACTCGACGAAGATGAAGAAATTGAAGGAACTACTAAATTGCAAACTTTATCAGAAAAAATTGGTGATGAAATAGAACTTGAAATAAGAACAAAAAGGACAAAGAAAGGGAAAAGCATTGAATTCGCCTTGCCTCAGAAGACTAATTGGAGAAAACAAATGGAGGCAACGGAACTTTCCTTAAAAGAAAAGAATTATTATCCATGCCAACTTTTTGCAGAGGACCTAAGAAATAATAAATGGACTAAAATCAGAAACAGAGTCATTCTTCGCCAACAATATAAACGTGAGTTTGATGCCGTATGGAACGAGCAGGCAAAGTATTACCCTATTCTTGAAAATTGTCCTGCTGATATTCTAAACGAAATTGTCAGTTATATATTTCCAGGCCCAAGCAATTCTCAAAAGGAATTAAGAGAAACTGGCCTAAAAAACGGATTAAAATACATTATTAAGGAACAAATCATTTACTACCAAAGACCACTTAAATCCCAATCAGACCTTATTGGCAGATGCCAATTTGAGAAAGAAGAAAAAGTCATTCCTATCTCGCATCCTCTTTTTCAGGAATTCAGATGTTGGGACCAGATTAACCGCCTGTATATACGTAGCAAACAGCAGGTATGGAATGAGAAAAAAGGTAAGTTTGTTTTGCAATACCAAAACCGTTATTTGACTGATGAACAGAAATACACAATTTATAATAGACTACAGAATCAGAAACAATTAAGTTTTAATGAAGTATACAAAATTGTTAATTTGGCAAGTGACAAATCTGAATTCTTGAACGGCCTACATGTTAAAGCCAAACTATCTGGTTGTGACACACAAATCTCCATCAAAAAGATTCTTACGGACTATTGCGAACCTGACACATCCCTTATTGAAAGCATCTGGGAAGCTGTATATAACAATGTACATGAAGGAAGTGAATACGATGAAACCTCCAAACGAGTTCGGTCTATCATAGATGCATTGCCAGAAGCTCTTGAAAATGAGGAAAAAACAGAACTGGCATTAAAAATAGCCCAAAGCATCAAGTTTGCCAGAAAGTACGCAAGTCTTTCAAAGAAAGCTATCGAAAACATTCTCCCCATTATGCAACCTAACCCTGACATCATCCCAGAAATTGTAAAGAAGAATTTTGAGACTACTAAATGGCTAATAGAGACTGGAGAAGTCATAGATGGGGTACTTCTACCAGATTATGTCATAGATTTCGTAAAAGACAATCCACAAGCTTTAGAACATGGAGGCTTAATGTACGCCTTTGCTTCTTCCCTTGTATATGGGCGACATACAAAGGAAGAGATTAAGCCTCAAATCAAGAATTATCATGACATCAGATACGTTGACAGGAATCTAAGGAATCCTATTGTTGAGCAGATTACCAACGAAGCCATGCAAGTTGTAAAATCATTATGGAAACAATACCATTTAAACCCTTATGAGTTAGAGATAAGGGTAGAATTAGCTCGAGATTTAAAGAATAGCGCTCAAGAGAGAGAAAGTATATTTAAAGCACAAAACAAGAACCGCAATAGCAATGAGAGAATCAAAGAAAGACTAAAGCAGGAAAATGTCCCAGTGACCGACCTAAACATCCTCAAATACAAATTATATGAGCAACAATCATATATTTCTCCTTACACAAAGAAAACCATAGAGTTTAGCAAGCTGTTTGACGACAGTTATTATAACATAGATCACATCATTCCTAAATCCCGATATTTTGACGACTCCATTGCCAATAAAGTAATTTGCGAAAGTAACATTAATGAAGAAAAAGATAATCGGACGGCATGGGAGTACATTAGTCAACAAAGCTCTCAATTTAAAATACTTACCGCTGAAGATTATATTAATCACATCAACAGTTCTTTCTTTGGCCAGAAAAAAAAGAATCTTTTAGCAGAAAAAATCCCAGCCAGTCCCGTTGCAAGACAAATGAAAGATACTCAATACATATCTATTGCCGTAAAAGACGAACTGGCAAAGATTGTTGGAAGTGAACACGTAAAAACAACGACTGGAGGCATAACAGATTATCTCAGGAGCCAGTGGGGGCTGAGAAAACTATTTATGGAACTTACAGAGGCCCGTTTCAAGCAAATGGAATTATGGAACTTGAATGAAGATGGAGTTCCCAAAGAATCATGGATAAAGAAGGGTTATGACAAAACCACTCAAAAGAATATTTATGAAATAAAAGGTTGGAGCAAGCGATATGACCATAGGCACCACGCTATTGACGCTCTGGTCGTCGCATTGTGTAATGAGAAATTCATCAAGCGGCTAAATGACCTTAACAAATATTTTCAGGAAGAATTAGCAAAGCACCAAACTTCCATTCCTTTCGTTGTTGAAGATACTATCGTGGAAGCTTTCTTTAATCTTCCAAAGGAAAAGCGTAACAAGATTATGCAGGAGATAGAAAGTTCGCGAAAATTCGAAGCCCCCTTTAACAATCTGGTTGCAGAAGCAAAAAGCCTGTTAGAAGCCATGATAGTTTCACAGAAACCAAAAGACAAGTTGGCAATCAAAGAAGACTTTAATGGCAAAAAGCAATTAAAGATACGAGCCGCATTACACCAAGAGATTTATTACGGAAAAACTAATGGTCGAGCCACAAAAACCATTGCTATCTCAATGTTAAAGGCAAAGGATATTCCTCAGATAATAGATGAAGTGTTGAAAAAAGAAATAGACACCCATCGCAAGAAATATGAATCCATGAAAGAAGCATTTACAGGAGAAGGCCTTATTGCTTTTAATGAATCGAGGTTTCAAACAAAAAACATATCTGCATTAAAGCCCCCTGTATATAAGGTTAAGCTATGGTATAGCAATAAAGAAAAAGACACTGGCAACCTGCAGCCACTATATGGCAATAATGCAAAGAAAACTGTAGTCACAGGAGACAACTATATGTTTATCGTAATGGAGAAAGGAGGCAAAAGAGCCTTTGACATTGCATCACTATTTGACTCCGTAGCATTGGCAAAAGATTATGTAAAACAAGGAAACATTGATATAGAATCTATAAAGAAGAGCATCTGTAATGACCTTCGAGTCTCTGATAATGGAAATTATAAAGGAAACAAAGCTGACAAAGTCTTATTCTATCTCCAACAAAACGATTTAGTTTACCTGCCTAAAAAAGATGATGAAATATTAAGATACAATGAACAGGAACTTAATAACTGGCTATCCAACACCAGTAACAAAACCGATTTTGCCAAAAGAATATACAAAGTAGTCAAATTTACGGGAAACACATGCTTCTTTATTCCCAATAATTATGCAAAAGAGATATGCCTACCTAAAGATTTGTCTAAAGAAGATATTGAAGAGCTGAAATCCAAATACAAAGACAAAGCCATTCCCAAACAAGAACTGAATTATATAGAATTTGGCACTTATTCTAATTGCACGCCTTTTGAAAATAATGAGTTATTTACGTTATCTATGAGTCAAGGCACCAAATATAATGGTGCAAAACCAAGAAAAATACAAGACTACTGTGTCAAAATTAAAACGGATTGGCTTGGTAACGTCATTGAATTTAATGGTATTAAACTATAGCCTATGATTAAGAAAACATTTTGTTTCAGCAACCCGGCCTACTTGTCGATGCACAATGCCCAGCTGGTGATAAAGCTGCCGGAAGTGGAAAAGGCGACAAACTTGTCTGAGGAGTTCAAGAAAGCCAATGAGGTGACACGCCCCATCGAGGACATCGGCGTCTTGGTACTCGACCATAAGCAGATAACAATAACGCAGGGGGCACTGGAGGCCCTGCTGGAAAACAACTGCGCCGTAATAACCTGCGACTCAAGCCACATGCCCGTAGGCCTGCTGCTGCCACTGGCTGGCAACACTACTCAGAGCGAAAGGTTCCGCGACCAGCTGGACGCATCGCTGCCACTGCGCAAACAGCTGTGGCAACAGACTATGCAGTATAAAATCCGTAACCAGGCGGCTGTACTCGCCCAGTGGTCCAATGCAGAGACAAAGTGCATGCAGATATGGGCCAACGACGTCCGCAGCGGCGACCCAGACAATCTTGAGGCGCGTGCAGCCGTATACTACTGGAAGCACCTTTTCGGACAGCACATCGAAGGTTTCATCCGCGACCGCGAAGGCATTGCGCCCAACAACCTGCTGAACTACGGCTATGCCATTCTGCGTGCCGTCGTGGCCCGCTCGCTGGTAGCCAGCGGCCTGCTGCCCACACTGGGCATTCACCATCACAACCGCTACAATGCCTACTGCCTGGCGGATGACATAATGGAGCCTTACCGGCCATACGTAGACCATCTGGTCTATGACATCACTGAACAATATGGCGTGGATGCCGAACTCTCCAAGGACATTAAGGCGGAACTGCTGTCCATTCCTACGCTCGACGTCGTCATCGGCAGCAAGCGCAGTCCGCTGATGGTGGCAGTGTCGCAGACTACGGCATCGCTCTACAAGTGCTTCAGCGGTGAGCTGCGGAAGATTGCATATCCGGAAATGTCGTAGAACAAAACCTACAAGTCTTTTAACATGAGTGCTGAACGTTTTAGCGAATATAGGGTTATGTGGCTCTTAGTATTGTTCGACTTGCCTACGGAAACGAAGAAAGACCTCCGTGAATATACGAAGTTTCGCAAGCGTCTGATACAGGACGGCTTCACCATGTTCCAGTTTTCCATCTACGTGCGCCACTGTGCCAGCATGGAGAATGCCGAGGTTCACCGGAAGCGCGTGAAGGCCATTCTGCCTGAGTTTGGCAAGGTTGGCATCATGTGCATCACCGACAAGCAGTTTGGCAACATTGAACTGTTCTACGGCACAAAGCCTCAGCAGCCAAATGCCCCTGGCCAGCAGTTAGAATTGTTTTAGAATATTTGTAGTTTATTTTGTTTTTTTAAGGCCAAGAAGTGGACTCTTAGAGCTGCAACTACATGTTTTTACAGAAAAGGAGAATTCCATTTTTCATGTGGAATTCTCCTTTTTCTTTACAGCATTTTTTGTTTTCTAATTTTCTTTGCAAACACTTGACGTTCAGCACTTTTCTGCAATCGGAGTGTTTATGCTACTGCAAAGATACTAATTTTTTAGCAAATCACAACTGTGCTTCGGCGGCGTTCTTCTTTGCCTGTAGTGTTTATGCTACTGCAAAGATACTAATTTTTTAGCAAATCACAACACATTACATACAAAGGTATATAATTATACAAGTGTTTATGCTACTGCAAAGATACTAATTTTTTAGCAAATCACAACCAACTTAAGATAATGATTCAGAACGACCAAAGTGTTTATGCTACTGCAAAGATACTAATTTTTTAGCAAATCACAACCACTAATGATAATAGTATTGGTGTCAAGCAAGTGTTTATGCTACTGCAAAGATACTAATTTTTTAGCAAATCACAACATGACAATGCCGTTGAAGTTCTTGAGGGTGAGTGTTTATGCTACTGCAAAGATACTAATTTTTTAGCAAATCACAACGCCCTCACTGATAACAAGGCGTATTATTTAGTGTTTATGCTACTGCAAAGATACTAATTTTTTAGCAAATCACAACCCACCGAATTCAATTCACAATTAGTATTAAAGTGTTTATGCTACTGCAAAGATACTAATTTTTTAGCAAATCACAACAATGTTAATATTTTGCCTGTGCAGCGTTAAAGTGTTTATGCTACTGCAAAGATACTAATTTTTTAGCAAATCACAACAGGCGAGAAGATAAAAGCCAGGTTTATATTAGTGTTTATGCTACTGCAAAGAGGATTTCCTCAACAAACATGTTGTAAGCTATGATCAAAAGAGATTGCGCTTTATTTTGCAAAACTTGGAAAGACAGCGTAATTACCTCTTCTTCGACGTAATTGCGCTTGGATGCTGACGGTCGATATCTATGTCACATCGCTCAATGTCAACAAATCTCGCATCATGACAGATGGTCGCTTATCATTTGTGACTGAAAATAGGATATAGGTCTAATGATGATAACTTTATTAAGAAATCTCAAAAAACGACTCCCGTATTGTACAGATATGGACTATTTTTCGTACCTTTGCTCTCACGAAAGTACGTATCACAAACTTAAAGAGGAGACATCATTATGAACATTTCAAAGAAAATGCAAGATGCGTTTAACGCACAGATTACTGCCGAGTTGTACTCATCAAACCTCTATCTGCAAATGGCTTTCTGGTTCCGCAAAGAGGGTTGGAAGGGCTTCGCTGCCTGGATGTTCGGCCACTCGAACGAGGAGAAGGAGCATGCCCTGAAGATGGCCGACTTGCCCCAGAGCAGGACTTCCAGGACCCGAAGGACATCTTCGAGCGCACCCTGAAGCACGAGATGTGGGTGACAGAGAAAATCAACGAACTGGCTGACGTGGCCGATTCTGAGCACGACCGCGCTTCCATCAACTTCGTGGATCAGTTTATCGACGAGCAGGTTGAGGAAGAGAAGACCGTCCGCGACATCCTGAACCTCTTCCGTCACCGCGACGGCCACACCGTTGCTACGATTGATGACATCGTAGGGGCCGTGAAAGAGTAGTCTCTACTCCAGCAATACATCGAGCACCATCATCAGAGCGAAAGCAACCGCGAAGAGGATGGTGCTTAAATTTGTGTGCTGGCCACTGGTGACTTCGGGTATCACTTCTTCTTTGCCCTGAAATCCCAGATTTTTGGCAGATTGCTGGGAAAGATAGTCCGCATCGTCCGCGACCTACAGCACCGTTTCAACGTCATCGACTTCACCAATCGCGACATCGACGCAGCCCTCGTTGAGACAGGAACCGACATCGAGGACAACGTGCAGTACGTGCTGGCCATGAAGTAGAAGTGCGGTCTTATCGTTACAAACAATTACAAGGATTACCGCCTGCTGCTGAACATCCGCGCCGTCAGACCTGAGCGCGTAAGGGCTATTCCAGATTTTCCGGCGCACCCGGATTTTTAGCATTTTTTGTCCTATTCCTGCCCAATACTCAATAAAATTGAGTAACTTTGCATCCAGTAAATTCAATCCTAAGACATTCGATAATGGCAAATACGAACTTAGCAAATGCAAAGACGGCGAAGAACGATGAGTTCTATACGCAATATCCCGACATTCAGAAGGAGATAAACGCCTATCTGGACTACGACCCAAATGTGTTTCGTGGTAAGACGGTGCTGCTGCCTTGCGACGACCCGGAATGGAGCAACTTTACCAAATTCTTTGCGCAGAACTTTGAACTGCTGGGCTTGAAGAAACTTATCTCTACCAGTTATGCGCCAGAAAGCAAGAAGTACAAGATGCCATATCAGCCGACGCTCTTTGAGACTGGGCAGCCATACTTCGATGACGACAAGAGCAAAACGCACGGCAAGATATTTGTTCTGACCGAGGACGTGTCTGGGGATGGACGTATAAACTTAGATGATTTGCAATGGCAATCAGCCTCTAAAGCTAATGACTATGGCTGAGAATTTCAAGCATAGCAAGCATAAAGAGATACGAGGACGGGAAGACTATATTCATTATGAAAATTATGATGCAATAGAAATCCCATATACTGATGCCATCCCATCTGACTATGAGGGAGCGATGGGCCTGCCATAATCATTCCTTGACAAATATTGCCCAGAGCAATTTGAAATTATTGGCATTGCAGAAGGAGATTCTGGCAAAGAGTTAGGACTAAAGCCCTTCCCGCCAGAATTGAAGAAATTAAATCCCAGCCTTAGACAAGGTCAACTTTACTATATGGAAGATGGCTACCCTGTAAAGCCATACGCAAGAATACTAATCCGCAAAAAGCAATCGTAATATGAACAACGACCAGCATAGACAAACTCTGCTTGACATACTCCGCGAGCAGAAGGCGATGAAGATGAAAGGAAGCATCTATCACAAGACACAGATAGACCTGACCTATAACTCTAACCATATAGAAGGCAGTCATTTGACGCACGAACAGACGCGATATATCTTTGAGACAAACACCATCGGCGTGACTGCTGACGAAGCGGTAAATGTAAATGACATCGTGGAGACCGTCAACCACTTCCGCTGCATCGACCTGATTATCGACAAGGCAGAGGAGCCGCTTACAGAAGAACTGATAAAGCAGTTACATAGCATCCTGAAGATGGGAACCAGCGACAGCCGCAAGGACTGGTTTGCCGTAGGCGACTATAAGCGTCTGCCCAACGAGGTGGGTGGTGAGAAGACTTGTGAGCCGGAACGGGAGCAAGAAAGCATGCAGCGACTCTTGGAGTGGTATAATGACAAGCCGCAGCACACGCTGAAGGACATCCTCGACCTGCACGTCCGCTTCGAGAAGATTCACCCGTTCCAGGACGGCAACGGTCGTGTGGGGCGTCTCATCATGTTCAAGGAGTGTCTGTACTGCGGCATCGTGCCGTTTATCATTACTGACGAGTTGAAGATGTTCTACTATCGTGGCCTTCGTGAATGGGGTCACATTGACGGCTACCTGACTGACACCTGCCTGACGGCGCAAGACCAGTACAAGGCCGCACTTGACTATTTCAGAATCAAATACTGACACATTATGAAGACAGAATTGAAAATCTATACCGCCCGGCAGATTTGTGACGGCTTCGAGTACAACGAACTGGAGGGCAAAGGCCTTTATGGTTTGGCTGGTCAGTTTACTATTCAACCAGAGTATCAGCGAAACTATATTTACGCCGATGGTAAGCGTGATGTGGCTGTCATTGAGTCTGTATTAAAAGGCTATCCGCTTGGACTGATTTATTTCAACCGAAAAGATTTTTTAGCAAATCACAACAAAGCCCTGTTCGCGGGCCAGCAGCGGGCGAGTGTTGCTACTACAAAGATACTAATTGTTTAGCAAATCACAACTTGCTGCCGCCAGAGACTAATGTGGTGCCGACGTAGATGAGCAGTATGATGTTCATCATCAGCGCATAGATGATGGCGGGGGTGGCCATTACCTCGTTGTTGAACACGAACGGGCTGCAGGCTACGGCAATGGCCTGGGCGGCATTCTGCATGCCTATCTCGATGACTATGGTGCGCTGCTCGCGGCCGCTGAGAGCCATGAGCCGCGAGAGGGCTATGCCGCCAAGCATCGACAGCAGGATGAGGGTGGTGACGGAGAGGCCCAGCCGGGGAAACTCGCTGACGATGGTGGCCTTGTTCTGCACGAAGAAGACTGTGGCCAGCAGTATGAGGCATGGGAATGCCAGCCGCTTCAGCACTGCATGCATGCGCTGGGCGGCGCGGCCGAAGCGGATGCTGACGAGCAGGCCGAGGGCTATCGGCACGGCCATGAGCAGCAGGTTCTGCACGAGCAGGTTGCCTACGGGCAGGTGTACGTCCATGGCGGTACCGAGGTGGCTCGTTGCAAAGTCCATGATTGCTGGGCCCGTAAACAGTGTTATCACGCTGCTGAGGGCGGTGAGCGACACCGAGAGGGCCACGTCGCCGCCGGCAAGCATTGAGAAGACGTTGCTGGAGCTGCCGCCGGGGCTGCATGCTATGAGCATGATGCCGAGGAATAACAGTGGCTCCACGCCGAACAGGCTGCCCACTGCCCATGCTATCAGTGGCAGCAGGAGTATCTGGCCCAGCAGTCCGGCACAGACGGCCTTGGGACGCTCGACAATCATGCGGAAGTCGGCAGGGCGCAGGGCCAGTCCGAGGTCGAACATGAGCAGCGTCAGTATGGGCAGAACTATGAATATGGTGTTCATTGGTTGTGCTGCAGAATATGGGATAAATGAAAAGTGGTTAGCTGAAAGTGGCAGAGGACCACAGACAACTAACCACTGAATATTGTTTTCTTGCTCTAAGCCTGCAAGTGCGTCACCTCTGACTTTGCAAAAGCACAGTCAGAGTGTGGCGTGCATTCACTTGGCCTCTTTCTTGGCAGCAGGCTTCTTGGCTGCGGCTTTCTTGGCGGCAGGCTTCTTCTCCTCCTTAGGCTCAAGCTTTTCGAGGCGTGCCTTCAGGCGGGTAATCTCCTTGTCCTTCATCTCTATCTCGTCGCCCTGGTTGCGGATGGTGGTGAGCAGGGCGTTCAGCTCGTCGTTCTCAATTTCCTGCGGATAGAGGGCGTTGACTCGGTTGATGAAGTCGCCCAGGATGTTCATGTAGTTTGTGAAGGCGTCAAAGGGTCCGCTGTAGATGCCGCGGTCGAGTCCTACGTTAGAGGGCTTGGTGGTCATGAAGCGGAAGTTGTTGGAGGCCTGCAGGTAGTCCCAGTCCTGATTAATGCGTGGGTCGTCGGCAATGCGCAGGCGGTCGGCCACGGAGTAGAGCTTGTTGAAGGCCTCACGCTGCATGGCGTTGCCCAGCCAGCAGGAGCAGTCGCGTTCCTCGTCGACCCAGCTGAGGGTGTCGGGTACGTCCAGATTGCCCACGCTCTTTGTCTTCATGCATATCTCTGTAGGCGTAGAGAAGGTGATGCCCTTCTCCTTGGCCTGTGCCGGCAGAGCCTTCAGGAAGTCGAGGATGTTGCTGCTGAGCGGCTGTGCGATGCCCAGTGCTGAGAGTTCCATGAAGATGTTTATTGTCTGCTCTTCCTCCGGGAGGCGCGCAATGCGGTCGATGTAGGCGTCGGCAAAGAGTGGATAGCCGTCCCAGTCGCTGTTGTTGAAGCGCAGTGAGATGTCGTCGCTGAGTTCCACGTCGCGCAGCAGGAGCTTCAGCGACGGAGCCATGTTGCAGTTGTATACATAGTGCGGCGACTTCCATCCCAGCACGTGCTTGGCACCCTCGGTGAGCATGCCCTTGAAGCCCATGGCGGCAATCTGCGAGCCGATGTCGTCGCTGTAGATGAGCGATGAGTTGCGGGCCACGGTAGGCTTTTTGCCGAAGTACTCCTCAATTTTGGCACACTGCTTCTTGACGTCGAGGGCAAATGTCTCCTCGTTGGCCAGCGACGACAGTCCGTGGCTGTAAGGCTCGGCGAGGAATTCCACGCAGCCCGTCTGGTTCAGCTCCTGCAGCTTCTCCAGCACCTGTGGGGCATGCATCTCCAGCTGTTCGATGCCTGTGCCGGAGAGCGAGAAGGCCACTTTGAAGTAGTCGCCATGCTCCTTAATCATTTCGCCGATGGCGGTCAGTGCCGGCATATAGGAGCGGTTGGCAATGTCGGTGATGCTACGCTCGTTCTCGTAGTCATCGTAATAGTAATGGTCGGTACCGATGTCGAAGAAACGGTAGCGCTTCAGATGTATAATC
Source organism: uncultured Prevotella sp. (assembly GCA_905234265.1). Lineage (GTDB taxonomy): Bacteria > Bacteroidota > Bacteroidia > Bacteroidales > Bacteroidaceae > Prevotella. The sequence continues at coordinate 103,517 of CAJOHJ010000008.1, read as the reverse complement.
TGATGTATTTCAAAATATAAGCAAATTGTTTTCATAATTTTTTTAATTTTTCATTCTTCATTCTTCATTTTAGACCTCCCAGCCAAGAGTCCGCTTGTACAGTGTGGCTATCCAAGCACCGACTTTCTCCCACGTAATCTGGTCAACCTCGCGCTTGCCTTCTTCCTTGAGATACTGGAAGAGCGACTCGTTGGCGCAGATGGAGTAGATGGCGTCGGCCAGTGCATGAATGTCCCAGTAGTCGACCTTTATGCAGTTGGTTAGTATTTCAGCGCATCCCGACTGCTTTGAGATGATTGAGGGCGTTCCGCACTGCATGGCCTCCAGAGGCGAAATGCCGAACGGCTCTGAGACGGAAGGCATCACGTAGACGTCGCTGTCCTTGAGGCACTCGTAGACCTGCTTGCCGCGCATGAAGCCCGGGAAGTGGAAGCGGTCGGCGATGCCGCGCTCTGCAGCCAGAAGAATCATGGCGTCCATCATATCGCCGCTGCCTGCCATGCAGAAGCGCACGTTGCGCGTACGGCGAATAACCATGTTGGCAGCCTCGACAAAATATTCAGGGCCTTTCTGCATGGTGATGCGCCCAAGGAAGGTAACCACCTTGTCCTTGCCGGTATGGTCGGGACGCGGAATTGCCTGATACTCTTCCGGCAGCGGATAGACGGCATTGTGTACGGTGTAGCACTTGCGCGGATCCTGGTGATACTGGTTGATGACCGTCTGTCGCGTCAGTTCCGAGACGCACATGATGCAGTCGGCATTGTCCATGCCGTTCTTCTCAATCGAATATACTGTCGGGTTCACCTTTCCGCGCGAACGGTCGAAGTCGGTGGCATGTACGTGAATGCACAGTGGCTTGCCGCTGACCTGCTTGGCATGTATGCCTGCAGGATATGTCAGCCAGTCGTGGGCATGAATGATGTCGTAGTCCAGAGTACGTGCCACGACACCTGCAATGATGGAATAGTTGTTGATTTCCTCATGCAGGTTGCCGGGATAGCCTCCGGCAAACTCCATTGCGCCAAGGTCGTTGACGTGCATATAGTTGAAGTCGGCATAAAGATGGTCGCGCAGACGGAAATAGAGGTCTGGGTCCATAATGTTGCCAACGCGCTCGCGGACATAGTCGGCCGAAACGTCGCGCCAAGCAATGGGCACAGCGTTCATGGCTACTATGTTGCAGGCCGAGCGGTCTTCATCGCCAAAGGGCTTCGGCAGGCAGAGCGTGATGTCCATGTCGCCCTGTGCATGCAGGCCCTGAGAAATTCCGTAGTTTGCAGTGGCAAGTCCACCAAACACGTGAGGAGGATACTCCCATCCAAACATTAATACTTTCATAGCGTCTCCTCCTTATTTTTGATATGTATATTTCTCCATTAACTTCAGAGTACGCAAAATCTCTGCAACGTTCATGGCAAATGCCATGGCACCGCGTCCGTGGAACGGCGGGTTGCCGTCGAACAGCTCGCTGATGGTTCCGAGGGCATGATACATCATCTCGTCTTCATATCCCACCATCTGTCTTTCAACGAACGAGAGGCGTGTGCGCTTGTAGAGCTTAAGGCATGCCTCCATGTAGAAGCCTCCCAGCCACGGCCAGGCCGTTCCCTGATGGTAGGCATAGTCGCGCTGCGTCTGCGGACCTACATACATCGGGTTGTAGCCTCCGCTCTTTGGCGAGAGCGAGCGCAGTCCCTTCGGCGTCAGCAGCTCGCGCGTGCAAACGTCGAGAACGCTCTTCTTCTGGTCCTGAGACAGTGGAGAGTAGTCGAAAGCTACGGGGAATATCATGTTCGGGCGTACGCTCCAGTCCATCATTGTGCCGTCGACGTAGTCCAGCAAGTATCCGTACTCGTTCAGGAATGTAGCTACGAAAGCCTCCTTGGTCTTTTCTGCCATTTCCTCCAGCTGGGCAGCGAACTTCTGGTCGCCGAACTCAGCCTCCAGTGATGCGCAGAACTTCAGTGCATTATACCAAAGGGCATTGAACTCAACGATGTATCCCGAACGCGGAATGACAGGATGCCCGTTGGCTGTTGAGTTCATCCAGGTGATGGCATGGTCGCGTCCGTTGGCATAGAGCAGTCCGTTGTCGTCGAGACGCAGGTTGGGATGTCCGCCCTTTATAATATATTTAATAATGTCTTTTACGAGCTTGCCGTACATTTTGCTGCCCTGTTCGCGGCCGGTCTCCTTGGTATACTGCTGTATTGACCAGACGGCCCACAGCGGAATGTCAGGATGCTCAATCTCGTAGATTTTCACCGACAGGGGCTTGCCTTCCATGAATTCACGCAGTCCTTTCTCGGCGGTCTTCATGACAAGCTCGAAGTAGTCTTGTTCGCCAATAGACAGCGTCAGTCCCGGCAGCGCTATGAACGTGTCGCGTGCGCGGGCTTTGAACCAAGGATAGCCTGCCAGCAGGTAACGGTCGTCGTTAGGCTGGCGGTTGTGGAACTGGTGGGCGGCAGCAACGAGGCAGTGGTAGAAACTGTCGCGGCTGAGCCTGACGTCAATCTCCTTCTGGAAGAGACCCTTCAGCGTAGAACTCTTAATCTCCTTTGTAGATGCAGCAAAGATGATGCTCTCGCCTTTCTTGATGGTCATCTCGAAGTAGCCCGGCACGTAGAGGTCCTCATTGGATGCATAGCCGCGCTCCTGCTCCTTGGGATATTCCACACCGCGATACCAGTCGGGCTGGAAGACGAACTCGTTCTTCTTGTTGAACTGCATGTAAAGGTCTGGATATCCGGCATACATGCAAGTCTTTATGCCATTGTCCACGACATGGTACTCACGCGAAGCCGTTGAGTTCTCATGAGTAAACTGGCGCACCGAGCGGAAGGCAAGGAACGGGCGGAAGCGCAGTGTCGTTGCCGAATGGGCGTCTTCCAGAGTGTAGCGGATGAGGATGCGGTCTTCATAGGCCTGGAAGATTGTCTCCCTTTTCAATAAAACTCCACCGACACGGTAAAGCGTGGTGGGTACTACGTCGCAGGTGAATTCGCGGATGTACTTATGACCTTTGGGGCTGTAGTTGTTGCCCTGATACTTGTGGAGTCCCAGGTTGAACTCTGCGCCATGCTGAATAACCGTACAGTCGAGCGACGACAGCAACACGTGGTTCTCGTCGTCGATTTCAGGTACGGGAACAACGAGCAGACCGTGATACTTGCGCGTATTACAGTCGACGAGCGTCGACGAGCTGTACGCACCAGAACGGTTTGTCCGAAGTAATTCACGACGCAGCGACTCTTCCAAATTGGTCATTACCGCTTTTTCAAATCGTAAATAACTCATAGTTCCTTTAGATAATGAATAATGTTTTTCGTTTTAGGTTTTACAAATATTGCTCAAAAGTAGTAATTTTATGAATGTTTACAAAAAAAAACACGACATTTTTCAGAAAACGCCGTGTTTTTTTGTTTATTTTACATTTGCCCGTCTGCTCTCCTGCACTTGCCTGCAGAGCGGTCTGTGCCTTTGCCGCAGCATCGCCAATGTCTGTCTGGTGCGTCACATGCGCTTAGCAGCCACCGGCGCCCGGCCGTTTCAGTCGGGAATAAGGAAGTTTATGACTTCCGGCAGTATGCTTATCCGATAGCTGCCAGACGGCTGTCCAAGCAGCCGTCCGTCAACGCCGGCGAGTGCATGCCTGCTGTCTTCCACCAGCACTTCGCGCGTGCGGAACGGATGAACGGAGCGATGGTTGAGGAACCTGCCCGAGACCAGCAGCCACAGGCCTGCAAACACCTGCAGGATGCCAGTGTTGTAGACCACCGACACGTCGAGCAGTCCGCTGTATGGCGAAGCGTTCGGCGTCTGCCCGTAGCCCGGGCCTGAGCCTATGCACATCGTCATCACCTTGCGGTCGACGACGTCGCTGTTTATCTTTATGCGCATCTTGTATTCCATGCGGTGGAACAGCATCAGGAAGCAGGAAGCCACAAACGACAGCGTCCGCGAGCCAAGCAGCGAACGGGCCTGCCGCCGGATGTTCATCACGTCGGCTATCATGCCTACGTTTACGCAGTTCAGGAAATACCTGTGGCACTGGGCGCCGTTCTTGTCGGCATAGCGTATGCAGCCAAGGTCGATTTTCCTCACGCGCCGCTTCAGCAGCCAGTCGACAGTCTGCCCGACGTTGCCCTCGCGGAAGTTCCAGTAGCGGGCAAAGTCGTTCAGCACCCCGTTGGGTATAACCCCCAGCAGAATGCCGTCGCGCACTTGCTGCTCCTGCTCCATGAGGCAGTTGACGGCATCGTTCATGGCAGAGTCGCCGCCGACGATGATGATGGTCTTGTAGCCGTTGTTGATAAGCATGCGCATGAGCCGCTCCACGCTGTCGGTGCTTTCGCTCTGCACTAAGTCATACTGCACTCCGCGCTCGTCGAGTGCGTGTCTGATTTTGTCCCGCTGCTTCGATCTTCTGCTTTTAGGACAATACAGTATTCCCCATCTTGTTTCTTCTACAGCCACTGTGTTTTGTCTTGTTGTCTCTTTCAGTGTTCAAAGGTAAGAAATGCCACGGAAACAGCAAAATTTTTGCATCTTTTTTTCACGGGCAGCCCATTGGCCATATAAAAAAATTATCTCAATGACTTACGAAATTATCTTACGAAGATAATTTTTTATCTCACAGAGATAATTTTTTTTCTTACGCAGATAATTTTCTATCTCTGCGTGTCAGTAAAACCGGGGGCTATTCAGCAATCTTGAACGACACCGGCCAGCTGTTGCTCCAGCCTTTGGCATCGAAGACGCGTATGCTCAGATGGTAGTCGCCTGGGTCTATGTCCGTGGGGATGGGAATATCCAGCCGCGCAGTGTATCTGGTGTTGCCGGCAGGGATGGTGTAGACGGTTTCCTCCACGGTCCACGGATTTACCGGGTCTTTCTGCGGTTCCATCTCGCAGTGCATCTCTGCCAGTCCCGGATGCTCGTGGTGGTCGAAGTTGTTGTGGATGTGGATTGTGTACCTTGCCAGCTCTACATTGTCGGTAAACGCATAGTTGAACGGGATTACGTCGCCGCGACGGAACACGTCGCAGTCCAGCGGGCATGCCACAATGCCGTCGGTGGTTATGACAGGCTTTTCCATGTCTTTGCTTTCCTCGTCGTCGCTGCCACAGGCAGTCAGGCCCATCAGCAGGCCGCTTACAAGAGCCGTCGTCAGGCTCAGATATTTAAGATTTTTCATGTGATACTGATTTTTAATATTTACTATGAATTTTGAAGTATAAACTATAATCTAAAAAACTATTGACTCCTAAAACTCTACTCCCACCATCAGCGAGCAGTTGCGCCCCGGCTCTGGCACGTCAATAAGACGGTAGTAGCTGGTGTGGTTGTAATATTTGCGGTTCAGCAGGTTGCTTGCGTTCAGGGCCACCTTCAGAGCCACCGCCTTCGAAACGGCAAACCGCTTGCCTGCCGACGCATTCAGCGTCCAATAGCCTGCAGTTGGCTCTTCTGGAGGCACTATCTCATCCTGGCTGCCCACAAGACGGGCGCCCAGCGACACAAATCCCTTGCCGCGGCGGTCGAAAGAGTATTTTATGTCTGCATCCGCCGACCACGGAGTGCTGAACGGCAGCGTGTAGCCCTTCATGCTGCCTGAGCGCTGACGGGCATAAAGATATTCTCCCTTCAGCTGGGCCGACCAATGGCTGTCTATCTTCCAGTCGGCCTGCGCCTCAAAGCCACAGCGCAGCACATGGGCCTGCGTGTAGCGATAGAGCTGCAGCCCTTCTATGAAGTCGAGCGTAGGAGTGAGATAGATGTAGTTGGGAAAGTAGTTAATGTAGGGATCCACCTGCACCGTAACCGTGCCGTTCGACCAGCTGATGCCGGCATCTGCCTGATACGATTCCTCCGCATCGAGGGTGGCATTGCCCTGCTCGTAGCGGAAGATGTGGTAGTTGATGCCGTCGGCTCCCAGCTCCTTGGGAATGGGAATGCGGAAGCTCTTTCCCACGTTTGCCTTCAGCACCCAACCGCCTGTGTTGTAGCTCAGGCCTGCCGACCACGTAAAACTGCTGAACCGGCGGCTGAGCGATGCCGACCGCTGCTTATAGACAGGCGTCCCACCGACAGGCGTAGCATACCAGTCGGTATAGCTGCGCACGTCAGTCTTTGCCACATCGTAGCGCAGTCCGCCGTTGACGATAAAATTGTCGCTCAGCGTGTAGCGTTCCATGACGTAGGCTCCGGCGGAGAAGGTCTCGAAATCGGGAATGATAAATCCCCATCCGTCTCTCCGGTTATGCTGGTATTCTGCACTTACGCCGGCACTCAGTGCGTGCCTGTCGCCGGGCTGCCACGTCACTCCGCCCTTGCCGGTGAAGGTATTCTTCACAAAGCGTCGTTCCAAGGTGCCGTCAGGCTTTGGCATGTAGCCGTGGGCCACCGGCTCGGAATGCTCTTCGCGGACGTTGCGCTGGTAAGCCACATTGCCCTCCACCGACAGCTGACCGTTACGCCACGTAGTGTGGCTCAGGACTTTCAGATGGTTTACCCACTGGTGCGGAAGGTCGATGTCGCGCCGCGAGCGGTCGTAGTCAATGTCCGACATGCGCACCTCCAGGCCGTGGGCGTCGGCAAAGAAACCGCTCTTCTGGTAGCTGTCGCTCACGCGCAGGTCTGTGTGGAAATTATATCCGGCATATCCGAGCATCACGCTGCCGTCGCGCTCAAGGCCTGCAGTATTGCGCAGGCGGCGGTTGTGCAGCCTTACATAATATGAATAGTATTCTATGCTGTCTGTCGGCACGCGATAGTCGGCATAGTCTATCAGCGTCATGTTTGCACGGTAGAAGAAGCTTCCCAGCCGGCCGCCCACCTTTGCCGACAGCCCCACCTGCTCGTTGTTGGTGCGGCCGAACATCTGCACGGCACCCTCCAGCTTTCTCGTAGGGATGTGGTTGGTGTAAAGGCTCAGCACGCCGCCTATGGCGTCGCTGCCGTAGAGCAATGCCGCAGGGCCTTTGATAACCTCGGCACGGTCGACGGCAAACTGGTCTATCTCCAGGCCGTGGTCGTCGCCCCACTGCTGGCCTTCGTGCTTTATGCCGTCCTCCGTGACAGCCATGCGGTTAAAGCCCAGTCCGCGAATGGTCGGCTTCGACTGCCCTGAGCCAATGGTCATTGCCTTTACGCCCGGCAAGCCCTCAAGGGTCTGCATAAGGCTTCCGGCAAAGTTCTGCTGCAGGTATTCGCTGCCAACCGCCACTGTCGACTGCGACGAGCGCATCTGATAGTCGCGCTGTTGCATGCCGCTGACGGTCACTCCCTGCAAGACCACGGTGGTGTCGCCGTCGTAGCCGCAATTAGCTGTACACGCCATAAGCGCGACAGCCAGAATGTTTGTAATCATACTGATTGCGTGTGTATCCTATAAAACTTTCTTTCTCTGCCGGCATGTCCGCTGCCGGCGTGCATGTCTTCAGCAAGCCGGCGGTGCACGCAGACTCGCAATGCCGCCGCCACGCAGCGACAGTGGCTGCTGCCACTGGGCAAGACTGCCCGATGGCTCTGAAAAGCAGAAAGAAAATACAGAAGCACACGCAGCAACGAAAGCCAGCGTCAGAAACTGGCACACCACGCAGGCATGCTGCGAAGTCATCAGCTGCCCAAGGTGTCCATTACAATGATGATGGACGCACTCTGAGCATTCTGTCTGCCTAATCTGGTTGCTGCTGTGAATGTGAAGCGACGAAACCACTACCATTGGCACAAATACCGCCAACAGCAGCCATGCAAAAAGCCTTCTCTTAGTTTTCGTGTTCACGCTGCAAAGGTATTAATAAGGGAAGGGAAAAAAGAAAATTTTCTGCTAAATAATAATAAATGTGTGCTTCATTCCCCCAGCATGGCAATAATCTGCCTGACTTTTTCTTCCATTGGCAGCATGGCGTCTATCCAGCGGATGGAGAAGCCACGCCGCTCCATGCCGCGGAACCACGTCATCTGGCGCTTGGCAAACTGGTGGATGGCGATTTCAAGCCTGCTGAACATTTCGTCATAGCTCAGACGACCAAGGACATACTCAGTGACAAACTTGTATTCCAGCCCATAGTACAGAATATCCGCGGCAGGAATGCCTTCGGCAAGCAGTCCGCGGACTTCGTCTATCATGCCGTTGTCCAGTCGCTGACGCAGGCGGTTGGTAATCTTGCGGCGGCGCTCCTCACGGTCGATGCTGACGCCGACAATCAATGATGGAATCGGCGGAACGCACGTCCTGGGATATGGGGATGCAGCATCCGCCGCTGGCTGCGCAGCGACCCCTGCCCCACTCCCTGCCGCGCCAGCCTGCTGCCGGCTCTCCAAAATTGCAGTCTCAATCTCGATGGCGCGAATAGCCCGCTGGCAGGAGTCAACGTCGGTAGTGTTGTGCATGGCTGAGCCGTTGCGTGCCTTCAGCTGCGCAAGCATCTGCGTCAGTTCGTCAAGGCTTTTGCCTTCCAGCCGGCTGCGCAATTCCGGATTCTGAGGCACCGGCGACAGCTGGTATCCCTTCAGCACGGCTTCGATGTAGAGTCCGGTGCCGCCGCAGAGTATTGGCGTCAGGCCACGGCCCACAATATTATTATATGCCCTCTGGAAGTCCTGCTGATACTGGAAAAGATTATACTTCGTACCCGGCTCAACAATGTCTATCAAATGGTAGGGGACGGTAACTGTTGTGCCAGCGTCGCTGACGGTGTATTCGTCCAGGTCCTTGCCTGTGCCGATGTCCATGCGCCTGTAGACCTGCCGCGAGTCGGCGGAGATAATCTCGCCGCCAACGGATCCGTCCACCGTCGGCAGAGCGCGCGCCACTGCAACTGCCAGCGGAGTCTTGCCGGTAGCCGTAGGTCCGAGAATTGTAATCATTTTCTGCATTTACGCTGCGAAGTTACGGAAAACAAAGAGAACGGCCAAATTTTTTTCGTTTTCTTTCGGCAGCAGCACTCGCAGAATGCAAAACAAGCGGAAAGCGTTAATTCTTTTTAATCGATTGACAGTATTTCTACAGAATACAGTACTTTTGCTGACCGAAAACAAAACCATCATGAACAAAGACAACAACCCACAGCCCACGGAAGACGTGAGAGTGAACCCCTTCCTGGTGCCATACAACACCCCACACGACACGGTTCCCTTCGACCGCATACGCCTTGAGGACTTCGAGGAGGCTTTCATAGAAGGCATCCGCCGCGACAATGAGCAGATAGAGAAGACTATCAACAATCCGGAGAAGCCCACCTTCGACAACACTATCATCAACACCGAGGAGGACGAAGGCTACTACGACCTCCTCAGCCGTGTGTCGACGGTGTTCTTCAACCTGCTCAGCGCAGAGACCAACGACGACATGGACGCGCTGGCACAGAAAATCCAGCCCATGCTCACACAGCATGCCAACGACGTGCGGCTGAACCCGCGGCTCTTCGAGCGCATCCGCCGCGTTCACCTGCACCACCGCCAGCTGACACAGGAGGAGAAAATGCTGCTGGACAACTGCTACCAGGGTTTCGTGCGCAGCGGCGCATTGCTCGACGATGCCGGCAAGGAACGGTTGCGCCAGCTCACGGAAGAGGCTTCCATGCTCTCGCTGCAGTTCTCGCAGAACCTGCTGAAGGAACAGAAGGCCTTCTCGCTGCACATCACCGACGAGGCACAGCTCGACGGACTGCCCGACACTGCCCGCGAGGCCGCAGCCCTGACTGCCAAGGAGCTGGGCAAGCAGGGGTGGGTATTCACTCTTGACATGCCGTCCTACTCGCCGTTCATGACTTATTCCACACAGCGCGAGCTGAGGAAGCAGATGTACATGGCGCGCAACACTCTGTGTACCCACGACAACTCCGAGAACAACCTGGCCATCTGCCAGCAGCTCGTCAACCTGCGCCGCGAGATTGCGCAGCTGCTGGGCTACAAGACCTATGCCGACTACGTGCTGTGCCGCCGCATGGCCTCAAACAGCCGCGGCGTCTACCGCCTGCTCGACGACCTCATCGACGCCTACAAGCCTACGGCACTGAAAGAGAGGGAGGAACTGAGAAAAACATTCCCGAAAGCAGCAGACGGCTCCGCACAAACGAAGATGATGCCCTGGGACACGGCATTCTACTCCCACAAGCTGCAGATGAAGAAATACAACATCGACGCCGAAATGCTCAGACCATACTTCGAACTGTCGAAAGTCATCAAGGGCGTCTTCGGACTGGCAAACCGTCTCTACGGCATCACCTTCAAGGAGAACAGCGACATTCCAGTCTACCACCCCGACGTCAAGGCCTACGAGGTGTTCGACAAGGACGGCTCCTTCCTTGCCGTCTTCTACGCCGACTTCCATCCGCGCAAGGGCAAGCAAGGCGGCGCGTGGATGACAGAATACAAAGGCCAGCACTGGGAACTTGATAATTCAAAATTCAAAAACATCCGCCCTCACGTCAGCGTGGTGATGAACCTAACCAAGCCCACCGACGACAAGCCAGCACTGCTGACGCTCGGCGAGGTAGAGACATTCCTCCACGAATTCGGACACTCGCTGCACGGCATGTTCGCCAACACGCGCTTCGAGTCGCTCTCAGGCACCAACGTATGGTGGGATTTCGTGGAATTGCCGTCACAGTTCATGGAGAACTTCTCCGTCGAGAAGGAATTCCTGCGCACCTTTGCCTTCCACTACCAGACCGGCGAGCCATTGCCCGACGAGCTGATAGAGCGCATCGTCAAGAGCCGCAACTTCATGGTTGCCACGGCCTGCCTGCGGCAGGTCAGCCTCGGCCTGCTGGACATGGCCTACTACACACAGAAAGAGCCTTTCACCGAAGACATCGTGAGCTTCGAGAAGCAGGCCTGGAAGAAGGCCATCATCGGCGAGCAGCTGCCCGACACTTGCATGACGGTACAGTTCTCGCACATCATGGCCGGCGGATATGCTGCCGGATACTACAGCTACAAATGGGCCGAAGTGCTTGACGCCGACGCCTTCGCAGTGTTCAAGCGCCACGGCATCTTCGACCAGAAGACCGCCCAGTCGTTCCGCGACAACATCCTCTCGCGCGGCGGCACCGAGCACCCAATGGCTCTCTACAAGCGCTTCCGCGGCGGCGAGCCGACCATCGACGCCCTGCTCAGGCGCAACGGGATAAAAAAGCCCGGCAAAGGCAAAGCGAAATAAGCCTGCCATCAACTGGCTGAAACAACACGCAGAGAAAAATGAATTCCCTGCGTGTTTTTTTTTTGAAAAATTTTAAATACTGCTTTGAATTTTCACAAATAAAGCATACCTTTGCACGTTGACAGACAACACTTTATTGACAACGAGCGTCAGAAATATAATATAGATTTATGGTTACAAGAACTGTTAGAAACTTTCTCAGCTGGTATTTCAGCAAGAATTCGCTGCCTTACTGGTGTATACTGATTTTCGACTGTTTGATAATATTCCTTTCTGGCGTATTCACTTACTGGCTCTTCAACAAGACGATGGTGCTTATTGACCATCGCGAGAACGTGCTGCTGACGCTGCTGGCCTACGTCTGCCTTAGCTTCATCGGCGCCAGGTTGTTCAGCACCTATTCGGGTGTGGTGCGCTTCTCGTCGTTCGTCGACCTGCTGCGCGTAGCCTATGCCAGCGCGCTGACGCTGGTGCTGGCCCTCGTGCTGTCGCTGGTGGCTGAGCATTTCGGCATTGCACAGCTTAGCGCGCTCAACCAGACGGAGACACTCGTCATGTTCCTCATGGCCACAGCCGTCATGTGGGGCATGAGGGTTATCGTGAAAGCACTCTACGACGTGTCGTTCTCCACCAACAGAGCCATGCGCGTACTCATCTACGGCGCACTCTCCGGCGGCGTGGGACTTGCCAAGAACATACGCTCGCAAAATCCCAAGAGGTTCATACTTGAAGGCTTCATATCCCACGACAAGCGCGCCAAGCATATGCGTCTGATGGGCGAAAAGGTCTACAACTCCGACGACAATCTGAAAGCCATCATAAAGAAAAACCACATCGAGGCCATTCTTGTAAGCCCCCTGCGCATCGATGAGTTCCGCAACAACCAGACCATGCAGAACGTGCTGATAGGCGCTGGCTGCAAGATTTTCATGACACAGCAGATAAAGGAGGCCGCCACAAATGACGGCCAGCTGACTGAAGACGACATCGCGTCGATGCAGATCAACGAGGTGTCGGTGGAAGACCTGCTGCCACGACAGGAAATCAGCGTAGACATGAAGTCAGTCGGCGAGCTGCTCACCGGAAAGAGAGTGCTGATAACCGGATCGGCCGGCAGCATTGGCTCGGAAATGGTGCGCCAGATAGCACTCTTCAAGCCCGAACAGATGATGCTCATCGACCAGGCTGAGACGCCGGAACACGACATCAGACTGATGATGCACAATGAATATCCGGACATCAAGGCTCACACCGTCGTCACCAGTATCTGCAACGAGGGACGCATGGAACACATCTTCGCCGACTTCAAGCCCGACTACGTCTTCCACGCTGCCGCATACAAGCACGTGCCAATGATGGAGGACAACCCGTCGGAGGCTGTCCACAACAACATCTACGGCACGAAAGTCATTGCCGACCTCAGCGTGAAGTACGGTGTGAAGAAGTTTGTCATGGTGTCCACCGACAAGGCCGTCAACCCCACAAACGTTATGGGCTGCTCAAAGCGCATCTGCGAAATCTACGTGCAGAGCCTCAACAGCATGCTGCACGCCAAGGCTACCGAACAGCTGAAAAAGGGCGCCGGCTATGTCAGCCACACGCAGTTCGTAACCACGCGCTTCGGCAACGTGCTGGGCAGCAACGGCTCGGTAATCCCATTGTTCAAGGAGCAGATAAGGAAAGGCGGTCCAGTGACGGTCACCGACGAGCGCATAGTGCGCTTCTTCATGCTCATCCCCGAGGCCTGCAAGCTGGTGCTGGAGGCAGGCACTAAGGGCAACGGCGGCGAGATATTCGTCTTCGACATGGGCAAGCCTGTAAAGATTGCCGATTTGGCGAAGCGCATGATACAGTTGTCTGGAGCCAAGAACGTGGAAATAAAATACACCGGCCTGCGCGAGGGTGAAAAACTCTACGAGGAAGTGCTCAACGAGCTGGAAGGCACAAAGCCGACATTCCACGACAAGATACGCATAGCCTCCGTGCGAGAATACGAGTACGAAGAAGTGCGCAACCAGATAGAGCAGCTGATAGCCATTGCCAAGAACGACGACAACATGGCGACAGTGAAGAAGATGAAGGAGATTGTGCCAGAATACAAGTCGAACAACTCCGTCTACGAACAGTTAGACCACTAAACGGCCGCCAGTCTCTGACAAGGCAGGGCCGCAAGCACATTTTTCATGAGAAAGGTTTGCTTCCTGACAGACTCTATATTCTCCATCGGAGGTGTACAGCGGGTTACTGCCGTCATCGCCAAGCGGCTGGCGGCAAGCAACAGCGTGACCATCGTAACCTTCGACAAGCCGGAAGCTCTCGACACGTCTTTCTACGGCCTTCATGAGGCCGACATCAGCTACCGTTTCTTTGCCTATCCCGAAACGCCGCGATGGAAGGTTTTCCTCTGCAAGGCATACAGCTATCTCTTCAGAAGAAAACTGCCACAGACGCGACTCACGTCCGACATCTACAGCCACAGCTCATTCCCCTCGGAAAAGCGCAACGCATTGGCCAGAGAATTGCAGGCCGGCGGCTACGACGTCATCATTGGCGTGCATGCCCCTCTGGCTGTACGCCTGGCGGCATGCCGCAGACAGTTGCCGGGAGTGACGCTGATAGGCTGGATTCACAACAGTTACGAAGCCCTCTTCGGGAAGAAGTCGCTCTACATAGGCCCTGAGCTGCAGAAGCACTACGAGCTGCAGATGGCCAAGCTCGACGCAACGGTGGTGCTCTGCAAGTTCGATGCCGGCAAGTACAGCTTCCCTACGACGGTCATCTACAATCCACTGACTCTCGTGCCAGGCACTGCCGCAACAGGCACCGGCAAGCGCTTCCTCGCCGTGGGCCGCTTCTCGCGGCTGCACAAGGGCTTCGACCTGCTGATAGAAGCCTTCCGCCTGTTTGCCCAGCAAGACGGCGAGTGGACTCTCGACATCGTCGGCGAGGGCGTCGAAGAGCCTATGTACCGTGAGCTTATCAGGAAATACAAACTGCAAGACCGCATAACCATCCACCCATTCACCAACAACATCCAGCAATACTACAGCGCAGCGCAGGTCTATGTGCTCAGCTCGCGCTGGGAAGGCTTCGGCCTCGTGCTGGTGGAGGCCATGGCTCACGGACTGCCGGTAATATCGTCGGACCTGCCGACCAGCAAGGAGATAATGGGCGATTTCGGCATGTACTATATCAACGGCGACGTCAACGGACTCGCGCGCCAGATGCTTGCCGCCACCCGTCTGGAATGGAACGAAAAATCGCAACAGGCCATTGAGATTTCCAAGCGGTTCGACCTCGACAACATCATCGGACAGTGGGAAAAGGTGTTTGCAGTTCATAGTTAAGAACAATTAAAAAATAAATTATAACTCTGTGCCTCTGTGTCTCTGTGGTGAAATTATAGTCTCAAAGCTCAAGCCAAAGAGTCCAAAGTCAACAGTTAACAGTTCAAAGCCAATGTTTAACTCTCTCCGTTCAAAACTGACAGCATCGCCACGGCTGAAGCGCGCCATCGACTACATGGTGATGAACCAGCGCGACGCACGCCCACGGTGGTACGTGCGACTGCTCAGCCCATTATACCAGCACCGCGGCCACGGCTCTAAAATCTACTGGAGCGCGCGCATGGACACGCCGCCCTACAGGCTCTTCTCGCTGGGGCGAAGGAGCGTGGTGGAGTCGTTCTGCTGCATAAACAATGCCGTCGGCGACGTCGTCATCGGCGACTACACACGCATCGGAATACACTGCACGGTGATTGGCCCCGTAAGCATAGGCTCGCACGTCAACCTGGCACAGGGCATAGTGGTGACGGCCCTCAACCACAACTTCGACGATGCCACACTGCGCATCGACCAGCAGGGCGTAAGCACACGGCCCGTAACCATTGGCGACGACGTGTGGATTGGCGCCAATGCGGTGGTGCTGCCAGGCGTCAGCATTGGCAGCCATTGCGTCGTCGCGGCGGGAGCCGTAGTCACAAAGGACGTTCCCGACGGATGCGTGGTCGGAGGAGTGCCTGCAAAGGTTATTAAGAAAATCCACGGTCCGAAGGACATAATTCACAGTGCATAGCAAACAATCAACAGTGCATAGTTTTTAGTTAATAGTTAAGAGTTACCCAACAGCATGAAAATAGGTATAGAGGCCCAGCGCATATTCCGCAAGAACAAACACGGCATGGACTATGTCGTGCTGCAGGAAATCAGGGAAATACAGAAAATGCAGACCGACGACGAATACTTCGTCTTTGTGAAGCCCGGCGAAGACCGCTGCGTGCAGAGCAGTGGGAATGTGCATGTCATAGAACTCAGCTGCCCTTCCTATCCGCTCTGGGAGCAGTGGGCGCTGCCGCGTGCCGCCCGGAAATACGGCGTCGAGCTGCTGCACTGCACCAGCAACACCGCTCCGCTGTGGACCGACATTCCGCTGGTGCTTACCCTGCACGACATCATCTTCCTGGAGCCTCGCGACAAGACCAACCATAACGTCTACCAAAACATGGGCTGGCTCTACCGCCGCCTTGTGGTGCCGCGCATACTGCCGAAGTGCCGCAAGATAATAACCGTGTCAAACTTCGAGAAGCAGAACATCATCAGTAAGCTGAACATCGCCGAGGAGCGCATGGCAATGATATACAACGGCTATAACGACTGGTTCCGGCCGATGGAAGACACTCACGGCGTCGTCGGCAAATACATTGACGAGGAGGGCTATTTCTTCTTCCTCGGCAACACCGACCCGAAGAAAAACACTGAGCGCACGCTGGTGGCATATTCGAAATACCTGCAGCAGTCTGCCATAAAGAGGCGCCTGCTGATGGCAGACCTCGACGCCGACTATCTGAACGGCATCATAGAACGCAACGGCATTGAGAACATCCGCGAGAAGATTGTCATGCCCGGCTACATCGTCAACAGCGACCTGCCATACATCTACAGCAATGCCTTTGCCTTTCTCTACACATCGCTGCGCGAGAGCTTCGGCATTCCACTTCTGGAAGCCATGGCCTGCGGCACGCCGGTGATTACCAGCAACACGTCGTCGATGCCAGAAATCGGCGGCAGCGAGGCCATTCTCGTCGACCCCACCAGCAGCGACGAAATAGCCAGCATGATGCTCCGGCTGGAAACCGACGACGATTTCCGCCGCCGCCAGCAGCAAGTCGGCCTGGAACGCGCCACTCACTTCTCGTGGCGCCATACTGCCGAAGAACTGCTAAAGGTCTACAAAGCTGTGTGAACGTCTTACCAGATTATTTCTGCGAGTTACCAGATTATCTTCAGTCAAACAGGCAGAGAGAAAGGTCCTGTCCGTTTGCTGCCGGCTGTTCGCCGTCGGCATCGTCGTCCTCTTCACGGCTTTCCTTAAACTGCAGCATCAGCTGGCGCGCGTCGGCAGAGCGCTCTGTGTTCAGCCGGTAGTATCCGCGGCGGTCGGTGCGCTCAACGAGCGACTCCTGTCGCACGGAATTCCTCAGCAGATATTGCTGCACATAGCTATGCAATTCAGCATAGTCAGGCTGTGAAAAGAATGTGCAGTTACGGTTGTACACATGCCTTGCCACAGACTGTACGCTAATGCCGCCGTTGCCGGCTTCAGCAAGAATTTCCAATATCTGCCTGTCGTACATTTTAAGGTATAAAAAAGATGTGTGAAGACTAATATAAAAAGTATCAGGATTGAAAAAAGGCTGGTAGCTATTTCAGCTTACCAGCCTTTCTTGTTCATTATTACGTTCTGTGCTTATTAAGCAAGTGTAATCTTCTCGTCCACGCTGTTCAGCTTGCCCTCCTTGAAGAGCCAGCCCAGACCCAGCAGAGTCTCCTCTTCGCTGATCTTTGCAGCCTTAGCAATTTCCTTAACGGTCAGTGCCTTCTCTGCAGCGGCCAGTGCCTGGTAGACATCGCCAGCCTTGAAGCCTGCATTCTCAGCGTTTACAGCTACAGTGGTCTTCTTAGCGGCTGGAGCCTTCTTTACAGTTGCTTTCTTCGGCTCCTCAGCAACAGCTGCTGCAGCCTTCTTCGTTGTTGTTTTCTTTTCTGCCATAGTTTTAAAAAATTAATACGCTATCGAAATGGTTGATTTCTTTGATTTCGCGTGCAAAATTATGCTTTTTACACTATGCGAGAACAAATTTTGTAAGAGTTTTTTACCATTCAACACACATTCTTGACTTAAGTCAAAGTCCATGCCGACAGCGTATTATGTTATTCGGCAGCTTCCGGCTGCTTGATGCAGAGCTGCAGTTCGTCGAGCTGTGCAGGGTCAAGGAAGCCAGGAGCGTCAAGCATGACGTCGCGCCCGCTATTGTTTTTCGGGAATGCGATACAGTCGCGGATGCTGTCAAGTCCGGCCATGATGCTTACGAAACGGTCGAGGCCGAAGGCGAGACCTGCATGAGGAGGTGCGCCATACTTGAAGGCATTGATGAGGAAGCCGAACTGAGCCATTGCTCTCTCAGGAGTAAATCCGAGAATCTGGAACATTTTCTCCTGCAGCTTGCCGTCGTGTATACGCAGCGAGCCACCGCCGACCTCAATGCCGTTGCACACGAAGTCGTAGGCCACGGCGCGCACTTTCTCCGGTGCAGTGTCCAACAGGGGAATGTCGTCCGGATTGGGCAGTGTGAAAGGATGGTGCGTAGCCATCAGACGCTGCTCTTCATCGCTCCATTCGAACAGAGGGAAGTCAACAATCCAGAGGCACTTGAACTGGTTTTTGTCGCGGAGTCCCAGGCGGTCGCCCATTTCCAGTCGCAATGTGCAGAGCTGTGTGCGCGTCTTGTTGGGCTTGTCGCCGCTGAGGATGAGCAGCAAGTCGCCGTCGCTGGCGCCGGTGGCAGCCTTGACATTCTGCCACACTTCCGGGGCGTAGAACTTGTCGATAGAGCTTTTCACCGTTCCGTCGGCGTTGAACTTCACGTATACCAGTCCCTTGGCTCCTACCTGCGGACGCTTCACGAAGTCCGTCAGCTGGTCGAGCTGCTTGCGGGTGTATTCGGCACAGCCAGGCACTACGATGCCTCCGATGTATTCTGCCTCGTTGAACACAGGGAATGTGCCTGTGCCTTTCAGCTGGTCCATGAGTTCCACGAATTCCATGCCGAAGCGCAGGTCGGGCTTGTCGCTTCCGAAGCGGCGCATGGCCTCATGCCATGTCATGCGCTCCAGTGGCGGCAGCTCTACGCCGCGAACCTCACGGAAGAGGTGGCGTGCCAGCTCCTCGAAAATCTGCAGCACGTCCTCTTGGTCGGCAAACGACATTTCGCAGTCTATCTGCGTGAATTCCGGCTGGCGGTCGGCACGCAGGTCTTCGTCACGGAAACATTTTGCAATCTGGAAGTAACGGTCGAAGCCGCTGACCATCAAGAGCTGCTTCAGAGTCTGCGGCGACTGGGGCAGAGCGTAGAACTGTCCCGGATTCATGCGGCTCGGCACCACGAAGTCGCGTGCGCCTTCCGGCGTAGAGCCGATGAGGATAGGCGTCTCCACCTCTATAAAGTTTTGCGAGTCGAGGAAGTTGCGTATGAGTATGGTCATCCTGTGGCGCAGCTCAAGATTTTTGCGCACGCACTGGCGGCGCAGGTCGAGATAGCGGTATTTCATTCTTATCTCGTCGCCGCCGTCGGTCTGGTCCTCGATGGTGAACGGCGGTGTCTGGCTTTCGCTAAGCACGTTAAGACGTGTCACCGTCACTTCGATGTCGCCGGTAGCCATCTTGGAATTCTTTGCCTCGCGTTCGCGCACCTTGCCAGTGGCCTGTATGCACCACTCGCGGCCCAGGCGGTTGGCTTCTGCACAGAGTGCAGCGTCGTCGGACTCGTCGAACACCAGCTGCGTGAGTCCGTAGCGGTCGCGCAAGTCCACGAAAGTCATGCCGCCCATCTTTCTTGTCTTCTGTACCCATCCGGCAAGCGTCACTTCGCTGCCGGCATCGGTGAGTCTCAGCTCACCACATGTCTTTGTCCTATACATTATAATATTGGTTTACGTTTTTCCAATCGGCAAAAGTACGAAAAAAAAGACATTGGCGAAAGGAAAAACGGTTTTTTTCTTTCTATTTCCTAAAGGTTAACCGGAAATCTGCCCTCACCCGACGCACCCAGAGCTACATTCTTTCACTTTCGACGGCCTGCTTTCTGCCTGACGGCATCGCCGACCTGCGGCCCGTTGTTCTGCCACTGGTTGCCGGGGCCGTTGGCATTCTGCAGGAATTTTTCCTCCGGCGTCCAGTTGTCGCGGATGGTGATGTTCGACGAGCCTTCGTCGGTGTAGAGGTAGAACCAGTGGTTCGGATCGTGTACGTATGACGGCTTGGCGATGTCGCGCACCACGTTCTCGTCGACAATAGTTCCCGGCTGGTTGCCGAGTGTGTAGATGCCGGCACAGTCGTACATGTGCTTGGCGTAGTCGTAGATGAGGTTTGCCGTGACGCGGTTGTCGCGCATGCAGACGAGGTCGCGGTTCCATCCCCACCCTAAGGAGATTCCCGTGTATGACACGTCGTGGATGGTGTTGTGGCTGATGGTGATGCCGCTGACGTAGCCTGCGGCAATGGCCACGCAGCCCCAGTCTTCGTTGGTGACGTCGTGGAAGAGACAGTCGTCGACGGTCTGCCCGCTGCACACCTCACGGAAGTCGGTGGGCTGGTAAGGGCGGTGCGTCTCCAGTCCTTCCGGCGAGAATGAGCCGCAGACGAAGCCGTTCATGGCTATGTCGGCAAATGTGCATCCGCTGACGTCGCCGCCGCGGCAGTTGCTGACATAGTCGAGTCCGCTGCCTCCGAGATGTTCGAAGTTGCAGCCGCTGAAGGCTATGTTTTCTGCATATCTCACGGTGACGGCTGCCGCTGCACGGCCGAGCCATCCCTGATTGTCAAGCTTATGGTTGTTGGGGCGGTCAATCTGCGGGCGCAGCTTGTATGCCTCGGTGAGGAACATGCCGGCCTGCAGCGGCACATGGCCCTGCAGCGACGGGCGCATCCACGTCGAGTGGCTGAAGGTGACGCCTTCGATGCTTATGTTGCGCACCGGATGCTCGGCAGTGCCTACAAGCTCCACGAGGGTCTCCAGCACGGGGACTACTGTCTGCGGCTGCTGTCCTGGAGCCTTTGACTTAGAGGCTTTTGTCAGCTGCTCAGTCTCGCCGTCGCGCGGCATATAGTAGAGCTTGTGCTGGCGGATGTCGTGATACCACTCTCCGGGCTGGTCGATGAGTTCCTTGGCGTTAGTGATGTAGAATGGCGACGGATGGCCTGTGTCTGGCGTCATCGGCGACGGCCACGGGTGGGAAAACTGTATGGCAGCCTCGGGATTATGGAACGTCACGGCTGCCGAGTCGCCGCTGACGGCTATCGACTTTATGCGCAGCATGCTGACGCACCACATCTGATGAAGTACCATCTCTGCATATGGGGCCTTAAGCACCTTCTCGACGGCACTCCTTGGCACCCACAGCACGCGCTGCCGCTTGTCGTTGCCACGGATGCGCGGCATCTGCTCGAAGTCGGCCACGCTGCGCGCGCGGACAGCCTTGCGGCCGCCGACCCACAGCTGGCGGAAGTCAACGGGCCGGCCATTGAAGTCTGGCACATCGGCCACCAGCAACCTGCCTTCCTTCCTCCATCCGCCGACGGGCATGCCGCCGCTGACCACTGCCCCACTCTCGCCGACAATGCGCAGTCCGCTGTCTTCGGGCCGCAGGCGCAGCGGCTCGTAGAGACTATAGGTGCCTGCCGCCAGGTGGATGGTTACGGCAGCAGCCTCTCCCTTGCGGCGCATCTCGCGGGCGCGGCGCACGGCATCGGCAAGCGACGAGTCGGGAGTTATGAACAAGTCGGCAGCCGCAGCGCCCAGACAGAAGACAGACAGGATGATGGAAAAAACATACTTCATAATTAAATGACGCCCACACCCCGTTTTTGTAACTCTGCGAGTTACGAAATTATCTCTGCATGTTACGAAATTATCTCTGCATGTTACGAAATTATCTCAATGACTTACGAAATTATCTCACACAGATAATTTTGCAGCATGGCCGGAAATCGCCACAAAGCACTGCCGTTTTTATTATTTTGCGTTAAATAATGTATGAAAAGTGCAGCAAGTAGAAAAATAATCATTATCTTTGCTGATTGAAGCAGGCTGCAAGCGCGCCGCTTCCATGAAATATGCAGCAGACACTGATTGCCGGACCCTGCGTGATAGAGTCGGCAGAATTGTTAGACACCGTGGCCCAGCGGCTGGTTGACATCAACCGGCGGTTAGGCACTGACATCATCTTCAAGGCGTCGTTCGACAAAGCCAACCGGACGTCGCTCAGCTCTTTCCGCGGTCCGGGCATCGACCGTGGGCTGCAAATGCTGGCCGACGTGAAGACGAAGTACGGGCTGCGCATACTCACCGACATACACGAGGCCTGGCAGGCAGCGCCGGCGGCAGAAGTTGCCGACGTGCTGCAGATTCCGGCATTCCTGTGCCGCCAGACAGACCTGCTGGTGGCTGCCGCACGCACCGGACGCGTGGTGAACATCAAGAAGGCGCAGTTCCTCTCCGCCAGCGACATGAAGTACCCAGTGGAAAAGGCACGCC
This sequence comes from uncultured Prevotella sp., assembly GCA_905234265.1. GTDB lineage: Bacteria > Bacteroidota > Bacteroidia > Bacteroidales > Bacteroidaceae > Prevotella. Next base: position 81,747 of record CAJOHJ010000008.1, on the reverse strand, counting down.
AGAGCGGAGCCGCCGAAGTGTGGCTCACCGAGCGCGGCAACATGATGGGATACAACAATCTGGTGGTAGACTTCCGCAACGTCACCGACATGCGGGAGCTGGTGCCGACGGTAATCATGGACTGCACCCACAGCGTGCAGCGCCCCGGCGGCAGCGACGGCAAGACGGGCGGCGACCGCCGCTTCGTGCCGATGATGGCCATGGCCGCCAAGGCCTTCGGAGCCACTGGCTGGTTCTTCGAAGTACACCCCACCCCCGACGAAGGCCTCAGCGATGCCGCCAACATGCTGGAGCTGGACCGCCTGGAGCCGCTCGTGGAGAAAATTCTGTCGCCTACGGATTTTACGAATTTTACGAATTAAGTGATGACAGCAAAGGACTACGCCATACAATGCATTAGGGACGAGGCTCAGGCAGTGCTTGACCTGATTCCGAAACTCGACGACAACTTCGAGCGTGCCGTCGACATGATAATGCAATGCACGGGAAAGGTCATCGTCACCGGCGTCGGCAAGAGCGGACACATCGGACAGAAGATTGCTGCCACACTGGCATCCACAGGCACGCCGTCGTTCTTCATCAATCCGCTGGACGTCTTCCACGGCGACCTCGGAGTAATGGCAAAGGGCGACGTGGTGATAGCCATCTCCAACTCCGGCCAGACCGACGAGCTGCTGCGCTTCATACCGATGGTGCAGCACTTCGGCATACCCATCATAGCCATGAGCGGCAACCCACAGTCGCTGCTGGCAAAATACTCGTCGTGCCACCTGAACATCAGCGTCAGCCGCGAAGCATGTCCGCTGAACCTGGCACCTACCAGCTCGACGACGGCAACGCTCGTCATGGGCGATGCACTGGCTGTGGCACTCATGGAACAGCGGCACTTCCAGCCGCAAGACTTCGCACAGTTCCATCCCGGCGGCTCGCTGGGCAAGCGCCTGCTGACAACGGCTCAGGACGTGATGATTACCGACAACCTGCCGCTGCTCACAGGCGACATGCACCTCGGCGAGGCCATCATCAACGTCAGCAAGGGTAAGCTCGGCCTGGGAATAGCCGTCGAGGACGGCAAGATAGCCGGACTGATAACCGACGGCGACATACGACGCGCCATGGAGAAATGGCAGGCGGAATTCTTCAACCGCACCGTCGCAGACATCATGACACGACAGCCGAAGACCGTGGCACCGGCGACCAAGATTGCCGACGTGCAGAGACTGATGAACCGCCACAAGATACACAGCGTGCTCGTGGCCGACAGCGGCGGAAAGCTGCTGGGAGTGGTAGACCGCTACGCCTGCGTGCTGTGACATAAAAAGGAAACAAAGACAAAACATATAACAACAGAACACTACACATATATATAATATATGAACTTGCTGAAAAAGACTCTCTTGGCACTTATGCTACTGCTGCCCATAGCTGCCGCAGGCATATATATGTTTAAAACGCTCGACGCACGCGACGGACTGACGAGCAGCCAGATAAACTGCGTGCTGAAAGACTCGCGAGGATTCGTGTGGCTCGGCACACCGGCAGGACTCTACCGCTACGACGGATACGTGCTGAAAAACTTCCAGAGCAACTCGCAGGACGGCTCGTCGCTGCCCGACAGCTACATCAAAAGCATACAGGAAACACTGGAAGGCACACTCTGGATAGAGACGTCGGCAGGATACTGCGTATACCATCCGCAGACTGAAAACTTCGAACGAGACATGAAGCCCGTCTACGCACGCATGGGCATCGACGGACAGCCTAACGTGCTATACGTAGACCACTACAAAAACGTGTGGGCATCCATCCCAAACAAAGGCATCGTGGCATACAACATGCAGCAGCAGACAAGCTACGAGTTCGGATATACCAACGACGCACACGGAGTGCCTGAAGGCAAGGTATGCTCCATCAACGAGTGCCGCGACGGCGCAGTCATCGTCTACGAAGACGGACGCCTCGTGTGCTGCGACATCATGCACCAGCAGCACACCGTCTGGCAGACAGACTTCATCGCACGCGAACACCTGAGAAACACGCCCACGCTTAAAGTGTTCGCCGACCAGATGGACAACATCTGGCTCTACGGACAAGGCACGCTGATGATATACAACAAGAACACCAACGCCTGGAACACAACCATCGGCAACGCCCTGGGACTCACCGGAACAGCAGTCGACCGCAGCGTCAACGGCATCGTTGGCGACCGCCACGGCAACATCTGGATCGGAACAGACCGCAGCGGGCTGATACGCACCAACGTCAACAATCACGAAATGGAGTTCGTGCAGCCGCGCAATGCCAACGACGGGCAGGCATTCCTGCAAGAAACCATCGGCATCCAAAGCCTCTACATCGACGACACCGACCTGCTTTGGGTAGGCACTGAAAAGTCGGGACTGGCTTACTGCGGCGACAACATCTACAAGTTCCAGGCCAAGATGAACGGCGACATCACTGCCATGACGCAGGATGCCAGCGGACGCATCTGGTTCGGCACCAGCGACAAAGGCGTGCTGGACTTCGACGGACTGCTGGCCAGCCACAAGGTTACGGCAATGACGACGACACCCGACGGCAGCATCTGGGTGGGTTCGAAGCAGAACGGACTGACACGCATCAAGGACGGCACCAGCCGCATATACTCCGCAGTGCGCGACACCATGAAGACACTCATCGACGACCATATCAACGCACTATGCGCCGACAAGCAGGGCAACCTATGGATTGCCACCAACAACGGACTGCAGGTCTACAGCACAAAGATGAACACCTTCAGCTCCTACACTCGCGAGAACGGAATGCTGAACACTAACAACATCACCAGCCTTTACTACGGCAAGAACAACAACATGCTGGTGGGAACAGCTGAAGGCGTCGTAATACTTAACCTGTCGACACGCGAGAAAACAATACTCACCGGCAACACCACCAACATCTCGACATTCACCAACAACTATGTCACACAGATTTACGAAGACTCGCGCGGCCTGCTGTGGGTCGGCACGCGAGAAGGACTGAACGTGCTGAACATGGTGAACGACGAGCTGTCCAAGATTACGGAGCATGAAGGATTGTGCAACAATTCTGTCTGCGGCATAGTAGAAGACAAGAACAGCAACGTCTGGGTGACCACCAGCAACGGCGTGTGCAGAATAGTCGTGCAGCGCAACCACGAGGACGGCACATTCAACTACGGACTGTACAACTACAACATCAGCGACGGCCTGCAGAGCAACGAGTTCAACAACGGCGCCGTGCTCAGGCTGAAAGACGGCGAAGTACTCTTCGGAGGCCTGTTCGGCTACAACTGGATACGCAAGGCCAGCAAGGACGAGCAGGAAACGCTGCCAAGAGTCATGCTGACACAGCTGTTCATCGGCGAAAAGGAAATCATCACCGGACATGCATACGACGGCAACGTCATCCTGACATCGGCACTCAACGAAAGCTCACGCATAGAACTGAAGAATTCACAGAACACGTTCACAATAAAGTTCGCTGCCGGCAACTACAATCAGGGAGAGCGCCTGCAATTCAAGTACTGGATGGAAGGCCTCGACAACGACTGGCGCAACGGTGACGCACTGCTGCACGGCGTTACGTTCACCAATCTGCGGAGCAAGGAATACACGCTCCACGTAAAGGCTGCCAGCGCCAGCGGAGGCGTAAGCAATCAGGAGCGCACGCTGGTGATAGTCATAGACCGCCCATGGTGGCTGTCGACATGGATGCTTACGGTCTACGTCATCATAGCCATCGTCGTACTTGTCATCTGGAGGTGGGGCTTCAAGAAGATCAGAGACATCTGGAGCCGCAAGAAGACGGTGATAGAGGAACTGAAGCGGCAGCGCGAAGAGATAAAAATCACCAGCGACGAGCTGCGCCAGCCGATGGCACGCATGACAACCATCATCGGCAACATGGCCGAAAAGGAAGAAAGCCTGGAAGGCCGCGAGCAGCTGAACTCGCTGCACTTCCAGCTGCTGCAGGTCATCACACGCATCACGGAGATGCAGTCGACGCTGGAAAATCCGGAGCAAAAGGCAGAGTCTACCGCCAAGGACCGCATGGAGCTGAACGACCGCGGCGAGGTGGCAGCGACAGCCATTGCCAAGCGCGACCTCTCGTCAGACATCAAGCCCTTGCAGCTTGGCGTGCAGGGCAAGAAGTTTGCCGTGGTGCTGATAGACAACAACCGCGAATTCCTGAACTTCATGCTGGCACACTTACGCGAAACCTACAACTTCCACGTCTACGATAATATCAAGGAAGCACTTCCCGACATCGAAATGCTGGATGCAGACCTCGTCATCTGCAAGCAGGACATGGGCAAGGCCTCAATCACCGGCAGCGAGCTGTGCACGCAGTTCAAGAACGACGTCCGCCGCAGCAAGACTAAGTTTGTGCTGCTCACCGACGGCGTGCTGAGCCAGCAGGACATGGCAGACCAAAACATAACCCTCGCTGCCGACGACTACTTAGCCAAGCCCTTCAACATGCAGGAAGCAGTTATGCGCTTCAACAAGCTGATGGGCTTAGGGCCTATAGAGATGAACCAGAACGTCATCGAGGGCAGCGAGACGCGCATGCTGGAAGGACACAACGCCAGCATGACGACGGCCACCATGAACTATGAGAACATCCAGGGTGTAAAGCCACAGGAAGAGACTGCCGCCGCCGAGACTGCCAGCGACAGCCCGGCGCCAAGCCAGCCTGCGGAAGAGACAGCCAACACGCCTGCCACGAACAACGAGACATCACTCGTCAGACAGCTCTACGGCGACAACACCATCGGCGACTACTCCATGAACAACATCATGGACCAGCAGCTGATGCGCAACGTAGAGCAGTACGTGCTGCAGAACATGAGCCGCGGCCAGATAAGCCTGGAGGAAATGGCCCGTGCCATGGGTATGGGGCGCGTGCCGTTCTTCCACAAGATACGCAACATCACCACGAAGACGCCTGCAGAGATTGTCCGCGAGCTGCGCCTGAAGCATGCCTGCACGCTGCTGGTGTCTACCAACATCAACATGAGCGAGCTGGCCGCCAACGTGGGCTTCATGACTGCCGAAAACTTCATCAGCGTGTTCCGCGAGAAGTTCGGCATGACGCCACTGGAGTACAGGCTGAAGAACAAGCGATAGAGCGGACTTCATCATAGTGAGAAGTGAATAGTTAATACTGAAAAGTGCATAGTGAATAGCGAAGCGTGAAGCGTGATGATGTGGTTAAGTAATGATTGCAAAAGACTGAAGTGGAAGGTGCCTGCAGCACTATTCACTATTCTCTGTTCACTATTCACTAACCCCACGGCGGCACAGACGTCCGACTCGCTGATAGTGGAGACGCTGCGCGAGAACAACATAGTGTTCTCCGGCAACAACAGCGTGACGCTGCTGATGTCCGGCCAGCAGAAATTTGACGACATGTTCAAGGCCATCCGTCAGGCCAAGAGCAGCATCCATCTGGAATATTTCAACTTCCGCAACGACTCCATCGCCTCCATGCTGTTCGACCTTCTGCGCGAAAAGCGCCGCGAGGGCGTTGAGGTGCGTGCCATGTTCGACGGCTTCGGCAACGACTCCAACAACCAGCCGCTGAAGAAATACCATCTGCAATCGCTGCGCGCCGACTCGATAGAGATTGTGGAATACTCGCCAATCCGCTTCCCCTGGGTGAACCATATCTACGGCCGCGACCACCGCAAGATTGTAGTCATCGACGGCAAGATAGGATATACCGGCGGCATGAACGTAGCCGACTACTACATAAAAGGCACCGAGCAGGTGGGCGAATGGCGTGACATGCACTGCCGCATAGAGGGCGACGCTGTCAACCAGCTGCAGCGCATTTTCCTGCGGATATGGAACCGCACGACCGGGCAGCACGTCAGCGGCATGAAGTATTACAACGGCGGCACGCTGACCGACTTTCACAGCCTCAAGGCCGACACCACTGCGACCTGTGGCCGCAAGATGGTGGGCATCATCAACAGGGAGCCGGGTGTGACACCAAAGATTATGCGCACCTTCTACATCAACGCCATCGACCAGGCGCAAGACTCGATACACATCATCAATCCCTACTTCACGCTAATACCAACCGTGACGCGCGCCCTGACACGCGCCATCCGGCGTGGCGTGAAGGTGGAAATCATGCTTTCCGAGAAGAGCGACATTCCGCTGACGCCCGACTGCGCACTCTATCAGGCCCGCAAGCTGCAGAAGCGCGGCGCCACAATATGGCTCTACAAGCCGGGCTTCCACCACTCGAAAATCATGATGGTCGACGGCCGCTACTGCACCGTGGGCAGCACCAATCTGGATGCACGCAGCCTGAAATGCGACTTTGAGGAGAATGCCGTCATCATCGACCCTGCCACGACGGCAGAGCTGGACCGCATGTTTGCACGCGACAAGCAGCAGGCCTTCCAGCTGACCGACGAGACGTGGCCGCAGATTCGCACTCGCTGGCAGCGAGTGCAAGGCTGGCTTGCACATTTGCTGCAGCCATTTATTTAGAGCCGCAGGCCAAGTTTACAATCCGCTGACCAGAGCCTCCATCATTCTGATTTCCGTTATTGTGATGCCACGCTTGACGAGGAATTCCTCGTCGAAGAGCGTGGAAGAATTGTTGCGTCCGCCGCTCATTTCGACATAGCGGCGCATGCTGGCGGCGGCTTCGGCAATCTTTTTGTTCAGCCACAGGCAGTGGCCTTGGTTCAGAAAGTCCTCGGCTGTGGCATCGTCAGCAGCAGTCAGCTGACGGTAGATGTTTTCGGCCTGTTCCAGTTTCCCGTTACACGACAGCACCCACGCAAGCGCACGGCTGACGGCGACATTGTCTGGCTGCTCATAGTTCAGCTGGAACAGCAACTGCTGGGCGTCGTCATATTCCTCAAGGTGAATCAGACAGACGGCCTTGCTGAGCATATACTTCCGCTTTTCGGGATGCAGCAAAAGCAGGTGCTCGTAGCTGTCGAGAGCCTCGGCGTAGCGTTCGCTGTCGAACATCTGCCGTGCATGCCCCGCCAAGGCACGCTCATTGTCTGGGGCGAGCGAAAGTGCATTTTCGTAGTCTTCCTGCCAGATATAGTACTGCACGTCATGCATTTCATCGGGGAACGTGTCCAGCACTTCCTGCGCCGACGCGTTGAGGTGCCTCTTGCGCAGCATGCTCACCACCGCCGGCTTATGCTTGTCAAGGGGTGTCTCGCAGAATAGTCCGGAGGCGAAGAACAGGCAGAAGCCCAGCTCAGATTTCGCCGTGTCAAAGGGGTTCAGCAGCGACGAGCGGTTAGGGAACAGGCGGAAGAAGCGGAAGAGGTCCATCAGATAGCTGCGGCGTATGAAGGTAGTGCTGTTGCCTTCCTGGCGTGCGAATTCGTGCAGCCGCGCCTCGCCGTTTCTGATGGCCTGGCGCATGCTCTCCGGCAGTTTCTGCGCTATCTGCTGGTAGGCAATGACGAATGAGTATTTGTCGCTTTCGCAGAATGCCGGCCCGTTGTTGACCAGCTCCTCAATGAACTGCCTGCCTTCCATGTTCTTCAGGTGCTGGCTGATGTCAGGATGCTCTATGTAGAAAGGCACGAACCAGTTGCTCATGTCGTAGAAGAACGGGAAGCGCTTCATCTGCGAGAAGCCTCCAAAATAGATGTCTGCTCCGCGGGCATGCATGTCCTCCATGCGCCTCACGGAAGCCTCCACTTTCTCCATGCGCTCCTCGGCGGCATCGGGGTGAAGCGCGTCTTCCAGAGGGTCGTCCTCGATTTCCTCAAGGCCTTTGCTGGTGAACTTGAAGTTGTTGTTCTTCAGCATGTCCGGAATGATTTCCTTCTCGATGGTGTCGCGGTCGCTCTCGGCACCAAGGGTGTAGACGAGCTGCATCTGCAGTTCGGTGAGCTCCTGGCAGACGCTTTCCTGCTGCAGCAGTTCGTCAACGAGAGTCTTTGCCTCGGGGAAAATATGCAGAAAAGACTGGTCGAGTCCCATCACCCACCCCACCAGTGCGCGCTGGCGGACGGCCTCGTCGGCCGACTGCCTGTAGACGCTGACGAGCATGCGCAGCTTTGCAATGTCGAAGCGGTTCATCAGCGACAGCGTCACTGCCGACACGATGAGCTGCTGGTCGCAGCTGTCAACCGTCGGCGAGAGGACCAGCCCGGTAATTGCCTGCCCTACGCTGTCGGTCCAGATGTGCGACGTCAGCAAGTAGTTGAACAGGGCGTTCATCTGCTGCTGGTGCGACTTGTAGATGGCTGCGCTTTTCTCTTCGCGCACGTCATCGTTTTCCAGCTCCAGCATTGCCACGTCGCTGACGAAGCTTTCCATTTCAGCGCGTATCTGGCTGATCGACCAGCTGCGGTCCTTGGTGCGCACGCTCTTGTAGAGCGACTGCAGGAACGACGACCCCATCATGTGGCGGTGGATGGATATGTTTGCGCTAAGCACGTAGATGCGCTGCATGAGCCTCAGATACTGCTCCTCGCGCTGTGGGTCGGGAAGGTTCTGCTCCCAATAGCTGCTCATCAGCTGATAGTCGGCCTTGATGTCCATCAGCTTTTCCTTCGACTGCGCGTCAGGCCATGCCTGCAGATAAGTGTCCAACTCAATGATGGCCATGCCTGCATTGCCGTTGAGCAGCTCTTCGAAAATGCGCTTCAGAGAAATGTCTACTGTTCCCATGCTATTTACCTTCTAACCACCGCTCCACTGCGGCAACGTCTTTCTGCAGCGGACCGCTGGCATGACTGTAGGCAATCCGCGACGGCAGGGAGTCGACGGTGGCCTTGTCGATGTTGCAGAAGTTCATTATGAGCTGCCCGTAGTGGCGGATGCCGTGCTTGTTGATGCTGTCGCAGGCCTGGTTGTATGCCTTCGTGAGCAGCTGCAGCTGGGTGGCCCTCGTCTGGAGGCGCATCTCCTTCTCGTTGAACACCAGCACGCCGCCCTGCAGCCCCATCTGCCGGCTGTCGGCAATCACCGTATGCTTCATGTTGCGGGCCGCGGTGGCCTGAGGCTCCGTCAGCCACATGGCGTCCATCTCGTTGTTGCGCAGCATCTGCATGCGCACGTTGACGTCGTTTATCTGCACGCAGAAGACACGCTCCTTCTGCAGGTGTGAAGAGTCGACGGCCTTGTCGGTGAGCATGTCGGTAACGGAATAGCGAGTCATGGCCACCATCTTGTCGTCCAGCTGTCGGAGCTGGTGGATGCGGGCATTCCTGTTGGCTATCAGCTGCCAGTAGGCACCCGTCAGCGCAACATAGCGAAGCTTCAGACCGTCGCGTTCCATCTTCTTGGCACGCACCAGGTCGCTGAACGCTCCCTCCACGCGTCCGCGTGTCAAGGCCGTGTCGCAGTCCATCTGCGCCGTGAAGGTCTTCAGCCTCACACCGCCATGCAGGGTGTCGAGCAGGTTGTAGTGCCTGGCCACGAACAGCGGCAGGCAGTCGAGCGTAGGCATAACGGCAATCTTCAGCGCGGCAGAGTCCTGCTGGTAGCTCTGGCGCTCAGCCTCGCGGCGCTCGCGCTTGGTGTCCTCATAGCTACGGCCGCAGGCTGTCAGCAGCAGCAGTGTCACTGCCAGAAATACTAAATGGCTTCTCATAATCATGCCGCAAAGGTACAACATTTTTTTTATATCTCTGCATGTTACGAAAATATCTCCGCAAGAAAAAAAATTATCTCTGCATGTTACGGAATTATCTCAATGACTTACGAAATTATCTTACGAAGATAATTTTTTATCTCACAGAGATAATTTTCTATCTCAGTATGTTTTTCACGGAAATGTTGCAGAGAACTGGAAAATTTGCTACCTTTGCCATGCATTGCAATCGGAATGGCGTTTCCTGCTCTGCAAAAGACTTTTATTGATATAATGAACTAAAAGTTCATGTTCTGATTCACCAGAATAACCGCCAAACTATTCAGTCTATAGGAACATGCAACGATTGGGTTCATGCCTTCAGGGCGTGGACTGTTCGTGCTTGTTTTTAGACGCGGTTTTCTTGGCGGTTAACCAGGTGAATGAACAGGCAATGAGCGGCACGCCTTTTCTTGTGGTGCTATATATATAATATAATGTACGCACGCGAGGCATGGTAAACATCGGACAATGCATCAAGACTGAAATGCAGAGACAGGAGCGCACGGTCAGCTGGCTGGCACGCAAGCTGAACTGCACCAGGGCCGCCGTCTACCGCCTGTACAACAAAAACAGCATCGACACCGCACTGCTGGCACAGATTTCCGTCATCCTCAACCGCAATTTCTTCAGAGAGCTGGACGAAGACACCGCACTGCTCTTGCACCAATAATGCAACAAATGTGTATCATTAGAGATACACATGCGGCTTGTCGGCATTTCCGAAATAAAATACCTTTGCAACAACTTACTAAACAACATTTTATTGCTTATGAAGAAAATACTATTACTGAGTGTGACAATGGCCCTGAGCATTGCTGCCTCTGCACAGAAAATTGAGTACACAGAGGCCCAGACGCGTGCCATTGAACCCATGCAGGACGTCTTCGTGCGCCCCATGGTGGCCGATTTCGAAATCATCAAGGAACAGCGTCAGACATACGGCCCTACCGTTTTCCTGCAGAACCTTAAGCTTGCCGACATGATTAACAGCGGCCGCATGGACGACATCCTCTACCAGGCTAAGGTGCTGGCAACATACGAGGCTGCTAAGAAAGAGAATGCCGACGTCATCGTCGGTGCGACATATCTCGTCACTCAGGCAACTGACGCCAAGGGCAAGGTCTCCGAATATGGCGTTTCCATCACCGTCAACGGCTATCCGGCAAGATACGTAAGATGGCACAAGCTGGGCGAGGACACTTCCGACAAGGACTGGGTGCCTTTCCTGCTGGAAGGCCAGCGCTCGCGCGCCTACTCGCCACAGGAGCGGAAGGCAGAGGCTGCCCGCGGAGGAGGTAAATAATGACAACAAGAAAAACAAACACTATAAACACTTATATCAATAGACTATGAAGAAAATTATTCTGATGGCCGCAATGGCCGTAATGACATCGACTGCCTTCGCACAGCTCATGACTGGCAAGTCGGCAGCAATCTCCAAGGAGTTCAAGAACAAGACTTTCTACTTGCAGTGGAATCCAAGCTCTATCGTTCCCGACAAAGGCAGTTCACAATCTTTCACTGGATTCTCCATCGGCCTGAACAAGGCTTGGGGCGTTTCGTCAAGCCTGCCACTGTACATTGAGTCAGGACTGGGCATCCAGTTCAGCTTCTACAGTGAAGACGATGCTGACTACAAGATGCTGTCGGCAAAGATACCCCTCAGCCTCCAGTATGTCTATGAAATCCCCAACTCGTCAGTAGAAATCATCCCAAATCTCGGACTTGACTTCCGCATCAATGCTGTGGGAACAGCAGAATACAATGGAAAAGACTACAACTTGTTCGACAAGGACGACATGGGTGGCGATGACTACACATGGAACCGCTTCCAGGTGGGATGGCACATCGGCGCCAACGCACGCTTCAACAAGAAGTGGCTGGTGGGTGTTTCCTACGGCACTGACTTCTCAGAGATTGCCAAAAAGGCCAAAATTCACACAACGTCTGTGACTCTTGGCGTCTGCTTCTAAACAGAACGCAGGACGACAAGCTGACATAAAGGAAAAAAGCTCTTTGTGAAAAGGGCTTTTTAAATACTAAGAGTTATAAGAACATAAAGAAAAACAGTGGCAGACAAGAGAGTCTGCCACTGTTGGTTTATTGTGCCGGCCAAAGTTACTTAGGCTGCTTGCCGATGTAGGCCAGGATGCCGCCGTCGACATAGAGGATATGTCCGTTGACAGCGTCGGAAGCGTGAGAAGCCAGGAACACAGCCGGACCTCCAAGCTCTGACGGGTCGAGCCAGCGGCCAGCGGGAGTCTTGGCGCAGATGAACGAGTCGAACGGATGGCGGCTGCCGTCGGCCTGACGCTCGCGGAGAGGAGCAGTCTGCGGAGTGGCAATATAGCCCGGGCCAATGCCGTTGCACTGGATGTTGTACTCGCCATACTCTGAGCAGATGTTGCGGGTGAGCATCTTCAAGCCGCCCTTGGCAGCTGCGTATGCGCTGACGGTCTCGCGGCCAAGCTCTGACATCATGGAGCAGATGTTGATAATCTTGCCCTCGCGGCGCTCCATCATCTCAGGAATGACTGCTGCGCTGACAATGTAGGGAGCCACCAGGTCGACGTCGATAACCTGCTGGAATTCCTGGCGCTTCATCTCGTGCATCGGAATACGCTTGATGATGCCGGCATTGTTGACGAGGATGTCTATCTGGCCAACCTCTGCGTGGATTTTCTCGACAAGAGCCTTCACGGCAACTTCGTCGGTAACGTCGCAGACATAGCCGTGGACGTTGGTAATGCCCTCAGCCTTGTAGTTGTCAAGGCCGCGCTGCAGGGCAGCCTCGTTGATGTCGTTGAAGATGATGTTCTTGATGCCGGCGGCAACAAAAGCCTTTGCAATGTTGAAGCCGATGCCGTAAGAAGCTCCGGTGATCCAGGCATTCTTACCTTCTAATGAAAAAATGTTTGCCATAATAGTTGTTGTTTATATAGGTTTTTAAAGGGTTTCTCTGATGATGGACCGGAAGAGGCCGACACTCGGCGGCGCAGGCTCAGCGCAGGTCAGTGATTTCATAGAAGTCCTGGTCGCCATAGTCGAGGTTTTCGCCGCCCATGCCCCAGATGAAGGTGTAGTTGTGAGTGGCAGCTGCCGAATGTATGCTCCACTCCGGCGAAATGACTGCCTGTTCGCCGTGCATCCAGATGTGGCGCGTCTCCTGCGGCTCTCCCATCAGGTGGCACACTGCCTGGCCGGCAGGAAGCTCAAAGTAGAAGTAGGCTTCCATGCGACGGGAGTGGACATGCGCAGGCATGGTGTTCCATACTGACCCCGGCTGCAGTTCTGTCATTCCCATCTGCAGCTGGCAGGTGGGAAGAACCTGGTTGACAAGCATCTTGTTGATGTTTCGCTCGTTGGACATTTCAAGACTGCCCATGTGGGCAACGACAGCGTCGCCCTTGGTAATCTTGCGGCATGGATATTCAGCGTGTGCCGTAGTGGAATTGAAATAGAACTTTGCCGGATTGGCAGCATCGTCGGACGCAAAGAAGACATCGCGGCTGCCACGCCCCACATACAATGCTTCCTTGAAGCCAAGCCTGAAGACTTCGCCGCCAACGGTAACGCTGCCGCTGCCGCCGACATTGAAAATGCCCACTTCGCGGCGCTCAGTAAAAAATTCTGACTTCAAGGGGTCGATGACCTCAAGCCGAAGCTGCTCACTGACAGGCATCAGACCGCCGACAATCATGCGGTCGTGCATTGAATAAACCATATTTGCCTCGTCTGCAGCAAACAGCTTCTCGATGAGGAACTCGCTGCGCAGTCGCTGAGTGTCGTAATGCCGGGCATCTGCCGGATTCGACGAATAGCGTATCTGATAGTTAGTTTTCATTGACGTACTATTGTTTCCAAGCATTGCAGCTTTCCGCAAAGTTACAAATTAGTTTTGTAATAACCTACTGTTAATTATACGATTTAAAATAGATTAATACTTAAGCCACCTGTCGAGCCATTCGAAGAAGGTGCGCTGCCAGAGTATGCCGTTCTGCGGCTTCAGCACCCAGTGGTTCTCGTCGGGGAATATCAGCAGCTCGGCAGGTATGCCGCGAAGACGGGCTGCATTGAAGGCGCCCATTCCCTGATTGTAGACAATGCGGTAGTCCTTCTCGCCATGAATGCAGAGTATTGGCGTGTCCCACTGGTCGACAAACTTGTGCGGCGAATTCTCATAGGTCTTGGCGGCTCGCTGCGTGCGGTTCTTGTTCCAGTAGGCATCGTCGTATTCCCAGTTGGAGAAGAACACTTCTTCCGTATCCGTGTACATGGATTCCAGGTTGAAAGCTCCGTCGTGTGCAATGAAAGCCTTGAAACGCTTGTTGTGGTGGCCGGCAAGATAGTAGACGGAGAAGCCTCCGAACGACGCGCCGACGGCACCAAGGCGGTCGCGGTCGACAAACGGCAGCGAGTCGGCGGCAAAGTCGATGGCAGACAGATAATCGTCCATGCACTGGCCCGTCCAGTCGCCGCTAATCTGCTCTTTCCATGTCTGGCCGAAGCCCGGCAGTCCGTGGCGGTTGGGAGCTATGACGACGTAACCGTTGGCAGCCATCATCTGGAAATTCCAGCGGTAGCTCCAGAACTGGCTGACGGGGCTTTGCGGACCACCCTCACAGAAAAGCAGCGTAGGATACTTCTTGCCTTCCTCATAGCCAGCAGGAAGCATCACCCACACAAGCTCCTTCTTTCCGTCGGTGGTCGGAACCCAGTATTGCTGCATGCGGCCAAAGTCGAGCTGGTCAAGGATATGCTTATTCTCGAAGGAAATCTGCTCAATCCTTACAGGCTGCTTCTTAGCAGGCGGTGTCACGAGATAGATGTCGGTAGGCGCACTCAGGCTCTGGCGTGTGGCAAGAATCTTGCCGCCGTTGTTAGCCATCTGGAGGCTTGTCCAGTCGTCCCAGGTCTCAGTGAGCTGCGTAACCTCGCCTTTCTGGCTGGCGCTATACATGTTGCAGCAGCCGTGCCAGACGCTGAGGAAGTAGAGCTGCGGGTCGGAAGCCTTCACCTTGGCAGTCTTCTTTCCCTTCGCAGCCGTGGAATTGTACGTTGCCCAGCAGAAGCTCTCGACGTCGCTCTTCCAGTTGACATAGCGCATGGTGCCTGTGGCGAGAGTGTATATGCAGAGGCGGTTCAAGTCTGCCTCGTAGCCGTCGCGTGCCATCGACAGCCAGGCTATCTGTGTGCCGTCGGGCGAGAACTGCGGATTTTGGTCGTAGCCAGTGTTCAGGCTCTTTGCATTCACGGTAAAGCCTTCGGATGACGCATTGGAGCCTTCGGATGACGCATTGGAGCCTTCGGCTGACGAATTAGAGTCCGCAACTGTCTGGGTTGCGTTCACGGCTTGGTCTGCCAAGGTGTGGCTTGGGTCTACTGCCGGAGCCTGATAGCCGTCGGGCTTGCAGAGATTGCGCGTCGCGCGCGTGTGTATATTATATATGTATATATCAGAGTCGGTAGAGATGGCATACTGCGTGCCGGTCTTTTTCCTGCAAGTGTATGCAATGGTCTTTGAGTCGGGACTCCACGCCAGCTGCTCCATGCCGCCAAAGGGTTCCATAGGGCATTCGTAGGGTTCGCCTTCGAGGATGTCGACAAACTGAGAGCCGGAGACAGAAAGCTGAGAAACATCGTTGCCGTTGTCGACTTTTGCTACGAACGGATGCTGTATGCTCTCAACATAGTGATCCCAGTGGCGGTACATCAAGTCGGTGACCCTGCGGCCAGTAGCCTTTGGCAGGTCTTTGGGGTTTTCCTTGATAATCTCGTGGAACGGCATCGACTTTACTATCAATACCCACTGGCGGTCGGGAGAAAAGCGGAAGCCTTCCACCTTGCCGTCGGTCTTCGACAGCTGGCGGCGGCCGGTGCCGTCAGCCTTCACTGCCCATATCTCACCGTCGCAGACGAATACCAAGGTCTCGTCGTCAAGCCATGCAGGGTCGGTCTCGCTCTTGGCAGTTGCCGTCAGCTGTCGGCGCCCTGTGCCGTCGCTGTTCATGATGCAGATGACCTGATGGCTCTTGTTCTGCTTAACACTGTAATAGCCCACCTGGAAAGCAATCTTTCCGCCGTTGGGCGAAGCCTCCACCGCGCCGATGCGCCCCATGGCCCAAAGGGCTTCAGGAGTCATCAGGCGGCTGCTGAGCTTGATGTTCTGTTTTCCAATCACTTCGTTTTGCTGTGCTTTAATGGCTGCCGGCACCGTCAGCAGTGCCGCAATGGCCACGATTATCAGTTTTTTCATTTTATTCTTTGTTTTATTAAGCTTCAAAGGTACAAAGAAAATAAGAAATAAAAAATAAAAAACAAAAATAACAGCATTTATGAAGATATTTATTTGTACCTTTGCCGCGAATTTCTCGGCGAAGATACTCACAAACAGCAAAAAAACATCAACAATGAATAGAGACACTATTATTGGATTTGTGCTGATTGCGCTTGTACTGATAGGTTTTTCATGGTACAACCAGCCGTCAGCCGAACAAATAGAGGCTGCACGCCAGCAAGACTCCATAGCCCTGGCAGAACAGGAAAAAGCCCAGCAGGCCAGCGAGCAGGCTGCCAGACAGGCAGAGGCCAAGGCTGACTCTGCTGCCAAGGCCGACACTACGGCCCTTTTCCACCATGCTCTCAGCGGAACCTCACAGCAGGTGACGCTCAGCAACGACAAGCTGCAGCTTACCCTCGACACTAAGGGCGGCGTTGTGCGCAAGGCTGTCATCAAGAATTTCAAGAGCATCGACGGCAAGCCGGATGTCACACTCTTCGATGCCGACGACCAGGACATGGTGTTCATGCTGGCCGGCAAGCAGGAGAACATCATCACCGCCGACATGTTCTTCACGCCCTCCGAGCAGACAGACTCCACCGTAACCATGACTGCCACGGCGCAGAACGGCGGACAGATAGCCCTCCGCTACCATCTTGGCAAGGACTACCTGCTGAGCATGTCGCTCCAGACGCAGGGACTGTCGGGCATGTTTGCACCTTCCATGAAGGAGATGCAGATAGCATGGACCGACCACTGCCGCCAGCAGGAGAAAGGCTACTCTTTCGAAAACCGATACACATCGATATACTATAAAGAAGCCGACGGAGGCACCGACAAGCTCACCGAGACCAGCGACAAGCACGAAACCACCGAGGAGGCTTGCGACTGGGTGGCCTTCCGCAACCAGTTCTTCAGCATTGCACTCATTGCCAAGGACAACTTTGCCAAAGGTGCCGAACTGGAAAGCACTGTCGACGAGAAAGGCACCGGATACCTGAAGCACTTCAACGCACAGATGACTACCGCCTTCGACCCGACAGGCAAGACTGACTCGGAATTCGAAATGTACATCGGCCCCAACGACTTCCGCCTCATTCAGGACGTAGAGGCACAGAGCAAGTTCGGCAAGGACTTGGATCTCGAGCAGCTCGTCGACCTTGGCTGGTGGCTGCTGCGCTGGATCAACCGCTGGTTCACGCTCTACGTCTTCGACTGGCTGACAGGCTTCGGCCTCAACATGGGCATAGTGCTTATCCTCATCACTCTGCTGCTGAAAGCCATCACTTTCCCGATGGTCAAGAAGAGCTACATGTCCAGCGCAAAGATGCGCGTGCTGAAGCCTAAGTTCGAGGAGGCTACCAAGCATCTTAACAACCCCGAGGACCAGATGAAAAAGCAGCAGGAAATGATGTCGCTCTACTCAAAATACGGCGTAAGCCCCCTGAGCGGCTGTCTGCCGATGCTCATACAGATGCCTATCTGGCTGGCAATGTTCTTTTTTGTGCCTAATGCCATACAGCTGCGCGGCCAGTCGTTCCTCTGGATGTCAGACCTGTCTACATACGACCCCATCCTGGAGTGGAACACCAACATCTGGGCCATCGGCGACCACCTGTCGCTGACGTGCATACTGTTCTGTGCCGCCCAGCTGCTTTACACATGGTTCTCCATGCAGCAGCAGAAGGACCAGATGATGGGACAGCAGGCTGACCAGATGAAGGTGATGCAATGGATGATGTACATCATGCCTCTGATGTTCTTCTTCATCTTCAACGACTATTCCAGCGGCCTTAACTTCTATTACTTCGTGTCGCTCTTCATGTCGGCAGCCATTATGTGGACTCTCCGCAAGACTACCGACGACGAGAAGCTGCTGGCCATCCTGGAGGCCAACTATCAGGCCAACAAGAACAACCCTAAGAAGCAGAGCGGACTGGCTGCCCGTCTGGAGGCCATGCAGAAGCAGGCTGAGGAGCTGCAGCGCCAGCGCCAGAACGGATACCGGAAGTAAAATTCCATACAATAAATGTGTATCTCTGCATGTTACGGAAATAACATGCAGAGATAAAAAATTATCTTCGTAAGATAATCTCGTAACTTACAAAGATAATTTCACAACTGCGCATCAGCGAGGAACAACGACGTCGCTGATTTCAATCTTATGGCCCTTGCTGCCGTACTGTGTGCGGGTCTTGTCGGTCCAGTTTGGCTTCATTTCCGAGACACGCACCTCAAGGGTGTACTTTCCCTTAGGCAACTGTGGCGACAGCCAGCGCAGGCCAGTGGCAGGCACTTTGCTGTAGAAGTCGACGCTGGTCTGGAAGACAGCCTTGCCCTTGCCGTCGCGGATGCACACTTCGGCATAGCCGCTGGCGACATCGGTGCTGCCCATGAGGCCGACCTGCGTCCCCTTGAACTTGCAGCTGAACGTGTCGCCGATGCTTTCCGACTTCCACTGCCTGCCGAGGCTCTTGAAGGCCGTGGCAGCCTGCCATGACGAGAAGCATGGAAAGGAGAATGCGTTTCATTGTCTGGTGGGTAGTTTTATGAGTTTTTGCTTGTGACAAGATAGGAGTCCATCGCTATCATTGGGCAAATGTAATAAAAAAAGAAAAAAGAACTTGCCTTTTTCACAAAAAATAGTATTTTTGCCAAGTCAATTAATACATTTCACTAAAAACCTCTGAAAATGAAAGCTTTCTGTTCAAGACTCGCCATGACAGCCACAGCCGCCATCATGGCGATTACAGCATCTGCACAAAAGTTCCAGCAGGAGTTCGGCAATCCGCGGAAAATATTCGTAGAGACCGTGGCCACTCCCAACCACAGCGACAGCCGCTACTGCCTCGGCCAGCAGGCTACGCTGCGCATCGTAGCACGCGAAGGCGGCGTGCCGGTGGAAGGCCGCAAGGTATACTACAAGACCGGCCCGGAAATGCTGATGCCGGCAGCCTATGACTCCACGACGTTCGTGGCCGGCGAGGCTCTGCTGACGGTAGGCACCATGCACGAGCCGGGATTTCTGGCCTGCGAATACTGGTTCCGCACTGCCGAAGGCAAGACCTGCCGCGACCTGGTGAAGCTGGCCTACCAGCCGGAGCAGATCAGGACTTTCACCGCCATGCCGCAGGACTTCGAGAAATTCTGGCAGAAAGCGGTGAAGGAGGCCCGGAAGGTGCCTCTGGAGCCTGAATTCTGGGATGTGCCAGATGCCACCAACAGCAAGGTCAAGACCCAGCTGGTACGCCTGCACGTAGGAAAGGACAAGTGGCTGCAGGGTTATTTGTCGCAGCCCACCGACGGCGGCAAGCACCCCGTGGTGCTGTGTCCGCCGGGTGCCGGAAGCAAGAAAATAACCCCCAGCGACTACTTCCCCAACGAGGGATGCATATACCTGAAAATAGAAATCCACGACAACGACCAGCGTCTGCCAGATGCCGCATACGAAGACATGCGCCAGAAGAAATGCGACGGCTACATGAGCCGCGGCATGCAGTCGCCCGACACATATTACTATAAGGATGTCTACGCCGGCTGCGTGCGCGCCGTCGACTTCCTCTGCTCTCTGCCAGGATGGGACGGAAAGAACGTCATCGTCACTGGAGGCTCGCAGGGCGGTGCGCTGACCATCGTCACCGCGGCATTAAACGAGAAAGTCACCATGTGCGCACCGTTCTATCCGGCACTTTGCGACCTCACCGGTTTTCTGCATCAGCGCGCAGGCGGATGGCCGAAGTTCTTCAGCGGCTTCTACAAGGACGGCCGCACGACTGTCGCCGACGACGTGGCCGTGGAGACGCTCAAGTATTTCGACGTGGTAAACTTTGCACGCCTGCTCAAGGTGCCTACGTTCATGTCGTGGGGCTACAACGACGACACCTGCTCGCCGACGTCGGTCTGGGCAGCATGGAATGAGATTACCGCCCCCAAGCTGTGCGACATCACCCCGTCCAGCGGCCACTGGCGCTTCCCGTCGAGCCAGGAGAAATGCCTGCGGTGGATGAAGTCGCTGATGAAAGCACCAGGGCAATAGTCGTTGACGGACTATTAAACAAGAAACGTGTCAAAACAATAAGAGGATGTGTCAAAAAACAGGCACATCCTCTTAATGATTTTTGCTTTATTGGCCTGCGGGCTATTCCGTCACAGCGGCAGGCGCAGCATCCTTTTTCCTGGCGTTGGCAGCAAGTTCCTTCAGCTTATCCTTGCCCTTGAAGGCAAATACCCAGACGAGGAAACCGGCCAGCACCAGCAGGCTGATGCCCAACAGCGGACGGTAGAACAGCCAGGCAAGGGCTATCACGATGAGCGACCAGACCACGCCGATAACGGTACATACGACACCGACGCCCCAGCCAAAGATGCCTGCGATGAACGGCACCACCTTGAGAATGGTCTCGATAAATCCGAAAATTCCCTTCAGACCAGAAATCACCATCAGGATGCCGATGATGCGCAAAGCCCAGAGGAACATGCCATTGACTGATTTCTCGGCATCGATAATCTCGTCGCCGCTCCTCTTGCCCATCACGAGGGTCTGGAAGCGCTTGCCGTTCTTGGCCTTGTAGGGCTTGAAGGAGTCGCCGTCGACGACGGCCATCACCGTTACCTTGGCAGGAACCACTTTATCAAAGATTACGCGCACGTCGCCAACCTCCGGAGCGCCTGGCACGCGGCCGAAATAGAGAATATTGTTGGCCACATGCACATACTCCAGGTCTTTCTTGTTCTCAGCATTTTCCATAGCCTTACGAATGCTGTCGTTGACAGCCTGCAGCGAGTCGAGGACAGCCTTGGCAGAGTCGGACAGCAAAGCCCTGACAGAATCAGGGATGGCAGGAGCCTCTGCAGGCTGCTGTGGAGCCGGCTGAGCTGACTTCTGTACGCCGTAGAAACGTTCGTATGCTGTCTGGGCGTTCTTGTCGAACTGCCTCAGCAGGTCCTCAGCGAGCGTCAGGTCCATGCCTTCACGCGAGGAAATGCGGTGAATAAGGCTCTCCGTGAGCTGATAGGCGCCAAACGACACGTTCTCTGCCCACTGCTCTGAATTCTCTATGGTGGTCAGCACCATGTTCTTGTTCTGATAAGCCTGATCCTTGAAATTGCTCGACTCTACCGGACTGCTCACCCACTCCTTGGTGTAGGTATAAGTGGTAGTGGTCACCTCCTTGCCGCCAAACTTGTCTTCCTTCTGCTCCTGGGAATGCTCTACCCACTGGTAGTACTCAACGGTACGGCGGAGAGAAATGGCCTTTGCACCGATGCCGAACTGCGCGTCGCTGAGCGAATCCTCTGTCGTTGCCATTGCCGTTCCGCAGATCAGCTCTCCCTCTAACGAGGCATCCTTCTTGTTGGGGTTTTCCATTTCAACGTATGCGCTGCCTGCCTCGTCAAGCATTTTCTCTGTCTTCACGGCACGGCCTTCGTTCCACCAAAGCAGAGCCGTGGCGGCAATAAACAGCAGAAATCCACTGCCGATACTCCTGAACGAGCGTCCGACGCGCGTTCCATAACCTGTAGTTGTTGTCTCTGTGTAAGCCATAATGTCTTGTTGTTTTATTGTGTGATAATGTTTATTTCTGCTGGTCGGCACCGACGGCACGCGGCAGCAAACCGGAATTCAGCGGATTGGGGTCGAACCAGTTCTTGGCGCCAGACTGGTCTGCAAGATTGATGGTGCCAAGCTTCTCCGTGGGATGGCAGACAACACAGCCCTGCATGTAGAACTCACGGTCGAAACCGAACAGCTGCGCATTGGCATCGTTGGCATAGAAGCGGCACTCGTTGAACTGGGCATTAGAGCCACGGCTATCGACGAGCGTGAACTCGCGGTTGTTACGGAAATCGCAGAACTCGAACTTTGCAAACTCAACATTGCTGAGCGTCATGATGCCGTATGTGCAGTCGTGGATGACGGAACGGTACATGGAGAAGTCGCGCGTATTGTTCAGCTCCAGTCCGTAAGTGCCGCATCCGTAAAGGTCGCAGTTGTGCAGGCTGATGCGCCATCCGCCCTGCACACCGATGACACCGCCCTGGCAGTAGCCGCCCGTGGTGTGGCCGATGGTCAGATTGTGAATTTCTATCTGCTCACAGTCCTTGAAGTTCAGGCAGAAGGCATAGCGAGGCTCGACAACCAGCCGCGAGTTGCCCTCGCCGCAAATCGTCATCTGCTTATGGTTGCAGATGGTCAGCTGGCGGCCGTCGTTAACCTCTTCGCTAATGATGGCTTCCCTGTTGCCCACCTCGGTGGACCCCTCGGGGCGCCACTGCCGGTAGAGGGTGCGGAATTGTGAGGCGTCGTTCAACAGTGGCGTCAGGTTAATCTCCGTGTTCTTGGCCACCAGTATCATGGCATTCGACTTCAAGGCGTTCAGGAACTGCTCGGCGGTATGGACACGGACGTACTCCTCGCCGTCAAACGTGACCGTGGGGCCGTAAGGCTCCGTTTCCTCCAGGCCGCGCCCGTCGTCGTCCAAGCCACCGGGGAACGACGTCTGCAACTTTGAACCCGTAGCAGGATCGGTAAAGTCGAAAACAGGCATCATGCCATTCCACTTGAAGTGATGGCAGCAGAGCTGGTCGTAGCCCTGCTCCTCAGAGATGAGTAATTCTTTGCCGACACGAGGCAACAGATAGGAGATGTGGGCATTCTGGAACCTCGGCTGCCAACGGCTCAGGATGGCAGACGCAGGGGTGAGCGTATGCTGCTGTGGGTCGTAGTCGTAGAAGCAAATGACTTCCTTGTTGGACACTGCGGGATGGCCGATGACGACAGCCAGCAGACGGTGCTTGTTGGAGCGGTTCCACACGCAGGCAGACATATACTGGTTGCTACTGCTGGCTGATTCGTCGAAGACTTTTATATATCCGTTTTTAGAGTCGTTGACAACAATGCGGCCAACCTCAGGGTCTTGGTTGCTGTAGCCGGTCTTGATAGCTTGGCAGGCTTCGCCGACCGATGTGGTGGGCCAGGTCTCGTTGAACCGCTGTAGCATGGCCCCAAGGCTGCCAGACGGCACGTGGGTAATCACTTTTGTAGTCCATCCGGCCTCTATGGTCTGGATGGATGCGCCCTGAGCAACCATGGGAAGCATCAGGACCATTGCAATAATCAGTTTCTTCATAATATATGCTCGTTGTCGTTGCTTACTGCTTAACTTTTACATACACTCCATCGAAAGAGGCATTCATGCCAAAACATCTGGTTGACTCTCCGCCGCTGATGCTTTCAAGCACCACGAAGCGACGGAAGAAGGTTGCACGGAAAGCATAGTGGCACTCGTTGACCTCATAGTATTCAAACACGTTGCCGTCGAGTACAGCGGGACGTCCTTCCTCGCTGCTGCCCTCTGCGATATTGTTGAAGGCATTCATGCACTCGAAATGCACCTTGTTCTTGCCTGCAGCACGGAAGCTAATGGTGCCGCCCATGTTTTCATTGTATTTCGGCGACCACTGCTCATAGCTGTATTCACGTCCAATGTTGCTGGCATCCTCAGGGACAAGCAGCGACTCGGTGAACCATTCCGGCGTCTGTCGGCTGACGCTGACACCTGCCAACGCCATCGTCTTCTGCGTCTTGGGATTTGTCCAAGTGCCATGCAACTTGCCTTTCTCGAGCTGTATAGATATCGTACCGGTGATACTGCCGTCGCTCTGGTATTCGCTGAGGAAATAACTGGCTTCGTTGTCGGGGTATTGCATCACGCTGCCAATGACCATTATGGGAGCCGGGGTCTTGGCACGCGGATAATAGATATAGCCTGCAACGACAGACCCATTGGTCTGCTGCAGCGCGATGGTGACAGGAATGCGCCCGTCAAGCTTGGCATCATAGCGATGGACGGTCTGAGCCTGTAAACCAGAGAGAGCCGACAGGCATAGTGCAATTACAAACAACAGTTTCTTCATAAATAACATGTTTGCGGTTTATATTCGTTAATTAATGTCAGAGGGAGTTTTCTTGATGTCAGCAAGAGTTACTTGATGTCAGTGAAAGATGCGATGATTTTCTCTCCCTGGGGAATCTGGTCGAGATAGGCCTGTGCCTGTTCCTTGGTGATGCTCTTTTCGTTCAGGTAGGCGTCGTCTATCTCGCCATAGACCTTTAGCACATTGAGACGCCAGAGGCGCTTGCCGCTTTTGTAGGCATAAATCTCCTCATACCAAGACGGCCCACCGGCAGGCCCAGACAGCTTGAGATAGCTGATGCCGTTCTTCTCACATGTCAGAGGGTTCAGACGGGGATTTTCGATGGCTACGAGCGTCAGCTTGCCATCCTCACGAATGAAGAAGGCACCGTTCTTGTCGTCCTTGTCGCGAAGCCATATCCACTCGTTGCCGGAGTTGATGAAGGGGTGCGCCCACTTGACCAGCGTCACATCGTCGTCGCCAGACTCGTCGGCATGATACATCTTTTCCATCGTCTCGAAATCTTTCTTCCAAACGGGTATCTGCTCATCGATACTGTTGTAATAACCTGCATACTCCTGTTCGATGAGCTTGCCTTCGCGCAAGTAGAACATACCTACCGTTTGGCTTTCCGGCGCACCGCGATAATAGCAAAGCTCCAGCCCTTTGGGACCCTCGAAAGCCGCCAATGGACAGCAGCCGGCATACTGTCCTTCGTCATCAACATTCCAGCTGTAGTCCGTCTCAGAATACATAGAGCCATACTGCTCATTGACATAGACCTTATCACCCTTGACGAGTACATCGAGGGCCAGTGCGCACTTTCGCTCCTCATCGTATCCTTCTTTCGGGCCATTTTTAAATTCGCCTTTGAACTGCAGGGAGCCGTAGGTATAGTCATCGCCGAACGTACCCATCAGAACCGAACGGGAAGCCTTCATGCCATACACCTTCTCTAATTGCATGACGACAGAGGCGGGCAGTGGCTTTGCCTCGCTATAATAAGTATCCTCAAAAACCGTGATAGGCAAAAACTTGCGCGTCTTAAGATAGCCGTCGGTGACAATGACAGTCCCCCACTCATTGCCGTCGCCCTTCTTCTTATCCTTGGGGGTGGCGAAATCGAAACGGGCGCAGAGCGACGGAATCTCACGGCAGCCATGGATTATGCCGATGCTGGGAGTGCCGCCATCGGGATCCTTCAGAACCTCGTCAATAAACTTTATTTTGACGAACTTGCCGTCCGTGAGCATATTGGTATATAGCGCCTTGTTGCGGCGGAACATCTCCTGCAGAACCCAACTGCGATGTTCCTCCTCGAAGTATTCTGGATATTCCTTGCTCTTCTTTGGTTCTTCAAAATGCGACCAATAGAGCATCAGTGCATAGCGGCCGTCTTCACCCATCAGAAACATCGGCATCGGCGTGGTGTCGTTCTCCTCAATGATGCTGTCGAGGACAGTTCCCGACGAATCCTTGCCGCCGCCGGCATTTGCCGTTCCTTTGTTCTTACAGCTAACCATCACTGCCATTGCGCAGACGGCCACAAGCATGAGTTTCGTCATGTTATGCATTGTTCATCTCATGGTATGCATTGTTCATCTCATGGTATTCATTATTCATCAGCTACTACACTGTATCTTAATTACGATATTTGAAATAACCTTTGCGGAGAGTGATGGGACCGTCGTACTCTTCACTGGCAAGCTGGTGGACAATATGGCAGGTGCCTGCAAGCTCACCGTTTTTGTTCAGATGAACGTAAAGACTAAAGTCCCTGACGGTTTTCTTCGCATTTTCATCGTACTCCGATTCCGACACAGACAGATATTCGCCATTGAAAGTAACCGTCGTGTTGTCGAAGCCGTACATGCGGTAGACGTCGCACTGACCAGCCTTCAGCCCGTGGTCGGTCATCTTCAGATTAAGTATCAATTCTGGACCGTCATCGCCAATCCAGCCCCACTCTCCAACAAGTGCCTCAGCCTTCTTGCGAGCCATGAGGCCGTCGCTGATAATGCGGCGGAAATATGCCTTGTCGGAGCCTTCAGAATTCTCTGGGCCGAAATCATTGACATACCAGTCGCCACGCTCGAAGATGAGAGAGAGAGCCACTTCGTTCTTTCTGCCGAAGTTGATGACAGTAATGTCAGCCAAAGCCGTAGAGTCGGTGATATGATGCACCTTTTGAATCTGGTAGTTCCAGTTTTCTGAGAAGTCCTGCCCACATACCCAATGGTCGTAGTCAAACACGATGTCACCCATCTCGTCGGCGAAGTCAACGGCCTGTCTCATCAGACTGTAATAGCGCGACGAGCAATAGACACTGTCAGGATTGAAGCCATCCCCCATATACGGATGAATATCATCTGTCTCGCCAGTCACCCGCCGCATGATGTCGCTATAAATAGTGTCAAGCCGCTGGCGGATATAAGTCTCTGAATGCTTGTCGATGCCTGCGTTGATAATTGAGTCGGCCGTCAGCGAGTCTGCATCAGTGCCGGCTTTGACCGTTTTATAGCCGCATGCCGTGAGCATCAGGACGATTGCAAAAGCAAGCTGCTTCATACTGGCGCGCCTTCGGTTGGTTCATCATCACTCTCCAATGGAATATTGTGTTCGCGAGAGTAAGCTTCCATCATGCCCAGATAGCCGCAGTCACCGAAAGTCTCGGGAACGAAGAAGTTGTTCACACGCCA
This sequence comes from uncultured Prevotella sp., assembly GCA_905234265.1. Lineage (GTDB taxonomy): Bacteria > Bacteroidota > Bacteroidia > Bacteroidales > Bacteroidaceae > Prevotella. Next base: position 55,194 of record CAJOHJ010000008.1, on the reverse strand, counting down.
GCGACCGTTCTCCATCCAGAGTTCCAGCGTCATGGTGTCATGGCCTTTCTGTTCGTCAATGAATTTCGGGTCTATCTTGAAACTGACGACGGCACGGGCCTGATTGCCAGTCAACAGTTCGGCCTCAAGCGACGCAATCTTCAAGGGAGCACCCACGCCTACCCACCAGCGGTAGCCGCCCTCGTCGCCATAGAAACGCATGTCGCCCTTGGCATTGGCATCGTGGAGGGCAATATTGTGCTTAACGCTGAGGTAGTAGCCGGTGCAGAATTCCTCATCCATCTGGTTGAGGTTGAAACTGGCGGTGTTGACCAACTCGTTCAGGCGGTCGTACATCTGCCGTACATGCAGCTTGACGGCATCCTCTGTCCAAAGGTCGGCCGGAGCAGCCTCTACGCCGTCGGCCTGAGCGCCCAGGGCTTCTGCCTTGTTGATGGTGTCATTACTCAGCGAGTCGGCGCCGTCTGCCCCACCATTAGTCTTGTTGCCGCAGGCAGCAAAAAAGAATGCAGCAGCGGCGAAAATCATTAGTCTCTTCATAATCTTTTACTATTCTTTCATCAGCGCATCGGCATCATCGGTTTTCATGCCGATGTAGACGGCGACGTCGCGCAGGGCTTCAATCTCTGTGTCAGTGATGTTTTTGTCCGACTTGACGATGCGTGCCAGCATCGACAGCATCTGGTAGCGCAGGTCTTCGCTCAGCGTGCGGCTGATCTGGCTGCCGCAGTCACCGATGATCTGTATGAAGGCCATTGGCTTGCGAGCCTCCAGTTCCTCGCGCTTTGCAATGAGCTTGCGCATAACCTCCATGCCTTCGGTTTCAGTCTCCTCGCCGAAGTTGTCGCGTAGGAACTGGCCCAGGAACTGGTACTCTTCAGGCTCTACCTTGCCGTCGGCTATCACGATGTGCGATGCCATGACCAGCATGGAGAACATAAAACTGTTGTGCATGTTCTCCCTTACGGGCGAATTGACGTTGAACGTCTTGCGGAATGCGTCGGTAATGACAACCTGCTCTGCTGACAGTTTCCCGGGCTGCAACTGTGACTGCTTCTCGTTTTGCGACTGGGACATTTCCTCTGTCAAATCTTTAAGAGGACCTTCCGTGAAGATTCCCTTCAGGCTGTTAATAAAATTTCCAAATGCCATAGTGTTCTTATTGATATTAATTATTGTCTCCAACTCTTTAATAGTCGCGGTTCATCAGTCGTGTGAAAGCCTCGTTCAGGTCTGTTGCCAGACGTAGTGCAAAAACATTGTCCATCAGTGGCTCACCTTTGACAACCTCGTGCGAGCCACCGCCGTTCCATCCCCAATAGTAGTAGCGCGTTTCGTTTTCACCGTTCTTCATGAAGAAGAAGTTCAGACCCTCGTCAGAGTCGATGTAGAGAAACTCTTCGTAGAAGTCCCGTGCGGCGACGTTATACTTGCGAGTGATGAGGAAGGGCTTGTAATAGTACATGCCAACCGTCTCGTCATACTTGCAGCGGTAAAAATACTGCAGCGTCTCCTTCTGCGGACCGATGGCGGGTGCCACGTGCGTGTTCGTCATCACCATGTAGCCAATACCCGGGTCTGTTCCCTTCAGCGCCTTGTCGGCATCAGCCTTTGCCGCAGCATAGGCCTTGCGGATTTTTGCCACATCAGCCTGATGGGTCTGCCCCATTGTAGTAAGACAGAGCATGAACAGCATTGCAATGGTTGAAATCGTCGTTCTCATCATTCTATTCATTTATTATGTTGAACTTCCCATTTGCCGCCGGCCTGCCGCATTACACCTTATTATATTTACGCTCAATGGTTATGGTCTCGGTTATGGTTTATGGTTGGTCCTTTTTGATTTCGCTATCATTTTCTCACTTTGTTTGCAAAGGTAAGAAATAATTTATTTTTCAGACTTCATATTTTTCATTTTTTTCGTAACTCTGCGAATGAATTCGCGAAGTTACTGGCACTCGGCAGAAAAAAAGAAAACTTTCTTTTTGTTCTGCTCTCGTTTTTTAGTAACTTTGCAGCCAAATATTATACACATAATATGAAGATTGGTTTTGATAACGACAAATATCTGAAGGTACAGTCGGAGCATATACGTGAGCGTATAGCCAAGTTCGATGGCAAGCTGTACCTTGAGTTAGGTGGCAAATTGTTCGACGATCACCATGCATCGCGCGTGCTGCCCGGCTTCAAGCCAGACTCAAAGCTACGCATGTTCGCCCAGTTGCGCGACCAGTTGGAGATAGTCATCGTAGTTTCTGCAGAAGACATTGAGAAGAACAAGGTGCGCGCCGACCTTGGCATCACCTACGACGAGGACGTGCTGCGCCTGCGCGACGAATTCCAGAGCCGCGACTTCATGGTCGGCTCAGTGGTCATCACGCACTACAACGGGCAGCACGCCGCCGACCAGTTCCGCCACCGCCTTGAGCGCATGGGCATAAAGTCATACGTACACTATCTTATCGACGGCTATCCGCACAACGTGGAGCTGATAGCCTCCGACGAGGGTTTCGGCAAGAACGACTACGTAGAGACATCGCGCGAGCTGGTCATCGTGACGGCTCCCGGCCCCGGCAGCGGCAAGATGGCCGTATGCCTGTCGCAGTTGTACAATGAGAACAAGCGCGGCATACGCGCCGGATACGCGAAGTTCGAGACGTTCCCCGTGTGGAGCCTTCCGCTGAAGCATCCCGTCAACATTGCATACGAGGCTGCCACCGCCGACCTGAACGACGTGAACATGATAGACCCGTTCCACCTTGAGGCATACGACAAGATAGCCGTCAACTACAACCGCGACATCGAGATATTCCCCGTGCTGAATGCCTTGTTCGAGGGCATCTACGGCGAAAATCCATACAAGTCGCCGACAGACATGGGCGTCAACATGGTTGGCTTCTGCATTTCTGACGACGAGGTGTGCTGCAATGCCAGCCGCGAGGAAATCATCCGCCGCTACTACGACGCCACCAACAAGATGGCCGACGGTTACGACAACGAGGCTGAGGTGCATAAGATACAGATGCTCTTCAACCAGGCTAAAATCACCACAGCCTACCGCCGCGTCACCGTGGCTGCACAGGCCAAGCAGGAACTTAGCGGACACACGGCATCGGCCATCGAGCTGGAGGACGGCACCATCATCACCGCCAAGTCGTCGCCACTGCTGGGCTGCTCGGCAGCACTGCTGCTCAACGCCACGAAACATCTGGCCGGCATCGACCACGACGCCAAGCTCATTCCTCAGAGTCTCATAGAGCCTGTGCAGAAGACCAAGACCGAATATCTCGGAGCCAAGAACCCGCGCCTGCACACCGACGAAGTGCTGGTAGCGCTGAGCGTGCTGTCGGAAAGCGACGAGCGCTGCCGCCACGCACTGGAGCAGCTGCCGCGCCTGCGCGACTGCCAGGTACACTCAACGGTGATGCTCTCCGAGGTAGACCGCAAAATCTTCAAGAAGCTGGGCTGTGGGCTTACGTGCGACCCTGTGCGCAAAAAGTAGAAAGCATCTTAAATGCAGTTAAAGGAGGTTAAAGCATAGGCAAAAAATTATTCCTCATGGCAAGTTTTCTGTCTAAATAATATATTTTTGCACCGATTATTAACCAAAAGAAAGCATTATGAAGAAAATCATAACAATGTTTGTGCTGCTTGGCTCAGTGACGATGGCCATGGCACAGGCTCAGATAAAATTCGAGAAGACCAGCCACAATTTCGGCACCTTTTCTGAGAACGACCCGAAGGTGAGCTGCACCTTCAAGTTCACCAATGTCGGCAACGAGCCGCTGGTAATCAATCAGGCCCTTGCCTCTTGCGGATGCACGGTTCCTGAATACACCAAGACTCCGATACAGCCCGGCGAGAGCGGAGAAATAAAGGTTACCTACAACGGCGTAGGCAAAGTGCCTGGCCACTTCAAGAAGAACATCACCGTACGCTCCAACGGCACCGTCGAAATCTCACGCCTCTACATTGAGGGTGACATGACGGAGGCAAAATGAGCTGATGGGAAAGCAGAAAAGCAAAGGATGAAGAGTCGCGACTCTTCATCCTTTTTCTTTTTACCCTTATTTTGCGTTCGCTTAGAACGAGTAGTTCAGTCCTATCGAGCTGTATTCCTGGAATTGCCAGAAGCCTATGTTGTCGTCGCGCTTGCCGGTGTCGTCGAAGCGCGGATAGAGGAAGAGGTTGGCAGAAATGTATCTGCTGACCTTTAATTGTATCTGGTTTTCCCATTCTATCAGCGCGCGGTGGTAAGACGTGTATCCGTAGAGTCGTGTCTTCCACGTCACCTGGTCGGTAAGCACCCACTGCAGCGAAGCTGTCAGCTGCGAACCGAAGTCAGTCAGCGAGTGTTCGTGCTTGTCGGTCTTCACGCCAAAGCCTTTTGCAAGGTTCCTGCGGTCAACGTAGCGGTAGTTGACCGCCAGCGGCGACATGTTTATGGTGCCGGTGAGCTTCTTGTTCAGCCATTCCACCTTGTAGTCCATACCGAGACCGACGGTAAGCGTGAACGGCGACATGAAGTCGGAGAACGTGTTCGGATTGTTGGCCTTCAAGCCCCTCGTGAACTGTGTCTCTGCCAGCAGCTGCAGGGTGTAGTACCACTGCTTGTGAGCCTGCAGGCCCAGCTTGCTGGTAAGACGGATGAGGTCGTTGTTGGGCTTGAACTTATGCACCGTGTCCGAGCGCGATGTCTGGAAGCCGAGCTTCATCTCCAGCTTGTTGTCGAACTTCAGCTTCTCCTTGTCGTTGTAGTTCAGTTCCAGCGTTACCACGCCAAGTGCCGAGTAATTGCTCTCGCCGCCCTTGTGCCAGTTGTCGGAGAAATAGTTCTGCAGGAACTGCAAATATCCGTCGCCCTTGAATTTCCAGAAGTTCGGCTTCTCAACCACCAGTCCCACAGGCGCAATCTCAGTCTCCTCCGGCACTGGGGCAGCGTGGTCCATGAGGTCCACCTCCTGCGTCAGCTCCTGGTTGACATCCTCTCGGAGAGTGCCTACGGCCTGCAGCTGGCTCTCGGTGTTCTTCACCAGATCAGGGCGGCGCATGTAGAGCGACATCAGCGCATTGTCGACAGCGTCGGTAACGTCGTCGCCCGTCTGCGGAGCAAACGAGAGAGTCCGCTGCACGCCGTTGTGATAGAACGTCGTGGGAGCAAAGAGCCTCAGCATGCGCCCGTCGGTCGACTCGCTGCGCAGCGAGTCGTTCTCGCGCATGGCAGCATCCAGGCGTGCCTTAAGCACGGCTATCGAGTCGATGTAGTCTTTCACCACCGCGGCCGTGTCCGGCACTGCAACGGTTTCGGCGACGGCCGCCTGCGCTGCAGGCTTTGCTGCCTTCTTGCTGCGCTTCTGGGCATTGGCGTCAGTGGCAGCAAGGGCAAACATCACCAGGAAGGTGGAAAAGATGATTTTGGAAAAGGTTGTTGACTTCATCAATATTTTTATTTTCTGTTTCTGTCTTTATTTCACGTTGCCCACCTTTATCAGATACTCGCCAATCTGCACGGCGTTCAGGGCAGCGCCCTTTCTTATCTGGTCGCCAGAAAGCCAGAAGGTCAGTCCGTTGTCGTCGGCCAAGTCCTTACGCACACGGCCTACGTAGACATCGTCCTTACCAGCTGTCTCCAGAGGCATGGGATATACCAGGTTGGCAGGATCGTCGACGAGCGTGCAGCCGGGAGCTGCGGCAATGGCCTTCTGTGCCTCCTCGACAGTCAGCGGACGCTCTGTCTCAATCCACACCGACTCAGAGTGGCTGCGCAGCGAGCTTACGCGGACACACATTGCCGAGCAGCGGGCGTCGGTATGCATAATCTTGCGCGTCTCGTTGTACATCTTCATTTCCTCCTTGGTATATCCGTTGGGCTGGAAGACGTCAATCTGAGGAATGACGTTGTAGGCCAGCTGGTGGGGGAACTTCTTAACCGTCTTCACCTCGCCCTCTTCAACCATCTCCTTGTACTGCTGCTGCAGTTCGGCCATGGCTGCTGCGCCGGCGCCGGAAGCGCTCTGGTATGACGACACGTGGATGCGCTTGATGTGCGACAGCTGCTCCAGCGGCTGCAGCACAACAACCATCATGATTGTCGTGCAGTTAGGATTGGCAATGATGCCGCGCGGACGCACCAGGGCGTCGGCAGCGTTGCACTCAGGCACCACAAGGGGTACGTCGTCGTCCATGCGGAAGGCACTGGAGTTGTCGATCATCACACATCCGTATTTGGTGATGTCCTCGGCAAACTCCTTAGAAGTGCCGGCACCTGCCGACGTGAAGGCAATGTCGATGTCCTTGAAGTCGTCGTTATGCTGCAGGAGCTTGACGGTCAGTTCCTTGCCGCGGAAAGTATATTTAGTGCCTGCCGACCGTTCAGAGCCAAACAGCACAAGTTCGTCCATCGGGAAATTTCTCTCGTCAAGAATTCTCAGGAACTCCTGACCTACAGCGCCTGAAGCGCCTACTATTGCTACTTTCATGTCTAAATAATTTTTGTTGGTTTCTTATTTTGGGTGCAAAAGTACGAAAAAACAAAAGCAACACAAAAGATTGAGATAATTTTGTAACATGCAGAGATAAAAAATTATCTTACGGAGATAATTTCGTAACATGCAGAGATAATTTCGTAACATGCAGAGATAATTCCGTAACTCGCAGAGATAATTCCGCAGCCAGAAAAAAAACACACAAAGTGCTATGAAATTGTTCTATTTTGCTTACTTTTGCAACGCCGTGTACCATCAAGGCAGCACGCCGGTGCTGTCAGGCAATGCACTTCTGCAGAGTTTCACAGGACAAAGACTTTAACAATATAAACATGAAACAGAAAAACAATCTTTCGCCGCGCTCCGAGGTCAACGCATGGTCGGTGACGTGGGGCGTGCTGATGGCTGTGCTGTTCTCAGCGGCTGCAGCCTATCTGGGCCTGAAGGTCGGCCAGGTGTTCGAGGCTGCCATCCCCATTGCCATCATTGCCGTGGGCGTGAGTGCTGCCGCCAAGCGCAGCAATGCCCTGCGCGAGAACGTAATCATCCAGTCCATCGGCGCCTGCTCGGGGGCTGTGGTGGCAGGAGCCATCTTTACTTTGCCGGCCATATACATCCTGCAGGCCAAGTATCCAGAGATGTCGGCCGACTTCCTGAGCATTTTCATTGCCTCTCTGCTGGGCGGCGTGCTGGGCATTCTGTTTCTCATACCTTTCCGCCGCTACTTCGTGGAAGCCCCTCAGGAGCAGTTCCCTTTTCCTGAGGCCACTGCCACGACGCAGGTGCTGAAGAGCGGCGGCGAAGGCAGCAGCCAGGCAAAGCCGCTGCTGTTTGCCGGACTCATAGGCGGTCTCTACGACTTCATCGTGGCCACCTTCGGATGGTGGAACGAGAATGTCACTTCGCGCATGCTGCCCTTTGGCGACGACGTTGCCGAGAAGGCCAAGCTCGTCTTCAAGAACAACACCGGTGCCGCCGTGCTGGGCCTGGGCTACATCATCGGCTTCCGCTATGCGCTCATCATCACGCTGGGCTCGCTGTTCGTGTGGTGGCTCGTCGTGCCGGCAATGGCACTGTTGTTCCCCGACACCGTGCTGAACCAGTGGACCCCTGCCATCACGACGGCCGTGGGCCAGATGTCGCCGGAGCTGATATTCACCAGCTACGGCAAGTCTATAGGCATCGGCGCAATAGCCATGGCCGGCATCATCGGCATCGTCAAGTCGTGGCCGGTCATCAGGAGTGCCGTAGGGCTGGCGTCAAAGGCAGGGGCTGGCAGCAGCGAGCAGGGGACGGCCACCGACCTGCCCTTCAAGTTCATTGCCGTTGCCTCCGCCGTCACGCTGGTGCTGACATTCCTCTTCTTCTGGTTTGGCGTCATGGACGGCAACCTGCTGTTTGCCCTTGTGGCAATAGTGCTGACGGCCGTCATTGCCTTCCTCTTCACCACCGTAGCTGCCAACGCCATTGCCATCGTTGGCTCCAACCCCGTCAGCGGAATGACGCTGATGACGCTCATCCTGGCCTCCGTGGTAATGGTGGGCGTAGGGCTGAAAGGCACTGGCGGCATGGTGGCAGCACTCATCATGGGCGGCGTGGTATGCACGGCCCTGTCGATGGCTGGCTCGTTCATCACCGACCTTAAGATTGGCTACTGGACGGACGTCGTGCCGCGCAAGCAGCAGACGTGGAAGTTCCTCGGCACTCTGGTGTCGGCAGCCACCGTGGGCGGCGTGATGATGCTGCTCAACGAGACCTACGGCTTCGCTTCCGGCACTCTGGCAGCACCGCAGGCCAACGCCATGGCTGCCGTCATCGACCCGCTGATGAACGGCGTGGGCGCCCCGTGGCCGCTCTACGCGCTGGGAGCCGCCATTGCCATTGTGCTGACGCTCTGCAAGGTGCCTGCACTGGCCTTTGCACTGGGCATGTTCATACCCATGGAGCTGAACGTGCCGCTGATTGTCGGCGGTGCCGTCAACTGGTATGTCACCACGCGGTCGAAGGACGAGGCCGTCAACAAGGCACGCGGCGAGAAGGGCAACCTGCTGGCCTCTGGCTTCATTGCCGGCGGTGCGCTGATGGGTGTGCTGAGCGCACTGCTGCGCTTCGGAGGCATACAGTTCGACTACGACGCCTGGTGGCAGAACCCTCTCTCGGAGTGGCTGTCGCTGGCGGCCTACGTGCTGCTCATCGCCTACTTCATCAGAGCTACGAAGGTTAAGAAATAAGAACATGACGAAATTCCACCTCCCCATGCTGCGCATGCCGCTGCAAAGCAGCGCTACCCACAGCCGCAGCTCAATAGTTGTGGGCTGTCTGCTATTCTTGACGTCATCAAGTCTCACCGCCCGCGACTACGTAATCACCGACTACGGTGCCAAGAGCGACACCACGGTGCTGTGTACCGCCGCACTGCAGCAGTGCATCGACCGTTGCTCTGCCGACGGCGGAGGACGCGTGGTTGTGCCTGCCGGACAGTACAAGACCGGCACCGTCATTCTCAAAAGCAACGTCAACCTGCACCTCGAGCTGGGCGCCACGCTCTATGGTTCGACAAGGCTCGGCGACTACCGCCCGGTGCAGTCGTCATACAAGTCGCTGCGCACACACACGCCGACCATCCAGCTGGTCTATGCCGACTCCGTGGAGAATGTCGTCATCGACGGCTTCGGCACCATCGACGGACAGGGACGCGTGTTCCCCAAGCTGTCGTGGAACGACGAGGGCATCATGCGCCCTCACCTGCTGCGCTTCGTGCAGAGCCGCAACATCACCGTCAAGGACATCACACTGCGCAACAGCGGCTGCTGGATGCAGCACTATCTGGCCTGCGACCGACTGCGCATCAGCGGCATCAGGGTCTTCAACCGCAACAACTACAACAACGACGCTCTGGACCTTGACGGCTGCCACGACGTGATAGTCTCCGACATCATGGCCGACAGCGACGACGACGGCATTACGCTGAAGTCTACGTCGCCGCGGCTCTGCGAGGATATCACCATCCGGAACTGCATAGTGTCAAGCCACTGCAATGCCGTCAAGCTTGGCACCGAGACCAACGGCGGCTTCCGCAACATCTCCGTCAGCGGCATCACCGTCAAGCCCAGCCACGACCAGTCGAGCCTCTTCTTCGGCAAGCCCATCGGCACGTCGGCACTGTCGCTGGAGATAGTCGACGGCGGAGTGATGGAGAATGTTTCCGTCGACGGGCTTACCGTCACCGGCACTGAGTCGCCTATCTTCGTGCGTCTGGCTCACCGTGGGCGCGGATGGCAGTTCAGCCAGGGCAGAGCCGACGCCTTCGTGGCGCAGAGCGTCAGCGGAGGCAACGAGGGCGCTACGCGGAGCCAGAAGCCTGACAGCATTGAGACCATCGGCAGCATGCGCGGTATATATATAAATAATGTACGCGTAAGAGACGCCGGCAACTACGGATGCAGCATCACCGGACTCGCCGGACACCCTGTCGAGGACGTACACATCAGCAATGTCAGCATCTGCCACAGCGGCGGCATCAAGGCCAGCGCACTGAAGGCTATCAGCACTGCGCTGAAAGACGAAAAGGCCGCAGAATATCCTGAGGCCACCATGTGGGGACCGCTGCCGGCAAAGGCTTTCTTCGTCCGCCACGCACGAAGGGTGCATTTCGACAATGTCGAAATCTGCACCGCCGAGCCTGACGCACGCCCGGAGTTCGTAAAAGAAGATGCTGAATGAAAAGACTGCCACCACTATGAAGCTCACCCTCCCCACCCTGCTCATCGCCATCGCCAGCCTCTTCGGGCCTGCCACCATGCCGCTTGCGGCACAGCCGCTTGCATGGGGCGACCAGGGCAATGGCACGTACATCAACCCGGTGCTGTGTGCCGACTTCTCCGACCCCGACGTCATCCGCGTGGGAAGCCGATACTACATGGTGGCCAGCGACTTCCACTTCATGGGCATGCAGGTGCTGGAGTCTGACGACATGGTCAACTGGCGCTACGCCAGCCAGATTTACTCACGCATCGACGAGCCGGGATGGGACAGCAACCAGCACTATGCCGGAGGCTCATGGGCTCCCTCCATCCGCTACCACGACGGACTCTTCTACGTATTCTTCTGCACGCCCGACGAAGGCCTTTACGTGTCTACGGCTGCCGACGCACGCGGACCGTGGTCGCCGCTGCATCTCGTGCAACGCGTCAGAAAATGGGAAGACCCCTGCCCGTTCTGGGACAGCGACGGACAAGCCTATCTCGGACGCAGCCGCCACCGTGCAGGCCCCATCATCGTGCACCGCATGTCGCCAGACGGCCGCCAGCTGCTCGACGACGGCGTCACCGTCTATACCGGGCCTGTGGCCGAAGGTACGAAGTTCATGAAGCGCGACGGCTGGTACTATCTGGTAATTCCCGAAGGCGGTGTCGGTCAAGGCTGGCAGACGGTACTGCGTGCGCGCAACATCTATGGGCCATACGAGAAGCGTGTAGTGCTTGAACAGGGCTGCACTGCCGTCAACGGGCCTCATCAGGGCGCTCTCGTCGACACGCCCGACGGCGAATGGTGGTTCTATCACTTCCAAGAGACGCCTGTGCTGGGACGCGTCGTCCACCTGCAGCCAGTACGCTGGCAGGACGGATGGCCGCTCATCGGAGTGGACATCGACGGCAACGGCATCGGCGAACCCGTCTACGTGTGGCAGAAGCCCAGCGTCCACATCACCCCCAATAACCCCATCAGCCCCATTAGCCCCAATAACCCCATCATCCCTACTCCCCCCACCCTCCCAAAAACAACCCTCCAGACCACCGACGAATTCAACAGCACCCTCGGCCTGCACTGGCAGTGGAACCACAACCCCGACGACAGCCGCTGGAGCCTCAACGAGCGCAGCGGATGGCTCACCCTGCATGCGCAGCCTGCCGACAGTCTGAAGCAGTGCCGCAACATGCTCACACAGAAAGTCGTGGGCTTCAAGAGCGAAAGCACCACGCTCATCAGCACCAGCGGCAGCGACTATTATGCCGGCCTGTTCTGCTCCGGCAAGCAGTTTTGCGCCATCGGCATCTGTCCGCAGGGCATTTTCACGGAAGCCAGCGGCAAGCACGTCATCATCAGACAGGGAAAATTCAGAAAGCTCTACCTGCGCGTCAGCAACGACAACAGCCAGAACAGCCACCAGTTCTACTACAGCACCGACGGCCGGAAATGGGCTGCTGCCGGTGAGGCTTTCGCCATGCGCTCCGGCTATTGGAAAGGCCTGCGCGTAGGTGTCTTCTGCTATGGTGCCGACGGCACTGCCAGCTTCGACTATTTCAGACAGCATGTCTTACGATAGCCGCAAAAGAAAATACTTTACATTTTCATCATTTTAAGGTATTGCACGCATATATAGAAAAGCCTACCTTTGCACACGAAAAATAAAGGCAGACTTAACTATTATGGGTAAAAATTTTGTACTTACGGCTGTCTTGGCCATCTCCACGTGTCTATGTGCCGTGGCCCAAGATGCCGGAAACGACGATAACAACACTTCGCGGCTACGCATCGGCGGCTATGGCGAGGCGGTAATGACGAGAAACTTCTACAGCCAGAGCTTCAACCGCTACAAGCTGCCCGAAAAATACAAGAACGACCCGAGTCACGGACGCTTCGACCTGCCGCACGTCGTCATCAACCTGGGCTACGACTTTGGCAAAGGCTGGACAATGGGTTCGGAAATCGAATTCGAGCATGGCGGCAACGGCACTGCCGTTGAAATCGAAGCCGAAGAGGCTGGCGAATACGAGGCTGAGGTAGAGAAAGGCGGCGAAGTGGCTCTTGAGCAATTCTGGATAAACAAGGAGTTTCTCGACGGCAGACTGAACGTCAAGGCCGGCGAAATAATTGTTCCCGTAGGCTATTCCAACGCCTATCATGAGCCTAACCAGTTTTTCACCGTCTACAGGCCCGAAGGCGAGTCGACTATCCTGCCTAACACCTGGCACCAGCTGGGCATCTCGCTGTGGGGCCGGCTGAAGGACTGGCGATACGAGGCGCAGCTGCTGTCGGGACTGAATTCGGAAAGCTTTACGGCCGAGGACTTTGCACACTACGGAGCCACAAGCCCATACGAATTCAAGGTTGCCAACAACTATGCTGCCGCAGCACGCATCGACAACTATTCTGTCAAGGGACTGCGCATCGGCCTCAGCGGATATTACGGCTACACATTCCGTAACACCCTGCGCACACCGGGACAAAAGTATGACGACGTTACCGGAGCGCTTTCCATCATCGCTGCCGACTTTACGCTAAACCGATGGAACTGGATTGTACGCGGCAACATTGACTATGCCCACTTCGACAATGCCGACGAGATTTCTGCCTACAACCAGGCCAACTGGACGCACCACAAGTATCAGGACGGCAATCCCCACCACTATACAAACATCGGCAGCAATGCCGTTGCCTATGCCCTGGAAGCAGGCTACAATGTTTTCTCGCAGATTCCAAAGCTGCGCGAAGAGGGCGACAAGCTTTATGTCTTCGGACGCTTCGAGCATTACAACACAATGGCGTCGGGAACACACAAATCGGCCTACAAATACACCAAGAAATACCGCTTTGCCGCAGGTCTGAACTACTCACCAGTGAAGCCGGTGACAATCAAGGCTGAATATTCCTACCGTTTCTTTGAGAAACCTGACAATCACGGTCTCCAGTCTGACAGTCCGCTATACATACAGCCGTACAACAATGAGCCAAGCATCAGTCTCGGCGTGACATACACCGGATGGTTTCTGTAAAAAGCAGGAGAAGAAAAGAGGAAAGTGAGAAGCGCGAGGAGGAAAGTGAGAAGCGCGAGGAGGAAAGTGAGAAGCACGAGGAGAATAGTAAGGAACTAATAATTTAACCACATAATAAATACAATACAGTTATGAAGATTATGAACATTACAAAGGTGGCAGCATTGGCTGCAGTGATTACATTAGGCTTTGCGTCTTGTTCCAGCGACGACGCGGCAAACACGACAACCGTCAGCGGCACTCAGGAAGCCCTCAACCAGGCATGCAACGACTGGAAGATAGCACGTGCAGACTGGGAGCAGTCTGAGGCATTCCTCTTCGGCGCTGCCGACGTCTACTCCATCGACCCGCACACCGACACGTGGCCTGTGGATGCCAATCAGCTGGCAAACGTGCTGCGCGACAACAATGCAATGTCTAACCTTGACGAATTCATCAAGACATCCACATCTGGCATCATGGGCTACCACGGTCTGGAATATGTCCTGTTCCGCAACGGTCAGCCGCGCGACATCAGCCAGATAACGGAACTCGAATACAAATACATCTGCGCCGTTGCCAAGGATCTCTACAACGCCACCGCAACTCTCGAGGCTGCGTGGGACTCACAGGAAAGCAACGCCGAACGCCACCAGATTGCCATTGACTATGTTGCCACCCACCTCGCTGTCGACGAAGACGGCAACCAGCAGGGAGCGCTCGGAGGATTTGAAAACTTCGGCAAGCAGTTCAAGGAGAACGGCAACGAGAACTGGCAGACTGCTCTTGATGCCACTCTGGAAATCATCTCCGGCTGTCAGGACATCATCGGCGAGGTTGGCGGCTCCAAGATTGGACTTCCCTACTCTGGCGAAGACGATTCCTACATCGAGTCACCGTATGCCTACAACTCCATCACCGATTTCTACGACAACATCGTCAGCTGCAAGAACGCCCTCTACGGTGCCGTCGGTGCCTCTGCACCTAATGCCAGTTCGCTGATATATTTCTGCCTTTACAGCAACAATGCCACGCTGAAGACACAGGCAGAGACCGTTCAGGCCAAGCTTGAGGCATCGCTGTCGAAGATACATGCCATGAAGTATCCCTTCGTACTCAACTACAAAGACGCTTCCGCCGGCGAGGCCATCGATGCCCTCAACGAACTTGACGAAGCCCTCGGCAACCTTGCCGAAACTCTTGGCGGATATACCAACGACACCGCTGTTCAAGCTCAGTGCAAGGCTATCAACGCAAACTATGTTGACAACGTGGTGCTGAAGACCTACCGCACGCTTGCCGACCATGCCCAGACGCTCTATGAGTTGATTAAGAACATAAAGGCCCAGTAAAAGCGAGCATGACACTGGCGAAACACCATATTGCAACAAACAAAACAACAAATAAATCCTAATACCTAATAATGATGAACAGACTATCCATTTTCGTGGTTGGTCTCATGGGCTTGATTGTCACCACCGGCTGCAGCAGCACCGATGGTGACAGTCCGACTACGTGGGACATCGGCGACCCGACGCCAACCGACTATCCAGAAGACTACTACGCCGGCGGACAGCTTGGCACCACAGCCGTCAATACGTCCACAGCCTTCGAGCAGCCCACCAAGGCCGTTGAGAATGCAGGCATGATGACCGCCTTCAACGAGGGCGAGTACATGTTCGAGAAAGAATTCAACACCAACACCAGCGGCGCTTTCCATGGCCTCGGCCCCGTGTACGTTCGCCGCGGCTGCCTCTACTGCCACCCCGGCTACGGTCACGGTGCGCGCCAGACGAGCTACAAGGCCGACAATCACCGCAATGGATATCTGCTGGTAGTCTACGACAAGCTTACCAACGCCTACATCCGCTCCGTTGCCGGCATGCCTCAGACGGGAGCCGTGAAGCCTTTCAAGGCCCCCATCGACGAAAGCAAGATCAACATCAGCTGGCCCGACTACACCGACGAGTGGAACAACCAGTTCCCCGACGGCGAAAAATACAGCCTCATATATCCTGAAGTAAGCATCGACTACTCGGCATTCTACGCTCCCGTGGTTGTCAGCCGCGGCGGCGAGGACGTGACGCTGACAGAGGCAGAATACAACTCCGAGATAGGCGTTTTGCTCGAATCCACCATCGGCATCTACGGCACCGGCTTGACCGATGCCATTCCCGACGACAGCATCACCGCCCAGTGGAAGAAGGAAAGCGAGTTCTTCAACAGCATCGGCCGCACCGACGCACTCAACCCTGCCTATTGGAGCCAGTCGGCCAACGCATGGACTAACTACTATTCAAACGCTGTGCAGGGCGACGGCACTCCATACGTGCGCCGCTACACTTACGCACTTTCCCGCGGCCCGATACTCGACGCTGCCGGCGCCAATGCCATCTGGAACATCACCAACGTGACTCGCTCCGACCGCCGCTATCATTACCTCGACCTCGCAGGCAAGTACTACGCCGAGACATCGTCGAAGGACCCTGACGTGCAGGATGGTTTCACGGAATACATTAACCTGGTAGACCCACAGCATAATCACCCAGAGTGGCACACAGGCAATCTGGAGCAGGATATATACAAATACCTGACAAGCAAGTCGCTGGACGCCGAAATGAGCGACCAGCAGTACACGAACCTCATGATCTGGCACCGCGGACTGGCTGTTCCTGCCGCACGCAACACTACCACCGACGACTTCAAGCAGGGCAAGCAGCTGTTCACGCAGATTGGCTGCGCCACATGCCACCGCCCGTCGTGGGAGACTGGCGACGACCACATCCAAGACCCTGCCAAGTTCTTCACCTCCGACGACGACATGCCGCGTTATCCTCACCAGAAAATCTGGCCCTACACCGACTTCGTGCAGCACCGGCTGTGGATGAAGAACGACATACGCACCGGCTGGTGCCGCACCACGCCGCTCTGGGGCCGCGGACTTGCCAGCAAGTGTGGCAGCGGCGTCGAGCGACTGCACGACTGCCGTGCGCGCAACGTCATAGAGGCCATCATGTGGCACGGCTGTCGTAACGAGGGCGGACAGAGCGACGCCTACGACGCTGTTGTCCGCTTCCGCCAGCTGCCGAAGGCACAGCGCGACCAGATTGTATACTTCATAGAGTCTATCTGACCTTATACCGAAAAACACAAAATTGTCTAAGCGAAAACTACTTTGGCTAATAGGCGCCCTATACATATTAATAATAATGTGTATAGGGCTTGCCACTATTGTTGAGAAACAAACGAGCAGCAGCTTCGTCGGCGAGCGCATCTACGGCGCGTGGTGGTTTGCACTGCTGTGGGCCGCGCTCACCGTCACGGCTTGCGTCTACATGCTCCGCGAGCAGCTCTACAAGCGCGTAGGAGTGATGGTGCTGCACCTGTCGTTCGTCGTCATACTCCTTGGCGCGCTGACCACGTGGCTGACGGCTCGCCGCGGCACAGTCGGCCTGCGCGTCGGCAAGCAGACCACTGAGTATGTCGATGCCAAGGGGCAGAGCCAGCGGCTGCCGTTCACGCTGCTGCTCAAGGAGTTCCGCATTGTCAACTATCCCGGCACCGACGTGCCGCTGGACTATCAGAGCATCATCACCGTCGGCGGCCCGTCGGCAGATAGCAGCGAGATAGTGGTGTCGATGAACAACATCGGCAGTGCCGACGGCTACCGTCTGTTCCAGTCGGGCTACGACAGCGACGGGAATGGCGTGTCGCTCGGCGTCTGCTTCGACCCTTACGGCATTGCCATCACCTATACGGGCTATCTGCTGCTGCTTGTAGGCATCGTGGCCACCATGCTGTCGCGCAAGACCCACATGCGCGCCCTCTACCGAAAGGTCATGCAAGTGAAGGGTGTCGGGTGTTGGGTGACGAATGTTGGGTGCCAGACATTCATCGCGGGATGCATGATTGCATTAGGAACTACGTCGTGTACTAACACCCAACACCCATCACCAAACACCCAGCTGCAGACCGTCGACCGCCACATAGCCCAGCGGCTCGGCACGGTCAACGTTCTCTACAACGGGCGCATCTGTCCGCTGAACACTGCCGCCACCGACTTCCTCACCAAGCTGTCGGGCAGCGTCTCGTGGCATGGTCTGACGGCCGACGAGGTGATGGCCAGCTGGATGATATACTATTCGCCGTGGGAACAGCAGAAAATCATCCGCATCAAGGACCGCGACATCCAGAAACTTTTAGGAATAGACGGCCAGTGGGCCTCCTACAGCGACTTCACCGACCAACACAACGAGTATAAGCTGAAAGGCGCCCTCGACGAGATGCGCCAGGGCCGCGGCACTGTCAGCCGCAAGGCCCTGATGCAGGCCGACGAGAAATTCAACGTGGTGGGGATGTTCTATCGCGGCCAGATGCTGCGCCTGTTCCCATACAAACTCGGCGGACAGGTCAGCTGGTACTCGCCAGGGGCGCAGTCGCTGCCCCGCGAGATACCCGTCAGGGAGCAGTTCTTCATAAAGCAGGCCATGGACTTCCTCACGGAGGCCATCGTCACCGGACAGACGGACAGGGCGTTGGAGATAATAGCCAAAATCAAGCTCTTCCAGCGCGAGATGGCCGGCGACGTGCTGCCCGGCGAGTCGCTGACGCAGGCCGAGCTGGCCTACAACCGGTTGAGCGCGCCCAAGTGGCCCGTCTTCCTGTCGCTCACGCTGAGCCTGCTGCTGGCGGTGATGGTCAGCGGCGGCTGGCGAGTGATGAGCCGACGCCCCGTGCGGCTGGCGACCATGGCCTTCGTCTGGCTGCTGACACTATGGCTCACCGTCCTGCTGGTGCTGCGCTGGACAGTCAGCGGCCACGTGCCGCTGAGCAATGGCTTCGAGACCATGCAGTTCATGGCCTGGACTCTGCTGGTGCTGACGCTGCTGCTGCAGCGCCGCCTGCCGGTGCTTACCGGCTTCGGCCCGCTGGTGGCATGCTTCTGCCTGCTGGTGTCGGTGCTGGCCAGCGGCTCGCCGCAGGTCACTCCGCTGATGCCCGTGCTGGCGTCGCCCCTGCTGTCGATGCACGTCATGACGGTAATGGTGGCCTACGCACTGTTCGCCCTGCAGGTGCTGCTGGGCGTGCAGACCATCGTCCTGCTGCACAAGAGGCGCACCGCCGAGGCCACCCACGCTGCCGACTTCTCCCGGCTGCTGCTCTATCCGGCAGTCTTCCTGCTCGCCATAGGCATTTTCCTCGGGGCCGTGTGGGCCAATGTGTCGTGGGGCAGCTACTGGTCGTGGGACCCCAAGGAGTCGTGGGCGCTCATCACGTTCATGGTCTACTCAGTGCCGCTGCACTCGTCATCGCTCAGCCGTTTCCAGCGGCCTCTGTTCTACAGCCTCTACATGGTGCAGGCCTTCCTCACCATCCTCATGACCTACTTCGGCGTCAACTACCTGCTGGGCGGCATGCACAGCTACGCATAGCCTTCCGGATAACTTTTTTTAACGGCACATCCTGTAATATTTCGCAGGATGTGCTGTCTTTTTATATGAAAAATGAAACATACCGTCAGCAAGCAGGACTTTGCACTACTGGTGCGCCAGAACGCTGCGCAGGTGATTGACTTCGCCTGCCGGCTGCTGCACAGCCGCGAGGATGCCGAGGAGACGGCACAGGACGCCTTCGTGAAGGCTTTCCGACAGCTGGACACCTTCCGCGGCGAGGCTACCCTGCTGACGTGGCTGCTGAGAATTACCTACAACGAAGCGCTGAACCGCCTGCGCAGGCAGCCGCCGCACACCGTAGACATCAGCGACATGCACATTGCCGACACTGCCGACGACGAAGCACCACTGAACCGCGAGGAACGCATAGAAAGGCTGGAAAAGGCCATCGGCCACCTGCCGCCCAACGACCAACTGCTGCTGCACCTATACTACTACGACGACCGTCCGCTGCGCGACATTGCCTACATCATGGACGCGCCTGCCAACGCTCTGGCCGTGCGACTGCACAGGATAAGAAAACGACTACAAGGAATGATTAAAACCGACAGCAATGAACAATAACGACAATACCAACATGCACGACGAACTGCGCGAAGCTCTGGGACGGCTCGAAGCCAGACGCCCCAGGACGGAAGTGCCTGAAGACTTCGTGGCGGGCGTGCTGCGGCAGACCACCGGCACCCGCAACAGCACGGCAAGGCGCATAGCCCTCTGGGGGCTGGCAGCAGCGGCGGCCATAGCCCTGCTTCTGGTGCCGACATGGCACCGGGAAGAGCCTGCCGCACCAGAGAGGAAATTATCTCTGCATGTTACGGAATTATCTCACAGAGATAAAAAATTATCTCTGCATGTTACGAAATTATCTCACAGAGATAAAAAAATATCTCCGCATGTTACGAAATTATCTCACAGAGATAAAAAATTATCTCCGCATGTTACGCCGGCCCCTGAGCCTGCCGACAGCATGGAATACTACATAGCCAAAATAGAGGCCGGCCTGGAGGCTGTCAGCGAAAGCTGCTACGAAGCCAACGTCGAAAGACTCATACGCGCCGACGCACGTCTCGGCCAGCTGGTAAACCGCCTGCTGCTTAACGGCATCATTGCCGACAGCCTGCGACAGACAGCACTGTCGGAATGACAGACGGAACGACAACAGACAAGAAGCAACAACAACCATCATACGACATCAGACTATGAAACCAAGACTCTGCATCATCACACTGGCAGTCATGCTAAGCACTGCCCTTCACGCCCAGACGCCAAGCGGAATTGCGGCCATGGACAAGGCCGTCAGCAGTTTCCTCAGCAGCAGCAAACTGATGACCATGGACACCCACTGGAGCCACAATCAGCAGCAGTGGGCATTCAAGCACGTAGCCGCCACCGGCACCACTGCACGGCCTGCAGCACTGACGGCTCTGACGGCCGCTTTCGCTGAGCAGACGGCACAAGCCGCCAGCAGCTACTTCCACAGCGTCGACGACGGCGAAAAGCCTTTTGCCGCACTGGTATACAACCGCAGGGACAACTACTACCACGGCATCTCTGGCACATTCGACATAAAAGACAACTACAACTTCCTCATCCTGAACTTCCGCGACACGACAGGGCTGACCAGCTACGGCGTGATGTGGTTCGAGGACGACCTCACCGACCGCAACGGACAGAAATTCCACATCACCGACGGACAACTGTTCAAATTCTATGGCGGCATCTGGCAGATGAGTCCGTTCATGCAGGAAAATCCATGGGAGCCGAAGGACATAGCCGCACGCCGACCTATAGGCAGCAGCCAGCAGGCA
The DNA here is from genome assembly GCA_905234265.1 of uncultured Prevotella sp. Classification (GTDB taxonomy): domain Bacteria; phylum Bacteroidota; class Bacteroidia; order Bacteroidales; family Bacteroidaceae; genus Prevotella. Next base: position 34,693 of record CAJOHJ010000008.1, on the reverse strand, counting down.
CTCTATGAAACTCTGGAGGCACAGACGCGGTACCTCTCCGACCTGTACCGGCAGAACAAGCAGAGCGGCAACGAACAGAACTGCGACGCCATTGCGTACTTGCTGAAGACTCTGCTGGACGGATACAAGGGACGCATCATCCTCCGCCAGTGGAGCGAAGTGAAAAGCACACTGCCCATGCTCAGCGACGAAGAGCAGCACAGCAGGCGGGGCAGAATGATTGAACAGGCCGTCAACGGTCTGCTGAAGAAGCTTGAGCCGCTGTCGACGGCCGTCACCGAGTATGAATACACCACCGGAGGTCCCTTCTACAATCCTGAGGAGGAGCAAAAGATGACGCTGAAATATAGCATCAGCAAGGACGGCGCGCTTAAGCCTGACGACATCAGCCAGGTGTCGCTGTCGGGCAAGGCGCCGGCCGGCGTGCGCAGCATCACCATTCGGGGAGTATTTCCCAAGGACAACCTGTCGTATGTGGTCGACGTCGACAACGGACAGTTCATGTTTTTAGGCGACTTCCACCAAGGCCGTCTGTTAGAGGTGTCCGACAGCGAGGGACACAGGCTGCTGTTCTTTGCCGACAGCACCGCCACTACCGTCGACCTCACGCAGACGACGCTGACCGGCTCGCCGCAGAACGAACGCTTCGCCGACTGCCAGCGACGGCTGAATGCCCTGAAGCCTGAATTGAGGAAATACGTCAGCAACTTCGGCTTCAACCATGAGTTCGAGGTCATGGACGCTGAGGGTTTCAGCAGCCTCGCCGCCGATGCCCACCGCCTACAGATGCAGTTCATCGACGAGAACACTGACAATCTAATCCCGGCATGGTATCTGGCCGACAACTTCACGGAAATGACACTCGACGAGCTGTCGCACTGCCTCAGCAAAGACCGCCCCTACAGCAACCACATAGCCCTGCAGCCCGTGTGGCGGTGGTACGAAGGACTGCAGAAGCGGCAGACCGGCCAGCGCTTTCACGACGGCGAGTGTGTTGACACTGCTGGCGTCAGGCACAGGCTCGCCGACTTCATCGGCCACGGCGACTACGTAGTGCTGAACTTCTGGTCGTCCAATGAAATCCTTACGCGCAGCAGTTGCAAGGTCATGAAGCAGATAGCCAGAGAGCATCAGGGCAAGAACCTGCGCGTCATCGGATTCGCCCTCGACAGCGACAAGCAGACATGGCGCCGCTACGTAAAGGCCCGCAACCTGACGTACGAACATCTGTCGGCACCTGCCACAGACGAGAAGACGTACGAGCAGTGGGCATCGGAAGTGGTGCAAGCCCACGGCATCCAGGCCCTGCCCGAAACCATCGTCTTCGATCCCAAGGGCCGCATCGTCTGCACCGGCATCGCCGGCGAGTCGCTGAAAGCCATGGTGCGCAGCTTTCCGCTGAAAATGAAATAAACAGGCATAAATAAATTAGTAAATAGTTACTATTCCAATGGGACCCGAAGGCCCCCACAGTGCAGCGCATCGCGACGACGCGCTGCACTGTCTGTTTCTCAGCTAAAGCCTTCTAAATACTAAAAACTATTAATTCTCGTACAGAAAAGGAAGTTTTTCTTCCTTTTCTGCTTTATTTTTTATTACTTTTGCCACCGAAAAGCAATCATAGATGAAGAAGAATCCGTTACTTCAGTTGGGGAACGTCCCTGTACAGGCAGGCATATTGATGTCGTGCTTTAATGGCCTTGCTGCCCCAGAAAAGAAAATACTCGCTCTGGAGAAGGACGGGCAGCTGATTCGGTTGAAACGTGGCCTTTACGTCGTAAGCCACGAAGTAAGTGGCAAGTTCATCAATACTGCCCTGTGTGCCAACCATATCTATGGGCCCTCATACGTATCCGAGCATTGGGCACTTCGGTGGTATGGTCTTATACCTGAGCGAGTCTACACTATGACATCGGTCACTACCAAGCAAACAAGGACGTTTGAGAATTCGTTGGGCCGATTTACCTACAACCAGGTGAGGCCCGACTATTTCTCTATCGGCATTCGCAGCATCGAGGAAGATGGAGTGACGTTCCTCATGGCCTCTCGCGAAAAAGCCTTGTGCGACTTCATCTTGTGGGACAGATACGTGCCGTCTCAGTCGGTAAAAACACTGTGGCAGTATCTGGAAGAAGACATTCGTTTCGATGTAGACGAGCTGCCGTCATTTGATATAAGCATCATTGAGGCCTGTGCCAAAATGGGGCGCAAGGAAACCATACTAAACAACCTTATTAAGATTATTAAGACTATCAAGCAATGACGATTTACGACAGAATGGTGGCTCTATACACCGAAAAGCGGGGTACGGCCACCGAAAACGTAGAGCAAGAAGTGATGCAGCGCATAGCGCTTGCAGGCCTTCAGCGTGGGGGATTCTTTCAGCACGCAGCCTTCTATGGCGGCACGTGTCTGAGACTGTTTCATGACCTGCCACGTTTCTCTGAGGACATGGACTTCACGCTTACGAAGAAGAGCAACGATATTCACATCGAGAACTATTTCCCCTCCATTATCGACGAGTTCCGCATGGCAGGGCATGAGGTCAGTATCGTAAAGAAAGAGAAGAAGATTTTCGGGCGCGTTGAGCCGGCCTTTCTTAAGGAGAACACAGAGGCTTACGACATCAAGTTTCAGACCAAGAAAACCATCAAGGTGAAGGTTGAACTTGACATTGACCCTCCGTTAGGCTTTGAGACGGAAGAGCTACTCATGCAACAGCCTTATACCTTTTCCACCCGTTGCCTTACGCTGCCTTACCTGTATGCAGGCAAACTGCATGCCTTGGTCTATCGTGCCTGGCAACGGCGCATCAAGGGGCGCGACTGGTACGACTTTGAGTGGTACGTGCGCTGGCGGGTGCCTCTCGACTTCCAGCACCTGCAGGAGCGCATCCGCGAGTTCAGCGGCGAGACGATTACTAAGGACACGTTCTTGCAGATGCTGCGCGACAAGCTCGCCACGACGGACATCGAACTGGTGAAACAGGACGTTATGGGCTTCATGGACAATCCTCACGAGCTCGACATCTGGTCGAACGACTACTTCCTACAACTGGCTGATATGATTGTTTTTAAGCAGTAAGAAAGTGGCTATCCCCTAACTTTGCAGACGGAACAAAGTTAGGGGATAGTTGTACATAGATGTTTTCAACTAAAAAAATAATTTAAAAGAGAGCGGCATTGTTTGGAGATAGACGGAAGTATATCTATCTTTACAGCATCAAACTAAAAAAATCGTTGAAAACTATGCAGAAGCTAACCACAAAGGAAGAAGAGGTGATGGAGCTGATATGGCAGCTGGGCGAGTGTGCGCCGAAAGACATCGTGGCGCAATACGAGGAGCCGCAGCCGCACGTGAACACCGTGGCCACGATGGTGCAGTCGCTGGAGCGCAAGGGCTATGTGGGCCACCGACAGCAGGGCCGCGGCTACATCTACTTTCCCGTCATCACGCAGGAAGACTACGGACGCTCGAAGCTGGGCGGTTTCGTCGACCGCTACTTCAAGCACTCGTACATGGAACTGGTGTCGTCACTCGTCTCCGAGGAGAAGGTGAGCGAGCAGGAACTGCTCACATTCATCAAAGAACTAAGAGGGAACAAATAATAGCGGTAGCAAATTTTTCACTTTTCACTATTCACTTTTCACTTAGATGATAGCTGGATTTATCATATATATCATAAGGTGGGCGGTATGCCTTACGCTGCTCTACTCGCTCTTCGGACTCTTTCTGAAGCGCGAGACGCTGCACGGCGTCAACCGCATGGTGCTGCTGTTTGTACTCGTGGCCAGCATGGTGCTGCCGCTCGTTCAGATTAGCACAAAGGAAACGAACATCGTGGCGCAAGGGCGCGAGGCCATAGAGATGAGAATCAACGAGGTAGAGCTGCTCGCCACTCCGCTTGCCACTCCGCTTGCCACTCCGCTTGCCGAGACTCCGACGGCCTCGCAAGCGAACGGCTCAGCCGCTGCCCTCCCGTCAAGGGGAGGGGCAGGGGTGGGGTCTGTAACCATCCTCGCGCTACTGCTCATCTACGTCGCCGTCCTCACCGTCTACTGGATGCGCTATTTCTGGCAGATGGCAGCACTGGTGCTGATGATTCGCAGCAGCCAGAGGATTGAGGTGGATGGTGTGCCGAGCCGTGTGCACGTAGTGACCCACCCTGGCGTGAAGGCCCCGTGCAGTTGGATGCAGTGGATCATCCTGAACCCCGCCGATGTGCACAGCCGCGCCATCGTCAACCACGAGCTGGCGCACATCCGCCTGGGCCACTCCTGGGACATGCTGCTCTGCGAGCTAACCTGCCGCATGCTGTGGTTCGTACCCTTTGCATGGATGCTGCGACAGGACCTGCGCGACGTCCACGAATACCAGGCCGACCGCAGCGTACTGCGCAGTGGCATCAACGACGAAGAATATCAGCTATTATTAATAAAGAAAGCAACCAGCACAGGACTGCAGCCCGTGGTGAACGCATTCAATCAAAGTCCTATCAAACGAAGATTCCTAATGATGTACCGCAAACCATCCCGCCGATGGGTGGCCCTGAAGGCTGCCTATCTGCTGCCGCTCTGTGCCTTGGCACTCATGGCCTTTGCCCAGCCGCAACTGATGGGCGACATAGAGCGACAGGTCGCTAACTTTGCCGATGCCAATCTGGTAAGGGCCGACTTGGAGTCGTGGACTTCGACAAGGAACATAGCCATAGACGTCGACCAGAAACTCGACGTCACGGAGGTGTTGGACAGCGTGATGACGGCCGTGGGAGCACGGAAGATGGCCGACGGCGTATTCGTCGGACGTTTCAAGCCTACACTCAGCAGCGATACCGTCTACATAGCCGATGCCGTGCTGCTGAACCGCCGCTCGGCCGTGACGGCCCGCCGCACGTTCCACCCCGACCGAGACGGTGCCTGCAACATTGCGCTGATGAAGGCCACTCGGCGCGACGAGACGGGCTACTACATCCGCCAACTGACGCCCGCGTCGCTGCCTGAATACGACGTTGCCACTCAGGACGTACCCGTCAGCCGTAAGTACGACCCACGCCCCATCAACAAGCGCCCCAAACTGGAGCGCCCCGCGTGGCCCGACTACGACCTGCACAACGACCGCTCGTTTGCCGCCTACTCTGACATACAGACGGCGCCCGACGACCAAGGGCACTTTGTAGAGATGGAGAAAGGGGCCTTACAGAGAGGACGTTTCACGCTCTACCGCTGTCAGGATGCTACGTATGTAGCCTACGACACCAAGATTCCATGGCAGCAGGACTGGTTCTTCTACCGCTGGATGGACGGCTCGAAGATTATCGATGCCGACACGGGCGACCAGTATATGATTCGCCGACTGGAGCACTTCCCACTGAACCAGTGTTTCTGGATCTACGGACAGGCTGGGCAGACCATTCGCATCGTCGCCGTCTATCCTCCCCTGCCTCTATCAGTCAAGCGCGTCCAACTGCACGAGGCAGACGGTCCGTCGCGCAAGTGGTTCGCAGGCATGGGCTACACGTCGAAACCCTACCGCGTCAACAACCTGCGCCCGCTACCGCCCAAAAAGCAGGGCCGTGTCATCTATTAGTTTTATTTAGTAACAAACGTAATTTTTTTCTCAAACCCGGGACCGCTGGAGGCCACTGGGAAGTCCCCTCCAGCTCTTTTCCAATGTAATATTTTGCCGGAAACGGTGTCTATTAATAAAAACAACGACAATGAAGAAAAATATCATCCCCCTCCTGCTCGCGCTCGCTACACTGACGGCGCAGGGACAGACGGACAGCACGAAGACGGAAACAAAGAAAGAAGGACGCAAGATATACCTGAGCGGCAAGGTGGCCGACGGTTTCACCAAGGCGGCCGTGCCTGACGTGTTCGTGACGCTGATGCGCCAGGACTCCACCGTGGTGGACACCATGCGCGTCTACCGAGGCAGCAACTACACATGGGGCATCGGGCGCACGGAGCAGACTGGCTACTTCTTCAAAATCAAGCCCGAGCCGGCACAGTACATACTGAAGTTTGAGCATCCCAACTACGAGACGGCCTTCGCCAATGCCGACGTCAAGCACGTCAGCCGCCGCCAGCAGGCCGTTGAGGGGCCGAACGTCTATCTGAAGAAGACCATGAAGGCGCACCACTTCGAGGGAGGCGAGCTGGACGAGGTAGTGGTGAAGGCCACAAAGGTAAAAATGGTGTGGCGCGGCGACACCTTGGTATTTAATGCCGACGCCTTCAACGTGCCGGAAGGCTCCATGCTCGACGGCCTCATCAAGCAACTGCCCGGCGTGGAGCTGACGGAGGAGGGCGAGATATTCGTCAACGGCAAGAAGATAGACAACCTGACACTGAACGGCGCCGACTTCTTCAAGGGCAAGAACAAGGTAATGCTGGAGAACCTGCCCTACTTTACGGTGAAGAACGTGCAGGTCTATAACAAGCAGACACCAGAGAACCAATACCTCGGCATCACGGACGAGGACAAGAAGGAATACACCATGGACGTGGTGCTGAAGCGCGAATACAGCATCGGCGGCACGGCGAACGTGGAGGGAGGCTACGGCACGGACGACCGCTACAAGCTGAAAGCCTTCGGCCTGCGCTACTCCGACCACACAAGGGCAGTGCTGTTCGGCGGAGCCAACAACATCAACGAGACGGCCGACTACGATGCCGACCGCGAGCAGTACAAGGACCGCAGCCACCAGGCCGGCGACCGTCACTTCCGTCAGGCTGGCGGCATGTTCACCTATCTGGGGCCGGAGAACAAGGTGAACAATGCCACCGAGGCGTTCGTCGTGTGGAAAGACGACCGCGGCGACGAGGAGCGCCACACAGAGACCTTCCTATCCAACAGCGCCAGCACCTACGGCCAGTCGGAGAGCCACAACCGCAGCCGCCCCGTAAACATCGGCCTGCGCAACACGTTCACACTCAACGGCCCCTGGCACATCTACTCACGCATCAACCTGGACTACAACCGCCACCGCTACTACAGCGAAGGCTGGAGCCTGTCGGCCGCCGACGCACTCTACTCCGACAGCATCAACTCGTCGCGCTACCGGTCGCAGAGCCGTTCGCAGACCGTCAGCGGCTGGGGCTGGTTCGACGTCAGCAAGCGCCTGCCCTCGGGCGACTCCTTCTCGCTGAGCCTCAACGGCAACTTTAGCCGCCAGTTCAGCCCTGAGCAGGAGAGCGAGAACCATTACATCTACCACCAGCTGGGCAACAGCGACGACCGCAACCGTCTCTCGCGGACGCCATACTCCAACTACGGAATCTCGGCCCGCCTCAGCTACCGCTACGTCATCAACGACCTCACGCTGTCGCCATTCTACGCCATACGCCCCGGCCATTCTCACAACGACCGATGGGAATACCTGCGCGACAGCATCGACTACGCTCTGGACCAGGACAACAGCTATGAGACCAGCACCGACATGATGCAACACGCCGCCGGCGTCACCATCAGCTACAACAAGAATCTGAAAGACAAGGGCCACTACGGCCTCTACGGCTCCATGAACGTCAACTTCGACCGCCAGCGGCTGGAATACCGGGGATACGAAGAGGCCGGAATGCCTTTATACGACGCCTCCATAACACGCCACTATACCAAGTACGAACCATACGCCTACTTCTACTACAACAGCAAGGGCGGCAAGAAGCGCCTAAACATAAACTACAGCGTCAGCCAGTCGCTGCCCTCCGCTACCGACCTGCTCACCCGTCCGCAGACCAGCGACCCGCTGAACATCTACCTGGCCAACCCCAGCCTGCGGATGTCGACTACCCACAACATGAGCATGGAGTACACCACGCGCCGCGACAGCATCGACCAGACGCTGCGCTTCAAGCTCAGCGGCAACACCACGCTGAACGAGCAATCGAACGGCTACACCTACGACATGACCACCGGCGTGCGCACCTACCGCCCGGAGAACATCAAGAGCGGCAACTGGAGCCTCGCCGCCACCGCCGTATGGAACCGCGCCCTCGGCAAGAAGAAGCTGTGGAGCATCGGCAACGAGCTGCGCGCCGACTACCGCCGCAGCACCAGTCTCGCCTCCGCAAGCGCCGCCACCGCCTCCGTCCCGTCTGTTGCTGTATTACAGCAACAAACTCCCCTTCCCCCCACCCAGAGCCGCGTCGACAACCTCCTGCTGCGCTACAAGCCCAGCCTGCGCTTCCAGAAAGACAACCTCACCGTGCGCCTGAAGGGCGAGCTGGCCTACCGCAACATACACCGCTCGCTGGTGCTGGCTGCCAACCAGCCCACCGACCTCTGGGACTTCAGCTACGGCTTCTATGCACAGTACAAGCTGCCGCTCGACCTAACCATCGACACCGACATGCAGATGCACTCGCGCCGCGGCTACAGCGACAGCGAGATGAACGACAACCGCCTCTACTGGGACGCCTCGCTGACAAAATCGCTGGCCAAGGGCCGCTGGGTGCTGAAGCTGCGCGGCTACGACCTGCTGGGCCAGGTGTCGAACCTAAGCTACACCGTCAATGCCCAGGGGCGCACTGAGACGTGGAACAATGTCTTGCAGCGTTACGCCATGCTCACCGTCAGCTACCGTTTCACACAAAAGCCTGCGAAGAAATAGGCCGTGCCGGCCAGTGACTGTAATAATTCTATAGACTAATTTTCTTGACATACCATCCTCGCATTCCCTTGTTGGCACCATATTCGAAGTGCGCCGCCTTCAGTGCGCGTACCAGGCTGTTCATGTTTGGGCATTCACACCCTGCGGCCTTTTGTTGCAGGTCTGCGAGGATGTCGGCAGCCGTCATGAAGTTTTCCCTCGACCTTGCTGCCGGCTTATAATATGATGACAGCAGGATGTTTGTTGCCGGAGCATTCAGAAAGCGGCTGTTATGCCGTTCCATGATTACCTGCTCTTCATCGTCCATATAATACCGCTCGCCATGTTCTATCTCCCATAGAGCCTGCGCATATAGCTGTTGGTAGTTGACAGGTGTCTGTGTGTCTATTCTTGCCTTGACTTCCACACAGAGGTATCGCCTATTGCCGGTCATGTCGCTGAGAGGTTTTGTCTCGTTGGTTGTAGCTATGAATGAAGCCATTCGCTGTTTCAGTACATATTGTTCCGACCGCATGTGCCTAATCTGCACATGATGTTCTGTCAGCACTCGTTTTATTCTTGCCTGTTCACGCATGGTCTTTGCATTGTATTCGTCAATGTTCACCAGTGCCATCCTTGTCAGCATTCTCTCCACCTGTTCTGCGTTGTTCATTTTTATATCATCGATATAGTACTCCCTTAGGCTTGGCGGCATCAGGAGTTTGCAGAAAGTCGTTTTCCCTACTCCCTGCGGGCCGATGAGCATAGGCACCACTGCGTTTGCGAATTCCTCGCTTAGTCCTTTCCATGCTGCCACCATCCCCAGAAACCACCTGTGGAAGAGCCTCGGCCACTCGTCGTATTCACACGGCACCCGTGCTGCCATTTTTCCAATATAGTCGTGCCTGCGGTTCCAGCGTCCGCAGCTGTTGAGGAAGTCATGTATGGGATTGTATTCCTTAGCAAATGAAGAGCGCGCGTATTGTTCAACGCCCATTGGCCATGCAGCCCCACAGTCCATCATCTGCTCGTGTCCGATGCGGCGCATGTCGCGGTCGGTAAGCGTTTTCCACGGTTCGCCGTCTATTCCCCTCGGGCGGAACTCTTCTATGCCCTTCATTGTATTGTATCTCAGTTCGTAGCGCCGTTGGAAGAAGTCGTGTACGAGCCTTGCGACTCGTTCCTTCTCAGGCATCATGGCAAATGTGCGGCCATTATCGGTTGCACGGTAGACGGTTTGGAAGATGCTGCGTACAGACGACTCGCTGATGCTCCTGCCGGCAATCATCAGTGTCCTCCTTACCGCACTCTCCTCGCCGATAGCCGCCTTCCGACAGCATTTCGCCAGCAGCATGGTAATTTTCTCCGCGTCTGACGTGAAGCCTCCCGAGCATCCAGCCATCTGCAGTGCAGTCTTCAGACACGCATAGAAGTCGGCTTGTTCAAGGGCGCTGTCACGAGCTGTGGGTATGGCGACTGACTGCTTCCGTCCACTGTCGGCTGCTGCCGTGTGACAGCCGGATGGTTCGTTCATCATTACTGTCAGAGGCAGTGCCTTCGGATTATACATGACCTGTGGGTCGTGGCTCATCCTGCATCCGCTTGTCAGCGACATGCGGCACGGCCTTATGCTGCTCTGGAGTACCGCCTCGTAAAGCCTTGCAGCCTGGCGGTGAGCCCTGACAAGAAAATCGCAGTATGCTTCGGCCTCTGTCGGCAGGCAGGCTCCGTCGGGCTGACATCTGACGACTATTTTCAATGTCCTCCGGCTGCTGCCCTGGAACACCATCACGGTCTGCGGCATCGTGGCCGCCGTGTGGCGCAGTGATGCCGTGCGCGTCTGGTCTGCATCCGTCAAGACACTCAGCAGCACCAGCCCCGTAGGCTGTTGAAAGTCGTGTACGCCGCACTGTCCGAACAGGCTTGGGAAGACGATGTATGGCAGGTTGCTGCATGCGCTGAGAGTCTGTCTGCCGCCGCTGTCCTGCAGCATGCATGCCTGCAGGACCTGTGAATACAGCCTTGCAGCCTGCCGCTCATATCTTGGACTTCTGGTAATGTCTGCAATCTGCTTCAGGGTAACCTTTCTCGGTATACCCCAGCATGCTTCCTTCTGTTTTACTATTGTTGCAAAATGTTCCATAGTGTAGATGTTTTTTAGTGCCTGCAAAGGTAAGGCAATACCGTCCTGCCATCCAAAAGACCGAGGCAGGCAGGGTTAATCCTCGTTTACAAGCATCTGGGGGACAAGACTTTACACCAGCCAATATTTTAATGGCTAACTATTCCATGTGTAATAGGCAAATACGGAAAGAGGTCTCACCCGACGCACCCAAAATGACGAAAGGCGAATGCCTTATTGACAGAAATATCTCCGTAAGATAATTCCGTAAGTCATTGAGATAATTCCGTAAGTCATTAAGATAATTCCGTAAGTCATTAAGATAATCTGGTGTCAGCTTGGGTGCGACCAGACATAAATGCAACATGCTGACGGCCAGCGGCATAAGCTTTGGGTGCGACCAAGTCTTTCTTTTAATGCCTATTGTGTGTTGGGATGGCATTTGAAAACATCAGGTTTTAAAAACACAGAAAAAGAGGATGTGCCTATTTTGACACACCCTCATGCACAAAGAAAAATATCACACACCACGAAAACCATAAAAGACTGAAAAAAGTTTTGCTTTTCGCTGGTTTTTGAGTACTTTTGCAACGAGGGAGTAAAAGCCTTTGCTTGTTACCTATGAGTAGACCAAGACTGGCAGAAGAAAAATATTGCAGTGGCTGTGCGGCATGTCAACAAGCATGCCATCGGCAATGCATCAGCATGGTGGCCTGTGAAGGCGGTTTTTTGTACCCCATAGTGGACACTGGCAGATGCACAGGCTGCAACCGCTGTACCAACGCCTGCCCCAGCCTTTCGCCATATAATGAGCGGAGGCCGCTGAAAGCCTATGCCGCCATCAATCCTGCAGAGTCCGTTCGCATGAGCAGCAGTTCCGGCGGTGTTTTTTCATTGTTGGCAGAAAGCGTCATCAGCAGGGGCGGCACAGTCTTTGCCGCACGCTTTGACATGTCGTGGCGAGTAGTGCATGACAAGACTGCCACCGTGCAGGAGTTGGGCCACTTCCGCGGCAGCAAGTATGTGCAGAGCGACATCGGCAACAGCTATCAGGAAATTGCGCAGCTGCTCGCTGAGGGCAATCCCGTAATGTTTGTAGGCACCCCATGCCAGGCCGCAGGTCTGAAGCACTTTCTTGGCAAAGACCATGAACAGCTGCTGACCGTAGACTTCATCTGCCACGGTGTGCCAAGTCCGGCCGTCTGGCAGCATTACGTCCGTCATCAGGCCAGAAAGCTGTCGCGCAAGAGCTGGCTCGGCAGACTGTACTACATGTTCGGGCATGCTGCAGTCGTCAGCCACATCAGCTTCAGGGACAAACAGCAGGGATGGAAGAACTACCAGACCGTCATCCGTGCCAAAGGGACTGAGCTGAGGCAGAACTACTACGACAACGAGTACATGAAGGCATTCCTTGCCGACCAGAACCTGCGGCTGTCGTGCCATCACTGCATGGTGAAAAGCGGACGCAGCCATAGCGACATCACGCTTGCCGACTTCTGGAATGTGCATAAAGTCACCGACGGCTTTGACGACGACAAAGGCACCAGCCTCGTGCTGACAAACAGCGACAAGGGCGAGCAAATGCTTGCCAAAACCTGCTGCAGGCGAAAAGAAGTCGACTTCGACAGTGCCATCCAGTACAACAAGGCATGGCACACACCGTTTGCAGAAAGCAACGGCAGGAGTCAATTCCTCCAAGAATACAAAAACAACTGGCTATGATAATCGCAGTCACCACTTTCTACCAGTCGAAGACCAACTACGGTCAACTGCTGCAGGCATGGGCCTTGCAGCAGGTGCTGATGCTTCATGGCCACTTCCCATACATCATACGCTACGGCTTCCATGAGCAGCTGGAGCCGTCGCTGCATTTTGAATACCCAAAAGCATCATTCGACAAACTGCAATGCAACCGCAAGCTGACTGCTGCCATGGGAACGGCTGACGACCGCGGCTTCGATAATTTCCGCGCAGCACACCTGAACCTCTCAGCCAACGCCTACAACAGCCTGAAGCAAATACAGCTTTCACCGCCACTGGCCGACTGCTACCTAACTGGCAGCGACCAAGTGTGGGCGCAACTGCTCAGCAAGAAAGATAATGAGGTTTTCTACCTAAACTTCGGACCGGCAGAAATAAGGAAAGTAGCCTATGCACCAAGCTTCTCACAGAACAAATATCCTGCGGAACTCAACGACCTGCTGGCGCTAAACTTGAAACGCCTTGACGCTGTCAGCGTCAGAGAGAAGACGGGTGTTGACATCTGCAGGCAGGCAGGAGTGACGGCACAGTGGACCGTCGACCCCACCATACTGCTTGATGCCGACTACTATCGAATGCTCGCTGCCGAGGCAGACACAAAACTGCCCGACAAATACATGCTCGTCTACCATGTGAATGTCAGGCAAGAAGACATGCCATGCTGGCAAAGCTTTGCCAAATACAATTCTGCCCAAGGCATAGAAAACATTGCCGTACATGCTAACGGCGAGGGCCGCAACGACGTTGAGTTCCTGTCAGAAGCCACATACTGCTATCCCACCATTCAAGAATGGATCAGACTGGCGGACAACTGCCAGTACATGCTGACAACATCGTTTCACGGCATGGTTTTCGCCATTCTGCTACACAAGAAGTTCTTTGTCTGCCTGCGTCCCGACAGCCAGTTTGCCGGCAACGACCGCATCTTCTCTGTCCTGACCGCTATTGGACTACAGGACCGCATTGTCAGTAATGACATGGACATTGAGCAAATGATGGGGAAAGACATCGACTGGGGACGCGTCGACAAAATCATGCAGCAGCTCCGCGACACATCGGTTGACTACCTTAAAGACTGTCTCCAGGGTATCCGCCAGACGACTTACGAAGAAAAAGTCAGACAATGGACTGACAATTACATTGACAAAATAAAAGAAGCTAACGAAGAAAACGCAAAGCTGCGAAACCAGCTTGAAGGCACGACTGCACAATGGCACTCAGAAAAGGCAGAAATACAGGAAAGCGCGCGTCGGCATGCCGAAGACGCCAGACTGCAGATACAGGCACTGCAAGACTCCGTGGACCGCATTGCCATGAAGAACATCAAGCACCTTAAAACGTGCCGCCTACTATTTGCAGCATTGGCACTGATGACCATATTGCTGCTGCTAAGCCTCACCCTAAAGTGAACAGGCAGAAAAATCCAGAAATCAAACTATCATTCAAAACAAAGAAACTAAACAAATGAAAGTATTATACGACAGCCAGGCTTTTGACATGCAAACCCATGGTGGAGTATCACGTTGCTTTGTCGAGCTATATCTGCACCGCCCAAAGTTTGTTGATGCCACATTCGGCGTCAAGGAAACTGACAATGTCTACCTGCAGAATATCGGTGACTATCCACATTCAAAAGAGACTTATGAGCATTTTATTGCCAAGAGTAAATTTCCTCTGAAAAAAGTCATATACAAAGCATATTACAACTGCAAATACGGACATCCGGAGCGTTGGGACCGATGGCCTAACATCAATCAGTACTACAATGAGCAACTGCTGAAAGAAGGAAACTTCGATGTCTTCCACCCTACATTCTTTGATGACTATTTTCTCAAATATATAGGTGACAAGCCTGTCGTTCTGACTATCCATGACATGATACCAGAGCTGTTTCCGAAGTATTACCCGTCAACAAATAGCCAAATAATTCTGAAAAAGCAGCTTATCTCAAAAGTAAGCCACATCGTGGCTGTCAGCGAACAGACTAAAAAGGATATCATCAATATTTTAGGAGTTCCAGAGGAAAAGGTAACCGTTGTCTATCATGGTGCAGACACGGCCATCTACTATCCCTCAGTAGGAAATATCTTTGACTTTGAGTATATTCTGTTTATTGGAGAGCGCCACATGTACAAGAACTTCATGGCTTTCTGCAGAGATGTCATGCCCGTCTTGCGGCGTCACAAGGAACTGAAAGTTGTCTGCACAGGCAAACCCTTCTCTTCCGAGGAGCTGTTCTTCTTCGATGCCTTTGGCATGAGGGAACGCTTCGTACACATGTTCATGAATACCAATCAGGAGCTTATGGACCTTTATCACAATGCCATTGCATTTGTATACCCATCGGCCTATGAAGGGTTTGGCATTCCCATTCTGGAAGCATACAAAGCCGACTGTCCTGTAATGCTCAACAAGTGCAGTTGCTTCCCTGAAATTGCTGGTGATGCCGCCGTATACATAACAATGGGACGTCACTCGTCTAACTTCGAGGAGCAGTTTGAGAATCTATACCATCTGAACAGCAACGAAAGGGAGGTATTGCTGCAAAAGCAAAGAGAACGTCTGAAGCTTTATTCCTGGGAGAAATCTGCAATGGAACTGGCCAACGTATACAACAAGGTAAAATAAAGAACATGCCCAGACTATGAAAATAAGTATCATTACAGTAGTTTTTAACGACTTGAAAGGATTGAAAAAGACAGTTGCATCCGTTTTGGAACAGACGTCTGACGACTATGAATACATCATACTCGACGGCGGCTCCACAGACGGATGCATAGAGTATATAAAATCCCTAAAATTCCGAGGCAAATATAAAAGCGAACCAGACAGTGGCATCTATAATGCCATGAACAAAGCCGTAAAAATGGCAGAAGGAGATTACTGCCTGTTTATGAATGCAGGCGATACTTTCTACAATAGCCAGATTATTGAAAAAGCTGCCGGTGCCATGACTGATGCCGACATATACGTTGGACACACTATAGAAATTGGAGAAAACATCCTTGAAAGTAAGGCTCCGTTCCCCATGACTATACAACACCTTCTAAAAACATCAATCTACCACCAGTCGACATTTACAAAAAGAGAACTGTTATTGAAACACCCATACAACGAAAATCACAAAATCGTTTCTGACTGGGAATTCTTCTTTGAAAGGTGGCTGAACAACTGCTCATACGAAGTCTTGGACTTTTTCGTCTCTTACTATTATTTAGGTGGCTACAGCTTCGTACATCAGGACATCATCAAGACCGAGCGTGAAGAAGTGATAAACAGGCTAATTCCACTGCGTCTGAGGATGGCGCTTACTGAGCAGCATGAGGAAAAAGAAAAAACACAACTGGAAATCAAGATAGACAAAGCTATGAAGATGTCGCCAGTCCAGCGTGACTTGAAGATTTTGCGGAATGCATTCAAGGCACTGCTAAAAGACCTTTTCTGACGACTGCTTCCGCTTACACCACCTTACAACCCTCTTGGCAATCTTCCGGACAAGACTGTAGCCGCGCGGACTATGCCTGTCAAGCCAGACGGCATACTGCACAAGAGTATTATGGGTGAGATAGTTGTATTCGCGCATCATTACTGCCATGTGACCTATTGACGGGTCGGCAGCAAGCTCCGCAAGAACCTGGTCACGCTCTTGCAGATTCTGGCGGAACTGGGAATATGTAACGCCTGTCATGTCTATATCTGCCACATCAACGCCGACAAACTGGTAAGTGTTCCTGTCACGCACCAGAGTCTGCAGCCACAGTTTCCAGTCGGCAACGATTTTATAGCGCTCGTCAAAGTGGTTTCTCTCCAGCAGTTCCCTACGGGTAAAAGTGCTTTGATGGCTGATGCCGTCTGTCAGCAATCGGTCTACGATGTCTGCACTTGGCTCACGCAGACGGCTATGAGAAACACCGTTCAATGCATATCCCTCAATTATGTCGGCAGTCATTCCACGGTCAACAACATCCTGCATGGTTGTAGCAGCATGAAAGCAGTCGCCGCCGTTCATGAAAATAACATAATCTCCACAGGCATGGGCAACGCCCTTGTTCATGGCATTATAGATACCGCCGTCAGGCTCTGAAATCCACCAATCAATCTTTGATGCGTACTCTTCAATAATTTCCTTTGTTCCGTCAGTCGAGCCGCCGTCGACGACAATCAGCTCATAGTCACGAAAAGTCTGGCAGACTATGGAATCCAGCGTTTTCCTTATAGTCGCTGCCTCGTTGCGGCAAACGGTGATAACAGAAATCTTTGGCATGACGAACTTATTTGAAGTATTCAAGCTTAGTTCCCTGCCTGCCCTTGAAGTACAGGTGCCTTATGCGCATAACATGCTTGAAGAGGGTGATGCTGAACAACAAGAGATGCATGCGGCGATACGACTTGCTGCCGACAATGCTCTCTGAGACAGGCTGCATGCGGCGGATTACGCGGCGGATGCTTTTCAGCTGCTCGTCGGTCTCTGAACCACGGGTGCGACGTGCGATGTCCTTGGCTATACGTATGCAGTTGCGCACCACAAGCGACTTGTTCTGCTCTTCCGTCAGCAGGCTGTTGTCGCGTACATAATGATAGCAGGCCTCCAGCAGCGGAATAAAGCCGTACATGTGGTCGTCGTCGCTGTTCATGATGCTGCTCTGGCGCTGCCTGTAGTGATAAAGATAGTTTGGACAAAGGGCAACGCCGTTGCCATGCGACAGCCACTTGTAGATAACGGCAAAGTCTTCGTAGCGTCGCAGCTGCGGCACCGGTTCCACAAGCAGTTCGCGCCTGTAGAGACGCCCATGCAGGTATCCATAGAGCCGCCGGCCGTAAATCATTGTCAACGCCTTGCTGGGACTGAGCGTCTGGAGCTTGTCTGATGCAGGGTCGAAAACCGTTTCGCCGACAAATTCGTTCATATATCCACATGTGGCGCAGTCTTTGCCAGTCTGGTCGATGGCATCCAGCAGTGTCTGGCAGAATGCCGGCTCAATCCAGTCGTCACTGTCCAGGAAACCGACGAATTCGCCACGTGCCATGCCGATAGCCATATTGCAGCAGTCTGGTTTGCCTGAGTTTTCCTTGTGAACCACAGAGATGCGCTCGTCACGTGCTGCATATTCGTCGCAAATGGCTGACGTACCGTCGGTAGATCCGTCATCCACGATGATAAGTTCCCAGTTGCGGTATGTCTGTGCCACGACAGAGTCGATGCACTCACGCATATAGTCTGCCGTGTTGTACGCCGCCACTATCAGGCTTACCAGTGGCTGCGGCCTGTCGGCTGTTGCCTTGCGCAACTGGTAGATGCTGTCGTCTATGTAATATTCATCGAAGTGGCGAGCCTGAAAGTCAAAGCCGTGGAAGTCGTCGAGAGAAAGCCTGTGGTGCGTGTCCGAAATCCAGTATAGCGGTGCGTCGTGGTACATCGAAGCCACAAGTGTGAAAGTGCTTGGCGCCCCGATTATATAGTCACACTCCGACAGCAGACACAGGTCTTCGGCCGGCGAACCGTAAGGGAAGAACACACGGCTTGGCGACAGGCGGTCGGCATACAGCTGTCTGTTCAGCTGAGGGTCGTTGCTGCACACGTAGACGTCGACCTTACGGCCCTGCTGCAAGGCAACGAACTCGCTGATGATGCTGATATACTGCTGGTCGTCGAAAAAATATCGGCCACCGCACCACTTGAAGTAGTCGCCGCGGCGTATGTGTACGCCCAGCTTCACAGTGCCTGCCTCCGACTGCTGCATGCTTCTGCTGACCTGCTGATGGACTGCCGGAAGGAAGTCGAACAGGCTGACGATTTCCTGCTTGTACTTCTCGAACAGGTCAGGAAATCGGACGCACCATCCTGTTGCCACCACGTTTTTCTCCGTGAGCATGGTGTTCTGCTGCTGTGTCCAGTCTTCGTTCAAGGTGTTGAACTTCACGACAGGCAGCAGTTTCAGCTTTGTGGCTATCTTTATCAGCAGGTATGTCAGGAAGTTGTGGTGCTGCGTCTGTGATATCCGGAAGTCACGGTATTTATAGGAGAATCGCAGCGACAGCGTCTTCCTGCCGTGCTCCCTTCCCCAGGCATACAGCTGCCCGTACAGGAATATGTTGTTGGCCATGCGGCCCTTGTCGGTAACAAAAATCATCTTTGTAGCAGAAAAGTCATCTTAGAAAGTGAAAAAATCATCTTAGGAAGTGGAACAGTTTACCTGTCTCGTAGCTGCAGATGTCTATCCAGCTGCCGCCGAAGATGTCGCCATGCACTTTCAGCACTTCCGATCTGTTTGGAATGTCTATGTGCCTGAAGTGCTTGGTGTAGCGTCCGCGCAGGCATTTCCGCTGCATGCTGCTAAGGCCGAGCATGTCGGCGGCCGTTTTCAGTATTTCGCCCGTCTCCAACCATTTCCCACCGTATTTCAGCGACTGTTCCGTTGTCTGCCTGCTGTGCAGCCTGTAGGAATTCAGCACTCGGCAGACCTCTACGACGCTGCCTTTCAGCGCGATGTCCATCCAGAACGCCCAGTCGCCGCAGAAATTGTAGTCCTTGTAGTGACGGCTGACGGCTGCATAGGCAGATTTTCTGAAGACTGCCATGCTGGCATTGTAGATATAGTTGCTGGTAAGCATCTTCTGCATGACAAACGTCCTTCCGTCGTATGTCAGCACACTGTCGGAGTTGGTCTTGTGCCAGACGCGCTGCATCAGCCGCCCGTCTTCGTCTATCAGCCGTGAATGCACGAAGCCCACGACGGCGTCACTGCGCTTTGCCAGTTCCCTGACGACTGTGCTAAGCAGCTGAGTGTCGGCCACGTCATCGCTTTCGGCAATCCAGACAAATTCGCCCTGCGCCAGGCTGATGCCTTTGTCCCACTGGAGGAATGGAGTGCCGGAGTTCTGCTCGTTAGCCACTACATGAGAAACGCGCGGATGCCCCTCGTACTCCCTAATGATGTCACGGCTCCCGTCGGTGGATGCATCGTCGAGGATAATCACCTCATAGTCGTCGTAGTCCTGACGCAGAACGCTTTCTATGCGCTCACGCAAGTATCTGGCATGGTTGTAATTGGGTATGATAACACTTACTTGTGGTTTCATCAGTCAGTAAGATGGTTTTCTCTATTGCAAAAGTATGCTTTTTCCATGAGAGTGACGCCCTTTTAAGTGTGTTTTTTTGAAATATTAATAAAATAAATTGGTAAGCCACGGGAAATTTTTTACCTTTGCAGAAATACGTGCAGGCAAATACTTTGATTTTCTTATGACGTTTCTCTTCTATGCCAAGGCCAAGGCCGGGAAATTCCTTGCCAACCTGCTTTCTGCCTTTGCCACCAGCAAGGAGCAGCGCCACAGGTGGCGCTACCGTCTTGACCCTCTCAATCCGGAGCGCTGTATTGCCTACCTTGCCAAACACTACACTTCCGCCGAGCCTGTTGCAGCAGTGCAGGCTGTCCAATCAGGCAATGCAGGTCAGAATGTAATTACCGGCAAGAAGAACATTTTTGCCGACGGCAAGCGTCCTGTGTGGGTGTGCTGGCTGCAAGGGCGCAGCCAGGCTCCGCAGATTGTCGAGCAGTGCCTGCGCTCGATAGAGAGACATCTGCGCGACGACGACCAGCTTATCATAGTCACTGCCGACAATTATGCCGACTATGTGCAGCTGCCGCCCACCATTGTCGACAAGTGGCAGCGCGGCATAATCACCAACACCCACTTCTCCGACCTTTTCCGCATCTATGCACTGGCGCGCCACGGCGGTCTGTGGATAGACGCCACTTGCCTGCTGACGGCTCCCGTGCCTTCAGACATCCGCGAAGCTCCTCTGTTCATGTTCCACAGCCACGGCGAGTTTTCCTACACACTGATACAGAGCTGCTTCATCAGTGCCAGGCCCGGCGGCTATGCTATGCGCAAGTGGTGTGCCGCCATGGCCGACTACTGGGAGCATGAGAACAGCCTCATCAACTACTTCACGCTGCACCTCATGTTCCGCGCGCTGTTGTCTGCCGACGCTGAGTTTGCCAGGGAGTTTGCCAGCGTTCCTGTGGTCAGCGACAAGCCGATGCATGTGCTGCTGTATGCAATGAGTGCCGGCAAGGAATATTCTGACGAGCTGATGGGCGAGGCCTGCAGGTCAACCTTTGTACAGAAGCTAACCTACAAGTTTCCGTCATCCATGCTCAGCGACCCCAGTTCGGTGGTTTACAACCTCATACATAAAGAAACTCCCCAAAACAGACAAAGCTCATGACTCAGCCGCTGATAAGCGTCATCATACCCGTCTATAACGGACGCCGCTATTTGGACCTGTGCCTTCAGTCAGTTACTGGGCAGACCTACCGGAACATTGAAGTCATCATTGTCGACGACGGCAGCACCGACGGTTCCGGTGCCGTCTGCGACGGATATGCTGCCGACAGCCGTGTGACGGTCATCCACAAGGCCAACGAAGGGCAGGCCGTTGCCCGCAACATTGCCCTTGCCCAGGCTACTGGTGAACTTGTCAGCTTCATCGACTGCGACGACTGGCTGGAGCCACAGATGTATGAGACCATGACTGCCGACATGTCTGCTGCCGGTGCCGACGTTGCGATTTGCGGATACTGGGAGGAGTTCACCAGCCACGGCAAGCCTGTCAACGGCGACGGTTCCACTGCCGTCTATAGCGGCAGCGAAGCCCTGCGTCTGCTCTTGCAGGGCAAGATTGGCAGCTATCTGTGGACCATGCTTTTCCGCCGCAATGTCATCCAAGAGCCTATGATGGTGCTGCGCCGCTACGAAGACCATGCCACCATCTTCAAGTGGGTTTCGCATGCCGGCAAGGTTGTCTGCCACCACCAGCCGCTCTATCACTACCGTCAGCTGCAAGGCAGTTCGCTACACTCCTACGACGATTCTTCCAACGACTTCTTTACTGCCATCAGCGAGCGCTACCACTACGTCGCCGACCATCGGCTTCTGCCGGGTTGGGAGGCAGAAAACCGCCGGCTCTACCTGAGAGGCTGTCTGAAGATTACAAAAGACCTGGTCAGGAAACCCGTTTTCACTCCTGCCATGCGCGGACATGTATGCCAGGTACGCGACGAGATAAAGGCTTTCCTGCCGATAACACGCCGTGAGATTGGAACAAAGTATTATATAAGGATGAAGCTTCTGTTCTACAGCATCGACGTCTACAGAAGCATACTCAGAGCCACTTCTCTGCTGTCGCTACACAACAAGAAGCACAACAAAGACTTGTTCGGGAAATAAGTCGTTCAGCTTTCCTCCTTTTCCCTCTTGATTTCTTCCAGCGGCCCCAGGTTGACGCGGCCGGTCGCCGGGTCGTAACGCAGGTTGAACTCCTCGCGTGTGCGCTTCCACCGGTTGTGTGTCCACAGATAGCACTCCGGAGCACGGCGTATCGAGGCCTCCAGTAGTTGGAAGTAGCGGTCGGTCAGCTGGAAGTCTGGCACTGCCTTCGGGTTGCGCTCAATGAGTACGAACTCGGCTTCGTAATAGCCACGGCGCAACCGCCTGACGTCGATGTACAATACAGCATGTCCCGTCTGCTTGGCCAGCCTTTCGGTGCCGGTCAGCACTGGCGTATCGTGGTTGAGGAACTGCAGCCAGTGGTGGATATTGTTCCAGTAAGGCACCTGGTCGCTGATATACCCTATGACGACCAGCTTGCCTTCCTGCCTGTACTTGATGATGCGGCGCAGGGTTTCGGCCATCGGAATGCAGACGGCACCCATGCGCTGGCGCAGGTTGAGGAAGAGGCGGTCCATCTCCTTGTTTTCCAGCACATGGTATATCTGGCCGCACTGGGCTTCGGGCGTTACCCACAGCGGCAGCGAGGTGATCCACTCCCAGTTGCAGTAATGGCCCAGGAAGACCGCACATGACTGGCCGCTGCCGACAATCTCGTCGACGACTGCCGTGTTCTTGAACACCATGCGCCGCCGCAGCTGCTCCTTGCTGATGCTCACCAGCTTGATGCTCTCCACCAGATAGTCGCAGAACCAGCGGTAGAAGGCGCGCTCAATGCTTCGCCGCTCCTTTTCCGTCTTTTCCGGGAATGAGTCGGCAAGATGGCGTCGCACCAGTGGCCTACGGTAGCGCAGGCAGTAGAAGACAATCAGGAAGATGACGTCCGAAAGCCTGTATAGCAGCCAAAGGGGCAGCAGTGAGATGGCATAGGCCAGGTAGTAGAGTGCTTTCATCTGTCCTGTCTGCTTTGCTCGTAGTGTTTTGCCACGAAGATGAACTGATAGTAGCCTTCCAGCACGGCCTTTATGAAGCCTGGCTTGCCGTCGAGAATGGCTCCCTTCAGCACGTAGGTCTTGAAGAAGCGGAACAGCGGACGCCACAGCAGTGCCACCGTGCCGTAGCGGCGTCCATGACGGCGCTGCAGCTCGTTGCGCGTATACTGGTTGGTCTTGGCGACGATGTTTTCTATGCTGTCGTTGGCAAGATGCTCGAAGGCCAGCTCGCGGCGGGCGGCAGGGATTTTCTCCACGCGGCCGTCGACTACCGGCGAGCAGTGGATGACTGGCGGCCAGTGGGTTTTGTCCTTGCGGAAGAAGCGGAGAATGTGGTCAGGATAGTGGCACCGCATGAAGCGCCCCATGAAGTAGTTCTTGCGCGGAATAAACAGCCCGTCGGGGCAGTCGGCCTGGCGGATCAGCGCGTAAAGATAGTCGTGCAGCTCACGGGACACAACCTCGTCGGCATCGACCACCAGCACCCACTCGCAAATGGCCTCATGGATGGCAAATTCGCGTGCCGGCTCGACAATGTTATACTCCTTGCGCCCGAAAGTCACCACACGGCAGCCATATTCCCTGGCAATGGACAGGGTCTGGTCGGTGCTTTCCATGTCGCACAGCAACACCTCGTCGAAGTCCTTGACGGACTCCAGGACCTGGCGCAAATGCAGCTCGGCATTGTAGGTGTTGATGACGACCGATATTTTACTTTCCTGGCTCATTGTCTGCAAAATTAATACTCTACGAGCGAAAAAGCAAATTTTTTCTGTTTTTTCCGCTGTCAGCCTTTTCTGTATCGTGCTTTTTTCGTAACTTCGCAGGGAAAAACTAATCATGATACTCAACAGGCTGTCGATAATCAACTATAAGAACATCGGCCAGGCAACGCTGGAGCTGTCGCCTAAGATTAACTGTTTCATAGGCTCCAACGGTGTCGGCAAGACTAATGTGCTCGACGCCGTCTACTATCTTTCTTTCTGCCGGTCGGCCAACAATCCCACTGACGCACAGGTGATACGCCATGAGCAGCCCTTCTGCATGCTGGAGGGCGAATACGTCATGGAGCAGGCACCCGACGCACAGCACATCCTGATTTCCTGCGGCATGAAGCGCGGCACGAAGAAGCACTTCAAGCGCAACAAGAAGGAATACAAGCGGCTCTCGGAACACATCGGGCTTATACCGCTGGTTACCGTGTCGCCGGCAGACACGATGCTCATCGAAGGCGGCAGCGAGGAGCGCAGGCGCCTGCTGGACATGATAATAGCGCAGTACGACCGCACATACATCGACACTCTGGCTCTCTACAACAATGCCCTGCAGCAGCGCAACACCATGCTGCGCCAGGCATCGGAAGGTGCCAGCTACGACCCTCTGCTCATGCAGCTCTGGGAGGAGCAGATGGCGTCGGCCGGAGAGAGCATCTACAAGCGCAGGGCTGAATTCATCAGCCAGATAGTGCCTGTCTTCCAGGACTACTACACGCAGATTTCCGGGGCCGGCGAGGAGGTGGCCCTGGAGTATACTTCCCACTGCCAGAGGGGGCCACTCTTAGAGGTCATACAGTGCGACCGCCACAAGGACGTGGCCGTGGGCTACTCGCTACACGGCATCCACCGCGACGATCTGCTGTTCACCCTCGGCGGACACCCCATGAAGCGCGAAGGCTCGCAGGGACAGAACAAGACCTACGTCACCAGCCTGAAACTGGCACAGTTTGACTTCCTGAAGCGTACTGCCCTGCAGACGACGCCGCTGCTGCTGCTGGACGACATCTTCGACAAGCTCGACGCTGCGCGCGTGGAGCAGATAGTAAGGCTGGTGGGCAGCGACACATTTGGACAGATTTTCATCACCGACACTAACCGCGAACACCTGGACCAGATTTTGCAGACCACGGCGCTGGACTACAAAATCTTCCATGTCAACGGCGGAGAGATAGAACAGAAGAGCAATGTTTAAGCGCGACGTAAAAAGCATCGGCAGCCTTGTCCTGCAGGCTCTGCGGCAACAGGGATTGGAAACTCCGCTCAAGCAGAGACGGCTCATTGAAGCCTGGCCGACAGTGGCTGGAGCGGTGGCGGCGGAATACACGCAGAACATCTACATCTACAACCAGACACTCTACGTCAGGCTGACCAGCCCGGCACTGCGCGCAGACCTGTCAATGCAACGCACAGAACTCTGCAAGAGGCTGAACGACACCGTCGGCGAACAGATAATCACCAACATCCACTTCGGATAGAAAACTACATCTCTGCATGGCGTCGCCGTAACATGCAGAGATAATTTCGTATCTCACAGAGACAACTCCCCCGGAGGCATAAAAAAATCTGCGGACGAAACAGAAATGTTTCTGCTTCGTCCGCAATTCTTATGGCATATAATGCCTGCATGCCCTGGCCATACGCAATCCGACAGCCAATAGTGGCACGTGCAGATTACTGCTCGTTG
The DNA here is from genome assembly GCA_905234265.1 of uncultured Prevotella sp. GTDB lineage: Bacteria > Bacteroidota > Bacteroidia > Bacteroidales > Bacteroidaceae > Prevotella. Next base: position 9,528 of record CAJOHJ010000008.1, on the reverse strand, counting down.
ACAGGCATGGCACCACGCTTCTCCTTGATGCGGGCAGCCTTACCAGTAAGCTTGCGCAGGTAGTAAAGCTTGGCGCGGCGAACCTTACCAACCTTGTTGACCTCAATGCTTTCAATGTTGGGCGACTCCAACGGGAAAATACGCTCTACGCCCACTGTGCCAGACATCTTGCGGACAGTGAAACGCTTCTTGTCCTCATGGCCGCTGATCTTGATGACCACGCCACGATAGAGCTGGATGCGCTCCTTGGAACCCTCGATAATCTTGTAAGCAACCGTCACGGTGTCACCAGCCTTGAAGCTGGGGTGCTTCTTACCAGTTGCAAATGCTTCTTCAGCAACTTTAATTAAATCCATTTTCTCTAAAATTGTTAAAATTGTTGTTATCGTGTCAGCGCAACATAACAGGCCACTCGTTACTTCCTGCCAGCGATTACGCCGAAAGCGGTGCCGCGAGCGGGACTCGAACCCGCACAGCCATCACTGGCCAAGGGATTTTAAGTCCCTCGTGTCTACCATTCCACCATCGCGGCCTGCACAGCCCATAAACAGGCGCATGCAGTGTTTCCGAAAAAACGGTGCAAAGGTACTAAAATGTTTCTTACAACGCGACCGGGGAGAAATAAAATTTACCTTTTTTAGAATAAAAAAAGTTAAATCTGCTTTTCAGGGCTTAACGGTGGCGGAACACGCCGACATGGCCGTGGGGGCCGGTGGTAGAGGCGGCATACTTCTCAAGCGAGGTGTCTCCCTCCTGTCCGTTAATGATAAGCCCACCGTTGTTGAGGTCGTAGCGCCGCTGGCACTTCGAGCAGGTGGCAATGCCGTTGTCGCCGGCAGTGATGCGGAAATTCGGAGTAACGGCATTGCCGCTGGTGCGTACACAGTTGGGACACTGCACGTCGTAGGCAACAAAGATGCTGCGGTAGAAATCGTCGAAGACGGCATTCTGGAAGCCGATGATGATGCCGTTGTTCAGTCCCAGCACATACTCGGCGCGCTTTTCCTCTTCGGTCTCTGGCTGTGTGGTCTGCATGCGGTGGTTGCTGCTGAACATCAGATATTTCCCGCCACTCCCGTTATGCTCCGTGATGGTGCAGAACACGCCCGGCGAGTTGACGTCCATGGCCGACGCCAGCGTGGCGTCGAGGTGCAGACTATTGTCATAGCTGAAGCGGCACGGCCACTCGGAATACTCGTCGTCGGCCTTGCAGGCTGCCAATAGGAGCAAGAGGAGCCATCCTACCCTTTTCATTTCTTATTTAAGGAGTTTCTTCTCGGCCTCAACGACCCTGTTGAAGTCAAAGCCGTCGAGCGTCTGCTGCATCAGGGCCTCTATGCGGTCGTTGCACAAGTTGCCGATGCTGCCCTCATGGGTGTGATGGATGTTCTTGTCGGGGCGGAACGTGCCGGCCTCGATGTCAAGGCCCACCTTCTTGTAGGCATCGCGGAAGGGCATGCCGGCAGCGACAAGGCGGTTGACCTCTTCGACGGAGAACATCAGGTCGTACATCGGGTTGTCAAGGATGTCGTCGCGCACCTCTATCTTGTTAATGATGTAGGCGGCCATCTGCAGGCAGTCCTGCAGCTCGCCGAATGCAGGCAGGAAGACTTCCTTGATGATCTGCAGGTCGCGGAAGTAGCCCACTGGCAGATTGTTCATGATGAGCGTCACCTGCTGTGGCAGGGCCTGCAGCTTGTTGCACTTGGCACGGATAAGCTCGAATACGTCGGGATTCTTCTTGTGCGGCATGATGCTCGAACCGGTGGTACACTCCTTCGGCAGCTTGACGAACGAGAAGTTCTGCGAGTTGAACAGGCAGGCGTCGAAGGCCAGCTTTGCCAGCGTGCCGGCAATGGTGGCTATGGCAAAGCCTACGTTGCGCTCCGTCTTGCCACGCCCCATCTGGGCATAGACCACATTGTAGTCCATAGTGTCGAAGCCCAGCAGGTCGGTGGTCATCTGGCGGTTCAGCGGAAAACTGGAGCCATAGCCGGCGGCGGAGCCAAGCGGATTGCGGTTGGTCATCTTGTAGGCAGCCTGCAGGAACAGCATGTCGTCGGCAAGGCTTTCAGCGTATGCGCCAAACCAAAGGCCAAAGCTGCTGGGCATAGCCACCTGCAAGTGGGTGTAGCCTGGCATCAGCACGTCCTTATACTGGTTAGACTTCTGGATCAGCTCGTCGAACAGCACCTTGACGCTATCGGCAATCTCCATCAGCTCATGGCGTGTGAAAAGCTTCAAGTCGACCAGCACCTGGTCGTTGCGTGAGCGGCCGCTGTGTATCTTCTTGCCCATGTCGCCAAGCTTACGGGTAAGCATCAGCTCCACCTGCGAATGGACATCCTCAACGCCGTCCTCAATCTGGAATTCACCGCGCTCGGCCACCTTGTAGATGTTCTTCAGCTCTGTCAGCAGCAACGGCAGCTCGTCGCTGCCTATCAGGCCGATGCTCTCCAACATGGTGATGTGTGCCATCGAGCCAAGGACGTCGTACTTGGCAAGATACAAATCCATCTCACGGTCGCGGCCCACTGTGAAGCGCTCTATCTCCGCATTCACCTCAAAATTCTTTTCCCAGAGTTTGTTTGCCATAACTGTTAGTTTTTGCACGGGCTACAGGACTGTTTCGACAATAAACAATGTGATGTGGCTTCTGTCATGCCAGTACTGTAGTCGGTGCTAAATTTATACATACGGAATCTGCGACAGCGCGTCGGCAATCTTCTCAACGCCGTCCTGCAGCGGACCGCTGACCATACCCTTCAGCATGAAGGGGATGTCGGCCTTGACGGTAACCTTCATCTTGCTCTCCGTCTCGCTGACAGGCAACACCTGCACCCACACATTGAACGGCAGCGGCGACTGCTCGGCCTCAAATTTCACGCATTTGTTTTCTTCGCGGTCGCAGATGCGGAGCTTCAGCTGCCCGACAGGGGCAACGCTAAGGCTCACCGAGTCGCTGTCGAAGGCAAAGTCCTTAACCTTGTCCTCCGGCACGCGGTCGCGGACACGCTCCAGATTTGACAAATCACTAATATTGCGATACACATCCTCCACGGGATAGGGTATCTGCTTTACGCTGCTTTCAAACTTTGTCATTCGTGAAGTTTTGCTAAATTATATATTCCACTTACTTGGATTCTTGCGCCACTCCTTCAGGACTTCCATTTCCTTAGCCTTGATATAGCCTGTCTCAGAAGCCTGTTCCAACACGGCATTGTAGTCGCTGAGCGTCAGCAGCCTGACACCTGCTTCACGGAATGCCTCGTCGGCAACGGGGAAGCCATAGGTGAACGATGCCACCATGCCGATGACCTCGACGCCATACTCTCTGAGGGCTGCAACGGCCTTAAGGCTGGAGCCGCCGGTGGAAATAAGGTCTTCAACGACGACAACCTTTGCGCCCTTCTGCAGTTCGCCTTCAACCTGATTGCCCATGCCGTGGTCTTTGGGTTTCGGGCGCACATAGGCGTATGGCAGCTGCAACTGCTCGGCAACAAGCGCACCCTGCGCAATGGCACCAGTGGCAACACCGGCCACAGCCTCAGCCTCGGGGAAGTTCTTCTGTATGAGATGGCACAATTCCAACTTCACAAACGAGCGAACACGCGGGTCGCCAAGCGTCTTGCGATTGTCGGTGTAAATAGGCGACTTCCAGCCTGACGCCCATGTAAAAGGCTCACTGGGCTGCAGCTTGATGGCCTTGATATCCATCAGCTTCTGTGCAAATTGTTTCTTGATTTCCATATTATATAATAATGTGTGTCGTTTTCTGCTGCAAAGTGCTGCTCTTATGCCGTCTGCCAGAGCGAGGCACTGCATATTTTGCAAAATTACGAAAAACACAGGACTTACAGACAAGAGACGTCAATAAATTAAGTTTTCTTTAGAGACCGGGCTGGCGACACCGCTTTGCCGCCTCTGGCAGACGGAAAGGCATGCGCCTATAAAAAGCAAAGTCGACCAGCCTCACGGCGACCGACTTACGTTCTCAAACTACTCAAAAAAATTAATCTACTAAAACAAATCACTGGCAAAAGTAAACACAAAAGCAACATAGTGCAAATTTTAAAAGGTAAAATTTACACTATTATTGACTTATGTCAACGCAATACGCTGACAGTCAGTCGAAAGATGGCGATTTTGGCAGGTGGAGTTTACAAACTCAGCCTTTACAGCTTGCCCTGCTCACCGAGATAGGAGTCCTTAAAGCCAAGGAAATAGAGAACGCCGTCCAGTCCGATGGTATTTATCGACTGCTTGGCGTTGGCGACTACACGCGGCTTGGCGTGGAAGGCAATGCCAAGGCCGGCCTGGCTGATCATCGGCAGGTCGTTGGCACCGTCGCCGACGGCTATGGTCTGTGCGAGGTTAACCTTTTCCACCTGCGCAATGAGCTTCAGCAGCTCTGCCTTGCGGTTGCCGTCGACGATGTCGCCGACATAGCGTCCTGTCAGCTTTCCGTCTTCACCGACTTCCAGCTCGTTGGCATAGACGTAGTCGATGCCGTAGCGGCGCTGCAGGTATTCTCCGAAATATGTAAATCCGCCGGAGAGAATGGCAATCTTGTAGCCGCAGGTCTTGAGGATGGACATCAGCCTGTCCACGCCCTCTGTGATTGGCAGATGCTCGGCAATGTCCTGCATGACGCTGATGTCCAGCCCTTTCAGCAGGGCCACACGGCGTGTGAAGCTCTCGCGGAAGTCTATCTCGCCGCGCATTGCGCTCTCCGTGATGGCCTTCACCTGTTCCCCCACTCCATTGCGCTCTGCCAGCTCGTCAATGCACTCTGTCTGTATAAGCGTAGAGTCCATGTCGAAGCAAATCAGGCGTCGCATGCGGCGGAACATGTCGTCGCGCTGGAAGGAAAAATCGATTTCCATTTCCTGCGACAGCCGCATCAGCTTTTCCTGCAGTTCCTGCCTGTTCTGCGGTTCGCCGCGCAGCGAGAACTGTATGCAGGCGCGTGTATGCTTGTCGAGCTGCTTGATGCTCTTGCGTCCCGTCAGTCGCAGGATGGAGTCGATGTTCAGCCCCTGGTCAGCAATGACTTTCGTGGCCGCAGCTATCTGGCCTGCTTCCAACTGGCGTCCCATGACCATGAGAATGTAGCGGTTCTTGCCCTGATGGTTCACCCAGTCTTCATACTCGTCGTCGGCTATCGGCGAGAAGCCGATGTTCACTCCCAGCTCGGTGGCCTTGAAGAGCAGTTCCTTCATTGCCAGTCCTGAGTTCATCTCGTCCATGCGGATAAGTATGCCCAAGGACAGCGTAGAGTGTATGTCAGCCTGGCCGATGTCCAGAATTTGTGCATCGTAGCGTGCCAGGATAGACATTATTCCGGCAGTAAGTCCCGGCCTGTCCTGGCCAGTGATGCGCACCAGTATTTGTTCTGCTTTCATTGTTGCGGTAGCAAATTATTCACTTTTCACTATTCACTTTTCCCTTTCAGATAGTCGTCGAAGTATCGGGTTATGCGCTCATGAAGATGCACGCTGGCATGTCCACGCATGTTGTGTTCTTCGCCGGGATAGGCGTAGAAGTCGGGCTGAGCGCCGGCCTTCACGCATGCATCAAGGAACGACAGGCAGTGCTGCGGCACAACGGTACGGTCGTTATATCCGGTAATTATCTGAAGGCGCCCTTTCAGCCTGCCGGCCTTGTCAATGAGGCTGCTCTTGGCGTAGCCCACGGGGTTCTGCTGAGGAGTGTCCATATATCGCTCGCCATACATCACCTCATACCATTTCCAGTCGATGACGGGACCTCCGGCGACTCCCACCTTGAAGACATCGGGATAGTTGAGCATCAGCGAGATAGTCATAAATCCGCCGAACGACCATCCGTGCACTCCCAGGCGCTGCATGTCGACATAAGGCAGTGAGCGCAGGAACTCTACGCCACGCATCTGGTCCTGCATTTCCGTCTGGCCCAGCTGCCGGAATGTGGCCTGTTCGAAATCGCGCCCGCGGTTTTCGGAACCGCGGTTGTCAAGCACAAAGACTATGTATCCCTTCTGTGCCATGTACGTCTCCCACGAGCGGCTGCTCCAGTGCCACGAGGCATCTACGAGATGGGCGTGCGAACCGCCATAGACGTAGACGACTGTCGGATATTTCTTGTGCGGACTGAAGTCGTGAGGCTTCACCATGCGATAGTAGAGGTCGGTAGTGCCGTCGGCAGCCTTTATAGTTCCATTCTCAAAGACGGGCTGCTGATAGTCGCTCCAGGGGTCGGCAGCTTCCAGCAGGGTAATGGGCGACGGGTGCTGGGTGCTGGTTAGCGTAGCACAGCGTGGCACCGACGGCTCAGAGTATTTGTCGAACATCCAGCTGCCAGTTGCCGACAGCATGGCATTGTGTACGCCGCGGCGGTTGTCAAGTGGTGTGCGCCGCCCGTTGCTAATGCTGACGGAATAGATGTTGCGCTGCAGGGGACTGGCTTCGTTGGAGGCAATGATGACGCTCTTCGTCTTGCTGTTGAAGCCCAGCAGCTCCATGACCACCCACTGCCCGGCAGTAATCTGCTTCAGCAGGCGGCCGTCAGCGCTATACAGATAAAGGTGGTTATATCCGTCGCGCTGGCTCTGCATGATGAACTTAGAACTGTCCCAGGGCAGGAAGACTATTGGGTGCAGAGGCTCTACGTACTTGTCGCTGGTCTCGCGGTAAAGCTCTGCCTTGCGGTCGCCGCTGACGGCGTCGTAGGCCACCAGGCGGCAGTCGTTCTGGTCGCGGTTCAGCTCAAAGATGTAAACGGTGGAGTTGTCGGGACTCCAGGCTATATTGGTGAAATACACCGGTGTCGACGACTGTGCGCTGTCTGCCAGCGGCGAGCCTGCAGGTGTCTTCAGGTAGACGGTGGCGGCACGCTGCACGTCGTAGACTCCTACGGTCACGACATGCGACGTCTCGCCGGCCATCGGGTATTTGTCGGGGGCATGCAGGGCTTCGCGGTGGAAGATGTCGACCTGCGGATAGTCGGCAACCATCGACTGGTCCATTCTGTAGAATGCCAGCCGCTGTCCGTCGGGACTCCAGAAGGTGCCTTTGGTGATGCCGAACTCGTCGCGGTGTACGCTCTGGCCATAGACTATCTCGCGGCTGCCGTCGGTGGTCAGCTGACGCTCATGGCCGTCACTGTCGGCCACAAAGAGCTGATGGTCGCGGACGTATGCCGTAGCCCTTGAGACCTTGTTCCAGTCGCCGTTTTCCTGATTGGAGACGCTGTCCTGCCAGACCACTTCGTGACGCTTGAAGTCGACAAGCATAAACGACTTCCTGCTGCCCACGGCCACCAACGGCTGGTCAGCATAGGGGAAGGTGGCATTCAGCAAGTGGTGCACATACCGGCTTTTGTCTTGGCTGCTGCCTGTCCACCGGTTGATGTCGTCGAGTGTAAAGAGCAGCGTCTCACGCCCCGTCTTGCCATCAACCAGACTGCACTCCTCGACAGCGGTGTGTACCAGCTGGTCGCCCCACCATTCGCACCAGATGTTCTTTGGCAGCAGCTTGCGATAGTTGGTGCCGCCGAAGTTCAGGTCCTCCAGCGTGAACAGCTTGTCTTGTGCGCTCATGGCTACGGGGAGTATTGACAGCATTGCAGTCAGCAGGGCTGCGGTTTTAGTCTTCATTGTCGCGTTTTCTGAATTGGCGTGGACCTTTCCTGTTATTGTCGCCGCCACGCTTGCCGAAGTCACGGTCGTCGCGACGGCTGTAGCGCTTCTCGACATGGCGGTCACTGCGGTTGCCACGGCGATCGTCGCGGTCGCGGCGGTCATCCCTGCGGCCATATCCGCGGCCATAGCCACGCTCGTCACGGTCACTGCGGCGGCCACGACGGTCATCGCGATATTCACCACGGTCGTTGCGGCGGCCATAGTCTTTTTCATCACGGCGTTCACCGTCCCTGCCACCAAAGCGGCTCTGGCGTTTTTCCTCCAAGGAGCGGAAGCGGAACGTGCGGATGTCCTGACTGGCGTTTTCCTCCTGCTCTTCCAGACGCTTGTTAAACTCGCGGTTCTGGCGCACGCGGCGACGCTCGGCCATCAGCTGCTTGTCGGCATCGGTCTTCACAACACCGCCGTCGGAGCGGAAGTCGCGCATCTTGCCGCCAAACATCTGATACTTTCGGAACTCGCACTCCAGAGAGCCGTTGAAGAGGGGAATCTTTATGCTGGGCTTCAGGCCTATCTGCTCGAAACACTCTTCACGGTAGCTGAGCACCCAGGCATCGTTGCCTTCAAACTGGTGCTTCAGACGCTCGCCAATCATCTTATAGGTAGCCAGCAAATTAGGCGTGGAAATGCGCTCTCCGTAAGGCGGATTGGTGACCATGATGCTCTTCTCCGCAGGCTGCAGGAAGTCCTGGAAGTCAGCCTGCTGGACGATGATGTCGCCAGCAAGGCCCGCAGCACGGGCGTTCAGACGGGCTGTGTTGACAGCCTTCACGTCTATGTCGTAGCCGTAGATGTGGTGGTCAAACTCACGCTCACGGGAGTCGTCGTTGTAAATATCGTCAAGAAGGTCGGCGTCGAAGTCGTTCCACTTCTCAAAGGCATACTCCTTGCGGAAAAGGCCCGGAGCCATGTTGCGCGCAATGAGCGCAGCCTCCACGAGCAGCGTGCCGGAGCCGCACATGGGGTCGATGAAGTCGCACTCGCCATGCCACCCGGTGAGCAGAATCATGCCTGCCGCCAGCACCTCGTTCAGCGGAGCATCCACAGTGTCCTGACGGTAGCCGCGGCGGTGCAGCGACTCGCCGCTGGAGTCGAGACAGAGCGTGCAGTCGTCCTCGGCAACATGGATGTGCAGGCGGAGGTCGGGATTGGTGACGCTGATGTTCGGCCGCGTGCCGTGCTGTTCGCGGAACTGGTCGACAATGGCGTCCTTAACCTTGTAGGCCACAAACTTGGAATGCCTGAAGTCGTCGGAAAACACTACTGAGTCGACGGTGAACGTCTTGTCGGTCGACAGATACTTGCTCCAGTCGATGCCTTTCACTGCATCATAGACCTCGTCGGCCGACCGGGCCTTGAAGTGCTTGATAGGTTTCAGAATGCGAATGGCTGTGTGCAAATGGAAGTTGGCACTGTACATCATGCGTTTGTCGCCAGTAAAAGAAACCATGCGGCGACCAACCTGAATATCGTTTGCTCCCAACTCCGTAAGTTCCTTAGCCAACACCTGTTCCAAGCCCATGAAGGTCTTGGCTATCATCTCAAATTCTTGTGTCATCAAAATCCATTAATGAAATATGTGGCAAAGGTAGGCATTTATGAGCAAACAGCCAAAAAAAATCAAAAAACTCTTTTCCAGCCCCTGCATCATCAGCCAGAGAAGATACCGCAAGCGGTTTAGCCTGGTATCTCACAGAGATAAAAAAAATGGCAAACAAGAGGAAACAGAAAACAAGACACAAAAAAAACGGGTCCCGCGGCCATAAGACCACAGGACCCGGCTGTCATAAAGACGGCGGCCTCCTACTCTCCCACATTGCATTGCAGTACCATCGGCGCAGGCGGGC
>CAJOHJ010000007.1 GCA_905234265.1 uncultured Prevotella sp. | reverse complement strand
AGGATGGCACGAAGCAGTTGGGTATGATTCATGCTGCAAAGGTAACACTTTATTCTTGATTAGCCAAGCTTTACCAACCGGGTAAATCCGCTGAGCCGATATTACATCGAAAACACTAAACAACTTATGCTGTTTTAATATTCCTTATCCCGAACTGGGGTAGATGTTGTTCATGTAGGCATAGATGATAACCTTCAGAAGCATCTTCGGGGCGTACGGACTGCGGCCCCGCTCCTTATACAACTTGCGGAATGATGACAGGTCGAGACCCTCAACAATACTGCTGATTAAGCGGACAGGATCGTTTTCCGCAATGTCTTTGTCGATTCTTTGCGGAAAAAGTATCGTCTGACTTGGACAATACGGACGGAAGTGGTATCTTTGTGATGATTTATTTTGCATGTTGTAAAGGTACAAAAACTTTACGACATAACAAAGCCCTGGCTTGAGAAAGTCGGGGCTTTGCGATAAAAAAAGAGGATGTGCCTATTTTGACACACCCGCTTTTTGTGACTCCCGCGGGATTCAAACCCACAACCTTCTGATCCGTAGTCAGATGCTCTATTCAGTTGAGCTAGGGAGCCTGCTGCTATTTCTCTTTAGCGGTTGCAAAGGTAACACCATTTTTTGTTATCACCAAATTTTTGACATTCTTTTTTTTGAAAAATAATCATTTTTCCTGTTTTTATGGTCATATAATCCTATAGAAAGCATCTGAGAGACGCTATTTGACTCCGTTGAAGTGCATATTGACAGACTTTTACATTTGGTCTTCAGAAAGCCGTCGCGTTTCAAAAAATGCACGAGTGCGAGTGAAGTAAAGGACTACACCCATGCAATTCGCCATGGCCGTACACCAGAACATCACTGAATAGCCTGCCAATTCGGCCAATATGCCGCCAAGCAAGATGCCAAGTCCCATGCCAATATCCCATGAAATAAGGATTGTGGAATTGGACGTGCCTCGCTCATTATGGTGTGCCATGCAGATCATCATGTTCTGGAATGCAGGCCACATGTGACCGTTGCCAAGGCCTATCAGCAGTGCCGAACCATAATAGACTGTTATGGTGAGTACCCTGCTGTGTGTTGCCAGCATTGCATCAACAGCAGGCATGGCAATGAACAGCACATAGCCAATCATTGACACCAGTACTCCTTGTGAGGCATTCCTTGTCAGCTTGCCATCGCGCAATGAGTGGCCGCCCTGCAATCTGGAAAGCATAAGACCTACGGCGCAGACCATAAACCATGCCCCTGTGCCACCCGTCATTGCCAAGACTTGCTTGCTGTAGATGGCAAGATAGTTGCTGAGTACTCCAAAGCAGAAGCCGAAGAATACCATGTTGACACCCAGCAGCCATCCGCGCAAAAGGAAAAAGCGATCCATGGAAAGCTTCTTGACCGGAGCCGGTTTGGGAGTGTTCCTGAGGTCTTTCCTGATTTTTACGGTAGAGTCGACGAGTAAGCCTATGACTGCTATGGTAAGAGCCAGATAGAATATGAGCAGAAAATTACTTGTCTGGGAGTAAACGAAGATAGCCAGTGAGGGAGCTATGGCCATCGCAAGATTATTTGAAAGGCCGTAATAGCCGATGCCTTCATTGCGACGCGACGATGGCAGCACGTCGATGGCGACAGTGGAATTGGCTACCGTCAGCGCCCCAAAGGGACCGCCATGCAGCGTCCTGACAATGGTGAATGCTAACAGCGACGATGCAAGGATATAGCCAGAGAAAAATGCGGCAAATAGGGCAAAAAAAACCAGCAGCACCTTCTTACGTGGAAAAGAGTCGACCAGATAGCCGCTAAAGGCGCGAAAAAGCAGTGCTGTCAAGGTATATCCTGACAGCACCATGCCTATGGAATCCTTTGTTGCCCCAAAAGTTTCATACAGGTAAAGGGGCATCAACGGCGTTAGCAGGTAGAAGGCAAAGAACAGTGTGAAATTTGCCGTCATAACCTTGCAGTAGTTTCTATTCCATAATCTTTCCAAAGCTATATCTTTATCAGACGAACTTGTTTCCTAATCAGACTGCATACTGACGCAGGGCTGACAGCAACTCGCTGTTCTCTGTCTTTGTGCCTATGGTTATCCGCAAGCAGTTATGGCATAGCTGCACATTGCTTCTGTTCCTGACTATAATGCCTTTGTCTACCAGATAGTCGTAGACCGACTGCGCATCTGTCATGCGTGCCAAGAAGAAATTTGCATCGGTGGGGTAGATATGCTCACAGACAGGTAATTCACGGAAAGAGACAATAAGACGCTCACGCTCTTGAATGAGGATTTTCACCCTCTTATCGGTCTCGTAGGGATCGGCGAGGGCTTTGGCTGCCTGCTGCTGGGTAAGAAGATTGACATTATAGGGATATTTCACCTTATTATATATATTAATAATGTCATGTGAGGCAAATGCCATGCCTAAGCGGATTGCTGCAGAACCCCACGCCTTGGACATGGTCTGCAGTATGATCAGGTTGGGGAAGCGTGTCAGTTCTTTGCGAAGGGACTGCTGCATGGCAAAGTCTATATATGCTTCGTCGACGACCACAATCCCCTCAAAAAGCGACAGGACTTTTACGATTTCGTCGCGGTTAAGGGAATTTCCTGTCGGATTGTTCGGAGAGCATAGCCAAATGACCTTCGTGTTCTCATCGCATGCAGCAAGAAGAGAGGATGCCTGGAACTGAAAGTTATCGTCCAGCAGAACCTTGTGGTACTCTATGTCGTTGATGTCTGCACAGACTTCATACATGCCGTATGTAGGGGAAATGCTTACAACGTTGTCTTTCTTGGGCTCGCAGAAAATGCGATACGTCAGGTCAATGGCTTCGTCGCTGCCATTGCCGAGGAAAATCATGTCCTCAGGGACTCCCTTCACCTTTGACAGCACCTTCTTAAGGTCTCTCTGAAGTGGGTCCGGATAGCGGTTGAAAGGCTGATTGTATGGATTTTCGTTGGCATCAAGAAAGACGTGTGCTTCCTTTCCGGAATATTCATCGCGTGCAGAGCTGTATGGCGACAAGCTCCATATATTCTTCCTTACTAATTGCTCTAATGATTTCATTACACTCGTGAATTATTTATTTTCAAGGCTCTTAATGCGCACTGTCATGGCATTCTTATGGGCATCCAGCTGCTCAGCCTCGGCCATCAGCTCTACGGCGCGGCCAATGCCAGCCACTCCCTCGGCAGTGAGATGCTGGAAAGTAATCTTGCGGCAGAAAGAATCCAGGTTTACACCAGAATATGCCGTTGCATAGCCATGAGTGGGCAGTGTGTGATTGGTGCCACTGGCGTAGTCGCCAGCACTCTCACATGCGTATTGGCCCAAGAATACGGACCCTGCATTGACAACCTTTGCCGCCAGCTGCTCATAGTCGCGTGTCTGGATGACAAGATGCTCTGGGGCATACTTGTTGGTAAGTTCAAGCATGGTGTCTGCCGAATCTACCAGCACGCAGCGGCTATTGTCAAGGGCTTTTCTGGCAATTTCACACCGGGGAAGCAAAGCAAGCTGGCGTTCCAGTTCTGCCTCTACCTCTGCAAGCTTTTGCTCTGACGTGGTTATCAGAAGAACTTGAGAGTCGGCACCATGTTCTGCCTGTGACAACAAGTCGGCAGCAACAAATTCTGCATTGGCGCTATCGTCAGCAAGAACACACACCTCACTGGGGCCGGCTGGCATGTCTATGGCTACTTCGTCAAGGCTGACGTGTTGCTTGGCAGCCATTACATACTGATTGCCGGGACCGAAAATCTTGAAGACCTTTGGAACCGACTGAGTGCCATAAGCCATCGCACCGATGGCCTGCACACCTCCGATTTTGAATATCTTGCTGACACCGGCAATGCTGGCAGCAACCAGGATGGCTGGATTTACGGTACCTTCCTTGCTGGGAGGGGTACAGAGAACTATTTCGCTGCAGCCGGCAATCTTTGCAGGTGTGGCTAACATCAGAACGGTGGAAAAGAGTGGGGCAGTACCGCCGGGAATGTACAGTCCGACGCGCTCGATGGCAACACTCTTCTGCCAGCAGGTGACACCTTGCTGAGTTTGTATCTTATTGCCATGAAAACGCTGAGACTCGTGAAAGACCTTTATGTTGTTATGGGCCAGCACTATTGCCTCGCGCAACTCCTTGCTGACAAGCTTTTCTGCCTGCGCAATCTCGTCCTGAGAAACTGCAAGGCTGTCAAGTTCGGCTTTGTCAAACTTTTGTTCATAGAACCTGACAGCTTCGTCGCCACGCTCCCTGACATCGTCGAGAACTTTGCTGACAGTGTCGTTGAGAGTAGTAAGGTCCAGACGTGGACGGGCAACTATCTCATCCCATTGTTCCTTTGATGGATATTTGTAAATATTCATAAAATCATTTTTTCGATTGGCGTAACTAATATGCCTTGTGCCCCCATCTCTTTCAGTTTTCCGATGATTTCCCAAAAGCGCTTCTGGTCTAACACGGTATGTACGGAACACCAATCATCGTCGGCAAGGGGAATGACTGTCGGGCTTTTCAGGCCAGGCAGAACATTGATAATGTCCTGAAGCCGGGCCTTGGGAGCATTCATGCGGACATACTTTTTGTCCTCGGCGTCCTTCACAGCCTTGAACCGGAAAAGGATTTCCTCAAGGATGGACTTCTTTTCGGCAGTAAGGTTCTTGTTGCCTATCAAAAGGGCTTCGCTGTTCATGACAACCTCTACCTCACGCAGATTGTTAGAAACTAGTGTCGAGCCAGAGGACACAATGTCAAAAATTCCGTCGGCAAGACCAATGCCCGGACTGATTTCTACGCTGCCCGTAATCACATGAATGTCGCAGTTGACATTCTGCTGCTGCATGTAGTTTTTCAGAATGTTAGGGTAGGAGGTTGCTATCTTCTTGCCCTCGAACCACTTTGCGCCAGTATAGTTTATCTCCTTTGGAATTGCCAGCGACAGCCTGCATTTGGAAAAGCCCAGACGAGAGATGATGTCGCAGTCTTCATTGCGCTCAACAAACTCATTTTCCCCGACGACGCCAATATCGGCAACGCCAGAAGCTACTGACTGGGGAATATCATCGTCGCGCAAATATAATACTTCCAAGGGGAAATTACTCGACTGCACCAGCAATGTGCGTTTTGACGCACTGACCTTTATGTCGGCCTCTGCAAGTAAATTCATAGTATCGTCGAAAAGACGACCTTTTGACTGAACTGCTATTCTTAACATATTTGTTCCTAATTTAGTTTGTGGCTGCAAAAGTACTCAATAATATCGAAAAAAGGGAGGATTAGCAGAAAAAGTTAATATAATCAAATACTTTTTAATTTAGTTTCAGTATATTGTCAATGTGGCATCAGTAAAGGAAGCCCAAAAGCCACAATGGTATTTGGTTGTCAATGCCTATTTCCGTGTTGTATCTTGCATATATTGTGTCTGACAAGTGTTTTATCTTGCCCATGGCGGTTGCGTCGCAGACACGGAACTTGATTTTTTCATCAACGATGTAATAGTTCTCGTGGCCCAGCATGTTCACCTTGTGGTCTTTCCATAAGGAATTGACAAAGAATGTTTCCATCGCAGTCTGCTTTTCAACGTGGATGGGGTAGATAGCATAAAGAAGATTGGAATTATGCAGCATCACACGTGACGGCTTCTTCGGGAAATACTCACCGGGAGGATAAATCATGTTCAGCAGGCGTGCATCCGTAAGATACTTCACGTAGTTCATTACTGTGGCCCTGCTGGTCTGGATGTCTTGTGCCAGTTTTGAAACATTGATTGCACGCGGTCCGCCCTCCGCTATTTGATAGAAGAGCTTCTTGATTTTTGTCAGATACTTTAGTTCTATCTGCTTTACAAGAAGGATGTCCACCTCAGTCATCATGTTCATGGTTTTCAGCAAGTTCTCAGAATAGTTTCTGTGTTCTGAAAAAAACGGATAGAAGCCATGATGGATGTAGTCTTGGAAGTGTGTACGCGGAGAAGCGTAAGGAAGAATTTGCTTGACTATGCGCTGATGATCTTGTATGATTTCTTCTAATGTGTAGGCAGGGAAATTGTTGCCAGTAATCAAGTTCAAGAACTCCCTAAACGAAAATCCACGAAGGTTATACGACTTCACAATGCCGTTCAATTCGGGGTTTTCCTCCTTTAGGCGCATGACACTGGAACCCGTGAAGACAATTTTCAGCTGAGGATACAAATCGTAGCATTTGCGCAATTCGGAACTCCAGTTTGGCTGTTTGAAGACCTGATCAATGAGTAGCGTGCGCCCGCCCATCTTGCAGAAATCACCGGCAAAGTCGGCAATTCCACGACCTTGGAAATAGAAATTGTTCATATTGACATAAAGACACTGGCGGTCATTGATGTCAAATTTTTCCTTTGCATACTGCAGCAGGAAAGTAGTCTTACCAATTCCGCGTGTACCCTTGATGCCAATCATCCGCTGACTCCAGTCAATCTCATCCATCAGCAGTCTTCTTACTGATGCATGCTGATGCTCCACCAAGTACCTGTGCGTACGGAAGAAAGCTTCTAAATCCATTAGCAAGTCATATTTATCTTTGTATTGTTTTCAAAGTTATGCAACTTTTCCCTTTTTCCAAAAAACAAAAAGCAAAAAGTTAAATTATTTTTTAATTCTTAAAATATTTTGAGTATTTTTGTAGCTTGATATGGCAAATATAATTTGACATTATATATATAATTAAATGTGTGAAGACATTAAATTTATCTAATGACTATGACGCCTTATAAAATACTTTTTGTTTGTCACGGCAACATCTGCAGAAGTCCGATGGCAGAGATGGTAATGAAATCATTGGTTGACAAAATTGGAGCAGGCAAGCAGTTTCATATAGAATCCGCAGCAACGTCTGCCGAGGAAATAGGCAACGGCGTATATCCGCCTGCTGCAAGGAAACTGGCAGAGCATGGCATTTCAGCCAAAGGTAAAAGAGCGCGGCAGATGACACGCTCAGACTATCATGACTTTGACCTCCTGATAGGTATGGACCACCGCAATCTCCAGAATATGCATCACATCTGCGGTGGCGACCCTGAAGGCAAAATACACTTGTTGTTAGACTATACTGACAGCCCTGACGATGTTGCCGACCCTTGGTATACTGGCGATTTTGAAGCAACATGGCGTGACGTAATGGCAGGCTGCCAGGCTCTTCTGAGTTTGTTAATGGAGAAAAAGCCATAACTTTTGTCAATTTTTGTTCCAGACAATCCGCAAAATTCCAAAATCGCTTGCTTATATCGCTGCTAATTAGTAATTTTGCAGGCACAATAAACTAAAATAGAAATGGGAAAAATAATACTCACAGGAGATCGTCCTACAGGAAAACTTCATTTAGGTCATTATATTGGTTCTTTACGCAGGAGGGTTGAACTTCAGACTTTAGGAGACTATGATAAAATGTTTGTCTTCATGGCTGACGTGCAGGCATTGACCGACAACGCCGACAATCCAGAGAAAATCCGTCAGAACATCATTGAAGTTGCTCTTGACTACCTTTCTGCAGGACTTGACCCAAACAAGTGTACATTATTCATTCAGAGCCAGATAGCAGAGTTAGCAGAGCTGACTACATATCTGATGAATTTGACGACTGTTTCTCGCATTCAGCGCAATCCTACGGTGAAAACGGAAATAAAGATGCGCAATTTTGAAGCCAACATCCCGTTAGGTTTCTTTTGCTATCCTGTATCCCAGGCAGCAGACATAACTCTTTTCAAGTCGACAACAGTTCCTGCCGGTGAAGACCAGGAGCCGATGCTTGAAGTTACGCGAGAGTTGGTTCGCCGTTTTAATTCTACTTATGCACCCGTGCTTGTCGAGCCGGAAATAATGCTTCCAGAGAATATGACAGCCCGTCGCCTTCCTGGCACTGACGGCAAGGAGAAAATGTCTAAGTCGCTGGGTAACTGCATATATCTTTCCGACGATTCTGACACGGTATGGCAGAAAGTCCGCTCTATGTACACCGACCCTAAACACATTAACCTAAACGACCCTGGTCATGTTGAGGGCAACACTGTCTTCACTTATCTTGATGCTTTCTCGCATACGGAAGATTTTGCTAAATTCCTGCCAGAATACAACAATCTTGATGAACTGAAGGAGCATTACCAACGTGGTGGATTAGGTGACATGAAATGCAAGAAGTTCCTTTTCCAGATTCTTAACGAAATGTTGGAACCCATCAGAAATCGCCGTCATGAATTTGAACAGGACATTCCGGAGATCTACAATATTCTCAAGAAAGGTACTGAACAAGCCCGTGAGACTGCTGCTCAGACAATGAAGGAAGTCAGAGAAGCGATGCGAATCAACTATTTCGACGACAAAGAACTTATTGCCTCTCAGGCTGAATTCTACAGGAAAAAATAAAAGCGCCTTAGGAATTAAGACGCTTTGCCAAGTGGTCTATGATGTCATGGGCCACTTTTTCTTTTTTCTTCTTTTCGAAAACGGTTGTCGTCTCCTCGGAAATAATTGTTATCTGGTTGTCGTCAGAACGAAAGCACGTGCCTTCATTGCGCAGGGTATTCAAGACGATGAAGTCCAGATTTTTGGATTTCAGCTTCTTATGGGCGTTTGTTTCCTCGTCATTTGTTTCAAGTGCAAAGCCCACAAGAACTTGGCCTTTACTCTTCTTCTCGCCTAAGCATTTGGCAATGTCATGAGTAGGAACAAGGTGGAGCGACATATCACCAGTAGTCTCACGTTTCAGCTTCTTATCGGCAATGGCTGCTGGCTTGTAGTCTGCTACGGCTGCACAAAGAATTGCAGCATGCTGGTTAGGAAAACACTGCACTGCAGCCTCAAACATTTCGTCACAGCTTTCAACATCAATGCGGTTAATGTTCGGATGAGCGGCAGACAAACTCACAGGTCCTGAGACAAGAGTTACCAAGGCACCGCGCCTTGCACATTCTTCAGCAAGAGCAAATCCCATCTTTCCACTGGAATAGTTTCCGATAAACCTTACCGGGTCTATCTTCTCGTAAGTAGGGCCGGCAGTAATCATGATGCGCTTTCCCTCCAGGTCCTTTTCTTCGAAGAAGTCAGACAGGCATGCAACAATCTTTTCCGGCTCTTCCATACGTCCCTTGCCTTCCAGTCCACTGGCAAGGAAACCAGTGGCAGGCTCTATGATATGTACACCATGTGCTTTCAGCGTTTCCAAGTTCTGCTGTGTGCTAAAATGCCTGTACATATCCAAATCCATTGCAGGTGCAACGAATACAGGGGCTTTCATGGAAAGATAAGTGGTTATGAGCATGTTGTCAGCAACGCCATTTACCATTTTTCCAAGCGTCGAAGCCGTACAAGGTGCAATAAGCATTGCATCCGCCCAAAGGCCCAATGCTACATGCGAGTGCCATGTGCCGTCACGCTGGGCAAAGAAGTCGCTGATTACTGGCTTTTGGGTTAGGGCCGACAGCGTAATTGGGGTAATAAACTCCTTTCCTGCCGGTGTGATGACGACCTGTACTTCTGCACCGGCCTTTACGAGCGAGCGTATTATCAGACACGCTTTGTATGCTGCTATAGAGCCGGTTATGCCTAAGACTATTTTCTTTCCGCGTAGCATTCAGAACAACTTTGAGCTGTGACTACCTTTGTCATCGCTGCGCTTCACGCAGGCGAATGCGAGTCAAGACTTGTTTTGTGTTATAAGTAAAATCGCCTGACAATATCCAGCTGTAATATCCAGGATCGAAACGCAGGACTTCTGCAACAGGAACACCTTTATGCTTGCCGAAGTTGAAAACCTCCACACGCTTTCCTTTCACTTCAGCCCAGACAATTCTCCCTGCAAAGTCGACATTGTCATTTTGCTTTGAGCATTCTGCGAGGGCATTGACATTATTCTCCAGCACCTTGTCCTTGTCTTCGTTGGCTCCGGGGGCATATTTGTCCAACTGTCCCATGATGACCCTATAAGTGGCCTCAGTGTCCTGGTCAGCACGGTGGGCTTCAAAATCCTCCTCCATGTTCCTGCCGCAATAGAACTTATATGCAGCAGCCAGATTTCTGCGCTCCATCTTCTTGAATATCACGCATGCATCTATCAACTGGCTTTTTGAGAAGTCGAAGTCAATTCCTGCACGCAAGAACTCTTCTGCAAGCATCGGAATATCAAAATGGTTGGAGTTAAAGCCGGCAAAGTCACAGCCCGTAAAGACAGACTCCAGCTTCTTTGCCAACTGCTTGAATGTCGGCTTGTCCTTGACAGTTTCGTTTGTTATGCCCGTCAGCTGGCTAACCTCCTCAGGAATAGCACGTTCAGGGTTTATCGTCTCATTGCCTCTCTCTTCAAGCCCATTTGGGAACACCTTAATATAAGATATCTGTATAATACGGTCCTTAACAAGGTCAAGGCCTGTCGTTTCCAGATCAAAAACAATGAGAGGCTTTTGCAGGTTCAGTTTCATTTATGCAGGGTGCTTACATTAGTCATTAATCAGCATTGGCATCATAAGCATCAGCACCTCCTGCCCTTCCGGCATTTCAGAAGGCAGCACCAGGCCTGCGCGGCTCGGGTCGGCGAGCTGTATGATTACCTCAGGGCTGTCAAAGTTGTTCAGTATTTCAATGAACGAAGAACCTTTAAAGCCGATATTCATGGGCTGGCCATTATATTCGCAGATCATGCGCTCTGTAGCCTTCTTGGAGAAGTCAAAGTCTTCCGCATTCAGTTGCAGCGAGCCATTGTCGACGCTGAAGCGGATGAGATTGCTTGAGTCATTGGCGAACGGCTGTACGCGGCGTAAAGCAGCAAGCAGGGTGGGGCGGTCGACTCTCAGTTCGTTGGGATTGTTCTGCGGAATTACAGAATTGTAATTGGGATAGCGGCCTTCAATGAGCCTGCAGGTCAGTTCGCCGTCTCCAAAGACAATCTGTGCATTTCTTTCATCGAAGCGTATAACCACTTCAGAGTCATCGTGTGCAAGAGTAGCCTTGAGAAGCGATGCCGGCTTCTTTGGAAGAATAAACGATGCCGGAGTCTCACTGCTTATAGTGACGATTTTGTTGCGTACGAGCTTGTGTCCGTCACTGGCGACTATTGCCAGGCAGTCCTGCAGCAAGTCGAAATAAATACCGTTCATTACAGGGCGCAGCTCATCTTGAGCCGTAGCAAACAAAGAGCGTCCGATGTTGTCTGCCAGGAGGCTGCTTGGCATGGCAATCCTGCTTGCATTCTCTCCTACGGACAAAGCCTGCGGATATTCTGCTGCATTGTCAATCGGCAGCGTGAACAAGCCATTCTGATAAGAAATCTTCACGATGTTTGCCTGCAGGTCGACATCAAATGTTATCGGCTGCTCAGAGAAGCCCTTGACAGCCTCCAGAATGTCGTGATTGCCGACGGCGAAACTGACGTTGCCGTCACTTTCAGTCAGTTCCAAATGCGTCTTCATGACATTTTCGCTGTCAGAAGCTGTGAGGTTTAGGACATTGTCATTGATGTCGAAAAGGAAATCTGCCAATATAGGCATGGCATTCTTGCTGTTTATAACCTTTGAAAGATTGCCGAGCTTACTGCTAAGTGCAGTACTTGATACTGTAAATCTCATGAGTCTGTATGTTATTATTTATTTTTTCAAACTGACTACAAAAATAATAAAACATTTGTTCAAAAGCAAAAATATTTCACTAAAAATTGTGTTTTTAAAATTATTTTCAGTAATTTCGCTGCCTGAAAAATCAAACAACAAACAGATAAACAACAACAATACTATGGATTTAACAGGTAAAATCATTGCCGTATTGCCGGCAAACAGTGGTGTGTCACAGCGTACGGGCAATCCGTGGATGTCGCAGGAATATGTCATAGAGGTTCCCGGACAGTACCCACGCAAATGTGTGTTCCGCATATTCGGCGAAGACCGCATCAAGCAGTTTAACCTCCAGTCTGGTGAGGACGTGACAGTTTCCTTCGACATTGACGCTCATGAATACAATGGCCGCTGGTTCAACGAAATCCGCGCATACAATGTCACGCGTGGTATTGCCGCTCCTGCCGCAGCTCCGTTTGCACAGCAGCAGCCTGCTGCAGCCCCCGTGTCAGCTCCGTTCCCGCCGGCAGCAGAACCTGCAGCCGAGGGAGCTACCGACGACCTGCCATTCTAATCATAAACGGCGGCGGCTAAAGGCTATAAAAGGCATGTGTGTGTCGGAAGATGCTATTCGTTAGCGTTCCGGCACACACATGTCTTTTTATGCATTTATATTGTATAAGTCACATTGG
Source organism: uncultured Prevotella sp. (assembly GCA_905234265.1). Taxonomy (GTDB): domain Bacteria; phylum Bacteroidota; class Bacteroidia; order Bacteroidales; family Bacteroidaceae; genus Prevotella. The sequence goes on along the minus strand of CAJOHJ010000007.1, from coordinate 204,036 downwards.
CAATTCTGAGAAACGATTTCGCTTCTTTATGTAATACTGCCACAGAATGGAAAAATTGCTCAGCAGGCCATCGTCCGCCAAGTCAACACGAGACTGCTGTATCTGTCTGCGGTCATTCTCGAAATCCTTCCGCCACTGCCTGAAAGCCTTTCTTGCCTTAACGACAGCCATGAAGTCCCCGGCATTTCGCTTCAGCACCAGCATTTCAAAAGCGGCTAAATAGTCAAGGAAAAAGCGTAGCACCATAACCTTGCTTAATTGCTTGTCGGGCAGACATTTATACAGCATGGTCAAATTGTTCCTAAAATTAAGGAAAGTCTTTCTTGGATTTGCTTTTGGCAGCGTACCTCCACCTTCATGGAACACAAAAGAGTCTGGTATGCAATAAATCTTGCGCCCTTTAATTCTAAGTCGCCAGCAAAGGTCGATTTCCTCATTGTGTGCAAAAAAGCGGCCGTCAAGTCCTCCACACTCCCAATAGTCAGTCGAGCGTATCATCAGTGCAGCACCGGAAGCCCAGAACACTTCACATGGATAGTCATACTGCCCATTGTCCATTTCGACATTGTCAAAGATGCGCCCTCTGCAGAATGGATAGCCCAAGCGGTCTAAGAAGCCTCCGGATGCGCCGGCATACTCGAACTGGTCCTTATTGAACACAGACAGCAGTTTGGGCTGGCAGGCAGCGGCATCCTGATGCTCGTCCATAAACTCAATAAGCGGTGTCAGCCAGTGGTGAGAGACTTCTATGTCGCTGTTCAGTAGCAAGTAGTATTCTGCATCTATCTGCCGCAAAGCCTTGTTGTAACCCTCTGCAAAGCCATAGTTCTCAGCCAGAGTTATCACCTTACAGTTTGGGAACTCCGTCTGCAGTAAATGCAGCGAGCCGTCGGCTGAAGCATTGTCGGCCACGTAGACAACAGCCTCGTCTTGCGAGAAAGTCAACACCGTGGGCAAATACTTTCGCAGCATCTTCTCGCCATTCCAGTTCAATATTACTATCGCTACCTTAGTCATTGTTGCAAACAGTTTGTGCCATCAGGGCAGTCCCATCGTCATTGAAGTCTCCCAAGGAAACAATAACAAGCTTATTGTCAAGAAGTTCAGTGTCTGTGCCTTTGGGAATTTCAACACGGATGTAATTGTCGGTAAAACCATGCATTTCCTTTCCTCGCACAGCCTTTTCCAGAAGAACTTCCGCCGTAGCCCCTATATGGCTCTTGTAGAAATTGTGAGTTTTTCTGTCGGAAAGCTCCAGAAGTCTGTGGCAACGCTCCTTTTTTGCCGTTTCATCGACAGAGTAGGGGATTTTCAGCGCAGCGGTTCCCGAACGCTCTGAGTAGGGGAACACGTGTAGCTGCGTAACGTCAAGTGCATTCAGGAAGTCATACGTTTCCTCAAAGCACTCCTCCGTCTCCCCACGGCAGCCAACCATCACGTCAACCCCTATAAAAGCCTTTGGCATTTTTCTGCGTATGTATGCAATCTTGTCGGCAAACAACTGTCTGCCATAATGTCTGTGCATAAGCTTCAGGACGGTATCGCTGCCACTTTGTAAGGGTATGTGCCAATGGGGCATGAAAGCCCTGCTTTCTGCGCAGTAGTCTATAAGCTCGTCGGTCAGAAGGTCTGGCTCAAGGCTGCTGATCCTGTAGCGGCAAATACCCTCAACATTGTCAAGGGCTTTCACCAGGTCTATGAATTTCTCGCCTGTAGACTTCCCAAAGTCTCCAATATTCACTCCTGTCAGCACAATCTCCTTGCCGCCCTCACGCGCAACCTCTTCCGCCTGTTTGACAAGGAATGGAATAGGGGCGTTACGGCTGAAACCACGTGCATAGGGAATCGTGCAATATGTGCAGAAATAGTCACAACCGTCCTGGACTTTCAGGAAGTAGCGCGTTCTGTTGCCTCGTGAGCAGCTGGGGGCGAAAGTCTTGATGTCCTTTGTCTTTTCCACCGACGCAATTGTAGGGTAGAATGCGTCAGCGCCACAGCTGTTGCGGTTTGCCAATCCGTCGGAAAGAAGCCGTATCAGATTGGCTTTCTCATTAGTTCCAAGCACCATGTCGACACCGTCTATTCTTGCAATGGCCTCCGGCTGCAGTTGGGCATAGCATCCGGTAACCACGACAAAGGCCCCGGGATGCTTCCGCACCAGCCGGCGAATGGCCTGCCTGCACTTATGGTCGGCAACCTCCGTCACAGAACAGGTATTAATAAGACAGATGTCGGCAATTTCCCCATTTTTCACAGTTTCAACGCCCATTTCTGCCAAACTTTTGCCAAAAGTGGCCGTTTCGGCAAAGTTCAGTTTGCAGCCCAGTGTGTAGTAGGCTGCCTTTTTTCCCTTGAAAAGCATTGAATCTGTCACTATATATATATAATATAATAATGTGTATGTAGGAATTTCCGTTTAAATCACTGCAAAGTTACTACTAACTATCAAATTTCGCAAATAAATTGGTTATTTTTAGGAACCAGACAATAAGTGGCAAAAATACACAAAATTTAACATTTCCTAAATTATTGATTTACAACGTTTTGCAAAAAAGTTACAAATTCCCCATAAAAAAAATGATAAAAAAAAGTACAACGTATTAAAAAAAGTCTTACCTTTGCATCGTTTTAATAAACAAATGATTGTTTTACAGATTTTAAAAAGATTAGAAAAATGAAAAAGTTAGTGTTTATGTTCGTAGCTGTTGCAGCTATTTCTTTCGCTTCTTGCGGTAACAAGACTAACCAGGGTGAGCAGGTTGATTCTGATTCTATCGCTCAGCAGGTTGACAGCCTTGACTCTATCGCTCCAGTTGATTCTGACAGCGTTAAGTAATTGCACGTTAACGGACAATTTTTGAGAGAAACGACCGTCGGATGTGAATCTGACGGTTTTTTTTATTCTCTCTACTTTTTCGTATTTTTACTTACCTTCTCACATTTCGAAGCCACCATCACAGATAGGGAACTATTCCAAAAACACCTATTTATCATAATGCTGATTATTTTTCAAACGAGGCTAATTGATTATAGGCACTGGTCAGCAAAATAACATGCGGAGATAATTTTTTATCTCTGTGAGATAATTTCGTAACATGCAGAGATAATTTCGTAACATGCAGAGATAAATTTTTATCTCACGGAGATAATTCCGAGAGTGCCAGTAAAAAATCTGCAGAATTGGGAAATAATCAGGAAATGGCTATTTCCACAACCTTCTTGGTGCTTTGAGTTACGGCAAACCGCGCATCGACACGTAACCCTACTGCCCACATTATGTTGCCACTGCCGTCTGTAATGACAAGTTGCCTCCTCTTGTCGAAAACAGACATTTTCCTATTTATCATAATGTCGCTGAGCAGTTTTTTCTGTTTCATTCCATACGGAACCATGCTGTCGCCGGGCTTCACGTGGCGAAGAATTAAAGGGAACGAAACTCTGTCGGCATCAAATGTCGCAATATTCGGGATTTTTGAAATATAAGGAGCGCCTTCCTTTATATTTAAAGCAAACGAGGAAAAGCGATAGTTGCCTGTCTCTGGAATTCTGTGTTCTTGAATGCCGTCATCAGATTTTTCCACGATGAGCTGGCCACGGTTAACAAGCAGTTCATATCCTGTCTTAGAGACAAAAACTGCGCCAGTCTTAGCTTCCAAAATCTTCTCTATGTTTTTCCCGTTGAAACCATAGTCTTTCAGCCATTCAAAAGCCACGAGTTTCCTTTCATTCTCGTTATTTAAAAGACTGATATTTAATGTGTTATTTTTCTTGTCGTAAATACGTTCGTCCGACAGTCTTGCATCGACCATTTCATCCAGGACAGCCTGTGATTCTGCAAGCAGTTCGCTCGTATGTAAGATGTTGCCCATTGCACCGGGATTGATGCTGTTGATTATGGGCATCAGCGTCAGTCTGATCTTGTTTCTGACAACATCGGTTTCCAGATTCGTGCTGTCGGTGACATATTCCTGATTTTTGTCATTGAGATATGCCAGAATTTCCTCTTTCGACAGGACCAGCAGCGGACGGAGGATTTTGCCGTTTTCAGGCTTAATTCCGCCCAATCCACGCAGTCCAGTACCCCTAAGAAGATTAATCAGCACCGTCTCAACACTGTCGTTCATGTGATGGGCAACGCAAATCCCCTCTGCACCGATGTCTTGCCTCAGCTGTTCAAACCACCTGTAGCGCAGCTCTCTGGCCGCCATTTCAATGCTTACGTGATGCACCTGGCTGTAGGCTGTCGTGTCAAAATGCACCACATGGAAAGGAATATCCTTGTCACTGCATAGTTGCTTGCAGAAGCGCTCATCGCGGTCAGACTCTTCTCCACGGAGATGGAAATTGCAATGGGCTGCATGAATGTCATAGCCCATTTCCTTTAGCAATAAAAGCAATGCGACACTGTCCGAACCGCCACTTAAGGCAACAATGTACAACTTATTGACAGACAGAAGTTTTCTATCGGCAATAAATCGTGCAACTTTAGCTTCGGCAGCAATGCTATTCGACATATAGGACAAGTCCTTTAAGATATTCTCCTTCCGGATGGAAGATGTTTATCGGGTGGTCTGCAGGCTGGTGGAGCTGATAGAGGACGCGCACTTTTCTGTTGGCCAAAGCGGCTGCGGTGAATACGGCATTTCTGAAATTTTCCTTAGTGACAACCTGCGAACATGAGAATGTAAACAGGATGCCCCCTACCCCAATCTTCTCGAACCCTTTCTGGTTGAGCCTGATATATCCTTTCAGTGCATTGTGTAGTGCCCCACGGTGCTTGGCAAATGCCGGAGGGTCAAGAACGACAAGGTCGTAAGCTCCTTTTTCTATATGGTCAAGGTATCTGAACGCATCCTCGCAATATGCCTGATGCCTGTTGTCGGAAGAAAAATTAAGAGCAACGTTTTCCTTGGTAAGCTCAATGGCCTTGGCACTGCTGTCAACGCTGTGCACACACTCTGCACCACCTCTGAGGGCATAGACAGAAAAACCGCCTGTGTAGCAGAACATATTTAATACACGACGCTTATATGACAGTGTTTCAAGCAGTTGTCTGTTGTCGCGCTGGTCGATAAAGAAGCCCGTTTTCTGGCCTTTTATCCAGTCAACGTAAAACTTCAGATTATTCTCTACGGCAATGTTGTTTTGGCTTCCGCCATAGATGAAACCGTTCATTTCATCACGGTCCATGAACGGCAGTGTGGTCTCACTTTTATAATAAACGTTCTTCACCCGTCCGTGGAGCTGTTCCACCAAGGCCTTTGCAATGTTTTTTCTCTCGACATGCATACCGATGGAATGAGCTTGCATGACTGCTGTTTCGCCATAGACGTCGATTATCAGCCCCGGCATGCCGTCGCCTTCGCCATGAACAAGGCGGAAGGCCTTGCCATTGTCGGCCATGCTGCTGTCGTCAACGGCGGCAGAGTCCAGGCTGCAGGCCAGTCCCAAGGCCACGCGTGCCTGATAGGCAGACAGTATCCTGCGCTTCCAGAAGTCGTCGTCAATCGGCTGCTCGGTGAATGACAATACCCTCACAGAAATAGAGCCTTCTTGGAAATGCCCGACGGCAAGAAAATTCCCGTCGGCATCGACAACATTGACAGTGTCGCCGTCGGCAATGCCGTCTTCCACAGACTTTATTGCTCCCGAGAACACCCAGGGGTGAAATCTTTTCAGGCTTTCCTCCTTACCTTTTTTCAGTATTATCCGTTTGTACATCGTCGATAACCTTTACCAGATTAAAATTATTGGTAGATTTTAAGCTCTGCAGTTCCCCAAACAGGCGGATGCATGCCCATGCGTCAGTGGCAGCATAGAGTTTCTGCTTGTCGCTGAGAATGTCGGCTTCCCAGTTGGAAAGCTGCTCGCGCTTTGAGATTTTCTTTCCGAAAAAGTTTGCATACAATTTTTGCAGGCTCATGTCTTCAACTCCTATTTCGCTGACATGATCCTGCAAATCAATGAAATTGCCCGGCGTGAAATCGCCAAGTCTGTGCAACATCATGAGGTCGTCCTTCAGGGAAAGACCTATCTTCGGTGTCGTTGTGTCTTCAAGAAGTCTCCTGACTGCCGGCGAAAGCCCAAGGGAGTTAAGTCTGAACAAAAAGCAGACATCGGTAGTTGAAACCTGTAGCAAAGCCACTTTGTGCTGCTGGCCGGGCCGGAAGGAAGGCCTTGTTTCAGTGTCAATGCCAAGAATATCTTGCGACAGGAGGAAACTGACGGCCCTCTCGGCTTCTCCATCGTTCAGCACTACGACAATTTTCCCTTCGAACACTTCACGGGGAAGTGCTGCAATCAGTTTTTTATCGTATTTATTGTATATTTGTCTCATCTGGCGGGCAAAGTTAATACAAAAAAAACTAAAATACCGTATTTTTATGATGAAATCTAATTATTTATTTATAATTTTGCACCTCAAGTGGGCTTTTCCCATTAAAAAAGTATGGCAAAGAAATCAAATTCTAAAAATAAAGGAAAGCAGAGTGACAAAAAAGCTGCATCTTTCAAAGAAGCTCTTGGCATAGACAAGATTTTCTATAACGAACGGATGAACTTCGTGTTAGGCTTCCTGCTGATGTTCGTTTCTGTCTACATCGTGTGGGCATTTGTGTCATTCTTCACCACAGGAGCTTCCGACCAGAGTGTGATAGAAGCACTGCAGAAAGGCGAGCTGATGAACCAGAACGGAGAATTCAAGAACGCCTGCGGAAGTCTTGGTGCCTACCTGTCATGGTATCTGATAAAGCGATGCTTCGGCCTGGCAGCATTCCTCATACCGATATTCCTTTTCATGCTGTCGCTGAACATGATGCGAGCCTACAAGATTGCACTTGTGAAGTGGTTCTTCTGCCTGTCGGTAATCATGATTTGGACGTCGGTGATGCTGGCTGAGTTTTTTGCACCGCTGTTCGACACGGCCTGCTTCAATCCCGGAGGCGACCACGGCCTGGCCATCAGCATGTTTATCAAAGGCTTCATAGGCCTTCCCGGACTGGTTGCACTGCTGGCTCTCGTGGCCATTGCCTTCATGGCATACGTAAGCATGGAGACCATCATACTTATCAGAAAACTGTTCAACCCCATCCACTACCTGCGGAAGATACCCATGGAGATCCACATCGGACGCGACGACAACCAGCAAGACGGCAATACAGATGATGATGCTGACGCCGACGGAGACACAAGACAGAACGGCTACCTGGAAGACCCGGAGGTGTTTGACGATCCCATGACGGAGGAAATAGAATTCCATGACTTTGATGCAGAACCAGGAAAGAATCAGGTAATAAAAGACGACTTTTCAACAGCTGACGGTAGTCGTGGAAATGGCAATGACGCCGATGATGTCACAATGACCGTAGACTCTGGAGAAGAGGAAGAGGCCGCCTCTGGTTCCAACGTTGTTGGCAACTACGGTGACATAAACACTCCCTACGACCCCAAGCGCGACCTGGAGAACTATCACTACCCCACTCTTGACCTGCTGAAGAAATACGAAAGCGACGGCAAGCCATACATCGACATGAAGGAGCAGACCACAAACAAAGACCGTATCGTTGAGGTGCTGCGCAACTTTGGAGTAGAGATTTCCAGCATCAAGGCTACCGTCGGTCCTACCATTACGCTTTATGAAATAACGCCTGCAGCAGGTGTGAGAATATCAAAGATACGCAATCTTGAAGACGACATAGCCCTTTCACTGTCAGCTCTCGGCATTCGCATCATTGCACCTATTCCTGGCAAGGGAACAATAGGCATCGAGGTGCCTAATGCCAAGCCTGCCACTGTGTCTATGGAGTCGATATTGAATTCCAAGAAGTTCCAGGAGACTACTATGGAACTGCCCTGTGCAGTGGGAAAGACCATCACCAACGAGGTCTTCATGTTCGACCTGGCAAAGGCTCCCCACCTGCTCGTTGCCGGTGCCACAGGACAGGGTAAGTCTGTCGGACTGAACGCCATCATCACCTCGCTGCTGTATAAGAAGCATCCTGCAGAGCTGAAGATTGTTCTCGTTGACCCGAAGAAAGTAGAGTTCAGCGTCTATGCCTCAATAGAAAAGCACTTCCTTGCAAAGATTCCAGATGAAGAGGCAGACCCAATCATCACGGACGTCACCAAGGTGGTGCGCACTCTGAACTCGCTCTGCAAGGAGATGGACACGAGATATGACCTGCTGAAGATTGCCCAAGTGCGCAACATCAAGGAATACAACAAGAAATTCATCGACCGCCATCTCAATCCGGAGAACGGCCACAGATACATGCCATACATAGTTGTCGTCATCGACGAGTTCGGCGACCTTATAATGACTGCCGGCAAGGAGGTGGAGCTGCCTATTGCACGCATAGCACAGCTGGCACGCGCCGTGGGCATACACATGATTATTGCAACACAACGCCCGACGACAAACATCATCACTGGTACCATCAAGGCCAACTTCCCAAGCAGAATTGCTTTCCGAGTTGGTGCAATGATTGACTCCCGTACCATCTTAGACCGTCCTGGCGCACAGCAGCTCGTGGGACGCGGCGACATGCTGTACTTGAATGGCGGAGAGCCTGTGCGCGTGCAGTGTGCATTTGTGGACACTCCCGAAGTGGAAGAGATTAACAAATTCATCTCACAGCAGCAAGGCTATCTGTCTGCCTTCGAACTGCCGGAGCCTGACACCGACGAGGGAGAAGGCACGGAAAACAGAGACGTTGACATGCAGCATCTGGATCCGATGTTCGAAGATGCCGCCAGGCTTATCGTCAGCGAGCAGAGCGGCAGCACCAGCCTTATACAGCGAAAGTTCTCTATTGGCTACAACCGTGCAGGAAGACTCATGGACCAGCTGGAGAGAGCCGGCATCGTGGGGGCTGCGCATGGCTCAAAGCCGCGTGAAGTATTGATTATGGATGCCAACAGTCTGGAGAACCTGTTGAGTCAATGGAGATAACTGAACAAGGACTTTGAGTCCGACGAATATTATTGTTTTACAGACTATTACATTACAGACGATTACTATGAAGCACAGAAATATTCTTTTGTCCTTTATGCTGCTGTTGGCAGCTGTCATGCCCTCGCAGGCTCAGACGGCCAGGGAAGTTTTGGACAAGACAGCCGCCGTAGTGTCAGCAAAAGACGGTGTACGGGCTAATTTCAGCATAAAGAGCAGCAAGGGCGTCAATCTGAATGCCACTGGAACCATCTTCGTCAAAGGGAAGAAATTCCATGCCACAACGCCACAGGCAACAATCTGGTTTGACGGGAAGACGATGTGGACCTACATAAAGAAGAACGATGAGGTGAATGTGACTACCCCTACAGAAACGCAGCTGGCAACCATCAATCCATACAATTTCATCTACATGTACAAGAACGGTTATTCGTACACGTTGGAGAAGGTTGGAAAGAATTATTATGTACGCCTGTATGCGAAAGACAAAAAGAAGAACATTCAGGAGATGAGTATCACGGTGGCACAAAAAAGCTACACGCCGAGTCAGATAACATATAAAACTGCCAAAGGTGTGACTGCCATCGACATCACCAACTTCAAGGTGACGGCCCAGCCTGATGCTATCTTCTGCTTCAATTCTAAGGATTTCCCAACAGCTGAATTCATTGACCTCAGATAAACAAGCGTAGCGTATGAGCCAGAAAAAACAACGACTCCTGGGAATGACTCTGGACGAACTGAAGACTGCAACAACAGCCCTCGGAATGTCGTCGTTCACGGCAAAGCAGATTTGTCAGTGGCTCTACATGAAGCATGTCAGGAGCATCGATGACATGACGAATATCTCAAAGGCTAACAGGGAGTTGCTGAAGGAAAACTATGAAGTCGGATTTCTGCCCCCTGCTGACATGCAACGGAGCAAGGACGGTACCATAAAATACCTTTTCCCTGTAGCTGGCGGCAGGAGAAAAGACAATAACAGCCAGGGCACGGACATAGCCAGTAGGCAATATGTCGAAACTGTCTACATTCCCGACGGCGACCGTGCCACGCTCTGTGTCTCTTGCCAGGTAGGCTGCAAGATGAACTGCCTATTCTGCCAGACTGGGAAGCAAGGCTGGCATGGGGATCTTACGGCTGCAGACATCCTCAATCAGATTTTTGCATTGCCGCCAATAGACGGGCTGTCAACTGGCAGCAGCATTACCGGCACAGACAAGCTTACCAACATTGTCTTTATGGGACAGGGAGAACCCATGGACAATCTCGACGCCATCCTTACCGCATGCAATATTCTGACAGCCGACTGGGGCTGGCAGTGGAGTCCTCGACGGATAACGGTCAGCAGTGTGGGAATAAAAGGAAAACTGAAGAGATTTCTCGATGAGAGCGAGTGCCACGTGGCCATATCTATGCACTCCCCCATCCACGAGCAGCGACGACAGCTGATGCCTGCTGAGAATTCTATGGCCATCGCGGAAACTGTCGCCATGCTTAAGCAATACGACTTTTCGCACCAAAAGCGGTGTACATTTGAATATATCTGCTTCGGAGGCATGAACGACACTATGGTTCATGCACGTGAGATTGTGCGACTGCTTCAGGGACTGGAATGCAGGGTCAACCTTATCCGCTTTCACGAAATACCCGACGCCGGGCTGCCGTCAAGCAATGAAAAACGCATGGAAGCATTGCGCGACTACTTGAACAGTCATGGCATAACCACTACCATAAGAGCCAGCAGAGGACAGGACATCATGGCTGCCTGCGGACTGCTCTCGACAGCCAAGAATAAAGAAATAATAAAAAATCAGAATCTATAATATGGAAGAAAGGAATATTCGCGTGGCTATCACGCATGGAGACACAAATGGAATAGGCTACGAGATAATATTAAAGACTTTTGCCGACCCGGCAATGCTTGAACTTTGCACGCCAATAATCTACGGTTCACCGAAACTGGCTGCATATCATCGCAAAGCCTTGAATCTTGAAACCAATTTCAGCGTCATAAACAATGCAGAGGAAGCTGTCGACGGCCGTCTGAACCTTTTGTCGTGCTTCGACGAAGAAGTCAAGGTGGAGTATGGCACGCCGTCTGCGGAAGCCGGACAGGCAGCATTGAAAGCCCTCGACAGGGCCATGACTGACTACAGAAGCGGCTTGTACGATGTATTGGTTACGGCCCCGATCAACAAGGCAACAATACACGGAGAAGGCTTTTCTTTCCCTGGACATACGGAATATATTGAAGCCAGCGTCGGCAACGGACAAAAGGCACTCATGATACTGATGAACGAGACACTTCGCGTAGCTCTTGTCACTACCCATCTGCCAATCAAGGACATTGCACAGCACATCACACGGGAAAGCATCATCGAGAAGTGTACCATTTTCCATTCTTCGCTAAAGCGAGATTTCCGCATTTCAATACCACGCATAGCTGTGCTGGCTCTAAATCCGCATTCTGGCGACAACGGCCTGCTGGGCAATGAGGAGAAGGAAGTTATCGCTCCTGCAATAGAAGAACTTGCCAGCAAAGGCATACAAGCCTTCGGCCCCTATGCTGCCGACGGTTTCTTCGGAAGTGGAGCATTCAGCAAATTCGACGGCGTTTTGGCAATGTATCACGACCAAGGCCTGGCACCATTCAAAACTATAGCCTTAGACGATGGTGTCAACTACAGTGCAGGCCTGACGCTGGTCAGAACATCACCGGACCATGGCACCGCATACGACATTGCAGGTAAAGGCATTGCCGACGAGAATTCCATGCGTCAGGCAATATACACGGCTATTGACATCTGGCGTAACAGGCAGAATTATGACGAGCCTCTGAAGAATCCGCTCCCAAAACTCTTTCACGAAAAGAAGGAGGACGGAGACAAGAGCCGCTTTGCCGTAAGGAAGAAAGAAGAATAATATATTTTTTGTTTCATCTTTATTTGCCAAAATATTTTGCTTTGCTCTGCCAAAATTAACACAAGATTGACTCCGAAATTGACACCGAAATTGATTTTCAAGCAGAAACGAAAAAAATGCACGCTTTTTTTTCATTTCTCTCTTTAAATGCTTAACTTTGCAGGTCAAAATGAGTACAGAAGAACTTCAAGCCATTAAGCAGCGTTACAAAATCGTAGGTAATTGCGAGGCTTTGAACAATGCACTTGACGTGGCCCTTAAGGTTGCGCCTATTGACCTTAGTGTACTCATTATCGGCGAAAGCGGTGTCGGTAAGGACATCCTGCCGAGAATTATCCATGATAACTCGCCACGCAGAAGGGAGAAGTATTTCGTCATCAACTGCGGAGCCATTCCAGAAGGCACTATCGACTCAGAACTGTTCGGCCACGTGAAAGGTTCGTTCACAGGAGCCATCAATGACTCGCCAGGATATTTCGGTGTTGCCAACAAAGGAACTATTTTCCTGGATGAAGTTGGCGAACTGCCAATGGCTACTCAAGCAAGACTGCTTAGGGTGCTGGAAAATGGCGAATACATTCCTGTAGGTGCCACTGAGGTTAGGAAAACTGACGTCAGAGTTGTCGCAGCTACAAATGTCAACATAGAAAAGGCTATCAGCGAGGGAAAATTCCGCAGCGACCTATACTACCGTCTGAACCGCATAAACATCCAGATGCCTGCCCTTAGGGAACGTGGCGAAGACATTGTTCTGCTCTTCAGACTCTTTGCCATGGAAATGGCTGAGCGCTACAAGATGGAGAGAATAACGCTGACCGACGAAGCCAAGGGCATGCTGATGCAGTATAAATGGCCTGGCAACATCCGTCAGCTGAAGAGCGTCACGGAGCAGATTTCTATTTTCAGCAAGGAAAGGCTTATCACTGCTGACATTCTCAGAAAATTTATCCCTCAGGATGTTGTCACCACTCAGCTTGCCACCATTAATAACGGGAGTGATCACTCGTTTGAGAATGAGCGTGAAATTCTCTACAAAATCCTTTTCGACCTGCGCTCCAGCGTCAATGACATGCGACACGAGATGAGTACTCTCAAGAAACAGATTGAAGACATCAAGGGAAATGGTTTGCAGGGCAGCGGTACGATGGCAGGCTCACAGTTGCAGTCAACATCCATCATGCCATACACTGGCATCACAACACCTGCGCAGCAACTGGCTGTCGATGCTGAAGCCGAGGAATATGTAGAACCCGAACCGGAAAATCTGAATGTCAACGAATGGAGCCGCCGGGCTCTGGAGAAAGCTCTGGCAAGAAACGGCGGCAACAGAAAAAAAGCTGCCCAGGAGCTGGGCATCAGTGACCGTACGCTATACAGAAGGCTGAAGCAATATGGCATGGCATGTCTGCTGTTCCTGCTTATGAATGTGTTGATGGTGTCATGCAGTGTTAGCTATAAGTTTAATGGAGCAAGCATAGACTATACTAAAACGAAAACTATTCAGATTGCAGAATTCCCTTTGCGCTCAAGCTATGTGTGGGGACCTATGGGGCCTATGTTCAACAATCAGCTTAAAGACCAATTTGCCAACCACACAAGGTTGCAGCAGGTGAAAAGGAATGGTGACCTTAAAATAGAGGGGGAAATCACCCAATATCAGCAACGCAACAAATCTGTGTCGGCAGAGGGTTATTCTGCACAGACAGAACTTTCGATGACGGTGAATGTACGTTTTACCAACAATGCCAATCACAGCGAAGACTTTGAACGGCAGTTTACTGCAAGCTCTACATACGAAACCACCCAGTCGCTGAATTCCGTTCAGGAGCAGCTGGTGACTCAAATGGTGGAAGACTTGTGCGACCAGATATTCAATGCAACAGTTGCCAACTGGTAGAAGAATAAATAAACTTAGAGACAGGCAGAAGGCAATATAGAGGAGACAGAAGGAAACAATATAGAAAAGGTAGAAGGAACAGCATAGAGAAGGTTGCAAACCGACTTAGAGAATAAAATGATGGAAATAACGGAATTGATAAACCACCCAGAGAAGATGGATCGTAACACTCTTTATGAGTTGCGGTCTTCTCTTGCTGTCAATCCATATTTCCAGACACTGAGACTGCTGATGCTGCAAAACCTGTACATCATGCATGACCCGACATTCGGAGAAGAGCTTAACAAAGCTGCAGTCTACATTACCGACAGACGCTCCATATTCCGTATGGTTGAGTATGCACACTACCAGATAAAGACTGCAGGCAGGAATGACAATGTACAAAAAGGCACAGGCAGAAATGGCAACGGACAAAACAACATAGGCAATGCTGAAAGTCTTTCAGGAGAAGACCGTACAGCTTCCATAATAGAATCATTCCTTGAGGGAATGCCCTTTGAGGAAGTTTCACCAGCCAAGAAGCGCATGCCAACGCCTGCGGATGCTACCGTTGACTATGTAAGCTATCTGTTGGCCTCTGAAGATTACAGTGGCGTAGATGATGCTCCACAAATGAAAGGGCAGACGCTTATAGACAATTTCTTAGAGCAGGACCAAGGCCACTTGTTGCTTCAAGACAAGACTGCCAACCCTGCCGCGTCTGAAGAACAATATACAGAGATGCCTGCCAGTGATGATGAAGAAGAATATTTCACCGAGACATTGGCAAGGATATACATCAAGCAAGGAAGATATCAGAAAGCGATAGACATCATTGAAAGGCTCTCAGCCCAGCATCCAAGCAAGAATGCATATTTTGCAGATCAGATAAGATTTTTAGAGAAACTAATAATTAATAATAACAAAATTAAAAAGTAAATCAACATGGGACTTTACACATTATTTGTAATTCTTATTGTAATTGCAGCAGTACTAATGATTGGAATAGTACTTATCCAAGAATCTAAAGGCGGTGGCCTTTCGTCAAGTTTTGCAGGCTACAATCAGGTTGCCGGTGTCCGCAAGACAACCGACTTCATTGAGAAAGCCACTTGGGGTTTGGCAGCCGCAATGGTAGTTATCAGCATCATCTGCGCCTGGGTTGCCCCGACGGCAAGCACAGAGTCTTCCGTAATGGAAAACTACGAGAACCCTGTTACTAATCCCAACAATCTGCCAGGCTTTGGTGCAGCTCAGCAGAAAGAGAGTGCGGCTCCAGCAGCAGCAACAGAAGCTCCAGCAACTCCTGCTGCACCTGAGGCTCCTGCAAAGAAGTAATCTTTACAGTAATCGTCAAATTAAACTTGGAGGTACGGAGGAAAAATGACTGCCTTCGTGCCTCCAAGTGTTGTATTTTAAAAAAAATGATAAAATACTTGGACCTACAGGCTATAAATGCACAATACGCTGAAGAGCTGAATACAGCCATGCAGCGTGTGTTGTCATCAGGATGGTATCTGTTGGGCAAGGAATTACATTCTTTCGAACAGCACTATGCAGAGTATATTGGAAGCAAGTATTGCGTCGGTGTCGGCAATGGTCTTGACGCACTGACATTAATATATCGTGCTTACATAGAACAGGGCATAATGCATGAAGGCGACGAAGTAATCGTCCCAGCAAACACTTACATTGCCACCATTCTGGCTCTCACAGAAAACGGTCTGGTGCCTATACTTGCTGAGCCTCGCAAGGACTCTTTAGTAATTGATGACACACAGATAGAGTCACTTATCACAGAAAAGACGCGCTCGCTGCTTATCGTTCACCTTTATGGACGCTGTGCATACACTTCTGCCATTTCACAACTTTGCAAGAAATACAATTTGCTGCTGGTAGAAGATAATGCACAGGCACATGGCTGCCATACAGCTGACGGACGTGTTACTGGCTGCTTAGGCAATGCCGCCGCCCACAGCTTCTATCCAGGCAAGAATCTTGGAGCCTTGGGAGACGCAGGGGCTGTAACTACTGACGATGCGTCGTTGGCAGAAATTGTGCGTGCCATTTCCAATTATGGCTCACATAAAAAGTATGTGTTCCAATATGCAGGGCGCAACAGTAGGATGGACGAACTGCAGGCTGCCATTCTGAATGTCAAACTAAGGCATCTGGATGAAGACAACGTGAAGCGTCGCTCAATAGCAGCCACTTACTACGACAGCATTCACCATCCTGACATCATGCTGCCCTTGCGAAGAGATGATGCAGAGAATGTCTACCACATATTTCCCATTCTCTGCAAGCAGCGCAATGCCCTTCGGGACTATCTTAACAGTACAGGCGTCGAGACGCTCATCCACTACCCTATTCCACCGCATCATCAAGAATGCTATAGGCAATGGCGACATTTATCACTGCCAGTTACGGAACAGATACACAATGAGGAGCTGAGCCTGCCCATCAGTCCTGTCGTCAGTGTTGAAGAGGCAAGAATTGTAGCAGACCTCATCAACAGCTGGAACGGGAAATAGAAAATGTGAAACCGTCAGGGATTACAGTTGTCCAGCTTCCACCATCAGCACTACACGCTCTGTCAGTCTGTCAATTCCCTCGGGATCATACTCTTTCTTCAGCGATGCGCCAAATGCCCATGCGAATGCCTGATAAAAACCCGCACGCATAGGACCGAGAAAAGCCTGTATCAGCTCATAGCCCGACGAATGGCTCTCCCTATATATGAGCTTTATCAGCAGTTTCCCTTGTGAATAAGTCAGTTTCTTCATGCGAGGCTTGTACTCCTGCATGATGCTTTTCTCAACGCGCTTCATGTGGTCTTCACGTGCCTTCTTGTTAGGCAAAGTCTCCAGATATTCAGCGGTTTCCATCATTATCAGGCGCGCTTCCTTAGCGATGGGAAGGACCGTCTTCACATTCTTCACCAGCCGCATATATGCAGCCTGTTGTTTTTTGCTTGTAAATGTGATTGGCGGAAACACGTAGACATTATTCATTTCCATGTACTGAATACTGTCGCCATGCTCGAAGACCTTACCGACACGCACTGTTGGCACAAAGGTAGGACTGTCCATGTCTACCTCTGTGCGTCGTCTGTCGCTTTGTGCGGCTGCACTGCCAGACACAAGCAACAGCATGAGTATTGGCGTCCATCTGTTATTCCAGATACGTGTATCCATAGAGTCCAGAACGATAATTGGACAGGAACTCCTTACCCTCCTCAAGAGTGATTTTCCCTTGCTTCACACTCTTGGCAACCCATATCTCAAGCTGCCTGACAAGTTTCTTCGGATCATACTGGACATATTCAAGAACTTCAGCCACCGTTTCACCGTCAATTATCTGGTCAATATGGTAGCTGCCGTCTTTCACGCTGATGTGAACGGCTGTTGTGTCACCAAACAGGTTATGCATATCTCCGAGAATTTCCTGATAAGCTCCTACGAGGAATATGCCTAAGTAGTAGGTCTCATTCTTCTTCAGCGCATGTACAGGCAGCGAGTGAGAATTACTCCTGTTAGTTACAAATGAGGCAATCTTTCCGTCGCTGTCGCACGTAATGTCCTGCAATGTTGCATTACGGCTTGGACGCTCGTTCAGCCGCTGAATAGGCAGTATTGGGAAAATCTGGTCGACAGCCCACGAGTCAGAAAGGCTTTGGAACAACGAGAAGTTGCAGAAATACTTGTCTGCCAGAAGCTTGTCAATCTTCATAAGTTCTTCAGGAATATGCTTAAGAGTTTTTGACAGGGCGTTGATTTCGTGACATACACTCCAATACATAGCTTCCACCTCAGCACGAGTCTTTAGATCCACAATTCCGTGTGAGAACAAGTCCAGAACTTCTTCTCTGATTTGCTCTGCATCGTGCCAGTCCTCAAGAAGGTTACGTGCATTAAGGTTGTCCCAAATATCATACAAGTCCTTTACCAGCTGATGAGAGTCAGGCGAAGGCTCGAATTCCTCGGGCATTTCCGGCAGCGATGCCGTTTCCAGCACATCAATCACCAGCACAGAGTGATGTGCTGCCAGCGAGCGTCCGCTTTCCGTGATTATGTTCGGATGAGGCAGACCGTTCTTGTCAGATGCAACAACAAATGTATCAATACAGTCGTTTACATACTCCTGGATAGAATAGTTTACAGACGACTCACTGGATGGAGAGCGTGTTCCGTCATAGTCGACGCCAAGTCCGCCACCACAGTCAACAAAGTCGACATTATATCCCATTTTGTGCAGCTGTATGTAGAACTGCGAAGCTTCGCGCAAGGCAGTCTGAATGCGTCGTATCTTGGTTATCTGGCTGCCGATGTGGAAATGAATTAGTCGCAGGCACTGCCGCATGTCCTTCTTGTCGAGCAGTTCCAGGGCTTCCAGCAGTTCGGCACTGGTAAGTCCGAATTTCGAAGCGTCGCCGCCACTTTCCTCCCATTTCCCGCTACCGCTGCTGGCCAGCTTGATGCGTATTCCAATGTTTGGCATCACTCCCAGCTTTTTGGCTTCACGGGCAATGATTTCCAGCTCGTTCATCTTCTCAACGACAATGAATATGCGCTTGCCCATCTTCTGAGCCAGCAATGCCAGCTCTATGTATGATTCGTCTTTATATCCATTACATATTATTATACTGTCGCTCTGGCATTGCATGGCAATCACGGCATGCAGTTCTGGCTTGGAGCCGGCTTCCAGTCCAAGGTTGAACTTCTTGCCATGTGAAATGATTTCCTCCACGACAGGCTGCATCTGATTAACCTTAATAGGATAGACCACATAGTTCTCTCCCTTGTAGTTATACTCTTCTGCAGCTTTCT
Source organism: uncultured Prevotella sp. (assembly GCA_905234265.1). Classification (GTDB taxonomy): domain Bacteria; phylum Bacteroidota; class Bacteroidia; order Bacteroidales; family Bacteroidaceae; genus Prevotella. The sequence continues at coordinate 185,456 of CAJOHJ010000007.1, read as the reverse complement.
TAAAGCAACTCCACGTCTTCTCAATCCGGTTGTCCAGAATGTCGGGAAAGCGCAGCAGCACTGGCGACTGCACGTCGCGCAGCGACAGCTCGTCCATAACCTCGCGGAGGTCAATCTGCGTTCCGTCCTTGCATGGAGTTACAAACACATTGCCGCGGTCGTTGATGCCAAAGTAGCTGGTTCCCCACCCTCCAATGTTGTATAGCTCCTTGGAGTCGTCAATAGTCCATTTCTTCATTTCACAATCTTTTTTCCACCTATTATATATATACCATGACGGTCAAGTCTGCTGACTTTCTGTCCACTGACAGTATAGTAAGTCTGGCCGTCCCTGCCATTCTTGTCATCCTGGTTAGCGACGACATTGCTTATAGCGGTCGCAATAGGATTTAACGACTTGCCCAGAACGTATGATTCCGCACCCGGCGTCGTCGTCGCCCCAAACGACGCATAGGCATGTCCGCCCTTGATGACCTCTGTGCCATGCGTGCGATAGAAGCCAAGTCCGCGGTCGCCTTCCCTGAACTGGTATGTGAACTTCACGGCACTGGCATCAGCCACCAGCGAGTCGCAGTAGAAGCCTTTCATATACAATGTAGATACTGAAGCCGTTGCACTCAATGTAGTCGGAACAAACCTTGGTGAATCAGTAGCAGAATTGACAATAAACGACCTTCCAGAGTCAATAATGCTGCCGCCTTTCAAAACATTAATCTTCAAAGTGTCAGAGCCGTCCGTAGCGCGGTTGCTCACAGCCAGCACAACAGCATCCTCAGGCACAATAACCGGATAGGTAGTATACAGAGTTCCCCAGTAGTTGCCTTTCAGCGATGTGTTTGCAATTTCTGCAGACTCTATAAGCGACATATCAGGCACAACAGTCTTGACAGTCCTTGGGTCATAGCTTACATGAGGCGGCTGGTTATACACACTGTTCTGCGCAATAAGCTGTGCACGGTAGGCAAAGTCGTCCATGAGGTGCGGCAGAGTGTACGCTGTCTCATAGTCGGTGGCATTGATTATCAGCTGATAGTCGCCGTCAGTTGTTTGCGTCCAGGTTACAATTTCCTCGCGCCAGTCACCCAGCAAGTCACCAAGAACACATGGATTATATTTGCTGCTATTATTCAGCGTACCAGCAGTGTAGTTGTTGCCGTTCACCTGCATGCGCCAGAAGTTGTTCGCCGTAGGGTTGAAATACTCCAGGACGGACTTGTCGTAGAAGTCGTCAGCCAGCGTACCATTCCAGAAGATGCGGTTGTTCAGGCTTGCTCCGCCGCCATGGCTAATCTCTCCGTTAATCAAGTTCTGCTGGGTGTCGTAGAGTTTTGAGTAGTCAATGCTTGTCTGCCAGTAGCAGTCCTCAGCCTCTGGGTTGAAGTGTCCTATCAGGCCGCGGCCGGTATCATCGGAGGCAGTAATGCGCCACAGAATTTCGCCAGTGCGTGCGTCGCGCAGGTTTGCTCCATACTGTCCTTCCTCAAGCGACATGAAAAATTCTTGTCCAGGACGCGATGGAATGAAGTCGCCAAGGTGCAGAGCATCACCGTGGCGCAGGCCAGTCCTGTAGAGCGTCGTACCATCGGGCTTCAAGGCACTTGAACCATAGGTTATCTCCTGCCTGCCGTCGCCGGTGACGTCGCCCACGCAAATAGCGTGAGCACCCTCGCCATACATGGTTTGTGAAAGTTTGGTGACGCTGCCGTTGGCATAAGTGACGGTGCCGCTTGTTCCGCTCTCGCCACGGTGCAGCCAGCGCAGGGTCAGGTTCTTGCCGTCCCAGTCGTATGCTCCAATCTTGCAGCCCTTGTAATATCCGCGTGCAAAGATTGCCGATGGATTCTTGTCTTCGCCGTCGAGCCATGCAATAGCTGCCAGATAGCGCTCAGAGCGGTTCTGGTTGGAGTCGCCCCAGAAAGAAGTGCTTTCGTCCTGATAGGCCGTGTGATATTTTATTGTCTGCAGTTCGGCACCTGTACGGCCGTCGAATATCGTCAGGTATTCACCGCCGTGGTCCTGTTTTCCGCGTGAGCTTTTCAGGTTGTCAGTGGCATTGTCGCTGCCCATCAGTATGTATTTGCCAGTAGCATCCACAGCACCGGGGGCTGTCTTTACCATGAATTCTCCATATCCGTCACCGTCCATGTCCCATGCAATGAAAGGAGTCGTGTGAGCCGAGTTGAACATGTTTCCTCCGGTATGCAGCATCCACAGACGTGTGCCGTCAAGCTTATAGCAGCTGTAGAATGCCGGCGAAGTTGTTCCGCTGCTTGCAGCATCCTTCTCGTTGCTGGGCGCCCATTTCAGGATAATCTCATATTCTCCGTCGCCGTCCATGTCGCAGTACGAGGCGTCGTTCGGAGTATATGTGGCCTTGGCCGACGTAGGGTCTGTAGGCGCCCCGCCCTGCAAGGTTATATACTTTGTCTGATTGCTCCATGCCGGTGTGCTTATGTCGGTCTCTACAATCTCGCCGGCCTCGTTGTACACCTCAAGCCTGTAGACCACGCCTTCCGCAGCATTCTTATCCAGGAAATTAGTCTTTCCCATGATGAAATTGCCGGAGTTCACATTTGTTCTCTGTGATGTGGCAGAGCCTTTGTACAGTTTGAACTTGTAGTTCCGCGTATCTGTTGCCCTGGCGCGCCACGAGACAAGATTGCCGTCACTCTTGTGAAGTGCCATCAGGCCGCGCTTCAGCGGTGTTGCAGCAGAAGCCAGCTGAGCAAATGATGTCAGCAGGAAAGCAATTAGAATAAGGATTGTCTGATACCGTTTCATGATTATAGATTTAATAGTTTTTTCAGTTCATTGACGCTTACGTCTATTTTGTCACGATTGTCCAGCAGGCTCACGTCGAGTATATGGTTAGCCTTCTGGTAGTAGGCTTCGCGTTCCTGCAGATGAGTTGTTATGTATTCTATAAGTTCATCAGGTGTCTTGTCTTTCAGCAGCGGCCGCTCGACGCGTGCCATGAGCAGATGTTTGTAAAGCACCTGTGGCGTAGCCTTCAGATACACCACGTCTCCCTGCTGGTTAAGATAGTCGATGTTGTCGAAGAAGCATGGTGTGCCGCCTCCGCAGCTGATTATTACATCCTCAAATTCGGCAATCTCGTGCAGCATGTTGTATTCTATCTGTCTGAAGCCGTCCTCGCCACGTTCAGCAAAAATCTGGGAGACTGTCTTGCGCATGCGGTTTTCTATGTACCAGTCCAGGTCATAGAACATCATTCCCGTATCTTTTGACAGGGCTTTTCCCAGTGTGGTCTTTCCCGACCCCATGTAGCCTATCAGAATAATTCTTCTCATCAGCAGTTGCAATTAGGCACGTGTCACTTCTTGTTGACAATCTTCATACAGTCTTCATAGGTCAGCTCGGCAGCCTTTGCCTGCAATGCCTTTGGCAGACGGTAGTTCTTTCCGTCGAAGGCAATGTATGGTCCGTAGCGGCCGTTGAGTATTTCCAACTTGCCGTCGGCATCGAAGGCTCTGATGTGCTTGTCAGTTTCCTGCTTGCGCTTGCTGCTGATGAGCGATATTGCAGCGTCCATGGTAACGGTCAGAGGGTCGGTACCCTTGGGTATTGAGGTGTATTTCTTGTTGTGCAGGACGTATGGCCCGAAACGACCGACACCGATGACAACCGGCGAGCCTTCAAAGTCGCCTATTGTGCGCGGCAGCTTGAACATTTCCAGGGCTTCTTCCAGTGTTATGGTCTCCATGCTCTTGCCTGCCGGCAGCTGCGTAAACACAGGCTTGTCGTCGTCGCCGGCGCTGCCTTTCTGGATTACGGGGCCGTAGCGTCCTATCTTCACAAAGACAGGCTTGCCACTCTGCGGATCGTTGCCCAGCAGACGTTCGCCGGCCTTATGTTCCTGACGGGCATTGATGGTTTTCTCAACAGTAGGTTCGAACGACTTATAAAAAGCCTTGATCATGTCAGACCACTGCTCTTTTCCTTCGGCAATGAGGTCGAAATCCTGCTCCACCTTGGCGGTGAAGTTATAGTCCATGATTTCCTTGAAGTTGTCGATGAGGAAATCGTTCACCACAAGACCTATATCCGTAGGCATAAGCTTTCCTTTCTCGGCACCGACCATTTCGCGGCGCGTCTTGTGACTGATGACCTTGCCTTTCAGGGTGTCAATGGAGAACTGGCGCTCGACGCCTTTCTTGTCGCCCTTCTGTACGTATTCCCTCTGCTGGATAGTCGAGATGGTGGGAGCGTAGGTTGAAGGACGGCCGATGCCAAGCTCTTCCATCTTATGCACCAGCGATGCCTCGGTGTACCTTGCAGGACTCTGCGTGCAGCGCTCTGCTGCGACAATCTCGCGACGCTCCAGCTGCATGCCTTCCGCCAGAGGAGGAAGAACGTGGCTGTCGTCGTCCTGCTGGACATCGTCATCGTCGGCACTCTCGCGATAGACTTTCAGGAAACCGTCGAACTTCACCACCTCGCCCTGACTGACGAAATAGTGGTCTTTGCCGTCCATCTTTATCTCGACGGTAGTCTTCTCCACCTGCGCGTCGGACATCTGGCTGGCAATGGTGCGCTTCCAGATGAGTTCGTAGAGGCGGCGCTCCTGGGCAGTACCTTCTATCTCCAGTCTGTCCATATAGGTTGGGCGGATGGCCTCGTGGGCTTCCTGTGCGCCTTTTGAACTGGTGCGATAGTTGCGGACATGGCTGTATTCCTGTCCCCAGAGGCGCTTTATTTCCTCCTTGGCAGCACCGATGCACAGGCTGCTCAGGTTGACGGAGTCTGTACGCATATATGTGATAAGACCGTGTTCATAGAGATGCTGGGCAACCATCATTGTCTGGCTGACGGTAAATCCAAGCTTCCTTGCAGCCTCCTGCTGAAGGGTTGAAGTGGTGAATGGAGGTGCCGGAGTGCGGTGGGTTGGCTTCTTGCTGACGGTAGCAACAGTGAATGTTGCGTCCTTGCATTCCTCAAGCAGCTGGGCAACCTCTTCGGGAGTCTTCAGACGGCCGGAAAGCGTGGCTTTCACTTCCGCCTTTGAGCCGTCTTCGTTGGTGACGGCGAAGACTCCGCTGACGACATAGTATGTCTCTGGCACGAAATCCTGTACTTCACGCTCACGCTCGACAATCAGCCTGACGGCCACGCTCTGCACGCGACCGGCCGAGAGGGCCGGCTTCACCTTACGCCACAACACGGGCGAGAGCTTGAAACCAACAAGGCGGTCGAGCACACGGCGTGCCTGCTGGGCGTTGACAAGGTTCATGTCGATGAATCGCGGATGCTCGATGGCTTCCAGTATGGCCGGCTTCGTGATTTCGTGGAACACAATGCGGCTTGTGTTCTGCTCGTCCAGTCCAAGCACCTCGCAAAGGTGCCAGGAAATGGCCTCTCCCTCGCGGTCCTCATCACTTGCGAGCCACACCTTGTCAGCCTTCTGAGCATTAGCCTTTAGCTCTTTGACGAGCTTCTCCTTGTCTTCGGGAATTTCGTATTCCGGCTTCAGGGTGTTGGCATCAATACTGATCTCCTTTTTCTTCAAGTCGCGTATGTGGCCGTAGCTTGACATTACTTTATAGTCCTTGCCAAGAAACTTCTCTATGGTCTTCGCCTTGGCAGGAGACTCTACAATCACCAAATTCTTTTGCATAGTCTATTCTGATGTTTTTTCTTTTTGGGCTGCAAATGTAAGCAAAACTTTTTGTTACACCTTATATATATTAATGTATTTTTGTTTTCTTAACATCATCCACCTGACTGAGGCAACCTCTGTCTTACAGCTAATGACAATTATCATGACATTTCTGTATTGTTCTTCAAATTATCTCTGCGTGTTACGAAATTATCTCTGCGTGTTACGAAATTATCTCTGCATGTTACGAAATTATCTCAATGACTTACAAAATTATCTCTGTAAGATAATTCGATAGCCCGGCCTGTTAACGTTAATTTTTTCAAAAAAGCAACAGGTATGCAAACTTATCAATACTTTATTAGTTATCTTTGCAGGAAACATCTACTAAAACAATATTATTACAACTTAATTATGAAAGCTTTCAATGACAAAAACTTTGTTCTTGAGACTGAGGTGGCTCAAGACCTGTACCACAACCATGCGGCCAAGATGCCTATCATTGACTATCACTGTCACCTGATTCCGGAAATGGTTGCTAACGACCACCGCTTCAAGAGCATCACAGAACTGTGGCTTGGCGGCGACCACTACAAGTGGCGTGCCATGCGTACCAACGGTGTAGATGAGCGCTATTGCACCGGTAAGGACACCACTGACTGGGAGAAATTCGAGAAATGGGCTGAAACCGTACCTTATACACTCCGCAACCCACTCTACCACTGGACACACCTGGAGCTGAAGACTGCTTTCGGCATCGACAAGCTGCTCAGCCCCAAGACTGCACGCGAAATCTTCGACGAGTGCAACGAAAAGCTGAAGCAGCCTGAGTTCTCGGCACGCGGACTGATGAAGCACTACAACGTGGAGTGCGTATGCACTACCGACGACCCCGTCGACGACCTGCACAACCACATCGAGTATGCAAAGCACAAGGCTCAGGACGATCCCCTGATGATTCCTGCATGGCGCCCCGACAAGGCCATGAACATTGAGAAGCCTGAATTTGCCGACTATGTACACCAGCTGGAGAATGTCTCTGGTGTTACCATCACCAAGTTTGCCGACATGGTGGACGCACTGCAGAAGCGTCACGACTTCTTTGCCGAGCAGGGTTCGAAGCTCAGCGACCACGGCATCGAGGAGTTCTACGACGAGGACTACACAGACTCGCAGATTGAGACCATCTTCGAAAAGGCTATGCGCGGACAGCAGCTCTCTAACCTGGAAATCCGCCAGTTCAAGAACTGCTTCCTGACCGTCATGGCAGAAATGGATGCCGACGCCGGCTGGACACAGCAGTTCCACTATGGCGCCATCCGCGACAACAACACTGCAATGTACAATAAGCTCGGTCCCGACACCGGCTTCGACTCCATCGGCGAGTTCAACACTGCCAAGGCCATGTCCAAGTTCCTCAACAAGCTGAACATGAAGGGCAAGCTGACACGCACCATCCTGTACACGCTGAACCCATGTGCCAACGAGGTGATTGCAACCATGCTGGGCAACTTCCAGGGTGGCGAGCCGGGAAAAATCCAGTTTGGCTCTGGCTGGTGGTTCAACGACCAGATGGACGGCATGATACGCCAGATGAACGCTCTGTCAGTGCTTGGCCTGCTGTCACGCTTCGTGGGTATGCTCACCGACAGCCGCTCGTTCCTGTCATACCCACGTCACGAGTATTTCCGCCGCATTCTCTGCAACCTGCTTGGCAACGACGTCGAGAAGGGCCTGCTGCCTGACGACCGCGAGCTGCTCGGCAAGATGGTTGAGGACATCTCCTACAACAACGCAAGGAACTACTTCAAATTCTATTAATAGATGACACAAAAAGCTGTATCCACAAAAGTCTACAGCTGAAGAAAGTCAATACAGAGGCTGTGTACCTGTCAGTACATGGCCTTTGTATTGTCTTGACATACACGGTTTTATAATAACAAGAACAGAAGACAATGCCCGACAGCTTATACCAAAGGATGCAACAGCTGGTCAGCGAGCTGAACACCGCCGCCGACGCCTATTACAACGGAAAAGGCGAACTGATGACCGACCATGAGTGGGACGCCAAATACGACGAACTGCTGAAGATTGAGCAGACTCTTGGCGAGAGTCTCCCCGACTCGCCCACAGGGCGTGTCTCGGCAGACACCATCAGCGGACAGAAAGAGGAACATGAGTTTGCCGCGCTGTCACTGGCAAAGACCAAGAAGATCGAAGAGCTGGTAAAGTGGGCTGAAGGAAGAAAAATCTGGATCTCATGGAAGTTGGACGGCCTTACGCTGGTGGTTACATACGACGACGGGAAGCTTTCGCGCTTGGTGACTCGCGGCAACGGCCATATAGGGACAAACATCACGCATCTGGCACCGGCCATTGCCGGCATTCCTGCCACGATAGCTGCCAAGGGACACATTGTCATCAGAGGCGAAGCCGTCATCAGCTACGACGACTTCGACAAATTCCTGCTGGAAAGCGGAGAAGACTATGCCAATCCGCGCAATCTTGCATCGGGTTCGCTGACTCTTAAAGACGTCAACGAGGTTAAGGGCAGGCATATCCGCTGGATGCCATTCACGCTTGTACACACTCCGGAAGACATTGTCTCGTGGGGTGAGCGCATGGAGTGGCTGGACAAGCTGGGATTTCTGACCGTCAGCAGGCAGCAGGTCGGCATTCCTACCATTGAAAACGTTGAGAAGTGCATCGACGAGTTTACGCGTCAGGTTACGACACGCCAGAATCCCTACCCCGTCGACGGTCTCGTTGTCTGCTACGACGACACAGACTATGCAGCCACTGGCAGTGTCACCGGCCATCATGCCACACGCGCAGGTCTGGCGTTCAAGTGGCAGGACGAGGAGGCACAGACCACTCTGGAGACCATTGAATGGTCGTGTGCTGCTCAGACCATATCGCCTGTGGCCATCTTCAAGCCTGTCGAGCTGGAGGGTACCACTGTGCGTAGGGCTTCGCTGTGCAACATCAGCGAGTGCGAGCGTCTGGGAATTGGAGGACCAGGAAGCTACATCAGCGTCATCAAGGCCAATAAGATTATACCAAAAGTGGTCAGAGTGTCGCAGGCTGTCGGCAAGCTGGACATACCTGAGCATTGCCCTGTGTGCCACGCACCGACGGAAATCAAGGAAAGCCAGCAAAGTGGCACTCGCACACTGCACTGCACTAACATACAATGCCCGGCGAAGAAGCTAAGGAAGTTTGCCCGCTTTGTGTCAAAGGAGGGAATGAACATTGACGGCATCTCTGAACAGACACTGGCAAAGTTCATCAACCAGGGATGGGTGACGGACTATAGCGATATTTTCGCCCTGAAGGAATACATCCGGAAGATTGCTGCCATGGAGGGCTTTGGCGACAAGTCAGCAGCGAACATCGTCAATGCCATCGAGAAAGCAAGAAGCGTAGAACCCGTTCATCTGCTGTATGCCCTAAGCATTCCGCTCTGCGGAATCGACGTATGCAAAAGGCTGCTCAGCGAATATTCATTGGAGGAATTGGTAAGCGAAGCTACTGGCACCACTGGCGACCTCTTTGCTGCACAGCGGCCTGCCGAAGAGGTGTTTGCAAACACCAGCGGCATAGGACCGGAGAAATCGGCCGCCTTTGTGACATGGTTCAGAAATCCCGACAACCTGGCTTCATACAACAAGCTGCTGTCGCAACTCACAATAGTCAGCACAGAGCCAACCGTCAGGGGAACGATGCTGGAAGGCAAGACGTTTGTTATTACCGGCGATGTACACCACTTCAAAAACCGCAACGAACTGAAGGCTTTCATTGAAAGCCAGGGAGGCAAGGTTGCCTCGGCTGTCAGTGGCAGCACGTCGTTCCTGATAAACAACGACGCCACTTCCACTTCTGGTAAAAACAAAAAAGCACAAACTCTTGGAATTCCAGTAATTACAGAAGACGAATTCCTGTCAATGACTGCCGAATGAAAAGCCCTAAGCGCACAACGGATATGAAGGCGGTGCACATTCCTCTCATGCTGCGGAGGGGATATGATGCTCTGACTTTTTTCGGAGTTATTGTGACCAGAACAAAGGACGAGGCAGAAAAGATAAACAGCAGGTACGACACACTGAAAAACCATGAAATGATACACCTCTATCAGGCAAGGGCGACTCGCAATTCATGGATATGCTTCTACTGTTGCTATGCCTACTATTGGCTGCAAGGACTTTTCTGCGCAAGAAAGGTGAAAAATGCCGGATACAGGCTAAACCCTTTCGAGATGGAAGCATACAGGCACATGAACGACCTGCACTACTTGGACAATAAGCAGACGGCTAACGAGTGGCAACTGTTTGCTGCCATGACTGCAAAGGAAAGGGCAAAATTTATGGGAGCCAACGGCTAATTGCCGGATACTACGGCATTGGGCTTGAGGGCAACCACCTGCATGTCAGAATTCAGATAAAATGTTGCACCGCATGTGTCGCTGCCAGACAGGTATGTGGTGCGCAGGACATACAGCAGGCGTGACTTGCGCGCAGGATATTCTATTCCTTTGTTAAATCCCGGAGCTGCATTGTGCTGCATTACGGCTATGGCTGAGTCTGACAAAACTTTTGTGGAATCTATTTTCGAGCAACTAAGCACCTCAACGTCGCCAGCGTTGCTATGGTTGGCCTCTATGAAGTCCTGAACGGCGGACTCGGCATTGTGCTGCCGTCCACAAGCAGTGAACAGCAGCACAACAGCCAAGACAACCATGTATCTCTTAAAGCAAAGAATCATTTCTGGGGGATGTTTTTCAAAATGTCAAGCAAGTGGTTCCACACCATTTCAACGGTGGGAATGAGGAGGCGCTCCTCCGGGGTGTGGACGTAACGGAGCGTCGGGCCAAACGAAACCATGTCAAGGTTTGGATAACGCTCTGAGAACAGACCGCACTCCAGACCGGCATGTATGCCACGAATGACAGGCTCCTTGCCAAAAAGGCGGACGTAAGAGTCTTTGACTATCCGCTGTAAGTCGCTGTCTGAGCGCATCTTCCATGCTGGATAGCCGTCGGAATGAACGACCTTGGCTCCTGCCAATGAGAAGCATGCGCCAACGGTGGAACACATGTTGTCAAGGTTGGACATGACATTGGAACGCTGCGAAGAGACTATGACTATCTCACCGTCCTTGGTCTCTACACTTGCTATGTTGCTTGATGTCTCTACCATTCCGCCAAGCGCCGGATCCTGGCAGATAGCATATATTCCGTTGTCGACAGCCTGTATGGAATATACAAAATTGCGCGCAACGGAAGCCTCGATAACAGGCATTGCATCGGTACTCTCCATGCTCCACACCATATTGGTGTCTGTTACATGGAATTCTTCCTCTACGTCGGAGGCGAAGATGTTCCAGTCGGCCTTGACGTTTTCCTTGACGGCAGAGGGTACGGCTATGACAAACATGCCGTCGCGTGGAATGGCATTATGCATCTTGCCGCTGTTGAACTGTGAAAGACGCAGACCGTCGTATTTTTGCATTTCATTGAAAAGAAAACGTCCAAGCAGCTTAATGGCATTGGCGCGCTGCTTGTTGATGTCGTCGCCAGAATGGCCTCCGACAAGGCCTTTAAGCTGTGCCTTTAAGAAGAAATAGCCTTGTGGAGAAGGCTCCGTGGAGAAGCTAAAGGTACAGGTGGTGTTGCGACCGCCGGCACAGCTGACGAAGATTTCGCCCTCGTCTTCTGAGTCCAGGTTGATGAGGTAGTCGCCGGTCATGAAGCCTGCCTTCATGCCTTCTGCGCCAGTAAGACCAGTTTCTTCATCACGGGTGAAGACGCACTCTATTGGGCCATGGGGAATATCGTCGGCTTCCAACAAGGCCAGCTCTATGGCACAGCCGATGCCATCGTCGGCTCCTAACGTGGTACCTTCGGCAGTAAGCCATTCGCCGTCGATATACGTTTTGATGGGGTCGTTGTCGAAATCAAACTCAACGTCAACCAGCTTGTCGCACACCATGTCCATATGGCTCTGCAAGATAACGGTCTTCACATTTTCCATGCCTGGCGTGGCCGACTTGCGGATTATGACATTACCGGTTTCATCAACTTGTGTGTCTAAGGAATGACTTTTTCCCCAGTTCCTCAGATATTCTATCATTTTCTCTTCACGCTTTGACGGACGTGGAATTTCATTAATCTTTGCAAACTGTTGAAAGACAGAAGCAGGTTTTAACTCACTTTTATTCATAATTAATATTTATTAATCTGTAGTTCTAAATTATTTGTTTACCTTTGCACTTGCAAAAGCAGTTTAAAACTGCGCAAAGTTACCAATTTATGTTGAATATTCTGCTTGTCAGTACGTTAATTATTGCTATCAGCATGACTTTTTTGCTGGTAAAAGTGCTTGCCAGCAAAGACGGAAGCTTCTCCTCCCAGCATATTCACGACAGTGAAGCAATGAGACAAAGAGGTATTCATTGCGTCATGGAGCAAGACAAGGAAATGCGAACCAAAGCAAGGACTGCCGTCGCCGAAAGATGAGCGGAATAAACTAACAAACGGTTTCTATACACATTAATTATATATAAGAGAAGATATTTCAAAAAAAATCTATAAAAATGAAAAAGTACATCTTTCTGGCTTTTACTGTCCTGACAGTGTTGGCCTCTTGCAACAATGCAAGTCCTAAAATGGATGAAAAGTCTAACTCTGCCCAAAACAGTGAAGAGACTGCTGGTCTGAAAATCGCATTTATTGAGGTTGACTCTTTGATGACTCAGTATGAGTTCTGCAAGGAGTTTTCCCTGCTTTTGCAGAAAAGAAGCACAAATGCCCGAAACACGCTGAATGCAAAGGGACAGCAACTGCAAAATGCAATGGCTAACTTCCAGCAGAAAATTCAAAACAATTCTTTCACAAGCCGCGAACAGGCAGAAAGCCAGCAGGCAGCTATCCAGCGTCAGCAGCAAAGCCTGCAGGAACTGCAAGCCCGTCTGGAGAACGAACTGGCACAGGAAACACAGAAATACAATGACGGACTGCGCGACTCACTGCAACACTTTCTCGCAGAATACAACAAGACCAAGAAATATGACTTCATCCTGACAAAGCAGGGAGACAACATTCTTCTCGCAGCAAAGCGATATGACATTACGCAGGATGTTATTAACGGTCTGAACAAACGCTATAAGTCTACCATCAAAGAAGACACTAAAAGCACCAAGAAATGACAAACAGAGTTAGCAAAAAGCCACTTTTTTAGTGGCTTCTTGTGGATTATTGCTCAAATATTTGCCGGTTTCGTGCAAAAAGTGTAACTTCGCACCCTGAATTTACAAAAAAGAGATATTTTTAATTAAAACAAGCATAGAAATGAAGAAGTACAACTTTAACGCAGGACCATCGATGTTACCTCGCGAAGTTATTGAGAAAACCGCTCAGCAGTGTTTGGACTTCAATGGCTCTGGCCTTTCACTGATGGAAATCAGCCACCGTGCAAAGGACTTTCAGCCTGTTGTGGATGAGGCAGTAGCCTTAGTAAAAGAGCTGCTTTCCGTTCCCGAAGGATATTCTGTTATTTTCCTTGGTGGCGGAGCAAGCCTGGAGTTCTGCATGATTCCATACAACTTCCTCATCAAGAAGGCCGCCTATTTGAACACTGGCGTCTGGGCTAAGAAGGCCATGAAGGAAGCTAAGCTTTTTGGCGAAGTTGTTGAAGTAGCATCTTCTGCTGATGCAAACTATACCTTTATTCCAAAAGGATGGTCAGTACCTGCTGATTGCGATTACCTGCACATCACGACGAACAACACTATATACGGCACCGAAATCCGTAAAGACTTAGACGTTCCCGTACGCCTGATTGCTGACATGTCAAGCGACATCTTCAGCCGTCCCATCGACGTGGCAAAATACGACGCTATTTATGCTGGCGCACAGAAGAACTTGGCCATGGCCGGCGTAACAATAATCATTGTGAAGGACGATGCATTAGGCAAGGCTCCTCGTGAAATCCCGACAATGCTTGACTACCGTACGCACGTGGACAAGGGTTCTATGTTCAACACTCCTCCTGTTGTTCCCATCTATTCTGCTCTGGAGACTCTCCGCTGGATAAAGAAAAACGGCGGTGTAGAAGCTATGGACAAGCTTGCACAGCAGCGCGCAGAAATCGTGTATGGCGAGATTGACCGCAACAAGATGTTCCGCGGCACAGCTGTTGAGGAAGACCGCTCTGTGATGAACATTTGCTTCGTAATGGCTGATGAGTACAAAGAACTGGAGAAAGACTTTCTTGACTTTGCAACTTCCAAGGGAATGGTTGGCGTTAAGGGCCATCGTTCTGTCGGTGGTTTCCGTGCTTCATGCTACAACGCTCAGACCATCGAAGGATGTCAGGCTCTTGTCAGCTGCATGAAAGAATTCGAAGCTAATCATTAATTGAACAACTGATATCACGAATTTAGGAACTGATATCGCTAATTTAATAACTGGTATCACTAATTCAAGAACTGATATGAAAGTCTTAGTTGCTACAGAAAAACCTTTTGCTGCAGCTGCAGTAGAAGGCATTCGCAAAGAGATAGAAGCCAATGGTGGTGAACTCGCGCTGTTGGAGAAATATACCGAAAAGTCACAACTGCTGGAGGCTGTCAAGGATGCAGATGCACTGATTATCCGCTCGGATAAAGTTGATGCAGAAGTCCTTGATGCTGCTAAACAGTTGAAAATAGTTGTCCGTGCCGGTGCTGGCTATGACAACATAGACCTTGGCGCAGCTACTGCACATGGTGTAGTCGCCGAAAACACTCCTGGACAGAATGCAAATGCAGTTGCAGAGCTTGTCTTTGGACTTCTTGTCATGGCCGTTCGCGGTTTCTACAACGGAAAAAGCGGCACGGAGCTGTTAGGCAAGAAGCTTGGCATCTTGGCCTTTGGAAATGTCGGCCGCAATGTAGCACGCATTGCAAAGGGCTTTGGCATGGATGTCTACGCCTACGATGCTTTCTGCCCAGCAGACGTTATTGAGAAGGCTGGTGTGCATGCCGTTGCCAATCAAGATGCACTCTTTGAAACCTGCGACGTAGTCTCTCTTCACATTCCTGCAACGCCAGAGACGCGCCAGAGCATTGGCTACGACTTGGTGAACAAGATGAAGAAAGGCGGCGTACTGGTGAATACGGCACGCAAGGAGGTTATTGACGAGCAGGGACTCATAAAACTCATGCAAGAGCGTGAAGACCTGAAGTTCGTTACCGACATCATGCCTGATGCAAATGACGAATTTGCAAAGTTTGCCAACCGCTATTTCTCAACTCCGAAGAAGATGGGCGCTCAGACGGCAGAAGCCAACATCAATGCCGGCATCGCAGCTGCACGCCAGATTAATTCATTCTTCAAAGACGGAGACACGAAATTCCAGGTAAATAAATAAAACCAACACTGTATAAAAAGCCGCGAAGCCTATGAGTACATGAGTTTCGCGTTTTTTTTTCAATCTTCACATCAGTAAAGTATTCCCATTATATAGCAGATTATCCTCACACACGTCAGCATATTAATCATGGACAATACAAACCTGGATTTATACAAAAAGCGCAGCTATCGCAGCATTCTTGCCGCAGGTCTGTTGCTATATGCTGCCAACTGGCAGAAATTCTTCAAGGCATCATGGATTGCCACCACACTCTACTCGCTCACTGCAGGCATTGCCATACATACCGGCAACAAGTATGCATTAGCCGTGGCCGCAGTACTTCTGGTTCTCGGAATACTCTGCATTTGGGGCAAGCTAAAAGAGCATAGTGTCTCTGGAAGCATCAGCAATCCTCCCACATGGTTTACCGTCAACGTTTTGAACAAGAAGAATATGGCAGCCGTCAGCAACAGCCGTCAGCAGCCACCAATTCATTATGCTTTCGGCAGACATATAGGTATAATCCTGGCGGTAACCTTCACCAGCATGCTGTTGCTCTGCTTGGCAAGCATAATCATCCTGCTGCCATTAATCGTCATAAAGACTGCATCTATTGTTGCATATCACAGTCAGTTAATCGGTGACGCCTCAGGAATGCCTGCCTACATGCCATACCTGTCTGTGGCAACCAATGCAGCATGCATGTTTGTCCATTTCTATATTCTTATAATATCCCTAATGCATTGCCATTATCTTTTTGGCAGCATTTCATCAACCGACAAATAAATGAAAAAAATCCTCTTCATAGACCGCGACGGAACAATCATCCGCGAGCCATCCGACGAGCAAATCGACGACTTTGCAAAACTGCAGTTCGTGCCACGTGCCATCAGCAGTCTGGCCTTTTTGCGGCAGCACACCGACTATGAGTTTGTGATGGTAAGCAATCAGGACGGCCTTGGAACACCCTCTTTCCCGGAAGACACCTTCTGGCCCGTTCACAACTTCATCCTTGGCACCATGAAAGGTGAGGGCGTGGATTTTGACGACATACTGATAGACCGTCACTTCCCTGAAGACAATTCAGAGACCAGAAAGCCCGCCACAGGCATGGTGAAGAAGTATATGGAGAATGCAGAATATGACATGTCCGCAAGCTATGTCATTGGCGACAGAGATACCGACAGACAGTTTGCGCAAAACATAGGCTGCAAGTTCCTTAAGATAGACTCTGCAGGTGATGATGCCGATGCCGCCAGCAGTTGGCAGCGGGCAACAGCCATTGCCTATGGCGGAGAGCGTGTGGCAGAAGTCAGGCGGACAACAAAAGAGACCGACATACACATTAAGCTTGACCTTGACGGCAACGGACATTGTGACATCAAGACGGGACTTGGTTTCTTCGACCACATGTTAGAGCAAATCGGGAAGCACGGCATGGTAGACTTGACCGTAGTTTGCAATGGCGACCTTCACGTTGACGAGCACCATACCATCGAAGACACCGCACTTGCCCTTGGCAAATGCCTGAAGAAGGCACTCGGCGACAAGCGTGGCATAGAGCGCTACGGCTTCCAGCTGCCGATGGACGACTGTCTGTGTTCCGTCGCCCTCGACTTCGGAGGCCGCCCATGGCTTGTGTGGGATGCCGAATTCAAGCGTGAGCGCATCGGCGAGATGCCTACAGAGATGTTTCTCCACTTCTTCAAGAGTCTCAGCGATGCCGCAGGCATGAACCTTAACATAAAGGCCGAGGGCGAAAATGAACACCACAAGATAGAAGGCATCTTCAAGGCACTGGCCAGAGCCATCAAGATGGCAGTCAGACGTGATGTCTCCCACTTTGAATTGCCGTCAACCAAGGGTGCTTTATAGCATTTTAGCAGAATATTGTTCTTTTTTTCCTTCCTTTTTCAAAAAAACACGAAAAACATTCCATATAATCATAATAAATTACTATCTTTGCAAAGTTAATTATTCCTAACAAAAGATTTTTATGGAATTCACTGCCAAACAGATTGCCGACATGATCGGCGGTCGCGTAGAAGGTAACGAGAATGCCGTTATCAACACTTTTTCAAAAATTGAAGAAGGCAAAGAAGGGGCTATAACATTTCTTTCTAACCCCAAATACACACCCTACATTTACGACACGAAAGCCAGCGTAGTCCTTATCAATGAAGACGTACAGCTGGAACGGCCCGTCGAGGCTACTTTGATACGTGTTGCCAATGCTTACGAATGTGTTGCCAAGCTTTTGCAGATGTATGCACAGACTTTGCCAAAGAAAGTCGGTATACACCCGTTGGCATTCATATCGGAGACAGCCAAGATAGGCAAAGACGTCTACATCGGCCCGTTTGCCAGCATCGGCGACAACGTAACCATCGGCGACGGTTCAATGATTTACCCCCATGTCACCATTTACGACGGTTGCCAGATCGGCAAGAATGTAACCATCCATGCCGGCAGCGTCATAGGTGCCGACGGTTTTGGCTTTGCCCCCAACCAAGATGGCTACGACAAGATACCACAGCTTGGCGTCGTAATCATTGAAGACAATGTAGAGATAGGTGCAAACACCTGTGTCGACCGTTCCACGATGGGACAGACGGTCTTGCATAAAGGCGTCAAGTTAGACAATCTCATCCAGGTTGCCCATAACTGCGAGATTGGCGAGAACACCGTCATGTCAGCCCAAGTTGGCATGGCAGGCTCTACCAAGATAGGAGCATGGTGCATGGTCGGCGGCCAGGCTGGTTTCTCCGGCCACATAAAGATTGCCGACCGTACGTTTATCGGTGCCCAGAGCGGTGTCATCAGCAACACCAAAGGCAATGGCGAGCAACTCATCGGTGCGCCGGCCATTGACCCCAAAGTCTTCTTCAAGGCCCAGGCCATCGTCAAGAAACTTCCTGAGATGTATCGCGAATTAGGTGCCTTGCGCCGTGAGATTGATGCTCTCAAGAAGGAGAAGGACTCTCTCATGAACTAACAGTGATTAACTCCGTCAAATCATTTTCCAGCAATGAAGCAAAAAACACTTAAGGGCAGTTTCTCGCTCTTCGGAAAAGGACTGCATACCGGCTTAAACCTTACAGTAACGTTCAATCCGGCTCCAGAGAATTTCGGCTATAAGATACAGCGCATCGACCTTGAGGGCGAGCCGATTATCGAGGCCATAGCAGAAAACGTCGTTGACACACAGCGCGGAACGGTGCTTGGCAAGGGAGATGCCCGCGTGTCAACCATTGAGCACGGCATGTCTGCCCTGTATGCCTTGGGCATCGACAACTGCCTAATGCAGGTCAACGGTCCGGAATTCCCCATTCTTGACGGCTCTGCCATACAGTATGTCGAAAAGATAAAGGAAATCGGCATTGAGGAGCAGAACGCCCCCAAGGACTGGTATGTAATCCGCAAGAAAATCGAGGTCAAGGACGAAAAGACCGGCTCCAGCATCACGATATTGCCCGACGAGGAATTCTCGCTCACGGCCATGTGTTCTTTCGACTCAAAGATTATCAATTCCCAGTTTGCCACCCTTGACAAAGTCGACAAATACGTCAGCGAAATCGCTGCTGCGCGCACCTTCGTCTTCGTCAGGGACATAGAGCCTCTGTTGCAGGCAAACCTCATCAAAGGCGGCGACCTGGACAATGCAATAGTCATCTACGAACGTCAGACCACCCAGGAGCGCCTTGATGCACTTGCCGACATGTTAGGCGTAGAGCATCGCGACGCCAACGAACTGGGCTACATCCAGCATAAGCCCCTTGTCTGGGAGAACGAATGCACCCGCCACAAGCTTCTCGACGTCATCGGCGACATGGCACTTATAGGCAAGCCTATCAAAGGCCGCATCATCGCCACACGTCCTGGCCACACCATCAACAACAAGTTCGCCCGTCAGATGCGCAAGGAAATTCGCAAGCATGAAGTCCAGGCTCCCATCTACGACCCGAACGAAGAGCCAGTGATGGACGTCAACCGCATCCGCCAACTGCTTCCCCACCGCTATCCTATGCAGCTGGTAGACAAGGTCATTTCCCTTGGCGCCAACAGCATCGTAGGCATAAAGAACATCACCGCCAACGAGCCATTCTTCCAGGGCCACTTCCCTGAAGAGCCCGTAATGCCGGGAGTCCTGCAGATAGAAGCCATGGCACAGTGCGGCGGACTGCTCGTGCTGAACACTCTTGAGGAGCCTGAACGCTGGTCGACATACTTCATGCGCATCGACGACGTTAAGTTCCGCCAGAAAGTAGTTCCTGGCGACACGCTGATTTTCAAGGTAGACCTGCTGGCCCCTGTGCGTCATGGCATCTCCAGCATGAAAGGCTACATCTTCGTGGGCGACCATGTCGTTGCCGAGGCTTCCTTCACGGCCCAGATAGTAAAGAACAAATAACCAATCGCATGCAATAAAAAATTATCTCTGCGAGTTACGAAATTATCTCCGTAAGAAAAAAAATTATCTTACGGAGATATTTTTTTATCTCTGCATGTTACGAAATTATCTCATAGAGATAAAAAATCCGTTCAGTGATATATTAAAAAAACAAAAAGAAAAGTAGCAGTTACTCATATTTCCGCACTAATTGAGTAACTTTGCGCAAACTATACATAAAACTAAAAGGAAATTATGAACCAAATACACCCTCTGGCAGTGGTAGCCCCCGAGGCAAAGCTCGGCGACGGCAACGTCATCGGTCCCTTCTGCGTGATAGACAAGAATGTAGTTATTGGCGACAACAATACTTTTCTGAATAACGTCACCGTGCATTTCGGTGCACGCATCGGCAACGGCAACGAATTCTTCCCCGGCAGCAGCATCAGCACAAAGCCTCAGGACCTCAAGTTCAAAGGCGAAGAGACAACCTGCGAAATCGGCGACAACAACTCCATCCGTGAGAATGTAACTATCAGCCGCGGAACGGCTTCCAAGGGAAAGACCGTCGTCGGCAATGGCAATCTGCTCATGGAGAACATGCATGTTGCCCACGACTGCGAAATCGGCAACGGATGCATCATCGGCAATTCCACAAAGTTTGCCGGCGAGGTAGTCGTCGAGGACTATGCCATCATTTCTGCCACCTGCCTCTTCCACCAGTTCTGCCGCATCGGCAGCTACATAATGTTCCAGGGCGGTTCGCGCACCAGCCAGGACATTCCTCCCTATGTCATTGCCGGCAAGGAGCCTGTCCGCTACGCCGGTGTCAATCTCATCGGCCTGCGCCGCAGAGGCTTCAGCAACGAAACCATAGAGGCCATCCACGATGCCTACCGCATCATCTACGCCCAGGGAGTGCTGAAAGACGGCATAGCAGAAGCCCGTGCCAAGTATCCTGCTTCGAAAGAAGTTGAGTACATCTGTTCTTTCATAGAGTCATCAAAAAGAGGTGTTATCCGATAAGGGTAACATTTCTTTCCTTTTCCGCAGACAAGGTGTGGCTAAGCTGATTGTCATAATAGGCCCTACTGCTGTTGGCAAAACGGATTTAACAATACGCTTGGCGCATCATTATGGCATTCAGGTAATCAATGCCGACTCACGGCAGATTTACCGCGAGCTGCCCATTGGCACTGCAGCACCTACTGCGGAGCAGCTACGTCAGGCTCACCACTACTTTGTGGGTACAAAGAGCATTCATGACTACTACAATGCTTCCATGTATGAGCAGGAGGTGTTGGCGTTGTGCAGGCAGTTAGACGCCCAGTCCGACATTCATCTGCTTTCCGGCGGTTCCATGATGTACATTGATGCCGTCTGCAATGGCATTGACGACATTCCCACCATCCGCGACGACATCCGCCAGCAGATGAAGCAGCGCTATCATGACGAAGGGCTGCCATCGCTGCTCGACGACCTGAAACGCCTGGACCCTGAGCATTACGCTATTGTCGACCGCAACAACTACCGCAGGGTCATCCATGCCCTTGAAATCTGCTACCAGACGGGAAAGACCTACACATCCTTCCGGCTTAACGAGAAGAAACCACGGCCTTTCGAAATCATAAAGATTGGCATCAACCGGCAACGCGACGAACTCTACAACCGCATCAACGACCGTGTAGACCAGATGCTGCGCCAGGGAATGCTGGCAGAAGCGGAAAGTCTCTACCAATATCGTTCGCTGAATGCCCTGAACACCGTTGGCTATAAGGAACTGTTTGCCTACTTTGACGGCCAGTGGCCGCTTGAAGAAGCCGTAGAGCGCATCAAGGGAAACACCCGCCGCTATGCACGCAAGCAGCTGACATGGTTTCAGCGCGACCAGAGCATCAAGTGGTTTGCACCAGATGAAGAAGACAAGATTTTGAAATATATTTCACTATGCATCCGTACATAAGCAAAGCCAAAACAGCAATAAGCAACGGGTGGCAGCTATACAAGAAGCTCTTTGTTGGCCGCCCATGGTATGTCAAAGTGCTGTCGTCAGCAGCAACAGCCATTCTGCTGTTCGTCCTCTACCTGATAATGGTAGACTGCAACTTCCTGTGGCTCTTTGGCAAGTCGCCAAGCATCAGCGACGTCAAGAACACCCATCCTGCAGAGGCTTCTGAGATTTTCAGTGCCGACGGCAAGAAGATAGGCAAGTTCTTCAGCGAGAACCGTACGCCAGTTACTTACGACGAGGTAAGCCAGGAATTCTGGAATGCGCTGATAGACACTGAAGACGAGCGCTTCTATCATCACCACGGCATCGACTACCAGGCATTCGGCGCTGCACTGAAAGACTATTTCATGCACCGCGACGCACGCGGAGCATCGACAATCACCCAGCAGCTGGCCAAAAACCTTTTCCGCGTACGCACTCAGTATTCCACAGGACTGCTGGGAAACATACCCGGTCTGAAAATCCTGGTCATGAAGAGCAAGGAATGGATAACGGCCTACAAGCTGGAATGGTATTTCTCTAAAGAGGAAATCCTGACCATGTATGCCAACACCGTCGACTTCGGCTCTAATGCCTTTGGCATAAAGACTGCTGCAAAGACGTATTTCGGCATAAAACCCAGCGACCTGACTGCCGAGCAGGCTGCCGTACTCGTAGGACTGCTGAAAGCCACCACCTACTACAACCCACGCATCAATCCCAAGAATGCCAAGAACCGCCGCAACGTAGTGCTGGCGAACATGCTTGCCCACGGTCATCTTACTGCCGAAGCCCTTGACACACTTCGCACTAAGGACATCCTGCTGGACTATAGCGTGGAAAGTGCCTACGACGGCTATGCCAACTATTTCCGCGAAGCCGTTGCCAATGAATTGAAAGACTGGTGTCAGGAATTCTTTGACAACCGCAATGCGCTTTACACCGAAGGTCTGAAGATATACACCACTCTTGACACGCGCATGCAGCACTATGCCGAAGAGGCTGTAACCAGACAGATGCGCCAAGTGCAGAAGACCTTCAACGCACACTGGGGAACCACCCCACCCTGGCAAGACGAGCGTCACCGTGAAATTCCGCATTTCATAGAAGACCTTGCCAAGAAGACACACTACTATAAAGTCCTCAGCCAGAAGTTCAACGGCAATCAGGACTCCATTGACTATTATCTTAACCTTCCTCACACCGTCAAGCTGTTTGACTATGAGAACGGAACCATTGAGAAAGAAATGTCAACGCTGGACAGCATCCGCTACATGGAGCATTTCATGCACTGCGGCTTTGTTGCCATCGAGCCACAGAGCGGACATGTCAAGGCATGGGTCGGAGATATTGATTTCGACACATGGAAATACGACAAGGTTACGGCCATGCGCCAGCCCGGCTCTACCTTCAAGCTGTTTGTCTATGCGGAAGCCATCAATCAGGGAATGACTCCCTGTGACACGCGGCGCGATGAATACTTCTCGATGAAGGTTATGGACCACGGCAAGGAGGTTACGTGGGCTCCCACTAATGCTGACGGCCGCTTCTCTGGTGCTTTGATCACGCTGAAGCAGGCATTCGCCATGAGCATCAACTCTGTTGCCGTCCGTCTCGGACAGGAATGCGGCATTGAGCGCATTGCCAAGACTGCCCACGACATGGGCATTGAAAGTCCGCTGACACCGACTCCCGCCCTTGCATTGGGCAGCAGCGATGTAAACCTGCTGGAACTTGTCAATGCCTATTGCACGCCTGTGAACGACGGCAAGGCACACAAGCCTGTGCTTGTCACCCATATTGAGGACCGCGACGGAAACATCATCTACAAGGCTCCGTCTACTGACCAGCAAGTGTTGTCGCAGCGCAGCTCATTCCTTGTCCAGCAGTTGCTCACCGGTGGCATGAGCGGAACTTCGTCGCGACTGATGGGCTTTGTCGGGCGCCATGCTGCCGACACAGACTTCGGCGGAAAGACAGGCACTTCCAACAACCATAGCGACGCATGGTTCATTGGCACTACCCCACGGCTGGTGTGCGGTGCATGGGTTGGCGGCGAATACCGCAGCATCCACTTCCGCACAGGAGAACTTGGACAAGGCAACCGCACGGCTCTGCCTGTCTGCGGATATTTCCTGCAGAGTGTCCTCGACGACAAGGCCTTCAAGCAATACCATGCAAAATTCCAGAAGCCCGACGACATTCCTGCCAGCGTCTATGGCTGCGGCGGGTATTTCCGTGCCGTCTCTGATTCCGACTCTCTTTCTACCGACAGCATAGGCAGCGTAGAAAGAATAGAGACCGTCGACAATGGTAACGCCAGCAGTCCGGCAACAGGACATGACGGACAGGAAGAACAGACTGGCCCTTCACAGGCAAATGCCTTGAAACCTTCAGAAGAACACGGCAACAATTAGAAGACCAATGACGCAACGCGACCCTGAACAGATAGACACTGGAAACCGTGAGTGGCAGCAGGCACTGCAGATTATCCAGTTCACTCACCGTTCGCTCTTCCTGACCGGAAAGGCCGGCACAGGCAAGTCTACGTTCTTGCGCTACGTTGCCAACAACACCAAAAAGAAGTATGTCATTCTTGCACCCACTGGCATTGCAGCCATCAATGCCGGAGGACAGACTCTTCACTCGTTTTTCAAGTTGCCGTTCCATCCCCTGCTGCCAAACGACGCAAGATACAACATCCGCAATATGCGGAAAACACTGAAGTACAGCAACGAGCTGATAAAGCTGCTCCGCGAACTGGAACTCATCATCATCGACGAGATCAGCATGGTGCGTGCCGACATCATCGACTTCATAGACCGCATTCTGCGTGTCTACTGCCGGAACATGCGTGAGCCTTTTGGCGGCAAGCAGCTGTTGCTCGTAGGCGACATCTTCCAGCTGGAGCCGGTTGTGAAGACTGACGAGTGGCGGCTCATGCAGCCTTTCTATTCTTCGTCATATTTCTTTTCTGCAAAGGTCTGGGACGAAATGCAACTCGTTAGTGTAGAGCTGCAGAAGGTCTATCGCCAACGGGACCCAGACTTTATCAACCTTTTGGACCGCATACGACAGAACAAAGTCGATGCCGCCGACCTGCAGGCCATCAACGACCGTGTGGATGCAAATACTGAGGACACTGCGCCAGATGCCAAATACGTTATCACACTGGCCACACGCCGCGATACCGTCGACTGGATAAACAACCAGAAGCTGGAATCCCTTGACGGACGGATGTCTGTCTTCAAAGGGACTATCAGCGGTGACTTCCCACTCACTTCGCTGCCTACGACAATGGAACTTGAGATTAAGCTGGGGGCACAGGTGATTTTTGTGAAAAACGACAAGGAGAAGCGATGGGTCAACGGCACTATCGGAATAGTGACAGGCATCGACGAGCATGAGGGCATCATCTGCGTCGCCGACGAGGACAACAATGAATATGACGTAGAACGTGAAGTATGGGAGAACATGCGTTACACGTTCAACGAGCAGGAGCAGAGAATTGAAGAAGAACTCCTTGGCACGTTCAGGCAGTTTCCGCTGCGGCTGGCATGGGCCATCACCGTACACAAAAGCCAGGGACTTACATTCCGCAACGTGAAGATTGACTTCTCCGGGGGCGGCGCCTTTGCCGGCGGACAGACCTATGTGGCTCTCAGCCGCTGCACGTCGCTTGGCGGCATTACGCTTAACGAACCCATCAAGATGTCCGACATCTTTGTGCGTCCAGAAGTGCTTAGCTTTGCCCGTCAGTACAACAATGGTGCCTTGATGAAGAAAGCCATTGAAGAGAGCAAGGCCGACAAAGCCTACCATGATGCCGTCACTGCCTTTGACAGCCAGGACTTTGACGAATTCCTCAAGCACTTCTTTGTCGCCATACATGCCCGCTATGACATTGAGAAGCCGTCTGCCAAGAGATTCATACGGCAGAAGCTGAACATCATCAGCCGGCAGCAGGCTACCATCAACGACCTGCAAGCTGACATCAAGAAGCAGGAACAGATGCTTAAGCGTCTTGCCGCTGAATATACTCTGCTTGGCAAGGAATGTGAGCAGGAACACATCATTGATGCAGCCATCCGCAACTATGAGAAAGCCATCGAGCTGTATCCGCATGCCAAGGAGCCAAGACAGCTGCTCAGCAAGCTAAAGCGCAAACAATCGTAATACCAAACAATACAACACAAAACACAAACATTTCACTATGGACAAGAACAACAATGACATTCTGCTGAGGACAGTCTCGAAATTGTCAAAGCTATCTACACAGGAGGTGAACATGATGCCTCAGACTGAAGCTCCCCTGCCATCTATCACAAAGGTGGCTGAAATAGTAGAACTGGCAAAGAGCATCATCTTTCCAGACTACTTCAACAAACGGCAACCCGACGAGACTATCCGCTCATATAACATAGGCGTTCACATGGGCGAACTGGTGCGCCTGCTGATTAAGCAGATTGCCCATGGCCTGCAGTTCTGCGAGGACTGTGAGACCATCAGCACAAGACAGCAGGTTTATGCGGAAGCCGAGCGCATAGCCATGAACTTCGTTGAAGAACTGCCTGAAATAAAGCGCATCCTCTACACTGACGTAGAGGCCATGTTCAACAACGACCCTGCTGCCCCCAACTACGGCGAGGTGATTTTCTGCTATCCGGTTGTGGACACCATGATACACTATCGCATAGCCCACAAGCTGCACCAGCTGAACGTGCCGGTGCTTCCGCGCATCATCACCGAACAGGCACATTCCAAAACTGGCATTGACATTCATCCGGGCGCACAAATCGGCGAATACTTTGCCATCGACCATGGCACGGGCGTGGTTATCGGCGAGACGTGCATAATCGGCGACCACGTCACACTCTATCAGGGTGTTACGCTTGGTGCTAAGAGCTTCAAATACGACGAGAACGGAAACATGCTTAATGTGCCGCGCCACCCGATCATTGAAGACCACGTTACCGTATACTCCAATGCCTCTATCCTTGGACGCATCACCATTGGACACCACTCTGTCATCGGCGGCAACATCTGGGTGACGAATGACGTTGCTCCCTACTCTCGCATTCAGCAGTCGAAAGCCGTCGACTCGTCATTCCAGGGCGGTCTTGGCATTTAGCAGCTACTGCTGCTTCTTGCCAAACTCGGGGTCAATCTTGATCAGCGACGTCACCAGGAATGTTATGGAACAGAGGGCCATCACTACGATGAAAAATGTCTGGTAGCCCATTGTGTCTTTCATGTATCCAGACACCATGCCGGGCAGCATGAGTCCCAGATAGCTGATGGCAGTGCAGAACGCATAGTGCGACGTCTGGTACTGGCCTTTCGAGAAGTAGAGCATGTAAAGCGTCAGTGCCGTAAAGCCTAAGCCATAGCCGAACTGCTCTACGAAGAGGCAGCTGCTGATAAGCACCAGATTAGTTGGCAGTGCGTAGCTCATGTAGACATATACAATGTCTGGCAGAGTGATGGCGCACACCATGGGCCACAGCCACTTCTTGAAGCCGTCGCGTCCTGCAAGCAGGCCTCCGAGAATGCCGCCGATGATCAGTCCCACCATGCCTATCGTTCCACTTGCAAGTCCGAATTCTCCCGGCGACAATCCCAAGCCTCCGGCAGAATTCGGCCGCATGAGGAATGTTACACTCATCTTCAGCATCAATGCCTCCGGGAACCTATAGAACAAAAGGAACAGCATGGGAGCAATCATCTCCCGTGGCGGCAACTTGCCGAAGAAAGTCTTGAACGTCGTCACCACTCCCTGCATCACTTCAGCCGCCGTGGTGTTGTGCCTGACGTCACGCTCTGCCTTAGGCATCATGTATGAATGGTAGAGCCAGACAGCTATGAACAGCGCTGCCATGCCATAGAACACCAGGCACCAAGTGAATGCCTTCTGGTTGCGGAAGATGACCTGCAAGACACCTGCCACAGGTATCAATACGCTGTTGCCGAAGATGACTGCCAACCGGTAGAAGAAGTTTCTTATTCCCACCATTGACACCTGCTGATGGTCGTCCAGCTCCAGCATGTAGTAACCGTCGGCAGCAATGTCGTGGGTAGCACTGGCAAACGCCATCAGGAAGAAGAAAAACATCGTTCCCTGAAACCACAGTGGCGTGTTCAGTGTGAAAGCAACGCCAGACAACGAGGCGCCTAACAGCAGCTGCATTGCCAACACCCACCAGCGCTTCGTCTGGTACAGGTCGACAAAAGGACTCCACAAAGGCTTTATGACCCACGGCAGTCCGAGCCATCCCGTATAAAGTGCGATGTCCGTGTCGGTAAGACCCAACTGCATGTACATCACGACAGCCACGGTCATCACCACCACATTGGGCAGTCCTTCAGCAATATATAATGTGGGAATCCACGCCCACGGGCTTCTTTTCTTCTCTTCCATGTTTAGTATATTCAACTTCCTTAACTTCTTTAACTTCAGAAAGTTTTGTTAGTAAATCTTCTTGATTTCAGCACCCCTGTAGTAGTGCAACAATATCTGCTGGTAGTCAAATCCCTGCTTCCCCATCACTGCAGCACCAATCTGGCAGAGTCCCACACCGTGTCCCCACCCTTTGCCTTTCAGCCGGAAGCCTGTTGGCGTCTTCTCCACGTCAAAGGCAGAGCTGTACAGATGGCTCTCGCTGAGGGCGCGCCTTACCTCCAGTTCCTTGCCGATTATGAATGTCTTCTTGGTGCCGACAATCTTCAGCCGCCAGATACGTCCGCTCTTTCCACGGTCCAGAGGAATAAGGTCGACAATCTGTCCGAAGTCTTCCTTGAACTTGTCATTGACGATGGCCGAAAGTTCCTCGGTGGTATATTCAACAGTCCACCGGTAGAAGTCGTTAGTCTCCTGGTCGTAATCGTTCAGCACTTGTGAAAGCACGGCTTTGTCGTCGGTATTACAATAAGGGTCGTTGATGCTCACCAGATATGGCTTGGGGGTGTCTTCCCAACAGTATTGGAACTCTTCAGTGACACCTCCGCAGCATTTTGAGAAGCGTGCGTCACAGATTTCGTCGCCAAAACAAAGGATTTGCCCTCTCGTCTGCTTCAGGGCCTGCTCGACATTCTTGCTCGTCTGCTTGGTAATTCCCTGATAGCGCTGGCAGTGGTCGTCGGCACATACGTCAAAAATGGCATGGTCTTCCCGGTCGTACCATCTGATAAGCTCTCCGGCTTTCTTGATGAAGGAGAAGAAGCTGTCGCGATGCTCCACATTCTCCTGTCGCCGCTTCATCTGAGCCAGCAGCCAGGAGCGGCTAATCACTGCGTGTGCCTTGAGCAGTTCCAGGCCTGCCGTAGCCTTCATCTCGCTGGAAATCACCGAGGCAAGGTATTGCTCTACCGGCAGTTCGTTGATGGCAGTAATCTTGTCCGACTCCACCACAAGTCGCAGCGTACCGAGGAACACCTGTGTCTCTTTGCGCTCCCAATGGAAGTTAACGCCGATGGTGACGTCGTAGAGTGAAAAAGACGCTCCGGGCTGCGACGGCGTGAACGTCAGTTCCCTGTACTGGTTGTCGTTCCACAGGATGCCTCCCTCCGAGAATTCCACCGTCTGCAGTCCCTCGATGGTTTCGCCCTTCGCGGTGTATGGTGCATTCAGCGAGAACTGTATTTTCTGTCCGCTGACGATGCCCACCGTCACGTTTGGCTGCCTCTGCTGCGAATTTGTGCGGCTGGCCAGCAGCGCCGACAGTGGTGTCAGCAGCGACGATAGCGGCGAATGGTGTTCTTCCTGCGGCTTGTTCTTAAGTCTGTCTGCCACAGCGGCCATCTGCTCTTTTGTCAGCGACACTTCGGTGTAGATGGCCAGTGCCTTTTCAGGCGTCAGCTTTTTAAAGTCTTCCTGGCGTGGCGTTATGAAGAGTCCACCCATGTCGACGGCCCCCGGACTGATGAGCATCTGCTGGCTGCCTTCAGCCGAATAGCAGTCGGGGCGGTGCTTGCGGCGTGGCAGCACAATGGTTACCAGCCCCTCTCCGTCGTGCCACACAATGACGTTCATCATCGGCTCCTCGTCGCCGCCAGCAGAAGGCAGGCAGCTGTAAAGGCTGTTGAACCACTGCTGGCATTCGTCGCTGCCTCCGCCGCGTATGACAAATGCTGCCGCAGGGTAGCCTGTCATTTCATAGATGCCGCTGCCGTTGCCGTCGCCAACGATTTCCACCATCGTCCTGCTGAGCCGCTGCCATGCAGTCTCTATCGGCATGTGTCCGCTGCTGACGGCCTGCAGGTGTGCATGGTCGGGTGCAGACGCTCCGCAATAGGGGCCATTATATAATATTGTGAGCTTCCGGTGTTCTTCTGCCAGAAGCAGCATTTCCTCATACATGGGCAGTATGCGCTGCGGAAAATGCTTGACGGTTGGTATGGTGAAATGCACCGGCAGTATGGGGAACGGATTTACCAGCAAGTAATACTTGCCGTCCAAGACCCTCTGCAGCTGCTCCTTGGGCCTGTTCTCCTGACACAGGAAGCAGGGGCGCTGGCTAATAGACTTGGTGTCAATCTTTGCTCCCGTAGAGCCTATGCGTGCCGGATTCCACTGCACTGCCAGCGAGATGCTGTCAGTGTGAAGCTGGCGCGTCTCAGCCTGCAGCAAGTTGCGGTAGCGGTAGCGGACGTCGTCCCACACCTGCATCTGGCGGTAGAACATGCGCATTACAGGCGAGTCCTCAGCGGCGTCCGCTTGTCCTGTACCGCTGTTCCTTGCCTGGCGTGCCTTCAGCTCAATAGTGCGCAGGCTGTCCTTGTATTTGTTGTTGGCATTGACTTTCTCTGTCGACAAGGCAGCGTCGCTGTTGCCGCCCCATCGTCGGCAGAGGTAAAGCTCGTCGTAGATGCGCCCAATCCTGTAGCTTCTCGAAATCCGCAGCCCGAGGGCATAGTCTTCGCCGTAGCTGGTGTTAGGGAAGCCAATGCTGCGCAGTATAGGAGTGAAGAAAGCCCTTGGCGCGCCCAGTCCGTTAATGCGCAGGGCATTGTTAGGTCCGTTCTCGTCGGTCCACTCCTTGTGGTCTATGATTCCCGGCGGCAGCGTGTTCAGCTCGAAGTCGCACATGCGGTAGCTGCCGATGACCATTGCCACCTTTTGCCTGTAGAATGCGTCGACGACTGTCTGCAGAGTCTTCGGCGAGCTATAGAGGTCGTCGCTGTCGAGCTGCACGGCAAACCTTCCGCAATGGCTGCTGTAGACGGCCTCGTTCCAGCATCCTCCAATGCCAAGGTTGGTGCGCTGCGGCACTATCACCTTCAGGCGGCCGGCGGCATCGGAGGCCATAGCCTGCAGAATGTCGGAAGTGCCGTCAGTGGAATGGTTGTCTACGACTATCACGTTGTATCTGAACGAAGTCTTCTGCGACAAGGCACTCTCCACGGCGTCCCTGATGGTCTTCTGGCGGTTGTAGACTGGTATCACGACGGATGCTTCCACGCTGAATTCCTGTTCGCCGAAGTCAATTTCCGGATACTGCGTAGTGTCCGTCAGTGCGCCTACGGCCTTCAGGTGCGCCGTGCATGCGCGCTCCATTTCCAGCTGTACAGTCTGGTTTGAGGGGTTCACATAGTCGAACTGCTTGTCGCCCGACAGTCTGAGGTCCCTCTCTTCCTCGGTGTAGAGCGTTTCGCCCAGATGCACCAGGCTGCCTTCCCTGCTCAGGAAGAGTCGCAGGTCGTAAATGCCTGCAAACTGGTAGTCAGAGTCCCTGTCGGTTGTGGCATACTTGTGCAGCAGCGTTGTCGGCATGAGCAGCAGCGAGCCGAAGTCGAAGTCGTTGCGCAGCGAGCCTTCCTGATAGTCAATCACGGGGTGAGCGGCCACGGTGGTCTTTTCGCCGTCGGCAGTCACGGTCCTCGTCAGCTCGTAGCGGTCGGCATACACCATTGCCGCGCCAGTGTCGGCGGCCACCTGCATCATGCGCCCTACGGCCTGCTGTCCCAGCGTCAGCTGGGCAGTCGACAGCCATAGCAGCACATAGTCGCTGGCAGCGCGTTCGGCGATCTTCATTACCAGTGCGCTGCTGCCGAGGCTGTCGGTCACCAGCCACGAGCAACCGTCGGGCAGCTGCTCAGTGGCGGCCGTCTCCTTGCCGGCCAGCAGGTAGATGTGTCTTACGGCATATTGGCTGCGCAGCTGGCTGACGACATTCTGCATGTCGCCGGTCTGCTGGCAAGCCAGAAAACAGTCTGTTGTGTGTGTCATGTTTTATGAGAGGTGAGATGTGAGAGGTGAGAGGTGAGATGTGAGAGGTGAGATGTGAGAGGTTACGGGTGATGGTCGCAGAGGAACATGCCGGCAATGATAAGCGCTGCCCCCAGCAGAAACCAAGGCGTTATGCGCTCGCCGAGCAGGTAGCTGGCAAAGACGATGGTGGTGATGGGATTGAAGTAGACCCAGTTGGTGGCCGTCACTGCCCCCAGATGCCTGATCACCCAGCCCCACACCAGATAGCACAGCATGGAGGCCACCACGCCAAGGAACAGCAGACAGGCCACCACCTCTCCGCTGAACACCACTCCGCCGTCCGAGAGCGAGAGCAGCTCGTGGGGCCTCCAGGCATAATAAGGCACGATGGTCAGCAGCCCGTAGAAGAACACCTTCCTCGTGATGAGCAGCGACGAATACCTGCCCGAGAGCATCTTCATCAGCAGCGAGTAGACTGCCCAGCACATGCAGGAGCCGAAGGCCAGCGCGTCGCCCCTTGGCGACAGGTGCAGCACGAAGCGGCCGTTCAGCACCACGATGGCCATGCCTGCGAAGGCCGTCACGGAGCCTGCCGCCTGAATGGCCGTCACGCGCTCCGTGCGCCGGTAGCACAGAGCCACCAGCAGCATGGCAAACAGCGGACACGAGCAGACTATCAGCGACGTGTTCGTTGCCGTAGTGTACTGCAGAGCGGCATTCTCCGTCATGAAGTACAGCGAGCCCCCCGTCACCCCAAGCATCAGCATCAGCATCTCGTCGCCAAGGCTGCCTGCGGCCATCGGCGCCCTGCGTGCTACGCTCCATGCGAGCATCAGCACGTAGGCCACGAGGAAGCGCAGCGTGAAAATCTGCGCCGGCGACAGGCCGGCGACAAGCAGCATCTTCGTGAAGACGAACGTGCTGCCCCAGATGCACACAGTGACGAAAGCTGCCAGATGGTATCTCACTTCTCTTTGCCTACTCCTGGCTGCTGACGTTGTTTCTTATCTTTGCGAGATAGCCCTTCATGCCGGCGGCGTCCTTGCGGTCGATGATTTCCAGCAGCACCTTCAGCTCGGTGCGTATCTGCGCCACCTGGTCGTGAGTGTAGGGGTTGAAGAGAATTTCCTGCAGCAGGTAGTCGTCTTCGCTCAGCACGCCCCTGGCAATGCGCATGTGGCGCTTGAAGGTAGTGCCAGGCGCGTCCTGATGCTTCATGACGGCGGCAAACACGAAGGTAGACACAAAGGGAATGGACAGCGAGTAAGCCACCGTCCGGTCGTGTTCCTCGAAGGAGTACTCATAGATGTTCAGCCCCAGTCGGCGGTAGAGGTCGCCCATGAACAGTCGTCCTATGTAGTCGCCCTCGCTGATGATGATGGCGTTCTCCTCCGTCAGCTGGTTCAGGTTGGCAAACGTAGGTCCGAACATGGGGTGAGTGCTTACGTATCGCATGCCCGTAGCCTCGTAGAACTCCTTAAGCCCCGTCTTCACCGACGCAATGTCGCTGATTATGCAGTCTGCCGGCAGGCAAGGCAGCACCTCCTGGAATGCAGGGATGGTGTATTTCACGGTTACCGCGTTAATCACCAGTTCCGGCTGAAAGTCACTGATTTCCTCCAGCCTTGTCAGTCGCTGGCAGTTGTAAGTGAAGCGCATGCGCCTTGGGTCTTTCTCGAAGACGGCCACCTCGTGGTCGAAGCTCAGCAAGTCGGTGAAGAACGACCCCATCTTGCCGGCTCCCATCACCAGAATGCGCACCCCCTTCGAGCCACCCGGCTTTCCTTCCAGTACGGCCAGCCCGTGGGCAGCTTTTCCGTTTTCCTTTGTTTCCATTCGTTTTCCTTTGTTTAGAGTTTTCGCTAATCAGGCTGCGAAGATACGGAAAAATGACCGCAACGCAAAAAAAAAAGTCAGAAAAATTATTTTTGAGAAATCCCTCCGAATGTCAGAAAATTCTCACACGCCGGTCAGCAGCAGTTTGAATTTCTTTGTTATTCAACGACTCTACTATGAGCCGTTGGTTTTAGCTCGACTCATCGAAGATTGATAATGACGGGGCTGACGGGTCAAGTGTCCCTGCCCCATCTTCGCCGCCAATGTTTATTCCTATATTGCTTTCAACATTACTGACGGTAAGTAAAGGACTTACCTGAAAAGCATGCAACTGTGTACACGGTGTTATATATGGTCTTTTCATTGTGCCTATTTATTTACTGTTTTACTTCCATTGCTGACATATATGCCTTTACGGCCTTTATATTTGATAAGTGTTTCGGGCAGCCTGCGTCCTTGCAGGTCATAAACAGGCTTATTGTCGCCATATTTACCGATTATTCCGTTTATACCAGTCTCCATGTTGTCAAACAGCATCATGACACCTGCCTCCGATGTCATTATATCGTCAAAGCAGAAATAAGCGCGGTAAGCCTTGCTCTTTGTAAGCCCCTTGCTGAAGTAGAAGTGGTCGGCGTATAAAAACATATTGCCGTCAGGAATTACGGTGTTCGCCTTATAAGTCCCCACAAATGTTCCTTTCTGGTTGTCGTTGCCATCGGTAATCACCGTTTCTGGTACTTCTGGCTGCACATCTGCCCGCAACGAGAATTCTGTAATATTGCGATTTGTCCTGATGATGTAAGGAGTGTTCTTCTGCAGTGTTCCCGTCATTGCTGTTGAGAAGACAACCTGCAGCGTGTTTCCATCGACGGTACACTTGTTGATATTCCTTATCTCTGCGTCGCTGCCAAATGCCTCCTGCCACTGTGATGCCGTCATGTCGAACGGCAAACAGAGAGTACTCCACTCGTTGGCTTTGATGGTACGCAGCATCCTGATGCCGACGACACCGTCTGTAGCCACCGGTTCTTCGGTGTCGTTTTCGTCGAGCGTCAGCACCGCTTCATATTCAGTGGCAGAATCAATACATCCGTCATTGCTGGAAGTAACGGTCAAGACTCCCGGTTTCTGGAATTTGTATGAGAATGCATCGGCATCGTAGACATGTATATTGTCAATGCCTGCTCCACCTGGTTCATACTGATAACGCCCGTTGCGTATGTATATTCCGTCGCACAGTGCGCTCTCGCCTTCAGGCAGAGTGTATGTGCCTGAAGCCACGCTATTTGTCGTCCCCTTCTGACTGATGGTGTAGCCCACGGTTCCTCCGGTGACGTCTACATTAAGCACGAAGTGATACCACTTACTGTTGTCCAAAGTCATGGTGTTGTCAGTCTCGTTAATTGCAAAGGTCGTGCTTCCTGCATTACGCATCAAATAGAGAAGATATGGATTATGCTCCTCTGTAGAATTATCCTTCCATCTGTACCCGTAGTTGTGTGTCCAGCTTGCCCAGTGGCTCTTGCTCATAACGACGAAGTTGGTTGATGTTGAAGCATTGTTGAAATAAGCGTCAAACTCTATGACATACGACGTCACGCTACTATAGTCGGCCGTTATCGGCGTATAGTCACCACGGTCAGAAGACGACATGATTGCTATGCACTGTCCTTCCGAGCCGCTATATCCTGGTGAGAATATGCAGCCGCTGTTGTTGTATTTCCAGTATGCGGAGGGGTCGTCACTGCCTTCAAAGTTTTCGCTGAACAGGGTCTTGCGTATGTCCACCACGGATGAATTTCCTGCAGCGTCGGTGAACACAGCTTCCAGCTGTGGCTTAACCGTGCTGCCCTGATACAGGAAGCTCTGGACACTGATGTCCACTGCCGGAAGCAGTCCGCCAGTTCCCCTCTGTATTCCGTTCTCGGTAATGACAGGCTCCGGGCATACATAGCTGACGCCTGTGCCTATGACGAGCATCAGGTGTCCGTCCTTTATTTGCAGGCCGTATGTCTCAATGCCGTCAAGTCCTTCTATCTGTATGTCGCTAAGGTTGCCCTCGACAGTTTCCACTGCGCCGAGGTCATAGCTGCCGTCAACCACACTGCCGTCGTGCTGCACAAATTCGATGACAGGCGTAAGGTAGCGTGGACCGGCATTTTCCCACACGTCACCACTCTTGCAACCGATGACAAGGCGTCCTATATTAATCTGGTCTGCATTCTGGCTACCTGCATACAAGTCTATGAGTACGCGTGCGCCATAGTTAAGGGTAAGCGAGCTGGTGGTGATGTTACCGCAATGGTCCTTGCCGCCTGGCACGATGCATGAACCATAGTCTGCTGTGATGCCGCCGCTGAATGTTCCTCCGTTGCTGACCAGTGATGCAAAGCGGTTCAGCCACAGCGGACTGTTCTGCATAGTTCCGTCGAAGCTCAGCGTTCCTGCCCACACGTCGGTATTGCCAGTATACGTCTCTGTTACCGTGGGGAGTACCAGCGTTCCGTCACCCTGTTTCACCAGCCTCATGCTGCCGGTAAATGCTCCTCCAGTCAGAGTGTGCGTATAAGTGGTTGTGTTGATTTCCGGCAGTCCTGTTACGCCTGTCAGTCCGTCGGCCTTCACTTTTGTTGCAGATGTGCCGTTGACATCAGTGCCCTGTACCCACGACGGAGTGTTTACCGTCAGCATATATGGGGTTGCTCCGTCGCTGACACTTACCGTCATGTCGTTAGTCTCTGCCAAGAGCAAGTGTCTGTCGGTGGTTGTAATGTTTCCGCCATTGTCAATTTCCGTCCTTCCCCTGTTGGTATACGATGGTGGAGCCACGGTAATCCCCTCCAATTCGCCAAGGAAGTAGCTTGTGTGCGGCGGCTGGTTATATGCCATCATCTGCCACACCATAGCCTGACGGTACTGGTGGTCGAACCACAGGCAGGGCTGGCTGTAGGATGTTGCCAAGCCGCTGGTGTATACACGTATGTCAGTGCCGTGGCGGACGACTATTTCCTCTCGCCAGTCGCCGATGATGTCGCCCTGGAAGCAGGGATTGTTCTTTGAGTCGTTGTTCATTTTGCATCCCGACGAAGTGAACAGCCGCCCTTTGTCGACATCCCATATAGCCGCTTCGCTGGCTGTGCCGGGACTGTCAAGAATCTCAGAGCAGAGGTCGCCATCCCAGTAAATCCGGAAATTAAGGTGCGACCAGAAGAGCGCATCATTAGAAGACTCTGGTGCATCCATGATTTTCTCCGCCGTCACGGACGAGATGATGAGGTTTTCTATCGACCTGCCAAGACATCCGGGGTACGCATCGGTGAAATTGTCCATCAGGCAGCGTCCGTCGTCACCTGTTTTTCCGTCTGCATCAGGATTAGAATGCTTGTAGAACACTTCGCCGGTAGTAGCGTCACGATAGTTGTTTCCCCAGTATGGATTGTCCTCCAGACATCCAAAATATTCCAATCCCTTGCGATATGGGTTAAAGTCGCCTACATGCTGCGCATCGCCATGCTGGAAGCCTGTCGTGGAAAGTCCGTGTCCGTTGTCGTCGATGACCATTGAGCCGTACACTATTTCGTCGCGGCCGTCTTCATCGACGTCGGCAATTATAAAATTGTGGTATCCATTGCCATACCACGGACTGTTCTTGTCGTTACAAGACCATTCCCAACGTTTTGTCCACTGGTGTGAGCCTCGGTCTAGGTCCATGGCCATGAACTTATGACGTGTGTATATGCCGCGTCCGAGGAAGAGGCTGGCCTTGCGCCCGTCAAGGAATGGCGCACCGAAGAAGTATTTCGACGAGCGATGACCATAGTCGTCGCCCCATGCCGTCTTCAGGCTGGTCTCACCGCTTTCGAGTCGTTTTAGCGGATATTCAGTCTGCTGGTAGAGTGCGCCAGTCTGTCCATTTATATATAATAGGTATTCTGCACCACTGTGAGTCCACGCATACTGAGAGTCGGTAGTTGAAAACGTGTTGCGCGTATTGGCCGACATGTCGCCAACGGTGTAGAGCTGTGTGATGCCGTCGGAACCATAGACAATCATATTGTCGGCACCACGCAGCACAACTTCGGCACGCCCGTCCTCGTCCCAGTCGTAGGCAATGACGTCAATCTCCGTGGAATTCAGACTGACCATGTTTGGACCGCAGTCAATGCGCCACATCAGCGACGCCGCTCCTGTCTGCCAGTTTACGTCGTAGGCATCGATGACAACAAATTCGCGCGAGCTTTCCGGATAGATGTATCCAGTCAGCGAGGAGGAAGCATCCACGGTGTTCAGCCGCTTTATGATTATTTCCAGTTCTCCGTCGCCGTCCAGGTCTGCCATCTCAGCATCGTTAGGGCTGTAATTGGCAGTGACGTCCTGGCCGTCGCGGTCGTAGACAGTGGCAAGTGCAATGTCCAGATAGCCCGCAGGTGTACGGGTGTCGCCAAGTTTATAGACTTCCTGCGCCCAGGGTGTCACGGCATCGCTCTTTGGCTGTGCTACGCCGCGAACCACGGCCTCCACTTGATAAGTCGTTGTGGGCAGTGCCTTGCTGAGATCGCTGTAGCATGTGACAGTAAGCCCGGAAGCCACTTTTGTTCCGTCTTTATACAGATTGTAGGTAACATCGTAGTATTCGTCGGCCAGCCGTCGCCATGTCACAACGTTTGTCGTACTGCCCGACGTAGAGCCTGTCGGCACGGCTACCAGGCCGCGGCCAAGATTGTCGGTAAACCTCTGCGCGCAGGCAGTTGTACTTACTGCCAGCAGAGCTGATAGGTAAAAAAGTTTTTTCAACATGTTATGTTGGTAAAATATGTTACGGAGATAAAATATTATCTTACGGAGATAAAAATTTATCTTACGGAGATAAAAAATTATCTTACGGAGATAATTCTGTAAGTCATAGGAAAAATTCTGTCACTCTATTTTTTCTACTCCACATAGTCCATTTTCACGACTATGACTCTGATTTTCTGGTTATTCTTCCTGGTCTGCACCTTTGCGATGTGCCAGTCGGAGGGGAAGAAGATGACGAACTGGCCGCCGCGGACGTTGAAGAAGTGGGCCTGCCGGGGCTGGTAGTTGTAGCGGACCACGTCTTTCTGCTCGTCGTAGGGACGGGCGACGGTGCTGGTGGCATGGTCGAGGAGGGCAAAGCCCTCGACGCCGTCGACCACCAACTGGAAGTCTATCTTCTTGCGGTGGCTCTCGGTGTTGCGCTCCGGGAGGGGCGCGTTCTCGGAGTCTTCCACGCTGGCCACGAGCGTGGAGCCGGGAATGGGGTGCTTGCCCTTGCCGATGGCGCGCAGGTCGGTGGTGCTGAGCCACTGGAAGAGCTGCTGCCACTGCGCGGTGTTGCGGTGGTACTGGGTGTAGAACTGGGCGGCGTCTACCGTCTTGTGGGGCTTGGCGGCGGTGAAGGCGCCTGCCCACTGGCGGCTCTTCAGCCAGGCCTTCGGCTGCGGCGTCTGTGCGGCAGTGGTGAGCGAAAGGGCGGCGGTTAGCAATGTCAGGAAAAGCTGTCTCATGTTTTTTTTGTTGTCTTATGCTTGTGTTTCGATTTGCAAATGTATGCATTTCGGCGCAAACGGGCAAGAAAAGGCGGAAATTTTCGCTGAAACTTTTGGGAATGTAACTTTTTCTGTCTAACTTTGCGTCTCATTAAAGCAATTCTTTCCCATGACCCTCATCATTGTTACCTTGCTCCTGACGGCCTACCTGCTGATTGCCACGGGCCATCTGACGGGAGTCAACAAGGCAGCCATCTCCATGTTCCTCGGCACCGCAGGCTGGGTGGTCTACGTTGGCTGGGGCTTCGACTTCGTGTCGGCATTCCATGCTGCCGACTACCGCGAATTCCTCGGCGGTGCGGCCTCGACGAGCAACTCGGTGAAGCACTTCATCTACAGCAACATCTTCCTGCTCTACGTGGGCAAGGCGGCGGCCATAGTGCTGTTCCTGCTGGCCACGATGTCGACAGTGGAGCTGCTGCAGAACAACGGCTGCTTCGACTTCATCACGGAGTGGATTCGTACGCGGAACTCCAAGCGCCTGCTGTGGACGCTCTCTGCGGCAACCTTCGTGCTGTCGGCCAACCTGGACAACCTCACCACGCTGTCGACGATGCTCGTCATCATGCACGGCATTCTGCAGAACTCGCGGCAGCGCATGCTGGTAGGCTCTGCAATGGCGCTGGCGGCATGCTGCGGAGGCTGCTTCACGGTGATTGGCGACGCCACGGGGCTGGTGCTGTGGGAGGGCGGCGCCGTCAGCGCGAGCCGCTTCTCGGCCTACCTGCTGCTGCCGGCAGTGCTGGCATGGGTCGTTCCGACGATGCTCATCAACCGCGAGCTGCCCGACCGCTTGGACACTGCCTGGAGCGCCCTGCCCTATCGCGGCGACGACACAAGGCTCTCGAGGCTGCAGCGCATGGTGATGCTCTTTGTGGGCATCGGCGGACTGTGGTTCATCCCCTCGTTCCACAACATCACCAAGCTGGCACCATTCCTGGGCGCACTGTGCGTGCTGTCGGTGCTGTGGGTGGTCAACGAGGTCTTCAACCGCAAGTTCATAGGCAGCGGACAGAGCGTGCAGAGGCGCATCCCCATGTCGCTGGAGTACGGAGCACTGCAGCAGATACTGTTCGTCATGGGCATCATGCTGGGCATGGGAGTGGTGACGGAGACCGGTGTGTGGCACGACGTGGGCAGCTGGTTCGACACCTATGTCCACGACATCTGGATGATGGGCATCGGCGCAGGGCTGCTGTCGGCAATAGTCGACTCGTTCACCATTGCCATGTCCAACATCTCGCTCTATCCGGTGTCGGCGGGCGACTTTGCATGCAACGGCACCTACTGGAGCATCATGGCCTACAACACTGCCATAGGAGGATGCCTGCTGAGCGTGGGCAACGTCTGCGGACTGGCGCTCATGCGCTCGGAAAGGGTGACGCTGGGATGGTATGTCAAGCACCTCACGCCGAAAGTCCTGCTGGGCTGGATAGTAGGCTACATGGCGCTGTGGGTGGAAATCAACTTCATTTCTCTGTGACAAGGATAAAAAACTATAGTCTAAAACGGTGACAGTCAGCTTATTTTCGATACTCGCAGGCGTGGGATGCCTGCTGGTCCCCGTGGCCACGCTGCTCTTCTCTCCTTTCTACAGGCGCATACGCCCGGCGGATGATGCCGACGGCGGCGACGCTGGCCAGACGGCGGATGCCCAGACGGGCGGCGGCGTGCCGGTCTCGATAATCATGGCGGCGCACAACGACGCCGACGCTCTGGAAAGGAACATCCCGCTGTTCATGGAACAGAAGTATGGCGCAGGCTTTGAGATGATCGTCGTCGACGAGTCGTCAACGGACGAGACCGCCAGTGTGCTGAACAGGCTGAGCGAGACGTATCCCAACCTGTATGTGACGTTCATTCCAGACACGTCGCACCATCTCAGCCGGCGGAAGCTGGCACTGACGCTGGCCGTCAAGGCGGCCAGGCATGAGTGGCTGATTCTCACCGACGCAAGCTGCCATCCCTCGACGGACCAGTGGCTGGCCAGATTTGCCGCCAACTTCGACAATGACTGCCAGACGGTTCTCGGACTGACCGTACTCAGCGAGGAAGCGCCTGGCAGATGGCGCTTTGAACGGCTGCTGAACAACTGCTACCAGATGAGCTTTGCCGAAAGTCAGCACACCTGCCGCTATGACGGACGCGCACTGGCGTTCAGGCGCAGCACGTTCATGGCCAGCAACGGCTTTCTGAAAAACCTGCTCTACCTGCGTGGTGAATACGACTTCATTGCCAACGAATATTCTCAAATTCCCGTCGAGGGCAGCGACGCCACGAGCAGGACTTTCATTTCTGCCAGCCACAGGCTGATACAGGAAAGGCCTGACGCGAAGGCGTGGCGCCATGAGCATCTTGACTTTCTGGAGATTAGGCACCTGCTGGCACATGGCGGCCGGTGGCGCGCACTGCACCAGGCCGACCAGACGTATATGTTTGCAGGACTCCTGGCACTGACAGCTGCTGCCGTGTACGGGCTGACGACGGCCGACTGGCTGCTGGCGGCAGTGGCCACGGTCTCACTGCTTGCCACCTTTGCCGTGAGAGCCAGGCTTGCCATCAGGGCTGCAGAAGACTATGGAGACTCGCTGGCGCCGCTGATGATTCCGGTCTACGAACTGACGATGCCTTTCCGCCAGCTCTACATGAGACTGCTGCACTGCAAGACCGACAAATTTGAATTCATACGCCGATGAGAGTCATTCATTACTATCCGAAAGACAACTCCATGGTGTGCCAGCATGTCGACACTCTGTGCAATGCCATGGGACTGGAAGTGGACAGCTACAAGGCTCACAGTGCCGCGGACGTGAGCAAAATCATTGGGACCAACGGCTACTGGCTGTTCGACATACTGCACATTCACGGACTCTGGCAGGTGGCTCTGAAGGAAGTGGTCAGCATGTCCCTGCAGCGAAAGGCAAGGATAGTCATCACGCCACATGGCGACCTTCATCCGTGGGGCGAAGGCAGGAAGCTGGCGAACCGACTGAAATACTACACAACTACAAGGGGCATCCTTAAGCAGACCTATGCCTTGATTGCACAGCTGCCGGCCGAGAGGATGCGCCTGGAAAGCCTGGGCGCAGGCCAGCGCGTGGTGACAATACGCGACTGCACCAGCACCAACGTCATTTCACCGGTGGAAATGGCACGACAGACGTTTGCCGTCTACCAGCGTGTCGCCGACAGTAATCCGCTGCAGCTCATGGACGACAGCGAGCGGAAAGCTCTCAGGGCCATCATCATGATGGGCATAACCGGCGACAAGCGCTGGCTGGGAGCTGGCGGCGGCCAAGAGCAGCTGCAGGTGACAAGGCGCCTCATGTGCTATTTCCGACAAGAGGAAATCATGGAAACGGCACTGAAGGGAATACGGCTCCTCAGGCTTGACGAGCCGGACATTGACATTGAAAACGTCCCATACTTCCTGCCCGACAACTATAAGCACGCTGACACCATCCAAGCCATCATCGGCAACCAGTTTGCTTCTGAAAACGACCGTCTGACAGCAACTTTCAGACAGGTGAAGCGCATTGACTCGCAGCGGCAGCTGTCGATAAAGCACCTCATCGAGATTGACCGTGAGCTGAGAAACCACGAGTCGGAAGAAAACAAGCTGCAAGACTCGCTGAAAGACCTCGACCTCTATAAAACGGCGGCACGCACAATGTTCCTCCTGCAACAGAGAACTGGCCTTACCGAGGGCTTCATGCCCATAAAGATGCTCAACGACCGCAAGGCGCGGAAAATGCTTGGCAGAATTGACAACCACCTAAAAATATAAATATTCAGAGATATGGACCAAAACCAAATACAACACGACATGCACTACCTGCAGCTGCTGTCGACAACATTCCCCACGGTGGCAGCGGCATCGACGGAAATCATCAACCTGGAAGCCATACTGAACCTTCCCAAAGGCACTGAACACTTCCTTGCCGACCTGCACGGCGAGAGTGCTGCCTTCAAGCATGTTCTGAAAAATGCTTCTGGAAACATCAGGAGGAAAGTCAGCGAACTCTTCAAGGGAGACATCCGCGAGACGGAACGGCGCGAGCTGTGTACTCTCATCTATTACCCGGAAGAGAAAATAGAGCTGATAAAAGCTGCCGAAAAGGACATCGACGACTGGTACCACATAACCATACACCGGCTCGTGGCTGTATGCAGAGATGTCTCTTCAAAGTATTCACGCTCAAAGGTGAGGAAGTCGCTGCCGCAGGATTTTGCATACATCATTGAAGAATTGCTCCACGAACGTACTGACGACATCAACAAGGCTGAATACGTCAGCGTGATTGTCGACACAATCATCTCCACAGGGCGTGCCGACGACTTCATCTGTGCCTTGTGCAATGTCATACAGCACCTGGCCATCGACCAGCTGCATATCCTTGGCGACATTTACGACAGAGGCCCCGGGGCGCACATCATACTTGACACCATGAAGCAGTACCACTCATGGGACATTCAGTGGGGCAACCACGACATCCTGTGGATGGGGGCTGCCGCTGGCAACGATGCCTGCATCTGCAATGTTCTGCGCCTATCGCTGCGCTATGCCAATATGGCAACGCTGCAGGAGGGCTACGGCATCAACCTCGTGCCTCTTGCTACCTTTGCCATGGAAACATACGGCGACGACCCATGCACGGAATTCATTCCCAAACTGCTCAAGGGCAACACTATGGACGACAAGACCATCCGCCTGATAGCACAGATGCACAAGGCCATTTCCGTAATCCAGTTCAAGACAGAATCCGAAATCTTCAAGCGCCATCCGGAATGGAACATGGAAGACCGGTGCCTGCTTGAAAGCATCAACAATGAAAACAAGGTGTGCCGCATCAACGGCAAAGAGTACGAAATGTTCTCATGCAATTTCCCGACGGTGTTCCCAGAGTCCGCCTCCGGGAAAGCTCCCTGTTTCCAGCTGACTAATGAAGAAAAGACTCTCATGCAGAAACTGCATCATTCGTTCAGGGTTTCCGAGAAACTGCGCAAGCACATCAAGATGATACTCTCACATGGATGTATGTACACTATCTGCAACCAGAACCTGCTGTTCCATGCCTCATGTCCGCTCAATGCTGACGGCAGCCTGAAAGAGGTGGAGCTTTACAAGGGAAGCAAGTTTAGCGGAAAGGAGCTTATGTCACAGATTGGCATGATAGTGAGGGCCGCGTTCCAGAA
The DNA here is from genome assembly GCA_905234265.1 of uncultured Prevotella sp. Taxonomy (GTDB): domain Bacteria; phylum Bacteroidota; class Bacteroidia; order Bacteroidales; family Bacteroidaceae; genus Prevotella. The sequence goes on along the minus strand of CAJOHJ010000007.1, from coordinate 141,258 downwards.
TGACACAGAGCCGGACTATAAACAGTTTGCACGCGATTACTTCCTCTACCTCTGGTGCGGCAAGGACTCACCGCTGTTTGACAAGTCGAAGATGGCTACTTTTGAGCGATACTTCCTGAAAGACAAGACGACATACAAGGAAGAAAAAGGATATTATTTCCAGCTGCGTGACAATGAGGCCATCTGCGACAACATCATGGATGCCTTTGGCGTGAAGGGCGACAACCGCCACATCATCAACGGCCACGTTCCAGTGCATGCTTCCAAGGGAGAGAACCCGATAAAGGCCAACGGACGACTGATGGTTATCGACGGCGGTTTCTCTGAGGCTTATCATTCTGAGACGGGAATTGCAGGCTACACACTGGTCTACCATTCACGGGGCTTTGAACTGGTTCAGCATGAGCCGTTCATGAGCGCAGAAGATGCCATCCTGAGAGGAATAGACATCAAGTCAACGACACAGCTGGTGGAACACTCTGCACGGCGCATGCGCGTTGCTGACACTGACAGAGGCAATGAGCTGCGCTCACAGATTGAAGACCTGCGAAAGCTTCTCTACGCCTATCGCCACGGAATTATTAAAGAGCAAAAGTAGGCTTGCCGATGTCACACCGAATTCTTGTATCGTTAGGCTCTAATGTCAGGCAAAGCGCATATATGACATGGGCCAAGGAATGCCTGGCAGTAAGCTTTGACCGTGTTACGTTCAGCCGCAGGATATGGACCGCAGATCATAGCGGGAGCGGAAAAATGTATTTGAACCAGCTTGCAACTGCTGAAACGCAAAAGTCGGCAGAGGAGGTCGTTAAGCTGCTGAAAGACATGGAAGCAAAAACCGGCAGGACGAAGGAACGTGTAACCATCGACCTTGACCTCATGAGCTACGACGACAGAAAATTTCATCTTTACGACTGGACCCGTGACTACATCCGCCGCCTGACGAATGACCTTGCATGATAACAACAGACTGACAAGAACAAAACTCAACCACTAAAAAGAACACCCCCCAACCAACAAAAAATGTACACTCTGAACGATGAGAATTAAGGAACGATACGATAGAGTCTTCTCCGCCCTGAAGGAACACATGCCTGAGGCTGACACAGAACTGACGTTCGGCAGCACCTTTCAATTATTGGCGGCTGTAATTCTCAGCGCCCAGTGTACGGACAAGCGTGTAAACATGGTAACTGGAGAACTGTTTCTTCATTACCCTGACGCGCAGTCAATGGCTGAAGCAGAGCCTGAAGATTTGCTGGAATTCATAGGCAGCGTGTCTTATCCTAACGCAAAAGCACTACATCTGGTTCAGACGGCCAGAATGCTGGCGGAGCGGTTTGGCGGTGAAGTGCCTTCCGACACCGAGAGCCTTCTTCTGCTGCCTGGCGTAGGCCGTAAGACGGCTAATGTTATACAGAACGTTGCTTTTGGCCAGGCCACAGTTGCCGTAGACACTCATGTCTACCGCGTCAGTCACCGTCTTGGTCTTGTACCGGCCACCGCAAACACTCCACATAAGGTTGAAAATGTTCTGCTGAAAAACATACCTGCCGAAGAGCGCTCCAAAGCCCATCACTGGCTGTTGCTCCACGGCAGGTATGTATGTACGGCCCGAAAGCCTCATTGCAAAGAATGCTTCCTCAACGGTCTCTGCCCTTCGGCTTCTTAGCGTGCTGCTGCCAGCCTTTCATCATGCGTCTGTGAAAACGCTCTTCTGCCTTTATTGCAGCATAGACTTTTGAAGCAGGTACACTCTTCAGCATCTGCTGGTGATATTGCTGCTCAATGGTCTTGACTTCTATGCCGATGGCGTCCCCCTGGCTGATTGCTTCTGCATAAGCCTGCTCATTAGCCGGGGCATTCTTGCCTTTCCTAATGGCTGAATAGAGCTTGCGCTGCTTCTGGTGCATCTCACGCAGAAGGGGGAAATAGGCTGCAGCTTCCTGCTGCGTCATTTTAGCCTCCTTGGTAACAAATGCCTCAAGTTCTGCCTCAAACTGCTGAGGAGAAAACTTTCGCTCACCTTGTGCCATTACGCATATGGCAACAAGTGACATCATTATGACAGAAAATATTCTTTTTTTCATATTCAAATTCTCCTAAAGTTTAATTCTCTTCCAAAACATCCCTTACATTTAATTGTCTTCCAAACAGGCATAAATCTCGGAATTGTCCAGCATGACATAATCGGCGGCATCATCAATGTACTCGCTGTCATACACATCGGCCAGCTGCTGCTCGGCAGAATTGGTGTGGAAGTAATATGATATTCCCATGACAACCGCAGCTACAACTGAGGCGGCCACAAGGAGAGCTTTTCGTAATGTGACGACTTTGGCTGTCCTATCAGCCTCTTTGGCAGTCCTATCAGCCTCTTTGGCAGTCATATCAGTCGCTATCTTGCTCATCACGTTAGATGCCAACTGGTCAAAATAGCCTTCCGGCACTTTGAAATGATTTGTCTTGCCAAAATCACCAAGATTGCTCTTGTCAAAATCACCAAGACGGCTCTTGTCAAAATCTTCAAGAATTTTCTCGTTCATTGCAAATTCCTTTCATACAGGTTTGGTATGTCTCACTCTGTTTCTTTTATCTTTTAGACCAACATCGTGGTCGAAGGTTTAATCATGTTTTTTAAAAAATTCGGATATTTTTTTCACTGCCAGATGATAGGAAGCCTTCAAAGAGCCTTCTGAAGTGTTGAGCACGCTACTCATCTCGCTGTACTTCATCTCTTGGAAATATCTTAGGTTGAAAACAGTCCTCTGCACTTCGGGCAGTTTGGATATAGCTTCTTGCAGCTGCGCTTCGGTCTCGTCACCATCAAAATACCTGTCTGCCATAAGCATGTTGGCCACACCGGCATTGTCGTCGGCACTGATGTTCTGCTGCTTCTGCTTGCGCAAGAAGTCAAGGCTTTCATTGACGGCAATTCTGTATAGCCACGTTGAGAGCTTTGCGTCTTCATGGAAGTTGTCTATGTGCTGCCATGCTTTCATGAAGACATTCTGCATGATGTCGTCGGCATCATCGTGTGACAGCACCATGCGTCTTACGTGCCAATAGAGCTGTTCGCTGTATTGGCGCACAACTGCCTCGAAAGCCTTGTTCCGGGTCTTAGGGTCGCGCAGCTGCCGTAACAGTAATTCTTCAGATGTTTTTGCTGCCATCAATGTATGGTGCTATTTGTTTCATGATGATATTGTCGTAGCCATAAATGTCCGGCCATTGGGTCATTACTCCGTTGGTATCGGGCCACATGGTCTGATATATAATATAAATAGGTACGCGAGGCTTTACTGGCACATAGCCAACAATCTTATTGCACTCTTCCGGCGTGTGATTTCTTACATAAGCCTTGCCGCGGTCTGTCTCAGGCGCAATGCCCATTGCTATCCGAATGCGGTCGGAGAGCCATTCTTCCGGCTGCTCAAGAACGAACTGCGACAGGTCAAAAGGTCTGCTCACACGGACACAGCCATGTGATGCAGCTCTGGACTCACGCAAAAATGCCGACGGTGTTGATGTGTCGTGCAAGAAGACGGAAAACTTGTTCTTAAACCTAAAGACAATCCGCCCAAGAGAGTTGCCTGCCCCACCCCTTTGCACAACCTTGTATTTACCACTCAGAAGCATGGCACGGCTTACCTCCGCAATGCCAAACTGCTGATTGGTGGCTCTTTCGAAGATGTCATAGCGGTTGCGTTCGAAATAGGACTCGTCGCCGGCATGCCTTGACACATCGTGCTCAACAATGCTCTTTGGTATGACCCACACAGGATTGACCTCCATCCACTCTATGTTACTGTTCAGCTGCGGCGTCTTTGTGGTTACTGCACCGCAAACAACCTTCATGCTTGTCACAGAGTCGCCGCCGTAGGCATAGAGTTCGAAGGCAGGTATGTTTACAACGATGCGCTTTTCGCCTTCGTTCAATGGCTGGCGTGCTCTCCAGCGACGCCGTTCCATGTTGCAAAGTATTTTAATGCGCAGCTCTTCGTCAGTTGTTCCATGCAACTGTTCTTTCAGAGTGTGGTATATCTTGTCGGTGGGCTGCAGCTGTTGCAGACGGCTGCCAGTCTGGCCTTCGGTTATCCAGTGCCGCAGCTCAGTGAAGAAGGAGTCTGTGGGCAGTTCTGTATCAGCATCGTACAGTCCCCTGTAGATGGTAAACTTTCTGACGGAGTCCTGCTTTTCGACATCCAAATGGTTAAAAGTCTTATAAGGATTGCAGAAGCCAAACCGCTGGCCAGCAGCATATCGGAAGAAAGCCAGTGTAAGCATATATTCCAGCCGTGCTGCCAGATGATTGATGCTTCCTGTCTGTTTGTCAAAGCTGAGGTTTCTCATAGCATTTAAATCCCTGGTAATGCTGCCAACGAAGAAAGCCTCTTCCGAAAGTCCATCCATGCTTGCACCTTTCAATATGCTAAGCAGCGAGTCTGCTCTGTCGTCAACTCCTGTGCGTCGCACCCATAACAGCTGCGGACGTTCCCGGCCAGCGTAATAGGCATTAGCAGCCTTGTCGGCATCGGAGGCTATTCTCTTTATGCCTTCAGCGGGGGTACTGGCAAGCTGTTTTATGTTATTGCAAGTCTCACTGTAGTCAAAAACGAAAGCAGGCGTCTTCAATTTTGAAAACGCCTCCATATCTATTCCAGTTCTGTTACTTGGTTTTATATAATCACAGGCATGGAAGCCTGCTGCCAGCAAAACCGTGGCCAGGGTTACTGCATAGACACTTTTCTTGCCAATTTTCCTATCTTCAATATGTAGCAACCTTTCTGTACGTTTAATTCTATACGCTGGATGTTATTGTCAATCTTTATCCGCTTCATCACTCTTCCAGTAAGCGTAACGACTTCCAAGGTCTCGCCCTGTGCACCATAGACAGTAATCTGCTGCCCATTGATGGTCAGTGATATTTCGTCGCCAGCCTGCTCGACGATGCCCATTTCCATGTCTACATTTGTAGCGTTCACGGCGTTGGGAACAGCCAAGAGCAACATTGCCAAGAATGAAAAATTGAGTAGTCTTTTCTTCATAAGCCTTACTGTTTTGTTCATACTCAGTTGCAAATTTACGCATAATTGTGATATTTCCAAATAATTTTCCGAAAAAAATCATGAATTTCGGGGCAAAAAGCAAAAAACTAAGTAATTTTGTGGCTGCAAATTGTATAGAGACAGTCATACATATTAAAAACAAATGCCTACCGCTCCACAGTCATATCCCCCCAATCCTTCTACACTGGGCATACAGTCTTCATCCGTCAGCCGTCTTCCAGAGCTTGACTTCATCAAGGCTGTCATGATTGTGCTGATGGTGGCATTCCATCTGGTTTACATCGGCAACACCTATCCTTATGCCAAGCAGTTGGTATATACTTTCCACATGCCTGCATTTCTTGTTGTTTCAGGCTATCTGATGAATGTTGCCAAGCCGGCAGGTGCATTTGCACGTACAGTGATGGGCTTTGCAGTTCCCTATCTGGCTATGGAGAGCGGCTATACAGTGATGGCTTCGCTGCTGCCCATCCGCGAGCATATTGACCTGCTTACACCACAGGTCTTTGCCGACAAGCTACTGCTCCACCCACTGGGTCCCTACTGGTATTTGCACACGTTAATCGTCTGCGCGTCAGTTTATTATCTTGCTTTTCTGAATAAAACACCAGGAACTGCTGCCAAGCTGTTTGCCACAGCAGTAGGCTTTATCCTGCTTTCGCTGCTTGGCGTGATGTCATTGTCTATGTCGCTCTATTTTCTTTTGGGGGCAGTTGTCCGTCAAAGCACCCTTGGCTTCCGCCAGTTTTTCCGGGCGTCGTGGCTTTCCCTTCCAGCCTTTTGCCTGTTGGCGCTCAGTGAGGCCAACCTGCACAGCAACACCTTCGCCGGTCTTATAGTTGTCTATATGTCTATAAGCATCTGTCTGGTAGTATTCCCTGTGCTGCCCGGAACTGCCAGGCGGCTCTTCCTCTTCCTTGGCCGGAACACGCTTCCAATATTTCTGTTCTCGCCCATCTTTACAATTCTATGCAAGTCATTGCTGCCCTTTTTGGCCTTCGACCCCACAGGCATGCTGTTCCTCCTGCTGTCTTTGCTTATTTCTATTTCCGGCAGCCTGCTCATCGGCCTCGTCATTGACGCCCTCAGCCTATCGCGGCTTTTCTGCGGCCGCCGGATGCTGTCTACGGCAGGGGCCGTCTTGTTGCTGATGATGCTTGCATCGTGTTCAGAAACCAAATATGTTGCCGACGGAGACTATCTCCTCGACAGGACTTTCATACATTCAGACTCCAAGCATAAGAACCTTTCAACGACAGCCCTGCGCCCTCTTGTCAAGCAGAAAGAGAACTCACGCTGGTTCTCTTGGATAAAGCTGCCCTTGCGCACCTACTCTCTGTCTGGACGCGACACTACGAAATGGATAAACCGCACGCTGCGCAACATGGGTGAGGCCCCAGTCATCTACGACTCCATGGCCACTGCTGTTTCTGCGCAGACTCTCTGCCGGCAGGTGCGGAACATGGGATTTCTCAATGCTACGGTGGACGTGTCCACGGCCGCTAAAGGAAAGAAAATTGCAGCCACCTATAATATCCATCCCGGACAGCCCTACTACATCCGCCTTGTGCGCTACGACATACGCGACTCGCTGATAGCCCACTTCCTTCAGACAGCAGACTTTCGCCAGCGAGGCCTGCGCCTGGGCATGATGTTCAATGTCGACAACCTTGACGCAGAGCGCAAGCGCATCACCCAACTGCTTGTCAACAATGGCTACTACCACTTCAACAAAGACTTCATAACCTATCGTGCCGACTCTGTTCCCGGCGGCAATGCCGTCGACCTGACACTTGTGCTGCACCGATACCGTGACAACACCGTCAGCGACGCACCGCATCAGCAATACCACATCAGTCAGGTAACATTCCGGAGCAGCGATGCAGAAGACTCCGTCATTCACCTGCGGCAAAAGGTGCTGCGCAACAACACTTTCATCGAAGAAGGCAACTTGTATTCAGCACGCGACCTGCAGAACACGTACAACCACTTCGGGCGTCTTGGTGCTGTCCGTTATACAAACATCACGTTCCGCGAGCATCCACAGCAACCGCTGTTAGACTGCGACGTCCAAGTGCGCACCAACAAGCCTTCATCGCTATCCTTCCAGCCGGAAGGCACTAATACCGCCGGCGATTTGGGTGCTGCAGTCTCGCTGACTTATCAGAACAACAACATTTTCCGCGGCTCGGAAAATCTGTCCATACAGCTGCGTGCAGCCTATGAAGCTATCAAGGGTCTTGAGGGATATTCAAACTCTAACTTTCTGGAGTATGCCGTCGACTCAAAGCTGTCGTTTCCACGATTTGTTGCCCCATTCCTGTCTTCCAGCTTTCGCAGGCGCATAAATGCAACGTCAGAGTTGTCTGTACTCTACGACCGCCAGAACCGGCCAGAGTTCTGGCGTCGCGTATTCTCCGTCGGATGGTCATACAAGTGGAACGACCAGCGCCATCACGACCGCTACCAGATAGACCTGCTGGACCTGAACTACATCTCGATGCCATGGATAAGCCCAACCTTCCAGCACAACTACCTCGACGACGTAAATTCGCGCAACGCCATTCTTCGCTACAACTACGAAGACCTCTTCATCATGAAGAGCGGCTTCTCCTACACCTACAACAATGGCAAGATAGCCATAAAGGTGCATGCAGAGACGGCCGGCAACCTGCTGTCGCTGATGTCGCACACTATGGGTTTCCACCAGAATGAGGCCGGCCAATACACCTTCGTCGACCTGGCCTATGCGCAGTATGTTCAGAGCGACGTTCAGCTGACACGCAACATCCAGCTGGACTACAATAACCACATAGTGCTTCATTTCGGACTGGGCATGGCCTACCCCTATGGCAACAGCAGCATTCTCCCATTCGAGAAGCGATACTTCTCAGGAGGTGCCAATAGCGTCCGTGGCTGGGCTGTCAGAAGCCTGGGGCCTGGAGCATACCGTGGCACCGACGGCAACATCGACTTCATCAACCAGACGGGCGACATAAAGTTAGACATGAACATGGAGTACCGCACGCACCTTTTCTGGAAGCTTGGCGGCGCCTTTTTCGTCGATGCAGGCAACATCTGGACATTCCGGAACTACGACGTACAGCCCGGCGGCCAGTTCCGCTTCAGCGAATTCTGGCGCCAGATAGCTGCCAGCTACGGCATCGGCATGCGATTGAATTTTGATTATTTTATTGTCAGGTTCGACATGGGAATGAAAGCCGTCAACCCTGTCTATACATCCGACAGAGAGCATTTCCCACTGCTACATCCATCGCTCAGTCGCGACTTTGCATTCCATTTTGCGGTAGGCCTTCCATTCTGACCTGCCACCCTGCCGAACGCTTCCGCAGCTCTATCATGAACTTTCCTTCCTCAGTCCATTTGCCTGCACCGCCAATAGTGTCCGGCTCCAGAAAGTTGGTCACAGTGAGATAGACATAAGCAACAGTGTCGGCACCGAAGTGGCATTCTTCAGCAACGACCGCTGCCCTCTCCTGCCTCTCGCCAAGCATTTCAAAGTCCTGCGTCGTAACATTAGATGCAGCAAAGCTGATCCACTTTCTGCTTTCGTCGCACGTCAATTCGTTAGCCTCGTCGAGGTTATAGTTGAAGTAAGCGTCGGCCCATTGCTCAGAGGCATTTTTCACGGCCACATCCTTATCTGCAAGCGAGCAGGCAGACAGAAAAGTCAATGATATCAGCAGACAGAGTTTGTTCATATCCTTGAAGAAAGTTAAAAGCATTGTATTTTCTCGTTGCAAAGGTAATCATTATTTTAAGAAATCTACTTCTTTTCGCCAATAAACTGTCTGATTTGTTCAAAGGCTTCATCCCACGACCACCAATACCATTATCTCTGCATGTTACGAAATTATCTCTGCATGTTACGAAATTATCTTACGCAGATAATTTTTTATCTTGCAGAGATATTTTTTTATCTCTGTATGTTAACTCAAAAAAACATTAAAAGAACAGTGCCTTTGGCAGTCTTTTGGGAGAAAATCACTACATTTGCGTATCAATCAATAGCTATTGCATGAAAGAAAATGAGATTAGCGTATAAGAATATATGAAGACAGAGAAACAAATGGCTATGGCTGCTGCTGAATTTGCAGAGCGGTGGAAAGGCAGAGGATATGAGAGGGAGTCGCAACCCTTCTGGATTGACTTGCTTACAAATGTCTTTGGCATTGAAACACCATCGGATGGCTTTATCACTTTTGAAGACCATCGAATGGTAGATGCCTCCAACTTTATAGATGGCCGCATCCGTTCCACCAAAGTTCTGATAGAGCAGAAATCGTTGGGAAAGGATTTGCGTGCTGGCATCCGTCAAAGTGACGGCTCATTGCTTAATCCGTTCCAACAGGCTCGCTCGCCGCTATGTGGTATCGCTTCCTGTTTCTGAACATCCTCGTTGGATTGTCACCTGTAACTTCTCCGAGTTCCTGGTTTATGACATGGAGCAGCCCAATGGGGAGCCGGAACAAATATTACTTGAGAACTTAGGAAAAGAGTATTACCGCCTGCTGTTCCTTGTAGATGCCAAAAACGAACATCTGTCAAAGGAAATGCAAGTGTCAATGCAGGCAGGTGAAATCGTTGGCAAGATTTACGAGGCTTTGCTGAAACAATATGATGACAACTCGCCAGAAGCCTTGCGCTGGCTGAATATCCTTTGTGTCCGTATCGTGTTCTGTCTGTATGCCGAGGATGCAGAGATTTTCACGCACGACCAGTTCCACGACTACCTTGTGCGCTATGATGCAGAGGATTTGCGGAATGCGCTGATTCGTCTGTTTGAAGTGCTAAATACACCACCAGAGAAGCGCAGTAAGTATTTGAAAGACGACTTGAAAGCCTTTCCATATACCAATGGCGGATTGTTTGAAGAGCAGATAGAAATTCCACAATTCACGGAAGAACTGAAACAGACCTTGCTACAGAATGCAAGTCTTGATTTCGACTGGAGCGAGATTTCGCCTACTATCTTTGGCGCCGTCTTTGAGAGTACGCTAAATCCTGAGACCCGTCGCAGCGGAGGTATGCACTACACCAGTATTGCCAACATCCATAAAGTCATCGACCCGCTTTTCTTGAATGGTCTGCGCCGTGAACTTGACGAGATTCTGGAAGAAAAGGTAGAGCGGCAACGGCAGAAGAAACTCGATGTCTATCAAGACCGCCTGGCCTCACTTACTTTCCTTGACCCTGCTTGTGGCTCTGGCAATTTCCTCACAGAGACTTATCTTTCGCTCCGTCGTTTGGAGAACGAGGTTATTCGTGAACGCTATCATGGCCAGTCATTCCTCGGCTTTGAAGAAGTGAATCCCGTCAAGGTCGGCATTCATCAGTTCTACGGCATAGAGATTAACGACTTTGCCGTTACCGTCGCCACGACAGCCCTTTGGATTTCAGAGGCACAGATGCTTCGTGAGACAGAGAAGATTATCCGTCGTGATATTGACTTTTTGCCGTTAAAGAGTTACCATAATATTCGTGAAGGAAATGCTCTTCGGATGGATTGGGATATAATTGAGATAAAATCAGATATACCGACTATATATGCAAAGAATGTTCATCTGATAGTTGAACCTGAACCACTTGTGGCCAGTGAGCCTATTGTGGAATATGAAGAACTAAATGTTGTTGCCAACCATTTTGATGGTAATGCAAAATCCGACACAAAAAGATACCAAGTCCACTATGACTACATCATAGGCAATCCACCTTTCATTGGCGCAAGACAAATGGAAGAAGAACAAAAGCAAGATGTGATTCGTATATTTGGTGCCAAGTGGAAGAATGTTGGAAATCTCGATTATGTATGCTGTTGGTATAAACGTGCATGGCAGTTGATGAAGCATAGTGACACGAAATCTGCTTTCGTTTCAACAAACAGTATTTGTCAAGGTGAGCAAGTGGCAAACCTTTGGCAGCCATTGATGGAAGATGGTCTGCACATAGATTTTGCCCATCGTACTTTCCGCTGGGAAAGCGAATCTTCTCAAAAGGCCCAAGTGCATTGTGTCATTGTGGGTTTCAGCACAGATGACTATAAAGAAAAGGAATGCCTGTTGTTTGACAATGACAAAATGACCAAAGTAAGTCACATTAATGCTTACTTAACTGACGCACCAGATATTTTTATATGGAGTAGGCCTAAACCTATTTGTGACGTGCCTTTGATTGGAATAGGTAATAAACCTATTGATGGCGGCAATTATCTCTTTGACAAAGAGGAAATGGAAGATTTTATCAGCAAAGAGCCTGCCTCCGCTGCATACTTTCACCCTTACTATGGCGCATTTGAGTTTATTAATCGAAAGCCTCGCTATTGCTTATGGCTGGGTGATTGTTCCCCTGCAGAACTACGTCGGATGCCACAATGTATGAAACGTGTAGAAGCAGTTCGCGAGGCTCGTCTGGCAAGCAAAAGTGTAGGTACACAGAAAATCGCAGATAGACCAACTCGTTTTCATGTAGAGAATTTCCCTAAGGAAGATTATATTGTTATTCCTGAGGTCTCATCCGAAAAAAGACGATATATTCCAATGGGCATGATGACTCCTGATATTATTTGCAGTAACAAACTTCGAATTATGCCAAATGTCTCAGGCTACCATTTTGGTGTACTTCAGTCGAATGTTCATATGGCTTGGATGCGTCAAGTTGCTGGGCGTCTTGAAACACGCTACGATTATAGTATCAATATCGTCTACAACAACTTCCCCTGGCCATTACCAACAGAAGAACAAAAGGCCAAGATAGAACAGACTGCACAGGCGATTCTTGATGCCCGCGCCCTTTATCCTGACTCTTCACTTGCAGACCTTTACGACGAGCTAACTATGCCTGTTGAACTCCGCAAAGCCCATCAAGATAACGACCGCACTGTAATGCAAGCCTACGGTTTCCCTGTGAAGTCCACTTTTACGGAAAGTCAGTGCGTGGCCGAGTTGTTCAAGTTGTATAAGGAAAAGACAAAGTAGGTTTGTTAATTCGGAATAATTTTGTAATTTTGCAATCAAAATAGAATGAATGCTTTGCTCAGTTGGACGAAATGCTTAGTGAGACTGACAAGAAGGCAATCGTAGAAGCAGAAGACATTATTGAGTTTCATTTTACCCTCGGCTTGTGGATTCGCAATAATTGGCTATACGACCGCAGCGAAGAAGAACTGGATTCACTCAGTAAGGCATTCAGAGTAGATGTGCCTTTTTTTTATGCAGACGAATTATCGTCAGCGATATTGGAAGCGTATAAAAAGCATCACCGCAGAAGTTTACCATGCTAAGCGGTAAATGCCTGCGGTGATGCCTAAATAGAATGTTGGATGAAAAGCCACTTACTTCTGCACAGGAATCTTCTCGACACGCTTCTGGTGGCGTCCGCCTTCGAATGTTGCCGTGAAGAATTCGTCCATAATCTTGCCAGCGGTCTTGTTGTCGATGAAACGGCCTGGCATTACGAGAACGTTAGCGTCGTTGTGCTGGCGGATAAGATGGGCGATTTCAGGAATCCATGCCAGCCCGGCACGAACTCCCTGATGCTTGTTGAGCGTAATGCTGATGCCCTCGCCAGAGCCACAGATGCCTATGCCTGGGTACACCTCGCCGCTCTCTATGCCTTCGGCAAGAGCATGGCCGAAGTCGGGATAGTCAACAGAGGCGTCACTCCATGTACCATAGTCCTTATAGGGATAGCCGTGTTCTTCAAGATACTGGAGAACATATTTCTTTAACTGGTAGCCTGCATGGTCGCAGGCTACTCCTACCGTCTTTATTTCCATAGATTATCTGATTTCAATTTATAATCGAATTCACATTAGTGAAGTTATTTATCAAAACTATGCCAGCAACTTCTTAACCTGGTTGTAGACATTCTGCCCTGTGAAACCCAGTTTCTCGTCAAGAACCTTGTAGGGAGCAGAGAAGCCAAAGCTCTCCAGGCCCCAGACAGTACCGTCGGCACCTACAAGTCCTTCGAGGTTTACGGGCAGGCCTGCTGTCAGGCCGAACTTCTTCTTGCCTGCAGGCAGAACCTGCTGCTGGTATTCCTTCGGCTGAGAGCGGAACAAGCCTTCTGAAGGCACGCTGACGACGCGAACCTTTACGCCATCCTCACGGAGCAGCTTTGCACCTACCTCAAGCGTAGAAACCTCAGAACCGCTGGCCAACAGGATGACATCGTAGTCGGCGTCGCTTCCGGCAACTACATAGGCGCCCTTCTGTGCCTGAGAGTAATCGTTGCCTTCTGGAAGCATTTCGATGTTCTGACGCGAGAAGATGAGAGCTGTCGGAGTGTCTGTGTTCTCCATGGCCATGCGCCAGCAGACTGTTGTCTCTTCGGCGTCGGCTGGACGAACAACGAGTACGCTATTCTTGCCGTGGTGGTTCTTCAGCTTCTCCATAAGGCGTATCTGTGCCTCCTGCTCAACAGGCTCATGGGTGGGGCCGTCTTCGCCAACGCGGAATGCGTCGTGAGTCCAGATGAACTTCACAGGCAACTCCATGAGGGCAGCCATGCGTACGGCGGGCTTCATGTAGTCGGAGAACACAAAGAATGTGCCGCATGCCGGAATGACACCACCATGCAGAGCCATGCCTATGCAGCAGCAGGCCATTGTAAGCTCTGCAACGCCTGCCTGGAAGAATGCACCTGTGAAATCGCCCTTCACGATGTCGTGAGTCTTCTTAAGGAAGCCGTTGGTATTGTCAGAGTTGGAAAGATCTGCTGATGCGCATATCATGTTTGGCACTTGTTCTGCAAGAACGCCAAGCACTGCTGCAGACGCACTGCGCGTTGCAGAGCCAGCCTTCTGCTCAACCTTCGACCAGTCAATCACTGGTGCCTTGCCGCTGAACCACTCTTCAAGCTGCTTGGCCTGCACAGGATGGCCTTTGGCCCACTCAGCCTTTTCAGCATAGCGGTCTGCAACAATCTTCTTCAGTTCCTCGCGGCGCTTGGCATAGAGCTGTTCAACCTCTGGGAATATCTGGAATGGATTTTCCGGGTCAGCGCCCAAGTTCTTCATGGTCTGAATATAATTGTCGCCACCAAGAGGAGCTCCGTGAGTAGCGCAGTTGCACTCATATGAAGAGCCGTCAGCCTTACGTGCGCCCTTGCCCATTACGCAGTGGCCGATGATGAGCGACGGACGCTCCTGCTCTTTCTGCGCGTTCTTGATGGCCTCACGAATCTGGTCGACGTCGTTGCCGTCAATCTTCTGCACATACCATCCCCATGACTCGTACTTCTTAGCAGTGTCTTCGCAGGTGACAACCTCAGTCTTCGTAGACAGCTGGATGTCGTTGGCATCGTAGAACATTATGAGGTTGTCAAGGCCAAGATTGCCTGCAATGCGGCCTGCACCCTGCGAAATTTCCTCCTGGACGCCACCGTCGGAAATGTAGGCATAGATGGTCTGGTTCATAACGTTGCCCAGACGAGCCTTCAGGAACTTGGCGGCAATGGCAGCACCAACGGCAAAAGTGTGTCCCTGTCCGAGCGGACCAGAAGTATTCTCAATGCCGCGCTCTATCTCACGCTCAGGATGTCCTGGAGTTACCGAACCCCACTGGCGCAAGTTCTTGAGGTCTTCAAGAGTATATTTGCCGATAAGGCACAACTGTGAATAAAGCATTGGAGCCATGTGACCAGGATCGAGGAAGAAGCGGTCGCGACCTTCCCAAGACGGATTTTCTGGGTCATAGACAAGAAACTCTGAATAGAGAGTGTTAATGAAGTCTGCACCGCCCATGGCGCCGCCTGGATGCCCAGACTTAGCTTTCTCAACCATTGAGGCTGCCAAAATACGGATGTTATCAGCAGCCCTGTTCATTACTTTGTTGTCGTTCATATCGAATATAATTATTAAAATAATGTGTTAAGTGTTGCAAATGTAATAAATTGTTTTATTATATGGAATTTTATTTATGATAAAATTGCTTAAAATGTTTCGCAGTATCGGCAGAAAACTATACTTTTGCACAAGTTTTCATATTGGGAAAATGCGTCAGAGGGCTTAAAAATGCCCTTAAAATTAAAATCTGGCAAAAAAACAGGCAGTAAAAACTGCAAGAAAAAGCTACAGTAAATACATAATTTGAAAATAAAACTTGATGGATCAAACTTTTGACAACGACAGAATTGTAAAAATCAACATCGAGGAGGAAATGAAGTCCTCCTACATCGACTATTCGATGTCTGTCATCGTGGCACGTGCGCTACCAGATGTTCGCGATGGTTTCAAACCAGTACATCGCCGCATATTATACGGCATGATGGGCATCAACAACGTCTCCACGCAGCCATATAAGAAGTGTGCTCGTGTTGTTGGCGAGGTGCTTGGTAAGTATCACCCTCACGGCGACAGCTCAGTCTACGGCGCACTGGTGCGTATGGCCCAGGAGTGGAACATGCGTTACACGCTGGTCGACGGACAGGGCAATTTCGGCTCCGTCGACGGCGACTCGCCTGCAGCCATGCGTTACACAGAGTGCCGCCTGTCGAAGATGGGTGAGCATATCATGGACGACTTGGAGAAGGAGACTGTCGACATGGTTAACAACTTCGACGACTCGCTGGTAGAACCCAGCGTGATGCCGACGAAGATACCAAACCTGCTTGTAAATGGCGGCAACGGCATTGCCGTAGGCATGGCAACGAACATGCCGACACACAATCTCGGTGAGGTTATAGACGGCTGCTGCGCCTACATAGACAATCCCGACATCGACACTGACGGCCTGATGAAATACATTCCAGGCCCCGACTTCCCCACAGGCGCCTACATCTTCGGACTCGCCGGCGTGAAGGATGCCTACGAAACAGGACGCGGGCGCATCGTCATGCGTGCCAAGGCCGAGATAGAAAGCACAGAGACGCACGACAAGATAGTTGTCAGCGAGATTCCCTATGGCGTCAACAAGGCAGACCTGGTAAAGTACATCGCCGATTTGGCTAACGAGCATAAAATCGAGGGCGTTGCCAACGTCAACGACGAGTCCGGCCGCCAAGGCATGCGCATAGTCGTAGACTGCAAGCGAGACGCCAATGCCAACGTACTGCTGAACAAGCTGTTCAAGATGACGGCTCTGCAAAGCTCGTTCTCCGTAAACAACATTGCTCTGGTGAAAGGACGCCCACGCCTGCTCACGCTTAAGGACTGCGTGAAGTACTTTGTCGAGCATCGCCACGACGTCACCATACGCCGCACCCAGTACGACCTGAAGAAGGCACAGGAGCGCGCCCACATCTTAGAGGGCTTGATCATTGCCGTCAACAACATCGACGAGGTGGTTCACATCATCCGCAACTCCAAGACCCCCAGCGATGCCCAGCGCAATTTGGAAGTACGCTTCGAACTTGACGAGCTGCAGTCGAAGGCCATCGTCGACATGCGTCTTAGCCAGCTTACCGGCCTGCGCGTCGATCAGCTGCACCAGGAGTACGACGACCTGATGAAACTCATTGCCGACCTTGAGGAAATCCTGAACAACCCCGAGCGCTGCAAGGAGGTCATGAAGCAGGAACTGCAGGAGGTCAAGGAGAAATACGGCGACGCACGCCGCACAGAGATTATCCCGTTCGACCATGAGTTCAATGCCGAAGACTTCTACCCCGATGACCCAGTGGTAATCACAATCTCCCACATGGGATATATCAAGCGCACCAGACTCGACGAGTTCCACGAGCAGGGTCGTGGCGGCGTCGGTGCAAAGGCCGCACGCCATCGCGACAACGACTTCACGGAATACATATATCCTGCCACCATGCACAACACGCTGCTCTTCTTCACACAGAAGGGACGCTGCTACTGGCAGAAGTGCTACGAAATCCCCGAGGGCGACAAGAACTCCAAGGGACGTGCCATACAGAACATGCTCAACATCGATCCTGACGACGCCGTCAATGCCGTGCTGCGCATCAAGAACTTCCAGGACGAGGAATTCCTGCAGTCGCACTACGTGGTGTTCGCCACCAGACATGGCATCATCAAGAAGACCCGCCTCGACCAGTACAAGAACGTTCGCGCTGCCGGTGTACGCGCCATCAACATCAACGATGGCGACGAAGTAGTTGGCGTTCGTCTCACCAATGGCCACAACGAACTGCTGCTGGCCAGCCGTGAAGGAAATGCCGTGCGCTTCAACGAATCCAAGGTCAGGGCCATGGGCCGCGTGTCTACGGGTGTCATCGGTATGCAACTGAAAGGTGGCGACGATGAGGTTGTTGGCATGGTTTGCGTGAACGACCCCCAGACGGAGACCATCATGGTGGTCTCGGAGAATGGCTACGGCAAGCGTTCTGAAGTTGAGGACTACCGCATCACCAATCGCGGCACAAAGGGTGTCAAGACCTTGGCCATTACCGAGAAGACCGGCCGGCTGGTAGCCATCAAGGTGGTGACAGACGAAAACGACCTCATGATTATCAACAAGTCGGGCATTCTTATCCGTCTTAAGGTTGCCGACGTCCGCGTCATGGGACGTGCAACACAGGGCGTACGCCTCATTAACCTGACGAAGAAGAACGACACCATTGCCTCCGTCTGCAAGGTAATGTCCAATCAGGACGAAGACATTGAGGCCAGTGAAATAGACGAGACTGCCGACAACAGCACTGTTGGCGCCGACACTCCTATAATTGATGTAGAATAAACAGTTAAAACCAAATTTTTAGGCTTATGAAAAAACTAATGATTATGGCAATAATGCTCATGGCCAGCACCATGACTTTTGCCGGTGACTCCCCTGCCCTGAAGGCCATCATGAAAGGTAAGAGCTATTCAGAGGTGGAGCAACTGATTAAGGAGAACTTCGACCAGCTGGTAAACGACGAAGAGAGAGCCAAGGCTTACAGCAAGCTCGTCGACTACGCCATGCAGAAGGTCAGCAAAGAGTCGGGCGCAATGCTTGAAATCCAAGCCAACGCCCAGGCAGGCATAAAGAAGGACATCGAAGTAGACACACAAGGTCTTTGCGATGCTCTCATCAATGCCATCAATGCAGCCGTCATCTGCAACAAGTACGACCAGCTTCCCAACGCCAAGGGCAAGGTAGATCCCAAATATGCAGAGAAGAACATTCAGCGCATCTGGGCAGAACACCGTCAGCTTCTCGCCTACGGCGACCAGCTGCGCCAGCAGAACGACTACGCCAACGCACTGAAGTACTGGGCACCTTATCTTGACATCTTCCAGGAGCCGATGTTTGCTGATCAGGACCATGCACAGGAAAAGGAAACCATCGAGCAGGTGTCATACATGACAGCCTGGATGGCTCTCCACGAGAAGCAGCCACAGCAGGCCATCAAGTATGCCAAGATAGCCATGACCGGTCAGTATAAGGAGGAAGCCCTCAGAGTGATGCTCGAGGCCATGGCCAGCAATTTGCAGACCCGTGAGGACTCTCTGCGCTACGCCGGACAGCTGAAGGACCTGCTCAACCAGGAGCCTGACAACGAGACTTATCTCAGCCGTCTCTATGAACTCTACGGCGACCTGCACGACACTCAGGCACAGATTGGCCTTCTGGACGCTACGCTGGAGAGAAACCCGAAGAACTTCATCGCTCTGGCCGACAAGGGCCTGTTTGCCTACAACGACGGTAAGTACGACGAGGCTGAGCAGTATCTGCGCAAGGCTGTCGACGTGAAGCCGGAGAATGCTTTTGTGCGCTACTATCTGGGCATGAGTCTCTGCGGACAGGCACAGGGCGAGAATGTTCCCGATGCCAAGAAGAAGGAACTCTACAAGGCAGCCATCGAAGTCTTCGACAAGTGCAAGGAGATTGACCCTGACAAGCAGCAGGTCAACTGGGGCTATGGCCGCCAGAATGCCTACTACAACTTCTACGGTCCCGATTCAAAAGAATTCAAGGCTGCAGAGGCTGACTACAGAAACTAACACATAACAACAGCTAATGAAGAAGCAATTCTTTCTTACATTGCTTCTCTTAATAGTAACCGTGCCGTGCCTGAGGGCTCAGAAGAAAGAGCTTGCTCAGGCACGCACATACATTAAGAGCGGCAAGGACTTCGACAAGGCAGAACGGCTCATGACCGACCTGCTGAAGGACGAAGCCAACAGGGATAACAAGAAAATCTACGTCACATGGTATGACGCCGTGAAGGCGCAGTATGCCGTGGAGAACGAGAAAATATATCTTCACCAGAAATACGACACAGCTGCATTCTTCGGACTGATACAGAAGATGTATGCCATCACGGAAAGCCTTGACTCTATTGATGCCAAGCCCGACGGCAACGGCCGCCTGCGCCCGGAATTCCGCAAGAGCCATGCCGACGACATGCACCGCCTGCGCCGCAACGTATACTACGGAGGCACTTACTTCCTGCGCAAGTGCAACTACACCAGGGCTTTCTCATTCTTCGACACCTACCTCGACGCTGCCAGCCAGCCGCTGTTTACCGGCTACGACTATGCACGGACTGACACGCTCATGAAGGAAGCTGCCTACTGGGCAGTATTCTGTGGCTTCAAGCAGAAAGACCCGGCCATGACGCTGAAATATTCCAAGCTGGCACTCACCAACAGCCAAAAGGCTAAGTATACCCTACAATACGCCTGCGAAGCCTATCATCAGACAGGCAACGACGCTGCATACATCAACACTCTCAAGGAAGGCTGCAGACAGTATCCCGACTATCCGTACTTCTTCCCACGCCTTGCCAGCTACTATAACTCTATCAGCCGCCCCGACTCCGTAGTGCTGCTGGCCGACGATGCACTGGCACGCTATCCGGAGAAGCCCATCTTCCTGCTGGCAAAGTCGGCAGCGCTGCTGAAAATGGACAAATACTCAGAGTGTGTAGCCATCAGCCAGAAGCTCATTGACAATCATCCCGACATGCCTGAGCCATATCTGAACGTCGGCACAGTCTATCTGAACCAGGCTCTTGAGCTGGAGAAGAAAAACGAGCCACGCACCTACCACGACCAGATTGTCGGTCTCTACACAAAGGCCAAGCCGTATATGGAAACCTACCG
Source organism: uncultured Prevotella sp. (assembly GCA_905234265.1). GTDB lineage: Bacteria > Bacteroidota > Bacteroidia > Bacteroidales > Bacteroidaceae > Prevotella. The sequence goes on along the minus strand of CAJOHJ010000007.1, from coordinate 121,170 downwards.
CAAACTGAACCCAGAGGGTGGCAGACTTTGGGCACCGGCACTCTACCGCATATATCTCAATCTGAACATGGACACACAATTCCGTGAGATTGACACACTGCTGAAGACGATGTAACAGCCTGCTTAAGAAATTAAGTCTGCTACATACAAAAATATCTCTGCAAGATAAAAAATTATCTTCGTAAGATAATTTCGTAACTTGCAGAGATAAATTTTTATCTCACAGAGATATTTTTTTTATCTCACAGAGATACTTATTTATTGCCGCTACTCTCCTTCTTTATTTCTCCGGCAATTATCTCGGCCATGCGATAGGCACCTCTCTCTGTGGGATGTATTCCGTCGCGCTGCATGAAATCTTTCTCCTTGACATCGAACTGGGAATGAAGGTCGATGACTGGCAGATTGTTCTTGCGGGCAACATTCTCAATCATGGGAATAACCTCATTCACGATTACGCTGTCGGTGATGCCCCACTGCTCGTGGGCTGCAGGTATGGGCGTGCAGAGGAAAATGCGCGGACTGGCACTGCGCTGCATCTTCTTGGTGGGCTTGCCCTTCTTGTTCAGCACAGGCACAAGGGGATTTAGCGAGTCTATCATCTGCTGAAGGTCCTGCTCGAATTCGGCCTTGTGCTGCCAGTTGTGTGGCTTGGAGTCGTTAGTGCCAAGCTTGATGACTACAACGTCGGGCAGACTGTCGGCAGAATGCTGCGAGCTGCGGATGAAGCTGAGAGCATCGCGCCAGGCCTTCTCCTTGACATACGGATAGTCACCTTTCTGGAGCATTGTGCGTGAGCTGACACCAAAGTTGCGTACATCGTAGGCACTGCCCAGCTGGCGTTGCATAATAGCCGGATAGCCAAGATATTCTGCACAGTCGATACCCATTCCGTCGGTGATGCTGTTGCCTATGCAGGCCACACGGACGGCTTCCGGCTTGACGGCAGGCAGATTGTGCAGCCAGTTGGTAAGGTCGGAAATCATCTGGTCGTGGTACTTGAAGTTGGTGCGCATGCCAAAGCCGTGGCCACCGCTGTCGTAGACATGCAACGTGCAGTGGTTGCCGGCCTTCCGCATGGCAGAATAGTAGGCAATGCCATTAGTCACGGGAGGAACGGCGCGGTCGTCGTTGGCCATCAGGATGATGGCTGGTGGAGTCAGATGACGGCGCACGGCACGGTGGTTGCTGAACTGTCGGACTATGTCTTTGTTCTTTTTGTCCTGTCCGAGGAAATTGTCGAGCGAACCCCTGTGGGTCTCGCTCTCAACCATTGATATTACGGGATAGAACAGTATGGTGAAGTCTGGCCGCTCAGCCCACTGTGCATGTGTGGATACGGTGCTGGCCAGATGGCCTCCTGCAGAGAATCCCATGATGCCTACATCACGCGGATTGATGCTCCACTGGGCTGCAGAGTCGCGCACGGTGCGCACTGCCTGACAGGCATCGCCAACAGGAATGGTGCGGTCGCCATGGGGCATTCTGTAGGTAAGCACGAAGTAGGCAATGCCCTGACGATTGAAGAACTCTGCCCAGTCGTGGCCTTCGTTCTGCATTGAAAGGTGGCTGTAGCCGCCTCCCGGGCAGCCGACCACTGCACGGCCCGTAGGCGACGCCGGCAGGTAGGCAACCATGTTGGCCTTGCCGTCGGAGGTTATATTGACGGTGAACTTACGTGCTGTCTGGGCAACGCAGAACGTTGCTGCCAGCAAGAATAATAATGACAATAAGTGCTTTTTCATGATTTGTCTGCTCTTATATAATATATTAATGTGACGTTTGCATTATTTAGCCTTGCCATTTTCTGCCGGCATGCTGACTGGAATGACATAGAAGGGACGGCTGGCGTTGAAGTCCAGCATCCACTGGTCGAAGACGATGTGGTTGTCGAGTGCCTTGATGCGCAGGGTATGCATGCCCTTGGCGAGTGTCAGAGGTGTCTTCTTCAGTGCCTGACCGCGCAGCACGCTAAGCTTCCAGAACTCTGAGCGATACTTCTCTTTCAGCGAGATTACGACAGGCTTCTCATCGTCTATCTGCACAGAATAGCGCAAGTCGCCCTTGTCAAGTGGCTGGGTGGGTATCATGGCCGTGTAGAGAACCGCCGGGCCTTCCTTTACGGTAGTGAAGTGATAGACCATCTCGCCACCCTTGGGTATTGCGACGGCACTCATGGAATGGCCAAGCATGTCGATGTGCTGACAGCCCTTTGACGCTGCGTCGTAGTCGCTGGCATTGCAGGCAATGCCCTCAAAGTCAGCATCTTCGGCTAACGTTCCGCGTACATCGCCGAACACTGGCAACTGACGCGGAGCTGCATCCATAAGGCCCTTCCAGCGACCACCGCTGAGGGCATTGTACTGTGCCGTGAGCTGCTGGATTTCCTCGTAGGCCCTGTGACTGTCTGCCGAGTCGGAGACTATCTTGGCTGTCATGGCTGCCGAAGCATATACGGGATAGACGACATGTGCAAAGTAAGCATCTCTGAGTTCTGGGCGCACCAGCAGGCGACAACGGTCGACAACTGCCTTAATGCGCCCGAAGTCTTCAAGACGGCTGGCGGCTTCCTCGCGGGTAAAGCCCACATTGTCCACCAGCGACTTGCCACCGGGGAAGCGGCGCTTGTCGAGTTCCACCTGTGTCCATCCCATGAACTCCGGACGGCGGATGGTGTTCAGGCGGTAGTAGTCTTTCATGGCTGGCAGCAGCATATCGGCAACGCGAGAGCCGAACTGGGTGCTGAGCCAGCTATGCAGATGGGAGGACAGGGACTGTGGCTGGATGGCGTCAATGTTCCACGCCATGTCAAGGAAGAGTTCCAAGTCATAGGCTGCAACCTTAGGGTCGTGGACGTTTACAATCCAGAGCTTGCGACAGTTGTTGTCGTAGGCAGCCTTCATTTCTGAATACACCAGGCCCGGCTGCATGGTCGTCAGCCAAAGATGGTCGTGAGGACGTCCCCAATAGCTGAGATGGTAGTAGACTCCCCCACCCCCGCTGCGCTTCTGCTGGTCGGCATCGGAAAGGCGTGTCATGTAGCCATAGTTGTCGTCGCACCACATCAAGGTGACATCGTCAGGAACTTTCAAACCGCTTTCCATGATTTCCAGGACTTCCTTATATGGAATGAACACCTGTGGTGCATTCTCGACGTCGCGGCGATAGTACTTCCTGATGAGTTCGCGCTGGTCGTCGATGACGGCCTGCAAGCCATTGAGTTTCTCCTCCGGAGTCTTTACGCCCTCCATAGAGCCGTCGTGGATGCCTCGCATGCCGATGGTAAGGAACTCCTCTGACCCCTTGACTTGCTGCAGGCGCTCAGCCCAGTACTGCTGCACCTGCTGGCGGTTAGTGATATAGTTGTAGGCTCCACGCTCCTGGTGGTTCCACTCCGCTACATTGTTCCGCAGCAGCGGTTCGCAATGGCTGCTGCCTATAAGTATTCCGCAGGAGTCGGCCATCTCCTTATTGCCTGCTACGGTGAAGAAACCTGTAGTGCCTTCATGCATGGCAGGCCAGATGACATTGGCACGCAGGCGCAACAGAAGCTGGAAGACGGCTTTATAAGTCTTGGGACCCATATAGCCCTTGCGCTGGTTAGGCTCGAAAGTCTTGGAAGCCCAGTTGCGCAGGCTCCAGTCCTCGTCGTTGATGAATATTCCGCGATAAGGCACGCTGGGCGACTGGACGGTCTGGAAATCGTCGGCAACGGCAAGGCGCGACTTCTTCTCTGGGACAACATCGCCCCACCACACCCATGGAGACACGCCAGCCATCCTGCTGAGTTCCAAAATGCCATAGGCCGTACCACGGCCGTTGCTGCCAGCAACAATAAGCTGACTGCCGGAAGCCTTGATGCAGAAGGCATCATGCTGCTGCAGCAGCTCATCGACGGGAATGCCAAGCTTGCGGAGGCTCTTCGCCTGCTGCTTGTCACGGTCGAGCTGGACGAAACGGCAGATGGGCTTCGATGGGTTTACAACAGGCTGCTGGCCAGTAACCTGACGGATGTCGTCGAGCCACATGCTGACAGCCACTCCGACAACTGGGTCGGTGGTCTTGCTGACAGAATAAGTGGTCGGCGTGCTGGCATCAAACCAGACAATGTCGGAGGCAGAAGCGGTGAGACAAAGGAAACAAAGGGCAATCACAAAACTAATGCGGCCGATTACCCTGTTCATACGATTGAAATGTATGGACATAATTGGAATTTGTAATAGATTTTAGTTGTTGTTTCAGCAAAGGTAATGCAATTTTGATAAAAATATAAAAATATTGAATAAAAAATTATTCTTCTTTTCGAAATTCCTGCGATTATTATTAATTTTGCACCGTTTGCGACGCAAAATCCTCGCTCGTCAAGAGGAGTCGCACGACAAGATAAATAGCATAGGAATATGAAAGTACTAAAATTTGGCGGAACGTCCGTAGGTTCCGTGAAGAGCATTTTAAGCTTAAAGGAGATTGTCGAAGCAGAAGCCGTGCGAGGGCCTGTGGTGGTTGTTGTTTCTGCCTTGGGCGGAATAACCGACAAGTTGCTGGCCACGTCACAGATGGCCCTGAATGGCGACGAACACTGGAAAGACGAGTTCGACGCCATGGTGGATCGCCACCACCAGATGATTGACACGATAATCACCGACAGCAACAGGCGTGTAGAACTGTTCAACAGGGTCGACCAGTTGTTCGACCAGCTGAAAAGCATCTATTACGGTGTATTCTTAATCCACGACTTGAGCAAGAAGACGCAGGACGCTATTGTGTCCTATGGAGAACGCCTGTCGTCAAACATCGTTGCCATGCTGGTGCGTGGCGGCGTGAGAATGAACAGCCGTGACTTCATACGCACTGAGAAGAAAAACGGACAGAACACTCTGGATGCTGAGCTTACCAACAGACTCGTAAAAGAAACCTTTGCAGACATCGTAAACAGTTCGACACGAACAATAGCAGTAGTGCCTGGCTTCATAAGCCGCGACAGGGACACCATGGAAACCACCAATCTGGGACGAGGCGGCTCTGACTACACTGCTGCCATCATTGCTGCCGCTCTGGACGCTGAAGTGCTGGAAATATGGACCGACGTAGACGGCTTCATGACTGCCGACCCAAGAGTCATCAAAACTGCATATACCATCAATGAGCTTTCGTTCGTGGAAGCCATGGAGCTGTGCAACTTCGGCGCCAAGGTAATCTATCCGCCGACTATCTATCCCGTCTGCGTGAAGAACATTCCCATAAAGGTGAAGAACACCTTCAATCCAGAGCATCCGGGAACGCTCATAAAAGACCACATCGACAACGACCAGAAGCCCATTAAGGGCATCTCTTCCATCAAGGGTACCACGCTCATCACCGTGACAGGCCTGTCAATGGTGGGCGTCATCGGCGTCAACCGCAGAATATTCACCTCACTGGCTGGACGCGGAATTTCCGTATTCATGGTGTCGCAGGCATCGTCCGAGAACTCTACATCAATAGGCGTCCGCGACGAAGACGCTAACGCTGCTGTGGAAGTTCTGAACGAAGAATTCAAAAAAGAGATTTCAACAGGTGCCATGTTCCCCATGCATGCTGAAAGCGGACTGGCAACGATAGCCATCGTCGGTGAGAACATGAAGCACACTCCAGGCATTGCCGGAAAACTCTTCGGAACGCTGGGACGCTCTGGCATTTCCGTGATTGCCTGCGCACAAGGAGCCTCGGAAACTAACATTTCATTTGTCGTAGACGGCAAGTTCCTGAGGAAGTCTCTCAATGTGCTGCACGACTCTTTTTTTCTGTCCGAATATAAGGTGCTGAATCTGTTCATTTGCGGAGTCGGCACCGTCGGAGGAATGCTCATTGAACAGATACACAAGCAGTATGATGAACTCATGCAGCGCTCACGCCTGAAGCTGAACGTAGTTGGCATTGCATCGTCGAAGAAATACATCCTTAACAGGGACGGCATAGACCTTGCCACCTACAGAGAGCAGCTGGACGAAGCGCCAATGCCTGAAGTCAGTCTGAAAGACGCTATCATCAATATGAACATCTTCAACAGCGTCTTCGTTGACTGTACTGCAAGCAGGGACATCGCTGCTCTATATAAGACTTTGCTGGAACACAACATTTCTGTAATTGCTGCCAACAAGATTGCCGCATCGGGAAACTACGACGACTACATGATGCTCAAGAAAACAGCTCGCGACCGCGGCGTATGGTTCAGATACGAGACTAACGTAGGTGCAGGACTGCCCATCATAGGCACCATCAACGACCTGCGCAATTCTGGCGACAAAATTCTGAAAATAGAGGCCGTACTTTCCGGAACTCTGAACTTCATCTTCAATGAGTTGAGTGCTGCAACCCCTTTCAGCCAGACCGTCCTCAAGGCCAAGGAACAGGGATACTCGGAGCCTGACCCACGAATAGACCTTTCTGGGACAGACGTTGTCCGCAAACTGGTAATACTTACCCGCGAGGCCGGCTACAAAGTTGAGCAGCAGGACGTCGAAAAGCACCTGTTTGTTCCCGAAGAATACTTCACAGGCTCTCTGGAAGAATTCTGGAAGAGGCTGCCTTCGCTGGATGCCGACTTCGAAAAGCGCCGCCAAAAACTGGAACAGGAAGGCAAGCGCTGGCGCTTCGTAGCCACCATGGAGCAAGGCCGCACTAACGTGGCTCTGCAAGAGGTGGACCACGACCATCCATTCTACACTCTGGAGGGTTCGAACAATATTGTGCTGCTGACCACCGAACGCTACCGCGAATATCCTATGCAGATACAGGGCTACGGAGCCGGTGCCAGCGTAACGGCTGCAGGCGTCTTTGCCAACATCATGAGTATTGCAAACATTTAGTAAGGAATGAAACACATTATTATATTAGGAGACGGCATGGCCGATCATCCTATAAAAAGTCTGGGCAACATCACCCCACTACAGCATGCAAGGCCAAAATACATGAACATGCTGGCACGCAATGGACGCTGCGGCAGACTGATAACTGTTCCAGAGGGTTTTCCTCCCGGCAGCGAGGTTGCCAATACGGCAATTCTCGGCTACGACCTTAACAAGGTATATGAAGGGCGCGGACCGCTGGAGGCTGCCAGCATTGGATACGAAATGGAAGCCGACGACTTTGCCATACGCTGCAACATCATAACACTGCAAGACGGCAAAATAATAACGCACAATGGTGGCAATCTGGAGACTGCCGACGCCGACGTGCTGATAAAAATGCTCAACAAGGAGCTGGCTGCACCAATAAATGCAGAACAAGGATGTGAGAGGGTGAAATTCATCACTGGCATCCAGTATCGCCATCTGCTCGTCATCAAAGGCGGCTCAAAGCACATCGTCTGCAATCCGCCACACGACCATCCAAACGAGCAGTGGGAACCTCTGCTGGTAAAGGCAGAACAGAATGCTCCCAACGAGCCGGGACGCATGACGGCAGAGCAGACTGCTACACTGCTGAACACTCTCATCCTGCGTTCGCAAGAACTGCTTGCCAAGCACCCATACAACATCGCCAAGGCCAACCACGGCGAACGGCAGGCCAACAGCATCTGGCCATGGAGCGGAGGCTACCGCCCGTCAATGCAAACGCTCATGCAACAATATCCGCAAATCAAGACTGGCGCTGTAATTTCTGCTGTCGACCTCATTAGGGGTATCGGACATTATGCTGGCCTTAGAATTATCGAAGTAGAGGGAGCCACAGGACTTGCCAACACTAATTATGAGGGCAAAGCCCAGGCTGCCATTGAGGCCTTGAAGACTGATGACTTTGTATTCGTTCATGTGGAAGCCACTGACGAGGCTGGACATGACGGCGACTTGGACTTGAAGCTGAAAGCAATCGACTATCTGGACACAAGACTCATAAAGCCAATATACGAAGCCGTCGGAGAAATGAATGAGCCTGTTGCCATTGCCGTTCTGCCAGACCACCCAACTCCAGTGGAGATGAGAATACACGTCAACGAGCCTGTGCCATTCCTCATCTGGCATCAAGGCATCAAGGCCGACGACGTCCAGAACTATGACGAGGAAGCATGCGTCAGCGGCAGCTATGGACTGCTCAGGCTTAACGAGTTTATGATTATTTTCATTAACGGCACTGCCATCTGAGAAAATGGGAGAAGTACGTTTCTATTCATTCGGCAGCGGCAGCAGTGGAAATTGCTATTTGCTACAGACGGAGGATGACGCCCTGCTCATCGACGTTGGCGTCGGGCTGAGGGGTCTGAAGAAAGATTTCAGAACTTACGGTATCAATGTAAGCCTAATTCACAACGTACTGATTACCCACGACCATGCTGACCATATAAAGTCCGTAGGAGCATTCAGCAGCGAACACAACGTACCGGTGTATGCTACACAGAAAGTACACAAGGGCATTTTCCGCAACTATAGCGTCAGCAAGAAGATACCCAATCCGCTCATCAGAAACATTGAATACGACACGCCGTTCACCGTCGGCGCATTTACTGTCGTCCCCTTCAATGTGCCACATGACAGCAGTGACAATGTTGGCTATTTCATAGAAGCCTGCGACACCAATTTCTGCCTAATCACCGATGCAGGACACGTCACAGACACCATGAGACACTACATCAGCAGGGCCAAGAACCTTGTCATAGAGGCCAATCATGACATTGAAATGGTTATATGCGGTTCATATCCGCAATTCCTGAAAGACAGGATCCTGTCGCCGACAGGCCATTTGTCGAATAAGGACTGTGCCGAAGCACTGGGCAATAACATGAGTGAGATGCTAAAGAAAGTATGGCTCTGCCACCTGAGCGAAGAAAACAACCATCCGGAACTGGCACGCAAGACAGTACAAGCCATCCTGCGCAGCTATGGCATCATTGCTGGCATTGACTTCCAGCTGGAAGTACTAAAGCGCAACTCTCCTATGGGGCCATTTGTACTGTAACTTCAAAACGCCTGGTATTTCTTTTTCCTTGCATGCGTTGCCCTCTGTGGCACACCTGCCATCGCTGCCGATGAGTGGACGGTGCGAATTCCACGATAGCCGTTCCAGCGGTCCATAATCTTGCTGACATAGTCGCTGGTCTCAGAGCCTCTCATATATCCATGCTTGACGACAGGATCGTTATAGAACTCTGGCTGTGACAATTTCAGCACGTAGGCATCCACGTCTGCCCATCGCTGCGGATTCTTGCCATACTTCTTTGCCAGTGCCATGGCATCACGGATATGGAAATGCCCACCATTGTATGCTGCAAGAACGAACTTTGTGCGCTCATTCCTATTACCGATGTCGCTGAACGTCTGGCTGAGTTCATTAATATAGCGGCTCGCAGCTGCAATGTTCTGCTCCGGGTCGAAAATGACAGAACGCTCCAGCCCAAGATGGTCGGCAGTCGATGGCATAATCTGCATCAGGCCACAGGCGCCGGCCCAGGATTTAGCCTGTGGGTCAAAGGTAGATTCCTGATAGCACTGTGCAGCCATCAGCCGCCAGTCCCAACGTATTGGCTGCGCATAACGCTGGAAAAGGGCATCGTAATGCGAGATTACACCATTCTTTGCATTCAGCATCGGAGCAAAGACCTTTCTTTTCACACTCTGCGCAGACAGCAAGAAGTCCTCCTCGCGTTTCACATCCTCCAGAATGTTCGGTGTGTACCATGCCGCCAGTTCCTTCCTGAGGTTCTTCTTACCCTTGCCGACTTTCCATCCTATTCCCCTATTGCTCATCGGATAGCAAATCAAGTCAGCCTCGCCTGCCTCCAGGCGCTGCAACATCTCTGCAGTGTCGCGACAGACTTCGACCCTCAGCCCTACCCCTACCCTGTCAGCAAAGCGCTGAGCCATAAGGTACTGTTTGCCTAAGAATTTTCCTTTGTATTCGTAGTAAGTGTCCGGCCCGTTCAGCGTAAGGGCAATCAGCTCGCCGTTAGTCTGAATTTCTGCTAAGTCGAATGTTCCGTCCAAAGCCGTCGTGTCACCAATGGCTCCCCACGGAGTCTGCTTCAGTTCCTGCTTATTATGGTTTCGGCAAGAGACGCTACAGACCACTGCAGTCATCAGCAACAGCCTTAAGAAACTCCATTTACCTCCAATCCTTTTCATATAAAAAACGAATACTGTTGGAAATTCTCCGCAAAGGTAATCATTTATTTCTTTTAGCCGTCAACTTGCCACAATTTTTAATCAAGACATACAACTTAGATACTCCTTTTCAAATGCGTTAGTGAACTGGAAGCTTTTTCGGGATTGCGGAATAGTTTCCTGTCAAGCAGTCCAATACGATTTTGCAATTCGATGGGGTCGCCAGTAGTCGCATCGTATCGACTCACCAAATAGGGAGCTTCGCCACAAGTAATCTCCAGACGGGTAGACAGGACATAGTCTTCCCACATCGGAACTCTTTGGGCCTGTCTGCATCGAAGCCTCTAATACATGGAAAAAGCGTGTCCGCTCTTACCAGATATAGAGGCTCTCGCATGCCCAAATAAATGATAAGTGACGTCCACGCCATAAGCGCGAACATTCACAATTATCGTTATTCTACTTAGATTAAGAAATTTCTCAGGTTTCTATATCTTCTAATAACTGCTCATGTCGTTATTGTTTACCCTCAAAAATCATACCGCCACCCTGCGCTCAGAGATTTGTGTCTCGCCATTGAGGCACCTTGCGCCGTCTACGACGCCTAAGCAGTACTTGACTGCAAAGATAAGAATAACGGAAGAATTCTGCAAAAAGAAGGCTGGTTAATTTCTGATGAAATTATCTTGCAGAGATAATTTCGTAACATGCAGAGATAATTTCGTAACATGCAGAGATAAAAAAATATCTCCGTAAGATAATTTTGTATCTCACAGAGATAAAGTTGCCTGTTGCCTACAAGAGAAAAATTGTCTGTGGAAAGGAGCGGAATACGGGACTCGAACCCGCGACCCTCGGCTTGGGAAGCCAATGCTCTACCAACTGAGCTAATTCCGCAAAAGAAAAAGGGTCAGAACTGTGTTTCTGACCCTTTCGTGGCATCAAGAGCCGATAGCCGGACTCGAACCGGCGACCCACGCATTACGAATGCGTTGCTCTACCAACTGAGCCATATCGGCTGATGTTTCAAAAAACTCTTGCCCGAAAGCGTTTGCAAAGGTAATGCTTTTTTTGATTACCGCAAAATATTTTCGGGAAAAGTTTAAAGGTCTTCGCTCATATATCCCTTTGGCAGCTGGCGGCAGTTATACTGCGAAGCCATAATTTCGCCGTAGGCACCTGCCGAGCGGATGGCTATCAGGTCGCCACGATGGGCGCGGTTGATGTCGACCTGCTTGGCAAAGACGTCGGTGGACTCGCAGATGGGGCCGACGACATCGTAGGCCTGCACGTCCTCCTCGGAGGAAATGTTCTCTATCTTGTGGTAGGCCTGATAGAGTGCCGGGCGTATGAGGTCGGTGAAGCCAGCGTCGACTATGCAGAACTTTTTGACCTTTCCCTCCTTGACATACAGTGTGCGCGTAATCAGCGAGCCGCACTGCCCTACCACCGAGCGGCCCAGCTCGAAGTGAAGGGTCTGCCCAGACATCAGCTTCAGCTTGCTGGCATAGGTGTCGAAATAGGCCTTGAAGTCGGGAATGCTGACGCGGTTGGGATGCTGATAGTCGATGCCCAGGCCGCCGCCGACATTGATGTGCTCAAGAATTATCTGGTGGCTGACAAGGGTTTTCTGAAGGTCGTTGATGCGGTTGCAGAGGGCTTCGAAGTCGCCCATGTCGAGAATTTGCGAACCGATGTGGAAGTGCAGCCCGACGACGCTGATGTTTGCCATGGCCTTTGCACGCTCTATCACCTCCAGCATGTCGGACATGTCGATGCCGAACTTGTTTTCTGCCAAGCCTGTGGTGATGTTTGCATGCGTGTGCGCTCCTACATTAGGGTTCAGCCGGAAAGCCACACGGGCAACCTTGCCCTGCCGGGCAGCCAGCTCATTGATGACCTCCAGCTCGGGAATGCTTTCGACATTGAAACAGAAGATGTCGCTGTCGAGACCGGCGTTTATCTCCCAGTCGCTCTTGCCTACTCCGGCATAGACTATCCGGTCTGCCTTGAAGCCGGCCTTCAGGGCTGCCTGTATTTCGCCGCCGCTGACGCAGTCGGCACCCAGCCCGGCGGCACTGATGACGCGCAGGACTTTGGGATTGGCATTGGCCTTTACGGCATAATGCACACGGTAGCCCTCATGCTTGCGCACCTCGGCGTTGATGGCATCGAGCGTCTGGCGCAGCAGGTCGGTGTCGTAGTAATAGAAAGGAGTCTGAATCTGCTCAAACTTCTCTATCGGGAAGTGTCCTTTTCTCATTTATTGAACAGGGTGTCGCTAAGGCTCTGCAGGGCGCGCTTCTTGTCGTCTTCCCTGATGAGGAATGATATGTTATAGTTGCTGCCGCCGTAGGAAATCATGCGCACAGGAATGCTCTTCATGGCCTCAAGCACCTGGGTTTCGAAACCAATGTTAGACCAGTCAAGATCGCCGACGACGCAGATGATGCACATGCCGGTGTCGACGGTAACGGTGCCGTACTTCTTCAGCTCGTCGACGATTTCGCCAAGATGTGCGGAATTGTCGATGGACATTGACACGCCCACTTCCGACGTACACACCATGTCTATCGGCGTCTGGTAAGACTCGAAGATTTCAAACACCTTGCGGAGGAACCCTGTGGCCAGCAGCATGCGGCTTGACTTGATTTTTATGGCAATGATGTTGTCCTTGGCAGCAACGGCCTTTATCTTGCCGTACTCCGTCTGGTTGGAAATCGTAGTTCCCTCGGCCTCCGGCTGCATAGTGTTCAGCAGGCGGACGGGAATGCCTGCGTACTTGGCAGGCTGCACGCATGTGGGATGGAGTATCTTTGCGCCAAAGTAGGCCAGTTCAGCGGCCTCCTCGAAGTGCAGATGGTGAACGGGCTGTGTGTGGTCTACCACGCGCGGGTCGTTGTTGTGCATGCCGTCGATGTCGGTCCATATCTGGATTTCCTCAGCGCCCAGCGCAGCACCTATCAGGGATGCCGTGTAGTCTGAGCCGCCACGCTGCAGGTTGTCAACCTCGCCATAGGCATTGCGACAGATGAAGCCCTGGGTGATGTAGACCTGCTGGCCTTCATTCTTTTCCATCACGTCGGCAAGCTTCTCCTTAATATATACGGGGTCTGGCTCTGAGTTCTTGTCGGTGCGCATGAAGTCGAGGGCATTCAGCAGCACGGCCTTGACACCGTTCTCCTGCATGTAGTTGACCATCATGGTGGTGGAAAGGATTTCGCCTTGGGCAACAATGTTCTTCTCCTCGAAGCTGGTGAACAGCTCCTTGGTGAATGAGCGCAGATAGTTCATCTCGTGGGTAAGGAAATCGCGAAGGACTTCCTTGGTCTCGGCCTTCTGATAGAGGTCGTCGATATGCTTAAGATATTTCCGTTCAAGAGTGTTGATGACTTCGTTGGCGCCCTCAGGATTCTTCTTATAAAGATAATTGGAGATTTCTACCAGCGAATTGGTGGTGCCGGACATTGCCGACAATACGACAAATACTGGATTGCCCGACTTTGTCACGAGCTTTGCAACTTCTTTCATGCGGTCTGGTGAACCCACCGACGTACCGCCAAATTTCATTACTTTCATCTTGCTTATTATTTATTTACTGTTTTTTTCAATTTCTTTCCTAACTTTACATTGACAGGTCTTCACGAGTGGAATAGTCTACCTTGCCGACCGGCTCGTCATCATCGTCGTCGCTGTTAAGGGCCATTTTGTTGTAGTCGCCGGAAATTTCCTCCAGCTGATGGCCCGTACAGCGGTAGACAATGCCCGGATAGCTGTCGAGCAGCAAGGTGTTGTGGGTTGTCATCACCACTGCCGTCCCAGCCTGCGTGACCTGACGGAGCAGTTCAATAATCTGACGGGCAGTCTCGTCGTCGAGATTGCCTGTCGGCTCGTCGGCAATAATCAGCTTGGGCTTGTTGAGCATTGCACGCGCTACGGCAATGCGCTGCTGCTCACCGCCGGAAAGCTCATGGGGATAGCGGTCGGCAAAGTCGGCCATGTCGACGTCTTCCAGCACGTCGTTGATGCGTTCCTCTATGTCGGCAGTCTTTCTCCAGCCTGTGGCCTTCAGAACAAACTTCAGGTTCTCCCTGACCGTTCTGTCGCCAAGCAGCTGGAAGTCCTGGAAGATTATTCCCATCTGACGGCGAAGGGCAGGAACGTACTTTCGCTTAAGGCCGCGCAGGTCGTGGTTCAGAACTATGGCTGTCTCTGCCTCGTCGACGTCTAACTCAAAGTAGATGCTCTTGAGCAGCGAACTCTTGCCCGACCCAACCCGGCCTATTATGTAAATAAACTCTCCTTCGTCTACATGAAAATCAACATCCCTAAGCACTTCTGTGCCATCAACTTGGGTAATGTTTACTTTTTGGAAGTCTACTAACATGCTGAACAATAATAATTTATTGTGAATGTAACTATTTCATTTTACCAGCAGCCTTGGCCATGCGGCGCTTCTTGTCCCAGTCCGGGTCGTGACGCTTGTGAAGCTCTGTGGCCACGTCTTCAATGCGCAGGCCTTTCTCGGCAAGCAGAACGATAAGATGGTAGACAAGATCGGAGACTTCATAAATAAGATTGCCAGAAGTGCCGTTCGTTGCCTCAATGACAGTCTCGACAGCCTCTTCACCAACCTTCTGGGCGATTTTGTTGACACCGTCTTTGAACAGTTTGGTGGTGTATGAGCCTTCGGGCATCTGCTTCTTGCGCTCGTTGATGAAGTCCTGCAATTCGCCGAGGAACTCCAGAGGCTGGGCCTCGTTGGTCTCTCCCCAACAGGTGTCGGTGCCTTTATGACATGTAGGGCCTTCGGGATGGACTCTGACCAGCAGTGTGTCGTTGTCGCAGTCCACCTTAATGTCTACCAGATTAAGAAAATTACCGCTGGTCTCCCCTTTTGTCCAAAGTGTCTTGCGGGTCCTGCTCCAGAAGGTAACATGACCTGTGGACAAAGTGGTCTGGTAGGCTTCTTCGTTCATAAAGCCCAGCATGAGAACATTCCGTGTATCGGCATCCTGGATGATTGCAGGCACCAGGCCGTCCATTTTCTTGAAGTCTATCATATTCTGTCTTGTTGATGAGTTATGGTGAATAATTGCCTCAGAGCCTCACATTGATGCCGTTGTCTGTGAGATAACGCTTGAGGTCTGGTATCGGGATTTCCCCGAAATGGAACACGCTGGCAGCCAGTGCAGCATCGGCATGTCCTGTCTGGAAGACATCGAGGAAATGCTCTCTCTTGCCGGCACCGCCAGAGGCTATAATGGGAATGGAAAGCGTGTCGGAAAGGCGGGCAAGAGCTTCGTTGGCATAACCGTCCTTGGTGCCGTCGTGGTTCATGCTTGTAAACAGTATTTCCCCTGCGCCACGGTCCTGAGCCTCGGAAGCCCACTCAAAAAGGTCATGCTCTGTACGTTCACGGCCACCCTTGAGGTAGCAATTCCAGCGGCCGTCGGAAAGACGTGCATCTATGGCAACGACACATACCTGCGAACCAAAGCGTGTCGTGATTTCATTTATCAGTCCTGGCCTCTTGATGGCGGCAGAATTGATGCTGACCTTGTCGGCACCGGCATACAGAAGCTGCTCCACGTCGGACATCTCGTTGATGCCGCCACCGACAGTGAAGGGGATGTTGATTTCCTGGGCAACACGTGTAACCATGTCGCGGAATGTCTTACGGCCTTCGAAAGATGCGGTAATGTCAAGGAACACCAGCTCGTCGGCACCAACCTCTGAATACTTCTTTGCAAGCTCCACAGGGTCGCCGGCACTCCTCAAATTAATGAAATTCGTACCCTTCACGGTTTCACCGTTCTTGACATCCAAGCAGGGAATTATTCTCTTTGCCAGTCCCATATCAACCTTGTTTGCTAATGTATTCTTTCAACTCCTGAAGGCTTATCCGCCCTTCGTAAATAGCTTTGCCGACAACGACGGCAGGAATGCCTGCTGCGTCGAGGGCCTTGATGTCATCCATCGACGAGACACCGCCACTGGCAATGAGATACATGCCAGGGAAAGCCTGCATAAGCTGCCCGTAAAGGCCAACGGCCGGACCTGTGAGTGTGCCGTCCTTGGAAATTTCCGTGCAAAGCACTTTCCTCACTCCGGCATCTATATATTTCTTAAGGAAGTCCTTCAATTCCACGTCGGAATCTTCTTTCCAGCCGTTTATGCTTATCTTGCCATTGCGGACATCCGCTCCGAGGATAATCTTGTCGGGGCCGTATTTCTTCACCCAGCCGAACAACAGCTCGGGCTGCGTAATGGCTATGCTGCCGATGGTAACCATTGAAGCACCGCAGGCAAAAGCCGTCTCAATGTCGGCATCTGTCTTTATGCCTCCGCCGAAGTCGACCGTAATGCCTGTAGCATCGGTTATGGCCGACAGCACTTTTTGATTGACAATGTGTTTCGACTTCGCGCCGTCAAGGTCTACCACATGAAGGCGCTTCAAGCCTGCAGCCTCATATTCTGCTGCCACTTCCGCCGGATTGCTGCGGTAGACGGTCTTGCTGTCGTAGTCGCCTTTGGTAAGGCGTACGCACTGCCCGTCAATAACATCTATCGCTGGTATAATGTCTATCATATCTGCAGAAAGTTCTTTAGGATTTTTTCGCCGACAGCACCGCTTTTTTCCGGATGGAACTGGCAGGAATAGAAGTTATCCTTGCACAGTGATGCTGAATAGGGCAACACATAATTGCTCGTAGCTATCGTATGCTGGCATATAGGCACGTAATAGCTGTGCACAAAATATACGTATGGCGGCTCACCGGCGTCGAAGCCATGATAGAGCGGAGATTTCAGGTCGTGGAGAGAGTTCCATCCCATGCAAGGCACCTTGTCCCCATGCTGCTGGGGCTGGAAGCGCCTGACGTCGGCATCGAACACACCGATGCAGTCGACATCGCCTTCCTCGGAATGGCGGCACAGCAACTGCTGACCGATACAAATGCCAAGCACTGGCTGTCTGAGCGAACGGATAACCTTGTCAAGGCCACGCTCGCGAAGATATGCCATGGCGCTGCTGGCCTCGCCCTGCCCGGGAAATACAATGCGGTCTGCCCGCTGCAGTTCGTCGGCATTGTCCGTAAGCACTGGCTCAACCCCCAGACGCTTGAAGGCATTTACCACGGAATAGACGTTTCCGGCATTATATTTCACTATTGCCAACTTCATAATCAGAACTGTTAACTATGAATACGAACTATTAACTATGACAACGAACTATCAACTATGAGAAGATTATGGTCTTGTTCTTGAAGGTAAGTATCTTTCTGTCGATATGCTTTGAGACGGCATGGGAAAGAACTATCTTCTCAAGGTCCTTGCCTTTCAGCACCAGACTTTCAGGAGTGTCCTTGTGGGTAATGCGCGTTACATCCTGCTCAATTATCGGACCGGCATCCAGTTCGGCCGTGACATAGTGGCTGGTGGCACCAATGATTTTCACTCCGCGCTCCCAGGCCTGATGATATGGCTTGGCACCTACGAAAGCAGGAAGGAAGGAGTGGTGGATGTTGATGATGTGATTGGGATAGGCAGCAATCATTTCGTCAGAAATAATCTGCATGTAGCGGGCGAGGACAATAAACGTGACTTTCTCCTTGCGAAGCAATTCCATTTCAGCGGCTTCCACTTCAGCCTTGTTGGAATGGTCTTTCTTGATAGACCAGACATGATACGGAATGCCGAACTGCTCGGCAACGTAACGCAGGTCTTCGTGATTGGAAATGATGCATGGAATATCCACTTCCCATTCTCCGGCTTTCCAGCGGGCAAGCAGGTCGTAAAGGCAATGGCTCATCTTGCTGACGAAGATGGCCATGCGTGGACGCTGGTCGCTGAAATAAAGATTGCAGGTCATGTTGTAGCGCTGGGCATAAAGAGTATTGATGTATTCAAGGATTTTGTCGCGTGGAATGACAAATCCATCCAGCTCCCACTCAATACGCATGAAGAACATGCCGTCCTGCTTGTCAACATACTGGTCAAGATAGACGATGTTACCCTTGTTGTCTGTTATAAATCTTGTAACTTCCGAAATAATACCTTGCTCATCGGGACAATGCAAAAGCAGTATTGCCGTTTGTTTCATTCTCTTATTATTCTAAAACAATATATGTTTGTGTAATGTGCTGTTTTTTGTGTTGCGTGTGCTAAGTGGCACATTTATACCACCTTATTTAATTTGCAAAAGTACAAAGAATTATCTTAACCACAAAAGTTTTTTCTTAAAAAACAAGCCCGACCACTTGCTTTGTATCTTTTTTTTCTTAACTTCGCGACATGAAGACAAAAACAGCCGTTTACATCTGCCTGTCTCTTGCCATCGCCATCGTGGCATCATGCGGCAGGAAAAAGCACGATGCACAGTATTATGAACTGATGGTTGACAGCATACGCAAGGCCGAGCAGGTCAAGGAACTGCAGCGGCAGGCAGGCATGAATGACAACAGTGGCAGCAACGACCTACTACTGGACACGCTGCAGATGCGCAGCCTGCCTATGCAGTCGACTGGCGACATAGACAGACTGACACGCACGCTCGTTAAAATGCCTTCGTACGCTAACCTGATGTTCGGTTTCGAACACTCCGACACTCTCAGCGCTGTGGCCCTACCCTCCCACAATCACCACAAGGTTTTCCTCGTCTCGCTGTCCAACGGCGACGCAAAGCCTTCTATCTTCCTGTTCACCATGAACAAGGGCAACAAGCCCAACGACATGCTTTGCGTCTATGAATACAGGGAAATGGAACGCAAGAACGACTCCGGCCACAGCTTTTCAGAATTTTTCATCACCAACAGCTACGAAATCACACTACTGGAGTATTTCACTCCAAATGGCAGTTCGGGAACGGAACTCTTCCAGACACGGAAATATTACATTTCCGAAGAGGGAAAATTCCTGGAAATGTCAATCGTTGGCGATTAGTCCCTACTCATGATGATATGGCTCACCGCGTACAATGGTGCATGCACGGTACAGCTGCTCAACAAATATGAGGCGAACCATCTGGTGGCTGAATGTCATTCGTGAGAGACAGATTTTTTCGTCGGCCCTGTCATAGACGGCAGGCGAAAAACCGTAAGGTCCTCCAATGACAAATACCAGCCTACGGCAGTTTTGCTGCTTTTTTACAAGCCATTCCGAAAACTGGACACTTCTGAATTCACTTCCACGCTCGTCCAAAAGCACCACAGTGTCAGACGGTTGCAGAAATTTGAGAATCTGCTCGCCCTCCGCAGCCTTTTGCTGGCTCTCTGTAAGGTTCTTCGTGTTCTTCAGTTCGGCAATAGTAGCCACCTCAAAAGACAAATAGTGGCCAATGCGCTTCACATATCCGTCAATAAGAGTCGAGAAATGGCTGTCGGCTGTTCTGCCAACTTGCAGTAGGACTGTCTTCATAAGCTGTGAATTAAAAATTCCGGCCAAAGCTGATTTGGCCGGAAACTCTTAAATTTGTCGAGGTGACAGGACTCGAACCTGCGACAGCCTGGTCCCAAACCAGGAACGCTACCAACTGCGCTACACCTCGTTTCAAATTTGCGAGTGCAAAGGTAAGAATTAATATTTAGAATTGATAATCGACAAATGATAATTAACATTGTTTAGCAGTCTTGGCAGCTTTTGCGCCTCACATGCATTGCCAACACTCAATTATCGATTACCAATTCGCAATTACTTGATTATACCCTGCTCCTGGAAAATCTTCTTCAATGCGGCTACCGAGCGGTCAACCTGCTCCTCGGTGTGCGTAGCCATCAGCGCATAGCGCACGAGAGTATCCTGCGGTGCGCAAGCTGGCGGAATGACAGGATTGATGAAGACGCCAGCCTTGAAGGCGAGAGCCGTCACAAGGAATGTCTTTTCCACGTCGCGCACATACAGCGGAATGATGGGGCTTTCGGTGTCGCCAATCTCAAAGCCCTCCTCGCGGAAGCGCTTCAGGGCATAGTTGGTTACCTTCCAAAGGGCCTCTATGCGCTCCGGCTCCTTTTGCAGGATATGCAGTGCCTCAAGGGCGGCTGCAGTAGCTGCCGGCGTGTTTGACGCCGAGAATATGTATGTGCGGCATGTGTGGCGCAGGAAGTTTATCGTGTCGCTGTCGGAGGCTATAAATCCGCCAATAGACGCCAATGACTTTGAGAAAGTACCCATAATCAGGTCTACCTCATCTGTCAGCCCGAAATGGTCACAGACGCCACGTCCATGGTCGCCAAAGACGCCGATACCATGAGCCTCGTCTACCATTATAGAACAGTTGTACTTATGCTTCAGTTCAACGATGGCTGGCAGATTTGCCAAGTCGCCCTCCATGGAGAACACGCCGTCGACAACTATCAGCTTTATTGCCTCATAGGGCAACTTCTGAAGCACACGCTCCAAGTCGGCCATGTCGTTGTGCTTGTAATGCAGCTGGCGCGCAAACGACAAGCGACGGCCGTCGACAATAGACGCATGGTCGCGGTCGTCACAGATGATGTAGTCGTCCTTGCCAACCACCATAGCCAACACGCCCTGGTTTACAGAGAAGCCTGTGGAAAAGCAGAGGCAGTCGTCCTTGTGGATGAACTCAGAAATTTCCTTTTCCAACTGCACGTGCAAGTCAAGCGTGCCGTTCAGAAAGCGACTGCCGGCACATCCTGAGCCATACTTGTCGAGAGCAGCCTTTGCCGCGTCAATGATGCGCTGGTCGCCTGTCAGTCCAGTATAGGCATTGGAGCCGAACATTAAAACTTTGTGACCTCCCATTTCCACTTCGGTGCCCTGCTTGCCCTCAATGGCGCGAAAATAGGGATACACGTCGGCCTCCATGTATTTCTGAGGCTCACGATAGTGTTTGTATCTTTCTTGTAATTGTCCCATAATAATTATAGGTATAGTGGCTTTCCACTACATTTTTCTATAGTTCAGACCGCAAAGTTACAAACTTTTTGATAAACAGCAAAAAAAAAGCAATCTTTTAATCTCTTTGCGTATTTTTTATTCCACATAGTGCTGCATTTTGGCTATTTATTCGTATATTTGCAACGTTTATGACTGAGAAAAAGCGAATTTCCTTTATCATCAACCCCATCTCCGGGACAACTTCCAAGAAGGAAATGCCCAAGGCTATTGAGGAAACGTTTGACAGCGACAGCTTTCAGACAGCCATATTCTATACAGAGCATTCTGGGCATGCAGAGACGATAGCACGACAGCAGGCGGCCTGCGGCGACGACATCATTGTCGCCGTGGGAGGCGACGGCACGGTCAACGAAGTGGCACGCGCCCTCGTAAAGACCCACTCTGCACTGGGCATCGTCCCCTGCGGCTCCGGCAACGGGCTGGCGCGCCACCTCTGCATTCCGATGGACACGCGGCGCGCACTGGCCATCATCAAGGAGTGCAAAACCGAGCAGTTCGACTACGGAGTTGTCAACGGACTTCCATTTTTCTGCACGTGTGGCATGGGCTTCGACGCATTTATCTCGCTGAAATTCGCTGAGTCCGGCAAACGCGGCCCAATCACTTACGTAGAGAACGTGCTGCGCGAAGGCCTCAGATACAAGCCGGAAGTCTATGAGATAACCGACGACAGCCAGACCGTGCAGTACAAGGCTTTCCTGATAGCCTGTGCCAACGCCTCACAATATGGCAACAACGCATACATAGCACCAGGGGCAACTATGAAGGACGGCAAGATGGACGTCATCATCATGGAGCCGTTCAACGCCATTGAGGCTCCGCAGATTGCCGCCGACCTGTTTCTGAAGACGCTGACGACCAACTCGAAAATCAAGACCTTCCGCACGGAAAGCATACACATACACAGGTCTACGCCGGGAGCCATACACTACGACGGCGACCCCATCATGACCAACAGCGACATTGACGTGCATATAGAACACCTTGGCATAAACATTGTCGTCAACCCTGATGCCAAGGAAGACAGCGGACAGCCGAACCAGTTCCTAAATGCTTTCAGCGACCTCTTTAATAATATAAATAATGTACGCGAGGACATTCGCGACGACATACAGAAGAGCGGGCGGAAAATACAGGCCATCAACAAGCTGCTTCTGCGCAAGCTCAAGACATAACCTGCAAGCCGTCAGTTCCTGCCGCGAGGACTGCGGAACCTGCCCCAAGCCTCCCCTACGCGCAATTCTTTAAAATTGAGGAAATAAAAAAAGAAAAAAATTTGGAGGTTAGAAATAATTATCTTACCTTTGCACTCGCTTAAAAGACCTGGTGCCTTGGATGAGTGGCTTAGTCAACGGTCTGCAAAACCGTCTACAGCAGTTCGAATCTGCTAGGCACCTCTAAGCAAACAGAAAGCCTCACAACACACTGTGAGGCGTTTTTTTTTTTATGTTAAAGCTCTCGTTTGGTGGTTTGTCTTACCACAAAAAAATCATAAAGAGAAAAAGAGGGCCTTGCAAGTCCCGAATAATTATCTCTGCGAGTTACGAAATTATCTCTGCATGTTACGAAATTATCTCCGTAAGATAAAAAATTATCTCAATGACTTACAAAATTATCTCAATGACTTACAAAATTATCTCTGCATGTTATTTTATTTGAAAAAATAAAATGGAAAGCCTACTAAGCTTTCCATTTTATCATCAGCTGCGGAAGGTGAGGGATTCAAACCCCCGATACCCGAAAAGGGTATACCGGATTTCGAGTCCAGCGCGATCGATCACTCTGCCAACCTTCCAATTAAATGAAAACCATCGAACACCTTCGACTGGCCGAAAGCAAAGAAGCCAAGCTTGCTATAGACATTCTTTGAAATCGAGTGCAAAAGTAATCGTTTTCTTTTTAATCTCCAAATTTTAGGAAAAGATATTCTGAAAAAATTTTAGAGTCTCATATCGCAGCTTTGAAGACTGCCTGTTTCTCGCGCTCAACCATTACATAATTGTAAAGCAAATGGCCTTCCCTGTGTTCTTGATGTTGGGCATGGTGATGTAAAGTGCATCGTTGGCCTGTCGGAAGACAACCTTATTGTCGCACCCTAAAAGCCGTACTCTCTTGATTTTCCTGCCGCTCATCTGAGCCGACTTACGGCCAAGAGCCTTGATGGTGACTGTTTCGGTGGTGGGGAAGCCAAGTACATAAGCATATATGGTGCCGTTCTTCTGGGTAAAGCGGACATCCTTTTCACTTAGCGACTCTTGAAGCTTCTCGTTATTCCGGAACGATCCGGAATTTGAGGTCTTTACCACACCTTCACCATATATTTTCCAAGGACGCGAGCCAAAGATACCCTCGCCGTTGACATCGAGCCACGCCTTGAACTCAGCAAGGAAAGCCCGTTCCTTTTCGTCGATGCTGCCATCACCACGCACTGGGATGTTGAGCAGCAAGTTGCCATTCTTGCTGACAATGTCGACAAAGGTCTTGATGATACGTTCTGCCGTCTTGTATTGTCCTTTCTCGTAAAGTCCACGATTGTAGTGCCATGAGCCTATGCACATGCAGGTCTGCCAAGGACGCGGCGAAATGTCGGCAAAGGCACCGCGCTCGCAGTCCATCACCACTCCCTTCTGTTGTTCCTCAGTGAGCCGCTTGCTGTTTATGACAGCTTCGTTATTGCCTCCGTTCATGCGCATACTTTGGTTATACATGTGGGCAGCAATCTCCAAGCCATAATGTTCCATTGGCAGGTCGTGTTCGTCATCGAAATAGAGCAAGTCGGGACGATAGTCATCTATCAGCTGCTTGCAGCGCAGGAACCAGTTCTTGGCAAACTGCGGATTCATCTCAGGAATACGTTCTGTCCATACACGGTCATTGGCCTGATGCCACCGGGCCATCGAATCGACACTGGTAAAACCGCTTGGAATGACGATGTTGTAGCCACCATAAAACTGCTGTGGGTCGTAACCTTCCCACCACTTGCCCTTGCCGTCTTCCTTGGTTCGGCTCCATGCATCATAGCGCACGCCAGCCTTCCCGCCCGTGGCATCGTAGCCGTAAGCCGTCTGAAACCAGTGCCAGGCATGGGCTGAGTGGTTGCTAACGCCAAAGCGCAGACCGTTCTGTCGGGCAGCCTTCTCAAATTCACCCACGATGTCGCGCTTAGGTCCCATATTGACTGAGTTCCAGGGCTGATAGCGCGAGTTGTAGTTGTCGAAATTGTCATGATGGTTGGCCATGCATACGAAGTAACGTGCGCCAACTTCCTTATAGAGCTTTACCAATGCCTCAGGATCAAACTTCTCAGCCTTCCACATCGGAATGAAGTCCATCATGCCGAATTCCGAGGGGTGACCGTAGCGACGGCAGTGCTCGAGGTATTTTCCCTGCTCTTGCTGATACATGGAGCGAGCATACCAGTCGCCGGCCTCTGGTACACACTGCAGCCCCCAGTGTGCCCAAATTCCAAGCTTCGCATCAGCAAACCATTGCGGTGCCTGATAGTTGGCCGACAGCGACTCCCATGAAGGTTCAAAAACACCTTGTTCAATACTCATTTCATTCTGAGCGTTGGCTGACAGTACGATGACCGCCATCAATAATCCAAAAACAGATTTCCTCATTCGACTTATTTAGTTTGTTTTCAATATATTTGCTATTTCAATACCCATATTTCAATACATACATAAAGAAACATAGGAATATCGCTGCAAAGATAAAAACTAAATAAAAACTAAATTGCATAATTCTGAAACTTTTTCTCGTTTTACATTCATTATTTGGAAAGTTTGTCTATCTTTGCCAATATAATGCAAATATTATTTTAAATGTATAGAGAAATTGAGACAACCGACATCAACAATTTCAGACTGGTATACCTTGCAGGGGACACGTATTCAGAGCAAGCCTACCCACGGCGGTATCTATATCTATAAAGGAAAGAAAATCGTCGTAAAATAGCAATCTGTTCGGTTAATATCATTAGCAAAATATCCCCAAACGTGCAATCGTTTGGGGATAAATTCTATCTATCTGTCAACTGTAGTCTGTTATCTGATAAAGTGCATTGGCTGCCACTGCTCACGCTCTGGATATTCGGGATTGCCATCGGCATGAATTTTCTTTAGCAGCCAGGCCATATTGTTAGCCATCGTGCGCATAGTCTGCATACCCTCTGTATCAAGAGCGGCCTGCCCTTCCTCGCGACCATAGACAATGTTCCAGTATTGAGACGTGACAACTGGCATGTTCATCATCTGGAAGGGCATGTTCATCGTCTGATATGCGGCGGTGGCTCCTCCACGACGACAGACGCAGACGGCTGCGGCCGGCTTGTTCTCAACCTTTTCCCCTGCCGAGAAAAACATTCGCTGAACGAGTGAAAGCACAGAACCATTGGGCTGGCCGTAATAGACTGGCGAACCGACGATAAGCGCATCAGCCGTGTCAAGTTTCTCCGAAATGCGGTTGCACACGTCATCGTCGAACACGCATCGTCCTAACTGTTTAATCTTGCACTGGCCGCAGGCAATACAGCCACGGACGGCTTTCGTGCCAATATGCACAATCTCAGTTTCAATCTCCTGCTGTTCCAGAGTCTTTGCAGCCTCGCTCAGCGCAAGGAAAGTGTTTCCCTTCTTGCGTGGGCTGCCGTTAATCAATAATACCTTCATAATTATGTAATAGTAATATAGTTTTTACTTATTAAGCATATTACTGACAAAAGTACGAGTTTTGCATGAGATTGTGCTTATCTGCACCTTAAATTTTATGATAGTTTAAAAAACAAGGTTATCGTATAACAACTTTTCCTGTCTTTCCGTTCCTGTAACGCACTATGTTCAAGCCACGGCCGCCATTGCTTCTCTGACCGCTGAGGGTAAAGAACTCTCTTGGCATAGAATTGTCGGCCAATGTCGCATTAATTGCATTGTCTTCACCAAACTCTTCGATGTTGGCGAAGAGACTCCAATAATTTGTAATGCTGTAGACATCCTTCGTCCCTTTGGGAACGTAGAGCGTAGCATTCTGGAATATGCTATTCTCGAATGCATGATATGCTATGCCAAATGGTTCCTTGACATGCGAGACTATCTTCGCCAACTGCTGACACCCACTGAAAGGCCCATAGTAGCCGTAATTATATTGGTTGTTGCCAAACGACTCCAAATTTTTCGGCAGTTCTATCTCTGTGATGGGAATTCTATAAAACGCATTGTCTTCAAGAATTCTGATGCTTTCTGGCAGTTTAATCTCCTTTAGTTTCGTGCATCCTGAAAAAGCTGACCGTCCGATGCTGTCAAGCCCTTCAGAGAATTTTACATACTGCAAGGTGATACAGTCCTCAAAAGCCTCATACCCTATACTACGAACGCCCTGTCCTATTTCAACTCGCATCAGATTGCTACAACTATTAAAGGCATACTCCCTAATAGTTTCAACGCCGCTGATGCTGACAGTCTCCAATGCAGAATGAGAGAACGACCACTGGCCCAACACTTTCAATGTCGTTGGCAATGTGGCTCGCACCAGTTTGCTACAGCCATAAAACGCACTTTCCGATATTTTTTCCACTCCCTCAGGGATTACTATCGTCGACAACGGTGCATATTTGAATGCTGACGTGCCAATATATCGTAATGTTGATGGCAGTTCCACGTAAGACGGATATTCAGTCAGACCATTGTTACGCCTTCCGAAATTCTCATAGAAGTCATCGGCAATGGCTGTCGTTCCTTCACGGATAATCAGATTTTGAGCATCGTCGCATGCCATGGCAACATTACCGGCATATTTAACACCGCCAACTTCCGGCAGGTTATTAAACCATGGCGTGTATCTGAAAGCATATACATGTATGCGCATCAGACTGCTGGGAATTTCTATCGTTTCAAGAGCCGAGCAGGAAGAAAAAGCATCCTCGCCAATTTCCCCCACCGTAGAGGGAAGTCTTACTCCTGTCAAGCCACTTGAACTAAAAGCGTTTTGCTCGACAACCACCAGTCCCTCTTGCAAATCTATTCTTTTCAGTGCACTACAATAGCTAAAGGCTTTTTCAGGAATGGTGTCCAGTCTGCCCAGTGTAATTCTGCCATCGTCATCCAGAACCTGTAGCAATGTACATTGGTGAAAGGCATATTTGCCAAGGGATGTCACGTTGCTGAGGTCTGGTGCGTACAGCAGGCTTTCGCAGTTTCTAAACGCATCTTTGCCAACAGCCGTGACAGGCTGTGAGACTTCAACGCTCTCAAGCTTTGTGCATTTGCTGAACATTCCCCACCCTATTTCTGTCAGTCCTGCCGGCAGCACGACTCGTCTTAGCGGCATGTTGTAGAAAGCCATGGCGAGGTTATTGCAGTAATGCTCCTCGTATGTGGACGATGTCCACCCATTGCCGTCCGACCAAAGAGAATCCTTGTTCTCTGTGGAAATATAGAAGCGGTGGACGTACGGAGTCCAGCTGCCGTCGGACATATGCGTTAATACAGCATACGGTTCGTCGCCCGGCACCAGCGTTACATCCTTTAGGTCAAGTTCCTCGAGAGAGGACAGCCGTCCTTCGCGCGCCCTAATCAGAGCGATGTCGGCAGCATTCAGCCATCCCTTTACTACAAGGCTCCTTACATCGGTGTTCTCCAGTTCCGCCAGAGCCATCTGCAGGCCGCCGGCCTCTGCCACCGTAACGGTGTCGGCCACTAATGCCTCGCCAGGCATCTCAATTATAAATTTGAATATATTCCAATCATTGTCTTTTTTATAAATCTCCTTAGTATCGCGTGGGACAAATACTAACGCCTCGCTATTTCCCTCTGCTAAACTACTATATATCAAGGGCGGAGTAGTGGCATAACAAAGCAACTTCTTTATTTTCGTTCCTCCAAAACCATACATGCTTTCCATCGACTTAGGCAAACTGACTGTGTCAAGATTCAAATATTCAAACCCACTGCGAACGTATTTCACACCTTCTGGAATAATGACACTGGTAAGAAGTTTGCCTTCTACATACAATTTCAGTGCTTTCCCTACACTAATTTCAAAAAGTTGCTCAATGTTTGAGGCATACACAGACTCAAGGTTTGAACATTTGTTGACAATGTCTTTACCTTTTTTCCTCACTTTACCCAAGTCAAGGCTTGTCAGTCCTGTGCATTCCTGGAAGACATAGTCTCCCAAGCTGTCTACACTTTCCGGCAGAGCTACGGAAGCCAGGCTCGTACATTTTCTGAAAGCTTCTGTATCTATATAAGTTATGCTGCCGGGCAGTTCAACCGTCACCAAGTTGTAGCAATAATAGAAAGCTCTACGTCCTATGCCTTCCACTGGATATACGACATCTGTGCCATCTGCAGACTGACCGACAGCTATTTGCGACGGGACAACAACCCTACCGCTGGCAATTCTAGATACAGCCCCGACAAAAACAGCCGTGTGTGCGGCGTTAAATTCATATTCAATCTTTATGCCGTCGTCATTAACTACGGTAACCGTCTCTTGTGCCGACATATGCAATGAACACATAAGCAGCATGATGAATGACAAGAATAATGCTTTTTTCATAATAAGTATGATTAGTTGATTATCAGTTTACTTCGTTGGGGTTCAAGTATCCGCAGGCAATGGCCCTTACAATAAGGTTGGCCATGTTGTGGGCCTTAAGCTTTGAGAAGAGGTTCTGACGGTGCGTCTCCACGGTGTTTTCCGATATGAACAGTTGGCGGGCAATGTCTTTGGTCGACAGTCCTGCGGCAATAGCTTTGAGAACTTCCACCTCCCTGCTGCTGAGTATCACGTTCTGCACGTTCAGGCTGTTGGTCATCTTGCGGAAGCGGCCGCTGTAGTACTTGCCGCCTGCGGCCACTGTTGCCACAGCCTCTAAGAGCTGCTCCATGCGGTCCGACTTGTATACAACGCCGTCGACCATCTTGTCGTTCATGCGCCTCACGACGAGCAGTTCCTCGTGCATGGTGTTGACGACTATCTTTGCCTCGCCGTGCCTGGCGCGTATTTCGTCAATCAGCTCTGCTGCGTCCATGTCCGGCAGTTCCACGTCCACGATATAGACGTCGAACTTCTTCACGTCCATCCTGTCAGTCAGCGCCTTGCCGTTGGAGAAAGTCTCCACGTATCCCACGCCGTTCTTCAGCATATAGCTCATCAGGCCTTCCTGCACCACCTCATGGTCGTCGACGATGGCCAGCGACAGTTGGCTCAATATATAGTCGGATTTCATTTCAGGTTTCTTCTTTGTGCTAACCACCACACATTATTATATATATAGCATACAAAAAGGCGCGAACAGCTCCACTGTATCCCACTGATAGGCTCTCGACTGCCTTTGAAGAGGATAAGAGAACGGCCCACGCCCCTATTATGTGAACATACGTGAGTATAATTCAACACAAAGGGGAGAACGTCGCACTTATTCCATCTTCCATTTGTTGATGATGTGTCGAGATTCATCAGTCTGGAGATAAGCACTAAACGCTTTCCTTTATCTATTGCTTTTGCAAAGGTAGTAAATTCCGCGTTATTATCGTTCATTCGCAGGCCATATTTTTTTCTTGTCGCGAAATTATACAAAAAATGGGAATCTGCAATAGCGGATTCCCATGATTTTGATGTTCCAGATATTGGTTTTCAGAATGTCTGGCGCACAGTCCTATTTCTTGACCTGCTTGACAATAGTGCCGCGCGACGTCTTGTAGCCCTGAATGTCTATAGGGTTGTAGATATATATGTCGCCGCCGTTTTTCTCCGTAAGCACAAAGTTGCCGAAGTTGTCGCCGTTGCCTCTGCACAGCGAGGGCATGATATTCCTGAAGGCATACTCGCTGAAGCCTGTGGGGATTTCATCGACTGCAATGTCCGTCGGACTGTCGTATGCCCCCGGCTTCCAGTACTGTATTGTGCGCTTCATGCCCGTCGAGCCTGTTGGGCTGGCGGTAAGCATGGCGCCCTGCGGTGTGGGGCATATCCACTGGAACTGGCTGTCCTGCGTAGGCGGCATCTTGGCAAACTCTTCCCACCGTGGCTGTGCGTCCATCATGTTTATGCGGTACACCCTGCGGCCTATGGCATAGTAGAGGTAGTCGCCCACCTGCTTGAATGTCTCATTGCCACCGCTGCGCAGTCCGTTTTCGGCAATGTACTTCTGGTCGGAGAGGCTGAAGAAAGTCTGTGTGCCGTCCTGCGTCTGCCGTGTGACGCCGAAGGGATTGATGGTCTGGTTGTTCTCGGCCATTATCGACTTCATCTCGAAGAACCAGAAGCTGGCATCGCGTGCAATGTGTACTTTGCCGTCGTTTATCTGGTCCGACTTGTACCACTTCATGCCTTTCAGAGTCTGCATGTCCCACAGGTCGTATGCCCTGCAGTCATGCCCCAAGGCCCTGAAGAGCATGTATCGTTCGTTTGCAGCAGCCAGATACATGGAGTTGGGTATTTTCTCCGTGCGCTTGGTGGCACCGTCGAATATGTAGATACCATCTTCCTTCTCCAATTCGTAGAACAGGTGTCCGCCGCAGATGACTACGCTGCCGATGCGCGGACGCACACCCTCGTAGACGCCTTCAATGCCGTCGATGACGGTGATTTTCTTGCCCGTTGTGCAGCTGATGGCCATCACGGCATTGTTGTTACCGCTTTCGACGTAGAAGAGCAGACTGTCGTCGACAAAGGCCGACTTAGCCTTCTGTCCGCTATATGCTGCAAAGTGGCACACCTTTGGTTTTGCTGCCGTGGCCGAAGAGCTGCGCTGAGCAGCCGTCTGCGTTTTTCTGGCTCCTGTGACCGGTGTGCGTTTCTTTGTCTGTGCATTAGTTGTCAGGCACAGACAGAGGCAAGCCAGCACTGTCATGCTGAGCCTGCCCATGTTATATGCTCTATTCATGTCCTGCTACTCATCTATTTTCCACTTTCCGTCAACCTTCACGAGGTGCATGGGCTGTCCCATTTCCATTCCCTCAATCTCTATGCCAACCATGACGTCGGCCTCGTCGCCGTTGATTTCCTCGGACTCTATGCTAATGTTGCCGTTCTGGTACAGCTCGGCATTTGCGCCGCCGCCTTCAAGCATGCGCCTGTAGCTGGCTGCCAGCTGGCCGGCACGCTCCTCGTCGACGTTCAGATAGCCCACAGCCTTCTCCACGTCGCCGCTCTTCATGCAGCTGTAGTAGCTCTTCACTACTCCGGAGGGAGTCGAGTCGCTGCTGCAAGAGGTTAATACCATTGTCAATAACATGACGGCAGCAAAGGCCGCTGATAATAATGCTTTCTTCATTGTAATAATAGTGTTATGGTTATTCGTAATACGTTATCTGGCGTGTCTCGGTACTCTTCTGGCCACCGACGGTGACGGTGCGCTTTGTCCAGTTGCCGTGACTGTCGCTTTCCACCACTTCGTATGTCTCCGTATATGGGTCTTCGGCCTCCATGCCGCCTTCCTCGACGTGCTTGCTGACAAGGTTGCCGTCGCTGTCGTATGTATATTCATCTTCCTCCGTCGTATCGTAGTATGCCAGGGAGTATTTGGCCACCGTACCGTTGTCGTTGTAGGTGTACTCTTCCTTGTTTTCTGCCGAGTCCATCATGCCGCTGACGATGCGTCCCTTGTCGTCGCGCTTGATGCCGTGACCGTAGAAGCTGCTGATTTTCTTGCCGTCAATGGTCAGCCACATGCCTTTCTCGTCGAATGTCCTGGTGATGGTGTTGCCCCAGCGGGCTGTCAGCTTGCACGACTTCACGGGGCCGCGAAGCTCAAAGAGTCCCAGCTCGCCAGTAGCCTCGTAGCTGGATGCAGCCTGCTCAGTGCTGTCTGATGCTTCGTCGTCGTTTGCGTTCTGAGCGGTCTTTCCGCCGCCACATGCCGTGAGTGCCATCAGTGCTGCTACGGCAATGAAACAGTAAAGATTGTTCTTTTTCATGTTTGTATTTATTAGAAGTGTTTATGTAAAATCAAAACATATAAACATTGCAAAAGTAGAGGATTATTCCAAAAAAAACAATAGTGGAAAACCACTATTTTCTGCTTTTTTCGCTTGGCAGGGAGAATTATTTATTACTTTTGCGGCGTGAAACGACGGAGAGCCACAACGGAAAAGTGGCAAAAGTCATAAAAACAAATATGTTGAGAACCTTACTGACAGCCATCCTGCTGAGCATGACATGCATTCAGGCCGGCGCCGGCACTGCCGACAGCACGCTGTGGGGCGGCATAAGCCGTGTGGCGGTGCTTATACGCCAGCAGCAGACCGACTCTGCACTGTCTGACGTGCGGCGCCTCATGCCGCTGGCCGACAGTCTGCACAGCCGCCAGGCCATGGTCAGCCTGCACTCACAGGGTGCCGCATGTCTGCTGGCCAAGGGGCGTGCCGGCGAAGCTATCAAGGAACTGCAAGCAGGCACCTCCGTCTGCGAACAAGGCTCGTGGCTGAAGGCTTCCGTCGACGGCGGCACGCAGCAGTGGCTCAGCCTGTGCGTGTCGATGTATGTGCAGCTGGCCGTCATCAGCGAGAAGACCAACAGGCGCACCGAGGCCGTCAGTGCAGCCGCGCATGCCCTGCCATGGATTGCCATGCACGGCGACAAGGCCACGCGCACCAAGGCCCTGCTGGCTCTCGGAGGACTGCTGACGGACGCCGTGGGCAAGGAGCGTGCCAAGCAGCTGCTGACGGAAGCTTTCTACGATGCCAAGGCCCTCGGCAGCAAGGACATGACGCTGATGGCTGCCACATACCTGCTGGAACTGGGCGTCAACGAGAAGCTGCTGGGCATGGAGCAGTCTTCACGCAGCGACACCACCATAGCCACAAAAAAAGCTGCCGTAGCAGCCACGACACCTGCCGACACAACGACTGCTGTCACAAAGCCTGCTGCCGAGGCCGCACGGCCACGACATAGCAGTGAACAAGCGGAAGAAAACAGGACCGTCGCCATTGTACTGCTGACGATAGTGTTGCTGACAGCAGCCTTTGCCGCCCTCATCGTCTGGCAGCGGCACGTCAACCGCCGCAAGGCCACACGCAGCTATATAGAGGGCCGCGAGGAGGAGCGACAGCGGCTGGCACGCGAACTCCACGACGGCGTCAGCAATCAGCTGCTGGCAGTGCAGATGAAGCTCAGCGGCGACGGCGACACCCGACAGGCACTCCAGCTGTTGGACGAGAGCCGCGAACAGGTGAGGCGCGTAAGCCACGGACTGATGCCGCCGGAATTCTCGTCGGTGGCAATCAACGAAGCACTGGCCAGCTATGTCTTCGAAATGAACGAAGCCACAAGCTGCGACATCACTTGCAGCATAACCCCAGAAGGCTACGACTGGTCGGCCATGCCGCAGCAGCAGGCACTGGCAATATATCGCATTGTGCAGGAGGCCGTCACCAACAGCCTGCGCCACAGCAACGCCTCGGCGATAGCCATAGGCATGCACCAGGAGCTGCGGGAAACCACCGTCACCGTCAGCACCGCCGCAACACCGGCTGCTGCCACCGACGCCACACCGGCTGCCGGCGAGGAAAGCGAAGGCAACACCCAGGCCAGAAATACTGGCATCGGAATGCGCACCATGCAGCAGTGGGCTGAAAGCATTGGCGCACGCCTTGAGGTCATTCACGGAAAATACGGACACACCGTCCGCCTGACCATCCCCTCAAACGGCAACGGATAATTAACATTCAAGACAATATCCCTATAACTTACAAAATTATCTCTGCGAGTTACGAAATTATCTCTGCATGTTACGAAAATATCTCTGCATGTTACGAAAATATCTTACGAAGATAATTTTGTAACTCGCAGAGATAATTTTTTTATTTCACTTGTTGACAATCTCTATCTGCTGGCGGACAGACTCTTCGTGGATGCTC
The DNA here is from genome assembly GCA_905234265.1 of uncultured Prevotella sp. Taxonomy (GTDB): domain Bacteria; phylum Bacteroidota; class Bacteroidia; order Bacteroidales; family Bacteroidaceae; genus Prevotella. Next base: position 87,308 of record CAJOHJ010000007.1, on the reverse strand, counting down.
TCGAAGACTTTGGCAACGAATTCCGGCGACATGCCTGTCAGCGCACCCTGAACGCCACGCTTCTCAAGGATTTCATTGTAGCGCGAGGCCTGCAGCACAGTCATGTTGTGGGCTTTCTTGTAGTTGCCAATCTCGCGGCACACACCCATGCGCTTTGCAAGAAGGTCCATCAGCTGATTGTCGATGTCGTCGATCTGCTTGCGCATCTGGATGATGCCCTCGTTGGTGGCATTCTCGTCGCGGACAATGAGCAGCGAGAGAATATAGTCGAGAACCTCTGGAGTTACCTGTTGCTTGGCGTCGCTCCACGCCTTGTCGGGGTCGCAGTGGCTCTCAACGATGAGACCGTCGAAGCCCAAGTCCATAGCCTGCTGACAGAGCGGGGCAATAAGCTCGCGACGACCGCCAATGTGCGATGGGTCGCAGATTATCGGCAGCTCAGGAATTCTGCGGTGTAACTCGATGGCAATCTGCCACATAGGAGCATTACGATAAATCTTCTGTTCGAAGCTGGAGAAGCCGCGGTGGATTGCTCCAAGGCGCTTGATGCCGGCTTGGTTAAGGCGCTCCATGGCACCTATCCACAGCTCAAGGTCTGGATTGACGGGGTTCTTGACAAACACAGGCACGTCGATGCCTTTCAGCGCATCGGCCAGAGCCTGCATGGCAAATGGGTTGGCCGTTGTGCGTGCGCCTATCCAGAGAATGTCCATGTCGTACTTCAGCGCCAGCTCAACATGCTCGGGCGTTGCCACCTCGGTGGAAATGAGCATGTGGGTTTCCTCCTTCACCTGCTTCATCCATGGCAGAGCCTTCTCGCCGTTGCCCTCGAAGCCGCCTGGCTTGGTGCGCGGCTTCCACACGCCGGCGCGGAAGTTATGGCATCCCTTCAGGGCCAGCTGACGGGCAGTAGTCATCACTTGCTCCTCGGTCTCGGCACTGCATGGGCCGGCAATCACGAAGGGGCGTTCATTGTCACTCGGTAAGTTCAGGGGTTGTAAATCTAATTCCATAGTAAGCCCACCCAAGCCCTCCCCAAGGGAGGGATGTCTGTTTACATAACGGGTGCTCCTTTTTTTTAGTGTTGTTATTATTTTAATTATGTTTATTTCCGCGATACATAGCCTGCCCTTTTCATCTATTCAGACATTCATCCCTTGGGTGGCCTTTAGGTTTTTGATTCTTTCTAATGCCTGCTGTATTTTCTCTTCCTTGGCACACAGTGAGATGCGGATGTATCGCTCGCCGTTGCTTCCGAAGATAAAGCCGGGAGTAATGAAGACGCGTGCCTCGTGGAGTACTCGCTCTGTGAGGTCTTCCACATTCTTATAGCCGTCGGGTATCTTGCCCCAGAGGAACATGCCAACCTGACTCTTGTCGTACGTACAGCCGAGGACGTCCATTATCTGCTCGGCATACTTGCGGCGGGCAGCATAGCGCTCAATGTTGGCCACGCGGTGCCACTCGTCGCTGTTGTTGTAGGCCTCGGCAGCAGCAAGCTGGATGCCGCGGAACGTGCCGCTCTCGATGTTTGACTGCACCTTGAGTATCCATGAGATGAACTCAGCGTTTGATACACAGAGGCCGACACGCCATCCGGGCATGTTGTGCGACTTCGACATCGAGTTGAACTCTATGCAGCAGTCCTTGGCACCCGGTATCTGAAGCAGCGACAGGTGTTCCTCGCTGAGAATGAAGCTATAGGGATTGTCGTTGACGACAACAATGCCGTGTTCCTTGGCAAAGCGCACCAGACGCTCGTAAGTCTCTCGCCGGGCGCGGCCACCAGTCGGCATGTTGGGATAGTTCGTCCAGAGTATTTTGACTCTGCTGAGGTCCATGCGCTCTATGGCGTCAAAGTCCGGCTGCCAGCCGTTGTCCTCAAGGAGGTTGTAGTAGACCACTTCGGCTCCCAGCAGCTTGCTGAGCGAAGTGTACGTGGGATAGCCTGGATTTGGCACCAGCACCTGGTCGCCTGGGTTTACCAGTGCCAGCGTGACGTGCAGAATGCCCTCCTTGGAGCCGATGAACGGCAGGACTTCTGTCTGCGGATCGACGTCCACATCATACCAACGCTTGTAGAACGACGACATTGCCTTGCGCAGCTCGGGGGTACCCATAGTAGGCTGATAGCCGTGTGCAGAGGGTTCGTGAGCCACTTGGCAGAGCTTTTCTATTGTCTGCTCCGAGGGCGGCATGTCGGGGCTGCCGATGGCCAAGGAGATAATGTCCTTGCCCTCGGCGTTCAGCTGGGCAACCTCCTTTAGCTTTCTGCTGAAATAATACTCCTGTACTAAACTTAATCTGTCGGCGGGAGTAAAATGCCCACCCAAGCCCTCCCCGATGGAGGGGTTTTGGTTACTTGCTTTCGTAGCTGTTTCCATATATTTTTGTTATTATTCTTTATTAATTTGTCTGTCTCCCCTCCTTATACTCTCCAAGAATCTTAAAGTCACGGGTAAGCGGAATGATGGCATCGATGGACTGACGATAGCGCGTCAGGTCGTCGTACATTACATCCACGTAGAACAAATATTCCCACTCGCGGCCGATAATCGGCAACGACTGTATTTTTGTAAGGTTAATCTTGTAGAACGACAGTATTGCAAGCACGTGGCTCAGCGAGCCTTCTTCGTGGGGCAGCGAGAAGACGATGCTCGACTTGTTGGCCTCCGTCAGCGGACGCAGCAGGTCGGCCTTGTTAGGATTGCTGACAACGAGAAAGCGTGTGAAATTGTGTTTGTTGTCTTCAATATGGTCTTCTATAACCTTAAGACCATACAGCCTGGCTGCCTCGGCATGGCAAATAGCTGCCCAGCCGTGCTTCTGCTGCTCGGCAATCATCTTTGCAGACCCTGCAGTGTCCTCGGCCTCAACGTGCTTGATGTCCGGATGGGCGGCAAGGAACTCGCGGCACTGCATGAGTGCAACAGGATGAGAGTGGATTTCGGTGATCGTGTCAATGTCGTCATCGGGCAGGCAGCAGATGCAGTGGGATATGTGCAGCTTGTGTTCGCCGACGATTGTGGTCCCCGACGAGCGCAACAGCTCATAGTTATGCAGCAGGGAGCCGGCAATAGTGTTTTCAATGGCCAGCACGCCAACTGCCGTGGGGTCTTCCTTCAAGCTTTTGAAAACATCCTCAAACGTTGAGCAGCAGATGAGCTGTATCTGCTCGTTTTCAAAAAACAAGTGTGCTGCTATGTCGTGAAAAGATCCGACGAGTCCCTGTATTGCTATTCTCTTCATCTGTCAACTAATTTCTGTTATGTTATAAAAAAACTCCGCATTCACCCTTTCGTGAAGCGGAGCCTATCTAAATTCTTCAATGTCTAATTTGTCAAGTCTTACATACGGCCAACCGCTTCACAGTTCTCTGCAAAGTAAAAGTAAAAGCCGTAAAAAAACTGGTTCTGAATGTTCATTTTGTTGTGCTTTTTGCTTTTTAGCGCTGCAAATGTATAGTTTTTTTACTTAACCGACAAACATTTTCTTGGAAAAATCGCCACAAAAATTCCAATTTATCATTTTTTTACACTTTTTGCTGACAGTTTCCAAGATACAATGAACAAAAGCCCCAGGCAGCGACACAAATAAAGAGGGGATGCCAAACAATGTTGTGACATCCCCTACAGTGATTAAAACTACTAACTTACGATTCACTGTTAAGCCTTCAACGCAGTCCGCGATTGACGAGCGTAAGGTTCAGCAGTGTCAGATAGCGGCGCATCTGCTCTTTGCTGAGAATGTAGCCCATGTAGGCGACATCCTTCTTGATGGCCTTCTCTACCAGCGGGTCGCGATCCTCGGCAGCATACTGTGCGGCAAACATCATTTCTGCACAGAAGGTCTTGTGGATTTCCTCAAATGCACCAATCTGGTCGTTCGACAACTCTAGAACCTTGCTCAGGCGCTCCAGGTTTACACTCATGTCATATGCCTCTGTGCTACTGGCAGCCTTCGTGGTCTCATTTTCTGCGAAAGTCATGGTCATGCTCAGCAGAGCAACCATAGTTAAAAACAATCTTTTCATAACTTGTTATCCTTTCTTCCTTTAATAATAAATAATGTGTTTTTCGCTTGTCTCCCAGAGGTCGCTTCCCCTGTTTGACTGATGCAAAAGTAAGGCGATTTTTGCTTCCTGCAAAATTTTCAGCAATTTTGTTTACGAACACAACGCTATTTTTGACGAAGGTCAACAAAGCTGGCTTTTCGTTGACATTAGTCAAATTTAGCAGTTTTTCTTTGCTATTCAGCAATATTTGCATTACTTTTGCACAAAACATTTTTAACACGAAAAAACAAAACCACATGGATAATAATGGTAATAGGTATCTGGCCGTTGCTTACAAGCTTTACACCGACGGCAAAGACGGGAGAGAACTTGTAGAGGAGGCCACAGCCGAGAAGCCGTTTACGATGATTACTGGCTTCGGATATGCACTGGACGAATTTGAGAGAATTCTGATGGAAGTGGAAACCGGCAACGACTTCAGCTTTTCACTGGCCAAAAAGCAGGCTTACGGCGACTACGACGAAAGCCGCGTGTTGCAGTTAGACCGTGAAGTGTTCTGCATTGACGGAAAATTCGACTCTGACAACATTTATGTCGACGCCATCGTACCACTGCAAGACGAGGGCGGACAGCGCTTCTACGGACGCGTAATTGAGATTGGCACGGAAAAGGTAACCGTCGACCTGAACCATCCGCTTGCAGGCGAGACTCTGTATTTTGAGGGCCGCGTGCTTGAAAACCGCCAGGCCACCCAGCAAGAAGTTGACCGTCTGGTAAAGCATCTTACCGGAGGCTGCTGCTGCGGACACAAGCACGGAGACGGCGAATGCGACTGCGGTAACGACTGCAGTAACGACTGTGACAATGGCCGCAACAATGGTTGCAACTGCGGCAACCACAAATAACCCAGCACCCATCACCCCACACCCATCATCCAACACCCTTATCCAACACCATGAACACCTTTGGAAACATCTTCAGACTAACCACCTTTGGCGAAAGCCATGGTGCCGGCATTGGCGGCGTCGTAGACGGAATGCCTGCCGGCATCGACATCGACACTGACTTCATACAGATGCAGCTTAGCAGGCGACGCCCTGGGCAGAGCAGCATTACTACTTCGCGCAACGAACAAGACCGTGTGGAACTTCTAAGCGGCGTCTTCGAAGGCAAGTCTACGGGTACGCCTATCGGCTTCATGGTCTACAACAACAACCAGCACTCACAGGACTACGAGAACATGCGCCACGTGTTCCGCCCATCGCATGCAGATTATACATACTTTACAAAATACGGCATTCGCGACCACCGCGGCGGCGGCCGTTCGTCGGCAAGGGCTACCATCAGCAGATGCGTAGCCGGCGCGCTGGCTCAGCTGGCCCTGAGACAACTTGGCGTCAGCATCAACGCCTACACATCGCAGGTGGGCAACATTGCCTTGGACGCTGACTATAAGCACTACAACCTGCAGCTCACGGAAAGTAACATCGTGCGCTGTCCAGACCTTGCCAAGGCACAGGAGATGATAGAACTCATAGAACAGGTGAAAAGCGATGGCGACACCATCGGCGGAATAATCACATGCGTAGTCAGGGGGTGTCCTCCTGGTGTGGGAGAGCCAGAAGCAGGAAAGCTGCATGCTGCCCTGGCATCGGCAATGCTCAGCATCAATGCCGCAAAGGGCTTTGAGTATGGCACAGGCTTCTCGGGCGTTGCCATGCGCGGCTCTGAACAGAACGACCTCTTCATTGCTGGTGCCGACGGCAGCATAACAACTGCAACTAATAATAGCGGCGGCATACAGGGCGGCATCTCAAATGGGCAGGACATTTACTTCCGCGTGGCCTTCAAGCCTGTGGCAACCATTCTCCAACCGCAGAACACCGTAGACGACAGCGGCCAGCCGACAACACTAACAGTACGCGGACGCCACGACCCCTGCGTTCTCCCGCGTGCCGTTCCCGTAGTCGAAGCTATGACTGCCATCACTCTTTTAGACCACTATCTGATGTCTAAAACTGTGAAAATATGATTAAAAAGCATGATAATGCAAAAAAAATGCAGAAAAACTTTGTTGTTTAAAATATTTACACTAAATTTGCAAAAGCTTTTACGAGATTTGTGAAAATCTCCATGAGCATTTAGTTAAGTCTAGTTTAGTTTTTGTGTTGGTAGGAGACTGTACAGCTTTCGTACAGTCTCCTTTTTTTTTTCGCACTTGTGGAATTTTTCATGAGCGGCACAGAAAACAGTCAAAAATTTGGTGATTTGAGAAAAATCATATACTTTTGCATCCGCCATTAATCAAAAGCCCTCATGAGACAACTAAAGATTACCAAGTCTATTACCAACCGCGAAAGCGACTCTCTGGACAAATACCTGCAAGACATTGGCCACGAAGAATTGCTCACTACCGACGAGGAGGTGGAGCTGGCTGCAAAAATAAAAAAGGGCGACCGCAAGGCACTGGAAAGACTTACCAAGGCTAACTTGCGCTTCGTAGTGTCAGTAGCCAAACAGTACCAGAACCAAGGACTGTCGCTGCCAGACCTAATAGACGAGGGAAACATGGGGCTGATAAAAGCTGCCGAGCGCTTCGACGAGACACGCGGATTCAAGTTTATCAGCTACGCAGTCTGGTGGATACGACAGAGCATTCTGCAGGCTCTTGCCGAACAAAGCCGGCTCGTCAGGCTGCCACTGAACCAAGTCAGTTCGGTAAACAAGATTAACCGCATGCTCAGCAAGTTTGAGCAGGAGAACGAGCGACGGCCTTCAATAGGCGAAATCTCTGAAGGCACAGACCTCTCAGAGGAAAAGGTCGGCGAGGCACTGAGTGCCGTGGGACGCCATGTCTCCGTGGATGCCCCATTCTCTGACAGCGATGACAGCAGCCTGCTCGACGTGCTTGTCAACGAAGACTCGCCAATGGTGGACAGCCAGCTGGTACTGGAGTCGTTACGTGCCGAAATCGTCAGCGCGCTAACCATGCTTGGCGAGCGCGAGCGCAACGTCATCAAGGCCTACTATGGCATTGGCCAGCAGGAAATGAGCCTTGACGAAATCGGTGCAAAATACGGTCTCACACGCGAGCGCGTCAGACAGATTAAGGAGAAGGCTATACGAAGACTACGCGGCAACACGAAGAACAACATCTTAAAAACTTATTTAGGACAATGACTCCAACAAGAAACTCACAAAGCGAAACACTACACAAGGCTCTGTTAATACTTCTTTTCATTATATGCATTCCGCTTTCTTCCATCGGCAGGCAGGTGCAAATGAAACACATGTACATATTCGGTTTTTCGGCATCTTTCAAAGACACTACCGTCTACATTACCGAAGTGCAGGACTTGCAGAACGTTTGGTATGACACTAAAACGAAATTCCTCATAGGACGCGACAACTACTCCTACCAGTTGCGCGACTTCTTGAGTTCTCAGTATGGACTGTCGAGCCGCGTATGCCTTGTTGTATTTGACAAGAGCAGGAAGTCTGCCGAAAAGAAACTTACAAAAATGAAAAAGAAATACGGCGGCAAAAGTGCTTCTGGCAGTAGCACACCTGGCAACAACAGTCTGATAATCCTTAGAGAGCAGGACTTCAAATTCATCCCTGTAGAATACAATCAGTAATTTTACAAAACGCTTAAGAAGTTTCACACAAAGCCTGCGAAAGCTCAAACAAAGCTTACGAAGTTTCATACAAAAGCTTACAAACATGCAGACACCAATAGATAAAAGTATTGTTGACGGACTCATCAATAGCCTGGGCATTAACGACTTTGCCAAGGCAACCATCCGTGAAGTAAAACAAGTTGCCGCCTCAGCAGAGAAAGCCTCTGGCGTTGAGTTCATTAAAATGGAAATGGGCATTCCCGGACTGCCTGCCGCACAGGTAGGTGTTGACGCCCAGATTAATGCTCTCAGCAATGGCATAGCACACTCCTACCCTGACATTCAGGGACTGCCCGCACTTAAGAAAGCTGCCTCGCGCTTCGTAAAGGCATTCATCAATTTGGACGTCAGCCCCACAGGATGCATACCTGTCAGCGGTTCCATGCAAGGAACATTCGCGTCGTTCCTGACATGCTCACAAGCCAATCCTGAGAAAGACACAGTGCTGTTCATCGACCCGGGCTTCCCTGTGCAGAAAATGCAACTGCAGGTGATGGGCATAAAATATGAGACTTTCGATGTCTACGACTTCCGCGGCGACAAGCTGGGCAGTAAGTTGGAAAGCTATCTCAGCAAAGGCAACATTTGCTGCATCATCTATTCCAACCCGAACAATCCTGCATGGATATGTCTGTCGGAAAGCGAACTGCAGACAATCGGCACACTGGCAACAAAATACGACACAATAGTACTTGAAGACCTGGCATATTTTGCAATGGATTTCAGGCAAGACTTAAGCATTCCCTTCCAACCGCCTTTCCAGCCCTCAGTGGGAAGATATACCGACAACTATATCCTGCTGATTTCGGGCAGCAAGGCATTCAGCTATGCTGGAGAACGCATTGGAGTAACCTGCATTTCCGACAAGCTCTTCAACCGCAAGTATCCAGCTCTGGCCAATCGCTACGAAGGACTGCCTTTCGGTCTGGTGTTCAGCACGCGCATGCTCTATGCACTCTCCAGCGGCACCAGTCATTCCGCACAATATGCAATGGAGGCCATGCTCAGTGCCGCTGCCGACGGAAGCTACGACTTCCGCAAAGAAATCAGCGTCTATGGACAGCGTGCACACAAGCTGAAGGAAATATTCATGCGTCACGGTTTCCATATCGTCTACGACAAAGACTTAGACACTCCTGTCGCCGACGGCTTCTACTTCACCATCGGCTACGGCAAGATGAGCAGTGGAGAACTGGCACACGAATTGATGTACTACGGTGTGTCTGCAATAAGCCTTATTACGACAGGATCACATCAAGAGGGGCTTAGGGTTTGCACTTCATTCATTGAAGACCATCAATACGCACAGCTGGACGAGCGAATGGCTGTCTTCGCTGCCAACAATCCACAGTAAAAAGCTTATTGCACGAAAAAACTATTGCAAGAAGAACACTTATTAACGCATCATTATGGCAGTAAAAATCCTGCCAGAGCTGATACCTTGACGGCGAGCAGAAAACCATGCATCGCCGTTTTTTTGTGTACACTCCATACAGACGCAGATATTCTCTGACGGCAATCCTGCATCCATCAGCTGACGCCTGTTACATTCCTTTAAGTCTATATGCCATTTCTCCATACGCCGACTTATTGCTGGCATGTAGAAACCTGCATTCACAAATGCTTCATAAACTTCATCGCCAACTTCAAAGCAGTCAAGGCTTATTCCTGGTCCAATCTGTGCTAAGATGTCCGAAGGTCTGCTGCCATATCTCTCTGTCATTGCCATAACTGTCATTTTGGTAATGCTACGGACTGTTCCACGCCATCCGGCATGTATGGCACTGGCAATGCGTTGCCGCTTGTCAAAAAGCAAAACAGGTATACAGTCGGCCGTAGAAACGCCGATTAGTATTCCTGGCTCATTCGTCATAAGTGCGTCAATACCCTCTAATCTTTCCTTTTGCTGTTCTACCGGTAATTCCATAAACTGGCTGTCTATCATAAGACATTCCGTACCGTGAACCTGATGCGGCATGACGAGTCTGCTTGTGTCAATGCCAAGCATGTTGCACAACGCAACCTTATTCCGCTGAATGCTCCCAGCGTCGTCGCCACAGTAGCTGTTGATGTTGAACTCCCCATAGCTGCCAGTACTGTAGCCCCCACTACGCATAGTACTAAAAGCCGTAACGCCAGAGCCAAACTGATAATAAAGCAATTCAGGAGTCTTCATAGCCTATTCCGAAGTTCTGCATACTTATTCAAAAGCTATTCGTAACGCATAGAACGTGCCGGATGCACTCTTGACACCAACAGCGTCGGCACAAGGAGGATAATGGCAGAGAGCAAAACAGTGGCAACGTTCAGCAGGAACAATAGAGGAATGTCCAGTTCCATTGGAGCGGTGTCCACATAATATGAAGAGGCATCCAGATGAATAAAGCCAAACTGCTGCTGCAATACGACAATGGCGATGCCAATGATGTTTCCAATCAGCAGGCCGCGCCCCATAATGAAGATACCAAACCACAGAAATGTACGTCTCACCGTTTGCGTCCGCATACCCAATGCCTTAAGAATGCCTATAAGCTGCGTGCGCTCAAGAATGATTATCAACAATCCGCTGACCATTGTAAAGCCTGCCACACAAATCATCAGCACCAGAATTATCCAGACATTGATATCAAGCAACGACAACCATGCAAAGACATTGGGATAGGACTCATATATTGTCTGAGTGACCAACGACTCGCCAAACCTGTCTGTCGACTTGCCTGTCACTTTAGCTATCTTAGCGGCTGTCTGCTGGAGGCGGTCGAAATCCTTGACGGCAATCTCTACGCCACTGCACTGATCTGCTTCCCAATTATTCAGCTTTAGAGGTATGTTATAATTGGTAAAACAAAGCGTCTGGTCGAATTGGTTCATGTTTGTCTGATAGATTGCACTGACGGTGAATTTTCTAACGCGCACATCATCAAGACCTATGAAATATGCAAACACGCGGTCGCCGATATTCAGCTGCAACTTGTCGGCCATCATCCGCGAGACTACAAGCTCGTAGCTGCTACCAGAAGAGCTGAATGCCGGCAGTTTGCCTTCCTGCAGATTACCGCTAAGGAAACTGGTGTCATAGTCTTCCCCCACCCCTTTGAATGCCACTCCGAGAAAATCGGTGTCAGTCTTCAGCAGACCTTGTGTCATGGAGTATTTTGCTACTCTGCTGACATCTTTCATCGACCTAAACTTCTTCATCAGCGTGTCGCTGACAGCTATCGGCATCGGCGAAGACGCTGCGGGTGCTGCAAGGTTCTGTATCTGGATATGACTGCCAAAGCCAACGACCTTGCCGCGTATAGTGTGCTTAAAGCCAAGCACTACAGCCACGGTGACAATCATCACAGCCATGCCTATTGCAACCCCAGCTGTAGCAATGTAGATAGCCGGACGGCTGACCTTACGGCCGCCATCACCAGAGCTGTAAATGCGACGGGCTATAAACAGTGAGAGGTTCAAGGGAGAAAAGCTTACTGCTGAATGATTGTTCCCGGATATGCCTCAAGGGCCTTACGAAGAACAAAGAGAGCTCTCTCAAGGTCCTTTTTCTTCAGCACGTAGGCAATACGCACCTGATCTACACCTGCACCGGGAGTAGTATAGAAGCCGGCAGCAGGAGCCATCATGACAGTTTCGCCCTCATACTGGAATTCCTCAAGACACCAGCGGCAGAAGTCCTCTGCATTGGCAACAGGCAGTTTGGCTACTGTATAGAACGCACCCATGGGGATTGGCGAATATACACCAGGAATGCGGTTAAGACCGTCAATCAGGCACTTTCTGCGCTCAACATACTCATCATAAACGTCGCGGAGATAGTCTTCTGGCGTGTCCAGCGAGGCCTCAGCAACTATCTGGCCTATGAGTGGCGGCGACAGACGAGCCTGGCAAAACTTCATAACAGCCTTGCGGACTTCGGCGTTCTTAGTAATAAGTGCTCCGATACGAATGCCGCATTCAGAATATCGCTTAGAAACAGAGTCAATAAGAATAACGTTCTGCTCAATGCCTTCAAGATGGCATGCAGAAATATATGGGGACCCTGTGTAAATATACTCACGATAGACCTCGTCGCTGAACAGATAAAGGTCGTACTTCTTCACCAAGTCACGAATCTGCTGCATCTCACGGCGAGTATACAGATAGCCTGTCGGATTGTTTGGATTACATATCATGATGGCACGTGTGCGCTCATTGATAAGTTCTTCAAACTTTTCAACCTTCGGCAGCGAAAAGCCTTCATCAATAGTTGTAGCAATGGTGCGTATCTTGGCACCGGCAGAAATTGCAAAGGCCATATAGTTTGCGTATGCCGGCTCCGGCACAATTATCTCGTCGCCAGGGTTCAGGCATGAGAGAAAAGCAAAAAGAACAGCTTCCGACCCTCCGCTTGTGATAATGATGTCGTCGGCCGACACATTAATATTATATTTTGCATAATATCCGACAAGCTTCTCACGGTAGCTCTGATAGCCCTGAGATGGCGAATACTCCAATATGTTACGATCGATATGCTTCAGTGCGTCAAGTGCCACTTGCGGCGTAGGCAGGTCTGGCTGGCCGATATTCAGATGGTAAACCTTGGTGCCACGCTTCTTGGCAGCAGCTGCCAGCGGAGCAAGCTTTCGAATAGGAGACTCGGGCATTTCCAAGCCACGGACAGATATTTCTGGCATCTTACAATAATATATAATCTGTAAATTGCCTGCAAAGGTAGTAATTAGCAAACAAATAAGCAAAGAATTTAAATGGAAAAAATGAAAACACAAAAAAATAGAAAGTCCAAAAACGAGAGTTGCCAAATGAATGAATAAATATTCTTTTCATGAAAAAAAGTAAGAAAAAATCCAAAAATAATAACATTCTGCTTTGGCCTTTGCTAAAATATTCTTAACTTTGCAGCCCAGAATGACAGTTAACAACACAGCAACGATATGACAAAACAATTAAAAAAGGTGCTGGTATTAGGTTCTGGCGCCTTAAAAATCGGACAAGCTGGCGAGTTTGATTATTCTGGCTCCCAAGCACTTAAGGCATTACGCGAAGAAGGCATTTCTTCCGTATTAGTAAACCCCAACATTGCAACCATCCAGACGTCTGAAGGTATTGCCGACAAGGTATACTTCCAGCCTGTGACTACACACTTCGTTACAGAGATCATCAAGAAAGAGCGTCCAGACGGAATTCTGCTGGCTTTTGGAGGACAGACAGCCTTGAACTGCGGAACAGAGCTATACCAGACTGGCGTGCTAAAAGAGTATAACGTAGAGGTGTTAGGCACAAGTGTTGAAGCCATCATGAACACCGAAGACCGCGACCTCTTCGTAAAGAAACTTGACGAGATAGAGCTGAAGACGCCTGTCAGCCATGCCGTCGAGAACATGGACGACGCCTTGAAGGCTGCGCGCCAGATAGGCTTCCCGATAATGATACGCTCGGCCTATGCCTTAGGCGGATTAGGAAGCGGCATCTGCCCGGACGAGAAGGCTTTCCGCGAACTGGCAGAGTCGGCATTCACATTTGCTCCCCAGATACTTGTCGAAGAGTCGCTGAAAGGATGGAAGGAAATCGAGTTCGAGTGCATACGCGACGCTAACGACCATTGTTTTACCGTTGCCTCCATGGAGAACTTCGACCCTCTGGGAATACACACCGGCGAGTCGATTGTCGTAGCACCTACATGCTCCCTCACAGAGGCCCAGGTGAAGATGCTGCAGGAAATAACCATACGCTGCGTACGTCATCTGAACATCGTTGGCGAGTGCAACATCCAGTTTGCCTTCAATGCGCAGACCAACGACTATCGCATCATAGAAATCAACGCCCGCCTGTCACGCTCGTCGGCACTGGCCTCTAAGGCCACCGGCTATCCCCTGGCCTTTGTTGCTGCAAAGATTGCCCTGGGATACACGCTCGACCAGATTGGCGAGATGGGTACCACCAGCTCAGCATATGTTGCCCCGTCATTGGACTATATGATTTGTAAGATACCGCGCTGGGACCTGACGAAGTTTGCCGGCGTAAGCCGCCTTATCGGCTCAAGCATGAAGTCTGTCGGCGAGATAATGTCCATCGGCCGCTCTTTCGAAGAGATGATACAGAAAGGCCTGCGCATGATTGGACAGGGCATGCACGGATTTGTCGGCAACGACCATACGCGCTTCGACGACCTTGACGACGCTCTTGCCAACCCCACCGACTTGCGCATCTTTGCCATTGCCCAGGCTCTGGAAGACGGCTATACCGTTGAGCGCATCGAGGAACTTACAAAGATTGACGTCTGGTTCCTGGAGCGACTGAAGCATATTGTAGACCTGAAGCACCAGCTGCAGCAATACAACAAACTGGAGGAACTGCCCGACGAACTGCTGCTTGAAGTCAAGCAGTGCGGCTTCTCCGACTTCCAGATTGCCCGCTTCGTGCTGAAGACCAATGCCACAAACATGGAGAAGGAAAACCTGGCCGTACGCCAGTACCGCAAGCAGAAAGGCATCCTGCCTTCAGTGAAGCGCATACCTACGGTGGCCTCAGAGCATCCTGAGCTGACCAATTATCTCTATTTCACATACACTCACACACCTGCCTTTGCCCTGCCGGACGGCAAGCCATACAAGGCTCAGCACGACATAAACTACTACAGCAACGACAAGTCTGTAGTCGTGCTTGGCTCCGGTGCATACCGCATTGGCTCAAGTGTCGAGTTCGACTGGTGTTCTGTCAACGCCATCAACACTGCCCGCAAGTTAGGCTACAAGTCGATAATGATTAACTACAACCCGGAGACAGTGTCTACAGACTACGACATGTGCGACCGCCTCTACTTCGACGAATTGTCGCTGGAGCGCGTTCTCGACGTCATCGACCTTGAGTCTCCACGCGGCGTCATTGTGTCGGTGGGCGGACAGATACCTAACAACCTCGCCATGAAGCTGCACCGTCAGGGAGTGCCTGTATTAGGCACCTCACCGGTAGACATAGACCGCGCCGAGAACCGCGACAAGTTCTCTGCAATGCTCGACAAGCTGGGCATTGACCAGCCGGCATGGCGCGCACTGACGTCTTTCGACGACATCAAGGAATTTGTCAGCGAGGTGGGCTACCCCGTGCTGGTGCGTCCTTCCTATGTGCTTTCGGGTGCAGCCATGAACGTCTGCTATGACGACGAGGAGCTGCACCGCTTCCTGAACATGGCCACAGAGGTGAGCAAGGAATTCCCTGTCGTCGTAAGCCAGTTCATGCAGGAGACAAAGGAGATTGAGTTCGACGCCGTTGCCGACAAGGGCGAAGTTGTTGAATATGCAATTTCCGAACACGTTGAGTACGCCGGTGTTCACTCTGGCGATGCCACCATGCTGTTCCCTGCACAGCACATCTACTTCTCGACAATCCGCCAGATTAAGAAGATTTCGCGCAAGATTGCCAAGGAGCTTAACATCTCCGGACCGTTCAACATTCAGTTCCTTGCCAAGAACCGCGAGGTGAAGGTTATTGAGTGTAACCTGCGTGCAAGCCGCTCGTTCCCGTTCGTTTCAAAGATACTGAAGCGCAATTTCATAGAGACAGCAACGAAGATAATGCTCGACGCCCCCTACTCTCGCCCGGACAAGTCGGAATTCGACATCGACCGCATTGGCGTAAAAGCCAGCCAGTTCTCGTTCGCCCGCTTGCAGAATGCAGACCCTGTGCTTGGCGTCGACATGTCGTCAACCGGCGAAGTCGGCTGCCTTGGCGACGACCTTAACGAGGCCCTGCTGAACGCACTTATAGCCACGGGCTACAGACTGCCGGAGGCTGGCAGCAGCATACTTATCAGCAGTGGCGCTGCCAAGGGCAAGGTAAGCCTGTTGGAGCCTGCCAAGCAGCTGGTGAAGAAAGGCTACAAGGTGTATGCCACCGGCGGAACGGCCAACTTCTTCAATGAGAACGGAGTGGCAGCCACTGCCGTCAACTGGCCCGACGAGGAGGGCGACAACAATGTCATGGACATGATTGCCCAGCACAAGTTCTCGCTCATCGTCAATGTGCCGAAGAACCACACCAAGCGCGAGCTTACCAACGGTTATCGCATCCGCCGCGGAGCCATCGACCACAACATCCCACTGATGACCAACGTCCGTCTGGCCAAGGCATTCATCGAAGCCTTCACCGCCCTTAAGCAGGACGACATCAAGATTAAGTCTTGGCAGGAATACAATTCATAAGCCGCAGAGAAGAATTCTCACAAAACGATAATACGTAACACTTATTGAGGGTTTGCCAAAATTTTGGCAAACCCTCAATTTTTCGTATATATTTGTCCACTAACTACTGAGAGTTAAGCAGTAACCATCTTACTACTTATCAAACAATAGCGACTTGCTAACAACAAAAGGCATATACCGTTCTTTCTTCATACGCTTCCTTAAATGAGCCAACGCCATCCCATCCTTTGCCATCGGTAATCCATACAAATTTATAGCCTTCTATTCCATTTATCTTTGGGGACAACTCCGAATAAGCCCTTGCAACTTCGCTGGGTTTTGAGCCACCACCTTCTGAATAAAAGTTTACCTCTATGAGATAGGTATTCTTACGAGTCCGAATCACAAAATCAAAACGCTTAATATCTTTACCCAAAATTTTCTTAATATCTGGAAGTTTCTTGCATTGTACTTCCTTCTCACAAGGTATATGGTTTTGTATAAACATATCGTGTACCCAGTTCTCCATTACATGTCCACTTCGATTCTTTCTTGCATTTGAATCTAGTCCAGTTTCAACTCCAAATACATAGTCAACAAGATTCTTGATTTCCCTACTCTGAAAAACTTTCGTCAATCCTGTGCCATCAAGGAACTGAACGACACCCTCTGGCGAATCGAAAAGCAAACTAATATTTCTTGCTGTTTTATCTGGTAGCAGATATTTCTTATTGTCTTTTCGCCTTGTTGCAATAAGTATGTCAAGGACTTGAAAAACCTCTGAGTCCCTTTCCCATAGAAGCTTAACTGCTGCACTCATATCCTCTTTTCCTATCAGATAATTAAGAGTGTTGAGACTAATAGCAATATCTTCTACATTCTTCTGGATTTTTTTCAAAAATCGCAATAAAAGTCCAGCGTAGCGTTGGTTTCATAAAGCTGCGACATGAATAGGTCAAAATTTTTATCCGTCATATTTCTATTTGTTGTTTATTACATATAAGGTATTTGTTCTTCTGCGGCAAGCATACCATATCCCTTTGGCTTATAGTTGCAAATCAAAAGTTCTGTCAATTTTCCTCTCTTTGAAGGGTTTGCGTTGATGGCCCTCGAAGCGAAGACTCTATTGATGAAGAAGTCGGTATATATGTCCTCAAAGAAAGTGTCTTCTGGATTCTTTGCCGAGCAATCTGCATTGCTGAGCATCCAACCGATTCCCAGACGGCCATTCAATTTGGCACAGAAGTCGCGCAAACGGATTTGCTCATCGTCGTTGAAGTCCTCCTTTGAATAGGAATTGAAACTCGACGTAGCGTTGAGCGGACGATAAGGCGGGTCAAAATAGAAGAAGTTGTAGCCGTCGCCCACATGGTCAAGCGTCACCTCAAAATCACCTGTTAGAATTTCTACACGTTGCAGCAGTTCGCTATCCAGTCGGATGGTCGCAGGGTCACAAATCTGAGGGTTGATGTACTTGCCAAAGGGAACGTTGAACAGCCCTTTTTTGTTCACGCGGTAAAGACCATTGAAGCAAGTGCGGTTCAGAAAGATGAACTTCGTACTATTTTCTATAGGGTCGAGATTTTTCTCGTTATATCGGTCGCGAGTAGCGAGAAAGAAATCCATGCGTCCGTCCTCTGTATGAAGCGCATTGTAAGCATTCTGTATATCCTGCAGAGATGCTATCAGCTCTTCGGACATGTCCCTTATCGTCTGATAGCAAGTTGTCAAATCGGAATTCACATCATTGATGATGGCATGCTGGATGTTGGGATACCGCTGCAACATGTAGAAAAGCATCGCACCACCGCCAACGAACGGCTCAATATAAGTGACGTTTCTTCTGGCGCCAAAATTCTCTGGCAGGTATGCGTCTAACTGCCCAAGGAGTTGTCCCTTGCCGCCTGCCCACTTGATAAAAGGTCTTGCTTTTGCCATTATTTTATGATTTAGTCAGCTGGTGTCACCCAGTTGGTCTTTTAGGACTCCATTTAGATGAGATAAAATATACGTCTCGGAGAACGGAGCTAATTTTGTTGTGCAAACTTACTTAGCGACGATATTGGGAATAGATCAAAACTTAACAAAAAAGATTAAAATAGATCAAAAGTATTTGAGTTGCACCATGGAACATTATACAAAAAAGAGATGCCGTTAAGGACATCTCCTTTATAGCCTTATGCTTATGTTCCTTTATCAAATTTCGTATCTCACTGAGATATTTTCGTAACATGCAGAGATAATTTCGTAACATGCAGAGATATTTTCGTAACATGCAGAGATATTTATCCCTCTTGCTGTGACAGGAATTTCAGCTCGGCCTCAAGCATTGCAAGCTTGGGCATGGTGAAGCCGGCTTTGCGCGCCTCTGCTATCGGGCGCGTATAGAGATAATGGATTTCCATGGGGCGATGGTTGTCATAGTCAAGCTTCATCGAGGGACTATAGGGCGTCATCGCGTCCGTCATCTGCATCATCTTGTCTGCAAACTCTGAGGTAATGGCACTTATGCCTAAGGCGTTGGCCGCACCAACGACTTCCATCATCTGGTCATATATCAGCTGGCGTGTGGCCGGGGTCTGCAGAAGTCTGTCCGTGCTGGTGTTCAGGGCAACAGTCATGCCGTTGAACGGCATGTTCCAGACTGCCTTGCGCCAGCGGGCTTCCAAATATGGCACTTCCTGTGCGGCAATGCCTGCTGACTGGAAGTCTGACAGCAAAGCATCGAATGTCTCCGTCGTGCACGAGTAGTTGCCTAAGTTGATGCTGCCATAGCACTGGTGGGAAATATGCCCGGGGCCGACCTTTGACGAGCATATAAATGCAAGGCCGGCAACTATCTGCAACCTGGGAAATGCTTGATGCAAGTCGTCTTCAAGCCCGATGCCATTCTGTATAAGCACAACAACGGTGGAATCGTCCACCAAGGGTTTGAGCATCTCTGGCAACAAATGATTGTTGACAGATTTCAGCCCTACGATGACGACGTCAGACTTCGGCATGTCCGCCGTACTGCTGTAGGCATCAACGTTGTCTATGCAGAAATCGCCGTCACAGCTGTCTATGCGCAGTCCATGCTGCCTGACGAAATCAAAGTCGCTGTGAAGCAGGAAACGTACCGTCCTGCCGCTTCTGCCCAATAGGCCGCCATAGAATCCGCCTATGGCACCTGTTCCTATAATGCTGTAAGTCATAACATTTGCGAAGGTAGCAAGAAAAACTGACTTCCTGCAAGTTTGTCACCAAAAAATTGCCTTGCCTGTGCGTTTTAGCAATAAAAAAGCCAGACAGTCTTTGAAAACCGTCTGGCTGATAATAATATAAATGTGTTTAGTGTTGGTCTGTTTCCATTCAGGCTACTTATACAATACCCTGAGCCATCATGGCGTTGGCAACCTTCATGAAGCCTGCAACGTTGGCACCTTTCACATAGTTGATGTAGCCGTCGGCCTGTGTGCCGTACTTGACACAGTTCTCGTGAATGTCGTTCATGATGCGCTTCAGATAGTCGTCAACTTCCTTGCTGGTCCAAGACAGACGCTCTGAGTTCTGCGACATTTCCAGACCCGAGACAGACACACCGCCTGCGTTGCTGGCCTTGCCGGGAGCATACAGAATCTTGGCATCCTGGAAAATCTTGATGGCCTCGGGCAGTGAAGGCATGTTGGCACCCTCTGCAACGGCTATCACGCCATTGTCGATAAGAGCCTGAGCCTGCTCGCCGTTAATCTCGTTCTGGGTAGCGCAAGGCAGGGCAATGTCGGCCTTCTCGTGCCAAGGACGCTCACCTGCATGATAGACTGCATTGGGATATTCCTCAGCATACTCCTTGATGCGGCCGCGCTCAACGTTCTTCAGCTCCTTGACATAAGCCAACTTCTCGAAGGTAATGCCGTCCGGATCGTAGATATAGCCGTCGGAGTCTGACAGAGTCAATGGTATGGCACCCAGCTGGAGGCACTTCTCGGTGGCATACTGAGCCACGTTGCCGGAACCTGAGATAAGAACCTTCTTGCCCTTCAGCTCGATGCCACGGGTGGCGAGCATAGAAGTCAGGAAGTATACACAGCCGTAGCCGGTAGCCTCAGGACGGATGAGAGAACCGCCGAAAGAAAGGCCCTTGCCGGTGAGAACGCCCTGGAACTGGTGGGTAAGCTTCTTGTACTGGCCAAAGAGATAGCCAACCTCGCGGCCACCCACGCCGATGTCGCCAGCGGGAACGTCCTCGTCAGGACCGATGACACGATAGAGTTCGTTCATGAATGCCTGGCAGAAGCGCATAACCTCTGCATCGCTCTTGCCGCGTGGAGAGAAGTCGGAACCACCCTTTGCACCACCCATTGGCAGTGTGGTCAGAGAATTCTTAAAGGTCTGCTCAAAGGCGAGGAACTTCAGAATACCGAGGTTTACGCTCTTGTGATAGCGCAGGCCGCCTTTGTACGGGCCAATGGCGTTGTTGTGCTGAATACGATAACCCATGTTGGTCTGGACATTGCCCTTGTCGTCGACCCACGTGATGCGGAACTCACAAACACGGTCGGGAATGCAAAGACGCTCAATAAGATTTGCCTTCTCAAACTCAGGGTGCTTGTTGTACTCTTCTTCGATGGTGGGAAGAACTTGGCTTACTGCCTGGATGTACTCAGGCTCATTGGGAAATCTCTGTTTCAGATTCTCTACAACTTGTGCTGCATTCATAATCTTTTTACTTTTAAAAATTATACGGTTGTTTAATTTATGTTCGCTCTGAAATAATCGAATTTGTAATTTAGCAAATAGCATTCGCTGTTTGATGGGTGCAAATTTAAAACCAAAAACAGAAATTTCCAAACATTTTGCAATAAAAATAACAGAAACACTTACATTTTGTTAGATAATTGACATATATCAAGTAGAAATGCTATTTCTTAAGCAATGTTTGTGTACGTAAACAAACCTCATGTTCATGCAAAAACGCCTGAAAACACATACTGCAATGCACTGGTTATGCATTGCAGTATGTCAGTTGCAAGCCGCAGTCAGCGGCGCGCCATGCCAAGAACGACACATTATTATATAATATATGCGCCAGCTTACAGCGAAAGCTTCATGAACACCGGATAGTGGTCGGAATAGGTTATGCCCTCGTCGGTATAATACGTGAGGCCCTTCAGAGCCTGGTCGTGGAAGATATAGTCAATGCGCACCGGCTTCTTGCCACGGTAGGTATACATAAGGCCAGAACCGCACTCCTTAAAGCCGTCGACCATGTTGCCGAGCATTGTATTATACACATAAGAATACGGAACATCGTTAAAGTCGCCGCAGATGATGCAAGGATTTACAGAGCCGCGCTTTTCATTGGCAACAGTGGCTGCCTGACCGGCACGGAACACCATGCCGAGCATGTAGTTGCCGAAAATCGTCTGCAACAGGCGGTCGTTGCTCACTGCAATGTTCTGGCGCATCAGCTTGTCGGCCTGATGCATCGTACGGCTGATGCCTGTCGTCTGCAGGTGTACGTTGAAAACACGCACAACCCTCGCACCAACCTCAATATCTGCCCACATGGCACTATTGTTGGTGTCGTCAAAGAGTATCGTCTTGGAATCCTTTATAGGATAGCGGCTGAAGATGACCATATCGTCACGGCCAATCTTGTGATACGGGAAATACTCGCTGTAGCTTTCAGTATTCTTCTTGTCACCGCTGATGTCATTATATTCCTGCAAGCAGCAGACGTCAACCTTCTGACGGCGCATGTTTGCCAATATGTCCTGGGCCACGAAACCAGAAGTCTCCCTGTTGAACATTGCGACATTGTAGGTTGCTATCTTCAGTCCACGCTGTGCATCGGCATCCTTGTTCTCCGACCTAAGCTGAAGCAGCGTACCAGAATACGGAATACAGCATGCCACCGTAACTACCGGCAGCAGTGCTATCAGCCACTTACGCCTAATCAGCCAGTAGACAAGCATCAGCAAGTTGGCGACAATCAGTATGGGCAGAATATACACCAGCATGGCCCTTGCGCTGTTTCCTATCGGGTTCACATCTCCGCCATAGAGTCCGGCAATGGTGAAGAAGACTAACACTATCTGAATCACCAGGAACATCATGGCGACATACTTATAAACAGCTAAACGGCCCATAAGACTATACTATTTACTCTTCAGTTTTTACGTACTTGTTAACAATGTCCTGCAAGTCTTCCACACGGAAAGGCTTGGCAAGGAATTCGTCGCAACCGGCATCCTTCGCCTGTCGGATATTCTCTTCGAATGCATAGGCCGACAAGGCAACGACAGGAATGTCGTGGTTGACTTCTTTAATGATTCTCGTTGCGTCAAGTCCGCCCATGTCGGGCATCCTCATGTCCATTAATACCAGGGCTGGGTGTTCGTCTTCGCAAATGGTCACTGCCTCTATGCCATTGTGCGCACGCAGCAGCCTGTAACGCTTGTACAGGACAATTCGCACAAGCTCGTAGTTGCTGTCTTCATCCTCGGCAACGAGAATCAGCGGAGCATTCTTCATGTCCGTCTTCGTAGTGCTGCGGATAGTCCTTGAATTAGTCGTTATCCTGCTGTTCCGGGCCATGCCTCCGATAGTCCCTTCAAAGGGCAGCACAAAGCGGAACGTACTACCCTCACCGAGTTTCGAGCTTACACTGATTACGCCCTGCATCCTTTCCACAATAATCTTGCACAAGGCAAGGCCAAGGCCATAGCCTTTATTCTGCTCAGCATCCCTTGACATGTAGGTCTCGAAGATGTGGTTGATGTCCTCAGGGGCAATGCCCGACCCGGTGTCTGTAACAAAGAACTCCACCTCCTGGCCATCGCTGACGAGCCTGTAGCCATAGGTTATCGAGCCTTCCGAAGTGTGCTTGAGGGCATTGCTGATAAGATTGCAGAGTACCTGAGTGATGCGGTTGGCGTCGGTGTTCAGCGTAATATTCATGTTTGGCTTCGTCCAAAGCAGTTGAACGGTGTCCGGGCAACGGAACTTGAAGATAAATTGAAGGTTCTTGCAGAGTTCGTTAAGGTCGGTCATGGACTTCTTTATCACAATCTCACCAGCCTCAACCCTCGACAAGTCCAGGATTTCGTTTATAAGGGAAAGCAGACGGCCGTTGTTGCTTTCAATAATCTCCATGAACTGCTGGCGTTCTTCAGGAGAATCAGTCTCCGACATAATGCGCGCAAAGCCTTCCACTGCATTTAGCGGCGTCCTTATCTCGTGGCTCATGTTTGCCAGGAACAAGGTCTTCATGCGGCTGGCCTTCTCAGCCTTTTGCGCCTTGTCCTCATATTCTGCCAGCTTTTTCTTAGCCTCATCCAGCTTCAAGTTGGCTGCATGAAGTTTTGCGTTAGCCTCTGCAATCTTCTGTAAAAGTAATTCGCGTTCGTCCTGCTCCATGATTATGAAAGATTACTCTACATCAATGCAAAGGTAACACATTTTTTTTAGTATCAAAGAGTTTTCGTCACTTTTTTATCCTCTTTTAGCTTTTTCCCACGTTCCGTCGCCACTATGGTTCATTAGGTACTTCATGCCGCTGAAAACGTTAAGGTTCATGAAAAGGAAATAGTATGGTATAGTGAAAATCTTCGACTTGCCGCCTTTTCGCTGAGCCATCCAGCCCATGAACGCCGACAGATAGAACAGTATCTGAAGCACCCAGATGACGTCATACACCACCCCACCCTTCAACATTACCAGTATAACGTTCAAAGGTATAAGAGCCATGAGCGCAACAGGCGTTATAGTCCATCGCAGCACACGGTGGGACACGAATTGGAATGACACGACAGGATAGCGGAATGGGTTCATCAGCCTTCTGAGCCACCAGCTGCTCTGCAGTCCGCCGGCAGCAATCCTGCGCTTGCGCTTAGCCTCTTCCTCCATGCTGGCAGAGCCGTATTCCATGGCATAGGCATCGGAAGTGTATGCAATCTTGTAGCCGCGGCCAACGAGGCGCATGGACATCACAAAGTCGTCGAGCAGGGCATTCTCCGGCATTGTCTCGTAAAGCTCTGTCCTGACGGCATTCAGCTCGCCGGCAGCCCCCATTGCAGAATAAAGCTCGCTGTCCATTCGCTTCAGATAGCTTTCGTAGCGCCAGTAGGCGCCTTCGCCTTCGGCAGCCGACTGTCCCTCAGCGTGAGCCATGACACGCTTTTCGCCAGCGACGCAACCCACGGCAGGATTCTGCATCAGTCTTACGATTTCGCGGATGGCCCCTTTATTGACGATTGTGTTGGCATCGGTCATGACGACTATGGGCGTTGTCACGAGCGACAAGCCATGATTAAGGGCTGCCGTCTTGCCACGGCGCGCCGGCGAATAGACAATCTCCACGTCCTTGTAGGCCGCCAGTTTCTCATTGGTGGCATCGGTGGAGCCGTCGGTGACCCACATGAAGTGCAGCTTGTCGGAAGGATAGTCCAGAGCATAGTTGTTTTCCATCTTCATGTCCACCACGTCCTGCTCGTTATATGCGCAGACGAGGAACGTCACTTCCGGCAGCATATCATCTGCCGGCAGGGCCTCCTGCCTGACCTTTCCCATAACGAGTCTCTTAAGCCAGACCAGCAGTGTAAGCACCACGCCATAGCCTACATAAGTGTAGACGACAAGGCACAAGCAAGCCCAGAAAAGTATCTTCAATGCCAACATAACAATATCAATTTCAGGTATTTGTCTCTATTTCCTCCTGCATATCTATAAACTGGAGATTTTTGTCGTAGAACTCGTATTGCAGGAATGCCAACTTCTGCGACGCCACAATGCGGACACCAAGACCATACTTAAGCTGCCAACGCCGCTTGAGCGACATAAAGCCCTGATTGATGTAGGCAGCAACATACGGATGCACATGCAGGTAGAAACTGCGGATGCCTATCTGGTTCACCATGCGGTTAATCTTGCTCTCCAGCTGGTCGGTGAACAGTATCGACGACTTAATCTTGCCCTTTCCGAAGCAGGTTGGGCATTCCTCCTCAACGTTCACGTCCATTGCAGGACGCACGCGCTGGCGCGTTATCTGCATCAGTCCAAACTTCGACAGCGGCAGGATGTTGTGCCTTGCGCGGTCTTTCTGCATGTTCTTGCACATGCGCTCATAGAGCATCTGGCGGTCTTCAGCAAGCATCATGTCGATGAAGTCCACGACAATTATTCCGCCCATGTCGCGCAGTCGCAGCTGTCTGGCCAATTCGTCGGCAGCTCCGAGATTTACCTCCAGGGCATTGGCTTCCTGTCCGTTCTCAGCCCTTGTGCGGTTACCGGAGTTGACATCCACGACATGCATGGCCTCTGTGTGCTGTATAATCAGGTAGGCTCCGCGCTTGAAGTTGACAGTCTTTCCGAAGGCAGACTTTATCTGCTTCGTGACGTTGAAATTGTCGAAGATAGGCACCACTCCTGTATATTTCTTGACGATTTCCGCCTTGTCGGGAGCTATCAGCGCCACATAGTCTCTTACCTGATTGTATATTTCGTCGTTGTTTACGTATATTCCGTCGTATGTCGGGTCGAAGACGTCGCGCAGCAGTGCCACGGCGCGGCTTGTCTCCTCAAACACCAGTGCCGGCGCCTTGGTGGCTTTCTGCACCTGAGCCATCATGTCGTCCCACCGCTTCATGAGAGCCTTCAGTTCCGCATCCAGTTCTGCGGCTCTCTTGCCTTCTGCCGATGTGCGCACAATGATGCCGAAGTTCTTCGGCCGTATGCTCTGCACAAGCTGCTTCAGGCGTGTTCTTTCTTCTCCTTTCTTTATCTTTGAGGACACAGACACCTTGTCGCCGAAAGGCATAAGCACCATGAAGCGCCCTGCAAAGCTAAGCTCGCAGGTAAGGCGCGGTCCCTTGGTGGAAATCGGCTCCTTTACGACCTGCACCAATATCTCCTGTCCCTGCTTGAGGAAGTTTTGCACGCTTCCCTCCTTTGGAACTTCCGGCAGGCGTGTGGCTTTTGAGATTGGTGCCATGTGCTTGCGGTCGCTCTGCACCTGCTTCAGAAATTTCTCATAGCTGCTGAACTGTGTTCCCAAGTCCAGATAGTGCAGGAATGCATCCCTCTCCGACCCTACGTCAACGAAACAAGCGTTTAGCCCAGGCATAAGCTTCTTGACGCGTCCAAGATAGATGTTACCCACGGAGTAGCTGGCTTCCTGCCGCTTCTCGTTCTGGTATTCCACTAGGCTCTTGTCTTCAAGCAGTGCCATTGAGATTTCCTTCGGCTGTACGTCTATTATCAGTTCGCTGGTCATTTATTTGATTACGTAATAATATTCTTAGAGTGTAATGATTGTATCTTTGTGTATCGGTAGTAATTAAAAAAAGGAGCATACCGTTGGAAGCTGGTTATTGTTGCTGTTTCCGTGGTAGACTCCTTTCATGCTGTCAAGGCTGCCTGTCGGCGCGCCTTATTTACTTGCTCTTGTGACGGTTCTTACGAAGCCTCTTCTTGCGCTTGTGAGTAGCCATCTTGTGGCCCTTTTTCTTTTTTCCGTTTGGCATAATAAATAAAAATTTAGTGATTTTATTTTAACTTGTTATTTCATTTTTTCTACAAAGCTCTTTGCCGGCTTGAATGCTGGAAAGTCGTGAGCCTCTATCAGCAGCGTGGTGTTCTTGGAAATGTTCCTGGCGGTCTTCTGGGCTCTGTGCTTTATGGTGAACGTTCCAAAGCCCCTCAGATAAACATTTTCCTTATTGACAGTCATACTACGACGTATTTCTTCCATAAACGCCTCAACGGTGGCTGCAACATCTTTTTTGGGGATACCCGTATCCTCGATAATCTTGTTGATAATATCAGCTTTTGTCATATCGTTTTTAGTTTTTTTCGTTTTCGGAGTGCAAAGATACTGTTTTTCAAAGTGATAAGGAAATTTTTTACTACTTTTTTTTAAAAAAAGAAATAAATTTGGCGTATATCAAATATTTCAGCTACCTTTGTAGAACAAAAAGAGATTAGACATGAAACAGACAAAGATTGTTGCTTCTGTAAGCGACCGTAATTGCAGTGCAGAATTTATCAGGGACATTTACAACGCCGGCGTCAATGTTGTAAGAATGAACACTGCGCATGCGTCGGAAGACGGTATAAAGAATATAATAAGGAACGTGCGCGCGGTAAGCAAACACATCGGCATCTTGATTGACACCAAGGGGCCGGAGGTGAGGACAACCGGCTGCGCCAGCCCGATAGACTACAAGACCGGCGATGTCGTCAAGATTTTCGGTCGTCCGGAGATGGACACCACTCACGACATAATCAACCTGTCCTATGAGAACTTTGCCGCCGACGTCAGCGAGGGCTGCCACATACTGTTCGACGACGGCGCACTGGACATGGTGGTCATCGGCATCAACGGCCCCGCGGTCATTGCACAGGTGCTTAACGACGGGCAGCTGGGTTCCCACAAGAGCGTCAACGTGCCGGGCATACACATTGCACTGCCGCCGCTCACCGAGCGCGACCGCAAGAACATCATGCTTGCCATCAGCGAAGACATCGACTTCATAGCCCACTCCTTCGTGCGCTCGGCTGCCGACGTGCGTGCAGTGCAGGCAATACTCGACGCCTACGACAGCGACATTAAGATTATTTCCAAGATTGAAAACCAAGAGGGCGTCGACAACATCGACGAAATCATAGAGGCATCCTACGGCATCATGATTGCACGCGGCGACCTTGGCATAGAAATCCCCATCGAGCAAATTCCAGGCATACAGCGAAGCATCATCAGCAAATGCCTCAGGGCGCGCAAGCCAGTGATTGTTGCCACTCAGATGCTGCACTCCATGATCAGCAATCCGCGCCCCACGAGAGCGGAGGTTACCGACATCGCCAACGCCATCTACAACCACGCTGACGCCCTTATGCTGTCGGGCGAGACTGCCAGCGGTAAATATCCCGTAGAGGCCGTAAGGACTATGGCTACCATTGCCGAGCAGGCCGAACACGACTTGCTGCATGAGGGAAACATTGAAATGCCCATGAGCGAGGCCTGCGACATCCGCGAGTTCATGGCACACTCTGCCATTGAGGCTACTGAAAGGCTGGGAGTCAAGGGCATCGTCACCGACTCTGTTACTGGCGACACGGCACGTCACCTGGCTGCCTTCCGCGGTCCGAACCCCGTGCTGGCCATCTGCTACAACGACAAGCTGCAGCGACTGCTGAACCTGTCGTATGGCGTCATTCCCGTATTTCAGAAGGAGCATATCTCGCCAGAGCAGCTGTTCCTGGCCGCCGTGAGAATGCTAAAGCAGAAGGGATACATAGAAATGGCTGACAAAATAGCCTACCTGAGCGGCAATGTCGGCGGTGGCGGCGGCACGAAGTTCCTTGAAATCAACACCGTCAGCGAGGTGTTCCAGCAAGGATACAAATTTCACCTGCCACAATAAGGCATCTGAAACAAGCGGAAAATTATCTCCGTAAGATAATTTTTTATCTCACGAAGATAATTTCCCGGCTCTATACATTATTAGGAAATCCGCATTTGCTGCAGGAGTTCCTTCTGTCTGTCCGAAAGCCTTGTGGGCATGCTGACCTGATAGGTGATTATCAGATCGGTGCCGTTGGCTCCCTTGCCGCGCAGACGCACCTTCGCTCCTGGCTGCGTGCAGGGCTTGACTTTCAGTTTCAGCCTTTCGCCGCTGCCGAGAGTCACCATGACGTCGCCACCAAGCAGTGCGGTATACATATCAAGCGTGACGGTTGCCTCCGACGGCTGCGGGCGCTGCTGCCTGAAGCCGCCAGCCGCACGGCCACCAAACAGGTCCTGGAAGAACGACGAGAAGCCTCCGCCGCCCTTGGTGAACTGCGAGAAATCGAAGCCCTCGAAAGGACTGCCGCCAGCAGCCGACGACCATCTGCCATAGCCGCCGGTGCCGCCGCCAAAGCCCTGCTCGAAATTCTCAGCCTGCCGCCATTGCTCGCCATACTTGTCATATTTTGCACGCTTTTCCGGGTCGCCAATGACGTCGTATGCCTCCTGGAGAGCCTGGAATTTGGCCTGAGCCTTTGGGTCGTCGGGATGCAAGTCGGGATGGAACTGTTTTGCCCGCTTGAGATACGCCTTTTTCACGTCTTTCTGGGCAATAGTCTTGTCGACTCCTAAAATTTTGTAATAGTCAATGAATGCCATAGTTTATCCTCCAATCTTTTTTGTTTTTCCACAAACTTTTCAGCAAAAAGTATACCAAAACCTTGTCTGTCAGCAAAAAAGATGCTACCTTTGCATATCATGAAAAAGATTATTTTTATACTATCATCAATTATGTGTCTGAGTACATCACTAATGGCACAAGGCAGAGAGACGATAAAGCTGCGCATCATCGGAACAACCGACGTACACGGAGCATTCTTCCCATACAACTTCACCGAGCGCAAGCCTGCGGCAGGCAGCATGGCAAGGGTGAGCAGCTACGTCAAGGAGCAGCGGCGCATCTACGGCGACAACCTCATACTTGTCGACAACGGCGACATTCTGCAAGGCCAGCCCACCAACTATTACACCAATTTCATTGCCACCGGCGAAAAGAACATCGCTGCCGAAGTGCTGAACTACATCGGCTACGACGTGGAGGTGTTCGGAAACCATGACGTGGAGACTGGCCACGCCGTCTACGACAAATGGATAAAGGACCTAAGCTGCCCTGTGGCTACGGCAAACATCATAGATGCCAGAACCGGACAGCCATACGTCAGGCCCTACGCCGTGCTGGAGCGTGCCGGCATAAAGATCGGCATTCTCGGCATGCTCACACCAGCCATTCCCAACTGGCTCCACGAGTCGCTGTGGAGCGGTCTGAAGTTTGAAGAGCTTGTGTCGAGTACCAGGAAGTGGGTTGAAGTCCTCAAGGAGAAGGAGCATTGCGACGTCATTGTAGGCGTCTTCCACAGCGGATGGGAAGGCGGCATCGTCACCAGCCAATACGACGAGGACGCAACGCGCAAGGTTGCCGAGCAGGTGGAAGGCTTCGACGTCATCTTCTTCGGCCACGACCACCGTGAGAAACTGGAGTTTCTGCCTAACGGCATCGTCTGTCTGAACCCTTCGTGCAATGCCATGAAGGTTGCACAGGCAACTATTGAAATACAGCTGCCCGACAACAGTCCCAATGCAAAGCCCTGCTGCAAGAGCAGCCGGATTGTCAGCAAGCAGGCAGAACTTATCGACATCACCGGACAGCCTGTCGACGAAGACTACATGCAGCATTTCGCTGCCAGCATTGAGGCCGTAAGGCACTTCATCGACCGAAAGATAGGCTCGTTCAAGAAAACCATCAGTTCACGCGATGCATTCTTCGGCTCGTCGGCATTTACCGACTACATCCACCAGCTGCAAATGGAACACACCGGAGCAGACATCAGCTTCACGGCTCCGTTCACGTTCGACTCTGAAATAAAGGCCGGCCCCGTCTACATGAGCGACATGTTCAAGCTCTACAGATTTGAGAACCAGATTTACATGTTGCGCATGAAAGGCTCCGAAATCAGGAAGCACCTGGAAATGAGCTACGACCTCTGGACTAACACCATGACTTCTGCCGATGACCACATCATGCTGCTGAACAGCAGCTCGACAAACGACAACCAGCGGTCTGGATTTCAGAATTTCACCTTCAATTTCGACTCTGCGGCAGGCATTGACTATGAAGTCGACGTCACAAAGCCCAACGGCAGCAAGGTCCGCATTCTCAAGATGTCCAACGGCAAGCCCTTCAGCGAAGATGCCTGGTACAAGGTTGCCATGAACAGCTACAGGGGCAACGGCGGCGGCGAGCTGCTGGTGCGCGGAGCCGGCATCTCCATGGACAGCATTCCCGGACGCATCGCCTACATGAGCGAGCGCGACCTGCGCTACTACCTCACGCAGAAAATTGAGCGCGAAGGCAATGTCAACGCACGCCCGCTAAACAACTGGCGCTTTGTGCCTGAGGCCTGGGCCAAGCCAGCCATTGCACGAGACAGGAAAATCATTTTCAGAGATTAGCCGACATTGACGTATGCAGTTTTTTGTTTTCTGCCAGAGTGACCTGGTGCTGGAAAAAAACGCCGACGGCTATCGTGTCCCAGAGGAGATGCCTGCAGAAATAAAGCCGTGGACAACCGTGATGAATGTCGACGGCTCAAAGGCATGCCGCATCAGCTCTCCGCTGACTGGCGACACGCGCTACGAAATGGTTCCGCTAAGGCAAAGCTACTACCACCTGAGCAAGGGCGACTACCTGAAAGCCGGCAAATGCCACGAGCTGCTCTACTGGGACCAGAACACCAAATACTGCGGTGTCTGCGGCGGACAAATGAAATTCGACACCGACATTTCCAAGAAGTGCGAACACTGCGGCAAGGAGGTGTGGCCACAACTGGCTATCGCAATAATCGTACTGATAAGAAAAGGCAATGAGGTGCTTCTGGTGCAGGCCAGAAGCTTCAGAGACAACCACTACGGACTTGTCGCAGGCTTCGTCGAGACCGGAGAGACGCTCGAGGAAGCCGTCAGGCGCGAAGTCCGCGAGGAGACGCAGCTGGAAATCAGTAATCTACAATACTTCGGCTCACAGCCGTGGCCATACCCCTGCGGACTGATGGTTGGCTTTACTGCCGACTACGCCGGAGGCGACATCCATCTGCAACGCTCCGAGCTTGCAAAGGGTGCCTGGTTCGACAAAGACCATCTGCCTCATATTCCTGAAAAACTCAGCATTGCACGCCAGCTTATTGACAACTGGCTGGCAGAAGACCAGCAAGAGAATACAGAAAAGCAATAAGAGGGTAACGAACAACAATAAGAGGGTAAAGAAAAACAATAAGAGGATGAAGAATGCAAAATCGTTAGCATCAACGGCAACAGTCTTTGACATCATTGTCCTTGCAAAGCTACTCATCCTCGCCTGCTTTATGCCTACAGGCGACAACACTCCTAAAATCGGCGACAAGGTATTAATATACAAGGGCATGGGAATCAGCAATGATTCCCTGAAGACAATGATAAACCTTATCGGGCGAGAAACGGAGGAAATCGACTACTATCTCCGCGTCCACAACGTTACCGACGAAGGCTACAATCTTGTGGCACAGTACAACACGGCACTTCACCGAAGGGCCGACATGCTGAACCGCGAACTTGCCAGACAGGACGGGCAGCACAAGCCTCTAACCACCAGGCGCATAAAGGCCAAAGACCGCCCCATGACTGCCGTCAGGACCAATGGCGGCTATTGGCGCGCAGGCCACTACTATGTCGGCCCGCTTTCCGGCGAGGCTGTCTGCCGTGATTACCACGGCCGCATCGTTGCAGCATTGTGGAATGCCGACACCATCGTATTTGCCAGACGCATCGACTCCACTGGCGTCTATAAGGGACAGATGAACAGCCATCTGGAAGCACATGGACAGGGCATCTTCACCGGCAACGACAACAGCCACTACGAGGGATTCTTCGAACACGACGAACGCAACGGCTTCGGCTTCGAATCGTCGCCCTTCCATACGGTTCACATCGGGACTTGGCAGCGCGACCGCTTTCTCGGCGAGAAAATAAAATATACCAACGAGCGTATCTACGGTATCGACATATCACGCCATCAGCACGAAAAAGGACGCAAACGCTACTCTATCAACTGGCGGAAGCTGCGCATCACATCATTAGGCAAAAGGCATAATGCAGAGGGCCGCACATTCCCCGTTTCCTTTGTATACATAAAAGCCACCGAAGGCACAACCATCAAGAACAGATACTTCCTGCAAGACTATAATGCTGCACGGAGTCATGCCCTCAAGGTCGGCGCATACCACTTCTTCTCCATCCGTTCGTCAGCCACTGCACAGGCAGAATACTTTTTTAAGAACTGCCGCATAAAGGGCGATGACTTTCCGCCAGTTCTTGACGTGGAACCCACCGACGGACAAATAAGCCAGATTGGCGGACAGCAGGAACTTCTAAGAAGGATACGCCAATGGCTTGCCGTCGTAGAGCAGAAATCCGGCAAGCGGCCTATTCTCTACGTCAGCCAGATGTTTGTCAACAAATATCTGGCTGATGCCGACGACATTAAGCAGAAATACAACATCTGGATAGCACGCTACGGGCAGTACAAGCCTGATGTCCGCCTTGTCTATTGGCAATTATGCCCAGACGGAAAGGTTGACGGGATTTCCGGCGATGTCGACATCAACGTCTTCAACGGCTACCAGGGCCAGTATGAGGAATTTGTGCGCACGGGCTTTCACAAATAATGCATCGCAGCCGCTAACAAAAGGAAGGCTGTTACAAATAAAACTCCTGCGTAAGCTCCTTGTAATAGCTGTCACCGATAACCATTTCTTCCCTGGCACAGCGGCAAGGACTCTTGCGGAAAGCAAGAAGATAGCGGCGCACTGGCTTTGAAGGCGTAGTCCTGACGGCACATTTGCGGCTGGGAAACAAGCCTGCAAACGTGGCCTCGTCCTCCATCTGCCGGCAATAGTCGAAAGGTACTACCACACTGATTTCTCCGTCATCGTTCAAGAGCCGGCAGGCAGCAGCCATCAGCTGCTGATATGTCAGAGAGACTGCATGCCGCGCAATGTTGCGCTGTTCGTCGGGCGCCTCAAGTGCATTTACGAAGAACGGCGGATTACAGACAATGACGTCAAAGCTGCCCGTAAAGTCCTGGACGGCAGTATGCACGACGCTTACCCTGTCGGCGAATACAGAATTGTGGGCATTGTCCTCCGCCTGCCGTGCTGCAGCCTCGTCAATGTCGATGGCAGCAACCTTCAGGCGCGGATTGCGCTGGGCAAGCATAAGTGCGATGACGCCAGTGCCAGTGCCAATGTCAAGGGCGGCAATTTCATTGCCAAGTGCTGCAATGTCTCTGTCATTGGCGGCAATGCCTGACTGCGAGTTTTCACGCACGTCGGCCCATGCCCCTAAAAGCACAGCATCAGTGCCCACTTTCATGGCGCACTGATCCTGCTTTATCTGAAAATGCCTAAACGTGAACATTCTTAAATCAGCTGCATGCCTATCTTGGCACACTCCTGCCTCATGTCGTCAGGCCATATAGATGCCTGGATTTCTCCTATGTGTCCCTTGTGCAAGAGTACCATACACAGACGGCTCTGCCCTATTCCGCCGCCTATCGACAACGGTAGCTGGCCGTTTAGCAGCTTCTGGTGGAAATACAGATGCTCACGCTCCTGCTTACCCTCTATCTGAAGCTGCCGGAGCAGGCTTTCCTTGTTGACACGAATGCCCATAGACGACAATTCAAACGACCTGCCAAGCACAGGATACCAGATAAGGATGTCACCGTTGAGTCCGGCCAATCCGTTTTCGCCCATAGTCGACCAGTCGTCATAGTCTGGTGCTCGTCCGTCATGCTTCTCGCCATTGCTCAGCTTTCCGCCTATTCCTATAATAAACACAGCACCGTAGGCTTTGCATATAGCATCCTCACGCTCCTTGGGAGTTTTGTCGGGATACATCTGCAGCAGCTCTTCAGAGTGTATGAACTTTATTTTCTCTGGCAGGAAGGGCTTTATCTGCGGATAGGTCTCACAGGTAAGATATTCCGTCCGGCGTATGGCGGCATAGATGCGCTCGACAACATTCTTCAGGTAGCTGATGGTGCGCTGCTCGTCTGTAATGACAGCCTCCCAGTCCCATTGGTCTACATAAAGTGAGTGAAGATTGTCAAGTTCTTCGTCAGCCCTTATGGCATTCATGTCAGTGTATATTCCGTAGCCCGGCTCAATGCCATATTCGGCCAGCGACAGGCGCTTCCACTTGGCCAATGAATGTACTACTTCGGCGCGTGCGTCGTTCAAGTCTTTTATAGGAAAGCTTACAGCTCTTTCGACACCATTCAGGTCATCGTTGATGCCCAGTCCCTGCAGCACAAACAGCGGAGCCGTCACGCGACGCAGGCGCAGTTCCGTCGACAAGTTCTGCTGAAAAAACTCCTTAATAAGTTTGATGCCTTGTTCAGTCTGCTTAGTATCTAAAAGCGAATGGTAATCTAATGGTTTAATAAGTTGACTCATGGTTTCTGCTATATTTTGCTTGCAAAGGTAGTGATTTTATATTTATCTGCAAGTAAAAAACAGAATATTTTTGCAAAAGGACAGAAAAAGTGGTTTTTTTACGCCTTTTTGTCATGTTTTTCACAAACATACTGTCCATGTTTCATTTTTCCCCAGTGTATGGCAGCGACTGGACAGTGATGATAGCAGGCAAGACAGTTAGTGCAAAGACCGTTATGCTGCCAGACGGGAGGCTCGCCTGCTATGTCGCCGACAGGACACAGCTTCTGGCACTTGCCACACCGTATGCACTTGCCGGCATCCACCCATAGCTTCCTGTCTGTTATCAGATGCTTGTTGTAATATCCACCTATAATATATGTATATGTATAGGGAATTGCGCCCTTGACAAGTTCGTGGACGCCACTTTCGCGCCTGCCCACCACATCGGCCACATGCGCCATGCGCTCCTTGGCGGCAGCCATCTTGCTGGCAGCCTTTTCGGCACTGTCCAAATGCAGGAAAGAGAAGCAGACGTTGCTTTCCGGCATTACTACGGCAAAGGAACTGTCCAGCGACAGCGACCTTCCGGCAAGCTCTTTGGCAAAAATCCGCATAGCATGCCCCATGTTGTCGCCACAGGTGGTAAGGGCATAGACGTACGGTCTTGCGCCAGTCTTATCAATTCTGAATTCCGCCGTCCGCACAAAGCGCCTGACGATTGCCGGCGGCTGCCATCCGTGCGTTGGGAAACAAAAGCCTATGCGCTCATGTTCCCCAACCTCGAATGTATTCTGTCCGCTCTTCAGCAGGTCAGGAATGTACAGCAGCCGTTCTCCTGTAGCTTCCGCCAGCATCTGTGCTGCCCAGAGCGTATTTCCCGTACCCGTAAAATAGAAGATCATCTTTGTTCGGCTTGCCTAATCCGGCATCATTTACAATTAATCTGGCGTCATTTAAGATTAATCTGGCGTCACTTGCAATGATAGAAATCAGCATACCACTGTGCAAAGCGGCGCAAGCCCTCGCGCAGTGAAGTGTTTGGCTTAAAGCCGTAGTCACGCTCCAGAGCCGACGTGTCTGCATAGGTAACAGGCACATCGCCGGGCTGCATAGCCACCAGCTGCTTGTGGGCCTCGAAATCATAGTCGGCAGGCAGCACACCGGCAGCGACAAGTTCCTGCTGCAGGATGTCGACAAAGTTCAGCAGGTTTTCAGGAGAGTTGTTGCCGATGTTGTAGACGGCATACGGCGGCAGGGGCAGTCCGTCCTCGCCGTTCTTCTTCTCAGGAGCGCCCTGCATGATGCGCACCACGCCCTCAACGATGTCGTCGACATAGGTAAAGTCGCGCTTGCAGTTGCCATAGTTGAAAATCTGTATCGTGTCGCCCTTGCGCAGCTTGTTGGTAAATCCGAAGTACGCCATGTCCGGACGTCCTGCAGGACCGTAGACGGTAAAGAAGCGCAGACCCGTGGAAGGTATGTTGTAAAGCTTGCTGTATGCATGTGCCAGCAGCTCATTGCTCTTCTTGGTTGCTGCATATAGCGACACGGGGTTGTCCACCTTGTCGTCGGTAGAATACGGCACCTTCTTGTTCGACCCATACACGCTCGAGGAGCTGGCATACACCAGATGCTCCACGCCACGGCTACCGTCGTCATAGGAATGGCGGCACGCCTCGAGAATATTGTAGAAGCCAATCAGGTTCGACTGTATGTAAGCCTCGGGATTGGTGATGCTGTATCTCACACCAGCCTGCGCAGCCAGACTGACCACTACGGCAGGCTTGTGGGCAGCAAAGATGCCGTCAATACATGCCTTGTCGGCAATGTCGCCCTTTACGAAAATCCACTTGTTGCCGTTGCCGGCGCATTCTGTGCAGGTCTTTTCCAGTTCGGCAAGGCGCCATTCCTTCAGACTGACGTCGTAGTAGTCGTTCATGTTGTCGATGCCTACGATTTCCGCGCCCTTGGTGTCATGCAGCAGGCGCTTGACGAGATTGCTGCCTATAAATCCGGCAGCACCGGTAACGAAAATGCTCTTACCCTCTAAGCTTATCTTTTCCATATTATTCTGTATTCCAATTTATCCAAAACGCTTCACTGCCTCGTTGTAAGTGTCCAGACTGCCGATGTCGAAGCGTCCGGCAGACATCGGCCATGCATGCACGGTGGTGTGTTCCACCATGTAGTGTGCCAGATTGCCCGGTGCATCCTTGCCGCATCCGTTCTCCACGCTGTGGCGTATCAGCTCAAGGTCTTTCTTCAGGTAGATGTAGAATGGCGGCACTGCCCAGTGGCTCTTAGGCACGGCCGGCTTTTCCTCCATCGACAGCACGCGCATGTCGCCGTCGAGTTCTACGACGCCCGTGCGCTGCAGCTTCTCTATCGACGGCTGCTCATGGCACATGATGCACGACGTCTGCTTCTGCCGTGCAAAGTCGACGAACTCCTGGAAACGGAAGAATAGCAGATTGTCGGCAGCCACGACGAGCAAGTCGTCGTCGACGGCAGCACTCTCCTGCCCTGCCCCGTTGATGGCCAGCAAAAGGTCCTGCACCGCACCGAGGCGCGTCTCGTTGGTCGACGTGCCGTCGTCGATGATGGTTATCTTCTTGCT
Source organism: uncultured Prevotella sp. (assembly GCA_905234265.1). Taxonomy (GTDB): domain Bacteria; phylum Bacteroidota; class Bacteroidia; order Bacteroidales; family Bacteroidaceae; genus Prevotella. The sequence continues at coordinate 49,799 of CAJOHJ010000007.1, read as the reverse complement.
GTATTGCTGAGCGGCTTTCCATTCTTCGAAAATGCCAGCAAACTTGTGGTTGGTGACAATGATATGCTCGTCGATTTCCGGAATGGTGTCGATGTCGTCAAGCATGCGCCCGAGGATGGTGCTGTTGCCAATCTTCAGCAGCGGCTTGGGAAAGTTTTTCGTCAGCTCTCCCAGACGCGTGGCATAGCCGGCAGCTATAACTATAGTCTTCATTGCTGTTACTCTGTTTTATGATAATCACTCTTCTGTAAAACGCGCTCCGTCGTCGGGCTTCACCCAGAACACCTGGAACGTCTTCTCATACTCCGGGAACTGTTCCAGATACCTGCGTGTAAGCTCCTTTTCAATCGACGCCTTGTATTCCGGGTCGACGAGTGCTATGCAGGCTCCCTTGAAGCCAGCCCCCGAGAAGCGTCCGCCATAGACTCCCGGCAGTTCGCGCATAATCTCGTAGATGGCTATCAGTTCCGGCGAGCCGCACTCATAGTTGTGGATGGAGCTTTCACAGGAGTCGAAGCTCAGCTTGCCGAAGAGCTTCATATTGCCCGTCTCCCAGGCCGTGACGCCCTGGCGGACTCGCTTGTATTCGCTGTAGAAATGCTCTGCGCGGCGTGCAAAGCGTGCCGGCATGGCAATGCGCGTCTTGTCGAAAGTGGCCTTGGGAATGTCGCGCAGGAAGGTCTTGTCGAAGGTCTTCAGCGGCTGGTCGGTGTATGCCAGCATGTTCCATGCAGTAGTCTTACACTCGTAGACGCGCAGGTTGTAGTCGGAGTTGACAAGGCTTCTCGTAAGTCCGGAGAAGAAAATGCCGATTTCGAAGTCGGGCATGTCCGGGCAGCGCTTTATGATGCGCCATTCGTTGCTGTCGCAGTCCAGGAACAGCAGTCCGTCCTTGCGTCCGAGAGCTATGCACGCCTGGTCCAGCAGTCCGTTGTTCAGTCCTATGTATTCGCGCTCTGCCTCCGAGGCAATCTTCACCGCCTCAAAGGGCTGCAGGGTTATGTCGTTGGCTTTCGCAAAGGCCATCACGTATGCAATGAGCACTGCTGCGCTCGAACTCAGGCCGCCCACCGGCAGCGAGCCCTTGACAACGCCGTTGATGCCGTGGGTCAGGGCAAAGCGCTTGCGAAGGGCGAACTTAGCTCCGCGGGCATAGTCGCCCCAGTGGCGTTCGCGCACCTGCGACGGCTGGTCGATGTCGAAGTCGACGGTGCCTTCAAACGTAAGCGACTCAAGATGCACGTGGGCATCTTCTCTGACGTCGAACCACAGGTCGACGCCCTTGTCGATGGCAAAACCCGTCACCAGGCCGTGCTGATGGTCGACGTGGGCTCCAAGGGGGCATACTCTGTAGGGAGAAAAGATATGATATTTCATCGCAATCTTTATGTTATTATTTAAATAATGTGCAAAAATAGTACTTTTCCACAAGAAACAGCCACGAAAATCCTTAAAAGATTATAATATTCTTCCATCATTTGTTTTTTTCAAAAGATAATTTCATAAATTTGCATTCCGAAATTCCACGGACCCGTAGCTTAGCTGAATAGAGCGTCAGATTCCGGTTCTGAAGGTCAAGGGTTTGAATCCCTTCGGGTTCACAAAAATGGTCGGATTGTAAAATATTTTTATCTCGCTTTCGCTCATCGGGAAATGGGATGAAAAAATTTTCAGCGCAGCCTTTTCTGCACTTCCGACCTTGAATGTCACCAAAATTGCAACATTTTTAGTCTGCATTTCTGCACAAAGACTGGTATTTTGTGCAAAAATTGGAGTTCCGAGGCATTCTGTTTTGAATTTTTCTTGTGTTTTCTGCGTCGCCAGAAAGCCACTTTCGAAATTATCTTGCGGAGATAATTCCGTAACTCGCAGAGATAATTTTCACAGAAACTGCAAAAATTTCGCATCTCCGCCATAACCATCTGATTTTCACACAGAAACGAAATTATTGCAAAAAGTGGATTTTTTGCTCCCATTGTTCGTTTTGTCGAGACCATCACTGCTCTCCGCCGCCAATAATACGACATTTGTAAAGTTTTTTCCTTTCACGCATATACAAGAGGCTGCCGACGGGAGTTTACTAAAAAATTAAACAAAACTTAAATTCTTTGCATTAGTAGTCCGGAAATCATGCATTTTGTGTAAATTTGCATTTTTAAACGACGAATAGAAATCTATTTCTGTGACAGAGAAACATATAGTATTAGAAGACATAGACCCGGTGGTGTTCTTCGGCATCGGCAACCAGAACCTGCAGATACTGCGTTCGCTGTTCCCGAAGCTGCGCATCGTCGCCCGCGACAATGTGATACGCGTCATCGGCGACGCCGAGCAGATGACGGCTTTCGAGAACAGCTGCGAGCGTCTGCGCAGCCATGTCCACAACTTCAACTCGCTGTCGGAGGAGGTGCTGCTGGACATCGTCAAGGGCAAGCGCACGGGCGACGGCATACCGGAGGGCGTAATCTGCTACTCCATGTCGGGCAGGGCCATCAAGCCGCGCACTGAAAACCAGGAGCTGCTCGTGAAGACGTTCAACGACAACGACATGGTGTTCGCCGTGGGACCTGCCGGCACCGGCAAGACATACCTGTCGATAGCCTTGGCCGTAAAGGCTCTGAAGGAGAAGACCGCCAAGAAAATCATACTGTCGAGGCCGGCCGTCGAGGCTGGCGAGAAGCTGGGCTTCCTGCCCGGCGACATGAAAGACAAGATCGACCCCTACTTGCAGCCGCTCTACGACGCCCTGGAGGACATGCTTCCGCAGGTGAAGCTGCAGGACATGATGGAGAAGCACGTCATACAGATAGCACCGCTGGCATTCATGCGCGGACGCACGCTGTCGGACGCAATAGTAATACTGGACGAGGCGCAGAACACTACGCCACAGCAGATAAAGATGTTTCTCACCAGAATGGGATGGAACACGAAGATGATAATCACCGGCGACATGACGCAGGTGGACCTTCCCAGCTCGCAGAAGAGCGGTCTCGTGGAGGCTCTGCACATTCTGAAGGACATAAGCGGCATCGGCATCGTGGAGCTGAACGACAAGGACATCGTCAGGCACAAGCTGGTCACCAAGATTGTCAACGCATTCAAGAAGGCACAGGAAGAAAAACAATCAAATCACTAATAAAATACTATGGCAAAAGCTTTAACAACTACAGACTTTCATTTCGAAGGACAAAAAAGTGTTTATCACGGAAAAGTGCGCGACGTCTATAACATCGACGACGACTTGATGGTTATGGTTGCCACCGACCGCATTTCGGCATTCGACGTCATACTGCCCAAAGGCATTCCCTACAAGGGACAGGTGCTTAACCAGATTGCCGCCAAGTTCCTCGACGCTACCAGCGACATCTGCCCCAACTGGAAGCTGGCCACGCCAGACCCGATGGTGACCGTCGGCCTGAAGTGCGAGGGTTTCCGCGTGGAGATGATCATCCGCGGCATCCTCACCGGCTCGGCATGGCGCGACTACAAGAATGGCGTCAGGGAGATTTGCGGCGTACGCCTGCCTGACGGCATGCGCGAGAACGAGCGCTTCCCGGAGCCTATCATCACGCCGACCACCAAGGCCGACGAAGGACACGACCTGAACATCTCACGCGAGGAAATCATTGCCCAGGGCATTGTCTCCGAGGAAGACTACACCGTGATGGAAGACTACACACGCAAGCTGTTTGCACGCGGACAAGAGATTGCCGCCAAGCAGGGACTCATTCTCGTCGATACGAAGTATGAGTTCGGAAAGCGCGACGGCAAGGTCTATCTCATCGACGAAATCCATACGCCCGACTCCAGCCGCTATTTCTATGCCGACGGCTACGAGGAGAAGTTTGCCAAGGGCGAGCCGCAGCGACAGCTCTCTAAGGAGTTCGTGCGCCAGTGGCTCATCGAGCATGACTTCATGAACGAGCCTGGCCAGAAGATGCCCGAAATCACCGACGAGTATGCACAGAGCGTCAGCGACCGCTACATAGAGCTCTATGAACACATCATCGGCGAGCGCTTTGAAAAAGCTGCCGACACCGACAACCTGGCACAGCGCATTGAGCAGAACGTAAGCGCATACCTCAAGGCCCGCAAATAGCCCACCACACGCAGTCAGCAGTCAAGTACGCTGCAATATCATTGCAGCCACCCCATCCACGACATGTACCAGCAAGAGACGATAAAACCCTACAACAACGGCGAGAAAGCCACGCAGGTGGAGCAGATGTTCGACAACATCGCTCCCACCTACGATGCGCTGAACCATCGCCTGTCATGGAACATCGACCGCGGATGGCGCCGCAAGGCCATCAGGCAGCTGAAGCCTTACGCTCCAAGGCAAATACTGGACATTGCCACCGGTACGGGCGACTTCGCCATCATGGCGGCGCAGATGCTGAAGCCGGAAAAGCTCGTCGGAGCCGACATCTCTGAGGGCATGATGGACATCGGGCGGCAGAAAGTCGCCAGGCAAGGACTGCAGGACGTAATCTCCTTTGACAAGGAGGACTGCACAAGGCTTTCCTATCCTGACGCCACGTTCGATGCCGTCACGGCGGCATTCGGAATACGCAACTTTGCCGACCTCGACCGCGGACTCAGCGAGATGTGCCGCGTGCTGCGCAATGGCGGACACCTGAGCATCGTGGAACTCACCCACCCCGTGGCTTTCCCCATGAAGCAGCTGTTCCACGTCTATTCGCACACCGTCCTGCCGTTCTACGGACGGCTGATTTCCAAGGACACTGCAGCCTACTCTTACCTGACAAAGACCATCGAGGCATTCCCACAGGGAGAAGAGATGGTCGGCATTCTCAACAGGGCCGGATTTGCCGAAGCCAGCTTCAAGAGGCTCACATGCGGCATCTGCACTATGTATTTTGCAACTAAATAAACTATAAAAAACAGAAACTATGGACAAATACGGACTTATAGGCTATCCGCTGGGACATTCTTTCTCGATTAGCTATTTCAACCAGAAGTTCCAGGACGAATCCATCAATGCCGTCTACGAGAATTTTGAAATTCCGACCATTGATGCACTACCTGAAATCATCGACTCTAACCCGAACCTCTGCGGACTGAACGTAACCATTCCCTACAAGGAGAAGGTGCTGCCGTTCCTCGACGCCATATCGCCGGAGGCACGCGCCATCGGAGCCGTCAACGTCATCAGGGTGAGCCATGAGGGAAAGAACATCAAGCTGAAAGGATATAACTCCGACGTCATTGGATTCACAAAAAGCATAGAGCCGATGATTGACAAGAAGTGGCACAAGAAAGCCCTCATCCTCGGAACCGGCGGAGCATCGAAGGCCATCGACTACGGGCTGCGCAACCTGGGACTGGAGACCGTGTTTGTCAGCCGCTACGAACGGCCAGAAACCATTCAGTACGAGCGCATTACGCCCGAGGTGATAAAGGAATACAACGTCATCGTCAACTGTACGCCTCTGGGCATGTATCCAAAGACAGAGGAATGCCCAATGCTGCCATACGAAGCAATGGACCAGCACACCATTCTCTACGACCTCATCTACAACCCCGACGAAACACTCTTCATGAAGCGCGGTGCCAAATATGGCGCACAGACAAAGAACGGTCTTGAGATGCTCCTGCTGCAGGCTTTCGCTTCGTGGGAGTTCTGGCATGAGAAATAAATAATGCGCCGCAAGACGGAGACAGACATGACGTACACTGAAAAGCTGACTATACTGACTGACAGGTATAACAATGCCATCAGAGAACTGGAGGCACAGTACAAGGCCGAGAAACCCGACGGTTTCTCGCTGTTCACGTCATCGTCACAGCTCCGCCGCACATACTCTTATCGCTACGAAGCCCTCGAACGGGAATACGAACGCAAGAAACGCGGACTACTGGACTCCTACAAGAAGAAACACCCTTCATGGGCCCGACGGCGCAGGGCCTGGGAATGGCTGTTTGCCATATCCGTCATGGCAATGTTCATGTGCTGCACGGCAGCTGCGCTCTACGACCCGTCGCCGACACCTTCTGCCGTCATGGCAAGTGGAGAGACGGTCTACTGGAATGCTGAGAACATAGAAATCCCACACCTCAGCGACGCCTCTCAATACGTGTCGAACCCGGACAAGGTGCTGACTCAAAACTCCGTCGACGTGATGAACCAGACACTGCAGAAGATGGACAGCGAACTGGGAATAGAGTCGGTGGTCATCGTTGTCAACCATATCGAGAACGACGACCCTTTCCGCATGGCTCAGGATGTTGGCAACAAGTACGGCGTGGGCCGCAACGACCGCGGACTGATGATTGTCGTCGGCTATGAGGACCACAGCATCAACATGTCGCCGGGCCGCAAGCTGGAGGCTGACCTCACGGATGCTGAATGCCACCGCCTGGAACAGCAGTATGTAGTGCCGGCCATGAGGGCTGAGATGCCCGACAGCGGCATGATTTATCTGGTGCAGGCTGTCTTCTCGACATTGCAGAACAAGGAACTGCCAGTAATGTCGAACCTCGCTGCCGCTGGCAGCGGCGAAGACGACGCTCTCGACACTTTTGCAGCCATCTTACTATTCACCATAATATTTGGCGGCGTACTTTTCGTGACCGTCAACCAGAAATACCTCTGGCTACCACTCGTCACCGGCGCAAAACTGCTCAGCAACCCCTTCCTTGAAACGCTAAGCTTTGGCGGTAACTTCCACATCGGCGGCGATGGCTTCGGCGGAGGAGGTGGTGGCTTCGGCGGAGGAGGAGGCAGCTTCGGCGGAGGAGGTTCATTCGGGGGCGGCAGCTTCGGTGGAGGCGGTGCCACATCAAGATGGTAGCCGAAAAAAGCAGATTGTCCCCCACCCCCCATTAACCCCATAAAGCCCACAGACCCCATCACCCCCATCCACCCCACAAAGAAAAAACAAACAAAAAAACATAAAGAAACTATGAAAATCAACAAGACCCTCATCGCAGTCATCGTTGCCGTCGTAATCATTGGCGCATGGGCTGCAAGTGCTTACAATTCCATGGTCAGCGAACAGGAGAAAGCCACTACCGCACTGGCTAACGTACAGTCAACCTATCAGCGCCGCGCCGACCTCATCCCTAACCTGGTGGAAACGGTAAAAGGCTACGCAGCACATGAGAAGCAGACGCTTGAAGACGTAGTGGCTGCACGCACTAAGGCTACGCAGATAACCATCGATCCTGAGAATTTGACACCAGAGAAGCTGAAGGAGTTCCAGCAGGCTCAGGGTGAGCTGGGCAGCGCACTCGGCCGACTCATTGCCATACAAGAGAACTACCCTGACTTGAAGGCCAACGAGAACTTCCGCGACCTGCAAGTGCAGCTGGAAGGTACGGAAAACCGCATCAACGAGGCACGCAACTCCTACAATCAGGCTGTCCAGCAGTACAACGTCGTTATCCGCTCGTTCCCGAAGAACATGCTGGCAGGCATGTTCGGCTTCGACAAGATGCAGAAATTTGAGGCTGAGGCTGGCGCCGAGAAAGCACCACAAGTGAAATTCTAAGGTTATAAACAACTCAATTCCCAAAGCCCCGTATGTTGCAACATCATTGCAACTAATTAAACGCTTATGAACAACAGATATATGCAACGCGGCGTAAGTGCCGCCAAGGAGGACGTACACAACGCCATAAAGAACATCGACAAAGGCATCTTCCCACAGGCTTTCTGCAAAATCATTCCGGATATTCTGGGCGGCGACCCGGAATACTGTAACATCATGCATGCCGACGGCGCCGGCACTAAGTCGAGCCTTGCCTACATGTACTGGAAGGAGACTGGAGACCTGAGTGTCTGGAAGGGCATCGCACAGGACGCCATCGTCATGAATACCGACGACCTGCTCTGCGTAGGTGCCGTCGACAACATCCTCGTTTCCTCAACCATCGGACGCAACAAGATGCTCGTGCCTGGCGAAGTCATCTCTGCCATCATCAACGGCACCGACGAACTGCTCGGCGAACTGCGACAGATGGGCATAGGCATCTGGCCCACTGGCGGTGAGACGGCCGACGTCGGCGACCTGGTACGCACCATAATCGTTGACAGCACTGTCACATGCCGCATGCGACGCAAGGACGTCATCGACAATGCCAACATACGCCCGGGCGACGTCATCGTAGGACTCTCGTCTACCGGACAGGCAACATACGAGAAATCTTACAATGGCGGAATGGGCAGCAACGGCCTCACATCTGCACGACATGATGTCTTTGCAAAATATCTGGCAGAGAAATATCCGGAAAGCTACGATCACGCCGTCCCCGACGAGCTTGTCTATAGCGGCAGCTACCGACTGACGGACACCGTACCGTATTCTGATGCTTCACAGCAACAGCTTCCCAATGCCGGACAGCTGGTGCTCTCCCCCACCCGCACCTATGCGCCAGTCATAAAGCGCCTGCTTGACGAGCTGCGGCCGGAAATTCACGGCATGGTGCATTGCACGGGCGGCGCACAGACGAAAGTCCTGCACTTTGTCAGCGACAACTGCCGCGTCATCAAGGACAACATGTTCCCCGTGCCACCGCTCTTCAAGACTATACACGACTGCTCGCAGACTGACTGGAGAGAAATGTACCAGGTGTTCAATATGGGTCACCGCATGGAAATATACGTTCGTCCGGAAGTTGCCGAACAGGTTATCGCCATCAGCAAGTCTTTCAACATCGATGCACAAGTGGTAGGACACATCGAGGAGGGTGCCAAGAGCCTGACTATCCGCAGCGAGTACGGTGAATTCAATTATTAACCCAACACCCACCGCCCATCACCCAACACCCACCACCCATCACCCATCACCAAACACCCATCACCCACAATGGAAATAAAACAAGCAGAGTTTTCACTGTCGGCTCCAATGGTGTCAATGTGTCCAAAAGACACCAAGGCTGAATATGCATTTATCGGACGCTCAAATGTAGGCAAGTCGAGCCTCATAAACATGCTTACCAACAACAGGAAGCTTGCAAAGACTTCGGCGACACCAGGCAAGACGCTGCTGATAAACCACTTCATCATAAACAAAGAGTGGTATCTTGTCGACTTGCCGGGCTATGGCTATGCCAAGCGTTCGAAGAAAGAGATTGACAGGCTTGACCAGATGATACGCGGCTACATCCTGCAGCGCGACCAGCTGGCCAATGTCTTCGTGCTGGTGGACATCCGCCTGGAGCCACAGAAGATTGACCTGGAATTCATAGAGTGGCTTGGCGTGTCGTCGATACCGTTCTCCATCGTGTTCACCAAGGCCGACAAGCTGTCTGCGACAAAAGTGCACCAGTCTGTTGAAACATACAAGAAGACGCTTTCCGAGCAATGGGAGGAAATGCCGCCAATGTTCATAACATCGTCTGAAAGCAAGACAGGCCGCACGGAATTGCTCGACTATATCGACAGCATAAACAAATCGTTAGCATAACACTTACAAAGCAACTTTCAGCCAGCCAATTACGTCATGACTCCATATCTTGAAGTTCAACACCTCTCAAAGTCGTTCGGTGCGCTGCAACTGTTCACCAACATAAGCTTCTCCATCGGCGAAGGACAGAAGGTGGGCCTCATTGCCAAGAACGGCACCGGCAAGTCCACCCTGCTGTCGATAATTGCCGGCAAGGAAGGCTACGACAGCGGCAACATAGTATTCCGCAAAGACTTGAAGGTAGGCATTTTGGAGCAGACGCCAGTCTTCAATCCCGACGACACAGTGCTGCAAGCCTGCTTCAATCATGAGGATGATGACGAGAAAGTCCTTCGTGCCAAACAGATACTCACCCAGCTTAGCATCCGCAATCTCGCACAGCGCATGGGAGAACTGAGCGGCGGGCAGCAGAAGCGCGTAGCCCTTGCCAACGTTTTGCTTACGGAGCCTGACCTTCTCATTCTCGACGAGCCGACAAACCATCTGGACCTGCAGATGATTGAGTGGCTTGAAGGCTTTCTGAGCCGTGGCAACAGGACTCTGCTGATGGTTACCCACGACCGGTTCTTTCTGGACCGCGTGTGTTCGGTTATCCTGGAATTGGACGACCACACTATATACACCTACCGCGGCAACTATGCCTACTACCTTGAAAAACGACAGGAGCGCATAGACAACCGCCGTGCCGAAATTGCACGTGCCAACAACCTCTACCGCACGGAGCTTGACTGGATGCGCCGCATGCCACAGGCACGCGGCCATAAGGCACGCTACCGCGAGGAAGCCTTCTACGAACTGGAGAAAATTGCCAAGCAACGACTGGAAGAGCGGCAGATGCGGCTGAAAGCCACTAATGTCTACATCGGCTCCAAGATATTTGAATGCCAGTACATATCAAAGAGCTTTGGCGACACCATCATCACCAAGGACTTCTACTACAATTTCTCACGCTTTGAGAAGATGGGCATCGTGGGTGGCAACGGCACTGGCAAATCAACATTCCTGAAGATGCTGTTAGGCATACTGCAGCCCGACGAGGGCAAGATTGTCATCGGCGATACAGTCCGCTTCGGCTATTTCTCGCAGGAAGGCCTGCAAGTCAACGAACAGCAGAAGGTGATAGACATCATTACCGACATTGCCGACTATGTCGACCTCGGCGGCGGCCGCAAGCTTTCTGCCAGCCAGCTGTTGCAATACTTCCTGTTCACGCCTGAGCAGCAATACAATTATGTCTATAAGCTCAGCGGCGGCGAGCGGCGCAAACTGTACCTCTGCACGGTGCTGATGCACAACCCGAACTTCCTGGTGCTTGACGAACCGACTAACGACCTTGACATTATCACGCTGCAAATACTTGAGGAATACCTGCAGGACTTCCCCGGCTGCGTAATCGTGGTCAGCCACGACCGCTACTTTACAGACAAGGTGGTAGATCACCTTCTGGTGTTCCACGGACAGGGAGATATCAAGGACTTCCCCGGCAGTTACAGCCAGTATCGCGAGTGGGAAAAAATTGCCGAGCAGGACAAGGCCGACACTGCCAAGAAGCAGCCAGCCTCATCAGCCACTTCTGCGCAGAAGAAAGCATCTGTCCGCCAAAAGTCTGCCGACCAGCCACGCCGCCTGACATATAAGGAAAAGCTGGAAATGGCCAGTCTGGAGGGCGAAATATCACAACTGGAAGACGAACAGAAAGAACTGGAAGACGCACTGTGCAGCGGAACGCTGTCCGTAGATGCACTGACCGAGAAGAGCAAGCGGCTGGCAGCACTGAAAGACGAACTTGACGAAAAGACCATGCGCTGGCTTGAGCTTAGCGAGATAGGGTCGTAAGCCACAATCATTATCGTTCTACAAAACACAATGGTAACTCAACAATATCCATCACAACTCTTAGAGCAGGCCGTTCAGGAGTTTTCCCGGCTGCCGGGCGTCGGCCGCAAGACTGCCCTGCGGCTTGTCCTCTACCTGCTAAGGCAGGACTGCGCAGACGTTGAGCAGTTTGCACAAACCATCGCAAAATTCAGAACAGAGGTGAAGCGCTGCAAGGTGTGCCACAACATCAGCGACAGCGACACCTGCCCCATCTGCTCCAATCCGCGGCGCGACACCACAACAGTCTGCGTCGTAGAAAACGTCCAGGACGTGATGGCTATTGAAAACACCCAGCAGTACAACGGCCTCTACCATGTCCTTGGAGGAGTAATTTCGCCAATGGACGGCATAGGCCCTTCTGACATAGAAATCGACTCGCTGGTTGCGCGCGTACGCGCGTATGATATTAAAGAGGTGATTTTAGCCCTCGGCTCTACTATGGAAGGCGACACTACAGGGTTCTACATCTACCGGAAACTGGAGGAATTCACCGACCTGACCGTCACCGTCATTGCCCGCGGCATTGCCGTCGGCAACGAGCTGGACTACACAGACGAGGTAACCCTCGGACGCTCAATCTTAAACCGTACACCCTTTGAAAAGAAATGAATAACCTGCAATTCATACTCACCACCGTAATGGAGTTGCTCACTCTGGCGTGTGCCTATCTGGGCCTGCGCCTGTTCCGCTACAACAAGTGGCTCAGGCTCTCCATCATCGTTGTGCCTCTGCTGGCCAACGCCTTGTTATACATTATTTACCGCACTACACCGTTCTTCTATCTCGGTGTGATGCTCCTACTATGCTTACCGTTCGTATGGCCAAGAAAATCAGCATCATAATAGTCAGCTACAACGTCTGCCAGCTACTGGACGAATGCATTGCGAGTGTCGAGAAGGCTCTCGTGGGAATTGACGGCGAGATAATCGTCGTCGACAACAATTCCTCTGACAAGACCGTCGAAACCCTGCAGCCGCGCCATCCCGACGTGAGGTTCATTGCCAACAGCAGGAACATCGGCTTCGCACGAGCCAACAACCAGGCCATCAAGAACTCGCAAAGCGAGTATGTACTGCTGCTCAATCCAGACACCGTGGTCTTCGAACCTACGCTGCGCGGAGTCATCGACTTCATGGACGCCCACCCCGAGGCCGGCGGCGCAGGCGTCTGCATGCTCAATCGCGATGGCCAGCCAGCACCGGAGTCGCGACGCGCCATTCCCTCGCCATGGGTCTCCATGCTGAAGATGTTCGGCTTCACCAAACGCTACTACATGAGCCACCTGTCGTGGGACGAGCCGGGACAGATAGAAGTCATCAGCGGTGCCTTCTGCATGCTGCGGCGCACAGCCATCGAACAGGTAGGAATGCTCGACGAAGACTTCTTCATGTACGGCGAGGACATCGACCTCAGCTACCGCCTGCTGAAAAGCGGATGGCAGAACTGGTACCTGCCTTTCAAGATTATCCACTACAAAGGCGAGTCTACGCAGAAGACGTCGTTCCGCTACGTTCACGTGTTCTATCAGGCCATGCTCATCTTCTTCCGCAAGCACTACGGCCATCTGAGCATCCTGTTCTCAATACCAATAAAGATAGCCATCTACTTCCGTGCCTTCCTGGCACTGATAAAGATTTTGTTCAAAAAGACAATGCACTTCGTAAACCCAAGTTCTGAACCCGAATGAGCCAGCCCCTGCCAAAAGTTACACTGCGCGCTGTAGAGCCTGAAGACCTTGACTTGCTTTACAAGATAGAAAACGACCAGCGCCTGTGGAATGTCGGAGTCACCAACGTTCCCTACTCGCGCTACACGCTTCACGACTATGTCGCCAACTGCAGCGACGACATCTATGCCGACCACCAGGTAAGGCTCATCATTGAAGATTCTGGGGGTAATGCCGTCGGACTGGCAGACATCAGCAACTTCAGTCCCCGGCACATGCGTGCCGAAGTGGGCATAGTCATCCTGGACGACTGCCGCCGGAAAGGCTATGCCACAGCAGCTCTGCAGCATCTCTGCCAATATTCGCGAAACATTATCCACCTGCACCAGCTCTATGCCATCATAGAACAGACGAACCAGAAAGCCCTGTCGCTGTTTGCCAAGGACGGATTTTCTGAGCAGGCCGTGCTTAAGGACTGGCTCTTCGACGGAGCTTCCTACAGCAATGCCCTGCTGATGCAGAAAATCCTTTGAAAAAATTTCCGTAAAATATTTGGCTAATAGGAAAAAACATCATACCTTTGCATCCGCTAATTAAGGAACGGCGATATACTGGTGCGTTAGTTCAGTAGGTTAGAATGCCAGCCTGTCACGCTGGAGGTCACGAGTTCGAGCCTCGTACGCACCGCCAAGACGCCAAGAGCAAGGAAAAGGGAAGCAAATGCTTCCCTTTATTCTTTCATACGCCAATGCCTGGCATTCAGTCGGCTCCACAACATGCAGAGATAATTCCCTGCCATACAAAACTGGTTTAATACAGTTGCTCTTCCATGTTGCTTTCGTCAGCATCGACATCGCTAAGCCCAGAGTCGTCCATTTCGCACGGATTGTATCCGGCAGGCATGTCGAAGACAGCCTCGGCATTATATCCCAGACGCTGGTCCTTGTAGAGCTTCTGCATGTAGAGTGCGAAGATTGGCAGAGCCATCGTGGCACCCTGTCCCATGGCCATCGAGTCGAAGTGGATGTCACGGTCGTCGCCGCCAACCCACATGCCGCTGACCAGCGTGGGTGCCAAGCCCATGAACCAGGCATCGCTGTTGTTGTTGGTAGTTCCTGTCTTGCCGCCCAGCTCTCCCTTCAGGCCGTACTTATAGCGCAGACGGCTGCCGGTGCCTCCGTCGACGACGGCCTTCAGCATGTAGAGCATCTTGTTGGCACTCTCGGCACTGATAACCTCGTTCATGCGTGCCTGGAACTGTGCGATGATGTTGCCCTCGTTGTCCTCAATCTTCGTGACGAACATGTGTCCGGCGCGAATGCCGTGATTGACGAATGCCGTGTATGCACTGACCATTTCGCCAACGGTGATTTCGCAAGGTCCGAGACAGAGCGACATCGAGGGGTGTATCTCCGGGTTGTTAATGCCATACTCCCTGAGCAGTGTCACGAATGCATGAGGGGTGAGCTTGCTCATCAGATATGCCGATATCCAGTTGTTCGACTGCTGCAAGCCCCACTTCAAGGTAACCATCTCGCCATATCTTGCCCTGCTGCCATTGCGCGGTGTCCACGGACGGCCAGCCACCATGTATGTTTCCTGCACGTTAGGTGCGAGGTCGCACGGCGAGAAGCCGTTTTCCATTGCCAGCGAGTATAGGAACGGCTTTATGGTGGAGCCTACCTGCCGGCGGCCGTCCATTGCCATGTCGTAGGCAAAGTGCATGAAGTCAGTGCCTCCGACGTATGCCTTGACGTGTCCGTTCTGCGGACACATGCTCATAAATCCGCAGCGCAGGAACGACTTGTAATAGCGTATGGAGTCCAGCGGCGTCATTATGGTGTCCCTCTCTCCGCGATATGAGAAGATGCTCATCTCCGTCTTGGTGTTGAACGACTTCATGATGTCGCTTTCCGACAGTCCCTCGGCCTTCAGAACACGGTATCGCTCACACTGGCGCACGGAGCGCATCAGTATGTTGTTCACCTGTTCCATCGTCACATTGCCGGAGAACGGTCTGTTCTTCCTGCCGCTCTTCTCCTTGTCGAATGCTGGCTGCAGGTATTTCACCACATGTTCATAGACAGCCTGCTCGGCGTATGCCTGCATGCGTGAGTCGATGGTGGTGTAGACTTTCATGCCGTCGGTGTAGACATTGTACGGGTCGCCGTTGCGCTTCAGGTTCTTGTTGCACCATCCGTAGAGGGGGTCGTTCTCCCAGTTGATGGAGTCGATGTGGAACTTCACGTTGTTCCACGACGGATAGTCAGACCTGTTGGGACGCTTTGCCATCATGTAGCGGCGAAGGAAGTCGCGGAAGTAGACAGCAATGCCATCCTTATGGTCGGCAACGTGGAAGTTGAGGTTCAGCGGCTCTGCCGAGAGCTTTTCATATTCTCCCTCTTCGAGATAGCCGGCCTTCACCATCTGGTGCATGACGACATTGCGCCTTTCAGTGGCTCGCTGCGGATATCTTACGGGGTTGAAGTACGACGGATTCTTACATAGTCCGATAAGCACTGCCGACTCAGTGACTGTCAGGTCCTTAGGCTCTTTTCCGAAATAAGTGTTAGCAGCAGTCTTTATGCCTACGGCATTGTGCAGGAAGTCGAAATAATTGAGATACATGGTTATTATCTCGTCCTTCGTGTAGTTGCGCTCCAGCTTGACGGCAATCACCCACTCTATCGGCTTCTGCAGCAGTCGCTCCATGACGCTGTGTGCAGTCTCTGAATAGAGCTGCTTTGCCAGCTGCTGAGTGATTGTAGAGCCGCCGCCTGCCGACTTCTGCCCCATCAGTCCGCGCTTGACGATGGCACGCCCCAGTGCAATGAAGTCGATGCCTGAATGGTCGTAGAAGCGCACGTCCTCAGTAGCCACCAGTGCCTTTACCAGCGACGGCGACAGCTGTGTGTAGTCCACCAGTATACGATTCTCGCGATTGTAGTTCCATGTTCCCATCACCTTGCCGTCGGCAGAAATAACCTGTGTGGCATAGCGGTTTATCGGGTTCTGTAGTTCCTCTATTGGCGGCATGTAGCCTATCCATCCGTTGAAGATGGCATAGAATGCCAGTGATGCAGACAAGACGAATGCCACCAGCAAGGCCCACAGAGAGTAAACAAAAATCTTTTTCATAACATCGTATTCTTAGTGATTACAAAGCGTTTTCAACAATGTTCAGCATCTTGAATGTTGCCTTGATGGCAGCTTCCGTCTGGTCGGCGTCCAATCCGCGTGTCCGCAGAATGCCGCCGTTATAGTGCCATGAGATGACGGTCTGCACCAGAGCGTCGGTGCGCCCGCCGGGAGGTATGGTGACGGAATAGTTGGCAAGAATGGGGAACGTGCGGTCGAGATTTTTCTTGTAGATATACCTGAGGGCCTTCACGAAGGCGTCGTACTGTCCGTCGCCGACGGCAGAGCCTTCATACTGACGGCCATTGATTTCCACCTTTATGTTTGCTCCAGGCTTCAAACCGTAAGCCGTTGACACTACGTAGCTTACCAGCTTTACCTTATCCTCTGCGGCATCATGCTTCAAGACATCGCTGACGATGTAAGGCAAGTCTTCCTGAGTAACTATTTCCTTCTTGTCGCCCAGCTCGGTAATGCGCTGCGTCACACGGCGTGTCTGCTCAGGCGTCAGTTCCAGTCCCAGCTCCTCAAGGTTTTTCAAGATGTTGGCCTTGC
The DNA here is from genome assembly GCA_905234265.1 of uncultured Prevotella sp. Classification (GTDB taxonomy): domain Bacteria; phylum Bacteroidota; class Bacteroidia; order Bacteroidales; family Bacteroidaceae; genus Prevotella. Next base: position 33,131 of record CAJOHJ010000007.1, on the reverse strand, counting down.
CGGAGTTCTTGCCCAGGGCATATTCCCTTTTGCGGCCGAAGCGCTCCGGAATGAGTTCGTTGTAATAGAGCTTGTCCTTAGAGTCGCCGTCGGCATGCACTCCAGCCACCTGCGTGAAGACATTCTCCCCGACGATTGGCTGGTTGGGAGCCACAGCAATGCCGCTGAAGCTCTCCACCATCCGCGAGAGGTCGTTGAGCTGGCTCTCCACGATGCTTGTCCTGGCATGGAAATGGTCTTTCAGAATAGCCTGCACGGAAGCCATCGGCGCATTGCCGCAGCGCTCGCCAAGGCCATTGACGGTGACATGCAGTCCGCGCGCTCCGCTGTAGACAGCCGCCAGCGAGTTCGACACCGCCATGTCGTAGTCGTTGTGGGCATGGAAGTCGAAGTGTACGTCAGGATAGCGGCTGGTCATCTTGCGGAAGTAGTCGATGACCTGCAGCGGGTTCATCACGCCGAGCGTGTCGGGGAGCATGAAGCGGCTGATGGCTTGTGGTGCGGAAGCAGAGTGACTGTTGCCGACAAGGGCATCCATCATCTGATAGACATATTCCGGTGAGTCCTTCATGCCGTTCGACCAGTCCTCAAGATAGAGGTTGACGGCCAGTCCTCGCTCATGGGCATAGGCCACCTCCCGCAGGATGTCGGCAACATGCTCCTCCGGCGTCTTGTGCAGCTGGTGTGTGCAGTGCTTCAGCGAACCCTTGGCAAGCAGGTTGATGACCTTTCCACCGCAGTCGGCAATCCAGTCGACGCTTTTTCCGCCGTCTACGAAGCCCAGCACCTCCACCCTGTCCAGCCGGCCTATCTGAGAGGCATAGCGGCAAATCATGGAGACTGCCTCGCGCTCGCCTTCGCTGACGCGTGCCGAAGCCACTTCTATGCGGTCAACGTTGACACCTTTGAGCAGCTTCCTGGCCACCACCAGTTTCTCGTGCGGCAGAAACGAGACGCCGTTGGTCTGTTCGCCGTCACGCAGCGTGGAGTCCATGATTTCTACATAGCGGTTTTTCATTGCTTGTTCTCCCAGGCCGTGGTCTTGTCCTGGTTCTCCACCAGGAAGTCGATGTCGTCCAGTCCGTTGATGAGGCAGTGCTTCTTGTAGCCGTTGATTTCAAACTTCTCACTGCGGCCTGTAGCCTTGTTGGTTACCGTCTGTTCGGGAAGGTTCACTTCCACCTCCGTCTTCGGGTCAGCCTTGATGCTGTCGAAGAGTTCCTGCAGGAACTGCTCGCTGACGACCACCGGCAGCACGAAGTTGTTCAGCTCATTGTTCTTGTGAATATCGGCAAAGAACGAACTGATGACCACGCGGAAGCCATAGCCTGCGATGGCCCATGCGGCATGCTCGCGGCTGGAGCCGTTGCCGAAGTTCTTGCCTGCCACAAGAATGCATCCCGAGTAGGTAGGGTCGTTGAGAACGAAGTTCTTGTTCAGCGTGCCGTCGCTGTTGTATCTCCAGTCGCGGAAGAGATTGTCTCCAAAGAACTTCTCCTCGCGCGTCGTAGCCTTGAGAAATCGTGCCGGTATTATCTGGTCAGTGTCCACGTTCTCCAGCGGCAGGGGAACGCATGTGGATGTGATGATATTAAACTTTTGTTTCATAATGCGGTAGCAAATTTTCACTATTCACTTTTCACTTTAAAATCTCCCTTGGGTCTGTGATTACCCCGGTGACGGCGGCAGCGGCAGCCACCAGCGGCGAGCAGAGAATGGTGCGCGAGCCAGGCCCCTGACGGCCCTCGAAGTTGCGGTTCGACGTCGACACGCTCAGCTTGCCGGCAGGCACCTTGTCGTCGTTCATTGCCAGACATGCCGAACAGCCAGGCTGGCGAATCTCGAAGCCAGCCTCCGCCAGCACCTTGTCAAGCCCCTCTTCGCGAATCTGACGGTCGACAGCCCACGAGCCGGGGACGAGCCAGGCTACCACATCGGCAGCCTTCTTCTTTCCCCTGGCTATCGACGCAAAGGCACGGAAGTCCTCTATGCGGCCGTTAGTGCAGGCACCGAGGAACACATAGTCAACCTTCTTGCCCAGCAGCTTCTCGCCGGCCTCGAAGCCCATATAGTCGAGAGCCTTCCTGAAGCCCTGCTCAGGCGACTTGGCCTTCTCGGCAGTCGCAGGTATAGCCTCTGTGATGCCGATGCCCATGCCGGGATTGGTGCCATAGGTTATGCGCGGCTCTATGTCCTTGGCGTCGAATACGAGTTCCTTGTCGAACACGGCATCGTCGCCGCTCTTCAGGGTCTTCCAGTAGGCCACGGCCTTGTCCCAGGCCTCGCCCTTGGGGGCAAACTCCTTGCCTTTCAGATATTCGAAAGTAGTCTCGTCGGGAGCCACGAAGCCTCCCCTTGCACCCATTTCTATCGACAGGTTGCAGAGCGTCAGGCGACCTTCCATGGACATAGCCTTCACCACGTCGCCGGCATACTCCACGAAGTATCCGGTAGCCCCACTGGTTGTCAGCTGTGCCATCAGGTAGAGGGCCACGTCCTTGGCCGTCACGCCCTTCTGGAGGCAGCCGTTGATGCTTATGCGCATCGACTTCGGCTTCTGCTGCAGAATGCACTGCGAAGCCATCACCATCTCCACCTCGCTGGTTCCTATGCCGAAGGCCACGGCACCCATGGCACCGTGCGTCGACGTGTGCGAGTCGCCGCAGACGATGGTCATGCCCGGCAGCGACAGTCCCTTCTCAGGACCTACAACGTGAATGATGCCGTTCGAAGGGTCCATCATGCCGTAGTGCGTCAGCCCGAAGTCCTTGGCATTCTGCGCCAGCGTCGACACCTGCTTGGCCGACACCGGGTCCTCGATGGGCTTGTCCTGGTCGTGCGTCGGCGTGTTATGGTCGGGCATGCAGTAGATATGGTCCGGGCGGAAGCACTTCAGCCCCCTTGCCCTCATGCCGTCGAAAGCCTGCGGCGACGTCACCTCATGGCAGTAGAGGCGGTCGATATAAAGCTGCGTGGGGCCGTCAGGCACTATCTGCACCACGTGCTTGTCCCAAATCTTGTCAAAAAGGGTATTCATATTTTTCTCAATTTCTCATTTTTTAAACTTGTTGATACAGTCGATATATGCTTCCACGGAAGCCGTCACAATGTCGGTGTTGGCGCCGAAGCCGTAGTAGAGACTTCCGTCATACTCCACCTGCATGTGCACCTTGCCCACGTCGTCGCTTCCCTTCGAGATGGCCTGGATGGTAAACTCCTTCAGCGTCATCTGCTTCATGATGATCTTCTTCAGAGCCTTGATGGCAGCATCCACCGGACCGTTGCCCGAGGCAGCAGCCTCAAACTTCTGGCCGCTGATGTCCAGCCCAATGCTTGCCACGCTCTTCACGCCCTTGCCGGTAGTCACCTGCAGGAAGTCCAGCTTCACGGCATGAGCCTCGGCGGTGTCGGCACCGGCCAGCATCAGCACGTCGGCATCGTTCACTTCCTTCTTCTGGTCGGCCAGCTGCAGGAACTTCTCGTAGACCTGGTCCAGACGGGCGTCGTCCAGGTCGACACCGTTCACATGCAGGCGGTGCTTCAGGGCAGCACGTCCCGAGCGTGCCGTCAGCACTATCGAGTTGTCGTCGATGCCCACATCCTTCGGGTCAATGATTTCATACGTCTGCACATTCTTCAGCACACCGTCCTGATGGATGCCGCTGGAGTGGGCAAAGGCGTTGCGTCCCACGATGGCCTTGTTAGGCTGCACGGGCATGTTCATCAGCGAGCTGACCATGCGGCTGGTAGGATAGATTTTCGTGGTGTTGATGTTCGTGTCGATGCCAAGACCCTTGTGGCATTTCAATATCATGGCAATCTCCTCCAGCGATGTGTTGCCCGCACGCTCGCCGATGCCGTTGATGGTCACCTCCACCTGTCTGGCACCGCCCATCACTCCGCTGAACGTGTTGGCCGTAGCCATGCCCAGGTCGTTGTGGCAGTGTGTCGAGATGACAGCCTTGTCAATGTTCTGCACATGCTCCTTCAGATACTTTATCTTTTCAAAGTACTCCTGCGGCAGGCAGTATCCCGTAGTGTCAGGAATGTTCACCACCGTTGCACCGGCAGCAATCACAGCCTCCACCACACGGGCCAGATATTCGTTGTCCGTGCGGCCTGCATCCTCACAGTAGAACTCAACGTCCTCAACAAACTTCTTGGCATACTTCACGGCTGCCACGCCACGCTCGATGATTTCCTCGCGATTGGAGTTGAACTTATACTTTATGTGCGAGTCACTGGTGCCGATGCCCGTGTGAATGCGCTTGTGCTTGGCATACTTCAGTGCGTCGGCAGCCACGTCGATGTCCTTCTGCACGGCACGCGTCAGCGCGCAGATGGTAGGCCACGTCACAGCCTTTGAGATTTCAATAACCGAGTTGAAGTCGCCGGGGCTGGAAATGGGGAATCCAGCTTCAATAACGTCCACGCCCAGCTGCTCCAGAGCCTTTGCCACCTGAATTTTCTCAACGGTGTTCAGCTGGCAGCCAGGCACCTGTTCGCCGTCGCGCAGCGTAGTGTCGAAAATAAACAATCTGTCACTCATCTTTTCTTAATATTATATTTAATTTTCAATTTCTCATTCTCTCAATCTCTCAATTTCTCAAAAAAAAACGAAACAAGCCTTTCACACCCGGAAGTGAGAAAGGCTCGTCGTATCTCTGCTTTAATTTTCAATTTTCGATTATCTAAATTTCCGAACATGCCTTATCACTTCCGACTACACAGACGCAGTCGAATAATAATCAGGCCGTTTAGCAGTGCAAAATCTTTCATTTTTTCATCAATGATTACGAATTGGTTGCAAAATTACACTTTTTGTATGTTTCCAACAAACTTTTTATCATTTTTTTTGACTCCATGCCGAAAAGTTTATAAAATTGCTTGAGACGAACTGTGGTGGCATAACTAAAAAGGCAAATCACCATATCACGACATCCGGTCTCACCCAAAGCTTATATCACAGATATTCAGCGTGTTGGAAATATAGTCAGTCTCACCCAAGCTCACACCCGCGCATATCTTTTCCCAATGACTTACGGAATTATCTCAATGACTTACGGAATTATCTCAATGACTTACGGAATTATCTCAATGACTTACGGAATTATCTCTGCAAGATATTTCTCCCGACTCATGCATCACTCCTTTTCCATCAAACAGCAAGCATCTTCCAACAATGTCGGGTGCGTCGGGTGAGACCTGTTTTCGTGTTAGCCTATTATATACGGTTTTTCCCTCAATTCTGCGACAGGCGATGTAAGTATCTCATGCCTTGGTAATTGCAAACAAGGATTAACCATGCCCACCAATATTCTTTGTCTACTTCCTGCCTCTCTATCTGGAAACAGGCGCTTTCGTAACATTACACAGCCTCGCGGCATGCGGCCAGCAGTTCGGCATGCACTGCTGGGTTGGCAGCGATGACGCTGTTGCCGGCCAGAAGGTTGCTGCTGCCGGAATAGTCGGTGACGGTGCCGCCGGCTTCCCTGACTATCAGGGCACCGGCCATGAAGTCCCAACGGCCGAGGTACTGCTCGGCATAGCCGTCCAAGCGTCCGCAGGCCACATAGCACAGGGCTATGGCTGCGGAGCCTATCATGCGGATGCTGGCGGCTCGGCCGTAGAAGTGGCCGATAAGCTGCTGGATGACTGGCTTGTAGGCGTCGCTGTTGTAGGGCAGCTGCAAGCACAGCAGCGAGTCGCTGACACTGCTGCTGCCGACGCGGAGGGTGGTCTGGCTGACTACTTCGCCGCTGGCATCGCGATTTTCGCAATAGGCTCCCCCGCCCTGCCAGGCATAGAAGCACTCGCCGGAGGACACGTCGAGGACTACGCCGACGAGGATGGTGCTGCCTTCTGCAAGGGCTATGGAGACGGCATAGGGGGCATAGCCGTGGATGAAGTTGGTGGTGCCGTCGAGAGGGTCGACAATCCAAAGCTGCTGAGTGCCGGAGGCCGCGGACTGGCCGTCGGCAGCGGCGGCTGTTCCCTCCTCGGTGATGAAGCCTGCTTCGGGGAGCAGCGCGTGGAGGGCAGCGACGATGAGACGCTCGGAGTTCTTGTCGACGTAGGAGACGTAGTCGTGGGCATGCTTGCGCTCCACCTTGTCGGCGGAAAAGCCTTCTCTCTCGTTTCTGATGTATGCGCCTGCCTGACGGGCGATGTCGCAGACGTGGCGTGTGAGTTCTTGTAGGTCGCGCATGTGGGCTGGGAAGTTAAAAAAGGCCGTCCACTAACGGGTGGGCGGCCTATGGTGATGTGTTATGCGTGATTAGTCTTCCTGATATTCAGGACGCAGCTTGCGGACGGTCTCGCCGGCACGCCACATTTCCTGGTTGCGCATGGCCTCCAGCTCTTTCTCAAGGCCGGCACGATAGTCGGGCTTGGAGTTGGCGTCGATGCTGATCTGGGCTTCGTTGCCGGTCTTCACTGAGTAGTAGAGCCACTCCATGACGGGCTTCACGGCGTCGTGGAAGCGTGGGGCCCAGTCGAGGGCGCCGCGCTGGGCTGTGGTGGAGCAGTTGGCGTACATCCAGTCCATGCCCTTAGCGCCGAAGAGCGGGCCAAGGCTCTGGGTGAGTTCCTCAACGGTCTCGTTGAAGGCCTCGGAGGGTGTGTGGCCGTTCTCGCGCAACACTTCGTACTGTGCAAGCAGCAGGCCCTGGATGGCTCCCATCAGTGAGCCGCGCTCGCCGGTGAGGTCGCTGGTGGCCTCGCGCTGGAAGGTGGTCTCAAACATGTAGCCTGCGCCGATGCCGATGCCGAAGGCAAGGGTCTTCTCCTTGGCCTTGCCAGAGGCGTCCTGATAGACTGCGTATGAGCAGTTCAGGCCGCGGCCCTCGCAGAACATGGTGCGGAGGCTGGTGCCGCTGCCCTTGGGGGCTACCATGATGACGTCGACGTCCTTCGGGGGGACTACGCCGGTGCGGTCGCTCCAGTTGATGGCGAAGCCGTGGCTGTAGTAGAGGGTCTTGCCGGGCTTAAGGTATTTCTTGATGGTAGGCCACACCTGTATCTGGCCAGCGTCGGAGAGCAGCATGCAGAGGATGGTGCCACGCTCGGCAGCCTCTTCGATGCTAAACAGGGTCTTGCCTGGAACCCATCCGTCGGCAACGGCCTTGTCGTAGGTCTTGCCCTGGCGCTGGCCAACGATTACGTTGAAGCCGTTGTCGCGCAGGTTGCATGCCTGGCCGGGGCCTTGGATGCCATAGCCGATGACGGCGATGACTTCGTCCTTCAATACTTCACGTGCTTTCTCAAGTGAGAACTCCTTGCTGGTGACTACGGTTTCGATGACGCCACCAAAATTCATTTCTGCCATTTTGATTTAATTTTTTTATTGTTTGACTTTCCCCTGCGGCCGTGCCAGTCCTAAATTCCCGAGGACCGTCGTCTTGCTGGCCTGCACCTGTCTTGCTCGAAGACCGTGGTCTGAGGGCTTAACGGATGCAAAAGTAATAAGACGGTGATAAAGTGCCAAAAAAATTAATATTATTTATATTTCAGGCGCAGCGTGTTAAGCACTACGCTAAGGCTGCTGCACGCCATCATTGCCGATGCCCACATGGGGGTTATCTGGAAGTCGCAGACGCCTTTCAGCACGCCTGCCGCCAGGGGTATGCTGACGACGTTGTAGAAGAATGCCCAGAAGAGGTTCTGGCGTATCATGCCTACGGTCTGACGGGACAGGCCGATGGCTTCTGGTATGCGACGCAGGTCGCCGCTGACGAGCGTCACCTGTGCTACGTCCATGGCAATGTCTGTACCCTTGCCCATGGCGATGCTGACATCGGCACGTGCCAGGGCCTGCGAGTCGTTGATGCCGTCGCCGACCATTGCCACGCAGTGTCCTGCGGCCTGCAGGCTGCGAACAAGGTCGTCCTTGTCCTGCGGAAGGACACGGCTGCGATAGTTGTCGATGCCGGCCTCACGGGCCCAGCGGCTGGCATGCTCCTCGCTGTCGCCGCTCATCATGCTCAGGCTGATGCCCATCTGCCGGAGCTGGTCTATGGCCTCGCGGACGTGGGGCTTCAGCTGTTCGGAGGATGTGCCGGAGGACTGGCTGCCGACGGTGTCGACGGCTTTAATGGTCAGCGTGCCGGTCTTGTCGAAGACCATGGCGTCTACCCTGCAGAGCTGCTCAAGGGCTGTGGCGTCCTTTATCAGAATGCCACGGCCGGCAGCACGGCCGATGCCGACCATGAGGGCTGTGGGAGTGGCCAGCCCAAGGGCGCAGGGACAGGCAATAACCAGCACGGAGACGGCCGACAAGACTGCCTGCGGCAGGCTCTGACTGCCTCCGACGGCCATCCAGACGAGAAACGTCAGCGCGGCGAGCGCCACCACGGAAGGCACAAACCAGAGAGTGATGCGGTCGACGACGCGCTGCACGGGGGCCTTGGAGCCTTGCGCTTCCTGCACCATGCGAATCATGCCGGCCAGCACCGTCTGCTGCCCCACGGCTTCGGCGCGGAAGCGGAAAGACGCGGATGCTGCGGAAGCCGTGGAAGCCGATGACTGCAGGGCTATGGTGCCTGCCAGCACTTTGTCGCCGCTGTGCTTCAGCACCGGTGCCGACTCGCCGGTCATGGCTGACTCGTCGACCAGTGCCGACGAGCTGCCGACAACTACGCCGTCGACAGGTATCTTCTCTCCGGGATACACCTCGACGGTGTCGCCCTTGCCGATGGCGGCTATGGGCATCTCGGTGACTGTGCCGTCGACCACCACATGGGCTGTCTTCGGCTGCAAGCCCATCAGGGAGCGTATGGCGGAGGCCGTGGAGTGGCGCGCACCGTCTTCCAGCAGGCGGCCGGTAAGCACGAAGGCTATTATCATTACAGAGGCGTCATAGTAGGTGTACCACTCCATGCCGCGCGCTCCCCAGAAGCGCTGGCCGAAGAAGGTGTTGAAGGCGCTGAACAGGAAGGACACGGCAGTGGACAATGCCACCAGAGTGTCCATGTTTGCCGAGCCGTGGAGGAACTGGCGCAATGCACTGGCATAGAACTGGCGGCCGGCATAGGCCATGCCTGCAAAGGCCAGCATGAACATGGTCTGGTTGTCGGCGTCGCGGCTGCCAAGAGTGACATGGCCCATGGATATTGCCATCACCAGCGCAGCCACTGCCCAGGCGACTATCACGCGGCACCACAGCTGGCGGTGCTGGCGGCGCTCGATGGCCTCCATGTTGCGGTCTTCCTCGATGACGAGGTCGTAGCCTATCTTGGCAAGCTCCGCCTTAAGGGCCTCCGGGCTGGTGACGGCAGCATCGTAGTCGACCGTCGCCGTGCGTGCCGAGAGGTTGCAGACAGCACTGCTGACGCCCGGTGTCTGTCCCAGCCTGCGCTCGACATTGGCAACGCAGCCGGCACACATCATGCCAAGAACAACGAAAGTTTTCTTCACCATCAACTACATTATTAATTCAAGTTTCGCATGTTCATTTACTATTTGACTATTTACTATTATCGTAAATGCATAGAGACTTCAGAAAGTTATATTATTAAATATTCACTATAAATTACCTCCTACGCCGCTTCGATGCAGTGCGCCTGGTGCGCTTCTTAACGGTGCGCTTCCTGACTGTGCGCTTCTTCGCGGTGCGCTTCTTCACTATGTGCTTGCGGACGGCAATGCTGTCGTTGCGCTTCCAGGTGACGGACTCGGCAGCAGTCATCAGCGGAAGACCGTCGGCAGGATTCTTCTCGCAGTATTTCAGTATGGAATAGTAGTCGACATTGCGCTGCTTGTGGTTCTCGTAGAAATAGGCTTCCGCGGTGCCACGCCCAGTGGTTATGAGGACGATGTCGCGGTCGAAGTCGACAAACCAGCGGCTGAACTTGTGGCTGCGCACCGTCGACTGCCAGTCTGGCTCGTCGTAGGCATCGGTGAGCCACTCGTAGAGGCGCCGATAGTCGGCATTGGCATTGCCGGAGCCGGGCGTTGTGCTTATGCGGACATGGTTGATGGCTTGCAGGCTGTGATCTGCGGCAATGACGACAAAGACCGATATCCCGTCAATGTCGCCTCCAAGCATGTAGCAATGTTTGACAGAGTCCAGGCTGATCTGCCAGAAGCCCTGCCTCTGCATGGCATCGAGCATGGGCTGCACACCGGCATTCAGCTGAACGCCAAAAAGGCTGACATGCTCTACGGCCACTGCCGAGGAGTCGGCAACAGCACCGCCGGCAGCAGATGCCGTCTCTTCAGCAGTTTCCTGCGCAAGGCAGGTGGTGCTGAAGAGAAGGAGAAAAAGTATGATGTGTTTCAACTAAGATTCAATGGTTTGTGGTTAATTGTTAGCGTATGAACAACAGCTCGCGATACTTCGGCAGCGTCCACAGCCCGTCCTCGACAATCATTTCCAGCTTGTCGATTTCATGGCGGATGTCTTCCATCTTGGGACACACCGTGTCGTGGTAGGCAATGGCACGCTCATGGATGCTCTCTATGCGGTTGGCAATACGGCGGGCATCGGTAAGCTCCTCCACAAGCTGCTCTATCTTCTCCGTGCGCTCGGCAATCTCCTCAATGAGCTTCATGTTGCGCGCTGAGAGACGGTTGGCACGCTCGGTGCTGAAGACGTCCTTCATGCCCTGAACATTCTTGATGAGCTGCGACTGATAGTGAGTGGACACGGGGATGATGTGGTTCATGGCAAGGTCGCCAAGCACACGGGCCTCTATCTGGACGGTCTTCACATAGGTCTCCCACTTCACCTCGTTGCGGGCCTCCAGCTCCTTGCGGTTCATGACCTTTGTGGACTCGAACATGCGCACTGACGACTCGTCAAGGTAATGCTCAAAGATTACCGGGCAGGACTTCTCAACGTCAAGGCCGCGGCGGCCTGCCTCCCTGACCCACTCGTCAGAGTAGCCGTTGCCGTCGAAGCGTACAGGCTTGCAGGCCTTGATGTCGTCCTTCAGCACCTCGAGAATGGCTGTATAGGTTGCCGGCTTGCCTGACGGTGAGCCGTCGGGAACGGTGGCGGCAATCTTCTTGTCGACTCGCTGCTTGAACGATGTGAGGGCTTCGGCCATGGCGGCATTCAGGGCTATCATTGCCGAGGCGCAGTTGACACTGCTGCCCGGGGCGCGGAACTCGAAGCGGTTGCCGGTGAAGGCAAAGGGCGACGTGCGGTTGCGGTCGGTATTGTCGACTATGAGGTCTGGTATCTGCGGAATGTCTATCTCCATGCCCTGCTTGCCCTTCAAGTTGAACAGCTCGTTGGTGTCGGAACTCTCGATGTGGTCGAGCAGGTCGGTCAGCTGGGTTCCCAGAAAGCTGGAGATGATGGATGGCGGAGCCTCGTTGCCGCCAAGGCGATGGGCATTGGTGGCTGACATGATGCTTGCCTTCAGCAGCCCGTTGTGGCGATAAACGGCCATAAGCGTCTCGACGATGAAGACGACGAAGCGCAGGTTTTCCTCCGGTGTGCTGCCCGGTGCATGCAGCAGCACGCCGCTCTCTGGCCGCTGGGCGGAGCGTGGCGCTGCGAAGTCGGCCGACAGCGACCAGTTCTGGTGCTTGCCGCTGCCGTTGATGCCGTTGAAGGGCTTCTCATGCAGAAGCACTCGGAAGCCGTGGTTGCGGGCAACTTTCTTCATCAGCGACATGAGCAGCATGTTGTGGTCGACGGCCAGATTGCACTCCTCAAAGATTGGGGCCAGCTCAAACTGGTTGGGGGCAACCTCGTTGTGGCGTGTCTTTACGGGGATGGCAAGCTCCAGGGCCTGTATCTCAAGGTCTTTCATGAAGGCCTGCACACGGTCGGGAATGGTGCCGAAGTAGTGGTCGTCCATCTGCTGGTTCTTGGCACTCTCATGGCCCATCAGCGTGCGGCCTGTCATCAGCAGGTCTGGGCGTGCCGAGTAGAGGCCTTCGTCGACAAGGAAGTACTCCTGCTCCCAGCCCAGATTGACACGCACTTTCTGAACGTCAGGATAGAAGTAGCGGCACACGTCGGTGGCTGCCTTGTCTACGGCATGCAGGGCTTTCAGCAGCGGTGCCTTGTAGTCAAGGGCTTCGCCGGTGTAGGCAATGAAAATGGTGGGGATGCACAGAGTGTCGTCGATGATGAACACAGGGCTTGTAGGGTCCCAGGCACTGTAGCCGCGGGCCTCGAAGGTGTTGCGGATGCCGCCGTTGGGGAAGCTGGAGGCGTCTGGCTCCTGCTGCACAAGCAGCTTGCCGGAGAACTTCTCTATCATGCCGCCCTTGCCGTCGTGTTCCACAAAAGCATCGTGCTTCTCGGCAGTACCCTCTGTCAGAGGCTGGAACCAGTGGGTATAGTGTGTAACACCAAGCTCCATGGCCCACTGCCGCATGCCGGTAGCTACAGCATCGGCTATGGAGCGGTCAAGGCTGGCACCGTTGTCCATGACATCAATCATCTTGCCGTAGACGTCCTTGGGCAGGTAGCGATACATCTTGTCGCGTGTGAACACATACTTGCCGAAGTATTCCGACGGCCTTTCCAAGGGTTCCTTGACGTCGAGGGCGCGCTTCTTGAACGCCTCCTCGACTACCTGAAATCTGAGATTGTTTGACATATTGTAATAATCTTTTTTCTTCTTTTTAAAACAAATTCCATCCTCACACGAGCCTCGACGGGTTGGGCATCACTTACCAGTCCAGGATTTCCTTGCCGTTGGCGAAATGGAAAAAGTCGACTATCGGCGAGAAGCTGTCGGCGGTGAACTGCTGCTCCCTGTCTTCAAGGAAGCACAACGGCACACGGCCGATGAATGACGCCCAACGGGAGTAGCTGCTGAAAGGACCCATGATGCGGTCGCAGAGGGAAAGGGTGTACAGGTCGAGTATGGCTCCCGACGGTTCCTTGCCGAAGCGCATGCAGCGGCAACCCTCGAAGTCGGAAGGCGAAAACTCTTCGTTGCTGCTGATGAAGAATGCCACCCTCTGAGGGCTAAGCATCTGCTGGACGCGGAGCATGAACTGATGGTAGTCGGCAAGGGAATAGAAGAAGCGGCCGTCGTGCCACGTGGCATAGTCGCCACGGCGGATATGCACGCCTACGACGATGTCGGCATCGCTGCGCAGACCGGCAACCATAGCCTCTGCCTTCTGCATGATTTCCTCACGCGGACGGAAGACCTGCTGCAGCTGAGGCAGCGTCTGCTGAAGATAGCGGGTGTCGGTACGTGTCTGCCAGCCCTTGGTGAAGCCCAGAGCCTTGAACACCTTGTCCCAACGGCGGCTGTGGGTAACCTTCCATGTCAGCCCCTTGTAGTTGTTCCAGCCATTGCCATGCTCAAGATACCATTTGTGCCAAAGGGGAAAGTAGATGAATTTGCTATGCAGCAGCCAGGGAAAGTCTTCTATGGTCCAGTCGTAGAAAATAATCACCATACGCCTATGCTCAGCTATGCACTGAGCAACACTGGCCACATACGTCCACAGTCGGTTGCACGTCTGCCCCGGGGCATCGCAAATAACTCTCACGGCGTGCAAAGTTACGAAGAAAATGCAGTACTGCAAAATTTTCCGCGTAAATTTGCTCCTATTTGCTGTTCCGCGACAGATAGGTGAAAATTCTGCGACAAGCAGTGTCAGGGATATATCTCCGTAAGATAAAAAATTATCTCTGCAAGAAAAAAAATTTATCTCTGCAAGATAATTCCGTAACATGCAGAGATAATTCCGTAACATGCAGAGATAATTTCGTAACTCTGCATGCCGTCTATTTATCTCTTGACAAAAAACTGATTTTGCCGTATACTGCCGGCTTGCGGGCAATGAAGTATTTCATGCCTCTGGTTGCGGTGAACAGCACAAGGAAATAGGCCAGCAGCAATAATGGATATGTCAGCAGCCCATAGCCCACGAGACGCAGCAGCGTGGTGGCCTGCGGCTCAACGACAGCATAGCGGACAAACAGCGTGACGGCAAGGAACAGGCTGAAGATGGCATAGTAAGGCAGCATGCCATGCCAGTAGACGCCAACGCTCTTCTTCAATCCGCGAGAGAACAGGAAGTAGGGCTTCCAGAACATTGCGATGAAGAAGACGCTGATGATTTTTCCCAACAGTATGCCGACAATGCCGAAGAATGGTGCCAGGCACAACGTGACGGCAATGTTCAGCACCAGCTCAGTCCATGCTGCCCACACATCGGAATACAGGCCGTGGGCGGCAATGTAGATTTCTACGACTCCACGAGAGAGAAATATGAAGATGTTGAAAATGAGCAGATAGACAATGAGGTCGCTCAGGCGGTACTGGCTGCCGAACCAGCAACAGACGAAAGGCTGCAGGAAGAGCAACAGGCCGAAGACTATTATGCCGACTATCAGGAAGCGGACGGCAGTCAACTCCCAGAAAACCTTCATGGTGTTCTGCTCGTTGCCTTCTGCCACCAGGTTGCCGACGCCGGCATTCATGCCGTCGCTGAGAATATTCACAAGGAAGTTAAGCTTTGACGTGATGATGGTGTAATTGCCGTAGAAGGCTACCTGAACGACGCTGACGAACATGCCCACCAGAAGCTCGTCGCTGCGGTAGAGGATGAAGTCCTTGATTTTCTGCACGAAAATCTGGCGGGTCTTGCGCAGCACTTCAGGATATTGCTTCAAGTTCTTACGTCCTTCTTTCAGATTAACACGCAGCCAGGGATAGAGCTGGCGGATGCGGATGTTGAAGACTATGATGCCGATGATGGTGAACACCAGGCCGACGACGACCCACAGCCACAGATTGCGGTAATACCAGGCCAGCAATATCTGCACAAGGCTCTGAAAGATGGCAATGCCCTGGAAGTAGGCATTCACCAGATACTGCTTCTGATTGGCAGAGACCAGCAGCTGGCGATAGTTGAAGACGTAGCCTGCCACGGCAGAAGCCAGAAAGGAATAGAAGGCGAAGTAGACCAGCGGAAGACCTGTGGTGAGGCTGCCGAACCACCATGGGAAAAACAGGCTTACCAGCAGTCCGCCAGCACCAATGACAAGTCCAATGCAGCGGTAGAGGAAGGCCAGCATTGACATGACTTCGTTGATGCGCTCATGGTTGTCCTCCTGAAGCGGCTTGTAGAGAAAGTAGACAATGCTTGTGCCTATGCCAAGCTCGGCAACGGATAGAAACGACATGATGTTCATCAGCATGCCTGTCAGGCCGATGAACTCAGCGCCAAGGCAGTCGAGGAACACTTTGCGAGAGAAGAAGGCCAGCACAAGGGATAGCATGTAGAACAGCATGCCTACCTTTATATTCATAACGCTTCTGTGTACTCGCTCACTCATGGATTCTCAAGTGAAAAGTGATAAGTAAAAATTTGTTGCCGCTATCAACTTTGGCGTATGAGGCTCATTCGTCGATGAAACGGCGCGTCAGCTGGCCATAGGCGTCGATGCGACGGTCGCGGAGGAATGGCCACCAGCGGCGCACCTGCTCGGTACGCTTAAAGTCGACATCGACGACAGCGGCAGCCTCTTCTGCAGCAGGAGCCTCGTAGAGCAGCTCACCTTGAGGGCCGGCAACAAACGACGTACCCCAGAAGGGAACACCGTCTTCCTCCCCTACTCTGTTGACGGTGATGACTGGCAGTCCGTTGGCAACGGCATGGCCGCGTTGCACCGTCTGCCAGGCACTGCGCTGACGCTCTTGCTCGTCGGCAGTGTCGTTAGGGTCGTAGCCAATGGCTGTAGGATATATCAGCAGCTCGGCACCCTGCAGGGCCATAAGCCGTGCAGCTTCAGGATACCACTGGTCCCAGCAGACAAGGACGCCAAGACGCCCGACGCTGGTCTGAATGGGCTTGAAGCCAAGGTCGCCGGGAGTGAAGTAGAATTTCTCGTAATAGCCAGGGTCGTCGGGGATGTGCATCTTGCGGTATTTGCCGGCAATGGTGCCGTCACGCTCAATGACTACTGCCGTGTTATGGTAAAGCCCTGATGCACGCCGCTCAAAGAGGGATGTCACGATGACTATGCCGAGCCTCTTGGCCAGCGAACCGTAGAAATCGGTGGAAGGACCGGGAATAGGCTCTGCCTGATTGAATATGTCTACAGACTCTTCCTTGCAGAAGTACAATCCGTTGTGCAGCTCCTGTAAGACAATGAGTTCTGCTCCCTGACTGGCAAGCTGTTCTGTCTTTGCGGCAAGGCGCTGCATGTTGTCGGCAACATCAGGTGTGTTGTGCTGTTGGATAATTCCTATCTTCATTGTTCAAATATTCTCATTATGAAATATTCAATGCCATTATTGGTAGTATTGCATTGTGCAGCAGTGCAGGCTGCCATGCTGGCGGACTACGGCACGGCAGTCGATGCCAACGACTTGCCTGTCGGGGAAAGCCTGCTGGATAGTTGCCATTGCCTGACGGTCGTTGCCGGACTGATTATAGGTTGGTACGAGTACGGCACCGTTGACAACCAGATAGTTGGCGTAGGTTGCCGGAAGGCGCTCGCCATCGCAGACCACCGGCTCCGGCATTGGCAGGGCAAGAAGTCTGTAAGGCCTGCCTGTGGAGGTTATAAGCTGCTTAAGCTCTTCTTCCATCAGCATCAAGTCTGGATGGTCTGCATCTGCCTTTATATATAATAATGTGTCATCAGGACAGATGCGAACCAGCGTGTCAATGTGGCCGTCTGTGTCGTCGCCTATCAGCGAGCCGTGCCGCAGAAAGACGATGCGGTCTGCACCCAGGTATTCCTTCAGCCGCAGCTCTATGTCATGTTCCGTCAGAGGCTGGTTGCGGTGCGGAGCCAGCAGGCAGTGGGCTGTGGTGAACACGGTGCCTTTACCGTCGCTCTCAATACTGCCCCCCTCAAGAACGAAATCAAGGTGGGACTCGTAAGTACCGTTGAGAATGCCGCTGTCGAACAGGTGGCGGTTAATCTGATTGTCGTTGCTGGCAGGAAACTTCTCTCCCCAGCCGTTGAAACAAAAGTCAAGAAGTTTGACAGATGCCTGTATGCATTTTCCGTCTGACAGTGTGCATTGCCGGTCAGACTGTGTGTCATCGGCATCTTCTACGACAGTTATAAAACCATGGTCGCGAGCCCACGTGTCGTCTGTGGCGCACTGCACGACGGAAACAAGTGGGTTATCCAGAACAAAAGCGGGCAACAACTCTGGTTGTGGGGTTACTACTATAAGGCGCTGGCGCTTCATGATTTCCGCAGCCATCTGCTCATAGACTGCTGAAATCTCGGGCAGCATTTCCGCCCAGTCAGTAGCTGCGTGCGGCCATGTCAGCTGAATGGCCGTCTGCTGCTCCCACTCGGCAGGCATACGTCTCTGCTTCTTGTTCATGGCCAGCATGCTAAGGCTACCCCTGGGTTATGATTTTGCCGCCCTCCTCTATGGCCTGCATGTTCAAGGGAATCATGTTATGATGGCGCTCTGGCAAAGTCTTGCGGAGGGCCTTCTCCACGCTTTCTGTTCCTACGACGGGGGCAACTTTCAGAAGACCGCCAAGGACTATCATGTTGAACACCTTGCCGTTTTTCATCTCTGCCGCTTTGTCCATGGCGTCTATACGATAGACGGTGATGTCCTTGCGCGTCGGAGGGTTGATAATGCCATAACCGTCGTAGATAAGAATGCCGCCCGGCTTCAGCTTCGGCTCGAATTTCTCAAGCGACGGCTGGTTGAGAACTATGGCAATGTCGAAATGCGAAAGTATTGGCGAGGAAATCTTGTCGTCACTGACAATGACGGTAACGTTTGCCGTACCACCGCGCTGCTCAGGACCGTAGGCAGGCATCCATGTCACCTCCTTGTTGTCCATAAGTGCCGAGTAAGCCAAAATCTTGCCCATCGACAATACGCCCTGTCCGCCAAAACCACTTATGATTATTTCAGTCTTCACGATTCTGTTTACTTTTTTACTATTTCACAATTTCAATATTACGTGCAGTAATTGTCCAATCGTTCCCCGATTGTCAAATCGTAGTGTCTTTCAAGTCGCCCTTGGGATAGTAGGCAAACATGTGTTCCTCCATCCAGTCGTTAGCAGCCTTCGGCGACATTTTCCATCCACTGTTGCATGTGCTTACAATCTCCACCAGGGAACTGCCCTTGCCGGCCATTGATGCCTCAAAGGCCTTGCGGATGGCCTTCTTGGCGCCACGGATGGCAGCCACGGTTTCTACCGACTGGCGCGTAACATAGCACGTTCCTTCCAACGAAGCGGCAATTTCCGTGATGTGGAGAGGATAGCCGTGCAGGTCGGCCTGACGGCCATAAGGGCATGTTGATGTCTTCATGCCCATAAGCGTCGTGGGAGCCATCTGCCCACCAGTCATGCCATAGATGGCATTGTTGATAAAGATTATTGTGATGTTCTCGCCACGGTTCAGTGCATGAATGGTCTCACACGTGCCAATGCATGCCAAGTCGCCGTCACCCTGATATGTAAACACAAGACGGTCGGGCCACAGACGCTTGATGGCTGTTGCCACTGCTGGCGCACGGCCATGAGCTGCCTCCTGCCAGTCAATGTCCAGATAGTTGTAGGCGAAAACTGCACAGCCTACCGGAGAAACGCCAACGGTCTTATCCTCCATGTTCATTTCGCTGATAACCTCTGCCACGAGCTTGTGTACAACGCCATGAGAACAACCTGGGCAGTAGTGCATGTGGTTGTCGTTCATCAACGCCGGCTTCTGATATACCAGATTCTCTGGCGATATAATCTGATTGTTATCCATTGCTATTTAAAAACTCTTCTTTAATGCTTCTACTATTTCTTCTGGCTCCGGGACTATGCCGCCAAGTCTGCCAAACTGCTCTACGGCTATGCTGCCATTGACAGCCAGACGCACGTCCTGTATCATCTGACCTGCATTTATTTCTACCACCAAGATGCCTTTCTTGCCTTTGGCAAGGGCTGCTATCTGCTCCATGGGGAACGGCCAAAGCGTTATTGGACGCAGGAGGCCGACCTTGATGCCTTCCTCACGTGCCATTTCTATTGCTTTCTGTGTCAGTCGTGCTGCCGAGCCAAAAGCTACGATAATGTACTCTGCATCATCACAATACAGAGTCTCGTAGCGGACTTCATTCTTGCGTATCTCAGCATATTTCTCCTGAAGATGAATGTTGCGGGCTTCCATTACCTCCGGCTTCAACTCCAGAGAGGTAATGATGTTGGGCTTGCGGTCCTTCGTGCGGCCTATTGTTGCCCAAGGACACTGCTGGCGGATTTCCTCTTCCGTACGGCGTGGCTTGAAGGGAGGCAGTACGATTTTCTCCATCATCTGGCCGATGACGCCATCAGAGAGAATCATTGCAGGATTGCGGTACTTGAAGGCCAGCTCGAAGGCCAAGTCTACGAAGTCTGCCATTTCCTGAACAGAATTAGGCGCAAGAACGATGACATTGTAGTCGCCGTTGCCACCGCCACGCGTAGCCTGAAAATAGTCGCCCTGCGAAGGCTGGATGGTTCCAAGGCCAGGGCCGCCGCGCTGGACGTTGACAAACACTCCCGGCAGTTCTGCACCTGCCATGTAGGTGATGCCCTCCTGCATGAGGGCTATGCCTGGCGATGACGACGATGTCAGCACGCGCTTGCCGGCAGCAGCACCGCCGTAAATCATGTTGATGCTGGCAACTTCGCTTTCTGCTTGCAGCACAACCATGCCCGTGGTCTCCCACGGCTTCAGCTCCGCCAGTGTCTCTATCACTTCGCTCTGTGGCGTTATGGGGTAGCCAAAATATCCGTCGGCCCCACAGCGTATGGCAGCATGGGCTATTGCCTCATTGCCTTTCATCAGTGTTACTTCCTGTTCCATTGACGTCATTCTTCTACTTTTTTACGATAGACGGTTATACATCCGTCGGGACAAACCACCGCACACGATGTACAACCGGTACATTTTTCCATCTGCGCAGCTTCTACATAGGGATAGCCACGCATGTTCACACGATTAGCCAAAGCGATAACTCCCTGGGGACAGGCACTGACGCACAGCACACAGCCCTTGCAACGGTCGGTATTTACCACGATGGCACCTTTCAGCTTAGCCATAGTTTATTGTTTATGCTTTATTTCAGAAAAATCGGGTGCAAAGGTAGCAATTAGCAATCAAAGAGCCAAATAATTGAGCTGATTGTTAACAAATTATGGCTTATCAGCTCGTGCGACAGCTTTCCTGACAGTGTCGTTACGCACTATGATGTTCACACCATGCTGCAAAGAGGCATGTCTGAGGCCATAAAGGTCGTAATACCGCTCTGAGTCAGGCTCTCCGTCATGTATAATTCCTTTTACGGCAGAGTAGCCGGCATCTCCATAATATCCTTTGATGATTGCGTCTTTAAGATCTTCCTGATTGAATTCTGGGACGGAGCGATGTGAGGCATTGGAGAGTCCCATCCAGTAAAAAGTGCCTATGCCGCTGGCTTTGGCCTGCTCGACAAAATATCTGGCAAAGGTCAGCATATTACTACGGTAGGAGTCGTAGCCATTTTCCGTTGTCGTACCCCATTCGCCGAATATCACCGGTGCGCCCTTTGAGACCAGATAGTTCTTTACATCGCGAACCATCTGGTTGATTTCGTTCTTCACATTATTTATATTAGTAATGTCAAGATAGCTGTGTATTTCAAAAATAAGGTGGTTCTGCACAATGTCTGCAGGCAGCTTCATCTGCTTCAAAGGGTCTTGCAGGTGAGAATTCCACGTCCCGCTGCCACTGCATGCGCCATAGGTACAGACTATCAGGTTCCGCTGTGCATTGTTTCCACCAGTGGCACGCACGGCATTGACAAAGCTCTGCGCATAGCTGTTGATGGCATTATATGCCGACTGAGCAACTGCGGCATCATATTTCTGTGCCGTCGCATACGATGAAAAGCACCAGGAATTGTAAGGGTCGAGCATTTCGTTGTAGCCCTCAAAGAGCAGATGCTCGTCGTAGTCCTTGAATTCTTCGGCAATCTGCTTCCACACGGCTTCGAAGCGCTCCTTCTGCTTGGCATAGCCGGCTTCACTGGCAACAAGCCAAGCCGTGTTCGAAGCTCCTGTGTCGTGATGGACGTTAAGAATACAGTACATTCCCTGGCTTATCACATAGTCGACGACCTCATGCACACGCTGCATCCATTCCTGCTGTATCTTTGTTCCGATGGGGTCGTTTTCATAATCCCACACAGTAAGCTTCTGGGCATCGTTGTCCCACTTGACACTGCCGAATGTGGCCTCCATGTGCGGATACCATGTCACAGGCACCCGGATAGCATTGAAACCTGCGTTCTTGAACATCTTCAGCAGTTTCGGCTTGACAACCACCTGGCCCCATGCCGTTTCATAATCGGAAGGCTTACGCTCCGACCAGGCTTCTATCCACATGTTGGCCACGTCGCCAGAATTGCTGTCAAGGGTATTGCCAAGGTTCCAGCCTACCCTCATATTGCTAACTGCTGATGTTGCAGACTCAAAGTCTGCTGCCGATGCTGCATGGCTGCATAGCATCAGAAGCATAACACCAAATATCTTCGTCAGTTTCTCCTGTATCATAAACATACCGTCATGGATTATATGCATCTTTGTTATAGAACGCCAGAATGTCTTCCAGCATTCGCCGGGCCTCTACCGCAGGGCTGTCCGGATCTATTTCTGCAGCCTGCAGATAGCAGTTGATGGCCTCATGCCACAAGCCTTGCTTACGGTAGGCATTGCCCTGCTCGTAGAATTTTTGGGCGGCAGCATTGCGTGCCACACTTTGTTCCTTCTGGTCAAGGAATTCTTTACTTTCCACTCGCCGCTCTTCACTTATAATATTCCTTCTTGCCTGCGGCCAGTGTGTTCTTCATCAGCGAGCAGATGGTCATCGGCCCTACTCCACCGGGGACAGGAGTGATGTAGCTGCATTTCTCGGCAACCTCGTCGAACTTCACGTCGCCGTTCAAGCGGAAGCCGCTCTTGCGGGAAGCGTCTGGCACACGGGTCGTGCCGACATCGATGATGACAGCACCGGGCTTAACCATGTCAGCCGTCACGAAGTCTGGACTGCCAATGGCAGCAATGATGATGTCGGCTGCGCGGCACTCTTCTTTCAGAGTCTTCGAACGCGAGTGACAGACAGTCACCGTGGCGTCGCCATACTGCTTCTGCATCATCAGCTGCGCCATGGGCTTGCCGACAATGTTCGAACGGCCCAGGATGACGCATTTCTTGCCCGAGGTCTCTATGCCATACCTCTTCAGCAGCGTAATGATGCCCAGCGGAGTGGCAGAGATGAAACAGGGCAGACCGATAGCCATGCGGCCGACGTTGATGGGATGGAAACCGTCGACATCCTTGCGGTAGTCGATGGCCTCGATTATCTTCTGCTCGTCGATATGCTTGGGCAGGGGCAGCTGGACGATGAAGCCGTCGACATCATCGTCCTTGTTCAGTTTGTCCACACACTCCAGCAGTTCCTGCTCTGTGATGTCGGCCTCATAGCGGATGAGCGTGCTTTTAAAGCCGCAAGCCTCGCAGGCCAGCACCTTGTTCTTTACATACGTCTCCGAGCCGCCGTCATGGCCCACCAGCACTGCTGCCAGGTGTGGTTGCTTGCCGCCATTGGCCACTATCTTTCTAACTTCCTCGGCAATCTCGGCCTTGATAGCCGTTGCCGTTGCTTTTCCGTCAATCAGTTGCATAATATTATAAAATTCCTCTTTATTTATTACATACATCTAAAAGCCACCAGCATAGTAACTTCGGGCTATGTAGGGCGACGGCTCGTAGTAAGCACTACAGTTATAATCGTCTATCACCTCACATATTGGATTATTAAAAACACGCAACATCCCATCAGCATAATCTTCATCGCTCCCTAACGTATGAAGGATAAGCCGTTTATATACTTTACCCATTTGCGTTGCTGATGGAATTCTTTCACACAGAGAAGGGTTCACCTTTGCCACATCATAGTGTCCCGGTAGAAGACGATAACTCTCTATCCAGTCTGCCTCAACAGCCTGGGGATTTTCTGAATGCAGGACACCTGCCAACGAAAGTTTCTTTGCCAGTTCATCATGCCCCATGGCATTTACCACATACTTTTTCGGTTGCTTCAAATGCCGTGCAATACGCTCCACCATATAGCAGACAAAATACAAATCGTCAGCCCCAACGCTTTCAGAAGGGAAAAACACATTCGTCATAGGCTATAACTCCTTTCATAAGTGATTGTTTCCAGTGCTTTCTGAGTACAGAAGACTATCTGGTGGATAGGATATTTGAACTTAGCTAATACCCAAAATGCCTCACGTGTAATAACTCCCTCCATAAAGTCCTCCACATAGTCCCATATTTGGTCATCAGCCATAGGGCCTTCCACGATATCATAGCTATGACTTTTACCACGACGGCAGTCAACGACAAAATCCAGCCACTCATCAGTCATTTTCGGAAAAGACAACACCCGCAATCCTCCTTCCTGCTGGTATCTATAAACTGATACTATACTTACCCCCCGTTTTGTCAACGCCCATTTTTGCGCCTGTTTCTCCAGATTGGTGCAATAGAATCCAAAACCAAAGTCTTTATAGAAACCTGAGACGAGTATCTCCGGCTTTTCAACTTTGACATTACTTCCATGATATACGGTATAGCTATCGTTCATGCCTGCAAAATTATGAATATTTTTTTAAACAGAAACAAAATATAAGTAGAAATTGCACTTCTATCTTGAAAGTTTAATATTGTTCGCCTTCCCACCAAACATAAGTGCCATAGTCAATATCATTTCCCCTCTCTCAGTTACATATTGGTTAATATCTTTAGGAGCATGTTACGAGATTATCTCTGCGAGTTACGGAATTATCTCACAGAGATAATTTTTTATCTCTGCATGTTACGGAATTATCTCTGCATGTTATCACATTCATGCATAATAACATCGGCGAAACTCACTTTTACCCTCACCCAAAGCTTATGGTGCTTATTATAAGGCAGTTACACAACCATCTACTAACACCTAAGCCCTCACCCGATGCTGTTAGACAGCTTTCCGGGTGAGGGCTTGGGTGTAACCTAAATAACTTGTAACGTACTGAACAGCAGTACTATAAGCTTTGGGTGTTAGCGAATTATTTTTTAGAATTTCGGCATGCCGCCCTTCATGTGCTTCATGGCACTGGCCATCTGGGCCATCCTTGACGACCCCATGCCGGTAACCATGCGCATCATCTTACGCGTCTGGTCGAACTGCTTCATCAGGCGGTTCACGTCTTCTATCTTTGTGCCAGAGCCTTTGGCTATGCGCATGCGGCGGCTCTGATTGATGATGTCGGGATTGGCGCGTTCCTTTGGCGTCATGGAGTTGATGATGGCTTCTATCGACTTGAAGGCATTATCGTCGATGTCGACATCCTTGAGAGCCTTGCCAACGCCAGGTATCATGCTGGCCAGATCCTTGATGTTACCCATCTTCTTGATCTGCTGTATCTGCCCCATGAAGTCGTCGAAGTCGAACTTGTTCTTGCGGATTTTCTTCTCCAGACGCTTGGCCTCCTCCTCGTCGAACTGCTGCTGGGCGCGCTCTACGAGAGACACCACGTCGCCCATGCCCAATATGCGGTCGGCCATGCGCTCGGGATGGAACACGTCGATGGCCTCCATCTTCTCGCCGGTACCGACAAACTTGATGGGCTTGGTGACAACAGTGCGTATAGACAGGGCTGCACCGCCGCGTGTGTCGCCGTCAAGCTTTGTCAGCACAACACCGTCGAAGTCAAGGCGGTCGTTGAACTCCTTGGCTGTGTTGACGGCATCCTGACCGGTCATGGAGTCAACCACGAAGAGTGTCTCGTCGGGCTTGACGGCTTCCTTCAGGGTGGCTATCTCCTGCATCATCTCCTCATCGATGGCCAGGCGGCCGGCGGTGTCGATGATGACTACATTGCAGTTCTTGGCCTTTGCCTCGCGAATGGCATTATTGGCAATCTCAACGACATTCTTGTTGTCTGGCTCCGAGTAGACGGGTACGCCTACGCTCTCGCCGACCACGTGCAGCTGTTGTATGGCTGCCGGACGATAGACGTCGCAAGCCACAAGCATCGGCGACTTGTGCTGACGCTGCTTCAGCATGTTGGCCAGCTTGCCGCTGAATGTCGTCTTACCCGAACCTTGCAGGCCCGACATCAGCACGATGGCAGGCTTGCCGTCCAACTTCAGCTCCACAGCCTTGCCGCCCATCAGTTCGGCCAGCTCGTCATGCACTATCTTCACCATCAGCTGGCTCGGCTTCAGGGCTGTCAGCACGTTCATGCCAAGGGCTTTCTGCTTGACCTCGTCGGTGAACTGCTTGGCAACCTTGTAGTTGACGTCGGCGTCAAGCAATGCGCGGCGCACGTCTTTCAATGTCTCAGCGACATTAATCTCCGTTATCTTGCCTTCGCCCTTAAGTATTTTGAAAGAGCGTTCTAATCTTTCGCTTAAATTCTCAAACATCTGGTTTATTTACTATTTACCATTACAAACAACCATTTATTTCCGAAGAGCCTCCAGGGAAACTTTCAAGGCAGCAATCTTCTCCTCGGCATCGCTCTGCTTCTTACGCTCCATAGCAACCACTGCCTCGGGGGCATTCTGCACGAAACGCTCGTTGCCAAGCTTCTTCAAGACTCCCTGCAGGAAACCCTCAAGATGCTTCAGCTGGGTCTCCAGCTTTTCTATCTCGGCGTCAATGTCAATCATGTTGCCAAGGGGTACTGCATATTCGCCGGTACCCACCATGAATGCAGAGGCCATGGCGTCCTTTTCGCTGACGACGTCAATGCTGCTGAGGTTGGCCATCTTCGTAACAACAGAATTGTATGCCTCGTATGAGTTGCTGCCTACAACCTGCAGCTGCAACTGCTCCTTGTTGGCAATGTTCTTCTGCGAACGTACCATGCGCACGCCGGAGACTATCTGCTTTACAGCCTCTATCTGCTCTGACAGACTGGCATCGGCATCCGCAGGAGCGGCCAGCGACAGTTTGTCGCGCATGATTGACTCTCCTGGCTGGCGGTCGTAGAGGTGCTGCCACAGCTCTTCCGTTATGAACGGCATGAACGGGTGAAGCATCTTCAGCAGTATTTCGAAGAACTCCAGAGTCTTCTCGTAGGTCTCGCGGTCTATGGGCTGTGGCTGTCCGTTCACATAAGCAGGCTTTACCATTTCCAGATACCAGCTTGAGAACTCGTCCCAGAAGAGCTTATACACAGCCATAAGAGCCTCGCTGATGCGGTATTTCTTGAATAAGTCGTCAACCTCGGCATTTGTCTGGCGCAGCTTGGCCTCAAACCATGCGACGGCAGTCTTGTTTGTTGCCACAGTATCGGCACTTACCTGACCGTCGGCCACCTGCCATCCCTTAACCAGACGGAAGGCATTCCAAATCTTGTTGTTGAAGTTGCGGCCCTGCTCGCAGAGGGCTTCGTCGAAGAGAATGTCATTGCCGGCAGGAGCGGACAGCATCATTCCCATGCGAACACCGTCGGCACCAAACTTTTCAATCAGCTCTATCGGGTCTGGACTGTTGCCAAGCGACTTCGACATCTTGCGGCCAAGCTTATCGCGCACGATGCCAGTGAAATATACATTCTTGAAAGGCATCTTGCCGATGTATTCGTAGCCGGCCATAATCATGCGGGCCACCCAGAAGAAGATAATGTCGGGACCTGTTACGAGGTCGCTCGTAGGATAATAATAGTTTATCTCTTCATTGCCCGGATTGTTGATACCGTCGAAGAGGGAGATAGGCCACAGCCAGCTGGAGAACCAAGTGTCCAGGGCATCCTCGTCCTGGCGCAAGTCGGCATCTGTCACCTTCGGGTCCTTGGCCTGTGCAAGCTTCAGAGCTTCCTCGCGTGTTTCGGCAACGACATAGTCGTCAGCATCGTTATAGTAGTATGCCGGGATGCGGTGTCCCCACCACAGCTGGCGCGAGATACACCAGTCCTGAATGTTCTCCAGCCAGTTCTTATAGGTGTTCTTATACTTCGCAGGATAGAATTTCAGCTCATCGTTCATCACCGGCGGCAATGCTATGTCGGCAAAGTGCTTCATCTTCAGGAACCACTGCAGCGAGAGTCGCGGCTCAATGGCCGTGTCTGGATTGCGCTCTGAGTAGCCCACCTTGTTGTTGTAGTCCTCAATGCGCTCCATCAGACCGTCATCCTGCAAGTCCTTGGCAATCTGCTTGCGACAGTCCATGCGGTCCATGCCAACATAGAGAGTCGACTGGTCGCTGATGGTGCCGTCGGCATTGAAGATGTCGATGGTTTCCAGGTTGTGCGTCTTGCCAAGCATGTAGTCATTGGTGTCATGGGCAGGCGTAACCTTCAGACAGCCTGTGCCGAACTCGATGTCGACGTAGCGGTCCTCAATGACAGGTATCACTCTGCCGACGAGAGGCACTATGACCTTGCGGCCCTTAAGCCACTGGTTCTTCGGGTCTTTGGGATTGATGCACATTGCCGTGTCGCCCATGATAGTCTCCGGGCGTGTAGTGGCAACGACGGCATAGTAGCCCTTGTCGTCTTTATGGATTACGTTGCCAGACTCTGCAAGGGCGGATTCATTCTCAAGCTGCTTTAAGTCTGCAACATAGTATTTCAGATGGAACAGGTGACTCTTCTCCTCCTTGTAGATAACCTCTTCGGTAGACAGAGCCGTAAGAGCTTTTGGATCCCAGTTCACCATGCGCAGTCCACGGTAGATGAGTCCTTTGTTATACAAGTCTACGAAGACTTTGATGACGCTTTCCGAGCGTTTCTCGTCCATGGTAAAGGCAGTGCGGTCCCAGTCGCACGATGCGCCCAGGCGGCGCAGCTGCTTAAGGATGATGCCTCCATGTTCGTGAGTCCAGTCCCAGGCATGCTCCAAGAACTGCTCACGGGTAAGGTCGCGCTTCTTGATGCCTTCAGAAGCAAGCTTCTTCACCACCTTGGCCTCTGTAGCTATCGACGCATGGTCGGTGCCTGGCACCCAGCAGGCATTCTTTCCCTCCATGCGCGCACGGCGGACAAGAATGTCCTGGATAGTGTTGTTCAGCATGTGCCCCATGTGCAGCACGCCAGTGACATTTGGCGGTGGAATGACAATAGTATAAGGCTCCCTGCCGTCGGGTTTCGACGCAAAGAGCTTGTTATCCATCCAATACTGATACCATTTCGACTCGACCTCTTTTGGATCGTACTTGCTTGCTAATTCCATATACCTTATTATATATATAAAGGGCTTAAAATCAATAATGGCTGCAAAAGTACGAAAAAAAAGTCAAATCAACGGTTTTTAGGTGTTTTATTTAAAAAATATTTGCAATGGCAGCCAGCGGATGCTTGCAGAACAGGCGCCAGCGGTTTTGCTTATGCTCCATAATGTATTTCAAGATGAAGCTGCCCTCAATGGCATTGGCACTACAGACGACCGTACCGGTTTCTATCTGGTAGACATGCTGCATAATCCACATCAGACCCTCAGCAAACGACAGGATGCCAAGCGACTTAAGAGTCTTCTTCCAGTCTGTCACCATTTTCTCTGTCACGGCTTCAGCCGCATATTCCTTCAGCAAGAAGTAGAGGTCTGTCAGCTGGCGCATGTCGGCCTTTGAGGCATAGAAGCTGTCGTAGATTGACAGCAGCTGCCAGACAATGCTCACCTCTGTCGCCGGAACAACGAACTGCCCCTTCTGCACAAACATGTTGTCGGCTTGCTGCTGAAACCATTTCTGACGCTTGGCGACTTTTCTGCCCTTTCCGTCCATGCCAAGCATGTAATGCAGCTGCATCGGCGTGTCCGCCCAATGCTCCAGCAGCACACAGCCCGGTCTTTCATTGACGACAGCCTGTCCCGTCAGCCTGACAAACTTTTGCACATTAGGCTGTTCGCCATCAACGATGATAACAGCACCGTCCGGCACGCGTAGTTCGTCCAAAGGCTCTCCGTAGTAAAGTGGCATTGCAGCACTGAGCATCACCGCCGAGCGCATACCCTTCTCTGCCAGCCGCTTCTGCACCTGCATGGTACGCCTCGTGTTCTTCACATTCTGCTCCTTTATCATCTCGGCATCAGCCATCCAGTCGATGCTGATGTCCTGCGGAGCGCGGAGTCCATAGTCGAAGAGCCGCTCCACTCCACGATAGCACACGCCAGTCATGTTCTGTTCCTTGGCAATGTCAAACATCTGCTGCCACTCCGCTTCCGTAGGGCCGTCACTCAGACAGTCCATCTTACCGGTCGCCACCTGGATTAATTCATAAAAAAGCTGTTCCACTGCAAAAATATAAAACGACAATATTATAATTACTCGATTATCATCACCAAATTTTCGAATAAAAACTAAACGTGCAAACTGCTTTTGTTTTGCAGTTCAATTTCACCCTTAAATGTAGGTATCATTTCCGACGTTATGTGATTCTTATGAATAACTCTGTGACAATTAGGGCATACTGGCAACAAATTTTTCAAAGCATCCTCAATAGTCTGTTTCATACTATTGCCACCATATTGGAAAATCGGTTTTAAATGATGAAGTTCAATACATTGTTTCCCAAAACGTTCACCATAAAACGTCTTGAACTCAAAGCCACAGCATTCACAACTAATTATGCCGTTATGACTAAAATGCTCTATTGCAACATTTCGTAATTGTCGTGATCTCTCATAAGACTTAGTATTACGATATACAATATCTCCTTCTGATATTATCTCCTTGTATGAAATGATATTAGCACCTTTGTTTTTGTAAATTCTACCAAAAGATGTTCTAATATCATCATAACTATATACAGGAGAAATAGTACACTCTATGAATTCGGAATTTTTCCCTATCAACTGACGTCCCAAATCAGTAATACTATATTTCCCATCTTGATAAGTAGCAAGGCCTTTTTTGGAAAGAGTATTATGACTTTTCAGGTTACGAACTTTTTGAGAGAAATATGTGTCATTCCTAGAATCAATTATTTCAGCATCCTTGCCTTTGGGATGAAACACGCTCTCCAAAAGCGGAATCAATTCTGCTGTTGTTATAGAGCCTTCTGGCTGTTGAGCCATTATATACAAACTAGGAAGGATTAATTCGGTTTCTGTTATTCTCTTATTAGTCATTAGTAATTTGTTATTAAAAGGTGAGTTACGTGTTTATTGTTTCTATTCATAAAACTAACTTTATACTCTTTATTGAAAGACTGTATTTTAATACCATCTTTGTCGTATAGCTGATATATGAATTCCGTATTCTTTATTATAAGCATCCATTTTGCTTTGCACTCATTTATCATGTAATTAGCCAGCCTGACTTGATCTTCTTTAGTAAAATCATTTTGAGCATAAGTACTAAACTCGCTATCGTATGGAGGGTCAAGAAAAACAAAGTCTTGTGACGTAGGCTGAGTAATCCGCAAGAAATTCTCAAAATCCAAATTATAAATAGTTGTATGCTTAAAATGCTCCAAAAATTCTGAAGACTTGTAATAGACAAGTTTCTTATTCATCAGTTTGCGATTATAGGCTATACCACCATAGGGAACATTAAAGTCGCCCTTTTGGCTATACCTGAACATTCCACTATATGCATAGTTTCTCAAGAAAAAGAACAAGGCTGTATGAAGAGTTTGTTGTTTCTTTGATATTTCAATAGAATTGTAAAGATGCCTAAAACACATATAAACTGCGCTTTTAATAGCTGCTTCAATATTATCTTTCAAATCGTCATCTGACAACAAATGCTTATTTTGCTCTATTTCATGCATTCTAATCATCTTACGATACAGGTTCACTTCCATTTCATCAAGCAAAACGCTGTTCAGAGTTTCAAAAGAAGAAGGGATTAAGGCTAATATATCTGTTCGGTTGTTTGCACAAAAAATGTGCAAAAACTCTTTCAATTCAATTTTCCCAATTAAGCCTTTTCTATAACCTATATATGTTTCTATAAGAATAGTATTTCGATTAAGAAAAGCTAAAGCTTTTTGCCAGGCATTATCCATCTGTTCTACATACTGAAAAAAACTCGAGTCGCAAGAACTGATATTACGGTACAAATCTATAAGCTCGGTAGATAAATCATTTATATAATACTTGTCTGCCTTAATCCCCATGAAAACAGAGCCTCCACCAACAAAAGGTTCAAAAAAGCGTTCAAACTCAGGAATATTTGGAATTATGTATTTAAGTTCTTTTTCCTTACCTCCTGGCCATTTGATTATTGGAGACAGCTCTGTTTCCTTAATTTTGAGAACTCCAAGTTTCACATTGGGGGTTCTATAAGGAAAGTGACTTAACTCCCTTTCTGTAGTTTCTAACAAATTGGGTAATGGTTCGCAAACCATATCTGCCTCTACTGCTTTATCATTAGAAACATTATCTTCTATTTTCATTCTTACATATTCATTGTGCAAATTCATAAACGTATCATCTATTCTTTTTCTTGCGGCTTGACAGTAAACTTCATCTATCTCAATTCCAATATAGCGTCGTTTCATTTCTAATGCAGCTACTCCCACAGAGCCAACACCCATGAATGGGTCAAAAACGATGTCATTTTCTGATGACGCGATTTTAATTACTTTTCGTAAGATAGACAATGGCTTTTGTGCAGGATGTTTAGGAGAAATCAGCCTTTCAGGACGCATGCAAATAGGACTTTCTATAAAGTTATGCATTTCTTCCTGAGAGATAAAATTCCATGTATGAGCCTTATTCCAACACGTAAAAATCATCTCACAGCTGTTCAAGAAACCAGATTTGAATATTTTTGGAGTTGGATTGGTCTTATGCCAAATCACGAAATTCGATGAGTCAAACCTGTGATTCAAACAATCATACCATCGCCCAAGTTGATTGTATGATGTAAAGATAAAAAGGTTTCCTGTTGGTTTTAATATCCTTACAAAATCATCAGCCCATTCTTCTGGATTAAAGTCCACTAAATCCCACTCAGCTACGTCATTATTAATATCTGAGCGCCCAGGTAATTTAATATTCCCAGTAGAATATTTCCCTATATTATATGGCGGATCTGTAAATATTAAATCTATAGAGTTATCAGGAACGCGTTTAATCACCTCCCTGCTATCAGCTCGCAAGACACATTTTCTCCAATTTGGATCTTTCATTATTAATAGGGCAACAAAAACATATGGAAACTATATCCATGTGTCAACAATGTTCTTATTTCTGCCCACAAAAATACGAATAATTATTGAAAACAGTATTAAGAGTCCTGTTTTTTTATTAAAAATAGTTTTCTACAATAAAGAAAATATAGTAGCTCTCTAATATTATTTCGTAACTTTGCGACGAAAGTCGCGAAGTTACTGGCACTCGGCAGAAAAAAGAAAAGGTTTTCTTTTATTCTGCTCTCGTTATTTGTTAACTTTGCAGCCGTTTTTACAGAGAAGACATGAAAAAGATATACTATTTGATGGTCTGCGCCTTGCTGTCAATCGCCACCAGCGAGGCTCAAAGCCATGAGACGCCTAATGCCAGACAGGCACGGAGGATGTTCGACCAGACGTACCAGATGGTGTTCGGCGCACAAGGCTCACAGCTGCACTACAAGGTGAACATCATCGGCATCTACAAGACGGAGGGAACCATCTGGACCAAGGAGAAGAAGAGCAAGTTCATCGACGAGCGCTACATAGCCTGGAATGATGACGTGACATACTATCGGCTGGAGCGCAAGAAAAAGGCCATCACCATCTACGACGCCCACTCCGACGAGCGCGACAAGTATGCCACGAAGTTCAAGTTCCAGCCCGACAACTACACCTACAGCATCAAGGACTCGCAGGAGGGCTACTACATCACGCTGCATGCCAAGAAAGGCGTCAAGGGCATCAAGGAGGCGCGCTGCCTCTTAGACAAGAAGTCGCACTACCCTATCAGCGTTCGCATCAAGGTGGGCATTTTCCACACGACTATAAAAATCAGCAACTTTAAGGTAGGCGGCATCAGCGACGACATGTTCCGTTTTCCACGGGAGCAGTACAAGTCGGGATATGACTTTATTGACAATCGGGGGAAATAAACCGTCGCCAGGAATTTCCGTCGGTCTGCCAATTGCCCCCGTTGCTGCCCTGTCACGGTCGTGCCCGTGGTACACCACCACCAAGTATTCGTCGGACATCGGTTGCGGCTGGCGTGCCAATGCCTGGATTCCCACCAACTAT
>CAJOHJ010000006.1:177291-178288 GCA_905234265.1 uncultured Prevotella sp. | reverse complement strand
GATACCTACCAGTCCCAGCAGACCGTAGTCGTCGGGCGTGAGCAGACGCGCCAGCACAATGCCGATGACGAACTGCATGCCATAGCGGGCAGCATTGTCCAGTGCCGACCAGCCCAGGCCTTTCACCGTTTTCTGTTTCAGCGATTCTGACATTTGATCATAAGAAATGATAACGATTCAGAATGTCGTGGAGCTCATCGCGTGAGCAGAACATCATGAGGTCGATGATGCTCAGGTCGGGGACGAACTCTTTGTTAATTTGTTTGTAACGGATGTCCTCGTTGCGCCGCAGGAACTGTAGGTTGATGCCCATCTTGCGGAAAACATCCTTGTCGTAATAGCCCATGCCGGCACCGGAGGGGTTGATATAGTCGGTGAAGCCGAAATGCTCGCACGTGCGGCGTATAATCTCGGGAGCCCTGTACTCCCAGCGGTCTGACACCTCCGAGAGCAAACGGAACTCCGTCGTGATGCCGAGATAGTCAGCCACGGTCCGCAAGCCGCTGACGAGATAGCGCGTCAGGTCGGGNGGGTTCTTCGTCCAACAATATAGGCTTGATGACTTCCATCGCTTCGCTGTAGTGTGGTGCCTTGCCATAGTAGAACTTCAGCACCCGACAGAGGTATTCAGCCTGTTTGCGGCTGACCACCCGTTTCGTCTCGCTGATGAGTCGGTTGCAGGAGGCGTGGCTCACTTCAATACCGAAGTACTGAGGCTGCCCACCCTCGCCCAAGATACGGTTGCGGTTAATCCAGCCATGCTTGATATAGTGAACACTGTCGCCAACCACAAACAAGTCAGCAGCATGGATGAGCTGCCAGTAGCCGATGTAAGGGAAGAAGTACGGCTGCATGATGGCGATGTGTCGCTTTCCATCTGCTCCAGCTTTGCTGGCTTGTTCCCGAAGGGTCTCAAGAATCATAAGTTTTTTTAATATTTGTTTGGGTAATTACGTAGTAAGGAGTTTCCATCAGTTCCTTCCACTTCAATGAGGCC
>CAJOHJ010000006.1:173064-177285 GCA_905234265.1 uncultured Prevotella sp. | reverse complement strand
TTGAAGTTCCTGCCGGCTGTTGGCTCGCACAAAGATGCGACACAGCACTTGCAGGAAGAGGCCGGAGTACTGCATGGTGTCGCCCTCATGGTAATATTGAAACAGACTATAGACAAAGGGCAATTGTCTCACTGCGTTTATTCCCTTGATACGGGTGATATGACCATTCTTCAGGCCGATGCAGATGGTGGAGTAGTGACCGTGAAGAGGCTCTGAGAGTGCTGAAAAGTCCTCGCCAAACTGCCCCGTCAGCGCATGTTGCATATAGCAGGCAACAAGGTCGATGCCCTTGTCCTCATGAACCACACGATAGTCCATGCCCCCGCTCAGGCGGAAAGCATTGTCCATGATATAAGGCTCACCATCACTGATGATGCCCTGGAACATGCAGGAACAATTGTCGATGCCGAGGTCGTCGAACAGATGCGACATGGGTTCATAAAGCCTGCTGATGACATCAGCCTCAGGCGAAGGGTAAAGGTCTAAAAACGGCTGGCAGGGCGACTGCCCGATGGCATCGTAGAACACCCGTCCCTTGGTGTAAGGGAAATACGACTTCCCGTTTTGCCGCCATATCTCAAACTGGAAATATGGGCCATCAATGAACTTCTCGCAGAGGTATTCGCCCTCCGTGGAGTTCTGAATGGCTTTTGCGATGGCATCTTCCATCTCTGTCCGGCTATGGCAGACAGTAATGCCGACTGAGCCGCCATTGTCCACAGGCTTCACGATGACGGGGTAAGGAATGGCTTTGTCCTCTAAGCGAAAGGCGGGTATGGCAGGCATGCCGTAGCGAAGGCATGCCTCCTTGAAATGCTGCTTGTTCATCAGCACATCCCACTGTTCGGGTGTGGCATAATAGTGAAATCCTGTCTTGCCGATGAATCCTACCGTCTTTCGGATGACCATCTCGCCAGAGCACGACAACAGTCCGTCGATGTGTTTCTCCTTGAAGAACCGTAACATCGCGGCTTCGTCGGTGCAGTCCATATAGTATTGTTCTTCGGAGGCCTGATGCATCGGTGCCTCCGGCACATTGCCCACCGACACAAGCACGATGCCGTGCTTTCGGGCGTAGGCCGTCACCTCGTCCACCACGTTGTTGGCTCCGAACACGGCAAGCCTCTTACCTTTCAATTCTTCACTCTTCATTGACAATCTTTTCCATTCTTGAAGACAACTTTTGGTCGTACCAATTGAAAAACCATTTTTCCAGAGTTGCAATACGCAACTGGTCGATAATAAAAACCCCCAGCACTACTCCAATGCTATATAATACCAGTTGACCCAGAGGAAGGCTGTAGTGCCCCATCACATCTAAGGTGTCTTTCCACAACCAGGTACGCATGGCATCGGAGTTGGCGTGAATCAGCAGCACCCCGAATGTGGCGGCAGCGCATGTGTTTATGATCTTACTATAATGAATGTTTATATTCCTGAACCACAAGAAGGAACTGAATGCCACAGATACGGCAAAGAACTTGTTACAGTCTGCCAAGAAGAAATATCCGAGTGAGAACAATTTCTGCATAACGACGATGCTTGCCATTGCCAAGAGAACGTTTGCCAGCGTAATCCATCCCCACAGTCTTTTCTTTTCAAAGAGGGGAGACGGGTGGAGTCTAATGTAGGATGCGACAAAGAAAAGGATACAGAACCATGTGAAGTAATTGAACGTAATCCTAAAGTATGGGACAGAACCGAGCAATGTATAGCAACTCAATATCAATAATAGCAGCCATTGATGTTGTCTTTTGCTCAGGTTTCTCACCAGAATGCTTAGAAATGGTATTGTAAGATAAAACATTAAAAAGCAGCCGGCAAAATCATCGTGCAGCCCCCAAAATGGCATCAGTAACTTAAATATCCTGAGAAGATCAAATGATTCATAGCCTGCGGCCAGAAATAATGAGAACAGGAGTAACCTGTACAGATAAATCTCTGACAGCAATTTGAGGAATTTCCTCATTGTTATCTGATGGGTACACATAAAGTAGCCTGTAATCATCACAAAGCAGTTGATGCCCGTCTTGCCCCATGCCCCGAACAGCCACAGAAAAACGCTGTTGCTTGCCAGACTGTCTGTCTTCAATGGGCCGTCGGCACTCGTCAATCCACTGCTCACCACATAGTGATGTGCCACAATCATCAGCATGCAGATGATGCGATAGAGTTCCAGATTTGAACTACGGGGCTGTCTCGTCGATATAATATTCTTTTCTTGACTTAGCATAGCATTTATATTTCAGGTTCTGTGTATCACACCTATCACTTTCTGCACGTCCTCATCACTCAGTGCATGGTGCATGGGCAGACAGATGACCTCGTTGGCAATCCTTGTAGCCACGGGCAGGTTCTCCGGCTTGGCACTCGGCAGATTTCTGTAAGGCGAGAAGGAACTGATGAGCGGATAGAAGTAACGACGGCCATAGACCCCGGCGGACTGCAATTTGAAGTAGAGTGCGTCGCGTGTCATGCCGTATTCCTTGGCATTGACAAAGATGGGGAAATAGCTGTAGTTGTGGCGGACACCAGGCATATCTTCAAAGAAACGGATGCCGGGAATGTCCCGCAGTGCTTCGCGATACCGCTGTGCCACCCTGCGACGAGCCTCGATGGCGGCATCTACCTGCTTCAGGTTCAGCAGTCCGTAGGCGCAGCGTACCTCATCCATCTTGCTGTTGATGCCGGGTGCCACCACAGTCACATCATCCTCGAACCCGAAGTTCTTCAGGTGGTCGATGTGCCGCTTGGTCTGCTCGTCGTGCATCACTAACGCTCCCCCCTCCAGCGTGTTATACACTTTTGTGGCATGAAACGAAAGGGTACTCATATCGCCTTCTAAAAGAATGGAACGACTATCCACTCCCCTCCCTACGGGGGAGGTGGCGGGGGAGAGGCTTACCCCAAAGGCATGGGCAGCATCATAGATGACCTTCAGCCCGTAGTGGTCGGCAATCTCTTGTATGCGCTTCATCTTCACCGGATGACCATAGCAATGCACAGGCATAATGGCTGTTGTCCGAGGCGTAATGGCGGTTTCAATTTTGTCTGGGTTGATGCCGCATGTATCTTCCTCAATATCCACAAACACCGGCGTACAGCCGTTCCACCAGATAGCGTGGGTGGTGGCCACAAAGCTGTAGGGTGTGGTAATCACCTCGCCTTTGATGTCGAGTGCCTGCAGGGCTGTCAGGAGCGGCATGGTTCCGTTGGTGAACAAGCTGAGATAGGGCACTTTCAGGTACTCGGCAAGGGCGCGTTCGTCACCCACTTGCTCGCCCAAATCTCCTTCAGCAGTCCGTGAAACTCTTCGAGGTCGGGCAGCAACGGTGATGTAACAGTTAAATTACCTGTTGCGGTAGTAAATTTTTCACTATTCATTCTTCATTCTTAGAAAGGCGGTTGGTATATAAGCTGTTGAAATGAGTCCGACGTTTGACAAAGAGAGGACTACCCGCTGTTGTCCTGATACCCGGGCGACCCTTCCTTCAGTCCCTTTGAAGAGACCATCGATGACCATGACCGTCTCGCCCCCCTTGAAATGGCATTGCGATTCGGTGACAAGCTTCAGATGCTCACTCTGGTTGCAGGTGGCAATGATGAAGTTCTCCATCTCCTTATTGGAAATGGTTAGCGGTGGGTTCTTCTGGTGCTCGTCTAACCTAAAATGATTATAATAATAGGATAGGAAGGAAATGGGGGGGGGTATTTTCGATATAC
This sequence comes from uncultured Prevotella sp., assembly GCA_905234265.1. GTDB lineage: Bacteria > Bacteroidota > Bacteroidia > Bacteroidales > Bacteroidaceae > Prevotella. The sequence continues at coordinate 173,562 of CAJOHJ010000006.1, read as the reverse complement.
TCACTGGCCTTCTCGTCAGTGGTATATACGAAAAGAAGGTTCGGGATCAACGTCTCCAGAACCTTCTTTTGTTTGCCGTTCACAAACTTGCGAGTGTAGCGTTTGGCTATGTAGGCAAACGTGCCGTCTTCTACGATGTAATCCAATGCCCTGTCCTCTCTGCCGTAAGAGGCACGCAGCACATACCATCTTTTGTCTGGTGCAGGTACATATCTTACCGACACCCCTGTTTGTGAGCTTTTGGCTTCGGGGATGGTATCAGGGGCTAATCGACCTTCGGTCGCTTCGATACTTCGAAGAACTCTGACACTCGGAGGATTTGCCTGGCCTCGCCCAGTTTCCACATTAGACAATGTGCTCATATCGGACCTTTTTTGTGTTGGCTCGATGCTCGGACACAAAAAAGCGTGGAATCGTCGCTGTTGTCCGTTCCACGTATCGAGGCTCTCGCATTGCCTATTAGAGTTGAACAGACAACGTCAGAGCCCACGCCGATAT
>CAJOHJ010000006.1:0-173010 GCA_905234265.1 uncultured Prevotella sp. | reverse complement strand
TCAAGACTCTAATGACTGTAATTTGCGAGATTACGATACGTCTTGAAACAAAGCGTCAAGTAAACGCCTTTCTATGTCATTCCCCGCTTCCCACCTCTGCCGGAATCGCCTTGCGGCTTTTCCGATGTTGCCCGCCTCGTTCGACTCCATCCGAAGACTTCGCCTCTCTCAGCACGGCGTGAGCTGTTCTGTTTTCAGATAGCCGCTTAAAACGGCAATCACCCAACAGAGTGAATGCGGAAAATCGCTGCAAAGATAGCAAAAAAAACCATAACCAAACGGTGTTAAAGATAAAAATCACATTTTTAACACTTCGTTATGACATATCAGAAGGATGGCATACATGATACTAATTGCGAACATCACAGTTAAACGATATAAACGGCTTAAAGCCGGAAAACAATACTTATGGATACTTATCACCACATATTATCTGTTATCAAAAATAGCCCTTGACGACGACAACACGTCACCCATGGACGGCGGTGGCCCGAGCATGACGTTCCCCGTCAAGTTCAGCGGCGCGCGTCCTGGCATCAGCGACTTTCTGTCGGCCATTCTCTCTCAAGAAGACACTGGCGAGGCGCTGGCGAACGTCAACAAGAACTGGCTGCTGCGCCGCCAGAGCCGCCAGCAGGAGGAAGGCGCGTCGTTCATTGTCGACGAGCGCAACGGCTTCATCCGCTTCGACCATCGGTATGCAGACGCCGGAGAGGCTGCCTACACAGAGTTCTGCTACTGGAACTGCAACGACGGCAAGCACAAGCTGGTCTGTGCCAACACAGGACTTCTCGTCAACGGCAAAGCGACCGACTGCCAATACTGCGGACTTTTCTTCTACCTCTATGACAACGAGAAGCGTACGCTGACCTATACCTCGCCTTACGACGTAGGTGCCAGCATCCAGGTGACACCTGCCGTCAGCTACAGCCTGCCCCGCCAGGGCAAGGATATCAGAGCCTACATCCACGACTCCAGGGGCGTCGTCAACATACTCATGAAATGGAACGGCCAGAAGTTTGACCAAGAACAGGTAAAATAGCAATGCGCCATCTCCGTAAGATAATTTCGTAACACGCAGAGATAAAAAATTATCTCCGTAAGATAATTTCGTAACATGCAGAGATACGGAATTATCTTACGGAGATATTTTTGTGAAATGCAAAAAAACGGTGTGCGACGACGATAAAATCTCCGGAATTTCGGAAAAAGTCGGAAAAAAGCCGTACCTTTGCTGAGTAATTCAAAAAAAGATGATAGTTTGTATAGCTGAGAAACCCAGCGTTGCCAAGGACATTGCGCGCATCATCGGCGCCACGTCGTCGCACGACGGATACATGGAGGGCAACGGCTATCAGGTGACGTGGACCTTCGGCCATCTCTGCGAATTGAAGATGCCTGAGGACTACACTCCGCAGTGGAAGTCGTGGAGCCTGTCGTCGCTGCCCATGATTCCGCCCCGCTTCGGCATCCGTCTGAAGGAAGACCAGGGCATCAAGAAGCAGTTTGCCACCATCGAGCGCCTAATGCAGCAGGCCGACAGCATCATCAACTGCGGCGACGCTGGCCAAGAGGGCGAGCTTATTCAGCGGTGGGTGATGCAGAAGGCCGGAGCCAAATGTCCCGTCCGGCGGCTGTGGATATCGTCGATGACCGACGAGGCCATCCGCGAGGGCTTTGCCACGCTGAAGGACCAGTCGGAATACCAGTCGCTCTACATGGCCGGACTGAGCCGTGCCGTCGGCGACTGGCTGCTCGGCATCAACTGTACGCGCCTGTACACCATAAAATACAGCCAGAACCGGCAGGTGCTGTCGATAGGGCGCGTGCAGACGCCCACGCTGGCAATGATTGTCAACAGGCAGAAGGAAATCGACAATTTCAAGCCCGAGCCTTACTGGGTGCTGGCAACGGTCTACCGCGACACAACGTTCACGGCCACCAAGGGCAAGTTCACCAGCCAGGAGGACGGCGAGAAGGCTTTTGCCGAAATCGAGGGCAAGCCGTTCACAGTCACCAAGGTGGAGAAGAAGAAAGGCAAGGAGCAGCCGCCGTCGCTCTTCGACCTCACCTCGCTGCAGGTGGAGTGCAACAAGAAGTTCGGCTTCTCGGCAGAAATGACGCTCAACCTCATCCAGCAGCTCTATGAGAAGAAACTGACCAGCTATCCGCGCGTGGACACGACATTCCTGCCCGATGATGTCTACCCTAAGTGTCCGCAGACGCTGAACGGTCTGTTCCAGGTGCGCGTTGGCGGCCAGGCTCCCTACGCAGCACTGGTGAAGGAACTGGCTGCCGGCAAGAAGCTGCCGAAGTCGAAGAAAGTCTTCGACACGTCGAAGGTCACCGACCACCATGCCATCATCCCCACCGGACAAGTGCCGCAGGGCCTCAGCGACATGGAGCAGAAAGTCTTCGACCTCATTGCGCGGCGCTTCATCAGCGTCTTCTACCCCGACTGCGAGTTTTCCACCACCACCGTGCTGGGAGAGGTTGAGAAAACTGAGTTCAAGGTCAGCGGCAAGGAGATACTCAAGCCCGGCTGGAGGGTAGTCTACAGCAAGGAAGAAAAGGCGGAAGAGCCTGCCGGCGACAATGCCAAAGAAGGTGACACCCCCGCCGACGAGGAGCGCACGCTGCCCACGTTCACACAGGGCGAAAGCGGCTCCCACAAGCCTACGCTGACCGAGAAGTGGACCACGCCGCCCAAGTACTACACCGAGGCTACGCTGCTGCGTGCCATGGAGACGGCCGGCAAGCTGGTGGAAGACGAGAACCTGCGTGCCGCCATGAAGGAAAACGGCATCGGTCGCCCATCCACGCGTGCCGCCATCATCGAGACGCTCTTCAAGCGCCACTACATCCGCAAGGAGCGCAAGAAGCTGGTAGCCACGCCAACGGGCATGGAACTGATAGACCTCATCCACGAGGAACTGCTGAAAAGTCCGGAACTGACAGGCATCTGGGAAAAGAAGCTGCGCGACATAGAGCATCACAACTACGACGCCAAGCAATTCATCGACGAGCTGAAGGTGCAGGTCAACGACATCGTGCGCCAGGTAATCAGCGACAACACCAACAGGAAGGTTAATGCCTGACAGGGGGCTGCGCACTGCCCGCGCGACGCTTTTGCGTCTATTTTGGGCAGACTGAAAAATTTTTCAGCCAATTTCTTTTGAAATTTGAATTAAATCACTAAATTTGTGCCAGAATTGCGTCTGTCGATTGCGGCTGGCACATTCTACTTATTTATTGCACTGTTCTATTTTCCAGTCGAATCACCACCTCGAAACGAGAAAAAGAACACGACCAAATACGCATATATGGTGCTGCGCTTCAGAGCGCGGATACTCCATAGCGTATTTGGGGCTTGTGGTGAGCCTGACTGGAATTATGGCAGGTCCGCGCTTTCTCTTAGTCTTAAGGTTAGTGCCGCCTAAAACAGGAAGATGTGACATTAATCTAATGTTTAATATTATTATTAACCAAACTTTACAGACTATGAGAGCAATTCTTAGACTTTGGATGCTGCTGGTGCCTATGGCACTTGCCATCACTGCGTGTTCTTCACACACCGACAACCCTGCAAGCCCACAGCCACAAGGCGGACAAGAGAGTGAACTGGCCGACTACACCATCATCTTCTACGGATATGGCGGCGGCAATCTCGACAGAGGCATCGTGGGCAATATTGCAGCCTTCTACGGTGCCAGCGCCGAGAGCTACAACCGGGTGAATATAGCCGTACAGTACAAATTCTCAGACAGCGAGTCGCTGGCTGCAGAGTGCGACCCTGAAACGTTCCGTGCCAAGATAGAGGCTGCGGGAGGCTCGCAAGCAGATGTGGAGGAAGCCCTCAACATGCCAATATTCCAAGTGCTGGACGAAATCAGGCCTAACGGCACCTACCGTTTCACTGTCGATCTCGGCAAGGGCTACGTGCAGCAGTTCAGCGACCAGGATAACGTCTACGGTCCCGACAACTGCGACATCAGCAATCAAGACTCGCTGACGAACTTCATCAGATGGGCCGCCGAGACATGCCCTGCAAAGAACTATGTGTTCATTATCAGCGACCATGGCGGCGGTTACAATCCTAAAGACGACTTGCCTCTGAACGCGGCAGCAGTTCCCACCCGCGGCCTTGTCTATGACAACGGCCACGACAACAGACACTTCAGCGTAAACTCTCTTACGACAGCCATCAAAGCCTCTGGCATCCGCCCGCAGGTGGTTTACATGGATGCATGCCTGATGAACACTGCCGAATACCTGTTCGAGCTGAAAGACATCTGCGACTACGTGGTTGCATCTACATTTGTCGTTCCCGGAGCTGGCGGCGACTACTCTGTGCTTGTAGAAGAGCTGGCTAAAAGCAGCGACATAGAGGCAGCTCTCGCAGTATTATGCCGGAAAAGCGTTGACAACTGGGAAAAAGAACAAGAGCCAGGAGCGCCTTTCTTCTGCGATATTTCCGCAACACGCACACGCAACTTAGACGCCTTTGGAGCTAAGCTCCGCGAATTTGTAGACTGTCTCATAACAGCCTATAAGAGCGACAACCAGGCAATACGCGATGCCATAGACGAATGTACGGCGAGGGCTTTCATGGTGGAAAGAGGCATGCCAAACTACGACATTGTAGACTACATAGAAGACATTTTCGACAGTGCACCATCTGCATTCCCTACCGGACTGTATGAAGAGCTGGGGGCAGCCTACAATGCCTGCATCGTGAAACAGGTGGCAAGCAACTTCCTGACGGACATGGGCTTTGAAGTGGATATGAGCGTGATGCTGGGACAGCAGAACAGCTACTATGTCACCAAACATGCCTTCAACGAGGAGGGCATTCGCATACCGTACATCGCACAGCGAATATGGGGAGACGGCAGCATTGAGGGCTACTTAGTTTCAATTCCTGACAATGTGCAAAGAGGCCAGTGGGAGGCTAATTTCGAAACTACATACAAACGGCTGGCATTCGACAAGATTTCCGGATGGAGCCGCTGGATAGAAGTCAACAGCCAGCAACCCTGCCAGACATCGCCCACACTCTGGGAAGACGGCATTGCAATGGACGACGGCGACGATGACTGCTTAGACTAATCCGGCTGTCTGGCCTCGGAGGTCTGTGGAATAACCAGCACCACTCGCGTCTGCGGCGAGAAAACCAACGAAGGCAGACACACCGAAAGGCTTTCTGCCGACTGCAAACGGCGCCGGGCAGCCTGCATAGTCAAACACAGCAGGCTGCCCGGCAGTATTGTGTCCAGCGGAACACTTGTCACTCTCCGTTTATTACATGTCACTCTCCGCTTATTACATGTCACTCTCCGCTCTTTACATGATACTTTACGATGTCATTCAGCGGCTTCTGCAAGATGCGGCCGACAACAAAGCCTTCGGCAGCGGCAGCCTCGCAGAGCTGCTGCCTGTAGTGGCAAGCCATGCTGCCGACAAAGCCTATCGGCAGGTCGCGGCGGCCATAAGGCACTATGTTGCACCTGAAGAAGCTGCGGAAGTTGCCAACCACCAGGTCGCTGAGCAAGGGATTGCCGATGCGGCGGCCTATGAACAGCGACGCCGAGGCCAGAAAGCGGTTGGCCATAGGCTGACGGTATACGCGGTCGATGACGTCGGCCATCTGCATGTTCTGTTCAGCCAGAAACTCGTCGCGCAGGCTGCTGAAGGCCGGGTTCTTGAAGATTGCATTCACGAACAGCCTGCCCAGCACAGCGCCGCTGCCCTCGTCGCCCAGAATATAGCCCAGGGCCGGCGTGTTGCCCACAATCTTTTCGCCGTCATAGAGACAGCTGTTGGCGCCTGTGCCTAATATGCACGCTATGCCCTCGCTGCGTCCAAGGACGGCACGCGCCGCTCCCAGCATGTCGGAGCTAACCGTCACCACTGCCGACGGGAAAAACCTGCGCAGCACCTGTGCCACCAGCGGCGCGCGCTCCGCAGAGCAGCCGGCACCATAGAAGTGAACCTCGCTGACTGTCGCGGCATCCACCGTAGGACTGGGGGCCTGCGAACCATTTGTTGTGACATCCGCAGTCGGACGGGCCATCAGCTCGCTGGCTATAATGCCGGAAATGCAGTCTTCCGACTGATGAACAGGGTTAATGCCCTGCGTGGCGAAAAGTTCCAGACTGCCGTCTGCTGCTCCTGTCGACAAGGCCCAGTCGGTCTTGGTGCTGCCGCTGTCTGCTATGAGAATCATTGTAAAGTGAAAATAAGTAATGAAAGGTGAAATCACTGCTGCCGCCATAATGGCAGACAATTTGTAATCACCAGAGTGCAAAAGTAGCAATAATGCGCAAAACAAGGAAAGAAAAACAATTTTTTTATTCCATTTCTCTCACTTATTTCATATCTTTGCCGCCGCAATGACGGCAAAGAGCCTTTGCACATTGCTGAAAATAATTCTCCGGAACCGATGAAACGTCTTATCACCTTTACCCTGCTCCTCCTGCTGAGCGTCGGCGCCCATGCCGTGCTGAAAGAGAAAGACCTGGAGCAGACCCTTCAGATTTTACGCCAGGAGCTGGTCAGCTACCACCGCGAGCTCTCGAACATGATAGAGCAAAACCGACAGCGCAGCGAGACCGTGCGCCTGCAGCTGATGACAGCCCTGCAGCAGTCTAACCAGAACTCGCTGATGCTCTACTCGCAGAAGCAGGACTATGTGTTCGACCTCACCTACGCATGCCATGAGGCCACCGAGCAGTATCAGCAGTTCCACCAGCAGCAGCTTCCCTTCAGGGCTTTCATGCAGAAAGTGGAGTCAGACATTGCCCGCTACGACTCTCTGATAGGAAGCCTCAAGGCAATGCACTTCATGGAGATGAGCCAGAAGGCAAAAACCGACCGCAACATCTGCCTCACGCTGGCAACAAACATCCGCAACTCGCTGGAAGAAAACCGGCAGACGCTGTTCGACTACATCAAATACTACGACCTCACGGAGCAGCGGCTGCTGCGCCTCAACGACTACGCGCAAAAGCGGTACAACGACATACAGACAAGCATCTTCCGCAACGGCAACAGCAATTATTTCCAAATCATTGCACACTGGGACTCACAGTGGAAGTCGGTAAAGACCAACGTCAAGAAGAAATACCAGCCTACGGAGAATTCTCAGTGGGACAGCCGCTGGATTTTCGGCCTTCTGTTCTCTGTGGTCCTCTACGGCTTCCTGGCAACGATGCTCAACATGGGCGTCATACGCTATGTCGTTCCCAAGCGCTTCCGCACGCAGGAGTTCATGAAGAAGCGCGCATGCATAACAATGGCCACGACGACGGTCACCTTCGCCATCATTCTCGGCGTGGTGCGTGCCGTCACCAAGCAGAACTTCTTCATCATGGCGTCAAACTTGCTGGTAGAATATGCGTGGCTGATAGGCGTTATCCTCATTTCCCTGCTGCTGCGCGTCAACGGCAACCAGATAAAGAGCGCCTTCCGCATCTACACTCCCCTGCTTGTTGTCAGCTTTCTGGTGATTGCCTTCCGCATCATCCTCATTCCCAACGAGCTGGTAAACATTCTCTTTCCGCCGATTCTCTTGCTGTGCGCCCTCTGGCAGTGGAACGTCATCCACAGGCACAATCAGAACATTCCGCGCTCCGACATGTTCTATTCTTACATATCGCTGCTGGTGTTCCTCATCAGCGTGGTATGCTCATGGATGGGCTACACGCTCATGGCCGTGCAGGCACTCATCTGGTGGATGATGCAGCTGACGTGCGTGCTGACCATCACCTGCGCCACGCAGTATCTGAAGCTCTACCGCCTGAAGCGCAACTACGACGAGAAGCCCATCACGCAGACATGGCTCTACGACCTTGTCTACCAGGTACTGCTGCCGGTGATGAGCGTCGGTTCCATCATGCTCAGCATCTACTGGGCAGCCGACGTCTTCAACCTCAGCGACATCTGCTGGCAGATATTCAACACCAACTTCATCAACCTCTCCAACCTTAAGGTAAGCATCATTTCGCTGACAATAGTCATTGCCCTCTGGTTCTTGTTCAAGTATCTGAACAGCACTTCGCTGAAGCTGCTGCGCATGCACTACCAGATCAAAGACCCACAGACAGCTGCCAGCCGCGAAGTGATGGGCAAGAATGTCGTGCAAGTAATTATCTGGGGTTCTTGGTTCCTTATCACCATGAGCATCATGGGAATATCCATGGAGTGGCTGATGGTGGTTACAGGCGGCTTGTCGACTGGTATCGGTTTCGCTTCGAAGGACATCATCGAGAACATCTACTACGGCATATCGCTCATGGCCGGCCGCATAAAGGTTGGCGACTGGATACAGGTGGACGGCACGACGGGCAAGGTGACAAGCATCAGCTACACGTCGACGGTCGTCGAATCGCTCTACGGCGAGGTCATCACCTTCCAGAACTCGCAGCTGTTCTCCAAGAACTACAAGAACCTCACCCGCAACCACGGCTACGTCCTTCAGGTCATCCCCTACGGCGTTGCCTATGGCAGCAACCTGCAGCAGACCATGACGCTGGTGGATGCCGCCGTCAACAGCCTCAACCACCAGTGGATGGACCCGGAGAAGCAGGTCAAGTCGGTCGTCGGCGAGCTTGGCGACTCCAGCATCAACTTCAAGATGTTCGTCTGGGCCGATGCCGTCAAGAAGTCGTATGTCGTCAGCGACGTCCTGCGGTGCATCTACGACACTCTGAACGAGAACGGCATCGAAATACCGTTCCCACAGCAGGATGTACATATTAAAAGGGAATAGTGAAAAGTGAAAAGTGAAAAATTTGCTGCCGACAAGCTGGCTAACCATAAAGAACACATGACATACAAGAAACTGCTTTTGCTGACAACATTCATTGTCTTTGGCCTATGCCTTTCAGCACAGACGCGCAGGCACGGCGCTCGCGAGGCCTTTGTCACGGAGACGCCGATGGTGCACGACCCGGTGATGGCCAAGGACGGCGACACATATTATATATATAGCACCGGCAGGGGCATACAGCAGATGACATCGAAAGACCGCAAGTCATGGACCGTTCTGCCCACGCCGGTGATGACGGTAATCCCGAAGTGGACTGCCGACTCCGTGCCGGGCTTCGACAGCCATGTCTGGGCGCCCGACGTCATCAGGTGGCACGGCCGCTGGTGGATGGCCTACAGTTGCTCTACCTTCGGCAAGAACTGCTCAGCCATCGGACTGCTGAGCAGCCGCGCGCTGGGCGACAACCTCTGGAAAGACGAGGGCTGCATAGTCGCCTCGCGTTCCAACCGCGACAACTGGAACGCCATCGACCCGAACTTCGTCATCGACGACGCCACCGACACGCCTTGGCTTGTCTGGGGTTCCTTCTGGGACGGCATTCAGCTGGCACGCCTCGACAGCACCATGCACATTGCCAGCGGCGAGCGGCCACGCACCATTGCACGCCGCCATTCGCCAAACGCAGTTGTCAGTGAGCAGAATCCCACATCACGCTATGCAGGCGCCAACGCCATAGAGGCTCCTTTCATCTTCCGGCACGGCAGTTACTACTATCTCTTTGTGTCCTGGGACTACTGCTGCCGCGGAGCCAAGAGCAACTACCGCGTCGCCGTAGGCCGCAGCACGACTGTCGGCGGTCCCTACCTCGACTGCGAGGGCCGCGACATGGCCGACGGCGGAGGCACCATTTTCCTTGAGGGCGACAAGCAGGAATGGGAGGCTGCCGGACACTGTGCGGCCTACACCATCGACGGCCAGGACATTTTCATCTGCCATGGCTACAGCGCAACCAAGGGCGGTGCAGCCATGCTCATACAGCGCAACATCACGTGGACGTCAGACGGATGGCCGAAGCTCTGACCTCAGCATTTCTGCCTTATTTTTCTTCACGCTTACGGCGATAGCAGCAAACAGTGTTGTCGCCAAAGATTTTTCTGTCGTAAATCTGGACTCCGGAGGGCAGCTGCGGCGCGCGTGTCCCGCCGGCAACGGTGGCTGTCGACGTCTCCACCCTCACTTCGTCCCACAGACCGGCCTCCAGGAAACTCTCGTGGGTCTGCAGGCCTCCCTCAACGATAAGTGACTGAATGCCCTGCTGGTAAAGGTCGCCGATGAGCATCGGCAATGGCCGCTGGCGGGTAAGGACTATGCGTGCCGGATTGCGCCCGTGCCAGTGGCGGACGTCCAGCCGCGGCTGCTCGCGCTCGGCAGTGGTGTGGCCAACCAGAATGGCGTCTTCCTCGGCACGCAGCTTGTGGGAGAGCATCTGCGTCTGGCGGTTGCTAATCTGCAATGGACGGCCACCGTCGTCGATGAAGCCGTTGGCCGTCTGCGCCCATTTCAGGATGATGTACGGCCGCTGCTTCTCATGGTAGGTGAAGAAGCGGCGGTTGAGCCACCAGCACTCGTCGGGCAAGACGCCCACAGTAACCTCGATGCCTGCTGCCCGAAGCTTTTCGATGCCGCGGCCGTGGACCTTAGCAAAGGGGTCCTCGGTGCCGATGACTACGCGGCGCACTCCCTTGGCCACAATAAGGTCGGCGCATGGCGGCGTCTTGCCGTAGTGTGCGCATGGCTCTAAGGAGACATACATGGTAGACTGCGGAAGCAGCGCCTCGTCGGCGGCACTGACGGATGCAAAGGCGTTGACCTCTGCATGGCCCTCGCCATAGCGCACGTGATAGCCCTCGCCGATTATCCTGCCGCCCGTATCGCTGCATGTTACGAAATTATCTCTGCGAGTTACGAAATTATCTCTGCGAGTTACGAAATTATCTCTGCATGTTACGAAATTATCTCCGTAAGATAATTTTTTATCTCCGCATGTTACGTCCGCCGGTGCCACGATGACGGCTCCCACCATCGGGTTGGGCCTTGCCCCCTCGATGCCCTGAGCCGCCAGCTGCAGGCAGCGCCGCATGTAAAGTTCGTCTACTGTCATCGCCTTCCACTATTAACTTGTGTCTGTCCCTCTCCTATCGCCCGCTCTGGCTCACCAGCGTCTTGAGCGTGTCGTTCAGTTCGTCGGCCTGCAGCAGCTGCTCGATGGTGAGGTGCATGCGGTAGCGCCAGTAGTGGCGCGGATTGGCAGGAATGTTTATGCGCTCGCCATTGGCGTCGGGCAGTCGCAGCTGCTCGCTGACGGCCAGCCAGTCTTGCAGCGAAATGAGGCAGAGCATGGACGGCGAGGTGAGATGGCGGCTGATGATTTCCTTTGCCAGCCACCCCGGCAGCGGATGCGGCGCCTGCTCGTTGTGGTAGAGCATGGTGCTGAAGTAGTCCTGCGTGCGCTCATAGTCTTCGTCCCACCACTGGCGCAGAGTCGGCATGTCGTGGTTGGTAATGGTGCATACCGACCGGTAAGGGTTGTGCGAAAGGTGGCCGAAGCGCACCATCGGCTCCTTGGGCATGGACTGGATTTCCAGCGACAGTATCTTCAGCTCGTTCATCACCCAGGCCACGCAGTCAGGCACCATGCCAAGATCTTCGGCACAGCAGAGCATGCGCGTAGCCTGCGTGAGGCGCGGCAGTTTCTTCATGGCCTCCTGATACCAGAACTGGTTGTTGCGGTGGTAGAAATAGTCGTCGTAAAGACGGTTGAAGTTATACTTCTCGCCCTCCGTAAGCCTCTCGTAAGGCTCCTGGAACTGCACGGCAATGCGCGGATGCCAGCGGTCGCGGCGCTTATGGTCGGGGAGGAAGAGGTCGTCGTGTCCCTTGATGCCATAGCTCTCTATTTCCTCGCGGCTAAGGCCCAGCGCCGGAACGAACTGGCCTTCAAGGCCCGACTTCTGCGGCACGGGAATCTCCCAGATGCGGAAGAAGCCCAGCACGTGGTCGATGCGGTAGGCGTCGAAATATTCGGCCATCTTGCGGAAGCGCCGCTGCCACCACTGGCAGCCGTCGGCCAGCATGACGTCCCAGTTGTATGTCGGGAAGCCCCAGTTCTGTCCGTCGGCAGAGAACTGGTCTGGCGGCGCACCGGTCTGCCCGTTCATGTTGAAGTAGCGCGGCTCCACCCATGCCTCCACGCCGTCGCGGCTGATGCCGATGGGGATGTCGCCCTTCAGGATAACCTTGTGCTTGCGGGCATGCTCGTGAGCGGCACGCATCTGGCGGTCCAAGTGATACTGCACGAAATACCAGAAGTTCATTTCGTGGCGTGTCTGTGCCGACGGACGCTGCAAGGCAGCGGCCAGCGTGGCCTCCTGCGGCCACTGCGTAAAGTCGGGAGTGGAGTATTTGTCGCGATACATGCAGTAGGCGGCATACGACTGCAGCCAGTGGCTGTTGCCGTCGAAGAACTTCTTGAAGTCCTGCTGGCTGCGCAGGCGCGCCCATTCCTGCTCGTAGAGGCGGCGCAGGTAGTCCATCTTTGCAGCAATCATGCGCTCGTAGTCAATCTGCGGCAGCGCGTTCAGCTCCTGGCGAAGGCTCTCAAAGTGGCGCCGCAGGCTCTCGTCCTTTAGCGGAGGCATCTGGCGGAAGTCGGCATACTGAGGATGCAGGGCATAGATGCTGATGCTGTTGTAAGGATAGCTGTCCTGCCACGTACCGGTCATAATGGTGTCGTTGATGGGCAGAATCTGCAGCACATGCTGCCCGGTCTTTGCCACCCACTCGGCCATCAGCTTCAAGTCGCCGAAATCGCCGACACCGAACGAGCCTTCTGAGCGCAGGGAGAACACAGGCACCAGGGTGCCGGCACCACGCCATGGATAGATGGAAAATTCGGCCTGCGGCAGCTCGTAGACCACCACCTCGCCGTCGGCAATCGCGGGCAGGGCGATGTAACGGTTCATGGAGTGTTCCCACATTTCCTGATGATGCTTGGAAGAAAGCACGATGAACTTGAATTCGAAGCCGTCGCGGGGCAGTTGTGCAGCATCAAGGCTGACAACCCACTCGTGGTATTCGTGTTCGGCCATGGGAACGGCTTTCCGCGGGTCCCAGCTGCCAAGGCACTCAGGCTGGCCGGCAACGGCAAGCCACTCGTCGGCACGCAGTTGCGGACTGCGCACCTTCAGGCGCACCGTGCGGCGGTATTCCGTGGCCTCGCTCGGCTGGCACTCACGGGCCATGACGCAATCGGTGAATGCCGTGCTGTACATGTGGGCATCCTCGGGAATGTCTATCCAGTGGTCGTAGGCAGTATACGACGTGCCGCGCAAAGCTGCCAGCTCCAGACAGTGAGGCACCACGAGCCACTCCGTGCGGACTTCCTTGCCTGCACGCCAGAGACTGTAATAGTAGCGGACCACGGTGCCGGCCTTCTGGGCCTTCGATATTTCACAACGCCAGATGCATTTGTCGGCGGTCTGCATCTTGTGGCGGTCGGCTTTCTGGCTGCCGTCGGCTCTGACAACGTTCAGAACCAGCTCTTCGCCAAAAGTCGTCCTGTACTCTACTTGAAAACGCAGTTTCATATTGTAATTGTTTTATATTTGTTTGCAAATGGAATATACATAGCCTTTTGATTTCTCCACGACGGTGGTTATCGCCTCGCTGCCTGTCAGCACGTCTTTCAGGCTGCTGACGGCTATGCCCGTGCCGCTAAGCTTCAGCACGGCCTCCTTCATAGTCCACAGCCGCGCGAAGGCCACGGCAGGCTCCGGCGAGGCAAGGATGGAGGCCAGCTCGCAGTCGTTCATCGTATAGCGTGCCAGCGACTCCTTGTAGCGGCCTATGACTTCTATGTCGACGCCCACCGGACGGCTGTCGACTACGCAGACGACTGCCTTGCAGCAGTGGCTAAGGTTGAAATGTATGTGGGGATAGTCCTGCAGCAGGGGCTTGCCGTTGTCGCCAAACGTGAACAGCGGCGGCTCGCTGATGCCATACTCCTGGCGCAGACCCTCGCACAGCAGCAGATAGGCTGCGGCATTCTCGCGGCGGCCCTGCTCGTGCTTGTACTGCATGCACTGCTGCAGGCGCTGGCTGCTGAGCAGGGGCAAGGCCCTGACCAGGTCGAAGTGTTCAATATCATCGTTCAGGTATAGCATGCCTACAATAATTATTACGTTACTGGACTGTTTCCGTCTGCCCCGCGGGCCAGTTGACGAGGTAGAGTTTCTCCGTGGCACGTGTGAATGCCGTATACAGCCAGTGGCAGTAGTCGGCATTAAGCATTTCGTCCGTCATGTACCCCTGGTCGACGTAGACATGCTGCCACTGGCCGCCCTGCGCCTTGTGACACGTGGCGGCATAGGCAAATTTTATCTGCAGGGCATTGTAGTACTTGTCTGCCTTAAGCTGCTTGAGGCGCTCGGCTTTCTGGGGAATGTCTGAGTAGTCTTCCATGACGCAGGCCGACAGCTGCGCCTGCTGGGCCTCTGTAAGCGCAGGGGCATCGGCCAGAAGGGTGTCAAGAAGCGTGGTGGCCGTCAGCTCATAGTCGTCGTAGTCGGGAAATGTCATGGTGACTTCTGCAAAACGGAAGCCGTAGAGTTCGTGGATGTTACGCACACGCTGGACAACGGCCAGGTCGCCATTGGCAATGAACTCCATCTTCTTGTCGGCCGTGGACTCCTGCCCCCAGAAGTAGTTGTTTTTCACCACAAGCAGGCGGTCGCCGGAGGAAAGCTCGTCCTCACGGTCGAGAATGGTGTTGCGGATGCCACGGTTGTAGATGTTGGCACGCTTGTTGGAACGCGTGACAACCATTGTCTCGTCGATGCCGACGCGGGAGTAGCTGCCGGCAAGGGTTTCTATTAGCTCATCGCCGCTGACAACCTGGATGTCGGCAAAACCATGAAGCCGGATTTTGGGCATCACGTCAAGGCTTTGGCGGATGACGGTGGCATTATACAGTATGCCCGACTGCCGGCTCTGGCGAAGCACCTCGTTGAGCGTTATCTCATAGACATGCATGCCAAGCATCTGCAGGACCGGGCGCTGCAGTGCCGGACTTTCCTGTTCACCTACCGGAGGCAGCTGGGCATGGTCGCCGATGAGCAGCAGGCGGCAGTTGCGGCCGTTGTAGACAAAGCTGACAAGGTCGCTCAGCAGTCCGCCGCCATTGCCGGCAGCAGAGTCGCCGCTGTTAATCATAGAGGCTTCGTCGACGATGAACAGCGTGTCGTGGGAAGAATTGAAATTCAGGGAAAAAGCACCTTCCAACGACTGTTGGCGGTAGATGCGGCGGTGAATGGTATAGGCTGGATGACCGGAATAGACGGAAAACACCTTGGCAGCGCGACCGGTGGGCGCCATAAGCACAATGTGCTGGCTGAGCGACAGCAACGCACGCACCATGGCGGCAGCAAGCGTCGTCTTGCCAGTACCGGCAGCTCCGCGAAGCAGCATGACGGCATTCTCACGCCTGTCGGTAAGAAACGAACTGAAGACGCTTATCGCCTGTTCCTGCTCGGCCGTGGGCGAAAGAGCAAGAGCATCACGAATGCGTAAGGAAAGTTCAAGGCCTATCACTTTATTCGAATGTCTGTTGCAACACCCGTTCTATTACTTCAGGGAAATATTTCATTTCCAGCTCATGCTCGCGGGCGGCAATGTCGTCGGCGGTGTCGCCGGGCTGCAGCGGAGTCTTGAACTGGGCTATTATCTCGCCGCTGTCGCAGACCGGAGTGACATAATGCACTGTCATGCCTGTCTCCGTCTCGCCGGCGGCCTTGACGGCCTCATGGACATGATGGCCCCACATGCCCTTGCCGCCATACTTGGGCAGCAGCGCAGGGTGAACGTTGATGATGCGGCGCGGAAAGGCATCTATCAGATAGTCTGGTATCATCGGCAAGAAGCCTGCCAGCACGATGAAGCTGATGTCGAACTTTTCCAGCAGGGCAAGCACTCTCTTGCTGTCAGCAAGCTCTGCCTTGGTAACAACCTCCGTGGGGACTCCAAGATTTGACGCGCGCACCAGGGCGTATGCATCGGCCTTGTTGCTGACGACAAGAGCCGTGGAAACCGTAGCAGAACCCTGAAAGTAGCGGATGATGTTTTCGCAGTTCGTTCCGCCGCCGGAGACAAATATTGCAATATTCCTTTTCATAATACTTTTGCAAAAGTACTATAATTCTTTGAATTACATACATCTTTTGTGCATTTTTTACAGTTTTTACTTTGTCAAATGTACGAAAAGGCGTAACTTTGCATCCGATTTTGGTAACACATATTAGTATTATATGGCTTTAAAAATTGTTGTACTGGCCAAACAAGTGCCAGACACCCGTAATGTTGGTAAGGATGCCATGACCGCTGAAGGCACTGTCAATCGCGCTGCCTTACCTGCAATCTTCAACCCTGAAGATTTGAATGCCCTGGAGCAAGCCCTTCGCCTGAAGGAGCAGAATCCAGGTTCTACAGTAGGAATTCTCACGATGGGTCCTCCACGTGCAGGAGAAATCATCCGCCAGGGACTTTATCGCGGAGCCGATACTGGCTGGCTGCTGACAGACCGCTTGTTCGCCGGTGCCGACACGCTGGCTACGAGCTACGCTCTGGCTACCGCTATCAAGAAAATAGGTGATGTGGACATAGTCATTGGTGGCCGTCAGGCCATCGACGGTGACACCGCACAGGTAGGCCCTCAGGTTGCCCAGAAGCTGGGACTCAACCAGGTGACATACGCAGAGGAGGTCTGCTCCGTAAGCGATGGCTTTGCCACCATCAAGCGTGTCATCGACGGCGGCGTAGAGACCGTAAAGGCACCGCTGCCCGTTGTCATCACAGTGAATGGAAGCGCAGCCCCCTGCCGTCCGCAGAACGCCAAGCTGGTGATGAAGTACAAGCGTGCCACCTGCCCGATGGAGCGTCCCACAAGTAATGTGGCCGACGGTTCTGCCGCCGGCAGCTACGACTATCTGTACGACGAGCGCCCATATCTGACGCTGAACCAGTGGTCGGTGGCAGACGTCAACGGCGATGTCAACCAGTGCGGCCTCAGCGGCTCGCCAACAAAGGTGAAGGCTATCAAGAACATCGTGTTCCAGGCAAAGGAGTCGAAGACTTTGACGGCTTCTGATGCTGATGTTGAGGGAATGATCAAAGAATTGTTGGAAGAGAAAATCATTGGCTAAGGTATGAATAACGTATTTGTATATATTGAAGTAGAAGGCAGCGTGGTGCAAGAGGTATCCCAGGAGCTGCTGACCAAAGGCCGCAAGCTCGCCAATGAACTGGACGTTGAACTGCACGCCGTTGTTGCCGGCACTGGCATCAAGGGCAAGGTGGAAGACCAGATTCTGCCTTACGGTGTCGACAAGCTGTTCGTCTTCGACGCTCCCGACCTGTTCCCCTACACTTCAGCTCCCCACACTGACATTCTCGTCAACCTCTTCAAGGAGGAGCAGCCGCAGATATGCCTGATGGGCGCCACCGTCATCGGCCGCGACCTCGGCCCACGCGTCAGCTCGTCATTGACCAGCGGACTGACTGCCGACTGCACGGAACTGGAGATTGGCTCTTACGAGGACAAGAAGAACAATAAGGTATATGAGAACCTGCTCTACCAGATTCGCCCAGCCTTCGGTGGCAACATCGTGGCAACCATCGTCAACCCCGACCACCGTCCACAGATGGCTACCGTCCGTAGCGGCGTCATGCAGAAGGCTCTCTGTGAGGGCGACTTCAAGAAGGAGGTTGTCTATCCCGAAGTCAGCAAGTATGTCTCGCCTGAGGCATTCGTCGTAAAAGTCCTCGACCACCACGTAGAGGCTGCCAAGCACAATCTGAAGGGTGCGCCCATCGTGGTTGCCGGTGGTTACGGCGTTGGCTCCAAGGAAGGCTTCGACCAGCTCTTTGCACTTGCCAAGGTGCTGCATGGTGAGGTTGGCGGCTCTCGTGCTGCAGTTGATGCAGGCTGGATTGACCACGACCGCCAGATTGGCCAGACGGGTGTCACCGTTCATCCGAAGGTTTACATCGCCTGCGGCATCTCCGGACAGATTCAGCACATCGCCGGCATGCAGGACTCTGGTATCATCATCAGTGTCAACTCCGACCCCGACGCTCCTATCAACAAAATTGCCGACTACGTCATCGTCGGCACCGTTGAGGAAGTTGTTCCAAAGTTGATTAAGTACTATAAGCAGAACTCGAAGTAGTATAACAGCAAGGACTACAGGAAATACAAGACTCTAATATTAAGAGTCATCAGTCCTGTAGTCCTTGCAAAAAAAAGATTAAGAAAATGGCAAACTATTATAGTGACCACCCGGAGATAGGTTTTTATCTCAACCATCCGCTGATGGCTCGTATCGTCGAGCTGAAGGAGAAAGGCTTTGCTGATGCAAAGGAATATGACTATGCTCCCGTTGACCTTGGCGACGCAATAGAGAACTACAAGCAGATACTCGACATCACTGGCGACGTGGCTGCCAACATCATCGCACCCAATTCGGAAGATGTTGACCTTGAAGGACCGCACCTCGAGAACGGCCGCATGATTTATGCAAGCAAAACCTACGAAAACCTTGACGCTACGCGCAAGGCCGGCCTTTGGGGCGTAAGCATGCCTCGCCGTTACGGCGGTCTGAACCTGCCTAACGCTATCTTCTCCATGCTTTCGGAGATGATTTCAGCTGCCGATGCCGGCTTCCAGAACATCTGGAGCCTTCAGTCGTGCATTGACACGCTCTACGAGTTCGGTAGCGAGGAGCAGCGTCAGAAGTACATCCCCCGTGTTTGCGCCGGAGAAGGCATGTCAATGGACCTGACGGAGCCTGATGCAGGTTCCGACCTGCAGCGCGTGATGCTGAAGGCTACCTTTGACGAAAAGGAGAACTGCTGGCGCCTGAACGGCGTTAAGCGCTTCATCACCAACGGCGACTCTGACATTCACCTCGTGCTGGCACGCTCTGAGGAGGGTACGAAGGACGGCCGCGGCCTCAGCATGTTCATCTACGACAAGCGACAGGGCGGTGTCGACGTTCGCCACATCGAACACAAGCTTGGTATTCACGGTTCACCGACCTGCGAGCTGACATACAAGAACGCCAAGGCTGAACTCTGCGGCAGCACACGTCTCGGCCTCATCAAATATGTGATGGCCCTGATGAATGGTGCACGTCTGGGCATTGCAGCACAAAGCGTCGGCGTTGAGCAGGAAGCTTACAACGAAGGACTTGCATACGCCAAGGAGCGCCAGCAGTTTGGCGACAAGATTATCAACTTCCCTGCCGTCTACGACATGCTTTCCCGCATGAAGGCCAAGCTTGATGCCGGCCGCTCGCTGCTCTATGAGACTGCCTGCTACGTTGACGTCTACAAGTGCCTGGAAGACATCGAGCGCGACCGCAAGCTCACCCCTGAGGAGAAGCAGGAAATGAAGAAGTATCAGCGTCTGGCCGATGCCTTCACGCCTCTTGCCAAGGGCATGAACTCAGAGTACGCCAACCAGAACGCTTACGACGCTATCTCCATCCACGGCGGCTCCGGCTTCATCATGGAATACAAGTCACAGCGCCTTTACCGCGACGCACGCATCTTCTCAATCTACGAAGGCACTACACAGCTGCAGGTTGTAGCTGCAATTCGCTACATAAGCAACGGCACCATGCTCGCCAACATCAAGGATATGCTGGCCGCTCTGCCTGCAGAGGCCGATGCAGCATTGAAGGCCCGCGTGGAGAAGCTGCTCCCCGTCTACGAAGATGCTCTGAACTATGCCAAGTCGCTTGACAATCAGGACGCCTTCGACTTCCTGGCGCGCCGTCTGTACGACATGACTGCCGAGCTGGTTATGTCGCTGCTCATCCTGCGCGACGCAGCCAAGTGTCCAGAGCTTTTCCAGAAATCAGCCAACGTCTACGTCCGCATGACGGAGGAAGATGTCTACGGCAAGTCAGCGTACATCAAGAACTTCAAGGCAGAAGACCTGGACAGCTTCAAGGCCTGCTAATAATAATCGCTAACGGAAAAAAGCAAAACGACTATGAAGTTTTTCAAGACAGTCCTCTTAGCAGCCGTGTGCCTGCTGCCAGCAACTACTTTCGCCAAGGACGGCGACAGGATCAATGTCAAAGTTACCGACATCCTTACCCTTAGCTACGAGGTAATCAGCGAGGCTGACAAGACTGCGAAGCTTACCGGATGCAGTGGTAAGGCAACAAATTCAGATTTCAGCGTAGTCATCCCCGCAGATGTCAACGGCTACACCGTGACAACAATCGAAGGTGCTTTCTATCAGAAGCGGTCTTTGACTAACATCACCCTGCCAACAACGCTGAAAATAATAGATCAGAATGCTTTTTACGGCTGCTACAATCTTTCAGAGATAACACTGCCCGAGGGACTGGAGGAAATCAATGCCTACGCATTTCAAGGTTGCTCTTCAATATCAAATGTTACCTTTCCTTCAACGCTGAAGACCATAGGAACTCACGCCTTTGACGCCTGCAACAGCATTACGGAGATAATACTTCCCGAAGGTGTGGAGTCTATTGGCCACCAAGCATTTACAACAGCCCATTATGCAAGCTCCGACAATAAGAAGGCTATCACAAGATGCATCATTCCCTCAACGGTTACCACTCTTGGCGAAAGCATCTTAGAGTATACTGACGTTGACGAGCTGACCTTGAAATGCAAGACTGTTCCTTACAATACTTTCAGAGGAGATGCCATCAAGAATCTCAAGATTGCCGGTGTGGAGACCATTGACGAAGGTGCCTTCTGGAATTGTATAGCATTGGAGTCTATCACTCTGGCTCCCGGCCTCAAGACCATCGGCAGCAATGCATTTTGCGGATGCATCGCCCTGAAGGTTATCGACGTGCCGGAAGGCGTCACCACCATTGGCGGATACGCTTTCGACCTTGCCGGCGGCAACTATTATGGGCAGGGCAGCCTTGAAGCAGCCTTCATTCCCGGTTCCATCACCAGCATCGGCGATGAAGTGTTTGGCAACACGCCCATTAACATACTTACCTTGAGATGTCCCGTCATCCCCTCGAAGGCTTTTGAGAATTGCCAGATGGTCAACCTTGCCCTTTCCAACGTGCAGTCCATCAGCGAGTCGGCATTCAAGGGCTGCGACAAGCTGGAGAACGTCAATCTCTGTGCCGGTCTGACGTCAATAGGCACCAGTGCCTTTGAGGGATGTAAAAGCCTGAAGGAAATCTACGTTCCAAGCAGTGTCACCAGCATTGGTGTCGACTGTTTCTACGAATGCTACAAGATGAAGAAAGCCACCATTCCCGACAACTTCACAGAATTGCCCGGCGGCATCTTCGCATCATGTCTGATGCTGAAGGACGTAATCATTCCCTCGAAGGTGACATCCATCGGTGACCGTGCTTTCCACAACTGCCAGAGTCTTGACACCATCAGCATTCCCGACGGTGTCACCAGAATTGGCGAGAAAGCATTCTATAACTGCAAGAGCCTTAAGGAAATCGTGCTGCCCTCACAGCTGAAGTCTTTTGGCGATGATGTCTTTGAGTCGGCAAATTCCATCAAGAAGTTCTATGCGCTGATGGAGGACCCCAATGTTGAATTTTGGGTATGGAATCAGCCTTTTACCAATACACATTATTACAATGCCACACTCTATGTGCCTGGTGCAAGTCTGGAAAAATACAAGAAGACCGCTCCTTGGAGTAATTTCGATAACATCCAGCCGCTGACGGACTTCACTGGCATCAACAGCCCAGTCGCCGACTCCACTGCAAGTGGCAGCGACAAGGCCTACGGACTTGACGGCCGCCCTGTCGGCAAGCATCACAGTGGCATCAGCATCGTCCGTGGCCGCAAGGTAGTCCAGAAACGATAGAACTATGGTTTACAAATACGATTTCCTCATCATTGGCGCCGGTGTTGCCGGCATGAGCTACGCCCTGAAGGTGGCCCGTGCCACCATGGGCAAGGCCGATGCCTCCGGTGCCAAGAAGAACGGCCGCGTGTGCATGATTTGCAAGGCAGGCCTTGACGAGGCCAACACCTCGTTTGCCCAGGGCGGCGTAGCCAGCGTTACCAATCTGAAGGTAGACACCTTCGACAAGCACATTGCCGACACCATCATTGCCGGCGACTACATCAGCGACCGCCATGCCGTAGAGCAGGTAGTGCGCAATGCTCCTGAGCAGATTGAGGAACTCGTCAGGTGGGGCGTCAACTTCGACCGCACCGAAAACGGCGACTTCGACCTTCACCGTGAAGGCGGCCACTCAGAATTCCGCATTCTCCACCATGCCGACGACACTGGCGCGGAAATCCAGCGCGGCCTGATGGAAACCGTCCGCCGATGCCCCGAAATCGACGTCAAGGAAAACCACTTTGCCGTCGAGATTATCACCCAGCATCACCTTGGCGTGCGCGTCACTCGCCGCTCCCCCAACATCCAGTGCTACGGTGCCTACGTGCTTAACCCGAAGACGCAGAAGGTAGACACCTACCTGTCGAAGGTCACCATTCTCTGCACCGGCGGCTGCGGAGCCGTCTACCTGACCACCAGCAATCCCGTCATCGCCACCGGCGACGGCATAGCCATGGCCTACCGCGCCAAGGCAACAGTCGCCGACATGGAGTTCGTCCAGTTCCACCCCACCGTCCTTCACAATCCCAAGGAAACCCACCCTGCATACCTCATCACCGAGGCCATGCGCGGCTACGGCGGCATACTGAAGCTGCCCAACGGCGAGACGTTCATGGAGAAATACGACGAGCGGCTGTCGCTGGCACCGCGTGACATCGTTGCCCGTGCCATCGACAAGGAGATGAAGATACACGGTCTTGACCACGTCTGCTTGGACGTCACCCACAAGCCTGCCGACGAAACGCGCCACCACTTCCCCAACATCTACCAGAAGTGTCTCAGCATAGGCATCGACATCACCCAGGACTACATCCCCGTCAGGCCCGCAGCCCACTATATGTGCGGCGGCATTAAGGTCGACCTTAACGGCCAGTCGTCAATACAGCGTCTCTACGCTCTTGGCGAATGCTCATGCACGGGCCTGCATGGCGGCAACCGCCTGGCATCCAACTCACTGATAGAGGCCGTTGTCTATGCCGACGCTGCCGCCAAGGACTCGCTGAAGCATGCCGACCTCTACGACTTCAACGAGCAGGTGCCGGAATGGAACGACGAAGGCACCATGACCAACGAAGAGAAAGTTCTTATCACGCAGTCGGTGAAGGAAGTCAACCAGATAATGGCCAACTATGTAGGCATCGTGCGCAGCGACCTGCGTCTGCACCGTGCCTGGGACCGTCTCGACATGCTCTATGAGGAAACCGAGCGTCTCTTCAAGCGAGTGCGTGCCACACGCGACATCTGCGAGCTGCGCAACATGATAAACGTCGGCTACCTGATAACCCGCTGGGCCCTGGAGCGCAAGGAGTGCCGCGGCCTGCACTTCACCACCGACTATCCGCTGCACGCATACGACAAGAAATAGAGATAACAGATTATCTCTGTGAGATAAAAAATTATCTCTGCATGTTACGAAAATATCTCCGTAAGATAAAAATTTATCTCTGCATGTTACGAAATTATCATGCAGAGATAATTTTTTTTGTCCAAGCGGCACACGCTTCCGCCTACTTCACTTCGGCCACAGCCTCTATCTCAACCAGCGCACCCTTAGGCAGCGACTTGACTGCCACTGCCGAACGGGCAGGGAACGGCTCGCTGAAGAATTCCGCATAGACACTGTTCATGTCGGCAAAGTCTTGCATGTCGGCCATGAACACCGTAGTCTTAACAACATTGTCCATACTTGTGCCGGCAGCCTCCAGAATGGCCTTGACATTCAGCAGCGACTGCCGCGTCTGCTCCTTGATGCCGCCTATGGCAAACTGCCCTGTCGACGGGTCGACGGGAATCTGCCCCGACGTGTAAACCAGGTTCCCCACTCTTACTGCCTGGCTGTAGGGGCCTATAGCCCCCGGAGCCTTTGGTGTGCTTATTGCTTCCATTGTCTGATAAGTTTTTGCTTTTATGCTGTCAATAACTGTTTTTAGTGCTTTCAAAAATACAGATTACGGCCGTAAAAACAAAAGAAAATGCGCTATTTCGGCACTTTTCAGCCCGAAATACCAAAAACATGGTACTAAAATGCCGTTCAAATGGTATTGCCTACCAAGAAATTCCACCGTACCTTTGCACCGAAGAAAAACAGAAACGACGAACCACACATTATTAATATATATATAAGACACATCAGAATATGAAGAACTCGTTACACCAGATAGCATTGTTCGCAGGGCTGCTGCTCAGCATTGCAGCCAGCGCACAGCAAAAGGAGACGGTAACCCTCAGCGTGCCGGGCTTTGCACGTCCGCTGGCCGAGAAATGGGCTGCCGAATATCAGAAGACCAACACGGCCGTAGACTTCCGCTTCTTGCAGGGGAAGGCTGCCGGCGACGCTAACACCGTCACACTCAGCACCGACGAACACTCTGTGCTGTTTGCACGCTACGCAGTGCTGCCCGTCATCCGGCAAGGCTCTGAGGCCCAGCAGTTAGTAGGGTCGCACGCACTCAATGCCAAGAAGCTCAGGCGCATCTTCTTCATCGATGCCGACGGCGACGATGCCGCAGAGACAGGCAGCCAAGCCACTCCGCTCCACGTCATTACGGGCAACAGCCAGCTGTCGGCTGCACGGCTCTATGCCACAGCCTTCCATCAGTCTGCGGCAGACTACAGAGGCAAGAAGATACATGGCGACGACTCTTTCCTGACGGCTGCCGTAGGTCGCGACCCTCTTGGCATAACCGTCAACTCCCTCTCAAACATATTCAATCTGGAGAGCCGCCGGCTGCAGCCGTCGCTCGCACTGCTGCCGCTCGACATTGACAAGCAGGCACGCCAGGTGCTCAGCGAGGGACAGCTCGACAACATACTCCAACTGCTCGAGCAGGAGCAGTATCAGCTAATACCCACCGGCAAGATTGGACTCGACTACGACCACTCCAACCCTGTGCTGACAGCCTTTGTGCGGTGGGTGTTGCAGGACGGCATCCAGTATCTCCACCAGTACGGCCTGCTCACGCTGCCGCAAAAGGAACTGGCAACCATCCGTTAACTTTAGCCTTTTAGTTTTATTAGTTTGTTTTTATCTCTGATGAAAAGGTGTGGGTCATGAGTACCCACTCCTTTTAGGGGAGCGTATACCATTGCGTTTTATGAAAAAAAGATTGTTTACATTTGCTTTCTTGCTGATTTCGGCCCTGCCAGCCCTGCCGGCTCTGTCGCAGACCGTCATCACCGGCACCATTACCGACGCCCAGAGTGGCGAGCCGCTCATAGGAGCTGCCCTGGTGCCGAAGTCGGCAGGCGAGCAAGGCACCATAACCGATGCTAACGGCCAGTTCCGCCTCGTTACGAGAGCAGAGCTGCCCATCACGCTCAGCGTCCAGTTCATAGGCTACCGCCCGCTGGAAGTCGACGTCTACGACAGTTCGGAGCCTGTAGACATACAGCTCGTCGACAATTCAAGCCGCCTGACGGAAGTCGTCGTCGTAGGCTACGGCACGCAGAAGCGCACACAGCTGACAGGCAGCGTGGCAACAATGGGAGCCGACAGGCTGGCCGCACTGCCAGTGCCTACGCTGGACGCTGCACTCGGCGGAACCATCACTGGCGTCGACGTGTCCACCAGCGGACAGCCCGGCTCCGGCTCCACCATCCGCATCCGCGGCGGCAATTCCGTCAATGCCAGCAACAATCCTCTGTATGTCATCGACGGCCTCATCTACCAGGCCGACCAGAGCAGCCAGAAGACAGGCATCGGCAGTCTGGAAAGCACACTCGACCCTCTGTCGTTCATCAATCCCGGCGACATAGAGCGCATTGAAGTCCTGAAGGACGTGTCGGCCACGGCCATATACGGCTCGCGCGGCGCCAACGGTGTCATTCTCGTCACCACACAGCACGCTGGCGCCGATGTCACCAGCGTCCGCTACAAGGCCACGCTCACCGTCAGCGCACCGTCTAAGAAGCTCGACCTGCTGAATGCCACCGAGTGGGCGCAGATGGAGAAAGACTATTTCGGCAATCGCGGCGGCTATTCCGACGAACAGATAGCCGCACTCGGCAGCGGCACCGACTGGCAGTCGGAAGTGCTGCGCACGGCAGTAAGCCACATCCACGAGGTGAGCGTCAGCGGAGGCAGCAAGAACACACGCTTCGTGCTGTCGGCCAACTACACCGACCAGCAGGGCATCGTGCTGAACTCCGACTTCAAGCGCTACAACCTGCGCGCCAACATCGACCACGACCTGTCGTCGAGGCTCACCGTCGCACTGTCGTCGACCGTCGGAAAGACCAAGCAGAATGCCCTCAGCACCACGCAGCCCGTCAACTACTTCTCGTCGCCCTACTCCGCCGGCATCACCAACTCGCTCACCTACGCGCTGTTCATGCCTCCCGTAGTTCCCGTATATGCCGACGACGGCAGCTATAACTACCAAAACCCCTACGAGAATGCATACTTCAAGCTGAACGGCATCAGCGCCAACCCCGTCTCCGACCTTCAGAACACCACGGCCGAGACGCTCGTCAACTACGCCCTGCTGAACGCTTCGCTCTCCTACAAGGTCGCCAGCGGACTCACTGCAAAGGCTGCCATAGGCGCCAACCAGACTGACATCACGCAGAACTACTTTGCGCCATCCTACACAGCGCTGGGCATCAACGAAGGCGGCGTAGGCTCGATAGGCCACAAGCAGAACGAGATTGTGCAGGGCGAGCTGACTCTGAACTACGATGCACAGCTGTCTGCTGCCCACAGCCTCAACGCCCTCGTTGGCTACACCATACAGAACACAAAGACCAACCATAACCTCAGCACCACGTCGCGCTACACCAACGAGGACCTGGGATACAACAATCTGGGCGACGGCTCACACGTCTACACGCCAAGCTCCGGACAGACGGAGGCTACGCTCAACTCGCTCATCGCACGTGTCAACTACACCCTGCTGGGACGCTACAATGCCACCGCCACATTCCGTGCCGACCATTCCAGCCGTTTCCCGAAAAACCACCGATGGGGCTACTTTCCCTCACTGGGTCTGTCGTGGAACGCCGACCGCGAGAAATTCTTCCGCCGCTCCGGTTTGGTTTCTTCGCTAAAGGTGCGAGCCTCGGTGGGCAGTGTGGGAAACCAGGAGATTGGAGACTACGAATATGCTACCAGCTACACCGCCAGCAGCTATGGCGGACAGACGGCTTACTCAAAGAGCAATCTGGGAAATGCAGGCCTGAAGTGGGAAACCACCGTCAGCTGGAACGCAGGCATAGACCTGGGACTGCTGAGGAACCGCATAAACATCGTGGCCGACTATTACTACAAGAAAACCAGCGACCTGCTGCTCTACCTGCCAGTGAATTCTTCCACAGGTCTGACATCGCAGCTCATGAATGCCGGCAACGTTGTCAACCGTGGCATAGAGCTGAGCATCGATGCCACACTGCTGCACCGCCATAACCTGCTGTGGAAAGCCGGCTTCAACATAACGCACAACTATAACGAGCTTACCAAGATGTCGGCCGACGTGAAGACGCTCTACAGCGGCGAACTCCGCGAGAGCATCCTCCGCGAGGGCGAGGCAGTGGGGTCCTTCTACGGCTACGAGTTCCTGGGCATCGACGAAAGCAACGGCAAAGTGCTGCTCGGCGAGCAGAAAATACTGGGAAGCCATCAGCCCGACTTCTTCTACGGCCTAAACACGTCGGTAAGCTGGAAGCACTGGGACGCAAGCCTGTCGCTGAAAGGCTCGCACGGAGCAGAGAATGTCAACCTGCTGCGCCGCCACCTGGACACGCCACTCGGCAGCTACAATGCACTGGCCTACGTCCGCGACAGCTGGACGACGGCAAACACCAGCACAGGTGTTCCTGCCATCAGCGGCTCAATGGCCACCAGCTATCTCGACAGCCGCTACGTCGAAGACGCCAGCTACCTGAAGCTGCAGAACCTGAGCATCGGCTACACGCTGCCGCTGAGGAGCTTCGCCAAAAGCCTGCGCCTGTCGGTAAGCGGACAGAACCTGCTCACCATTACCGACTACAAGGGCTACGACCCCGAGCTGGAGAACGGCATCGACCAGGGCGCCTACCCAAAGAGCCGCAGCATTTCATTCGGAGCTGAGATAAACTTCTGAAATCAAAATAAAATAGCATTTTAATAAACCTTAGTATTAACTTTTTAAAGTAAAGGAGATTGTTAACATGAAAAAGAACATTCTGTATTCAGCATTATTTGCTGCCGCCCTCACTCTGGGCCTTACATCGTGCAGCAGCGACGACGAGAACAACAACGTCATCGGTGACGAGGATGTCATCAAGACACAGGAAGACGCCTACGCCCTCATAAACGGCGCATACCGTCCGTATCAGACGCTCAGCTCTACGTTCACCTCCATCGTAGACACACCGACAGAGCTGGGAACTTCTTACCTTGGCAACGAGGAAGACGACGTGACAAAGATGGTTGAGCTGAAGTACGACAAGACCAGCTCGTATGCAAAGAAGACCTTCAACGCCCTCTATCAGGGCATCGGCATCGTGAACGACGCCATCGAGAAGACGCAGGCCTCGCACTCACTGACCGACGCCCAGAAGGCTGAGCCTATTGCACGTGCCAAGTTCTCGCGCGGCCTGTTCTACTCTTGGCTGGTGGTGCTGTGGGGTGAAGTGCCCCTGCGACTGACTGCCGCCGACGTAAGCACGGAACGCAAGAGCATCGACGCCGTCTACACCCAGATTGTAAAGGACCTCACAGAGGCTGCTGCAGACCTGCCTGTCACGCCTGCTGCCAAATACAATCCGTCGAAGGGTGCCGCCTATGCACTGCTCACACGCGTCTATCTGCAGTGGGCCAGCAATCCGCTGTCGCTGGCTGAGGTGGAAGCCATAAAGACTTCGCGCACCGACCCTGCAGTTACCGAATGGAACCAGACCCGCCTGGAAAAGGTCATCGAATATGCCAACGCCGTGGATCAGCTTGGCCAGTACTCGCTGCAGCCTAACTTCGCCGATCTCTTCGGAATTGCCCACGAGAGCCAGGGTCCTGAGCAGATATTCACCATCTACCACGAGGGCGACGGCATTGACCAGCAGGGCAACCATCAGAACCACTGCGCATGGACATATCCGTTCCAGGAGACCACAGAAGTCATCCACATCCAGCCAATCCACACCTTCAAGGACTGGCCCGACGATGACCCACGCAAGGCTTTCAGCATCGTGACACAGATTACCGACCCTCGCGACAACACTCTGCACACCTACCTGCCGCCAGTCACTCTGCCTGTCTACGGAAAGGGCGTCGACCGCAGCACTGCCACCTCCGTATACACCACACAGCAGTATAACTACGTCGACCGCATCGAGCTGCGCTATGCTGAAGTGCTGCTCAACAAGGCTGAAGCTCTGGTACAGCTGCACCGCCATCCGGAGGCAGCCACAGTCTTGAAAAAGATTCGCGAGCGCGGCTTCGGCGACAGCAACCACAACATTGCCTCGCCGACACTGAGCGACATCCAAAAGGAATGGGAGTATGAGTTCGTCTACGAGCAGCGCCACTGGCAGAACCTCGTACGCTGGCGCAACCTTATCAGCACCGTGCTTACTGTTCAAAACTTCGAACACTTCGACGACTCCTACGCCACTGTGGGTGCCATAGGCCGCGACGGCAATGAGGTGAACACCTACTTTGCACGCATTCACCGCTTCCTGAAATCGAAGTACCAGAACATCAACGGCCACTTCTACCGTTTCCCAATTCCTTTTGGGGCAAACAACGAAGAACTTGGCATCGACCAAAACCCTGGCTACTAACAGCCGCAGAATGCTTTCAGCCCGACACAGGACAGACTCTGGGTCTGTTCTGTCGGGCTGAGAGTTTATTACTGACAAAAAGAAAACAGACATGAAAGAACGAGCAGGCCTCACGGCCTTATTACTATTATTTTCCTGCTTAATGCTAAGCCCCACAGCGGCACAGGACGTTAGCAAGCTGGTGGCAGCACAGGACGGCTACGCACGTGACATCCGCAGGCACTTCCACCTCTTTCCTGAAATCAGCGGACAGGAAGTGGAGACTGCCAGACGACTGAAGGCCGAACTGCAGCAGCTCGACGGCATCAGCATCCATGACGTCGCGGGCAGCACGGGCTTCTACGCCATTCTCAACACCGGCCGGAAGGGAAAGACCATCGGACTGCGCACCGACATCGACGGGCTGCCCATTGAGGAGAGCAGCACCAACGGCGAGGGCAAGCAGAAGAAGTGGGTCAGCCAGCGTCAAGGCGTCACACAGGGCTGCGGCCACGACGGCCACATGGCTATCCTGCTCAGCACAGCACGCATCCTGCACTCATTGCGCGACCACCTCACAGGGCGCATAGTGTTTATCTTCGAAGAGGGTGAGGAGAGCAACTCCGGAATACGCCCCATGATCAGCACACTAAAGAATGACGGCATCAAGTTCGACGTCATCTACGGCAATCATGTGGCCTCCAACGTCCCATCGGGAATGCTGTTCGTAAAGGAAGGCCCCATAATGGCAGGCATGGCTACGCTGGCATACAACATCGTAGGCCGCGGCGGCCACGTGTCACGCCCCGACAAGAGTGTCAATCCCGTCTTTGCCGCTGCCAA
This sequence comes from uncultured Prevotella sp., assembly GCA_905234265.1. GTDB lineage: Bacteria > Bacteroidota > Bacteroidia > Bacteroidales > Bacteroidaceae > Prevotella. The sequence goes on along the minus strand of CAJOHJ010000006.1, from coordinate 142,453 downwards.
CGTGCTGACAGCCATCTCCATTGCCTGGAACAACCAGCGCGACCTGGAGAAGCTGGTGACGCTCGGCGTCACGCAGATTGAAGGTGGCAAGGTCTACAACGTCATACCCAACGAGGTATTCATCGGCGGCTCGCTGCGCTTCTTCGACCGCGTTGCCGGCGAGCATGCCCTCAATGTCGTGAAGAGCGTCTCTGAGCATGTAGCTGCCGCTCACGGATGCACGGTGAGCTACACCGACAGAATGCGCATCGACCTGCCGCCAGTGAACAACGACACTGCCTACACCGTCTATGCACGACAGCAGCTGGAGGGGCTCTATCCGGGCCATGTCACCGCCGATCCGCAATATATCTGGTACGGCTCTGAGACTTTTGCACTCTATAGCCAGCTTGCGCCGACGGTTTTCACGCTTGTAGGCGTCAACAATCCTGCCGTCGGCAGCACTGCACAGCACCACAGCGACAAATTCGACATCGATGAGGACGCTCTGCAATATGGCATTGGCGCAATGACGCAGTTCGTCGTAGGACTGGCGAAGGAGGGTAAATCTAAAAAATAACAAACTGAGAAATTAAGCGACAAAACTAAACATTAAAAGTATGAGACAAATGCTGATTTGGATTGGCGCCCTCACGGTTGGCATCATCCTTGGACTTTTACAGACGGGATGGATAGACGATGCCATGAACTTCGTCACCACCGTCTACGTAAGGCTGTTCCAACTGCTGGCAGTACCCACCATTGTGCTGGCAGTCACCACAACGTTGGCCTCACTGGGCAAGGGCAGTGGCGCAGGCCGCATCTTCCGCCACACCATCAGCTACACACTGCTCACCACCACCGTCAGCGCAGCCGTGGGACTGCTGCTGTTCGTCAGCATAGACCCTGGCACGCTCCCACTCACCTCTCACCTCTCACCTCTCACCTCTAACCACTCACCACTCACCTCTAACCACTCACCACTCACCTACACCGACCACCTGCTCAGCGTCGTTCCAAACAACATCGTCAAGCCGTTCCTCGACGGAAATGTGCTGTCGCTGCTGCTGCTGGCCTTTGCCGCGGGGCTTGGACTGTCGCGCATGCCACAGTCAGACAACAAGACTACAGTGCTTCGATTCCTTGCGGGCCTGCAGGAGCTGCTCTTCCTGCTCATCCGCGGACTCATCTGGACACTGCCCGTGGGCATCGTGGCATTTGCCGCACAGCTCTCGTCGCAGCTCTCAGCAGGCACCGTCGCCGACTCGCTGGGCCGCTATGTAGCCGTAGTGCTGGGTGGCAACTTGCTGCAGTTCTTCGTAGTGCTGCCCATCTTTCTGCTGCTGCGAGGCATCAATCCGCTGCGCACGCTCAGCGCCATGATGCCTGCCGTGCTGATGGCCCTGTTCACCAAGAGTTCTGCAGCCACGCTGCCCGTCACCATGGAGTCTGCCGAACAGCGCCAAGGCGTCAGCCCCAAGGTGGCACGCTTCGTGCTGCCCATCTGCACAACAATCAACATGAACGGCTGCGCAGCCTTCATTCTCGTCACGTCGCTGTTCGTCATGCAGCAGGGAGGCACGCCGCTCACATGGGACACCATGCTGCTGTGGCTCGCCATCAGCGTACTCTCGGCCATCGGCAATGCCGGCGTTCCCATGGGCTGCTATTTCCTCACGCTGTCGCTGATGTCGGGCATCGGCGCCCCCGTAGCCGTAATGGGCATCATCCTGCCCGTCTACACAGTCATTGACATGGTAGAGACAGCCGTCAACGTATGGTCTGACTCCTGCGTAGCCACCATGGTCGACCACGACATCAAAAAATAAAGGAAGCAAAAAAAGCCGTTTTTTCTTGTCTCAAAAAAACATTTTCTATATTTTTGCAATATGGGAGACAAGAAAACCATAAGACTTGACATCTGGGAAACAGCAACAGACGTAACGAGGAGGTGTGCAATAACAGTCCTTGTCTTCTTTGGCAGCCTCCTTGCCACATCCGCACAGACGGAATACAGCATCAGAACTTTCGGCATTCGCGACGGACTGGCCTGCAACAACATTTCAGGCATGCAGCAAGACTCGCGCGGACTGATGTGGATAGCCACCTACAACGGTCTGTGCTGCTACGACGGCTACCAGTTCACCACCTTCGGCAAGCTCGTCGGGGGCGACACGCTGCCTACAAACCGAATAGCGAAGATAAAGGTGGACAGTGCAGACAACATCTATCTGCGTACATATAGCGGCGACGTCTATCTCTACGACACCCACAGCAGCCGCTATAAGCGCATCGACGAGGACACGGACACTCCCCTCAACCACACTACGCCGGAAGAAACGCGCGCCAACACTACCGCCGGCATGGGATGGCGCATGACTGACGACCGCCAGCTGCTGGTGGGCGACGGACCTGCAGCCAAGGCCGTGCCAGGCATAATAACCGGATACAAGCACTACGCCGACAGGCAGGGAAACCTCTGGCTGACGTCGCCGCACGGTCTGACGCTGGTAAACTTCCGCAGGCAGAATGTCCGCATGATGCCTGTGGTAGCCGGACAGCCCACGCGCTCGGTGCTGTGCCGCAAGGACGGCACGGTATGGGCAGGCAGCTACGACGGTTTCATTGCCGTGCTGGACGGCAGCGGACAGCAGGCCGGATGGCTGCAGCCCGGCGGCACCATCGGCAGCAGGCAGGTGCGCTTTGCCGACCATGTCTATGCGCTATTTGAAGACTCGCGCGGCACGCTGTGGATTGGCACAAAGGGCATGGGAGCCTACACGCTGTCGCCCAATGGCAGGCTAAGCCATTACACTGCCGATTCCTCAGACCCTTACGCCATCAGCCACAATGATATATATGACTTCTGCGAAGACGCACTCGGCAACGTCTGGATTGCAACCTTCGGCGGAGGTCTGAACGTCGTGAACGTTTCCGTAAGCAACGGTGGCACAGGGGCTGGCGGCGCAGCAGCAGGAACGGGCGACAGAGTGCGCTTCCTGCACAGCGGCAACTCTATGCCGCTATATCCTAAGGAGGATTTCAGGAAGGTGAGGCGCATAACACGCACCGCCGACGGCACCATGCTGGCATCGACAACGTCGGGGCTGATGGTATTCCGCCCTGCAAAAGACAGCAACGGCACATCATCACCCAACACCTCAAGCCCATCACCCCTCGCCAGCCTGCAGTTTTTCACGACCACCCACAGGCATGGCGACGCAGCGTCGCTGCGCACCAACGATGTTCTCCAGACGCTGGTGTGCCACGACGGCAGCATTCTGACAACCACCATGGGCGGCAGCGTCCAGCGCATCATAGACAGCAATCTGAAGCACGACAATCTGAAGCTGGAAGCCATCAGCCAGCTGTCGCGAAGCATGGGTAATGTGCAGGCGCTGGCAGAAGACGCCGACGGCAACATCTGGGCAAACAGGGAAATCATCATTGAGTGCTACCAACCGCAGACCGGCAATCTGCTGCAGTACGACTACCTGTCGCATAACACAGAGATGTCGGAGGCAAAGCCGTCAATGGACGTCTCCGGGCGGCTGTGGATGGGAGTTACCGGCGGAGTCATCTCTTTCCTGCCGCAGGACATGAGGAAAAGCACTTTCTGCCCGAACATCATCTTCACCAACCTGCAATACAACGGCGAGCAGAACGTGCTGCCCATTATTCACCAGCAGACAGTAGACATTGTCGACAGAGAGCAGCGCAGCCTGACAATCAGCTTTGCTGCGCTGGACTACTCCTACAACTATCTGCTGCAGTACGCCTACCGTATGGACGACGACAAGCAGTGGAACAATATGGGCCGCACGCCGCGTATTGTCTTCAACCGGCTGTCGCCGGGCCGCCATGTGCTTACCGTACGCAGCACCAACAGCGACGGCGTGTGGTGTGACAACGACACGCGGCTCGTCATCGACGTGCGCCCGATGTGGTGGGAGCGCAGCTGGGTGCAAGTGCTGCTGATGCTGTTGACCGTCGCACTGTCGACATGGTCTGTCATGGCGTGGCTGCGCCGCAGACAACGCAACCGAGAGCGTGAGCAACGCCTGGAAAGCATTCTGCGACAGTACCGGCAGCTGCAGCAGCAGATGTCGGAAATGTCGGAGACGCCACAGGACGTACTGTCGCCGGCGGCAGAAGCCCATCACTACACGCTTAAAGAACCCAAGATTGTCGATGCCGACGAAGATATGATGCAGAAATTGATGGCATACATAGAAGGGCGCATCAGCGACGAAGACCTGAAGATAGACGACATGGCAGGGGCCGTAGGCCTTGGGCGCACAGTCTTCTATGAGAAGGTAAAGTCGCTGGTTGGCGTGTCGCCCATCGACTTCCTCCGCCAGCTGCGCATGCAGCGCGCACAGCAGTTGCTGAGCCGCAGCACCATGAACATTTCCGAGGTGGCCTACTCCGTCGGCTTCACCGACCCGAAGTATTTCTCCCGCTGTTTCAAGAAAGACACTGGCATGTCTCCACGCGAATACAGAGAATCCGCCACTTCTGTCACCACCTCTGTGAACGCATTCTGAGAATACAGACAAGAAGGTGGCAGAAGCGGCGGATTGCCAGTTATAGTCAGTTCGCTGTTGCTACTGTTACTTCACCACAACCTTACGGCCTCCTACAATCAGCACTCCCTTGGCAGTGGCACTGACACGCTGTCCCTGCAGGTTGTAAGTCTGAGTGCCTGCGCCAAACGCCTCATCGCTGATGGTCTTGATGCCATCGGCATCTCCTATGGTAACAGTCTCAGAAGTAGCACCCAAACCGCCGTTCAGATTGGCTGCACGCACGGTGTACTGGCCATTCTCGGCAGCCTCGTAGGCAGTAGCCGTCTGGTTGCCGACATACTCTCCATCCTTGAAGATGACATAGCAGCGTGCGTCTTCGACAGCGTTCCATGAAAGTTTCTTTCCTTCGACAGATACTACTGGAGCTGCAGTCTCTACGCATTCATCAGTAGGCAGCCAAGAGTCGGTACCGCCCAGCACATTCTCTACAGTGAACTTCTGTGCCTCTTCGTCGGTAAGAACCGGTACGTATGTGTTTGTAGATGTCGGAGAGTTCTTGCGCACAGAGAGGTCGATAGGCTGACCGTTCTTGTCTACAGAGTTGTATTCGTAGAAGTGAGTAGGCAGATTGCCCATCTTGCCCCATCCGTCGTCTGTCGACTTGATGTTCATCACAGTGTTCAGGAAGTATGCGCGCGGCTCGTTCTGCCATGGGCGACCCAGATTGTAGCTTCCGTCACCCTGACCGGCGCCTTCAGCAGTGTCTACGGTGCAGTGCTGGAACACATAGCCCCACTTGGTCGTTGCAGCAGTGTTAGGAGCAGTGATGTGACCGCCATTGGTGATGAGCAGGTCGCAACGGTCGTAGAAGTGGTTACCGCCACCGCAGATGAAGTCGACAGCACCATAGATGCGGCAGTTCAGATAGTATGCACTCTCGCCAGTAACCTGCGTGTCCTGCTGGCTCTGCATGGCAACGTTCTTCAGCACGGCCTTCTTGCCGCCGGAGAATGCCACACCCACGCCGGCACGCTCTTTCTGCCAGTCAAGGTCGTTGCGGATGGTAAAGTCCTGGAAGTAGTTGCCGCCAGTGCTATTCACCTGCAGAATTGGGTTAGTGATGCCCGAGCGGTTGCCATGCAGGATGACACCGTCACGGCTCTCACCGATGATGCTCACATTGTAAGCCTTGAGGTTCTGCTCGACAGCACCGAAGTCGTAGTCGCCGTTCTTTACGAAGATTACCTTGCGGACCGCTGACTCAGAGCCATTGCTGGCGTTGACGGCCTTGATGGCAGCCGAGAACTCTTCAGCAGTTGCCACAACGTAGTCGTATGCAGCCTGCTCAACGACAGGCTTGCTGCCCACAGTCACAGGAACATTGATTGCCTCTGCATTGGCATTTCCGTAGTTGTCCTTGGCAGCTCCGGCAGCCACAGTGAGCGTATAAGTCTTGTCATAGTCAAGCCCCCACACTGGGAAGTAGAGAGTGGCGCTGCCGCCCTCGGCAGTAACGCTGCCACCATTGGCAGTTGCCGTTGTAGCAGTCATTTCGCGGTCGAATGTCAGGGCTATTACGGCGTGGTTGTTTACAACCGTAACTTTCTGGTCGGCAACGACAGGAGCAGTGGTGATGGCCTGCTTCTCGATGGTCAGCTCATACCAGCCTGTAATCTGGCTGCCGCCGGTAAAGCTGAACTGGATTGGCTTACCAGCCTGATGGCCTTCGAGATTGATAACGAGGTCGTAGGCGCTGACATTGTCGAACGAGTGCTTCATTGGAATATATGCCGTCATGCCTTCAGACGTAATCTCGTTGAAAGAACCTGCGGCATAGTTGTCCTTGAACTCATGCAGAATGAACTGCTTAACCTTAACATCGGTAGGCATGCTGAGTGTGAACGGATTGCCGCTTGCAGACAGTTTGAAACCGCTGCCAGACCATCCGTCACCTACGGGCGACAGCGAGTAGAGACCGTTGCTCCACACCTTGGTGGTCTTGTCGTTGTCCTCACCGCTGTATTTCAGCTCTACCGTCTGGTCGGCATCTGCCTTTGTGTAAATATTCAGTCCGTTGACGACCAGAGTGTAGTCCTTAGTCTTGCCAGCCATCTCTACGTGGATGCTGTATGTGGCCTTCGAACCGTCAATGACAGGCTTGCCGGCAGCAACCGTGCTTCCGTCAACAACCTTTACCTTCACATCAGGCACAGCCGTAAACACATTGCTGAAAGTGGCTGTCTGCTTGTCGTTCATGTCTGCGAGGACATCGATGCTGATGCCGTCTATCAGAATGTCCGTCAGCGATATTTCCCCGATGCGGAACATCTTCAGCGTATAAGAAGTCTTCGACGAGAAAGCTCCTTCTGCCGGTGTCAGCGTCAGCGTGACTATGGTGTTAGAGCCTGGAGCAGGCGATGCCAGCGTGAACGTTCCGTTGCCATTGTCGGTGACGGCCACAGCATTGCCGCTGCCGTCGACAGCCGTGGCACTGACTGTTCCGCTCTGCGCGCCGACGGTAATGGTAGTCGTTTCGTCATAAGTGGCTGGCAGCTGGCAGAACCAGTCGCTGTCGTCACCCTTAGTGACTGTCTGTCCGGCAATGGTGACGTCTCTTACAGCAGCGAAATGATCGCCGACACGTGTCATCGTGAAGTTCTTGTAGTTGAAGAGGAAGCTTGATGTAGTGGCAAACTGCATGGTCATCGTCTTCATACCTATGCTAAGCTCGCCCTCTACAGGCACGTCCGTGGGTTCGTAGTTTGCAGGATTTGTCATAGTCCATGTACCCTCAGCCTCAACGTTGCCAGTAGCCTCGTCGACGACGGTGGTGGTTATCGTTCCGTCGCCATACTTGGTCATGGGGATGGTCATCTTGTAGACGCCAGCCTCAGAGCAGATGAAACTGTATGAAGCCGATGTTCCATTGGATATCCAGCCGACGTTGTCGTTGTTGTTCTCCAGACGCGCACCGCCTCCATAGCCGCCACCGGCTATACTTATGGTACCTGGAATGCTGTTGAAGCTTTCAGTGGTGTAGAATGCCAGCTTGCCCCAGTTGCCTGCATAGCTTGTAGCCTCGGTGACCTGGAACTTCAGCTCGAAGGTGCCTACGGGCAGCTGCGAGATGAAGATGTTGGTGATGGTGCTGGGTGTCCAGCTGCCAGTGTTGGGAATGTCAACGTCTTTGGCCAGCAACTCGGCATCGCCGCTGCCGGTGAGAGAAACCTTCATCTTTGCCGCATTCTTTGTGCCGGTGGCAAAGGTCAGGATGTAGTCTTGCTGTGTGTCGTTTTTGATGGTGAACACTGCTACGGTGTTCTTGCCCGTCGAGCCGATGTTATCACCGTTGTTCTCGACGTTTGCACTTGTCAGTTCACAGTCGTTCCAGTTAATGTACGTTCCAGTGGCCGTGGGAATGGTCACCGTCTGTGCAGCCCATGTTCCTAAGGTAAGCATGGCTGCCAGCATGGTCATAATGGTTCTGATAGCTTTCATTGGTTTTTTATTGTTGCTTAAATATATAGGTTATCTTATGATTTTCTTGCCGCCCACGATGTACATTCCGTGCTTCAGCTGTGAGCTGAGAGCCGGATTATGAGAGTTGAGCGTCAGGATGCAGCGGCCTTGCAGGTCGTAGACTGCATCACCGGGATGCAGTGGCAGCGGCTTTTCTGCCTTGACGCTTTCAATGGCGGTCATGGAAGGGTCGCTGAGATAAGTGTCTGCCAGCTTGTAGCCCTGTGTGGTGAACGAACCTGTCAGGCGGTGGTCGTCGGACGATGCTGAGATGCTGACACTGACGGTGCCAGACTCTACCTGCCAGGTGTGAGTGTCATCGTCGTAGTAGGCCAGTTCGCGGTCGCTGACGGGAATAGTGACCACCTTGCTCTCGCCGGGAGCCAGCTCTACGCGGTCGAAGCCGATGAGCTTGCGCGTAGGACGGTGGCTGACGCTGGAGCCGGGGAAGCTGGCGTAAACCTGCACAACCTCGGCACCGCTGCGTGTGCCAGTGTTCTTAACGGTGCATGAGACGCTGTTGCGTGAGAAGCTGGCATCGCTGTACTGGAAGGTAGTGTACGAAAGTCCGTAGCCAAAGGGATACATTGGCTTTGCAGCCTGGCGTGCAACGTTGGTACCGGTGCCACGTCCGTAATACATATATGTATAGCCCCAGTCGTCGATGTTATATTCCAGCATGCCGTTGGCTCCGAACTGCGAGTCGTTGGCAGACGGCAGCTCGGCGAGCGAGTTGTACCACGTAGACGTCAGCTTGCCGCTGGGATTGTAGTCGCCATAGAGGACGTCGCAGATAGCCTGTCCCTGAGCCTGTCCGCCGTACCATGCACAGAGTATTGCCGGCAGGTTTTCCTTCTCCCACGTAATGTCCAGCGACGAATTGCTTTCCAGCACCAGCACAACGTTCTTGTTGACAGCATAGACGGCCTTCAGCACTTCCTCCTGATTGCCGGGAAGTGTCAGAATGAAGCGGTCGTGGCTCTCGGTGCCTGTGGCATGGTCGTCAGGCTTTGAATAGTCGGTGCCTCCAATGAACACCACAACGTCTGCACGCTGGGCAACGGCCACTGCACGGCTGATCATGTCGGCCGAGGCCTTGGTGTTGACGGCCTCCGACGTGGTGAGCATATAGACCGGGCCCTGCGTCTCCAGCGGCTCCAAGCCGTCGTTGTAGAAGCGGAAAGTCTTCCAGTTGCCCACATAGCTCTGCGAGCCAATGAACTTGATGGTTACCTTGTGCTTGCCCTTGAAGACCTGCGGGTCGACAGTGGCGGTTATGTTCTTATAGGTTGTCCAGCCTCCTGCAGCAATGCTTGAGTTGCTGACGGAGAGTGCTGCATTAGCCTCCGTGGCGGTGCCGATGGCAGAGTCGTCCAGGTCGAGGTAGAAATTGATGGACCCCACGCCTGAGCCGCTCTTTGTGGCGCAGTTGACGACAAAGTCCTTGCAGCCGCTGCCGAAGTCTATCTCGCTGAACACTATCCAGTCGCCATTGCTGGTGTTCTCCACGACGTCGGTGCCATGGAATTTTGTCTCGCCACGGTTGGCCTTGCCCAAGCGGTCGTAGTCGACGAAGTTGTAGGTTCCGTCGCTGAGCGTGAAGTTCATCTTCTTGGAAATGGCCTGGAACGGCGTAGTGGTGAACGACGGCGTGCCGCTGTAGTCGCCCAGCATGATGGCATTGGCATAGGGGCCGATGATGGCAATGCTCTTGCTGGCCGACAATGGCAGCAGTGGAGCGTCGGCATCGGCAGCCGGCTTCTCGTTCTTCAGCAGCACGATGCTCTGCTGGGCGGCCTGCAGGGCCAGTGCCTGGTGGTCGGCACACTCCAGCCTCGAGGCGCTGATGTTGCGCCATGCCACATCGCTGTCGAACTCGCCGAGAGCGAAGCGCGTCTCCAGCACGCGGACAAGTGCACGGTCGAGATCGGCCTCCGTCATCTGCCCGCTGCTAATGGCAGCGTCGAGAGCCGTCTGGAACACGCTTGTCTGGTTCTTGAACTCGCAGTTCATATCGTTGCCGGCCTTGATGGCCAGTGCCGTTGCGCGAGCCTTATACTCTTCCTGCAGCGCGGAGCCGTCGGCATTGTCGCCAAAATAGTTGTGCTTGTTCTGGCGGTAGATGCAGCTCACTCCTGCGCAGTCGCTGGTGACGTAGCCGCGGAAGCCCCACTCGTTACGCAGTATGCTGGTCAGCAGCCAGTCGTTCATGGCATTTGGCTTGCCGCCGCGCGACTTGCTCTTGCTCCAGCCTATGCCGGCGGCATTCTTCTCGTTGAGGTCGGTGGACAGTGCATTGTACGACGACATGATGCTCATCACGCCGCCATCCCTGACAGCCATCTCAAAGGCTGGCAGGTAATATTCGCGCAGGACATGCTCTGTCATGAACGACGTAGAGCCCTGGCGTCCCTGCTCGTAGTTGTTGGCAGCAAAGTGCTTTGCACAGGCCACAGTCTTAAGGTATGGGTTCTCGGCAGTCTGCTCGCCCTGCATGCCTTTTATGAACTGGACGGCCAGCTGGCCTGCCAGAAAGGGGTCTTCGCCATAGTTTTCCTCGTCGCGGCCCCACCTGGGGTCGCGGCTCATATTGATGGTCGGACACCAGTAGTTCAGATTTTTGCCATACACATTATTATATATACGTGCCTCGTCGCTGATGGCGCTGGCGCAGTCGTATATCAGACTGCGGTTCCACGTGGCCGACATGCCCTTCGACTCCGGGAAGCTGGTGGCTGCACCTGAGCGCGCCACTCCGTGCAGGGCCTCGTTCCAATACTGATAGACGGGCAGCTGGATGCGTCCTGTGCCGCTGGCATCCTGACGGTCGATGGCCTTGTCGACCATGTTTCCCATCTGCGAAATCTTCTCGCTGAGGGTCAGCCGGCTTACGAGGTCGACGGCACGGTCGTGGAAACTGAGTGACTTGTCCTGATAGGGCAGCTGCTGGGCCGACAGGCTGATAGCTGTCACGGCTGCCATAAGGGTGAAAATGGTTTTCTTCATTTTGCAGATTATGTTATTTTATCTATTTACATGCAAAATTACACTCACACACGCGGAAGAAGGTGGAAAAAAATGACAGAAAAGGTGGACTTTTGCGCCAGTCCACCTTTTCCAAGCCTGTTTTTGAAGAATGGAAAGTCCGGCGAAGCGCAGCGATAAAAAATTATCTTCGTAAGATAATTTCGTAAGTCATTGAGATAAAAAATTATCTCCGTAAGATAATTTCGTAACATGCAGAGATAAAAAATTATCTCCGTAAGATAATTTCGTAAGTCATTGAGATAATTTCTCGAGGCGCTGACATTACCGCGTCAAAGAGAACTTCAGCGACAGTCCGAAGTCGCGTGTAGTGGTGGGATAGCTGCTCGACGACAGCAGCGGTGTGTTGGTCTGCCGGTCGTAGTATGCGGAGAGCGTCATCAGCCGCGAGAGCGTGTAGTCGGCCATGAACGAAATCTTCAGTGCCGAATTGCCGCTGCTGGCTGCCGACGTGCGTGTGGCTATGTCGCGTGTGATGGCCGCCTGGTCGCGCAGGGTGACGTCGAGGCGCAGGTTCAGGTCGTGGTTCACGCCGGTCTTGCGCGACTGCGTGGCGGTGGCTGCCTGCTGAGGAGTGTTCTTCCCAGCGCCGCGCTGGGCTTTCTTGATCTTGCGCGAGGTCTTGGAGCCGAAGAAGCGGAAGTCGCTGATCTTGTAGCTGCAGCCCAGCACCCAGTCGCTGGAGCGGCTCTCGTTAATCTGCACGCTGGTGGTGGACAGCGACAAGACGCGCGACCGGCGGTACTCGCCCTTGACGGTAAGCCCGGAGGGCAGCGTGACGTCGACGCCCAGCAACGGGGCAAACGACTCGTTGATGGTTATCGTCGGCACGCTCCATCCCAAGAGCGACGCCGTGGTGGTGCCGCTGGTGTAGCTGCCCACGGCAAGCACGGACTTGTAGGAGTGGTTGACGTTGACCGACTTGAAACGCTCTTGGAACCACTTCAGTTTCGACAGGCCTGAGTAGCGCACCGTCCAGTTTGGCAGCAGTCGCGTGAGCTTCGGGAAGAAGTCGAGCTTGCCGCCGCCGCTGCCGGTATATGTGTCGATGAATGCAGGTATCATGACTGCAGCACTGTACTGGTCGACGTCGGTGCCGTAGTGGGCGGCAGCCATCTGCTGGAAGTGCGGCAGGGCATCGCAGAAGCGCTCGAAGACACTCGACGGATAGCCGCTGTTGGCATCGCCCATGCCTTCCAGGGCGGAACTGATGCTGATAGTGGTCATGTTGAACGAGCCGGTCTGCGTGGTGGGCATGCTGCTGTACTGATACTGTATGCTGCGCGAACGGGTCTCCGTGCGCGATGCGTTAAGCTCTATCTTAAGGTCGCGCAGCGGCTCAAGGGTTGCGCGCAGCTGCACGTCGGTGGTCAGCGAGCCGGTAGCCGGGCGCGCCAGGCTGTCGATGCCCAGCAGCCAGCCGTTGTCGCGAGCTTTCTCTACGTAGCCGTCGCCGACAAAGCCAAAGGCAAAGTCGAGTCCCGGCGAAAGCACGCTGCCCGTGTTCTGGCCGAAGGCATCGCCCACATTGGGCATGAAGCCTGTCACCGACATGGCTCTCTGCTGACGGAAGTTGATGCCTATGGAGCGGACCATCATGAGCAGACGGGCGGCCGACTGTGCAGGCTTGTACCACCACTGGTTCTCAATGGGCGGCTTGGGCGTTACGGTGATTTTCAGCTTGACGGGTGATGGGTGCAGGGTGTCAGCAGTGGCCACCTGCCACACCTTAATCTTGTTCTGATCTATCACCTTGAACCTGACAGGCACGGTGCGCCCCTTCTGGTCCTTGGCGGTGACGGTGATGCGCTTGGTCTTCTTGTTGTGCGTCAGCGTGACGATGCTGTCGGGCTGGATGCTCACCTCGCGGACGAAGATGTTGCGCTGGGTAGTCGTCTGCTGCGGACGTGTCGCTGGCGTGCGCGGCTGGCTGCCAGTGGGAGTACGCGGCACGGCAGGCTTCTTGGGAGTACGCGCAATGGCCTTCTTGAAGCGCTCGTTGGTCTTCTTCAGGAAAGGAATGTGGTTGTAGAGCGTCTCCATGTTCAGCGTGCCGTTGATGGTGAGCGTGCTGTTGGTGCTGATGGTGTTGCCGAGGTTGGTGCCGTCTTCCAGCTCTGAGCCGCGCACCCACGTGTAGGTAGACGTGTAGTTGCCGTCGGCCGTCAGCCAGTCGAAGAGTGGCAGCTTGTTCAGCGGAGCCTGATAGCTGGCACTGAATGTCTGGCGGTAGTCAAGTGGCGTGCCGAAGTGCTTTATGCTCTGCCAGACAGAGTCTTTCCAGGCCGTGTAGCGGTCGGGGTAGAGGTCCTTGTTGATGGGCAGGTCGCTGTATGGCTCTTCTATCTCGGCACGCGTGCCGGACTGGAAGTTCACGTGCAGGTTCTTGGTGAAGTCCCAGCGCAGCGAGAAGTTTCTGTTCCACAGGAACTGCGAACTCCACGTTGCGGGAAGCGAGGCTCCGCCAAGGTTGTCCATGTCGCGCTCCTGCAGCTCATAGTAGGAGCGGCTTATCTCGGAGTTGAACGTCAAGTTCTGAGGCAGCCAGTTGAAGCCAAGGGCCTTCGGCAGCTGCATCCATTTCGACTTCGACTTTGACTTCTTGAACGGCTCCCACGGCTTGTAGACCGGCGTGTAGCTGTAGTTCAGCGCACCGCGCCACTGGTCCTCAGTCTCATAGACGGTGGTCTCGCCACTGGTGCGACGGTGCTGGTGGCTGTAGGACAGCGAGAAGTTGGCAGGGTCGTAGGGCATGGGGTGACGCTTGGTCTTTATGCCTACACGCACGTTGCTCAGCGAGAAGTTGGTGTTCGTAGTCCTGGTGACGGCTATCGACTCTATGCTGTCGCGCTCGTGGCTGTCGACGGCGGCGTCGAGGGCATCGTCAAGCTCCATATCGTTGTCAAGCGGATTGTAGCGCGGACGCTTCTCTTCCTTGGTGATGCTGTAATATAAAGGCGCGGTGACCTTGGCCTTGTCGGGGAAGAACTTGCCCAGCTCCACGTTGGCTGTGATGGAGTAGGTGCGGTAGTTGTCGGTGGTGCGCTGCATGACACCCTCTTCCAGGCCTCCGAAGCCCTCGGTGATGAGCTTGCCGGCCATGTTCAGGGTGCCAACGTCGCTGAGCTGCATGTTAAGGGTGCCGGAGGCGGCCCAGCCGCCGGTATTGTTGACGTCTTGCAGGCGCAGCTCGTTGACCCACACCTCGCCGCTCTTGACGCTGCCCGACAGGTTGCGAACGCCAATCATCATGGTTTTCACCTCGCCCAGCGACGGATTGCCCATGATGGTTATCTGGTTTGCAGGGGCGCTGGAGTCGTATTCGGAATAGGGAGTCGTGAAGTTGGCCGTTCCCATGCCGCGGGCCTTGTTGCGCGCCTTCTTGATGCGCGTAAAGACGCTGAGGTCAACGTCGAGCATGTTGCTCTGCGGCCACACCGCGCGGCAGTCGTCGGCGTTGAAGCGGTTATAGTCGTTGCGGTCGGGCGTAAGCTTCAGCGGTATCAGATACTCGTAGTAGTTGTTCTTGTAGTCGCTGCCCATGCGGATGAACACTGCCAGCTGGTCGTCGGCAAGCGCGGTGACGTCGTCGACGAGGTGGTTGGCATGCACGAACATCTGCAAGTGACGGTAGTTGCGCAGGTCGACGGTGGTGTTGCGATAGACGGCCTTCGACTCTCCCTGTGCCAGGTTCTTGACAATCATGCACAGTGCCTGCTCGTTGGCTTCGGTGAGCTGCGGCTGCGAGGGGTCCTGAACGCGGGTGATGCCCGGAGGCAGGACGTAGTTGACGGGACGGCGGTCGTTGTTCTCCTCGATGTTCACTGCACTCACCTCCACGGTGCCGCTGCTGGCCGTGCCGGTGAGGGGCTGCTGGTAGACACGCCACTCGCCGCGGACGAGATCCAGCGAACCGAAGCGCAGCACAACCGGCTTCTGGAACTGGGTGAGGAACATGCGCATGAAGCGGATGCTGGTGAAGTCGCTGATGCCGCCCACACGGTCGTCGTACTGTGTGAGAGGTATGCGGAACTGATACCAGCGTATTGTCTCGCGGTTGCCATTGCGCAGCGTCGTGGTGTGTTCGCGGACGTCGGTAATGTGATTGTGGCCAAGGCGCATGTCTTCGGGGCGCAGGCTTACGTGATACTGGAAGTAGCGCTCGTATTCGTTGAGCGTATAGTCCTGATTGATGTCTTCAACGTCGGGATATGTCTTGTAGCTTGTGTCGTAGCCTTCCGTCTGCTGGTCGCTGTCGGGCGAGTTGCCCTGCGGCATGTTTATGCGCTTGTAACGGTCGAGAATGCTTGTCTGCTGGGCGTCGAAGTCGCTGCCGCGGAAATAGTGGTAGTTGTCGTTGGCCGGGTCGTTGTTCCATATTGCGCGGACGCTGTCGCTGACGCTGACCTGTGACAGGAAGTCGGCGTAGGCAGGGAACGAGCGCTCCTCGGCATCATTGAGTCCGTTCAGACCAACGTCCTGCAAGGCTCTGCTGCCTGACGTGGTGGCAAAGGCGTATGTCTGCGTGGGCTGCACAGGTATCTTGCCCCAGGCGGTAGTGGTGAAGCTGGAGGTGCCGTCGACGGGCATGCCGCTCTCATAGAACTTCTTGCCGTCGCGGAGTACGTCCTCGCTGACCTCGCCAAGGTTGATGTAGAGGTCGCCGCCGTAGGTAGATGCGTCTGCCTGCTGGTTGCTGTAGTAGAAGGGGTCCATGAGCCAGAATTCCAAATACTCGATGTTGGCAGTCTCGAAGTCGTTGGTGTCCAGCTTGCGCATCATGCCGCCCCACTTCTGCTGCGGATTGCGCAGCGTGCCGTTGATGTTCACATCCGTGGAGAGATTATAAGGACCTCGCTCCTGCGGATAGTAGGCCATGTTCAGAATTGGCAGAGTGTTGGTGGCGCCGTTGTAGGTCGACTGGTCGCGGTTGGGATACAGCTCGCTGACGTAGACGGCACGCACATAGTGGTTGCTAAGCTGGTCGAGGTCGCTTTTAATGTGGCTTGGCGTGAGGCTGCTGGAGCGATAGGTGAACAGAGGGTCGATGTTGTACCACGCCATCAGCGCACGATTGTAGCCGCTGCTTACAGAGTCTTTGTCGCTATGCTCGGCAAACATGGAAGGCACGCTGCTGAGTACCCACGCCTTAGGGTCTGAGACGTCGATGCCGTTCTTGGCATTCTCAAAGTCGTCAATGTAGGAGGCATTGTCCTGTGTGCCTGAAGCCGTGCCTGCAATGAGCTGGGCAAACTCGCCGGTGAACGAAATCTGCGACGGCTGCGTGCAGTGGAGCAGCGGCAGTTTGTCAAGCATTCGCGTAAGCCACTGGCTCTCTGTCTTCCAGTTGAGATTAAGGCCCCAGATGGTGTTGTTCAGCGGCTCAGACCCCATCGTGACCTTGGTGGTCAGCGCCTGCTCTGACAGATGCTGCAGCGTACCGCCTATCTGCAGGTTCTTGGAGAACTCATACTCCCAGTTGAGTCCCAACATGGTTTTGCGCTGCATGCCATAGTCGGTGTTAGACTCTAAGGAGACGTTGACCGATGTGCCGGCGTCAATGATGCTCTGGTTCAAGATTGTAACCTCGCCGGCAGCATAGTCGACGGAGTAGTCACTGCCTTCCTGCAGGATGACGCCGCCGGCGGTAACCACTACTGAGCCTTGCGGGACATTGTAGGCGTTGAGAGAAATGACGTTGGCCGCCGACCCCTTGAACTGGCCTGTCAGCAGGAACTTGTTCTTGTCGGTCATCTGACGGGCAGCGGTGCGCGTGGTGTCGTAAAGCTCGGTGAAGGCATAGCGCGATGCGACAGACTCTGCGACGCCCTTGCTGATGAGGAAGTCCTTCAGCGTCTTGCCAAATGGCTCCACTGACGGGAAGAACACACGGCCGCCGGAAACGGTGTATCCCTCAACAAAGTCGAAGTAACCGTTGGGATGGGCTTTGTTATTGTTGTCAAGACGGTCGCAGCCCAGGCCCTTCAGCAGCAGGATGTCCTTCACCTGGCTCTCTGGGATGTAGCTCAGATAGACGCCGGTAGTGTCGCTCTGGTACTTGACATCAAGGCGGAACTTGGTTTTCTCGACATTCGACGCCAAATAATATACGTTCTTCATCATCAGCGGCCAGTTTGACTGCGAGGGACTTGCCGACGTGTTCTTCAGCGACTTCACGAACAGAGCCTCGGAGGCGTTGGTATGGTCGGCAGCAAATTCACCGACACGGAAGGTCTGCCCTCCGTAAGTGTACTCGAAGGCTACGGCCAGCACCTGGTCGGTCTGCAGCGTGGTCTTCAGCGATATGTAGCCCAGGGCGGCATTCAGCGTATATTCCGACGAGTTAAGCAGTCGCGCCGATGAGAGTTTCTCGTAGTCGACTCCGCCCACGAAGGCGGCGTCAAGCACCGTGCTTGCCTGGTCGATGTTGCGTGCGCCGGAGTATGTGCTGTTCAGCTCCATGTAAAGGCTGTTGGCACTGTTGTCGGGCAGCGACGAACTGCCGGAATTTCCTCCTGCAAGGCTTTCTGCCAGGTCGGGCAATGCGATGATGTTGCGCGAGTTCTGCGTGGTGCCGCTCTTGTTGGTGACCCACAGTTCCACACGCGTTATGGTAATGCCGGTGGTCATGTATGGCAGCTGCTGCATGGCAGCGTCGTAACGCTCGCGGAAGTACTTGGCAAGGAAGAAGTGGCGGTTTTCCTCGTAGTCGGCAACATTCAGCTCGAAAGGCGTCATCTGGGTGCCGCCCTTCGACGACACGCTGCTCGTGGTAGACTTTTTCTGCGAGAACACCGTCTGCAGCTTCAAGCGGCCGAACTGCATGTCAGTGCGCACGCCGAAGAGGCTGCTGGCTCCGCGCACCAGCGAGTTGTTGGTGGGGAAGGTGACGTTGCCAGCCTCCACAAGGCGGATGATTTCGTCTTCCTTGCCTTCGTAGCGCAGCTTCAGGTTCTTCGTGTCGAAGTCGAAGGTGGCGTCGGTGTTGTAGTTGAGGTTCATATTAACCTTGTCGCCCACCTTTCCGGTGACGCTGAGGTTAATCTTCTCGTCGAAATCCATAGAGCGCGTCTTGCGGTTGCGCTCAGGCAGCGAAGGGTTGTCGATGTCCTTGGTAGTCATGCCGAGGCGCAACTCAGCGGTACCTTGTGTCTTTATGCGCACGCCGCCGGGGCCGAAAATCTTCTCGGCAGGCCCCAGGTCGAAGTGCATGTCTGCAAACGAGAAGCGCTCCTTGCCCTTGGCGGCAGCATTCTCTGCGTCGCGGCGGCGGAAGAACTGCTGCAGCTCTCTGCGCTCCGTCCACTGGCGATACTCTTCGGGAGTCATCAGGATGGGGGCTGTCAGATATGAGTCGCCGATTTTCGAGCCTAAGCGGTAGACATTCAGCGAGTCGTCGTACTCTGCCTGCTGTGTGATGTTCTCCGGAGTCTTCAGGTCTACTGCCGACGAGTCCAAGTCGGCCACTTCCACCGGCGCAGTGCGCTGTATGCGCCAGCGGGCCTTAACAAGGCTGTCGCCAGGTGCTGGAAATGAAGAATGAAGAATGAAGAATGAAGAATTGGGAGTGAATGAAGAATTTGCTGCCGCCACTATAAGTGACAGCACGACAAGAAGGGCAGCACGCTTCACAGTGTTGGCCTTGCGCTCCTTGGCATCTGCCTTGCGCTCCACTGCGTCCGTCCTGCGCTTCCCATCAGCGGCAGCAAATTCTTCATTCTTCATTCTTCACTCTTCATTTTATCTGCTTCAGAGCCTGCTTGACCACCTGCTCGACGGTCAGCGTGGGTTCCTGCTGCAAGATGGCTACCACCACTTTCTGCGTGGGGGCTGGCGCAAAGCCGAGCATGGTGAGCGCAGACACGGCCTCGTCTCTGACGGCGCTGTCGACGGGTGCCGTCATGGAGCCGCCGGCAGGTATCTCGTCAGCAATGCCGAGGGCAACTATCTTGTCGCGCAGGTCGACGATGATGCGCTGTGCAGTCATCTTGCCGATGCCCTTAATGCTCTGTATCAGCCGTGCGTTGCCAGTGGAAATGGCTGCGCACAGCTCGCTGACGCTCATCGACGACAGCATCATGCGCGCAGTGTTGGCCCCTACCCCACTGACGGTTATCAGCAGCAGGAACATCTCGCGCTCTTTCTTCGACACGAAGCCGAACAGCACGTAGGCGTCTTCGCGGATGGCCTCGTAGACATAGAGCTTGACATCCTTCTTGCCCTGTATGGCCGAATAGGTTGTCAGCGATATGTTCAGAGCGTAGCCCACGCCTGCCGCCTCGACGGTAGCCACCGCCGGGGTGACCTCTGTAAGTTCACCTTTTATATATTCTATCATAATAATAATGTATACTACACAAAATAATAAACGCGCAAGCCGCGCGGTTTATTGCCTGCGGCCTGCTTTTTTGTGGTTGGTAGTCATTAATGAAGAGTGAATAATGAAGAATGCTGAATTTGCTGCCATCAGAGCTGCGCTGCAGAGGAGTGCATGTCGCGCAGGGTGTCGGCAAGCCACTGTGGCTGCAGCACGCGTACGAGGCTGCCGCGGCTCATCAGCTCGTGGATGAAGTCGAGCGTAGGCCGCAGGCGGTATGCAAAGTCGGCAGAGTCTTCTCCCTGTGCGATTTCCTGCTGAGTGGCATGCAGAGGCAGGTCGCGCAGATAGTAGCGCTCCTGTCCGAACGCCCTAAGCACCACGCGCTCGGCAGGAGTGTTGTCGTCGACGAAGATGCCGAAGCTCTCGCCGAAGTATTCGGCGGCGTCGAAGTCGGCGTCCATGGTGAACTTCTGGCCGGTGATGTCCAACTGCAGAATTCTGTCGAAGGAGAACGTGGCGAAATAGTCGGCTTCGGGCTTGTCGGCGGTGGCGTTGCGGTGTATGCGCCCCAGGACGTACCAGCGCTTCTTGTGCAGCTTCAGGCAGTACGGCTCCAGCACGAACTTCCTGGCGGTCTCCACACCGTAGCGCCGGTAGGCGATGCTCACCTTCAGGCTGCGCTTCATGGCGTCGATGACCTGCTGCAGGTAGCCGCCTTCGTAGGGAGCCTGCTCCAGCAGTATGCGCGACTGTAGCGACAGGCTCTCGCTGATGATGTTGCTGACGGACAGCGTGGAGAGCATCCAGTTCTGCACACTGTCCTCACGCAGTACGCCGTCGTTGGAGATGAAATATTTGTAGCCGTTGCGGCAGTCGCAGTCGATGTAGAGGCCGAAGATGTCCTCGATGGCGTCTTTGTGGCGGTTAAAAGTAGAGCGTGCCATTGGCACGCCCCCACTCATGTCTGTCTCCATCCACAGGGCGTTGATGTCGGCAAAGCTGATGCGCCGCGCCTTGCGGATGGTGTTTACCAGCCAGATGTACTCCTTGAACTTTACGGGTATCTTCACCGTCTTACATCCTCTCCGGCACTTCGATGCCCAGCAGCGACATGCCGCTCTTGATGATTTTTGCCACGTTGCGTGCTATGGTCAGGCGCATGGCACGACGGTCGGCATCCTGCTCGCCGAGGATGGGGCAGTCGTGATAGAACTGGTTGAAAACCTTGGTAAGCTCGTAGCAGTAGTTGGCAATGCCCGACGGACTGTAGTCGATGCCGGCCTGCTGGACGGCTGCGCCGTATTCTGACATTTTCTGAATCAGCTCAATCTCCTTTTCTTCTAATGAAGAATGAAGAATGAAGAATGAAGAATTTGCTGCCGCAGCCCCGTCAGGTGAAGGAATGGCGGTAGCCAATTCTTCATTCTTCATTGTTAATTCTTCATTTTTCCGCAGAATTGAGCGGATGCGGGCGTGAGTGTACTGAATGAAGGGACCGGTGTTGCCGTTGAAGTCGATGGACTCCTCGGGGTTGAAGAGCATGTTCTTGCGGGCATCGACCTTCAGAATGAAGTATTTCAGCGCTCCCAGACCGACGATGCGTGCCACCTCGCGCTTCTCATCCTCCGTCATGTCGGCGTTCTTGCCAGCCTCGCGGGCCACCTGGTAGGCGTCGTCTATCATCAGTGCTATCAGGTCGTCGGCATCCACAACGGTGCCTTCCCTCGACTTCATCTTGCCGTTGGGCAGCTCCACCATGCCGTAGGAGAAGTGCGTCAGCTCCTTGCCCCAGCGGAAGCCCAGCCGGTCAAGCAGTATCGACAGCACCTGGAAGTGGTAGTTCTGCTCGTTGCCCACCACGTATATCATCTTGTCTATGGGATAGTCCTGAAAGCGCATTTCGGCGGTGCCGATGTCCTGCGTCATGTAGACGCTGGTGCCGTCGCTTCTGAGCAGCAGCTTCTGGTCCAGCCCGTCGGCTGTCAGGTCGGCCCACACGCTGCCATCGGCATGGCGCTCGAAGAGGCCTTTCGCCAGGCCCTCCTCTACCTTGGCCTTGCCGCGCAGGTAGGTCTGCGACTCGTAGTATATCTTGTCGAACGACACGCCCAGCTTCCGGTAGGTCTCGTCGAAGCCGGCATACACCCATGCGTTCATGGTTTCCCAGAGCTTGCGCACCTCGCCGTCGCCCTGCTCCCAGCGCACCAGCATGTCGTGAGCCTCCTTGATGAGCGGAGCCTCCTGCTTGGCCTTCTCCTCAGCAGCCTCGGCATCCATGCCGCCGGCAACATACTCTGCAGCCAAGGCCTTAATCTCCTCGCGGTAGTGCTTGTCGAACAGCACATAGTAGTCGCCTATCAGGTGGTCGCCCTTCTTGCCGCTGCTCTCCGGAGTCTCGCCGTTGCCCCATTTCTGCCAGGCCAGCATGGACTTGCAGATGTGTATGCCGCGGTCGTTGACGATGTTCGTCTTCACCACGCGGTTGCCGTTGGCAGCCATAATCTGTGCCAGCGACCAGCCCAGCAGGTTGTTGCGCACGTGGCCCAGGTGCAGGGGCTTGTTGGTGTTTGGCGACGAATATTCAATCATCACCAGCGGCGAGTCGGCCGTGGCAGCCTTCAGCCCGTAGCTGGCGTCGGCGTCGATGGCCTGCAGCAGCTGCAGCCATGCGCCGTCGGCAATCGACAGGTTCAGGAAGCCCTTCACAACATTATACTTGGCTATCAGCGGGCAGTTTGCCACCAGATAGTCGCCAATCTCCTGACCGGTCTGCTCAGGCGACTTGCGGGCCATCTTCACAAACGGGAATACGACGAGCGTCAGGTTTCCCTCAAACTCGCTGCGCGTCTTCGCCAGCTGCAGCATCTTCTCAGGCACCTCCTGTCCGTAGAGTGCCTTCACGGCAGCGCCTGCGGCCGCCATTATCTGTTGTTCTATGTTCATGTGTTGTCGGAAAAAATTATTTTGCAAAGGTAGCAATTTCCCCTCATAGTTGATTGATACGTGTTAATAATTTAGAAATTTTTTGCGTATCCGCAGAATTCGCCCCAATTTTTATCGCATTTATTTGTAAAGTCGCTTGAAAAAATGTAGCTTTGCCGTCAAAAGTCACTCGAAAAAGTGTATACACACATAGAAAAGTCGCTTGAAAAAGTGTAATCACCAGACTAACATCCTAAGAAACAACATATTGACATGTACAAAAGAAAGATTGAAGCCACAATGCACGAATGGAAGTTGCGCGACGGCCGCAAGCCTCTTGTCATTAAGGGCTGCAGGCAATGCGGCAAGACCAGCAGCGTCAAGGCTTTTGCTGCGGGCAACTATCAGCATGTGATTTACCTTGACTTCCATGAACACCGTGAATACAAGGCTTTCTTTTCAGGCGCACTGGACGTAGACACCATTACGCTAAACATCACATTGGGCATTCCAGGGGCAAGGTTCGTGGCAGGCGAGACATGCCTGATATTTGACGAAATCCAGGAATGCCCAAGTGCAAGAGCCTCACTGAAGTTCTTTAAGCTTGACGGCAGGTACGACGTCATCTGCACTGGCTCTTTGCCGGGTGTCAGCGGCTACAGATTGCCTGATGAGCAAAAAGAGGACAGTGCAGCCTCGATACCTGTAGGCTATGAGGACATAGTAAACATGTATCCCATGGACTTTGAAGAATGGCTCTGGGCAAACGATGTGCAGCCCCAGCATTTCGACTATCTGCGCAAGTGCCTGGAGAGGGAAGAGCCTGTTGCTGAGGGCATTCACCAGCGCATGCACGAACTGCTGCTTAAGTACGTCATCGTGGGCGGCATGCCAGAGGCGGTGTCGACATTCCTAAACACCAACGACATGGGACAAACCCAGAAAGTCCAGCGCGACATCATCGAAGCATACAAAGACGACATGCTAAAATACGCACGGCAAGAGGACAAGGGACACATCCGCGAATGCTTCGAGTCGATACCTGCCCAGCTGGCACGCGACAATAAAAAGTTCACCTACTCAATAATACGCCCTAATGCACGCTCGGCACAATACCGCGGCAGTCTGCAGTGGATAGAAGACGCAGGAATAATACGCCGGTGCTACAATCTGAACATCACCGAACTGCCGCTCGACGGCAATGCCGACAAGGACAGCTTCAAGGTGTACATGGCTGACATCGGCCTGCTGGTGAGCATGCTCGAAGAAGGTACTGCGTGGAGCATCATGCAGGGCAATATGCTCAGCTACAAGGGGGCTATCTTCGAAAACCTTATGGCTGACATTCTTAACAAAATGGGAAGGAAATTGTATTACTTCCAGAAAACCAGTGGTCTGGAACTGGACTTTGTCATACGATACCGTGGAGAATGCTGCCCACTGGAATGCAAGGCACGAACAGGAAATGCAAAATCGCTGCAGACGGTAATGAAACATCCCGAACAATACCATGTCTACAATGCATTGAAAGTAGGAAGCTACAACGTAGGCCGCAGCGGAAATGTGCTGACACTGCCTTTCTATATGGCATTCATGCTGACAGACGCGTAATCAGCCTGCTTGTCAACCGTTGCCTACAATAACTCGCTGAGATAATTTCGTAACATGCAGAGATAAAAAATTATCTCCGTAAGATAATTTCGTAACATGCAGAGATAAAAAATTGGCGGCCTATCCGTCACGGACTAGTCGCCAAACAAACTTAAAACAAAAATGTGATATTTATTTTTCTCTTTAGTCTTCCCAAATGTTGAACTCGGGGGCGTCCATACCTACAACAGTGTCAGTATCATCGCCGAAGCCAAGCTGCGAGGCTGCCAGCATCTGCTGTGTCTTTATCTCAATGGTCTCCATGACTGGAGCAAAATATTTCTTTTTCATATTAATTCTATTTTTTGGCCCGCCCAAGCCCTCCCAAAGGGAGGGATGTCGTGACAGACAATGGGCCGTTGTAATTTGTAATTGTTTGAATTATTTCTGACTTCCCACAGTTCCCCTCCCTTAGGGAGGGGTTAGGGGTAGGCCCTTATTTCAATACTACCTTCTTGCCATTCACGATGTACAGGCCCTTGCGTGGCTGTGCAACGCGCTGGCCCTGCAGGTTGAAGACAGCCTTGTCTGCGTCAACGCCATTGGCGCTAACAGAGCTGATGCCCGTAGCATCGCCAAAGATGAACTGCAGAACAGGAGCCTCTACAGGAACGTCGCTGA
The DNA here is from genome assembly GCA_905234265.1 of uncultured Prevotella sp. Classification (GTDB taxonomy): domain Bacteria; phylum Bacteroidota; class Bacteroidia; order Bacteroidales; family Bacteroidaceae; genus Prevotella. Next base: position 117,868 of record CAJOHJ010000006.1, on the reverse strand, counting down.
CCAGCAGGTAAGCCTTACCGGCAGGAATAGCAGCAGCGACTGTCAGCTTGCAGAACTTGCCGCTCTTCAGGATGTAAGCCTCATTGGCAGCGACATCAGTAGCCGTGACGGCAGCCTTCAGCTTGTTAGTTGCTGAAATGTCGGTGCCGCTGGCTACAACAGGAATATTGTAGTCTACGTTGGCAGTGCCAGTGAGGATAAGGCCCGTGCCAGGAGCGACAGCCTCCGTAACCTGCTCAAGAGTAATGGCGTCATAGCTGATGCTGCTCACCTTGTAGGCCTCCAGCCCTACAGGCAGATTTGCGCAGTCAAGAGCATAAGCGCTGGCAACGGTAGTGAAGCCAGAAGCGGCAACGGTGACGGGAATGGCGGCATCGCCAGTCTTATATATGAGTATATAGTCGATATTGTCTGTAACTGTAGACCCTCCTGCAACAGCGGTAATTGCCACTCCGTCGCGAACAACTATATTATTAAAAGTAGTAATGACACGTGAGCCGGCATTTGCTCCTGTAGCAAGTGTTCCAATTTCCAAATCACCAATTTTAACCTTAGCAGTTCGATTTCTGTTGTTTTGGATAACAATCTTGTAAATACCATCAGACAAAGTAGAAGCGGGAACTAACTCAACAGAAGCATCTGAAACAACATTTCCACCTGAATAAGTTGACCAATCCAAACCAGCGGCACCACCAAAGTCATTGAAATAAACGGGTGTCTCGCCTTCAGAAACGGTAGCTTTCGTATATGTAACTTCTATAGGTGTAGCTGAAGCAGTGGTTGATACGGCATAAGGTCCGTCTGCCTTGTAAAGAACACCTCCTTGGAGTACATACTGTGGGAAACCATAAACCACAGTCTCACCTTCTGCAATGTTTGTAACGATATTGGAGAAAAGTTCCGTTTCATCAAACAGTCCTTTTACAACAACATCAACTTTGGTGCGTTCTGTGCGATTGTAAAGCAGTGTGATGGTCTGGTCTTCCGCTGTGGTTACAGTATACTCGCCGCCACCCGATGTATATGTATAGGTATAATCAGCAGTATTGAATGATGCAGGATATGTAGGTGTGAAAACATCGTCAACTTCTTTGTCATAATAAGTGGTTACTGCAGGCAAGTCTGCTTCAGGAATAGCTGCGGCATCGCCTTCCCCATTAACCTTATATGTGAAATTCACATTGATACCACGCGCCGTGCTGGAAGCTTCCTCTTCAGTAATCTTGATACTGTTAAGTGTCTGACTAAGCGACCAGTTTGGGGTTTTGTCGTTAACTAATGCAATACTAACACCATTGAAACTTCCAGCACTTTCGGTTGTACCATTTCCCGTAACAGCCATCCCACTGTTGAGGGCAGACGTTGAAAGGGAGTACTGAACGACATTGGTGCTTTGATTGACAGTTAGCTCAATATGCCAAACGGAATTTCGATAAGTACTGGTATTGTTTGCATTAGCAATAATCTGAATAGCGTCGGCAGAACCAATCTTCAGGAAGGCGCCACCACTTGATCCATAGAGCGTGAATGCGATGTCACCGAAAGTAAATGTATGACATGTTCTACTATTGGTACCTGTAGCACCACCGCCAGCCCAGTCGGCAGTAAGTTTTAGAATGGTATTGTCTTCGGTTGTAATAGACTTTGTGAAGCTGTAAGCCTTAGCGGCAGTAGTATTATAATCAGTAGTGCCTTTAGTTTCATTATAAGAATAGCCGAAAGAGTTAAATGTCAATTTGTTACTTACAATGGAAGAGGTAACATTAGTAACACTACCAGTTTCGTCTTTTTTGGCTGTTGTCCCATGATCGGAATCTACCACCCAGTCTGTCAAGTCGGCATCCGACCAGTCATTACCTGTAGTTCCCTTCTCATAAAGTGTGGTCTGCGCCCACGCATTTGCTCCCACGCACAGTCCTACTGCGACAAGGAGCGTCTTAAGTAAAGTTTTTTTCATTTTTTGTTTTTGTTATTAGTTATAAAATATAATAATGTGTAATGTAAGTTCCCCTCAGCCATAGGCACACAAAAAAAGCGTAAGACTGCATGCATCTTACATCTTCTTATGTGAGGCTCTGGAAAACCTATGTAGAAAAGAATAGGATACAGCACTCCCACGCTATCGCGTGGAAACTCACTGCACTCATCTTGTCTACATTCTTGAAATTTTCCAGATTTCACATAACAAGACGAAGCACAACTTGCTTCTAATGTGTTAGTCACCAATGTCTTAGAGCCTGCAGCCGGCCGTGCAACGCCATGCATCTGAAGCCTGCTGAGCCTGCCGAAGCAGGAAAACTCCGTGGCAAAAATAAAAAATTAATCCCTAACCCCTTACTGTTTAGAGATTTTATTTCTTAAAAAAATATAAAATGCAAGAAAATCGGCATAATTCACAGCAAAAAGCCCTGCAGCCTCTTACCGCTCACAAATCATACATTGTGGAGGGCTACTTCTGCACGGTGCCGTAGTTGCGGACAAGCATTTCGTAGCTCAGCTTCAGCCATATCAGCGTGATGGGCAGCGCCTTCAGGGCGTAGGGCTGCACCCACTCGCGGCGCAGATAGGCAGGGAAGAGGTCGCTGGGCGACAGACTGCTAAGCACGAAGGCCAGCACCATGAGCGCTACGTCCCACCGCGTGCGCCGCCAAGGCACACAGGTGTACCAGATGCAGATGCCCACGAAGCAGATGATGTAGCCGCTGGACTCGCTGCCAGTGGAGAACAGCACCACGAACATCAGCACTGAGGCCAGCAGCGTCTGGCGGAAAGCCACGCAGCGATACTGCGACAGACGCAGGTAAGGCAGCCCGAAGAGCAGCAGCCCGGGGACGATGAGCCACAGGTCGCTATAGGCGGCAATGGGCAGCATCTTGCGCACCATGCCTAACAGCGATATGTTCTGCCCCATGGAATAGAGGTTCTCTTCGTTCTTGCCGCTAAGGCTGGCATACCATTCGCCATACTGGCTGAAGACGTAGTCGGGGCCGTGGAACACCATTGGCGCCACCAGCATCACCACCGCCCAGAAGAGCAGCGAGGCGACAAAGCGGCCTTTATGCTTAGAGAAGAAGAAGAACGCCAGGCCTACTATGCCGTAAAGCTTCACGAAAGTGCCGAAGACTATGAAGAAAGCCGCCCACAGGTCGCGCTCACGCTCAATGAGATAGTAGCTGAGCAGGATGATGGCGGCAATGGCAATGTTGAACTGCTGCATGTAGAGGGCTGTCAGCAGCTCGTGGGCGCAAAACCACAGGACGAAGAGCTGCTGATAGCGCGTCAGCTGAGAGCGGCGGACGGCCACGTAGAGAAACATCGACAGAGCCACCAGCCACAGCAGCAGGCCGACAAACAGCGGCATCACGGCAAAGGGGGCTATCACCAGAGAGAACAGCGGCCCGTAATGATTGGTGTCGAAATACTCCGCCGGATAGGCTGCATAGAGCGACGTGCCGTTCCAGGCGTGCCAGAACACTCCACGGAATATCAGGAAATTGTTGCAGCTGTGCAGCTTCATCACCGCCGCTATCAATGGCAGCAGAAGCCACAGCCCAAAGAGGGTGCGGAAGTCGCTGAAAAACGGTTTGGAAAAGAATTCCCTACACTTCTCTATCATTCTATATATCTTCTAAATTTCTTTTTAGCCACAGAAAAAGCCCCTCCCGGCCAGGAGGGGCTTGGAACAGTCTTAATTACAGCTTGTAGAGGTCGCTGGCGGCCAGCAGGTCTACCTTCTTCTCCGTGAGAATGCGCTCACAGCTCTCAAGGTCGGTGGGACGGATGATGACATGCGCCACGTCGCCGTTGGCAAATGAGTACATGTACTCAATGAACACGCCACTGTCGCTGAGCATGCGCAGCACCTTGGCCAGCGAGCCGCTGGTGTTGGGACACACGAAGCCGATGACGTCGGTAATCTTCACTGCAAAGTGGGCAGCCTTAAGCACCTGATATGCTTTGTCCGGGTCGCTGACGATGCAGCGCAGAATGCCGAAATCGCTGTTGTCGGCAATGCTCATGGCCGACAGGTTGATGCCGGCTTCGCCCAACACGTCGGTAACTTCTGTCAGACGGCCTGACTTATTCTCAAGAAATACTGATAATTGTTTTGCTAACATCTTGTATTCATTTATTTAGTTATTGAATGTTCAGAGTTTTCTGTTGTCGATGACGCGCTTTGCCTTGCCAGTAGAACGCTCTATGCCCTTCGGCTCCACGAGCTTCACCTTGAAGCCGAGGCCGATGACGCTGCGCAGCTCGCCTTCCAGTTTCTTCTGCAGGCCTACCATCGTAGCCATGTCGTCGGTGAAGTAGTCTTCCTTCACCTCCACCTTCAGCTCGCTGGTGTCGGTATTGTTCACGCGGTCGACAGTCAGCAGGAAGTGCGGCTCGAACTCCTGCTGCTTCAGGATTACGTCTTCTATCTGCGAGGGGAACACGTTGACGCCGCGGATGATGAGCATATCGTCGCAGCGGCCAAGTATGCGGTCCATGCGCACCAGCGTTCTGCCGCAGCTGCACTTCTCGTAGTGCAGGGCAGTAAGGTCGTGCGTACGGTAGCGCAGCAGCGGCATGCCTTCCTTGGTAAGATGCGTGAACGTAAGCTCGCCCAGCTGGCCTTCCGGCATAGGCTCGCCCGTTTCCGGATTAAGAATTTCAGGATAGAAATAGTCTTCATTGAGATGCGTGCCGTTCTGGCATTCGCACTCATAGCCGACGCCTGGTCCGGCAATTTCAGAAAGCCCGTAGATGTCGTATGCCTTGATGCCCATCACCTGCTCCAGCTTCTGGCGCATCTTCTCAGTCCACGGCTCAGCACCAAAGGCACCAATCTTCAGCTTGAACTCTTCGCGCGGCCATTCACACTCCTGCATGGCCTCGCCGAGGAACATGGCATACGACGGCGTGCAGCAAAGCACGGTGGCTCCGAAGTCGTGCATCAGCGTTATCTGCTTCTGCGTATTGCCGCTGGACATGGGGATGACGCTGGCGCCGATGTTGGTGGCACCGTCGTGGGCGCCCAGTCCACCGGTGAACAGGCCATAGCCGTAGCTAACCTGGAAGATGTCGTCCTTAGTGGCGCCGTATGCCGTGAATGCACGCGAGATGGCCTCAGCCCACATGGCAAGGTCTTTCCTTGTGTGCAGCACAACGACAGGCTTTCCCGTAGTTCCGCTGGAAGCGTGAATGCGCACAATCTGCGACATGGGAACTGCGGCAAGGCCGAAGGGATAGTTGTCGCGCAAGTCAAGCTTGTTGGTAAAGGGCAGCTTGGTGATGTCGTCGATAGAACGGATGTCGCCAGGCTCAAGGCCCATCTCTTGAAATTTCTTGCGATAGAAAGGAGTGTTGTGATAGACATACTCGGCCATCTTTCGCAAACGAATGCTCTGTATCTCGCGAAGCTGTTCGCGGCTCATGCATTCCACTGTTTCATTCCAAATCATGGTGGTTAGTTTTTGTGATGTAGAAAAAATAGAATTGTTTTTAGTAACTATACGTTTTTCTCCTTTGCAAAATTAGTCAAAAGAACATAGAAAACAAACATTTTTATTGGATATTTGTTATTTTTATCCTACTTTTGCAGCGAATTATTGCGGCACACCGCCTGTGAAGGGTCTGACGCCAATGACAATAACAAGAAAGACAATGACAAGAAATCTCATAGTTGCAGCTGCACTGCTGCTTTCGGCAACCACCGCCAACGGACAGAATTTCGAGAATACCGGCGACAAGCCCTTCAGCCATCTGGCTGTCGGCGTGACGCTCGGCACCACCGGCGTCGGCGTCGACGTGTCAGCGCCACTGACTGATTTCCTCAACGTGCGGACGGGTTTTGAGGTGATGCCACACTTTGAGCGCACCATGACCTTCGGCATACAGTCGTTCGGCAGCGACGGCGAAATCTCCAACACCCGCTTTGAGAAGATGGCTTCCTTCCTCGAAAGCTTCACCGGCTATCACGCCGACTCAGAAGTGGACATGATTGGCAAGCCCGTGATGTGGAACTACAAGCTTCTGTTCGACATCTTCCCTTTCCGCAACAAGCACTGGCACATCACTGCCGGCTTCCACTGGGGGCCGAAGAAGGTGGCAGAGGCCGTCAACTCGCTCGACGACGCACCGTCGCTGTCGGCAGTGAACATGTACAACCACCTTTATTATATTGCCGACCAGGACTTAAACCACGACAACTTGATTCCGCTCATCGATCATAACGGATACGAAATGTATCTCGACCCTACCATCGAAGACAAGCTGCTTGAAATCGGCTGGGTAGGCATCGGCCTTGGCACATACACGCATGACGTCGTCGATGCAGACGGCAACATCGTCCACCACGAGGGCGACGTCTACCGCATGACGCCTGACGGCAACAGCAAGGTAACTTGCGAAGTGCATACCAACAGCTTCAAGCCCTACTTAGGCTTCGGCTACGACGGCCAGCTGCTGAAGAAAGACAAGACAGTGCGCATAGGCTTCGACTGCGGCCTGATGTTCTGGGGCGGCACGCCAAGCGTTGTGACGCACGACGGCACCGACCTTGCCAAGGACGTTACAGGAATTGGCGGCAAGGTTGGCAGCTATGTCGACTTTATCGACGGTCTGAAGGTTTTTCCAGTGATAAACCTGAGAGTTACAAAAACGATTTTTTAAGGGAAAAGTGAACTGTGAAAAGTGAAAAATTTGCTGCCGCTCTCCTAATAATCAGGGGCGGCAGCAAATTTTTCACTTTTCACAGTTCTCTTTTACTTCTTTTCAGCGAACAACGATTTTCTTTCCGCCTTGTATGAAGACGCCTTTCTGCGGATTGGCAACGCGGCGACCCTGAAGGTCGAAGACAGGAGCATTGGCGTCAACCGTTGAGAGGGTGACGTCGTTGATGCCTGCCACCGCATATTCCTCTTCGGTGACAATGCGGATAACGTCTGGCGCATTGGCAGCCACCTGCAAGTAGCACTTGTTGGCAGGCAGATACTGAATGTCGCTCTTCACGAACGCCGGCTTGCCACTGCTGGACACGCCCAGGACGCGCATGGTCTGCGGATTGTAAGCCGTGAGGTTGCGGTGCTGCGGCTGTCCTTCCTCGTCGTTGCAGTAGAAGTTGCCACGCAGCAGATTGCTTCCCACAGAGGATGCTGCGGCAGTGCTATACTGCAGCGTCATCTTGTTCTGCGAAGGAGCGCTTGTCGTAGTCTTCACCAGCACGGGAGTGTTCTGCGGCACCAGGCCCGTGATTTCCTTGATGATGGCGTAGCTGCCCACAATGCGGTCGACGCGATACACCTTGTCCTTGCTGTTCGAAGGCTTGAACGAGAAGCCTGCGTAAGTAGTGTTCCAGTAGGCGCCGTCGAAGGTAGCCTGCACGTCGGGCTTAATGCCGAAATACTGCGTGTCCGTCTGGTTGACGGGCAGCAGATACCAGTTAAGCTTACCGCCACCCGTAGCAGGATGAGTCCATCCGCCGGCCGTGTAGTCTACCAAGTAAATCACGACAGTCGACGATGTTCCATATAGCCTGTAAGAGCCGCCGGACATAGCCCGCGTCTGCAAATAAGTGCCGGCAAGATTGTAGAGGTTCAAGTCCTGGCCGAGCAGGTTATATCCGCCGCTTGTCTGCTCGAAGTAGCAGATGGTTGCGGGGTTGTGCGCAACGTTAGCCTCAAAATCCTCAAGCATGAGGAAAGCATTCAGGTCGTCTTTGTTAGCCCCGACATAAGTACTCTTATTGTCGACTATCGAGAAATAACGTCCCGAAGCAACGTTCTGGACACGGTAGTATCCTGAGCCGTTGAGCTGTCCACCCTGCGCGAAAAGCGTCAGCGGCAGGAACAACAATGAAAGAAAGATTTTTCTCATAATAGTGTCTGGTTAAGTTTTTGACGATTATTGCAAAAAATTGTCTGGCACGCCCGGAACTCTGGAGTGCCGGTGCAATGCCAGACAATTATCATTTATCGTTATTGATGATTAGTCAACGATACAGATAGCTACACGGTTCTCGTAGTCCTTAGCGAACGGCTGAACGGTGTCACCCTTATAGTCAGTCTTGATGCGTGCAGGAGCAATCTTGTAGTTGCGGATGAGAGCCTGGCGAACGGCCTCGGCACGACGCTTAGACAGCGAGTCGTTGATACGCTTGTTACCAGTACCCTTGTCAGCATAGCCGGTAATCTCGACAGTGCAGTCAGGATGTTCCTTCATGTACTCAGCAACTTCTCTAACCTTCTGCATTTCCTTCTGCTCGATCCAGTTCTTGCCGATCTTGAAGAATACGTCGCGGCGGAAGGCCTCAGCCTTGGCCTCTGTAGCAGCCTGCGGAGCAACCTGTGCTGGAGCAGGAGGACATGGGCACTTCTCGACAACACGCTCGACAACGCGCTCAACAACCTTCTCGACGGGCTTCGGAGCCTCGATGGTGCGAACGGTGTGGGTCTTGCCAAGGTTAATCTTCACACCAGCGAGGGCGTTGAAGTACCAGTCCCAGTTGCCAGCCTTCTTAGAGTTGTAGTGGTCGCTGAGAGTGTTAGCATTGACCTCGAGACCAACGCTGACAGCGTCGCTCAGGCGGAAGTCGGCAGCAACGCCGGCACGTCCGTAGAGGCGAGTCTTAGTGCCGTCCCATACGTAGGCAACGTTCTCGGCAGGAGTGCCGTAGAGCTGCTGGTACTGAGGATAGGCAGCAGCAGCAGCAGCGATGATGTCATCCTTCTTGTTGTCCCATGCGATGTTAGCGCCCAGACCGCCGAACACTGAGAAGTTGAAGATGCGGTTGGGGTTGTATCCGCAGAACAGGTTAGAGAGGTTGAACATAGCGTCAACGCCCGGTGCAACATACTTCCACTTCCATGTGGGGTTGTCGCCCTCGTTGATGCCAGCCTTGCTCTGCCATGCATTCACAGACAGACGTGCGCCGAACACCGGTGTGAACTGACGGCCGAAAGAAACCTGCACGTTAGGCGATATAAGGTCTTTGAAGTTAACCTCACCCAGAGTGTACTGGGCACCACCTTGCAGTTGTACATACCAATATGGATTGTGTACGTACTCAGTCTTGGGCTGCTGATCCTGGGCAGATGCTGTAAGCACGCCAGCCATCAACAGGCAAGACAATAAAGCTTTCTTGATTTTCATAATCTTATCTTATTTTTATTTTGTTCTACAAAATGGATTAATCGACAGTGATATAGAATTTCTTAGCAACGACCTTGCCGTCATAGCCTAAGTACTCGACGAGGATTTCGATGTCGCAGCCCTGCATTGTGCTGTTCAGAGGCATTGTCAGGAAAGAACCTACGTTGTATTTAGAACCGTCGATAACTTCGTTCCAGCCTTCCAGATTATTGATCTGATTCTTGATGCCAGTCTGCTCAACACCGGCCTTTGTTACGTGAGTAACGGCGATGTACTTCTTGTAAGCAGGAACAATCATTTCAGCCGTCGGAGAAGTCGGGAACAGTGCTATGCCAGATGTTGCAGAAGTACCAGCCTTGATGTGTGTAGGCAGCAGATAGTCAGCGCTGAGACCTATCACAGCGTCGCCATTGTTGACAGCAGCATACACGTAAGGCATGATGAAGCGGCTTGGGTCGGCAGCGGCCTTAACCAGCGGGCTGAATGCCAGATTAATCTTGTCGATGAGGTAGTCCTTGTAAGCGTTGATGTGCTTCTTTATCTGATCCATCTTGGCGTTGATGGTCGGCTGAACACTGTTGAAGGCACTCAGCATCTTGTTGATGTCGGTAGCAACATCGCTCAAATCGATTTCAGCGGTGTAGATAACCTCACCTTTTGCATAGTAAGTTATTGACGGGTTGTAGTTGATAGTGATACCATCAAGAGAGACGTTCACGCCGTCAATTACATTCTGGCCACTAACCACTTTATATGTATAAGTGATGGTCGGGTTGCCAGTGATTGTTGGCTTTTCAGGCAGTGTGATAGTCTTTGGCTGCGTGCCGTCGGCAAGAACCTGAACCTTGATGATATTGTTTCCGTCAGTCTTGTTGAGAACAATCTCAGTAGGCATGTCGCCAAGGCCGAGGCTGAGGTTGAGCAGCGAAGCGATTTCAGACTGGACAGTGCTGTTGATCTTGCCAGTAATCTTGTCGCGAACCTTGACAATGTAAGAAGAGTAGTTGCCTGCGAAGTACTTGGCACCGAAGCCAGGAGCCTTCAGGGCAGTAGCAGCGAGGTCGTAGCGAGAAACGTAAGTCTTCTGCTCGCCAGACAGCTCGTCAGTCCATGTGGCCTGTACGCCGAGGCGTGGCAGATCCTGCTGGATGTTAGCATAGATGGCGTTGGCCAGCTTGTGCTTGTCGATGTCGCGTGGTGTGCTCCAGTTGTTGACAACGTCCTTCACAGCCTCAGCAACTGCGCTCTGGTCAACCTTGAAGTTAGCGTTGGCCAGGTCGGACTTCTGGATAGTAGCGTTGGCAACATAGAAGCCGTTGGCACTACGTGTCAGGCCCCACTTGAGTTCCTCGTTGCTCTGTGCGAGAGCGCCGAGAGTAACTACAGAAGCGTCGTTGTTAGACTTGTTGACGCTGAATGTAGCACCGGAGAAGTCTACGTTAGAAGGATTGACGGTGAGATAGATTCTGCCGGCATTGCCCTCTTCCTCGTTGAACAGGACACCTGCTGCGTGAGAGAATGTGCTCCTCGGAGTTGGCATTTCAGCAGCCGTCGGCTTAGTGCCGTCAGCGAATGCCCATCCGTCTCCATTTTCGTCGATTGGGAATTCAACAGCCTGTGAAGCCTCGCCATAGCGTGCCACGAGGATGTTAGACTGCACGTCGAGCGGCAGGGCTATAGAGCCGAACATCGGGTTCCAGACATTCTGGATGGTGATGCCGGTGATTTCCTGCTTGAGAAGCTTCTTCAGCTTATCCATGTCTTCCTTCAGCTGGTCAACGTCGTCCTTCAGCTGGTCAACATCGTCCTTCAGTTCCTGAACATCCTTGTTCAGCAAGTCAATCTGCTGCTGCAGAACTTTGTCGGCAGCGCGGTATGCCTCCTCAATCTGATTCATGCGGAGAGTGTGAGCAGCGATAGAGTCAGCCATACGCTCGATGCGTACGAGCGCGCTGTCAATAGAGTCGCGCTGGATGTGCAGAGTGTCGTAAGCCTTCTTCAGCGAGTCCTGAATCTGAACGATATACCACTTGTAGATAGAGTCCTTAGCAATATGGAATGCAGTGTCGGCCAGGGCATAGCATACGCTGTCGAGGCTGTCGGAGCGGTGAGACAGAGTGTCGATGCGGTGTGAGATAAGGATGCTGTCAGCCTTTTCCTTAGCACTCAGCGTAACGCTGTCGTTATAGATTCTTGTGGCAAGAATCTGACTGTCCGTCGTGATGATGTTACGCACGGTTGTTATGCTGTCGAAAGCCTTAGCCAACGAATCATTCCAGAGGGCGCGCAAATTGGCCATCGGGTCGTCAGTATAAGTACGTGCGTCGCCAGCCTTCTGTCCCAGCTGCTGAAGTGCGCTGAGCATGCTGCTGGTGCTGTTGGGATCCCAGTTGATGCCGTTCACCTGGCCGATGAGTGTGCTGATGGCTGCCTGGTCGGCAGCAGTCGTTGCATTGGCCAGAGCGTCCTGCAGAGCAGACAGCAGGCGCTGCTTCTCGTAAGTAAGAACATCAGCAAGCGTAGAGTTTTGAGTGATAGTGCCATTAGCCACTTCATTCTGCCAATGTGCATAATCATCACCCTCGTAGTCCTTACAAGACACGAAAGAACTCGAAGCAGTCACCATAGCAACTGCAAAGAGCAAACCATAAATGATTTTCTTTTTCATTGAACTTAAAATTTAATTAATGTATTGTTAAAACTTATATTATTCTCCTGAAAGAATGTGTTTCTCTCTATATTGCTGCACATAAAATGGCACGAACCGTCACGGCACAAGCTACCACATGCTTACAATTCGGCACAAAATTAGGATTTTTTTTTATAACAGCCAAGAAATCTTAGTTTTTTTTCTTAAAAAAATCAAAATTTCATAACATGCAGAGATAGAAAATTATCTCCGTAAGATAATTTCGTAACATGCAGAGATAGAAAATTATCTCCGTAAGATAATTTCGTAACATGCAGAGATAAAAAATTATCTCAGCATGTTTTACAATAATTCATTCTAAAAAAGGGAGTCAATGTCAGCCTGCGGCAGTATTGCAATGATTGTGTGACCGTCAGGCGTGTGGTTGACGTCGCTGCATGCGAAGAGCTGGTTGACAAGCGTGTCCATCTCCTCGTTGCTGAGCACCTGGCCATAGGGAATTGCCGACTGGCGGGCAAGGGCGAGTGCCAGGCTGTGGCGCATGGGCGAGCCGTCGGCGCTGGCGGCGTCCTGGCCTCCGGCCTCTATGAGCTGGCGCACTACGGCGGAAGGCTGCAACCCGTCGATGTCGGTAGGCACGGCGGTTATCAGGTAGCTGGTGTCCGTCTGCTGCTGCAGTGCAAAGCCCATGGCGCTGAGCATGGGCAGCATCTGCTCCATCAGCACGCCCTCGGCGGCTGTCAGCTCCACGGCCTCTGGGAAGAGGAGGCGCTGGCCGGTGGCCGGCGCGTCGGTGAGCTGCGCGAGGTAGCGGTCGTAGCGCACGCGGATGTCGGCACGGTGCTGGTCGATGAACATCAGGCCAGACTTCACGGCGGCAAGTATGTAGGTGCCCTTATACTGATATTGCGTTATGGCGGCAGTGGCTGCCGGGCTGCCGGCGACGAGAGTCGTTTCGGCGGTGACTGCACTGCCAGCGGCAGCGGTGGCATCGTCGCCGAAGAGCGGCAGCTGGCCGGCGTCGGGCTGGTCGGCGGACGGCAGCTGTCCGTAGAGGCGCTGCCAGTCTTGCGAAGCCTTCTGGCGGAACGGGTTGTAGCCGGGGTTGTATCTGGGCTGCGGGGCCGTGGGCATACTCTGCTGCGTCAGCAGCTGCGGCGTTGCCAGCGGAATGTCGGGGCGCCCCTCGGTGTCGAAGTCGATGGACGGTATCTCGCAGAACTTGCCTATGGCCTCGCGGACGGCGGCCGTCAGCAGCTGATAGATGGGCTGCTCGTTCTCGAACTTTATCTCGGTCTTCGTGGGGTGGATGTTGACGTCGATGTCCTGAGGTTCCACGTCTATATATATAAAATATGGTACGCGCGCGCCCGTGGGTACGAGCCGCTCGTAGGCCTGCAGCACAGCCTTGTGGAAATATGGGTGGCGCATGTAGCGTCCGTTGGCGAAGAAGTATTCGTGGGCCGCCTTCTGGCGTGCGGCCTCCGGCTTGCCGACAAATCCGCTGATGCGGCACAGCTGTGTGTCGGCATCCACTGGCAGCAGGTCCTGGCTGTAGCGGCGCCCGAGGACGTCGGTGATGCGCTGGCGGAGCGAGCCGCTGCGCAGGTTCATCAGCTCCTGGCCGTTGCTGTGCAGCGTGAAGGCCACCTGCGGATACACCAGCACTATGCGCTCGAAGGTGGTTACGATGTTGGCAAGCTCGGTGGCATTGCTCTTGAGGAACTTGCGGCGTGCCGGTACATTGAAGAAGAGGTTGCTGACGGTGAACGAGCTGCCCACGGCACACGAGCATGGCTCCTGTCCCATGACGCGCGAGCCGCTGAGCGTGAGGCTGGTGCCAAGCTCGTCGGTGGCGCGCCGCGTGCGCAGCTCCACCTGTGCCACGGCGGCAATGCTGGGCAGGGCCTCGCCGCGGAAGCCCATGGTGCGCAGGGTGAAGAGGTCGTCGGCCTTGCGTATCTTCGAGGTGGCATGGCGCTCAAAGGCCAGCCGCGCGTCGGTCTCCGACATGCCGCAGCCGTTGTCGACGACCTGCATGCTGGTGCGCCCGGCATCGACGATGATGACGTCGATGCTGGTAGCTCCGGCGTCGATGGCATTCTCCACCAGCTCCTTGATGACGGAGGCCGGCCGCTGAATGACTTCGCCGGCCGCTATCTGGTTGGCAACGCTGTCAGGGAGTAGTTGTATTACGTCAGTCATGGTTCTCACTCTTCACTTTCTTGGGCCGCCAGTTGAAGATGTCGTGCTTGTCGAGGGGGCGGATGTAGTCGAACCACTCGTAGCGCGGCAGGAAATACTTGTCGCGTGGTATCTGTGTCATGGGATAGAGAGTGCCTGAGGGCTTCTCCATCCAGATGCGCTTCATCTTGCGGTTCTCGAGAAACATCTTCAGCAGTGGCGTCTCCGTGTAGTTAAGGCCTATGAGCGTGCTGTCGGAGTCGTCGACGGGATAGTAGACTATCTGCACGTTGGTGATGGCGTGCGACTCACGGATGTCGCCCTTCTTGAAGAATGCCTTCATGTCCTTCGACGACACCTGGTTGAAATGCACCGAGTCGGGCATCTGCTCGGCAGAGAAGGCATTGCCCACGACGTGCGCCCAGTCGATGGTGCTGTCGCGCATGTAGACGCGCACCTCGTCGCCGAAGAGCTGCTGGTTCATGTTCCAGAGGATGGGGTCGTGGTAGAGCGTCATGCAGGAGTCCTGCGACGTGTAGACCATTGAGTCGCAGACGGCCTGCACGTCGCGGCGGAAGGCGCGGACGTGGTTGTAGCCGTGAAGCACACGGTAGACGGAGTCGGTGCGGATGTTATAGGTGAAAATCTTGAACGTGTCGGCGTGCATCCACAGCGTGTCGCGCTGCGAATAGTCGATGGCCACGGCGCGCTTGGTGGCCATGGCGTAGCCCGTGGAGTCGTTGTACTCGCCATAGTCGCCGGTGAACATGTTGTTGTTCACGGAGTCGGTGTAGACAACGTTGTTGTAGGCATAGTTTGTGCCGGTGATGGCATTGTGGTAGACGCTGTCGCCGACGAGCGTGCGCCCCTTGTCGCGGATGACGCTGCGGTTGAACAGCTCCGACTGCTTGGTCTTGGTGTTGTAGTAGCCGTCTTCGCTGTATATGCGGCTGCTGCCGGAGGTGATGTTGGAGGGTCCGATGATGTGCGCCCTTGAGGTCTGCGTGTCGTAATACAGCGAGTCGGTGGTGAGGAACATGTCCTTGTCGCGCAGGCGGACGTCGTAATAGAACATGGCCATCTTCGTGTCCGTGTGGTATTCGCCCCAGTCGCTGGTAAGCACCGACGAGCCGTCGACGAGCTTGCCGCCCTCGAAGAAGTTGCCGAAGTTGAACATGCGGTCGTAGTCCAGCGAGTCGGTATACAGCGTCGACTTGCGGTGCTTCAGCACCACATTATAGCGTGCGTGGGCTATCTGCTGGTCGCCGTCGTAGTAGGCATAGTCGCTGGTGAGCCGCAGGGTGTCGCCCTGCTGCATGCGCACATGGCCGAAGGCCTCGAAGCTGTTGGTGGGCTCGTAGAAGTGGGCGCTGTCGCAGTAGAGATGCGCGCCGACATGGCGGAAGTGGACATTGCCGTGCAGCACCTGCGCACCGCCGTTGCGATACTGGTCGTAATGGAGATTGTCGGAATGGATGAGATAGACGCGCTTGTCCTGCGGCTGCGTCTTGCGACGCTGCGGGCCTGCGGCGCTAATGAATAGTGAACAGTGGATAGTGAATAGTATAGCAAGAACTATCCAAAAAACTCTATTCAAGCTTATGTCATGGCGGTTCATCATCACCCTTCACTTTTCACTATTCACCCTTCACCTTTCATTAGGGCGAAGCCTGCTATCTCACCCACCCTTCGTATTCGAAGTCGCAGTTGCGGTAGCGTTCGTTGATGCGGACGTAGGTAGACTTAATGCGGCTGACGACCCACTCGTGGATGCGGTCGGCGCGACGGCGTTCCAGCACGACATTCTTCATTATCTGATAGTCGTCGGTGATGGTTGCCTTGTGGCCTTCCGTACGGCTTTTCAGCTTCACGATGGCGCAGACGGTCTTGCCGCGCTCGTCGATCATCTGGAACGGTGCCGACACGCCGCCAACGGCAAGTGTGTCGATGGCTTTCGCTACGTCGGCCGGCAGGTCGGCAAGGCGGAAGCGCGACGTGCGACCCTCCTGGGTGATGTTCGCCATAAGGCCGTTGTTGTTGCGGGTGTCCTTGTCGTCGGAAATCACTGATGCGCCGGCTTCAAAGGTGAACTCGCCATTCTGGATGCTGGTGCGTATGGAGTCCAGACGCGCCAGGGAATTCACTATTGCGGAGTCGCTGACCACCGGTTTGCGGAGAATGTGGCGCACCTTCACCTTGTCGCCGCGCTTGTCGATGAGCTGTATGATGTGGAAGCCGAACTCGGACTCTACGATTTTCGACACGCGCTTGGGGTCGGTAAGGCTGAAGGCCACGTTGGCAAATGCCGGGTCGAGCATGCCGCGGCCCGTATAGTCAAGCTCGCCGCCGCGGCGCGCAGTGCCTGGGTCCTCGCTGTACAGGCGTGCCAGCGTCTGGAATGTTGCCTGTCCGTTATTCACACGGTTGGCGTAGTCACGCAGCTCTTCCTTCACGCGGTCTATCTCCTCTTGAGCCACCTTTGGCTTCTGGGTGATGATCTGCACCTCCACCTCGGTAGGCACGAAAGGAATGCTGTCCTGCGGCAGTGCTGCGAAGTAGCGGCGCACCTCTGCCGGCGTCACCGTGATGTCCTTGACAAGCTTCTGCTGCATGCCCTGAACCATCTGGCGCTCGCGGTACGACTCGCGCAGGTCGGCACGTATCTGGCTGATGCTCTTGCGGTGGTATTCTTCTAATTTCTCCCTCGAGCCGATGACGCTGATCATGTTCTCGAGATACTGCTCCACGCCCTGCGTAATCTCCGACTCCGTAACTTCAATGCTGTCGGTGATTGCCTGATTGAGGAACAGCTTCTGCACAGCTATCTGCTCCGGGATGGAACAGTCGGGATCGCCTTTCCACTGCATTCCCTCCTGCTGGCCCTGTATGCGCATGGCCTCTACGTCGGAAAGCAGGATAGCCTCATCGCCGACAACCCATATCACTTCGTCGACAACGTTTTGCGCCCCTGCGGGGCTGACAAATAGTGAACAGTGAACAGCGAATAGTATAGCGGAAAACACTGCTCTAAGCCGCATATTGTATATTCCCATTATTGCTTTTTAGTGTTTATTGACTGTCTCCAGAACGTCCTTGTAGACCTCCACGGCGTACTTCTTGCGAAGGTCTGCCACCCAGAGACGTTCCATTTCCTCTTGCAAGTCGGCAGTCACCAGACCGCGAACATCGGTAAAGTCTTCGGGCTTCTTGAGCAGCTTGCCGTAGGTGGCGTCGATGGGATAGCCCTTGACGCTGTCGACCTTGGCGTCGGCAACTCCGAACTGCTCACGGTCGATGAGCGGATTGTCGCCTTTCTTGAAGAGACCCTTCTCGACGCGGATGCGTATCACGGAGTCGTTGTTGAACGTGGTGCGCAGGGCTTCGTTCCACTGGTCGAACTTCAGCTTCTTCACGCAGCGGGCTACAGCGGCCACGTCGGCCTGCTGCTTGACGTGGTAGGCCATGCCCTTGAAGCGCGGCTCGTCCCACTGGTAGCGCTTGCGGTTCTTCTTGAAGAACTTCGCCAGCAGCTGCTCGTCCTGCGTGGCCTTCTGCCATACAGTGCTGTTGCTGATTTCGTAGAGCAGGAGTCCGTCATGGTATTCCTTTATGAGATAGCGCATCTCCGGGTCTTCCGCAGAGAGTGCGTCAGCCTTCTGCGCCAGCAGTTCCTCACGTGTCAATGTTCCGTTGGCCTTGTCGAGTGTCTCCTTAATTATCGTCTCGCTGACGCGTTCGCGTGCGCCGCGCTGCTCCAGGAAGCGGAGAATGCTCTCGCGGTGGAACTCATAGGGTTCCAGCTGCTTGCGTTCCACCATCTTTATGATGTGCCATCCGAATGGCGACTGCACCGGTGCGCTTATCTTGCCCGAATCCAGCTGGAAGGCAACGTCTTCGAACTCCTTCACCAGCTGGTTACGGCTGCACCATCCTACGACGCCGCCCTGAGCAGCAGAGCCCGGGTCCTGCGACAGACTGCGCGCCAGCTCTTCGAAGTTGGCACCATTCTGCAGAGCCTTGTAGATGGAGTCTATGCGCACCTTAGCCTGCTGCTGCTCGTCGGCGGTGGCCTGCTGCTGCAGCATGATGAGAATGTGTGCAGGGCGTATCAGTCCGTCAGGGCCGATGTTTGTGATTGTCTGGTCATAGATGCGATGGGCTTCGCGCTCCATGTCTGCATCGGTGGCAAAGGCCGGCACGACCTGCTGGTCGCGATACTGCGCAAACTCTGTCAGGAAAGCCGTCGTGGTGTCGATGTGTGCATCCATGGCTGCCTGCACCTTCAGCTTGTAGTTGATGAACAGCTCTACATACTCTTCGACGGTCTTCTTGTCGATGACGCCTTCGGTGTTGTTCTTGTTGTAAGAGTATTCAAACTCGGAGCGCGGCACGTCCACTCCGGCAATCTTCATGACTATCGGGTCGTTATCATCCGGCTGTGACGGAGCCGCTGCATACAGGGACTGCACGGCCATGAGTGCCGCTACTGCTATAAGTGCTGGTTTCATTTCTTTTTTACGATGTTTTCGGTGATTCTAATTTACCGTCTGCCGTTCAGCAAACGCCATCAATCGTTCGGACGGCTGTAGTTAGGAGCCTCACTGGTGATGGTAATGTCGTGCGGATGGCTTTCGTTGACGCCGGCATTGGTGATGCGTGTGAACTTGGCGTCGTGGAGGGCGTTGATGGTTGCCGCACCGCAGTATCCCATGCCCGAGCGCAGACCGCCAACCATCTGGTAGATGACTTCCTGCACGGTGCCTTTGTAAGGCACGCGTCCGGCGATGCCTTCCGGCACAAGCTTCTTGACATCCTTGGTGTCGGCCTGGAAATAGCGGTCCTTGGAGCCGTGTTCCATAGCTTCCAGCGAGCCCATGCCGCGATAAGACTTGAACTTACGTCCATTATATATTATTGTGTCGCCAGGGCTTTCCTCCGTGCCTGCAACGAGCGAGCCAATCATCACGCTTGAGCCGCCGGCAGCAAGAGCCTTCACGATGTCTCCCGAATAGCGCAGTCCGCCGTCGGCAATCAGAGGCACGTCAGTGTCCCTCAGTGCGCTGAACACGTCGTAGACGGCACTCAGCTGCGGCACGCCGACGCCGGCAACGACGCGCGTCGTGCAGATGCTGCCCGGGCCGATGCCGACCTTCACGGCGTCAGCGCCGTTGTCTGCCAGCATCTTGGCGGCAGCGCCCGTGGCAATATTGCCTACGACGATGTCGATGCAGGGGAACGATGCCTTTGCCTCGCGGAGCTTCTCGACGACTCCCTTTGAATGACCGTGGGCAGTGTCGATGACTATTGCGTCAGCACCGGCATTCACCAGAGCCTGCATGCGCTCAAGGGTGTCGGTGGTTACGCCGACGCCTGCAGCCACGCGCAGACGGCCCTTGCTGTCCTTGCAGGCCATGGGCTTGTCCTTGGCCTTGGTGATGTCCTTGTAGGTGATGAGTCCCACCAGTCGGTTGTCCTTGTCGACGACAGGCAGTTTCTCAATCTTGTTCTTCTGCAGTATGTCGGCAGCAGCCATGAGGTCGGTCTGCTGGTGTGTGGTCACCAGGTTTTCCTTGGTCATCACGTCGTCGATGGTGCGGTCCAGCTGCTTCTCGAAGCGCAGGTCGCGGTTGGTGACGATGCCCACCAGATGGTTCTCGTCGTCGACCACGGGGATGCCGCCGATGTGATACTCAGCCATCATGGCGAGAGCATCCTTTACGGACGAGCCGCGGCGGATGGTCACAGGGTCGTAGATCATGCCGTTCTCGGCGCGCTTCACGATGGCCACCTCGCGGGCCTGGTTTTCTATCGACATGTTCTTGTGTATCACGCCGATGCCGCCCTCGCGTGCTATGGCGATGGCCATGCGGCTCTCGGTGACGGTGTCCATGGCGGCGGTGACGAACGGGATGTTCAGCTCGATGTTCCTCGAGAACCTTGTTCGCAACTCCACCGTCTTCGGCAGTACTTCTGAATAAGCTGGAATAAGCAGGACGTCGTCAAATGTCAGTCCGTCCATGACAATCTTGTCTGCAATAAATGATGACATAAAAAAATACTCCTTAAATTTTATTGCGTGCAAAATTAGTCATTTTTTCCGAGACGGCAAGATATTTTTATGTAATAAAAAATAAAAAATAAAAAATAATGGCTTTACTTCATTGTCACCACTACCCTGCCCTGCTTGTCGGTGCCAACGGTAGCCGTCATGCGCCCCTGCCGCCACGTCTTGTTGCCGGCAGTCGTGAAGCCGTAGGTCTGCAGGTCCTTGCCGACGGCAGCGGCATCGTCGTTGGCGGCAATGGTGACGGCAGTTATCTGCTGGCGGCGGCGCGTCATGGTGACCGTTGCCTTATAGGCACCCATGGCAAACGATGCCGGCACTGCCTTTGCGGTAGCCTTGCCGACGGTGTAGTCGTAGCTTTTCGCCACCGTCTGCACGCCTTTCAGCGTGGCGTTCTGCAGCAGGCGGACTCCCAGTCCCACGATGTCGGTATGGTTGCATGCCGGAGCCAGTCCGTTGGTGATGGCGCGCGGAGCCTCTTCGTATTCCTTGTCGTCCATCTCGTTGTAAGCCATCAGGTATGCCTTTGCATCGTCGAGTGCGAAGCCGATGTTATATACCGACACCCCCGAGGCGCGCTCGTAGTGCATGCTCACCGTGCCGAGCTGCGTCTGTATGGTGTACGCCTCGCCCTGATTGTCGACGTATCCGGCCCCATAGACCTTGCGCAGCTCTGCCTTCAGCTGCTGGAAGCGGCGGTCGACGCCAGCCTTGTCGTAGTTGGCAGCCTCGGCGATGTCGACGGCATACACGCGCTGTGTCTTCTCCGACACTGCCAGCGTCACCGTTGCCTGCTGTCCGAAGACCTCACCGTCATAGATGTACGACTTTCCCGTCTGCGGCCCGTCATGCTTGCGCTCTGCGAAGCCCTTTGCCAACAGCTGCCTCTCGAAGTTTGAAGCCTTGATGCCCAGCGGTATTTCCAGGAAGGCGTTGCGGTTGTTGCTGTTGTCGGGAAGCGTGGTCACGTCCTTCATTGCCAGCTGCAGCTCGTCGTCGATGCCGTCGTTGACGGCTGTCTGCTGCTGTTCCGTCTTAGCCTTCTTCTTGAAGAGGCGCTTGAACAGCTGTGCGTCGGCGTCCTGCGCAGTCATGGGGCTGAACAGCAGGAACAGCACCACGGCAAAGTAATATAATTTCGTTTCTCTGTTTTTTATTCTCATAGTAATAGTATAAAACAATTTTGTATACCTTGTTTCCCTGTGCTTAGTTAGCCATTTCGGAAATAAACTTTATCCTGACGAGCCGTATTTCCTCCTCGGTATAGTCGCCGCCAAGCTCTTCGATGGCAGTCTCAAGGGAGTCGGTGTCGCTGTCGGCAAAATAGTCGTAGATGTCAGCCAGGCGGTCTTCGTCAATCACCTCGTCGAGGAAATAGTCGATGTTCAGCTTCGTGCCGCTATAGACTATTGCCTCCACCTCGTCCAGCAGGTCGTCGAAGCCTATTCCCTGTGCCGTGGCAATGTCGTCGAGGGCTATCTGGCGGTCGACGGCCTGGATGATCTTCACCTTCAGCATCGACTTCTTGGCAACCGTGCGCACGCGGAACTCACTGTGGCGCTCAATGTTGTTCTCCTCGCAGTATTTCTTTATCAAGTCCACGAACTGCTGCGCATACGGCTGGCGCACCTTGCCCTCGCCGACGCCCTGGATGTTCTTCAGCTCCTCCAGTGTTATCGGGTAGTCGGTGGCCATCTGCTCTATGGATACATCCTGGAAGATGACGTACGGCGGACGCTCCAGCTGGCGCGACACCTTCTTGCGCAGGTCCTTGAGCATGGCGCTGAGCGTCGGGTCCAGTGCATCGATGGCACCCTCATGGTCGGGCATCACGTCGTAGTCGTCGGTGAACTCGCGGTCTTCAACAATCATAAACTGCTCCGGCTTCTTGACGAACTTGCGTCCTGCAGCCGTAATCTTCAGCAGCCCATAGTTTTCGACGTCCTTCTTCAGATAGCCAGCTATCATTGCCTGTCGGATTACGGGGTTCCAGAGTTTAGCGTCGCTGTCAGCCCCTGAGCCGAACAGTTCCAGCTCGTCGTGCTTGTGTGCTGCTATCTCCTCCGTGTCACGGCCTTTCAGAAAGTCGATGACATGCTCTGCGTTGAAATTCTCCTTCAGTGCCAGCACCGCCTTCAGCACCATCAGCAGCTGCTTCGTGCCGTCGACCTTCGTCTTCGGATGCAGGCAGTTGTCGCAGTTGTGACAGTTGTCGGCGGGATATTCCTCGCCGAAGTAGTTCAGCAGCATCTTCCTGCGGCATACTGAACTCTCGGCGTAGGCAGCCGTCTCGGCGAGCAGCTGTCTGCCGATGTCCTGCTCGGCGACGGGCTTGCCCTCCATGAACTTGTCAAGCTTCTGCAGGTCCTTGCGCGAGTAGAACGTCATGCAGATGCCCTCGCCGCCGTCGCGGCCAGCGCGTCCCGTCTCCTGGTAATATCCTTCCAGCGACTTGGGAATGTCGTAGTGTATCACGAAGCGCACGTCGGGCTTGTCGATGCCCATGCCGAAGGCTATGGTGGCCACGATGACATCGATGCGTTCCATGAGGAAGTCGTCTTGCGTCTGCGAGCGCAGCGACGTCTCCAGTCCGGCATGATAGGCAGCGGCCTTGATGTCGTTGGCCTTCAGTATCTCTGCCAGCTCTTCCACCTTCTTGCGCGACAGACAGTAGATGATGCCGCTCTTGCCGCTGTTCTGGCGTATGAAGCGTATGATGTCCTTGTCGACGTCGTAGGTCTTGGGGCGCACTTCGTAGTAGAGGTTCGGGCGGTTGAACGAGCTCTTGAACTCTGCGGCGTCGCTGATGCCGAGGTTTTTCTTGATGTCCGTGCGCACCTTGTCGGTGGCCGTGGCCGTCAGCGCGATGATCGGCGCAACGCCTATCTCGTTGATGATTGGGCGTATGCGGCGATATTCAGGGCGGAAATCGTGTCCCCACTCGGAGATGCAGTGTGCCTCGTCGATGGCATAGAATGAAATCTTCGCCTGCCGGAGGAACTCTACGTTCTCTTCCTTCGTGAGCGACTCCGGGGCGACATACAGCAGTTTTGTCTTGCCAGAAAGGATGTCGGCCTTCACCTGGTCGATGGCCGACTTGTTGAGCGACGAGTTCAGGTAGTGTGCCGTTCCCTCATCGCTCATCGAGCTGATGACGTCCACCTGGTTCTTCATCAGGGCTATCAGCGGCGAGATGACTATCGCCGTGCCGTCCATGAGCAGCGACGGCAGCTGGTAGCATAGCGACTTGCCGCCGCCGGTAGGCATCAGCACGAAGGTGTCCTTGCCATCAAGGACGTTGCGGATTACAGCCTCCTGATCGCCTTTGAACTTGTCAAAGCCGAAGTACTGCTTGAGGGCTTCCGTGAGGTTTAGTTTCTTTTTAGGCATAGACTTTTCGGATGTTGGGTGACGTCACCCTATGTTAGGTGCGACTTGGCCAGCTGCTGCTGTGCATAGTCTGCAGTGACCTCGAACTTGTCGGGGTGCTTGGTGGGGGCGTCGAACATGGCGTCCATCATTATGTTCTCAACTATCGAGCGCAGTCCGCGCGCGCCGAGCTTGTATTCCACGGCCTTGTCGACGATGAGCGTCAGCGCCTCGGGGGTGAACGTCAATTCTATGCCGTCCATCTTGAAGAGCTTCACATACTGGCGGATGATGGAGTTCTTCGGCTCGGTGAGTATTCTGGTGAGTGCGTCACGGTCCAGCGGGTTCAGGAATGTCAGCACCGGCAGGCGTCCGATGATTTCCGGTATTAGTCCGAACGACTTCAGGTCCTGCGGCGCAATGTACTGCATGAGGTTCTCCTTGTCGATGCGCCTCACGTTCTGCACAGAGTTGTATCCTACCACATGGGTGTTCAGTCTCTGTGCAATCTTGCGCTCGATGCCGTCGAAGGCCCCGCCGCAGATGAAGAGGATGTTGCGCGTGTCCACCGGCACATACTCCTGGTCGGGATGCTTGCGGCCACCCTTCGGCGGCACGTTGACGGTGGTGCCTTCGAGCAGCTTCAGCAGTCCCTGCTGCACGCCCTCGCCGCTGACGTCGCGCGTGATGGAGGGATTGTCCGACTTGCGGGCAATCTTGTCAATCTCGTCGATGAACACTATTCCCTGCTCGGCGGCCTTCACGTCGTAGTCGGCCACCTGCAGCAGGCGTGTCAGGATGCTCTCCACGTCCTCGCCGACGTAGCCTGCCTCCGTGAACACGGTGGCGTCGACGATGGTGAACGGCACGTCCAGCATCTTTGCGATGGTGCGTGCCATCAGCGTCTTGCCGGTGCCGGTGGAGCCAACCATGATGATGTTCGACTTCTCTATATCCACGCCGTCGTCGGTCTCCGGCTGGCGCAGGCGCTTGTAGTGGTTATATACTGACACGGAGAGATAGCGCTTGGCCTCGTCCTGTCCAATGACGTAGTCGTCGAGGTGAGCCTTTATCTCCGCCGGCTTGGGCAGCGGCTTCTCAGCAGCGCCCTTGGCATTCTTCTGCTTTCCGTCGCGCTCAGCGTCGGGACCGAAGCCGTTGGCAGTGGCCACCTGATAGGCCTGCACGGCACAGTCTTCGCAGATGTTGCCGTTGACGCCTGTTATCAGCAGCCCGACTTCCTTGTCTGAGCGTCCGCAGAAATTACACGTTCTTCTTGCCATCGTTCAGTGGTTCGTTATTTATTTTTTCTTCAGCACCTGGTCAATCATTCCATACTCCTTGGCTTCCTCAGCGGTCATCCAGTAGTTGCGGTCGGAGTCGTTCCACACCTTGTCGTATGGCGTGTGCGAGTGTTCGCTGATGATGGTGTAGAGTTCTTTCTTGAACTTCATAATCTCCTTGGCCTCTATCTCGATGTCGCTGGCCTGTCCCTGCACTCCGCCAAGCGGCTGGTGGATCATCACGCGGCTGTGCGGCAGTGCCGAGCGCTTGCCCTCAGCTCCGGCCACGAGCAGCACGGCAGCCATCGAGGCGGCCATGCCCGTGCAGATGGTGGCCACGTCGCTGGAGATGAACTGCATGGTGTCGTAGATGCCCAGTCCGGCAGTGACGCTGCCGCCGGGGGAGTTGAGGTAGATGCTGATGTCCTTGCCGGAGTCCACCGAGTCAAGGTATAGCAGCTGTGCCTGCAGCGTGTTGGCGGTGTAGTCGTCAATCTGCGTGCCGAGGAATATGATGCGGTCCATCATGAGTCGCGAGAAGACGTCCATCTGTGTGACGTTCAGCTGTCGCTCCTCAAGGATGTAGGGGTTCAGGTACTGAGCCTGTGCGCTCATCACCTGGTCGAGCGTAAAGCCATTCATGCCGAGATGGCCTGTTGCGTATTTTCTGAAATCGTTGTTCATAGTAGTGTCATTGTTGTTATACAAAAAAGTTGCAAGGCTACCAGCCTTTTTCCGCAATATGTAAATACAAAATTACGAAAAAAGATTGGTAACCCTGCTGTTTTTAAATATGTTTTTTTCTTAAAAAATCTTATTTCTCTTGCAGCATCTTCTGGAACTCCTCCATAGAGACGGTCTTCTCGTCGAGCTTGACGACCTGCTTGAGGGCTGCCGTGAGCTTGACGTCGACGGCACGGTCGACGAGAGAGTCGATGTTCTTGCGGTCCTTGAGCATCTCCTGGGCGTAGTTGTCAAGGTACTCGTCGGGAACGTTGGACATGCCGTACTGTGCGAACTGTACGCGTGCGGCTTCCTTGGCAACCTGCTTCAGGTCGTCGTCCTCAACCTTGATGCCCTGTGCGCTGACGAGCTGTTCCTTGATGAGGTGCCAGCCAAGCTCACGGATGCTGGCGGCGAAGTTGTCGTTGACGAACTTCTCGGCATCCTTGCGGTCCTTGTTGTTCTGCAGCATGACGCGCTTCAGTATAGCCTCGGGGAAGGTGAGCTTGCCGACCTTCTTCTCCATGTGCTTGCGGACATCCAGCAGGAACTTGTAGTCGCTGTCTGAGTGGAACTGCTGGCTGATTTGCTCGCCGATCTTCTCGCGGAAAGCCTTCTCGTCGCTGACATTGCCCTCGCCGAACACCTGGTCGAAGAGCTTCTGGTCGACAGCGGCCTTCGTGAAGCGGCTTATCTCAGTTATCTGGTAGGTGAAGTCACCTGTGTGCCCGCCAACCTCTTCCTTCTTGATTTTCAGCAGGCTCGACACCTCGACGTCGCTCTCGGGATAAGCCTTGCGCGGATTCATGGTGATTATGTCGCCGAGTTTCGCACCGTCGAAGAGCTTCTTCTGGTCGTCGGCCTTGATGTACTGAGGCATAATCACTGCGTCGCTGACTTCAATGCCGCCCTCCTTGACGCTGCCGTCAGCGGCAAGCTCGCGGAGGTCGCCCTTCAGCATGTCACGCTCGTTCTCGTCGTACTGTTCTACCTTCTCATACTGGCCGCCGCGGCTCTGGTACATCTCCACCTGCTGGTCGATGAGCTTGTCGTCGACGCTGATGTTGTAGTATTCTATCTTGTCCTTGCCGCTCAGCGATGCCGTGAACTCCGGAGCCACGGCTATGTCGAACTTGAACGTCAGGGCGCCGTCGCCCTCGAAGTCGAGAGGCTCCTGCTGCTCGCTGGGCAGAGGTTCGCCAAGCATCTGGATGTTGTTCTCACGGACATACTCGTAAAGCTTCTCGCCGAGCAGCTTGTTGACGGTGTCGACCTTCACGGATGTGCCAAACTGGCGCTTTATCATGCTCATAGGTGCCTGTCCCGGACGGAAACCAGGGATGTTGGCACGCTTACGGTAGTCTTTCAGTGTCTTCTCTACCTCGCCTTGGTAGTCGGCATTCTCAAGAGTGATGGTCATCAGGCCATTCACCTTGTCAGCGGCTTCAAATGTGATATTCATTGTCTATATACCTTATTATATTATTATACGTTTCGCAAAAAGTGGCTGCAAAGGTACACATATTATTATAGAAAGAGGGGATTAGGAGTATTTTTTTAGCGTTATTTAATAAATACATTCAACTTTTATAAGGTGAAAAGGAGTTAAGGAAGTTAAAGAAGTAAAGGAAGTTAAAGGACGACAGTCCTGATTGCAGGCTTCCACTTCTGGCAGAAACAATGGACAAGCCAACATTTTTATAGTTGAAAATATAAAAATCCGCAAAATATTTGCAGTTCAAAATATAAATGCGTAGCTTTGCAGGCGTCAAACTTAAGCCCGTCAGCGTATGGATTCCACAGAATTGCAGCCTCTCTTCAACAACTATCACCGCAGGATAGCAAAAATTAACCTGCACTTCAAGCGCTATCTTTACACAAAGATCAACTGGAATGCGCGCATTATCAGCATCAAGGGCGCTCGCGGAGTGGGCAAGACAACTATGCTGCTGCAGCACATCAAGGAGAACTACGAGAACATTGACCAGACGCTCTACGCATCGCTTGACGACCTCTGGTTTGCCACACATTCTCTGATAGACCTTGTCGACTGGGCCGACCAGCACGGCATTACGCGGCTCTATCTCGACGAGGTTCACCGCTATGAGCAGTGGGCAGAGACATTGAAGAACATCTACGACAGCTATCCCGACATGAGCATCGTCTATACCAGCAGTTCGCTGCTCATTCAGGACAACGCCAAGGCGGATCTCTCGCGGCGCCAGACAGCATACACGCTCTACGGATTGTCGTTTCGTGAGTATCTGGCCTTTGAGAATGCACTGCACGTGGATGCCATTCCGCTGGCAGACTTGCTGCAGAACCACGTCACCTATGCCATGCAGATACTACAGGAGATAAAGGTGGCGCCCCTCTTAGAGTCATACCTGCGCTGCGGTTACTACCCCTTCTTCAGGGAGGTGGGCGATGACTTCACAGCTCGCCTGCGCGAGACGGTGTCTGTGGTGATTGACACCGACCTGCCAGCCGTGGAGAGTGTGTCGTTCGAGACCATTCAGAAAGTGAAAAAGCTGGTTATGATTATCAGCGAGCGTGTACCCTTCGAGCCTAACATGTCTGAACTCTGGAAGCAGCTCTCCACCAACAACGAGTTGGGCCTTCGCATGCTATATGCTCTCGACAAAGCGCAGATACTATCGCTGCTCACCTCGAAGGCAAAAAACTACAAGTTCCTGTATAAGCCCGACAAAATATTCCTTGGCAATGCAAACCTGATGCACGTACTATGCCCGATGGTCAACAAGGGCAACGAGCGCGAGACATTTTTCTACAGCCAGCTACATGTTGGCCACGACGTTAAGTATCCGCTGAAGGGGGACTTCCTGATTGATGACACATATCTGTTTGAGGTTGGCGGCAGAAAGAAGTCGTTTGAGCAGATAGCTGACCTGCCCGGCAGCTTTCTTGCCGTTGACGACACAGAAGTTGGCCATGGCAGCCGCATTCCCCTCTGGATGTTTGGATTTTTGTATTAGAACCCCTGCGACGGCTTTATTTATTTAATTTTAGTTTCGCATTTGCCATGGCTCTTTGCAGCACTGCCGAAACGGCAGAAATGTAAATTGTTTTTACCCGAAAAACATGCATGCCGTTTTCGCCCGGAAAAATCCGAGCCAGACCGTTTTCCGCAAAAATCCGTCTCACGGCCGCCGCCACGACATGAAATTTTTTTACAAAACACTGCACACCGACATAGGTTTTGTGCAGATTTCGTGTCGGTTTCTAATTTTTCCACACTTTTTTCACCCATTGGCAGACGATTAGAATGCGGAGAAAAATCCGTAACATGCAGAGATAATTTTTTATCTCCGCAAGATAATTCCGCGAACAGCACACCCGGAAGCCTCATCTTCGCGCCAACCACCTGTCAGCAAGCAACTTACAAAAACATCTCATTTTCGCAGATTTTTCCGCCAGCGACAGATTTTTCTGGAAAAACGCGATTCTCAAGGGGCATACATTCTCAATTTGTCAATATTTTTGCTTTCCAACGGGCATCACTGCGCAAACTTTTTTCTCCGCTACGTCTTGCATTTCCGGCAAAAACATGCTAACTTTGTCGCAGTAAACAAAACAACATTTCTAATAAACATCAATTCTATGAGAAAAAGACAGAACATTTTGACTGGCTCTATCGGAATAGAGAACGTCGATGCCGACACTGACGGCAACGGCTACTACACCGACGCACCGGTAATAAGCGACGAACTGCTGGAGAGCTTCTTCAAATAAGCACGCCTGGCTTCTGCAGCATACATGCAGACCGACAAATAGCGAGAGGACATGCCCCAAAAGAGCGGCATGTCCTCTTTTCTTGTGCCGCAACGGTGCTGAGCCCCTGCCCGCGGCGGACCGACAGCGGTTGCAAAGAAATTTTAAAGAAGGACATAAAACGTTACAGACGACATGAAAAAAAGAAAATAAATTTGGCATTTCTCTCGCCGTTTAGTAATTTTGCCGCCAATATGGAAGAAAATATTTCACAGCCAGCGGCTGAGCCGGAGCGGCTGGTACTGCGCACGGAAGAACTGGTGAAGGTCTACGGCAACCGCACGGTGGTCAACGGCGTGTCGTTCGACGTCAAGCAGGGCGAGATTGTCGGCCTGTTAGGCCCTAACGGAGCCGGCAAGACGACATCGTTCTACATGACTACAGGACTGGTGGTCCCCAACGGCGGACACATCTACCTGGGCGACGAGGAAGTCACCGACTATCCTGTATATAAACGCGCGCGTGCAGGTATCGGCTACCTGGCACAGGAAGCCTCGGTATTCCGCAAGATGTCTGTCGAGGACAACATACTCAGCGTTCTGCAGATGACTGGCAAGCCGCGCGACTATCAGATGGAGAAGCTGGAGAGCCTCATCAAGGAATTCCGCCTGCAGAAGGTGCGCAAAAACCTCGGCGACCGCCTTTCCGGCGGTGAGCGCCGCAGGACGGAGATTGCACGCTGCCTGGCCATAGAGCCGAAGTTCATCATGCTCGACGAGCCGTTTGCCGGCGTCGACCCCATAGCCGTCGAGGACATTCAGCAGATTGTCTGGCAGCTGAAATACAGGAACATCGGCATCCTCATCACCGACCACAACGTCCACGAGACGCTTAACATCACCGACCGTGCCTACCTGCTCTTCGAAGGCCGCATACTCTTCAAAGGCACTCCCGACGAGCTGGCCGTCAACCCCATCGTCAAGGAAAAATACTTAGGCACCAACTTCGTGCTGCAGAAGAAGAACTTCGAGCAGCTGGCAGAAGCCAAACGACAGAAAGAAATCGAAGAAATGCAAAATGATTAAGCTATTACACAACTGGCTGACGACATTCGGACGCTTCCTGATGCTCATGGGGCGCACGTTCGCCGTGCCTGAGCGCTTCCGCATGTTCTGGAAGCAATACGTCAAGGAAATGGCACAGCTGGGCGTCAACAGCGTAGGCATCGTGCTGCTGATATCGTTCTTCATCGGAGCCGTCATCTGCATACAGATGAAGCTTAACATACAGTCGCCGTGGATGCCGCGATGGGTGTCGGGCTACACGACTCGCGAAATAATGCTGCTGGAGTTCTCGTCGAGCATCATGTGTCTCATACTCGCCGGAAAGGTTGGCTCGAACATAGCCTCTGAGATAGGCACCATGCGCGTCACACAGCAGATAGACGCGCTGGAGATTATGGGCGTCAACTCTGCATGCTACCTGATACTTCCGAAGATTCTCGGCATGATAACCATAATGCCGCTGCTGGTGATATTCTCCTCGGCGATGGGCATCGTGGGCGCCTATGGCACGGCATACATCGGACACATCATCGTGCCTGACGACCTCACGCTGGGCATACAGCATGCCTTCGTGCCGTGGTTCGTGTGGATGTCTATCATCAAGAGCCTCTTCTTTGCATTCATCATCTCCGCCGTACCGTCGTATTTCGGATACACTGTGGAAGGCGGCTCCGTAAATGTTGGCAAGGCATCCACCGATGCCGTAGTCACCTCCAGCGTGCTGATACTTTGCAGCGATGTCTTCCTAACTCAGTTGCTTTCATGATTGAAGTAAAAAATCTCTTTAAGTCGTTTGAGGACAAGGACGTGCTGAAGGACATCTCAACGGTGTTCGAGGACGGCAAGACAAACCTCATCATCGGACAGAGCGGCAGCGGCAAGACCGTGCTGATGAAGAACCTCGTAGGCTTGCTGGAACCCACCAGCGGCCAGATACTCTACGACGGACGCGACTTCGTGCAGATGTCGAAATCTGAGAAAGTACACATGCGCCGTGAGATGGGTATGATTTTCCAGTCGGCAGCCCTCTTCGACTCTCTGTCGGTGCTTGAGAACGTCATGTTTCCGCTTGACATGTTCAGCTCGATGACGCTCCGCGAGCGCCAGCAGCGCGCCATGGACTGCCTTGACCGCGTAAACCTGGTGGGGGCTGAGAATAAATTCCCCGGCGAAATCAGCGGCGGCATGCAGAAGCGAGTAGCCATTGCACGCGCCATTGCGCTAAACCCCAAATACCTGTTCTGCGACGAGCCAAACAGCGGACTGGACCCGAAGACCAGCCTCGTCATCGACGAACTGCTGCACAGCATCACGAGGGAGTTTCAGATGACTACCATCATAAACACCCACGACATGAACTCCGTGATGGGCATCGGCGAGAACATCATCTTCATCTACGAAGGCCACAAGGAATGGCAGGGCGTCAGCGCAGACATCATGCACTCCACGAACAAGAAGCTCACCGACTTCATCTTCGCCAGCGACCTGCTGAAGGAAATGCGGCAGGCTATCATCAGCGAAGAGTGAACCGTCTGCCGAAAGCTGTGAACTATGAACTGCAAGCACTTACTCATCATAGCAATGGCACTTCTCGCCGCCTGCTCCGGCATGACCGGCGAGCAGAAGGCCGCCGAAGAGGCCAGGGACTACTACACTCTGCTGACTGACGGCGAGAGGGACGTCGACGGCTTCCTGCAAGGCCGCGACGGCTACGACTCGCTGCCTGCCGACTATCAGCGGCAGCTGAAGGATGCCACGGAAATGTTTCTCAGGGACATAGAAAAACGCCACCGCGGACTAACCACGGTGACGCTGTCTGATAATGAGCCTCGGCGTGACAGCACCCTGGGCATTGTCTATACCTTTGTGCTGCTCGGCTACGCCGACTCCACGGCTGAGGAAATTGTCGTGCCGATGGTGGAGCGCAGCGGCGGCTGGAAGATGAAGAACTAAGACGGCCGGCTACTTCTGGCGGATGAACACGTTGATGGGCGTGCCGGTGAGCGTCCAGTTCTCGCGAAGCTTGTTCTCAAGGAAGCGGCGGTAAGACTCCTTCACGTACTGCGGCAGGTTTGCGTAGAAGACGAATGTAGGAATCTGCGTGTCCGGCACCTGCGACACATATTTTATCTTTATATACTTCCCCTTAATGCTTGGCGGCGGCGTCTGCTCGATGATGGGCAGCATGACTTCGTTAAGCTTCGACGTGCCTATCTTCTGCTTGCGGTGCAGGAAGACGTCCTTGGCGGTTTCCAGCACCTTGAAGATGCGCTGCTTGGTGACTGCCGACGCAAAAATGATGGGGAAGTCGACGAAAGGAGCCATGCGCTCGCGGATAGCACTCTCGAAGGTTTTCACGGCTATCTGCGACTTGTCCTCAACTAAGTCCCACTTGTTGACGACCACCACCAGCGACTTGTTGTTCTTCTGTATGAGCTGGAAGATGTTCATATCCTGAGCCTCGATGCCGCGTGTGGCGTCAATCATCAGGATGCACACGTCGCTGTTCTCTATGGCGCGTATCGAGCGCATGACACTGTAGAACTCCAGGTCTTCGGTGACCTTGTTCTTACGGCGGATGCCGGCAGTGTCGACAAGATAGAAGTCGAAGCCGAACTTGTCGTACTTGGTGTATATGCTGTCGCGTGTCGTGCCTGCAATGTCGGTGACGATGTTGCGCTCCTCGCCGATGAAGGCATTGATGATGCTCGACTTGCCTGCGTTGGGCCTGCCCACGACGGCAAAGCGCGGCGTGCCGTCGACGGTGTCGTCAACAGTCGGTGCAGGAAGCTTTTCCAGCACATAGTCCAGCAGGTCGCCGGTGCCGCTGCCCGTTGCCGCGCTGACGCAGAAGGGGTCGCCGAGGCCAAGCTTGTAGAACTCATACTGCCCGTAGAGGTCCTTGCCGTCGTCGGCCTTGTTGGCCACCAGCACCACCGGCAGCTTCGAGGTGCGCAAGATCTGGGCAACATCCATGTCCAGGTCGGTGACGCCGTTCTTGATGTCTACAAGGAACAACACCATGTCGGCCTCCTCGGTGGCCACAAGCACCTGCTTGCGGATTTCCTCTTCGAAGATGTCGTCGCTGTTGACAACCCATCCGCCAGTGTCAACAACACTGAACTCGCGGCCGTTCCATTCGCACTTGCCGTACTGGCGATCGCGCGTCGTGCCAGCCTCGTCGCTGACTATGGCGCGGCGTGATTTGGTAAGCCTGTTGAACAAGGTCGATTTGCCTACGTTCGGACGGCCTACTATGGCTACTAAATTTCCCATAACTGTCTGATTTATGGCTGCAAAGGTACGATTAAGTGAGCGCAAAACAAAGAATTTTATTCTTTTTTTGACCAGAGAAAGCACCTTTTTTTCTTGAAGAGAGAAAAAATCCATCCTGCATGATTGCCGTCTCGAAGAAAAAAACTACATTTGCAGACGCTAACAACACAAAAGAACATGAAAATCCAGATTATCAACGGACCGAACCTGAACCTTCTCGGCGTACGCGAGCCGGGCATCTACGGGTCGTCGTCGTTCGAAGCATACCTGCCGAAGCTGCAGGCCATGTTTCCCGGCCACGAGATAGAATACTACCAGAGCAACATCGAGGGCGAGCTGATTGACAAGATGCAGCAGGTTGGCTTCTGCTGCGACGGAATAGTGCTGAACGCCGGTGCCTACACGCACACCAGCATTGCGCTGGCCGACTGCATACGCTCGCTGAAGGCACCCGTCATCGAGGTACACATCAGCAACGTACACCAGCGCGAGGAGTTCCGCCACAAGAGCATGATCAGCGCTGCCTGCCGCGGAGTAATCTGCGGCTTCGGCCTGGACTCATACCGGCTGGCGGCAGACTTCCTGATAAACAGCCAACAGTAAGCCGCAACCGACATGCCTACAGACAAGCTGCTTGAGGACTACGTGCTGGCACATTCGGACGCTGAGCCGGAATATCTCTACCGCCTGTGGCGCGCCACCAACATACATCTGCTGCACGGGCGCATGGCATCGGGACACCTGCAAGGCCGACTGCTGAAGATGCTTGTGCAGATGATTGAACCCAGGAACATTCTGGAGGTAGGCACCTTCAGCGGCTACTCGGCAATGTGCATGGCCGAGGGACTGAAGGACGGAGGCACCGTCTACACATTCGAAATCAACGACGAGCTGGAGGACTTCACGCGGCCGTGGATTGAGCAGTCGCCGGTGGCCGACAGGGTGAAGTTCATCATCGGCAACGCCATCACGGAAGCTCCACGACTGGGAGTGACATTCGACATGGCGTTCATCGACGGCGACAAGCGCACATACATAGAAACCTACGAAATGGCCCTTGGAGTGCTGCGGCAGGGAGGCTTCATCATTGCAGACAACACTCTGTGGGACGGACACGTGACTGACGCCGCCTACGACCGCGACCAACAGACCATCGGCATCCGCAGCTTCAACGACCACGTGGCTGGCGACGAGCGTGTGGATCGTGTCATCATTCCGCTGCGCGACGGACTGACGGTTATCAGGAAGAAGTGAACGGCCGACGACGGCCATTTACACCGCGGAGAGCGCAGCAGCCTTCTGGGAAATGCTCTGTGCAACGGTGTAGGCCGTGGTCCAGGCTGCCTGGAAGTTGAAGCCGCCGGTAACGCCGTCAACATCAAGCACCTCGCCGGCAAAGAACAGGTTTGGCACGCTGCGGCTTTCGAGCGTAGCCAAATTGACCGACTTCAGCGAAACACCACCGCAGGTGACGAACTCGTCCTTGAACGGCGCACGGCCGACAATCTGACAGACGTCGGCGGCAACGGCATTGACAATGCGGTTGAAGTCTTTCTTCCCCACGTCCGACCATCGCAGCTGCATGCGACTGCCAACGGACTTCTCCAGAAGATATTCCCAAAGGCGCGACGACAGTCCCAGGGGACTGACCGTCGACAGCATTTTTCCGCCATTGGCCGCGGCAAGGCTGACCAGCGACTCCCTGACTTCATCTTCCGCACGGCCGGTCCAGCTGATGCATATCGGACTCGCATATCCTGCACCGGCCAGATGGCGCGCGGCATAGCTGGAAAGGCGCAGTATGGCCGGGCCGCTGAGTCCCCAGTGGGTAATCAGCAGAGGCCCGGAGGCGCGCAGCTTCGTGCCTGGCAGCGACACATCGGCGGCAGGCGCCACAAGGCCCTGCAGGCTCCGAAGACGCTCGTCGGCAATGGAAAACGAGAAGAGCGACGGCACCGGCGGCTCCAGCTGATGGCCGCAGTCGGCAAGCCACTGCAGCCCCTTGCCGGAGGGAGAGCCGCCAGTGGCTACAGCAACGAAATCGAAATCGGACAGGCTGGCAAGGCTCTCTATCCTGGTGTTGCAGCTGACGGCAACTCCCAAGCGCGCAGCATGGCCGAGAAAGCTGTCGATGACGGCCTGCGAGTCCTGAACTGCAGGAAACACGCAGCCGTCGGACTGGGTGACAAGAGGCACCCCGTGAGCCTCGAACCACCGATAGGCATCGCGATAGTCGAAGACATTGAAAAGACGTTTCATAAGCCTATGCCCACGGGGATAGACTTGTGAAACGTCGGAGACATTATCAAAGGAATTCGTGCAATTACAACGGCCGCCGCCGCTGATGCGGACCTTCGAAAGCACCTTGCCGGTGCGCTCGAAGACGGTAACGCCCATCGAGGGCAGCATTTCCTTGAGGCTGACAGCCAGGAAGAAGCCTGCGGCTCCGCCGCCGATGATTGCCGTGCGCATGGCTGACAGGCTACTCGTAATCGTCGATTACGTCGTTCATGAAGTCCATCATCGGCTTTGCAGCACGGAACATAGGCTCAATGGCGTCGAGCCAGCCGTCGCCGCTGAAGAAGCCGTCTGGAACGCGGTGCCAGCAGCAGTAGTTCTTCATGCGAAGGTATTTTACGTGGGGCCAGTCGCGCGGAAAGCCTGCCGGGCAAGTCTTCAGACGCTCAAGGCCGAAGCCTTGCTCCGACTCCCAGCCGGCATCTTCAGCGGCACCGTAGTATTTCAGGAACTCGGGGGTCTCGACGCACTCCAGCCAGCGGTCGGTGTTGGCCATCATCTCATTGCGGCATGCCGTGAGAATGTTGGTGGGCAGCCAGTAATTGCCACAGGCCACCATACAGCCGCCAGGCTCAAGGTGCAGGTAGTATCCGCCATGAAGGGCCTTCTTGCCGTGGGCGGCAATATAGGCACCGAAATGGTTCTTGTAGGGAGACTTGTCGGGCGAGAAGCGTGTGTCGCGATAGAAGCGGTAGGTGCAGTCCTTTACTGTCAGATGGGCAATGGAGGCGTCGAAAGCCGTTATGCGCTCAAGGGCCTGCTGCACACCATGTTCGAAATCGGCACGGACAGCATCGTATTCCGCCTTGTGGCTCAAGAACCATGGACGGTTATTGTTCTCCATAACCTGCTGGAGAAACGACAATATGCGCTTGGAGTCCATGAGCTACGAGTTAAAGAAGTGCTGACAGACGCTCCTTCCAGCGGGCATAGGCGTCAAGATATTCTGAGCGGCGGGCTTCGTCGGGAGCTATGACCTGCAGCTTCTCAAGCGTTGCAAAGGCCTCGTCGGCAGAAGCATAGATGCCGGCACCGATGCCTGCGCCCTTGGCAGCTCCCACGGAGCCGTCGGTGTCGTAAAGCTCTATGGTTGCGCCGCTGACTCCTGCCAGCGTATCCCTGAACAGCGGAGAGAGGAACATGTTTGCCTTGCCGGCATGTATGTTCTTGATGTCCATGCCCATCTGCTGCATGATTTCCATGCCGTAGCAGAAGGAGAAGACTATGCCTTCCTGAGCAGCGCGGACAAGATGGGCCTTGTTGTGCTTGTTGAAGTTCAGGCCGCTGATGGAACAGCCAATCTCCTTGTTCTCAAGCACGCGCTCGGCACCGTTGCCGAAAGGAATGACGCAGACACCCTCGCTGCCGATGGGTACGGTGGCGGCAAGGTCGTTCATCTCGGCATAGCCGACGTCGGGGGTTATGTTCCTGTGAGTCCAGGCGTTGAGAATGCCTGTGCCGTTGATGCACAGCAATACGCCAAGGCGCGTCTGGTCTGCGCGATGGTTGACGTGGGCAAAGGTGTTTACGCGGGATTTCGGGTCATAGTTTACATTGCCAAGCACACCGTAGACAACGCCGCTGGTGCCTGCCGTGGCAGCTATCTCACCGGGATTGAGGACATTCAGCGACAGTGCGTTGTTTGGCTGGTCGCCACCACGGTATGTGATAGGCGTGCCGGCCTTCAAGCCAAGCTCGGCGGCGGCAGCTTCGGAGACCACGCTCTGCACGGCAAACGTAGGCACGATGTCGGCAATGAGCGACGCATCGAAGCCATAGAAGTCGAGCAGGAAGCTGGCAACGGAATTTTCCTTGAAGTCCCAGAACATTCCCTCGCTGAGGCCGCTGACGGTTGTGTTGACCACTCCGCTGAGGCGCATGGCCAGGTAGTCACCCGGCAGCATCACCTTATATATATTATTATATATCTCCGGCTCGTTCTCTTTCACCCATGCCAGCTTGGCAGCGGTGAAATTGCCCGGCGAGTTCAGCAGGTGGCTGAGGCACTTCTCGCTGCCCAGGCTGTTGAAGGCACGCTCGCCGTAAGGCACGGCGCGCGAGTCGCACCAGATGATGGCCGGCCGGAGCGGCTGCAAGTCCCTGCCGACGCATACCAGGCCGTGCATCTGATAGGAAATGCCGATGGCTGCGATGTCCTCGCCGCCGACAGAGGCTGCCGACATAATCTTGCGCAATGCCAGCTTGGCATTTTCCCACCACATCTGCGGGTCTTGCTCGGCCCAGCCAGCCTTGACGGCCGTTATGGGAGCCTCTTTCTCAGGGAAAAACGCCGAAGCAGCACACTTTCCCGTTTCAACACTAACCAGCGATGCCTTTACAGAAGAGCTGCCGACATCGAAACCTAAGAGATACCTGTTTGCCATAATATGATTTTTTGTAAAGATTATTCTCCGCGCAAGCCGACAGGCGAAATCGCCGGCAGCAAGAATTTGCAACACAAAATTCACCAAATAATTTTTAAAATCCAATTTTTTTACAGTTTTTCATTATTTTTTTATTATTATTTGATTACTATTAAAAATTATTTTTTACCTTTGCACGAAAGAAACTTAATTCTACTGGCTTATATTTACTTCATTCAATATGAAAAAGAAGATACTAATCCTTGACGACAAAGAAACCATCGCTAAAGTGCTTTCAATCTATCTTATGAGCGACTACGACGTCCAGTGGCTGCCCGATGGTTTGCAAGGTGTAAAGTGGCTGCAGGCTGGAAACACTCCAGACCTTATCATCTCTGACATAAGAATGCCGGGAATGCGCGGCGACGACTTCCTGGAATGGATCAAGCAGAACGAGCTGTTCCGCCACATCCCCGTCATCATGCTTTCAAGCGAAGACTCTACGTCAGAGCGCATCAGACTGTTGGAAATAGGTGCTGTCGACTACATCGTCAAGCCCTTCAACCCAATGGAGCTGAAAATACGCGTAAAGAAAATCCTTCCAAACTAAGCTTGCAGGAACGGGCAATTCCGTAAATCGGCTAATCTGTAAATAGAAATTCAAAATGATTGGTGTCGTTTACTTAGGCAGCAACCCTAAGACACAGGAGCGTCTGAAGTACATACCGGGACAGCTGGTGCGCATGACAAGTGCATACAAGGAGGCTGCCCAGATATGTACGCCCCACGTAGCCAACGAGCATTTCATAGTATTCTTCGAAAGAAATGTCCGCAGCGAAGACATTACGGCCATCACCTACCTGCGCAAGAAATGCCGCAACGTATATATCATTCTCATCACGACGGACATGACGTCGGAAGAGAGAGACATATACATGAAGTGCGGCATCAACGACACCATACACTGCGACGCCTCGGTAACGGAGCTGAACAAGAAAATTCTTTTCATTTCCGACCGCGAGAACATACTGTTCGACGACGAGGCTCCGCGATACCACATCCTGAAATTCAAGATTCCCATCTGGAAGAGGCTGTTCGACATCTTCTTCTCAAGTCTGGCAATCATAGCCACTTCACCGGTTATGATCATCACTGCAATAGCCATACGCATGGAAAGCCCGGGACCGATACTCTTCAAGTCGAAGAGAGTGGGAACCAACTACACCATTTTCGATTTCCTGAAGTTCCGCAGCATGTACACAGACGCAGAGCAGCGTCTGAAGGAGCTTAGCAAGGACCACAACCAGTACGCCAACGACAGCCAACAGGCGGAAGAGCCTAAGACAACGGTGACCGCGCCGCTTGGAGAAGAGGCTGAGCAAGAAATGATGAACATCGGCATGGAGTCGATGATGATGATCAGCGACGAGGAGATAATGCTCGTAGGCGACGACTTCGTAATGGCTGAAAGCGATTTCAACAAGCAAAAGGAAGAGGAAATCAACAATGCCTTCGTCAAGATCGAAAACGACCCACGCGTCACCAAGGTTGGCCGCTTCATCCGCAAGACCAGCATCGACGAGCTGCCGCAGCTGTTCAACATTCTGAAAGGCGACATGTCCATCGTCGGCAACCGCCCACTGCCGCTCTACGAAGCAGAGAAGCTTACTGCCGACAGCAGCATCGACCGCTTCATGGCGCCTGCCGGACTGACAGGCCTGTGGCAGGTGGAGGAGCGCGGCAAGGGCGGAAACATGAGTGCCGAAGAGCGCAAGCAGTTAGACATCACCTACGGACAGACATACAGCTTCGCACTGGACATGAAGATAATCTTCAGAACGCTAAAGTCGTTCATCCAGAAAAGCAACGTCTGACGACAGCCCACCAATAATAACAGACTAAAAGTCCTACACTATAAAGACATGACAACAACAAGGCGTTTCTTATCAGCAGCTATCTGCTTAATGGCCGCGACAACGGCCTTTGCGCAATTCAATAACAGTGGAATAAGTGCCGGTTTCTTCGATTCCTCTGAAAACAGCAGCATAAACTTCTCCAACTTCCACCTGCCCCCTCTTGCTGTGCTTTATGAAAACGCCAAGCAGAACCCCCAGATTCTTTCATTAGTAAAGGCCCAAGAGCTTGCACAGGCTGAAGTTGCAAAGCAAAAACGGCATATCTTCTCGTATGTCTATGGCCACGCCAGCTATAGCTACGGTAAGACCGACATGTGGGGCAACAACAGTTCGACACAGCAGTATACAACCCTTTACCAATATCAGGGCAATGAGCAAAGCTACTGGAACGTCGGCGTAAACGTCAGCGTGCCTTTGGAAGACATTCTCGACTACAAAGGAGCCATCAAGCGCAAGAAGATTGAAGTAGACCAGGCAAAATACGAAAAAGACTTTAAGTTTGAAGAGCTGAAAAAGGAAATAGCATCGCTCTACATCCGCATAACCAACAACCTTGTTGCACTGAAAACCCAGAGCGAGGCTGCAGCTATCTACCAAGGCGCTGGCGCTCTGAACCAGGAAGACTTCCATCAGGGCAACATGAGCATTGAAGACTTTGCCTACACCAAGCTGCACGAGGTAGACGTCGTAAGCACCTATCAGACGATGCAGACACAGATAACTACCGACATCATTACCCTGGAACTTCTCACACATACGCCAATTCTCACCAACACTACCACTGACATCACGCTTGAAGACGAGCAGAAGTCAGAGCGTCAGATAAGGAAAGAGAACCGTGCCGTCGAGCGCAACATCCGCAGGGAAGCTGCCGCTGAGGAGAAAAAATACAGGCAGATGGAAAGGGCCGACGAAGCTGCACGCCGCAAGGCAGCACGCGCCCAGAGGCGGAAATGACCCTCAGAGCGAAGTCCGCCAGCAAAAGTCAAACGATACTAACTTGAAACGAAATACTATCAAATTACAATGGATTTATTCAGATATATTGTCAGGTTCTTATATAAAATAAGGTGGTATTTGGTAATACTTCCCTTGATAGCACTAATCGTTGCATGGTTTATGACCCGCAATCTGGAACGCATCTACGACACCAGCACAACGATTTATACCGGCATGATAACTGGATATAACATCGAGGGCGGCAGCGGAGCCGCAGGAGGTAATGCACAGACCAACATTACCAACCTGATGCTTATCATCACTACCGACAACACCATCCATGAGGTGTCGCTGCGTCTGTTTGCGCGCTGCATGATGTACGGCAATCCCAACAAGGACAACAACTACATTTCCGCCGAACACTTCCGCGCCTTGAACTCTCAGGTGCCTGCCGACGTTAAGGCTCTCATCAACCACAACAGCGAGTCAGCAACGTATGCCAATCTGAAAGCCTACGAGAAGCCCTCGCAGGACAACTACCTGTTCGGCATACTGAACTACCACCCATACTTTGGCATCAACAACATCACTGCACGCCTGAAAGTCCTTCAGCTGAACAACAGTGACATTATCGACATCGGCTACTCCGCCAACGATGCCGGCATAGCATACAACACTCTCGACATTCTCAACGAGGTGTTTGCACGCCAGTACCAGCAGATACGCTTCGGCGAGACGAACAACGTCATCAAGTTCTTCGAACGCGAGGTTGCCCGTCTGTACAGAATACTTACCAATGCCGAGGACGACCTGATCCGCTACAACATCTCCAAGCGCATCATCAACTACGGCGAGCAGACCAAGCAGCTGACCGTGCTGGAAATGCAGCAGCAGAACTTCCGCAACGACCAGCTGATGAACTACACGACTTCCAAGGCCCTGCTGGACTATCTTGAGCGCCACCTCGGCAACCGCGCGCAGGTGATACGCTCAAACCGCGAGTTCACCAGCCAGGTCCGCGACATATCACGCTTGCAGTCGCGCATTTCCAACCTGCGCCTGATGAGCAGTGAAGGCGGCGGCAACAACATGGAGTCGCAGGAAGAGCTTGCCAAGGCTCAGCGCGAGCTGCAGGCAGCTACTGGCCGCGTTACAGAGCTTACCCGCGACATCGAGGCAGCAACGTACAGCACCGAGACAGGCGTCAAGGCCAACGACATGCTGTCGCGATGGCTTGAGCAGTTGCTCCTGCTGGAAAAGACAAAGGCCGAAATGACTGCCACCGACATTA
The DNA here is from genome assembly GCA_905234265.1 of uncultured Prevotella sp. GTDB lineage: Bacteria > Bacteroidota > Bacteroidia > Bacteroidales > Bacteroidaceae > Prevotella. The sequence continues at coordinate 75,581 of CAJOHJ010000006.1, read as the reverse complement.
TGAAGCAGAACCTCGACAAGCAGTATCTTTTCTATGCGCCCATCGGAGCTACCCTCGACCGAAAAGACCGCCACATCGGCTTCATAGAGTCAAACTACATAGAGATGCTCCGCGCACTGAACTCTGCACGCCTGCGCCAGCGCAACCTGCAGATGTCGACGGCAACCCTGCGCGTGCTAAACCCGCCGATGTTCCCACTGAGCGCCCAGCCCACGAACCGACTGATGATACTCCTCGGCGCCTTCATGCTGACGTTCATGCTCACCGCACTGTGGTTCTTCATCATCGAGCTGCTTGACCGCACACTCCGCGACCGCATGCGCTCGGAGCGCATAACGAAAGTTCCGGTGATGGGCTGCTTCCCGAAGGAAAGCAATCTCCGCTACCGCCGCTTCAACAAGACCATTTCCGACATGGCTCTCCGCCAGCTCAGCAAGGCACTGCTGCCGCACTTCAAGGAAGACCAGCAAAATGTGCTTAACCTTATCTCCACCGACTCTGGCAATGGCAAGAGCTACCTTGCACAAGAACTGGAGAACTACTGGATCAGCATCGGCCTGCAAGTGCGCCGTCTGACCTATGACGAAGACTTCCTGGCCGAAGACAGTCGCTTCATCCTGGCAAAGGACATCAAGGATCTCTGTCCTGACATCCTGCCCGACGAGATAGCCATCGTGGAGTATCCGAACCTTGACGACAACTCCATATCTCCTGCACTGCTGAACATGGGTACCGTCAATCTGATGGTAACACGTGCCAACCGCACATGGAAGGACATCGACCAGAAAGCCCTCAAGGAAGTTCAGGCCATGCTTGACGAAGAACACAAGAACACGCTGTTCATGTATCTTACCGAGGCCAGCCGCTACGCCGTAGAGGAGTTCGTCGGCCAGCTGCCGCCATACACTCGCTTCAACAACTTCGTATACCGCATGTCACAGTTAGGCCTTACGGCTACTGAGAACGAGCATGCGAAATAATAGCTGACGGGCTATGGCAAGAGCAGCGTTCAAGTCATACGCACAAAACAACGGAGGAAGAGTATCACTACTCGTCCTCCTCTTTTTGTTGGCAATCTACGAGTTCATCAACGCCGGTTTCTCAGCCTTTGCCATCATCTGCATCCTGCCGGCACTGGTGCTTGGAGTAATAGCCGTCTTCCACTACCGCATGCTTGCCTTCTGGATGCTGATGCTCATCAATTATTTCATCCAGTGGAAGAGTTTTCCCGTGCAGGGCATTCCCACGTCACTGCCCAACGAGATGCTTGAGCTGGCTCTGATGGCCATGGCCATCATCGACGTGCAGGATGCCAAGTTTGAGCGCACGGCCAACATCATGCTCTATGTGCTGATGATATGGTGCGGCTTTTGCACCATCGAGCTGTTCAACGACAGTTGCGGCCTTGGCATGCAGTTCGGCGCCTGGTACAGTGGCGCGCGCATGATGGCCTTCCAGCTGTTCTACGGCTTCATTGTATACATATTATATATTACCAATCCCAAAAAGCTCGTCACCTACCTCTACGTGTGGGGTTTCCTGTCGATTTTTGCCGCTTTCTGGGTGTGGAAACAGCAGCACATGGGTCTGACACCCATGGAGAACGCCTTCCTGCAAGGCCGCGGCCGCACGACACACATCATCAACGGCGGTGCCACGATACGTCTGTTCTCCATTTTCTCCGACGCGGCCAACTTCGGCGTCTGCATGGCGGCCACGGCCGTGGCATACCTGATATTCGCCATCAACACCAGGGTCACCAAGCATCGCATCTTCTTCCTCATAGTCGGCCTGGCATGCACGTGGGGCATGTTCCCCTCCGGCACCCGTACTGCCACGTTCTGCCTCTTTGCAGGTTTTGCCGTCTATGTGATTCTTTCCAAGTCGGTAAAGATAGCCGTGCCAGTGTCCATAGCCTTTGCAGCGGTCTATTTCATACTGGCCTTCACCACCATCGGCAACGGCAATGCCTCCATACGCCGCATGCGCTCCGGCTTCAACAAGAACGACGCCTCGGCCAACCAGCGAACCATCAACCAGGCAGTGATGAAGAAATACCTTGCCGACGCCCCGTGGGGAATAGGCCTTGGCATGGGCTATGAGAACGTCCCTGCCAACAACAAGTTCCGCAAGTTAGCCACCATACCTCCCGACTCGGAGTATGTGTTCATCTGGATACGCACTGGCTATGTCGGCATCGTGGTATTCCTTATCTGCACTGCCGTGATGTTTGCCGGGGCCAGCTGGATAGTGCTTTTCCGGCTGAAGAGCAAGTCGCTGCGCGGCATTGGTGCGGGCCTTTGCTGTGCCTTCGTGTCAATACAGCTGGGCGGCTATGCCAACCAGGTGCTTATGCAGTTCCCCAACTGCCTGCTGTTCTATGGCGGTCTGAGCATAGTCTACGCGCTGCCATTCTTCGAGCAGGAGTGGATAGAATACGAAGACGGGCTGTTTGCCGAGCAGGAAGAAAAGAAACGACTGAAGTTAGAGAAGAAGCGTGCCTCACGAGTATAAGCGTTTTAGCCTTTCCGACTTGTCGGCCTACAGGTCGGACCTCATGGGATATTCCATCCTGTGGATAATGATGCTGCACTTCCGCTTCGTCACCATAAAGCCGCTGGGCTTCCTGGCACAGTACGGCTACGCCGGCGTGGAAATCTTCATCTTCGTGTCTGGCCTCGGCCTCTTCTACTCTTTGGAGAAGGACAGCCGCCTGCTGCCGTTCTACGCCAAGCGTCTGCGCCGCATCTTCCCCGTCTATTATCTTGTAGGCATTGCTGCCAGCCTGCTGCTCTTCCACGACGACTTCCCCACCTATCTGCTGCGCTACACCACCATCGGCTTCTGGACCGGCCTGCCATGGTTCGAGTGGTATGTGCCGTCGATTGTCGCGCTCTATCTGGCCGCACCGTTCATCAAGCGGCTGGTCACGCCCTCGCGGCAGTACATCCTGCTGGCCGTTGCCGTAGCCATCATAGTTGCAGCCTTTTTCATCGCCCGGCAGCAGGCCATGGACCGTTCGCACTACTTCCTTTTCTACCGCATTCCGGCATTCCTGCTGGGCATGTATGTCGCCATGCTCATCCGCCAGCAGTCGGGGCCGCGGACGTTCTACGCCATCATGGCCTTGGGCATTCCCGTCTTTGCCTTGTGCTTTCCCATGCACAAAAGCATCTACGAGTTCAAATACTACTCGGTGTTTTTCCTGCTGCCGCTGTTCATGTGGCTCTTCTGCCAGCTGTCGAAGCACCTGCCCCTGCTTTCCAAGCCCGTGCGCATGATTGGCAACGCCAGCCTTGAAGTATATCTCATCCAGACACTGTTCTTCACGGCATTCAACAACGGACAGCTCACCGTCAGCCATCAGTGGCACGACGCCGTCACGCTGCTGCTCATGGCCGGATGCTCACTGGCCGGCATTGCCCTGCACAGCGTCATCGGGCGAATAAAGTTTCTTCATTAGGGCTGCTTCCCAGCCGATTTCCAGTCGGCGGCTATCGTGGCAGCCAGACAAGAGTCGAGTGCTGCATAGCCACGCGCATTCAGGTGTATCCGGTCTGCGAGATAGAGTCCGCGGCTGTCGTCGGCCCCGTCGGCATTCCACTGTTCCTTCCTCACTGTCAGCACCTTGCCGGCCAGTCCTCTGGCGGCAAGACTGTCGAGCAGTGCCTCGCTGTACGGACGCACATCGTACATCTTGCAGTCTGTCATCAGCGAGCGCAGACAATCGACGACAAAATCCTTAAAAGGCCGCTTTTCGCGCCATTTCCAGATGTCCACGAAAGGCATTTCCACCACGACAGGCCTGATGCCAGCGCTTAGCAGCAGCTGCAGAATGTGGCGGTAGTTAGTGCAATATGCCTCTGTGCCATAGTTTGCCGCGGCATCGTTGATGCCAGCCATCACTATGCAGTAGTCCGGACGCCGCTCTATCTGCGGCTGCGTGCAAAAGCCATGGCGCATGTCGGCAGCAGGAGCCGTCTGGCGGAACATCAGCCTGTAGATGCCCCCACTCTTTGCCCCTCCGCGGCCATTGGCCTCGAAGACAGCCTTTCCGCCTACGGCATCGGCCAGCAGCCGTGTCATCAGTGGGTCGCAGCCACTCTCATGGTGCAGTCCTGCCCAGCTGTCGCCAATCATCAGCACGCGCAGCGAGTCGCCCGTCTTAGGCCCGACAGGATACGGTTCCATCTCCTTTGCCGGCAGCAAGACGTATGCCCACCGTTTCTCCAGCAGCTTCATTCCGCCCCAGGCCACAAGCAGCAGCAACACAATGGCCGGCACTATCCACCTTACATATCTCATATCTGCGTGCAAAGTTAGCAAATCACTGAGAAAAAAATTTATCTCTGTGAGAAAAAAAATCATCTCTGCATGTTACGAAATTATCTCTGCATGTTACGAAATTATCTCCGTAAGATAATTTTTTATCTCTGCATGTTGGTATTTTCAGAAATAACAAGTAATTTTGCAGGACAATGGCTCGCAAACTGCCGCTAACGGTCAATGAACGCAAACAAGACATACCTGCTGACAGTCATCACCATCAACTACAACGGTCTTAACGACACCTGCGAGTTGCTGGACACCCTGCCGCTGGGCTGCGACTCGCTGGAGGTAATAGTGGTAGACAATGCCTCACGCGACGACGAGGCTACGGCCATCAGCCAGCGCTATCCGCAGGTGAACGTCGTCAGGAGCGCCAAGAACCTTGGCTTTGCCGGCGGCAACAACCTCGGCATCAAGGCTGCACATGGCAGATACCTCTTCTTCGTCAACAACGACACGCTGCTGTTCAAGACGGCAGGAATGGCGAAAGACGGCGGAGAGAACGTAGAGAATGGCGGCATGCAGTGGTTCCAGCCGCTCATCGGCCGTCTGGAGAGCGACCCGGCCATCGGCATTGTCTGCCCGAAGATACGCTTCTCTTGGGACGACAGTCCAATCCAGTTCGCCGGCTACACTCCGCTGACGGCCGTCACCATGCGCAACCGGTCGATAGGCTTCGGCGAGGCCGACAACGGGCAGTACGACCAGCCCCACCCCACTCCTTACGCCCACGGAGCAGCAATGATGGTAAGGCGCGAAGCCATTGAGCGCGCAGGCATGATGCCCGAATGCTATTTCCTCTACTACGAGGAACTCGACTGGTCTATGATGATGCGGCGTGCAGGCTACTCGATATGGTATGAGCCGGCAGCAACCATCTATCACAAGGAAAGCCGGAGTACAGGACAGGGAAGCCCGCTGCGGACATACTACATAACGCGCAACCGCCTGCTGTTCATCAGCCGCAACAGCCACGGAGCCAACCGGCTGCTGTCATGGCTCTACCTGATGTGCGCCGTAGCACCGAAAGACATTCTGAAAAGCCTGCTGCACGGCCGCACGGACCTGGCAAAAGCCACCATAAAAGGCATCGTTCACTTCATAAAACTCTGAAACATGGGAAACTGGGACATTCTCACATACACCGACCTTTTCCTCTTCGTGCTGATTTCGATGACGGTACTCTACATGGCATTCTTTGCCTTCGCGTCTCAGCTCAGCCGACACTCGGAAGTGCCGAAGGCCAAGAACCAGAACCGCTTCATCATACTCATACCCGTATACAAGGGCAACAAGAACGTCGAGCAGACGGTCTCGTCAATACTCGGACAAGCCTATCCGCAGCGTCTCTTCGACGTAACCGTCATCAGCGACCACTCGTCGGAAATGACCAACTTCCGGCTGGCACAGCAGCCCATCACGCTGCTGACACCAAACTTCGAGAAAAGCAGCAAGGCTAAGTCGCTGCAGCTCGCCATCAACAACCTGCCGCAGTTCAAGATCTATGACGTAGTCATCATTCTCGATGCCGGCAACGTCGTGGAACCGGAGTTCCTGCAGCAGATGAACGACGCCTATGAGGCTGCCGGAACGCTCTGCATACAAGCCCACCGCCTGTCGCAGAACCGCGACACGGTGACATCGCGCCTGAGCGCCATCTTCGAGGAAATCAACAACTCCATCTTCCGACGCGGACACATCACCGTGGGACTCTCCGCAGCCACGGCAGGCTCGGGAATGGCCTTCGACTTCGAATGGTTCCGCAAGAACATCGCCAATACAAACACCAACTGGGAGGACAAAGAACTTGAAGCACTCCTGCTGCGCCAACACGTATATGTCGACTACTTCGACAACATTCCCGTCTACGACGAGAAGACCCGCAAGGCCGAAGAGTTCAACAGCGAGCGCAACAGGTGGATGCTCTCGCAGTACAGCACCATCCTGCGCAACATCCGCTATCTTCCAAAGGCTATCATCGAACGTCACTACGACCTCATAGACAAAATACTACAGTGGATGCTCATCCCACGAATGGTACTCATGGTGATAATCCTGACAATGAGCATCGTGCTGCCGTTCATCTACATGTCAATGGCACTGAAGTGGTGGGGCATGTTCGCCTTCGTGGTGTTCATCTTCGCGCTGGCCACACCCAACTACCTCGTCGACGAGAAGTGGGACGCCACCTTCTTCAAGCTGCCGCTGGTAATCGTAGTGGCCGTGCTGTCTCGCTTCGGGTACGGCGAAAAGCTCAGGAAATACCTTAACACATAACCATCCAAACTCACCGCACACATGGTCTGGACAGTCATCCACATCGCAGAAATAGCCATCTGGGTTCTGCTGGCAGCCTCCGGCGCCTACATCCTTTTCTTTGCATTAGTGTCAATGCTGTGGAAGAAGAGCGTGTCGCCATTGTCGACATTCCTCACAGACCAGATAATGACCATGCGCGGCGACAAGACTTACAGCTACCTCGTACTCTATCCCGCATACAACGAAGACAGGGTTATCGTCAATTCCGTGCATACCTTCCTCGGCCAGTACTATCCCTACAACAGCTTCCACGTGGCCGTCATCTCCGACCACATGACCCCGGAGACCAACGAGCAGCTCGCACGCCTGCCCATCACCCTGCTGCAGCCGGTATTCGAGAAGAGCAGCAAGGCTAAGGCCATGCAGTATGCCATCAGCAATTTCGAGGAAGGGGAAAACAAGGGGAAATACAAATTCGACTATGTCGTAATCCTGGATGCCGACAATGTCGTCGACTCCGACTTCCTGGAAAAGCTCAACGGCGTATGCGCCAAGGGCTACAAGGCCATTCAGTGCCACCGCTGCGCAAAGAACAACAACAACGACATTGCCGTACTCGACGGCGTCAGCGAAGAAATCAACAACACCATCTTCCGCAAGGCTCACAACCGCATAGGACTCTCCTCGGCACTCATCGGCAGCGGCATGTGCTTCGACTACCAGTGGTTCCGCAAGAATGTCTACCGTCTGACCACCGCCGGCGAGGACCGCGAGCTGGAAGCCCTGCTGCTGAAGCAGAAAGTACACATCCGCTATGAGCCGGACATCCACGTCTATGACGAAAAAGTCAGCAACAAGGACAATTTCCAGAAGCAACGCCTGCGCTGGATGACGGCACAGATACAGAGCCTGTTCTCTCTGCTGCCATATATTCCTACAGCCATCATCACGGGCAACATAGACTTCATCGACAAGACAATACAGCAGGCACTCATTCCGCGCTCTATGCTCATCGTGCTGACATTCCTCATGGCCTGCCTGATAACACTGCTCTCCAGGGTGTGGTGTCTGAAGTGGTGGCTGCTGTTCCTGTTCATCTGCATTTCCCTATACGTGTCTACGCCGCGGCAGCTCAGAAGCCACTCAGTGTTTGGCAAGATTCTCTCGCTGCCGGCACTGGTCTGGAAAATGATTCTGAACATCCTGAAGATAGACCGCAAGAACACTGACTTCATACACACCGAGCATCAATCGTAATAATGAATATAATATCCACACTGCTTAGCAACCTCAACTACGGCACCATTTTCTTCCTCATGCTGCTGGAAAGCACCGTAGTTCCCGTACCTTCCGAATTCGTGGTGACCCCTGCCGCCTACCATGCCGCTGCCGGCCACCTTAACGTCTTCCTTATCATTCTTTTTGCAACACTTGGCGCCGACGTCGGAGCAAGCATCAACTACTTCGTGGCCAAATACGTCGGCCGCCCCGTAGTCTACCGCTTTGCCAACAGCCGTTGTGGCCACATGTGCCTGCTCAACCAGGAGAAGGTAGAGAAAAGCGAGAAATACTTCGACGACCACGGCGTTGCCGCCACGCTTACCGGCCGTTTCGTGCCTGTCATCCGCCACCTCATCAGCATTCCTGCCGGCCTGGCACGCATGAACTACTGGAAGTTCCTCTTCTACACCACCATCGGTGCCGGCGGCTGGCACTCGGTGCTGGCAGCCCTCGGCTGGTATCTGCATGCCGTAGTTCCCGAAGAGCAGCTGAACGACAAGATTGCCGAATATGCAGAATACATAAAGATTGCCATTCTGCTGGCAGTCGTTGCCGCCGCTGTCTACTTCGGTGTCAAGGCTTGGCGCAAAAACAAAAACAACAAATAACGATATGAAGAAAATAGCTCTCATCACCGGCATCACAGGTCAGGACGGTTCGTATCTGGCCGAGTTTCTAATCGAAAAAGGCTATGAAGTCCACGGACTGCTGCGCCGCTCGTCGTCGTTCAACACCGGACGCATCGAGCACCTTTACTTAGACGAATGGGTGCGCGACATGAAGAAGGCGCGCCTTGTGAACCTGCACTGGGCAGACATGACAGACTCGTCGTCGCTGATACGTGTCATCAGCGAGGTGCAGCCCACGGAAATCTACAACCTTGCAGCGCAGAGCCACGTAAAGGTATCCTTCGACGTGCCTGAATACACTGCCGACACCGATGCCAACGGCGTGCTGCGCCTGCTGGAGGCTGTCCGCATCTGCGGGCTTGCCGACAGCTGCCGCATCTACCAGGCGTCGACGTCAGAGCTTTACGGCAAGGTGCAGGAAGTGCCGCAGTCGGAGACCACGCCGTTCTATCCGCGCAGTCCCTATGCCGTTGCCAAGCTCTACGGTTTCTGGATCATGAAGAACTACCGCGAGTCCTACGGCATGTTCTGCTGCAACGGCATCCTGTTCAACCACGAGTCGGAGCGCCGCGGCGAGAACTTCGTGACGCGCAAGATCACGCTGGCAGCCGCACGCATTGCACAAGGCTATCAGGACAAGCTCTACTTAGGCAACCTGAACTCGCTGCGCGACTGGGGCTACGCCAAGGACTACATAGAGTGCATGTGGCTTATACTGCAGCAGCCGGCGCCTGACGACTTCGTCATCGCCACCGGCGAATACCACACCGTCCGCGAGTTTGCCACGCTGGCATTCCACGAGGCCGGCATCGAGCTGGAGTGGCGCGGCGACGGCGTCGACGAGAAAGGCTACGACAAGCAGACTGGCAAGGCGCTGGTAGAGGTAGACCCGAAATATTTCCGCCCTGCCGAGGTAGACCAGCTACTGGGCAATCCTGCCAAGGCCAAGGCCAAGCTGGGCTGGAACCCACAGAAGACCAGCTTCCCCGAACTGGTGAAAATCATGGTGCAGCACGACATGAAATTCGTCAAGAAGCTGTTCCTGAAGGCACAGATGGACAACGAATAACTTACTGTTCCGCCAACTGGCAGATAGTAAATTGTCAAATAGCAAACAGATATGGTTTTAGACAATAGCAGCAAGATATACATTGCAGGCCACCGCGGACTGGTAGGCTCTGCCATCTGGAACAATCTCAAGCAGCGCGGCTATACCAACCTCGTGGGCCGCACGCACAGCGAGCTGGACCTGACGGACCAGCAGGCCGTGCGCCGCTTCTTCGACGAGGAGCAGCCCGACGCAGTAGTGCTGGCGGCAGCCTTCGTGGGCGGCATCATGGCCAACTCGCTCTACCGCGCCGACTTCATCATGCAGAACATGAAGATGCAGTGCAACGTCATCTCAGAGGCCTACGCCCACGGCGTCAAGAAACTGCTCTTCCTCGGCTCCACGTGCATCTATCCCAAGAACGCTCCGCAGCCGATGAAGGAAGACTGCCTGCTGACGTCGCCGCTGGAATACACCAACGAGGAGTATGCCATCGCAAAGATTGCCGGACTGAAGATGTGCGAAAGCTACAACCTTCAGTACGGCACCAACTATATTGCCGTCATGCCCACCAATCTCTACGGGCCTAACGATAATTTCCACCTGGAGAACTCACACGTCATGCCGGCCATGATGCGCAAGGTCTATCTGGCACGCCTCATCCACGACGGCAACTGGACGGCCATCCGCAAGGACATGGACAAGCGTCCCGTGGAGGGCATCAGCGGTGCGTCTTCAGAAGGCGAAATACTGGACGTGCTGGGCAAGTACGGCATCTTCGACAACAAGGTGGTGCTGTGGGGTACGGGTACTCCGCTGCGCGAGTTCCTCTGGTCGGAGGACATGGCCGACGCATCCGTCCACGTGCTGCTGAACATCAACTTCTCCGACATCATCGGCATCGACAAGTATTCGTCAGTCCACTTCGGCGCCAGCACCAGCGGAACCGTAGACCGCAACCACTCTGCAGGCCGCGGCGGAGCCATCCCCTCGCTGGGCGAAATCCGCAACTGCCACATCAACGTAGGCACCGGCAAGGAGCTAACCATCCGCCAGCTTTCGGAACTGGTGGTCAAGGCTGTAGGCTTCGAAGGCACCGTGGAGTTCGACTCTTCCAAGCCCGACGGTACCATGCGCAAGCTCATCGACGTCTCCAAGCTGCACAGCCTCGGCTGGACGCACAAGGTGGAAATAGAAGACGGCGTCAGGAAGCTTTTCGAGTGGTATCAGTCTACTCTCTGACTGCCCCGGAAGAATATCTCTACAAGTTACAAGAATATCTCTGTGAGTTACAAAATTATCTCACAGAGATATTTTTTTATCTCAATGACTTACGAAATTATCTTACGGAGATAATTTTTTATCTCTGCATGTTACAGAATTATCTTGCAGAGATAAAAAACTGTCTCTGCAAGTCTATCGCTTGTCAGGCACACCGTAGTCGGCCCAGCGCTCCTGTGGATAGTAGCCTTTCAGGGTCTTCTTCTTGTCCACGTAGACGGCCTTCACGGCAGCCATGATGTCGTTCATGCGCTTCACCTTCGGCGTCAGCTCTTCACGCAGGCGCTCCACCTCCTCGTTGGCTGCCTGCAGGTCGCTCAGAGCCTGCTCCATCTGGGCTATTTCTTCATTGCTAACTCCGCCACCTACGCCTTCGCTGAGGTGCTTCTTCAAGCCGCCGATGAGCATGCGGCTTTTCTCAATCTGCTGTTCTACTGTCTTTGACATAATACTGGTTTTAAGTTGGTTTTGCTATTGCAAAAATAACAAAAAAACGGCTTTTTGCGAACGCTGGCAGCGGCCACTTTTTTGATTTTTTAAGCTAAGAAAAGCCCCCTGTTTAACATTCGTTTGCAATAAAGCAACCGTGCCACGCGGCAGTCCCGGAAGAGACTTGCTGCATGGCACGGCCATTGGTTCAGCTATGTTTATTAAGGTTTACAAAGGATAGTCCTCGAAGGCGTAGAGTACGGTGCTCAGATAGCGCTCGCCGGTGTCAGGCAGCAGGGCGACAATCTTCTTGCCCTTGTTCTCGGGACGCAGGGCCAGCTGGGCAGCTCCACAGAGGGCGGCTCCGGCAGAGATGCCTACGAGCAGGCCTTCCTGACGCGCTACCTCGCGGCCGGCACGTATTGCATCGTCGTTCTCAATGTCCAGAACCTCGTCGATGACTGCTGCATCGTATGTCTTTGGCACGAAGCCGGCACCGATGCCCTGGATCTTGTGAGGGCCGCTCTTTCCGCCGTTCAGCACTGGGCTGGCCTTTGGCTCCACGGCAACAATCTTCACGTTGGGGTTCTGCTCCTTCAGATACTTGCCGACACCGGAAACGGTGCCGCCAGTGCCTACGCCGGCCACGAAGATGTCTACCTTGCCGTCGGTCTGGCTCCAGACTTCAGGACCCGTGGTGGCATAGTGGCGTGCCGGGTTGGCGGCATTCTCAAACTGCTGCAGGATGATGCTGCCGGGAGTCTGGTCGCGCAGTTCCTCAGCGGCGCGGATGGCACCGGGCATGCCGTCCTTGCCAGGGGTCAGCCTGACTTCTGCACCGTAGGCCTTAACAAGGTTGCGGCGCTCAATGCTCATGGTCTCGGGCATGGTAAGTATGAGGTGGTAGCCCTTCACTGCCGACACCAGCGCCAGACCTACGCCTGTGTTGCCGCTGGTCGGCTCTATGATGGTTGCACCGGGCTTCAGCAGTCCCTTCTGCTCAGCATCCTCAATCATAGCCAGTGCTATGCGGTCCTTGACGCTGCCGCCGGGGTTGAAATACTCAATCTTGGCGATGATGGGAGTTTCGATACCTTTCTCTTTCGAGAACTTGCCTAACTCCAGAAGCGGAGTGTTGCCGATAAGCTCGGTAAGCTGTTTTGCAATCTTTGCCATAATAGTCTATTTTGTTAGTTCTTATCTTTCGTTTGCGTAAAATACTTATCAAATCTTGTCGAGAGCCTGGCGCAGGTCGTCGATGATGTCGTCAATATGCTCTGTGCCGATGCTCAGACGCACTGTCGACGGAGTGATGTGCTGCTCGGCGAGTTCCTCTTCCGAGAGTTGCGAGTGCGTGGTGGTGTAAGGATGGATTACCAGGCTCTTCACGTCGGCCACGTTAGCCAGCAGCGAGAATATCTCCAGTGCATCGATGAATCTCCAAGCCTCTTCCTGACCGCCCTTTATCTCAAAGGTGAATATCGAGCCGCCGCCCTGCGGGAAATACTTCGTGTAGAGGGCGTGGTCTGGATGACTGGCCAGTGCGGGATGGTTTACGCGGCTTACCTTCGGATGATTGGCCAGGAAGTCAACCACCTTCAGGGCGTTCTCAACGTGACGCTCCACGCGCAGCGACAAGGTTTCAAGTCCCTGCAATAATATAAACGCATTAAATGGTGAAATTGTTGCACCAGTGTCGCGCAAAATGACGGCACGGATGCGGGTTACGAATGCAGCAGCACCTGCAACGTCGGCAAACACGGCTCCGTGATACGAGGGATCGGGCTTTGCCAGCGTGGGGAACTTGTCGGCATTGGCCTTCCAGTCGAACTTGCCGCCGTCTACGATGACGCCGCCAAGCGACGAGCCGTGGCCGCCGATGAACTTCGTGGCAGAATGCACCACGATGTCAGCTCCATGCTCAATGGGGCGAATCAGGTAAGGCGTGCCGAAAGTGTTGTCGACAATCAGCGGAATGTTGTGGCGGTGAGCCACCTCGGACACGGCGTCGATGTTAAGCACGTCGCTGTTAGGATTGCCGAAGGTCTCGGCAAACACCACCTTCGTGTTGGGCTTGATGGCTGCCTCAAGAGCCTTGAGGTCGTTCACGTTGACAATGGTGTTCGTGATGCCCTGCGTAGCCAGCGTGTGGGTAATGAGGTTGTAGGAGCCGCCATAGAGGTTGTCGGCAGCAACAATGTGGTCGCCGGCCTGCACGATGTTCTGCAAGGAGTAGGTGATGGCTGCTGCGCCGCTGGCAACTGCCAGACCGGCAACGCCGCCCTCAAGGGCTGCGACACGCTCTTCAAAGACTCCCTGAGTGGAGTTGGTCAGTCGGCCGTATATGTTGCCTGCATCGCGCAGTCCGAAGCGGTCGGCGGCATGCTGGGAGTTGCGGAAAACGTATGACGTCGTCTGATAGATGGGTACGGCACGTGCGTCGGTGGCTGGATCTGCATGTTCCTGACCTACGTGCAACTGCAATGTCTCAAAACGGTAATTCTTCTTTGTACTCATAGTCTGTTCCTTTCTTCTATTTTTTGTTTATTTATTCGTTTCATTATCTGATTACGCTTGCAAAGGTAGTCAGTTTAGAAATATCCACCAAATTTCTTTGCAGTTTCGGAAAATTTCGCTACTTTTGCCTTTTGGAAAGAGTTTTATTCCAAAACAAGAAAATAAAAACACATTTTACAGAATTTTTTTCCACAGACATGGCCGTTACATTAGACGAAACCGACTTGCAGATACTGAAAACACTGCAAAAAAACGCAAAACTGACCACCAAGGAGCTGGCCGACGCCGTCCACCTGACACCTACGCCGGTCTTTGAGCGGCAACGCAGGCTGGAGAGGCGCGGATACATCAAGAAGTATGTTGCCGTGCTCGATGCCGAGAAGCTTAACCAGAAGCTGCAAGTGTTCTGCAAAGTCAAGCTTAAGCAAATCAACCACACGATAGCCGATGCCTTCACCCACCGCATAAGAAGCATGCAGGAGGTAACCGAATGCTACAACACATCGGGTGCCTACGACTATCTGCTGAAGGTAAGGGTGAGCGACATGCAGCAGTATCAGGAGTTTGTGCTTAACAAGCTCGGCGAGATAGAGAGTCTGGCATCCATAGAAAGCACTTTCGTGCTTAGCGAAGTGAAAAACAGCTATGGGGTAAACATTTAGCTGGCTCTACACATTAATATAATATATAAGCACATTAATATATAATATAAACACATTAATATATAATATAAACACATTAATATATAATATATATGAACGAAAACGAACTGCAGAAGCCTTACGTCATAGGCTTGGATCTGGGAGGAACGAATGCCGTCTTCGGCATTGTCGATACCAAAGGCACCATCAAGGCCACCACTGCCATCAAGACCGGGCAGTATGCCACGGCCGGGGAATTTGTCGAGGCATCGTGCAACGCCTTGCAGCCCATCATTGAGGAGACCGGCGGCATGGAAAAGATAAAGGCCATGGGCATCGGTGCGCCTAACGGCAATTACTACAAGGGAACCATTGAGCAGGCGCCAAACATCAAGTGGGCGCACGACGGTGTGGTGCCGCTGGCCGAGATGTTCAGCCAGAAACTTGGCGGACTGCCCACGGCGGTCACCAACGACGCTAATGCGGCAGCCATCGGCGAAATGTTCTACGGCGTTGCACGCGGCATGAAAAACTTCATCGTCATTACGCTCGGCACTGGCGTAGGCTCTGGAATAGTCGTCAACGGCGAGCTGGTCTACGGCAGCGACGGCTTCGCCGGAGAGCTGGGCCACGTCATCATGGTGCGCGGCGGCGAAGGCCGTCTGTGCGGATGCGGACGCAAGGGATGCCTGGAGACTTACTGCTCTGCAACAGGCGTTGCACGCACGGCACGCGAAATGCTGCAGACCACCGACCGCGCCTCTCTGCTTCGCGATGTCGACGCCGGCGCCATCACTTCGCTCGACGTTGCCATTGCTGCCGGCAAGGGCGACGCCATGGCCAGGGAAATCTATGAGTTCACCGGCCGCATGCTTGGCGAAGCCTGTGCCGACTTTGCCACTTTCTGCTCCCCGGAAGCATTTATCTTCTTCGGAGGAATGACAAAGGCCGGCGACCTGATAATGGAGCCTATCAAGCGTGCCTATGAGGAAAGCGTGCTGCCCATCTATCGCGGCAAGGCGCAGTTCCTTGTCAGCGGCCTCGACGGTTCAGCAGCCGCCGTATTAGGAGCGTCGGCCTTGGGATGGGAAATAAAATAAAAAGTGCCATCTCCAAGGCGCGAAGCACTTTTTGAACGGAACAGGTGCTATACAAAGACAGGCAGGCAGCTCTCAAAGGGCTGCCTGCTTGCGGTATCCGAGACCGGTGACGTGACAGATGAGCCGGTCTGACTGGTCGGTGACGCGCACTTCCACAGATGGAATCTTCTTGTGGTTGCAGACGCTGACGGCTTCGGCCCTCAACCGGTCGCCAAGGCGTGCGCTGCTGACGAACATGATGCTGTTGCTGATGCCAAACGTCAACTGTCCGCCGTTGTTCAGCAACGCGGCCATGGCCAAGTCTGCCAGCGTGAAGAGTGCGCCTCCCTGGCAGACGCCTCCGGCATTGAGATGCTCTTCGGCGACGGTCATTTCTGCGACGGCATGTGTCTCGTCGGCTTCTGTTATCCGGCATCCGGCGGCGGCTGCAAAGCGGTCGCCCTTGTTTAACAATTCTTTTACGTCCATAGCAGTTTTGTGTTTGTGTGTTGGCAATGATGAAATATTTGTGCGACGCCAGACGCTGGCTGTGCGCAATCAGACGCTGGCTGTGCGCAATCAGATGTTGGCTGTGCGCAATCAGATGTTGGCGATGAGCCAAGCGAGGTAGGCCAGATAGCCTACGGTCAGCACTGCGCCTTCCCAGTGTTCGATGGTGTATCTTGTGCGTGCGAAGAGTCCAACCAGTGCCACCGACAGCAGCACTACGGCCACGTCGGCCTGCGTGACGCCCTCAATAGCCAGTGGGCTGACGGTTGCCGTAAAGCCGAGAATGAGCAGGATGTTGAAGACATTGGAGCCTATGACATTGCCGATGGCCATTGCCGAACGGCCTTTGCGCGCAGCGACGACACTGGTGGCCAGTTCGGGCAGCGACGTGCCGCCAGCAACGATTGTAAGTCCCACGATGCCTTCGCTGATGCCGAGGCTGAGGGCCACGTCGGAGGCCGACTCGACAAAGAGATTGCTGCCGCCGACGAGGAGGGCAAGTCCGACAATCATGTAGCCGACAGCCATCCAGGGCGACATCAGCCTGCTGCCAGTCTCTTCCTGGGCATCGTCTGTTCCCTCCTGGGCATCGTCTGTTCCCTCCTGGGCATTGGCCGTTTCCTCCTGAGCTTCGCCTGTCTGTCCGTAAGTGCCATCGCGCAGGCTGAAGAACATAAACACGGCAAAGACGGCAAGCAGCACCAGACCGTCGATGCGCCCCAGGAGATTGTCGGCCATAAGTATTATCAGCAATACCGACGCCAGCACCGTCCACGGTATGTCGCGCATCACGGTGCGGCGGCTGATGGACATGGGTGCCACCATTGCAGCCACGCCCACGATGAGCATGGCGTTCATGATGTTCGACCCCACGACATTGCCTACAGCCATGTCGGGCGTTCCCTTTACTGCGGACACCAGGCTGACGAACAGCTCTGGTGCCGACGTTCCTGCAGCGACTATCGTCAGACCGATGACAGCCTCTGAAACATTCATGCGGCGCGCCAGTGCCGACGCTCCGTCCGTCAGGCGGTCGGCGCCGTAAAGCACCATTGCCACGCCTGCAATGATTAGCAAGATGTTAATTATCATCGTCATCGTCGTCCCAATCGAAAACATCATATCCTTCGAGTGAAGGCCCAACGAATTCGTCCAGTGCGCGCCGCTCTTTCTTGGTGGGGCGCCCTGTGCCGCGCTGGCGGTCGACGAATCCGCTGATGCGGTTCATCTCAAGAAGCTCATACTGGTCGGGGGTAGTCACATTCTCGTAGATTTCCGGCAGCAGCTTGGCTCCCACGCGCTGCTCGATGGTCTTCAGAATGCGGAAAGAATAGGTCACCGGTGGCTTTCTGACGCTCACCACTTCGCCAACCTTCACCATCCGCGAGGGCTTCACGCCCACTCCGCCGATGGTTACGCGCCCGTTCTTGATGGCGTTGACGGCAATGCTGCGTGTCTTGAAGATGCGTGCGGCCCAGAGCCACTTGTCAACACGTGCTTCACTCATGTGTCAATAGGTTTTATGCGTTTGTTGCGGCAGGCGCCTGCTCTCTGCCTGCTGTTCCTTTGCCCAGCTTGTTATACTGGTTCATGGTTATGTCGATGCCTGCCAGCACGAAGCTCTGCACGACCTTCACTGCCAGCTCCAGGGCAGGGCTGAGCAGCTGCATGTCGGCATCGGAGTATCTGCCGAGTACGTAGTCTATCTGCGCGCCCTGCGGATAGTCGTTGCCGATGCCCATCCGCAGCCTTGCGTACTGCTGTCCGATGAGCTGCTGGATATGTCCCAGTCCGTTGTGTCCGCCATTGGAGCCTGACGCCTTCAGACGGAACTGGCCCAGCGGCAGTGCCACGTCGTCGCTGACCACGAGCAGGCGGCTCTGGTCGATGTTCTCTTTGTTGAGCCAATAGCGCACGGCGTTGCCGCTGAGGTTCATGTATGTGGTGGGCTTCAGCAGAAAGACCTTGCGGCCCTTGATGCTGGTCTCGGCCACGAAGCCATAGCGCTTGTCAGCAAAAATGGTATTGGACGCCTTTGCAAAAGCGTCCAATACCATCCATCCTGTGTTGTGGCGAGTGTTGGCATACTCGTCGCCAGGATTTCCTAAACCAACTATAAGGTATTTGTCCATTTCAACATTACTGTGCGGCAGCCTCAGCAGCAGCAGAACGCGAAGCACGAGTAGCCTTGACAGAGCAGACGATGACCTCCTTGGAGGTAGCAATCTCCAGACCCTCGAAGCTCAGGTGTCCAACCTTGATGGCCTTGCCGAGACCGAGTTCTGTAACGTCTACGTCCAGCTTCTCAGGAATCTGCTTGTAGGGAGCCGTAACGTCAATCTTGCGGATAGACAGGTTCAGACGGCCGCCATCGCGTACACCCTGGGCGTGGCCAGTGAGGTTGACGGGCAGGCCGACGGTGATGGGCTTCGTCTCGTTGACCTCGTAGAAGTCGGCGTGCAGCAGGGCGTCGCTTGTGGGATGGAACTGCAGTTCCTTGATGATTGCCTTATGCTCGACACCGTCGATGTTGATGTTTACCAGATATACGTGAGGAGTGTAGATGACCTTGCGCAGCTCAGCCATTGAAGCCGTGAATGAGAATGCCTCGGGCAGTCCATTCTCGTTTCTCTTTTCTCCGTACAGATTGCATGGAACCAGTCCTTCCTTGCGAAGCAGCTTTGAGGCCTTCTTGCCCAAGTCGGTGCGCTTCTGACCGTTGATAGAAATCTCTCTCATAATAATTAATGTGTTACTCTAAAATTAAGTTAGGAATTTGCTTAATTCACCATCACACGATGCGAAAAGCGCGGCAAAGGTAATACTTTCTGCCGAGAAACCGACAGGGGGACTTCCGGAAAAGGCTGAAAACTGAAAGATTTAACGTTTTTTAGTGCAGCAGCGCCCCAAAAACTGCCATCAGCATGGCCGCCGGCGTAACATGCAGAGATAAAAAATTATCTCCGTAAGAAAAAAAATTATCTCCGTAAGATAATTTCGTAACACGCAGAGATAATTTCGTAAGTCATTGAGATAATTTTAAAAGTTTTCTTTGCATTGTCCTCCGCTTTTCGTACCTTTGCACCTTGATAAGAGTATCAAACAGCTTCTAAAGGAAAAACATGATAAACAGAGAACTCATTAGAATCAAGACTGTACAACTAACTTACGCTTACTACCAGAACGGCAGCAAGAATATAGACGCCGCCGAAAAAGAATTACTCTTCAGCCTATCCAAAGCTTACGACATGTACAACTATCTGCTGGAGCTGATAGTTGCCATCACCCAGGAGGCCGCAAAGCACTTCAGCGTGGCCGAGGCCAAAGCCAGACGAGAGGGGACAAAGCTGCCGTCGGCAAGGTTTGTCAACAACCAGCTGGCCATGATGCTGGCAGGCAACTCCGAGCTGAACGAAATCACACAGCAACAGAACATTTCCTGGCAAGAAGAGCCGGAATTCCTGAAAAAGATATACACGCAGATCAGCGAAAGCCAGATCTACAAGGACTATATGGCTGCCGACGAGGCAAGCTTCGAAGACGACCGCGAGCTGTGGAGAAAGCTCTACCGCGCATTCATCGAAGACAACGATGACCTGGACGCCATCTTCGAAGAGAAGAGCCTCTACTGGAACGACGACAAGGAAATCGTCGACACCTTCGTGCTGAAGACTATCAAGCGCTTCGACATCGGCAACGGATACGGACAGCCGCTGCTGCCCGAATACGACAACAAGGAAGACCGCGAATACGCACGCCACCTGCTGCGCGCAGCCATCATGAACGGCGACGAATACCAGCGCCACATGAGTGACGCCTCGCAGAACTGGGACTTCTCAAGGCTTGCATACATGGACATCGTCATCATGCAGATAGCCATAGCGGAAATGCTGACATTCCCGTCTATACCCGTCAGCGTAACCATCAACGAGTACGTGGAAATTGCCAAGTACTACTCTACCCCGCGCAGCGCAGCATACATCAACGGCATGCTTGACGCCATTGCACACAAGCTGGCCGACAGCGGAATCTTGCTGAAGGCCGTAGGCAGCCACAACCGACAGGAATAATACTTAAACGAAATAACATCTTACAACTATGACACAGTTAATTTTACAGGCCCAGGCCGGACAAGGCAGCGGCATGACCAGCTTTCTGATAATGATGGTGGCCATCTTCGGCATCATGTACTTCTTCATGATACGCCCACAGCAGAAGCGCCAGAAGGAAATCCAGAACTTCCAGAACTCACTGGCCGAAGGCTCCGAGGTGTTCACCAGCGGAGGCATCTACGGAACAGTGAAGAAAATCGACCTCGCCACGCAGACAGTGCATGTGAAGATTGCCGACAACGTGGTCGTCAAGGTCGACAAGAGCTGCGTGTTCCAGAGTCCCTCCGCCACTCCGCTGCAGAAGTAGCCAATAGCGGCCGGCAAGCACCGGCCTGCGCAGGGCGGCAGCATGGCAGCAACAACCACCAGACAGCCTGACAGCAGTGAGCATAAAAACACTATACCAGACAGTTAGGAGCTTCTTGTTCAGCAACGTGAACAAGCAGTTCCTTGTTTTTTTGTTCTTCCTGCTGCTATCCGGCATCTTCTGGCTGATGACTACGCTCAACCAGACGTATGAGCAGGAAGTCATCGTGCCGGTAAGGGTGACGGGCATCCCGAAGAACATCGTGCTGACGTCGGCCGAGACCGACACCGTGCGCATCACCGTCCGCGAAAAGGGATGGCTCCTGCTGGGATACATCTACGGCAACGCACTTGGCACCGTCACCATCCCCTTCAAGAACTACGAGAAGGGCAGCGGCCACGGCTCGGTGCCGGCAGCCGACATCCGACGGATTGTCGAGCAGCACCTGGAAGGCTCGTCGAAGATTACGTCCGTGAAGCCCGACCGCATGGACTTCTACTACAACAGCGGCGAGCGCAAGCGCGTGCCAGTGAGGTGGAAAGGCAGGGTAATCCCCGAGGAACTATACTTCATCTCGCACGTGCAGTATCAGCCCGACAGCGTCGACGTCTACGCCGCCCCCGAGAAGCTTGACTCCATCAGCGTCGTATACACCGAGCCGCTCAACTATGCAGGCTTCCGCGACACGCTGACCGTCGGCAGCCACCTGTCGCTGGCAAAGAACGTGAAAATCATACCCAGCCACGTCAGCGTGACGTTCTACACCGACGTGCTCACCGAGGAAACCATTGACGGCGTACCAATAACTGCCGTCAACATGCCTGAGGGAACGGTGCTGCGCACTTTCCCGGCCAAGATAAAGGTGCATGTGGTTGCCGGAGCATCACAGCTGCTCACACTGCGCCCAACCGACTTCGAAGTGGTGGCTGACTACCGCGAGATACAGCAGAAGCATTCCGACAAGTGTACCATCCATCTGCGCTCAGTGCCTCACGGCATCAGCCGCGCAACACTGGACGTCAAGCAGGTCGACTACCTGCTGGAAGAAGAGTAAGCACAGCGTGAAACAGATGAAAATAGGCATCACCGGCGGAATAGGCTCCGGAAAGAGCTTTGTCTGCAAGCACTTGCAGGCACGGGGCATCACAGTCTACGACTGCGACACCGCAGCCAAGCGGCTCATTGCCACCGACTGCGACATCCGTCGGCAGCTGACGGCACTCATCGGCCCGGACACATACAATGCCGACGGCCGCCTGAACAAGGCCGCAGTGGCCAACTTCCTCACCGCCAGCGAAGCCAATGCCAGCGCCATCAACGCAATAGTGCATCCCGCCGTCTTCAGGGATTTCACCGAAAGCGGCATGCAATGGATGGAAAGCGCCATCCTCTACGAGTCAGGCATCGTAAGTCTCGTCGACCGCGTAGTAGTTGTCACCGCCCCTGAAGAGGTTCGCATCAGCCGGGTAATGCAACGCGACGGCATCAGCCGCGAGAAAGTACTACAGTGGATGCAGCGACAACTGCCGCAGCAGGAAGTCCGCCGCCGCGCCGACTACGAAATCGTCAACGACGGCATTGCCGACGTCGGACAACAGGTAGACAGCATCATAAGACAGATAGACAACAACGACTAACAATAATAAAAACAATACAAGCAACCCTATGAAACAGACTATTCTTGCCATTGCTGGCAAACCAGGACTTTACAAATTAGTATCACGAGCTAAGAACAGCCTCATCGTAGAGGCTCTCGACGAAACGCACAGGCGGCAGCCCGCATTCGGCACCGACCGCATCACGTCGCTGGCAGACATCGCCATGTTCACAGAAACCGACGACGTTCCACTGATGAACGTACTGGCAGCCATGCGCGACTTGGAAGGCGGCAAGGAAACTGCCATCAGCTACAAAAAGGCCACACCCGAAGAGCTTCACGAATATTTCTCAAAGGTGCTGCCCAACTGGGACAAGGACCGCGTGGAGAACAGCCACATCAAGAAGCTCATACAGTGGTACAACATCCTCGTCAAAGCCGGCATTACCGACTTCGAAGAGGAGCTCGCACCCACCGAGGGCGACAACATTGACGACCGCAAGGAGTAGAAGTCTCCCCAAGGCTGCAATGACAAAGCCTTTCGGCTGTTGTCATTGCATTCTGTGCAGTCCTTCCCAGCGGACATTCCACTTACCGTCCTTAGGGAAGCCCGGGTTCAGAACATCATCACATCCGTCCCAGCCGGCGCACATCATGGCTACCGCAGTCAGCAGCGCACCGTTGCCGGGCAGATAGAGGCGAAGCCTGTCTGCTGTCTGGAAGTTATGTCCATTCGGCAGATAGGTATTTTTTTGCGTGTCTATCAACAGGGCCTGCAAAGCCACGTCGGGGCGGTTCACTCTCGCCGCCGCCATTGCTATCATGCCGTAGTCCCAGCCCCACGTTGTTGCCCAGTTCCAGTTCTGCATCACCCAGTCCAGCGTTTTGCGGGCTACGACTGAGTCGCAGCCTGCACTGCCCTGCGGCAACAGGCCGAAGCATCCCACACAGGCCGGATGGTCGTTGCGGCATTTTTCCTCGAAAGTCTCTGTGGCCAGCACTTGCTGCGCACCGCCGCCAACAGTGTTGAACGGGTCGAAAGCCTCCAAGGCACCGGCACTGCCACTCGATGCACCAGCGCTGCCATTAGAAGCAGATGCCTTTCCCTTCGCTGCTGCGGCCTTGCCCTTTGGCAGCCCGGCAGTGATGATGCCATCAGCAGTCATTGGCAGTGGCGACAAGTTCTCTGCAATCTCATCCCACAGAGCATTGCGCTGCAGTCCCCTGCGCTCACGCCACTGGTTGGCAACGGTAAGACCGTATCTCCAGTACGCCAGTTCGAAAGGATGGTTGTAGCTGAAGTCTTTCGACATCGACTCCTGCATAGCCGTGGCGCCCTGCAAGAAATATATTTTTCCAGATTTGCCTGCCACACTTCCGGATTTGCCTGCCACACTTCCAGATTTGCCTGCCGACTTCTTGGAACCTGCAGTCCGTGCTGCCTTTGCGGCAGTCGTCACCGAAACGAAGTCGGCCATGAACTCCGCCGTCTCTTCCACCTGGCGGCCATACGCAGCGAGCGTCTCAGCAGTGGGGTTGGCGCGGTACATCTCTTCTGCGAGATAAATATAGTGCGGCTGCTGCCAGACGAGGAACGAGCCTGTGTTCGACGGTGCCTCACCGGCCCACGGGTCAGTCATTTTCATCCATCTTATTCCCTTGAAGCCCTGCCGCTGTGCAATCTTCCTGGCCTCCGGATATGCAGTCTCGTTGTACCATTGCAGCATGCGTCCGACAACATGCGGCTGGTTCCAAAGCGCAAAGTCGACGGCGTGCCACCATGTCATTTCCAAATGCGGCCGTCCGTACCAGGTGTTGTACGTCAGGCCAGTCTCCTGCGGCGGCATGTTGTTGGCGCAGTTGACTCGCGTGAGATATTGCGACAACACCACACGACGCTCCAGTTCCTTTGCACGCTGGTCGGTACACTGGCTGAAATCGGCAAAGGCAGTCGTTGTCCAGAACTGGTGCCAGAACTTCTGAGTAGTTTTCTGTGCTGCGTCGAAGCGGAAAGGCTGAATGTCACGAGCGGAAGAGGCATTGCCGTGACGAGCATTATGGCTTTCAGCACTGAGATATTCAGCTTCGAAGGCCAGAACGTCGGCGCCGGTGGAGAGAAAATATGTGTGCTGTCCGGCATCGCTGATGCGGGCGTTGCCTTCCCACCTTATATATATATAATATGTGGTGGCGTCGATCTGATGCTTTATGACGGCGTTGTTACTGCCCTGGGAGATAATCCCACTGCTGTGGCGGTCCGGCTGGCTCCAGTCGGAAGCGTCGTCGGCATGCTTGCCGGATGGGTAAGGCAGGCGGATGCTCACCTGTGCCTGACCGTTCTTGAGCAGAGAACTGCTGATGCGCCATGCAACGGCATCGCGGTCGGGCAGACCGACGGTGGTAACGCTGACAGGATGTCCATCAGCCTTGTAAGATGACGTTATCTCACCCTGCCACAGGCTAAGCTGTTGGCGGATGTCGGTGAGCGCCGAGAGAGGAATGGCGTTGCCTTGCTTGTCCTTAAGCTGGAGCCCGACAGCGCCAAGGTTCAGGCGGTGAGGGTTGACACGGAAGTATTCAGTGGCAGCGACATTCCGCTCGGCATCGCCCTTAGCCTTCTTGTACTCAACGGCATAGACCTCCTCGTGGCCGTGGCCGAGGTCGAAGGCTTTCTCCGTCTCGGCAGTCGTAAGGCTGCTGACGTTAGGGAACGAGTGCCATCCCCAGTCGCTCATTGCGTTGAGAGGAACGCCGCCCTTGTAGTCGTCGACATACGTCTGCAGGCCGGTGACGTCGACAGTTGTTGCAAAATGTCCGTTGCCCACGGTCAGCGAGCTGAGATTGTCGGCCTTCGTTATGAGAGGGCTGTTACGAAAAAGAACAGCCTCGCGATCAATCGAGGCTGTTATGTTTTCGGTTGTGTATCCCAGCATTTCCATTTCCAGCGACGCCCAGATGAACGGGCCAACGCCCTTGGCATCGTTGTCGCGTATGGACTCCGAGAGGTAATACTTGTAAGATCCGTCGCGCCTGCGGTTTTCCTTGACGCTTCCCTTCGGGTTCACCATCTTCATGGCCGCCTGCACTTCCTCAGTGGCTGCCGGGCCGAGGCCAGCCACGGAGCAGCACGACGTCAAGGAAATTGTCTGATCAGCATTCACGCGGATCATGTTGTTGACGATGCCCTTATATGCCTTGATGCCAGCCTCGCGATAGCGGTCGCCGACATATCCCTTGCGGTAAGCCTTCAGCAAGACGTATGCAAACATGCTTGAGGCAGTGGCTTCGAGGTAGTTTCCTTCGCGTCCGGGAGAGTCCATCACCTGATACCAAGTACCTGTCTTCTTGTCCTGCCACTTGATGATGGCGTCGAGGTCTTTCTGCAGCAGCTCTATCAGCTCTCCGCGGCGGCTGTAGTCGGCCGGCACGGCGTCAAGTACCTCGATGAGAGCCATGGAGTACCATCCCTGCGCTCTGGCCCAGCAGTGCTGCGAGAGGCCGGTCTGCGGGTCAGCCCAGAATGTCTTTCGAGTCTCGTCGTATGCGTGACGGTTAAGGCCAGTCTTCGGGTCCAGCGTGCGCTCGTAGGTAATCTTCAGCTGGTCCACGGCATCGTCGTAGATGGCCGTAACGGGGTCAGCGGCAGTCTTCTTGGTCTTCTTGCCCTTTGCGGCAGCCTGTGCCTTTTCAGTGATTGGTGCCGTCAGACAGCGGTAAGGCAGTCCCATGAAGATGCCGTCGAGCCACACCTGATAGGCATAGATAGCCTTGTGCCAGTAGACCTTGTCGGCTTTTGTGCGCGGCTGGTCCTTAAGCTGGCGCATCAGCATCTGCATGGCCTTAAGGTTCTTTGTCTCGGGCCACTGCTGGTACATGCGCGTGACGAAGTGGCCAGTGCGTATGTTGTCGAGGTTATAGTCGAGGATGTTGTAGCCGGTGATGTTTCCGTCGTTGTCAATCATCTTGTCGGTGTACATCTGGCAGTACTTGCGGATGTCTTCGCCGCCGTAGCGCAGATAGGTGTCGAGCATGCCTTCCAGCTCTATGCCCATGACGTAGCTCCACTTTGGCTTTGTTGCGAAGTCGAGCATGTAGGACTGCGGCACGCGCTTCATCTCAGAATAGGTGAGCCACTCAGAGTAGTGCTTGTAGGGAGGGTTCTGCAGCACCAGCGAGCCGTTGATCATCAAGTTCTCATATTTCACGTTCTGCGCCAGTCCCACCTGATGTACGGGCTTGCTGAAGACGCCGTCGAACTGGCAGTTGCGCACGGTGATGTTGTCGATGGTGTATGCCAGCTTCGGGTCCTGGTAGCCGACAATCATCACGCCGTACTTCGAGCGCTTGCAGGTGACATTCTCCATCGTCACGTTGCGGATGACGGGATAGAAGCCGCGGCAGCAGACTTCGCGCGGTTCATAGTCGGTGTTCAGCTTCAGCACCGCCTCGCCGCACTGGCCGACGGTGATGTTGCGCACGTTGATGTTCTCTATTATTCCGCCACGGCACGAGTTGGTCTTTATGCGCAGCACGCGGTCGAGCGACGGCGAGTCCATCTCGCAGTTCTCGGCATAGACGTTCTGGCATCCGCCGGAGATTTCCGAGCCAATGACCACGCCTCCGTGTCCGTTCTGCATCTTGCAGCCGCGTATGATGATGTTCTTCGACGGTGTTCCGGCAAACTTCCCCTGTCCGCCCTGCCGGCCGTCGTTGTTGCGTCCGCTCTTGATGGCAATGCAGTCGTCGCCGGTGTTGAAGAAGCAGTCTTCTATCAGCACGCGGTCGCAGGCCTCGGGGTCGCAGCCGTCGCCGTTGGGACCGTCGTTGTTGATGTGTACGCGGCGCACGGTGACGTCCGTCGACAGCAGTGGGTGTATCACCCAGAACGGCGAGCGCAGCAGGGTGACGTCCTCGATGAGTATACCCTCGCACTGGTTGAGGTTAATCATCTGCGGCCTCAGTCCGTCGGTGGGTCCGAAGCGGCGTTCGTCCATAGGCACACCGTCCTCGGCCTGCTTCAGCAGCCGTGCGCGTGCGCCCTGGTTCTGGGCTATGCCGCCCTCCTTCATGCCAAACTTCGTGCTTCCGCACCAGGGCCACCAGGTCTCGTTGCTTCCGCCGCCGTCGATGACACCCTTACCGGTGATGGCAATGTCCTTTGCCTGGTAGGCGTAGATCAGCGGCGAGAGGTTCCAGCAGTCGAGTCCCTCCCAGCGTGTCGGCACGATGGGATAAAGCTCCGGCTGAAAGGCAAACTCCAGCACGGCGCCCTCTTCAACGACGAGGTTGACACCCGACTTCAGCTGTATGGCAGCCGTAAGGAATTTCTGTCCGGCAGGCACTATCACGCGGCCGCCGCCCTTCTTCGAACACTGGTCGATGGCTTTCTGGATGGCCTTCTGGTTCTTGGCGGCAGTGGCACCGGCCTTGGCACCATACTTTGTAATCAGAAAGTCGCGGTCGGCAAACTGCGGCACGCGGATGCTCTGAGCTATCTGCCGGTACTGCTGTTCGTTCCACTGGGCAGCGCGTGTCGCCACAGCCACCATGAGCAAAAGCACTAAGGTAGTGAGGGTTTTTCTTGTCATAGATATTAGTAGAATTAGTAGTTTTCAAGTAATAAGCACAAAGATACGCAAAAAAAATCGTAGCCCCACTATGTTCGTTATCCTTTTTACAATTATTTAATAAAGTCGCTGAGCCGGAAAATTATCTCTGCGAGTTACGAAATTATCTCAATGACTTACGAAATTATCTCCGTAAGATAAAAAATTATCTCTGCATGTTACGAAATTATCTCTGCATGTTACGAAATTATCTCACACAGATAATTTTCTATCTCTGCAAGATAATGCAAAAAAATGCCATTTTTCTGCGTCCATAGCTTGTTATATGGATTTTTTTGACTAATTTTGCATTCTAAACAAACAATTTTCTCTCTGGCATATGCTAAAGCAGTTTTTTTCCATCATGGCCCGCTACCTCAAGCCGTACCGCAAATATCTGGCTTGGTCGGTGGTGCTGAACTTCGTGTCGCAGTGGCTCAACGTGTTCTCGTTTGTGGTGCTGATACCAATACTGAACATCCTGTTCAAGATTGACACCACGGTCTACGAGTACCAGCCATGGGACTGGGGCCACCTGAACAAAGACATCATTGTGAACAACGGCTACGCCTTCGTGCAGGAGCTGATAACTAACCACGGCGCATTCACGACACTCGTCATCATGGGACTGGCCCTGATATTGATGACCGCCCTGAAGACTGCCGGATATTTTGCCTCGTCGTCCGTCATGGTGCCGCTGCGTACGGGCGTCGTGCGCGACATCCGCGTGCAGGTCTATGAGAAGGTGCTGAAGTTGCCGCTGAGCTTCTTCTCCGAGGAGCGCAAGGGCGACATCATCGCCCGCATGTCGGCCGACGTGCAGGTGGTGGAAGGCTCCATCACCAGCTCCATCGACATGCTCATCCGCCAGCCGATAGCCATACTGGTGTGCTTCTTCACGCTGTTCACCGTCAGCTGGCAGATGACTCTCTTCGTGCTGGTGGTGGCTCCCATAGCCGGATGGATCATGGGCGTGGTGAGCAGAAAACTGAAAAGCCAGTCGGCAGCCGTGCAGGGACAGTGGGGCGACATCATCGCACAGCTGGACGAGACTCTCGGAGGCCTGCGCATCATCAAGGCATTCATCGCCGAGCATAAGATGCTGCAGCGCTTCAAGTTCGTCAACGACGAGTTCCGCCGCGGCATGAACGCCATGATCATCAGGCAGAACGCCGCCCACCCCATGTCCGAATTCCTCGGCACCATCATCATTGTCATCGTGCTGTGGTTCGGCGGCTCGCTGATACTCAACGAGTCGAATCTCATCGATGCCTCTACGTTCATCTTCTACATGGTCATCCTCTACAGCGTAATCAATCCGCTGAAGGAACTCTCGAAGGCAACATATCAGATACCCCTCGGACTGGCGTCAATGGACCGTATCGACTTCATACTGAAGGCCGACAACCCCATCAAGGAGCCGGAACGCCCGGAGCCTCTGCCGGAATTCCAGAACGAGATAGAGCTGCGCGACGTGTCGTTCAGCTACGTCGAGGGACGCGAGGTGCTGAAGCACATCAACCTGAAGGTGCCTAAAGGCAAGACGATTGCCCTCGTAGGACAGTCTGGCTCCGGCAAGTCCACTCTGGTAGACCTCATTCCGCGCTACCACGACGTACAGAGCGGCGAAGTGCTCATCGACGGCAAGAACATCAAGGGCTTGCGCATCTCCGAGCTGCGCACTCTCATAGGCAACGTCAACCAGGAGGCCATCCTCTTCAACGACACGTTCTACAACAACATAACATTCGGCGTGGAGAACGCAACAATGGAACAGGTCATAGAGGCTGCCAAGATTGCCAACGCGCACGACTTCATCATGGAGTCGGAGAACGGATACCAGACGATGATCGGCGACCGCGGCGGACGCCTCTCGGGAGGCCAGCGGCAGCGTGTGTCGATTGCCCGCGCCATTCTGAAGAACCCGCCGATATTGATACTCGACGAGGCCACGTCGGCACTCGACACCGAGTCGGAACGACTGGTGCAGGAAGCCCTGGAACGACTCATGAAGTCGCGCACCACGATTGCCATCGCACACCGCCTGTCGACCATCAAGAACTCCGACGAAATCTGCGTTCTCTACGAGGGAGAAATCGTCGAGCGCGGACAGCACGAAGAACTGATAGCCAAGAACGGCTACTACAAGCGGCTTTACGACATGCAGCAGCTCTGATGCAACCCAGAGTCCACAGCTAACAGTTTATATGCAGGTAGTCTACGAGGACAATCACATCATCGTCGTCAGCAAGGATAGCGGCGAGATAGTGCAGGGCGACAAGACCGGCGACACTCCGCTGAGCGAGACCGTCAAGGAATACATCAAGGAGAAATACCAGAAGCCGGGGGCCGTATTCCTCGGCGTCGTCCACCGCCTTGACCGTCCTGTCAGCGGCCTCGTCGTCTTCGCACGCACATCAAAGGCTCTTGCCCGGCTAAACAAGATGTTCAGCGAAGGGCAGGTGCATAAGACCTACTGGGCAATAGTGGAAAAACACTCCACGACCACTCCTTCCAACAGCTTCACCACACTCGAACACTGGCTGACACGCAACGAGCAGCAGAACAAGGCCTACGCCCACACGGCGGAAGTGCGAGGCGCCAAGAAGGCTGTGCTGCGCTACCGCACACTGGCCACCGGCACCAACTACAACCTCATGGAAGTGCAGCTGCTCACCGGACGCCACCACCAGATACGCTGCCAGCTGGCGGCAATAGGCATGCCCATCAAGGGCGACCTGAAATACGGCGCGCGGCGCAGCAACAGCGACGGCAGCATATCGCTTCTGGCACACCGCATCGAAATGGTGCACCCTGTCTCCAAGCAGCAGATGGCTTTTGAGGCGCCTCTGCCAAAGGACCAGCTGTGGGAGACTCTGCTGAACACTTAAGAAAACACTCAGACATGAACCGACACAACAGACTATACACAACAAGACTTCTTCTGACAGCAACGCTGTCACTATTCGTAGCCATAGCCGGCGCACAGACGGAGGCACTCACGGCACGACTGGACTCGCTGATGGGCGACCGCCTCTTCGAGACTTCACAGATAGGGCTGATGGTCTACGACCTCGACGCCGACAGCGTCTTCTACTCACGAAACGCGCGACAGCTCATGCGGCCGGCATCGTGCATGAAGCTGGTGACGGCCATCACGGCACTTGACCGCCTGGGAGGCAGCTACAGCTACGAGACTCGCATATACTATACAGGCACCATCAGCCAGGGAGTGCTGCACGGCAACATCTACTGCGTGGGAGGCTTCGACCCCACGCTCACCAAGGACGACGTGACGGTGATGGCCGAACGCGTAGTGGCGATGGGCGTGGACAGCCTGGCGGGCAACATTATCGCCGACCGGACCATGAAGGACGACAACGACTACGGCGAAGGCTGGTGCTGGGACGACGACAACCCGATACTCACTCCGCTGACCATCGGACGCAAGGACACGTTCCTGCCGGTGTTTGCACACGAGCTTAGGCAGATGGGCATTGCCCTTGGCGACACTCAGCTGGAACACAGCGGAGTGACGCCGTCGAACGCAAAACTGGTGTGTGTCTACCGCCACAGCATCGACGACATTCTGATGCGCATGATGAAAAACAGCGACAACTTCTACGCCGAGTCAATGTTCTACCAGACGGCGGCAGCCTCGGGCAAGCGGCCGTGCAAGGCCGACGATGCAAGGCGCATAACACGCCAGCTGATAATGAAGACCGGGCTTAACGACAGCCAGTACCGCATTGCCGACGGCTCCGGACTGTCGCTCTACAACTACGTAAGCGCAGAGCTGCTGGTGCGCCTGCTGCGCTATGCCTACAAGCGGCCGGAGATTTACGCCCACCTGCTGCAGTCGCTGCCCGTTGCCGGCATCGACGGAACAATAAAGAAGCGCATGACCAAGGGAAACTCTCTCGGCAACGTGTGTGCAAAGACCGGCACCCTGACAGGCATATCGAGCCTCGCAGGCTATCTGGCTACGGCCGACGGCAAGCACATGTGCTTCGCCATCATCAACCAGGGCATCATGCGCAGTGCTGACGGCAGGAATTTCCAAGACCGCGTGTGCAGCGCACTGTGTGAGTAACGGTCCTCACGCTGAAGCATCATGGACTCTTGCATTCATCCGCTCGTGAGCAGCCATGAGCCGCCAGAGCGCTTCACATTCCCATTCGAATATGAGCCACACCCTTTGTGCATTGCCGCTGCCGGGGAGGTGCAAAGGCATATTGCCGACAGCGAAGTGCTGCGCGCCGACGCCGACAACGGAAAAATGTTCGGCGTGCTGGTGGTAAAAGCCGGCAGCGGGGCTGACGGCGCCACAGGCAACGGCAACGGCGGCACAGGCAACGTAAACGGCGCTGAAAAGCTATACTTTCTGGCAGCATATAGCGGACTGCTGGCAGGGCGCAACGACTGGAGCTATTTCGTTCCACCAGTCTTCGACGCCCAGCAGCCCGACGGCTACTTCAAACGCCGCGAACGCGAGATTTCGGCACTTACTCACACTGACGGAATGGCCGAAGAGGCCAAGGAACAGTCGCAGGAACTGCAGCGGTGGCTGTTTAGCCAGTATCGGCTGCTGAATGCCAACGGCGAGGAAAAGATGCTCACCGACATCTGGCAGGAATACTACAACAGTCCTAAGCTTCTGACGCGCTATCCGCTGCCTCCCAGCGGCACGGGCGACTGTTGCGCGCCAAAACTGCTGCAATATGCCTATCAGCACGGCATGCAGCCACTCTGCATGGCTGAGTTCTGGTGGGGAGAAAGCACTAAAACGGAACTGCGCCAGCACTTGCACTACTATCCTGCATGCCGCGGAAAATGCCTGCCGATACTTACCTGGATGATGCAGGGACTGACGGTAGACACCAACCCAGAGGAATTGCGGATATGCACGGCGACGCTGACAACCGTCTACGAAGACCAGTGGATGCTGGTTGTCGACAAGCCGGCAGGCATGCTGTCGGTGCCGGGACGCATCAGCAGCTACTCGGCAGAGGCAATCATTCAGCGCTCGCTGCCGGAGGCCAAGGCCGCCCACCGCCTGGACATGGACACCAGCGGACTGCTGCTGATAGCCAAGGATGCCGACACGTACAGGCTGCTGCAGCAGATGTTCTTTGCCAACAAGATTAAGAAAAAGTATCTGGCCGTTGTGGAGAAATGCAACGGCGGCAGTACGGCGGTCGACATTGCAAGGACGACGTGTGGAGCCGTGCTGCAGAATGGCACAGAGTCCCCAAGGGAAGGCTGCATCAGCCTGCCGCTGCGCCCAGACCCGATGAACAGGCCGCGACAGACGGTAGACACTGAGCATGGCAAGCGCGCCGTCACCAGATACGAATTCCTGACGGACTCGCTGGTGGCCCTATATCCCGAAACGGGGCGCACGCACCAGCTGCGCATGCACTGCGCACACCCTCTGGGTCTCGGGCGTCCCATCGTCGGCGACAGGCTCTACGGAACCAGCCTGCCCGGCCAACGGCTGATGCTCCACGCTGCCGAACTGTGGCTCGTCCACCCCATTACGGGCCAGCCCATGCACATTGAGGCACCGTGGAACACCACTGAATTCTGTGGGGAATAAAGCCTCGCCTACCCCATCCCACTGCACGCGCAAAAAAGAGACTGCCCCCTGAACTTTCAGAGAGCAGTCCGACAAACGTTAGTATGTTTTGAAAAAATTAGAGAGAAACCGACCGTATTATCACAGATAATAATTTTTGTTTGGGTCGAGGTTTTTAATGCTTTTTCGAGGCTTCACAGCTTCTTTTAGCGTTTTAATGTTAGAATGTATGTTTTAACAGAGAAAGATTGTTTTGTCGTTGTTGTTTTCCTGCATCAGTCCTTCGGCAGTACGGCTGTCGGCCGGAAAGTGCTGTCGGCGGCGGCATCGTTGATGTTCTCCGCCTGTATGGGCTGCACGGCGGCCACGGTGTCGATGTCGCGCGAAATGGCGGCATAGTCGGCCGGAGTGTTCCAGCTGCTGTCCCATGGCGCCTGCAGTGCACCGCCGATGGTAAGCACTATGGCCACGACGGCGGCAGCCTTGAAGAGTGGGGCCAGCCGCTCGCGAAGCGGCACCACGCGTGCCACGGCCACGCTGTCGGCAGACTTCTGCGCGGCATCGTCGTCGGCGTCGCCGATGAGCGACAGGATGCGTTCATCGAAGTCGTCGCCAAGCATCTCCTCGCTGTCGTCAGCGACAAACAGAGGCTGCCACTGGCGCACGCTTGCAGGAATGTCCTTCTGGCTGAAGAAGGTGCGGAGAATATTCTCCTCTTCGGAGGTTGTAACACCCTCGAAATACCTGTCTAAGAGTTGCTCTATGTATTTATAGTCCATATTCTTCGTATTTTCTATATTCTTTCCTGACAGTCTGGCGTGCGCGGAAGATGCTGACCTTCACCTGCTCTTCGCTGATGCCCATCACCTCGGCGATGTCGCGATAGCTCTTGCCGTCCACGTCGCGCATCTGCATTGCCGTGCGCTGCTTCTCGGGCAGCTGTGCTATGAGCCTTCTCACCAGTGCCACTCTGTCTCTGTCGACCGTCATTCGCTCCGGGTTGGCAGTGTATGCGCTGTCGGCGGTCTCGCCGGTGCCTTCAATGCCAAGCGTCTGGCTGTCCATGCGTCTGATCTTGTCGAGCGAGAGGTTACGGCATACGGTCAGGCAGAACGCGGTTATCGAATCTATCTGCAGCCATTGCTCGCGGCGACTCCACACCTTCAACATAGTCTCCTGCACCACGTCCTCAGCGTCGGCACGGTTGCCGGTAATGCGGAGGGCCAGCCTGAAGAGTTCGTTCTTCAGCGGCAGCACGTCGGTCTTGAAGCTGATGTTTTTCACCTCTCTATAATTGTTGACGTTCAGAAATTGGGAAAGTTACAGCGAATGTCGGATTTTTTTGTCTTTTTGTTTTTTTGCCGTCTCACTTGCGCTGGCATCGGCCGTTTCCGGTCATCCCACTATCTTCGTCCCATGTTCGCCGTCGATGGCTGTGGCAAGGGTGATGACTACTTTTCCGACGCCTGCATCGATGGCACGCAGGGCATTTTCAATCTTCGGCAGCATGCCGCCGCTGATGGTTCCGTCGGCCTTGTAGCGCTCAAAGTCGGCACGCGTGATGGTGTCTATCACGGAGTCGTCGTCGGCGGGATTGCTCAGCACGCCCTTCTTCTCGAACGAGAAGATGAGCGTTACGTCGAAGTAGTCCGCCAGAGCCTTGGCAGTTTCCGAGGCGATGGTGTCGGCATTGGTGTTCAGAATGTTGCCCTGTCCGTCGTGCGCCAGCGGAGCCATCACCGGCACGATGCCTTTTCCGACAAGACCGGCAAGCATTTCGCCGTTGACGGTGTCGACATCGCCTACGAAGCCGAAGTCGACGCCATCCTTCACCGGCCGGCGGTGGGAGCGTATGGCATCGGCGTCGGCACCTGTCAGCCCGATGGCATTGACACCGGCAGACTGCAGACGGGCCACCAGCTGCTTGTTGACCAGTCCGCCATAGACCATCGTCACCACTTCCAGCATGGGGCCGTCGGTAATGCGGCGCCCCTGCACCATCTGCGTCTCCACGCCCAGCCGCTCGGCAATCTTCGTAGCCTTGCGGCCGCCGCCATGCACAAGCACCTTGCGCCCCTCAAGGGCGGCAAAGTTGACAAGCAGTGCCGACAGCTGGTCTTCGTCTTCCACCACGGCACCGCCCACTTTCACTACAGTCAGTTTCTCTTTCATCTCTATATTAACACTTTTCTTGGTTACACATTATTATTATATATATGGCAGTAAGCAAAATTACTTATTTTCGCCGAGACCATTATCCGATTTACAATCTTTAACTCTGCGCGGCAATACGATTTTTTTGAACATTTCTCGGAAAAACAACACGGAGTCACAAAAAAAACACTACCTTTGCCGTGTAAACACACCCAAAAAGCCCATCGCCATGAAATTATACCCACTCCTTTTCGAGCCAAACCTGCACACAGTGGTGTGGGGCGGACAGCAGCTGCGCCCCTTCAAGGGCATGCCGGCCACCGACGAGCCTGTCGGCGAGAGCTGGGAAGTGAGTGCCGTGCCGTCGAGCGTCAGCATAGTCAGCAACGGCCCCATGGCCGGCAGGCAGCTGACCGACGTCATCAGCGAAGCCCCGGAGGAAATACTGGGCAGGGCGGTCTGCGAGAAATACGGCGGCAAGCTGCCCCTGCTGGTGAAATTCATCGACGCCAAGCGCGACCTGAGCATACAGGTGCATCCCGACGACGAAATGGCACAGCGCGAGCATGGCAAGATGGGCAAGTCGGAGATGTGGTACGTCATCAAGGCCGCGCCTGGCAGCCACCTCTACGCAGGCTTCAGGCAGACGATAACCCCCTACGAATACGAGCGGCGCATTGCCGAAGGCACCATCACCGACGTGCTGGCCAGCCACCCCGTAAAGGCCGGCGACGTCTTCTACATACCGGCAGGCCGCGTGCATGCCATCTGCGGAGGCATCATGCTCGCAGAGGTGCAGCAGTCGTCGGACGTCACCTACCGCATCTTCGACTACAACCGCCCTGGCATGGACGGCAAGCCGCGCGAGCTGCACACCAAGCTGGCAGCACAGGCTCTGGACTACCACGTGGAGCAGAACTACCGAACGGAATACAGCGAGACCAGCAACCGTGCCATACAGATAATAGACACTCCCTACTTCGACGTACGCGTGATGGAAATCACCGAGCAGTTCCACCGCAACCTGACAAAATACGACAGCTTCATCATCACCATGTGCATGGAGGGCGACTGCACCGTTCGCATCCGCGAAACCGGCGACGAGATAACGCTCCGCGAAGGCCACAGCGCACTGATACCTGCCGCCATCAGCGACTACGACGTGACGCCCCTCGCAGGGAAGACGCGCCTGCTCGACGCCTTCATAGACAACATGGACAAAAGCCTTGCAGGCCAGGTGACCCGCTTCTGGCACGCCATCAGGAAGGCATAGAATTCCAGCCTCAACATTTACACCGAAAAAATAACATGCAGAGAAAAAAAATTATCTCTGCATGTTACGAAATTATCTTACGAAGATAATTTTTTATCTCTGTGAGATAATTTTCTTTTCATTGCTGTTTGTCTATTGCTTTAGAAATCTAATCGGTAGAACACGTTTGGCAGGGAGATGCCGGACTTGTCGGTGCGCACGTCCATGGTGCCGAGGTCGAAGCGCTGGCACAGCGGAGCTTTGGCGCCGAAGATGTTCAGGCCTTCGAAGGCGATGGTGTGGCTCACCTTGCGCTTGTTGAACTTATAGCTAACGGTGAGGTCGACGACTCCCGTCGGATCGAAGCGCTGTGAGAAGGCCTCGTTGTCCTTATATATAGGGTTCTCGTCGATGATGCCTGCAGCGACGTTGGACCGCATCTGGGCTACGTCGATAGGCGTATAGCGCAGACCGCCCTGGATGGAGTACTTGGCACTGACGTTGAGTACGTTCTTGCCTATCATCCATTCCTTACCACCCAAAATCTTGAACATAAATCCGCGGTCGTAGAGCTGGTTACGCCATACCTTGTCCTCACCGCGATACTCCGACTTATAGAGCGAGAAGTTGGTCTGGCCGAAGAAGCCGTGGCTCATGTAGTGTTCCAGGGTGATGTCGCCGCCGTAGTTACGGGTGTTGCCCTTGCTTACCAGCGGCTCGTCGGTATAGGCAAAGAGCCGGTTGGTCACGCAGTATGTGCTGCCATTTGTTCCCACAGGCGTGTCGAAGCCATACTGATAGAAGGCGTTCAGGCGCAGATTGAGGTTGTCGTTGAACTTATGCGAGAAAGAAAACTGCAGGTGGTGAGCCTTTGTCAGTCCGAGTTCTTTGTTAATCAACTGTCCGGCAGCGTCGCGATAGAAGTAGGCATCGAGCTTCTCTACCATCGAGTGCAGGCCATAGCCCAGCGAGATGCTACCGCCTTCGTAGGGCTGCCACTTCATGCTGGCACGTGGTTCAACAGAGAAGTCCTTCGAAAGCAGGAAGTAGTTGGCGGCCACGCCCAGCGACACGCTGAACTTGTCGCTCAGCGTAAGCAGGTTCTGCCAGAACGCACTGGCCAGACCCGTGTCGTCCTTCATGTTGGTCCACACCTGCATGGGGTTGACGGTGTCATAGAGCTGGTCGTGCGACTGATAGACGAGGTTGAAGAAGCGATGAGAGTATTCACCGCCAAACTGGGTGAGCCAATTAGATGTGATCTGCTTCGAAAACTCGGTGTTGAACACCAGACGGTCTTCGTTCATCTTCTGATTGCTGAAGATATATTTCTGCTCTGGCTCCTCGTAGGCCAGCGGCTGGACGAGAACGTTGTTAGAGCGCTGCAAGCCATAGTAGAAGATGTCGCTCTTGAGGTGCTGCATGTTGTAGGCCGCCGTGGTGCGCCAGGTCCACTTGTTGCCGAAGTGTATCTTGTGAGACACGCCGGCCAGCAGCTGCATCACCTTGGCATCGTTGTCGGTGGCATCGTAGGCAGAGTGGGTGTCTTCGATTTTCATGCGTTCATCCCATGTGGTATCGAAGGCTCCCAGGCCGAACAGGGAGAAGGTGCCGGCACGCTTGGTGGGGAAGTTCAGCTTCACGGAGAAGTCCTGGAAGCCGACGTGCGTACCGTCAGTGTCCAAGAGGTTCAGATTATCCATGAGCGACGTAAAACCGTAGCGGTAGTTCACGATGTAGCTGCTGTTGTTCTTGCGCGAGATGGGGCCTTCGAGCGTCAGTTCCTCCGACACGGTACCTATCTGCAGGATGTTCTCATGCTTGGAGTTGTTGCCAGGGCGCATCTTCACGTCGAACACGCCACTCAGGGCGTTGTTGTAGTTGGCATTGAAGGTCGAAGTAAAGAAGTCCGAATTGCCGATGACGTTCGAGTTCAGCGCACTCACCAGACCGTAGCCGGCATTCCAGCAGTCGTTGAAGTGGTTAGGCGTAAAGACCTCCACACCCTCTATTCGGTACTGCATGCGCTCTGGGGCGTTGCCATGAACGGACAGTCCGCTACCGTCAGACTCTCCCGACACGCCTGCAAAGGCCATCACCAGACGGGCAGGGTCGTTATAGCCGCCGGCAAAGCGGCTGGCCTCCTCCATAGAAAGCATCACGCCACCTGTCAGCACGGCTGGGTTTACCGTCGCCTCCTTGTTCACGCGAGGCTTCACCACAACTTCTGCAAGCTCTGTGTTGTTTTCGCGAAGAGAAATTTCCAGTACAACCTCCTTGGCACCAGAGACAAGTATTTCCTTCATCACGCTCGGCTCATAGCCGATGTAGTTGGTCTCGATGGTGAAACGCCCGCCCTGGCTGATGGTAATCTTGTAGTTACCGTCCATGTCAGTAACGGCAGCCACATTCTGCAATTCCACTATCTTCACCGTCGCTCCAATCAGCGGTTCACCAGTGATAGCGTCCTTCACAGTTCCGCGCAGGGTCTCTGCCTGCACGCTAATTGCGCCGCATATTGTCAGGATGGCGGCGAGTACCCATAACTTCATCTTTCTCATAATGTTGATGTCTGTTTTTGATTTAGTAAATATGTCGTTTCTTTTGCATTTTTCTTAAACCTGTTCTCATTTTCAATTCTCCAGTTTTCCGGCTATTCACTTTCCTCCAGTTCCTGCAGCGTCTCCACGCGCCAAAGGAGGAAGGCGACGATGAACAGGGTTAGTACCTGCGAAAGATACTCACGCGCCATTTCGCCCATGTTCGACGTGTACAGCCCGTAGACTAAGAAGAGCGCCAGCGCGAACAAGAGGCTCTGCCACACCTCCTTGCGGTCCAGGTCGGCATAGTTGTCGAGCAGCCAGCGGCCGTACTGCCGCAGCGCACGGATGTAATAGACGACGAAGACTGTGACGACGGCCAACTGACAATAGTGCGACACCACGTCGCCCCAGAACCAGTCGCGCCGCACGATGCCCACCACGCCAGCCGCCACCACCGGCACCTCCGCTACGAGCCAGGGCCAGAGCGGACGCCGCCGGTCTTGCAGCATCGCCAGCAGAACGGCCGTCACAAGCGGCACCAGCGTCACGTAGTCGAGCAGGATGACCGTGATGGTGCGCACCAGCCAGTCGTCGGCCAGCCAATAGACACCAATCACATACCACCACACGTGGCTTCCCACTATGGCTATCATGAACGCTGCCGTCCACCGCCTGAGTACGTGGCTCGACCTAATCCTCAGCCCCAGCCTCATCGGCTCGTGCCCCTCCGGCGCATCTTCCTGCATGAACGCATTGCCCCGTCGCCAGAGCAGATACACACTTGCCAGCAGCGCGAAGAACGCCGCCACGCAGTAGAGCGCCACGAAAATCATGTCTTGCAGTCCTTGATATTCGAACATTATCTGTCGTTTTAGCTGTTAAATTAGCTTCAAAATTACTTTAAAATTCCGATTCTGCCACGCCAGAATTGGCTGCCGCAAAAGATTTTGTAAATATTGAAACAAGTTTTTACTATTTTGAAAGCCACCTCCAGTTTTTGTAAATTTTGAAACTCCAATTTGTAAATTTTGAAAGTCATTATTCGTTCTTCTTTAACACGAATCACCACGAATCACCATGAATGACAACAAACAAAATCGCCGAAACTCCTTTCGGAGTCTCGGCGGATAATTCTTCAGAGTGGTTACTCCCCCGTTTCACGCATCCACGCCGTCACGCTCTGACCCATGCGCTGCTTGAAGGCGAGGCTGAAGGTGCTGTAGCTGCGGTATCCGCTGTCGCTGGCCAGTTGCTGGGCGATGACAGGCCGTCCGGCCCTGGCGGCTTCCTGATAGCGGCTGATGAAGTAGTTAATACGCAGGTTGTTTATATATATATTATAGGTGATGCCCTGACGAGAGAAATACAGGCTGAGATACGAACGGTTGGTGCCAATCGTCTGGGCCAACTCCTGAAGGGTCAAATCGTGCTGCAGATAGAGTTGCGTGGCCACACAGTGTTCTTTAAGTTGTTGCTCAATCTGGTCGATGTCGATATTGATGGGAGTAGCCGACGCCAGCTGCTTCTGGGGCGGAACATCTGGTGCTTGTGCCATCGCTGAGACTGCAGGTGCTTCTGCCTTCGCTAAGACAGCAGGTGCTTCTGCCGTCTTCGAAGTCGATGCACTGTCAGCCTCTTCCGTTGCCATGCTACCTGACAGCGGCAACGCCTCTGACATCGGGATGCCGTCCAACTGCGGCAGCGTCTCCACACGCCACAACAGGAGGCTGAACAGCACAATCTCGGTGAAGTGCATGAGATACATGAAGAGGATGGAGTCGACGAGGAAATAAAGAATAAACAGCAACAGGCAGACGAGCGTCACCACCTGGCTCAGCCACACCTTCTTGTTCTCCAAGTCGGCATAGTTGTCGTTCAGCCAACGCCCGTAGCCCCTGACGGCAAACACCATATAGACGGTGAACAGCACATAGAGCAACTGGATATACAAAGAGGCAATGAACATGATTGCCTGACTGGGCTTGACCATGCATACGCCCCCCAACGCCATAAAAGGAATCAGGGCCACAAAGACAGGCCAGACGCGCCGCCTGCGGTCCTGAAGCATGGAGAGCAGCGTACCGGCAAGCGTGGTCAGCAGCGCCACGCAGTCGAACACGACAATCGCCACATAGGATGCTGAATGAAGCACGTCGTCTACAGAATGGAAATTGCGGAAACGGAAGTAGAAAAGCAGCCACCACACATGCCCCAGCGCTGACATGGCAAAGAACGACGCAGCCCAACGCCGCAGCCGCACCGGAGGCGTGATGTCTGGCGCAAAGGCATTGCCCCGGCGCAGCAGCAGATAGACGGCCGCAAACAGCGGCATCACTCCAGTCACGCCATAGAGGATTAGAAACAGTATCGACTGTATAGGTGTCTGCGCGAATATATCCATTTCGGGTACAAAGTTACACATTTTATTTTATAAGAAATAGCTGTCTGACAAGATTTTTGTCATTTGTCTGATGCTTTTGACATGTCGCAACTTTGTCTGGACTTTCAAAATTTACAAATGGAGTCTCAAAATTTACAAAATCGGGGAGGCGACTTTCAAAATTTACAAATCCTGTTTCAAAATCGTAAAAATCTGAGGCAAAAAGCAGCCTGGACACCGTTTCTTGAGGAGATTTTTGTTATATTTGCAAGTCAATTTTAGCAAGCAAACTGGATATGAAGTATTTTGCGCTTGTCTTTTGTCTTTGCATCTGCAGCCAGTCGATGGCACAGGGGAGCCTGCTTTCTCTTGTCAAGAAAGTGGGGGCAAAGATTGACTCCATGTCGGTCAATGGTGTCGACCAGCGCTATATAGAAGCGCCCGAGAAGCCCTGGCAGCTCATCGTGAAGGGCAATGTGAGCCAGACCATCGTGAGCATGAGGACTCAGGGACAAATAGCCGGCGAGGAATACAGCGCACGGCCACACCTGAAGACCACGCCCTCGCAGTACGTGGGCCTTTGGGCAGGCTACAGGGGCTACGGTCTGGGCTACACAGTGAACGTGGGCGGAGACAAGGGCAGCTATCTGACTTTCGGTGCTACTGGCGGCTCCTACGGCATCAACGTACGCATCCACTCGTTCGAGAACAGCATGCCGGAGTTCAACCTGAACAGCGACATTATTCCAGAGGAAGACAAAGACACGTGGGAGAATGTACAACTGATAGAGCCCATCCGCGTGAAGACGGTGATTGCCGACGGCTACTATCTGTTCAACGGCAAGCGGTTCTCCTACGCTGCCGCCTACGACCAGTCGGTCATTCAGAAGCGCTCGGCGGGTTCGCTGATGGCCGGTCTGATGTACAACTATACGCATATCAATTATTCCTCCGACTACAACGGCGACCTGATTTACGCGATGCAGGGGCTGGGCCGCGTGAAACTGTGGCAGGGCAGTGCGGGCGTGGGCTACGCCTACAACTGGGTGCCAGTCCGCGGCCTGCTTGTCAACGTCATGGCCATGCCGATGCTCACCTTTGTCAACAAGCTCAAGGCCTACGGCTACGCCACCAACGTGGAACAGCTGATGGACGACCCTGCATTCTGGGACCCCGACTCCAGCGACGAGGAGTGGGACAAGTGGTTCTACGGCAACCTGCACATCACTCCCATGGGCGACAAGACGTTCAACAGCGGACTCAGCATCGGCTTCGACGCCCGTATGTCGCTGACCTACAACTTCAGGCGCTACTTTGTCAACGCCTACGGCCAGTTCAACAATATCCGCTACCGCCACAACAGCACCCACGGCCACCTGAACGACTGGTTCGTCAACACCGCCTTTGGCATACGACTATGATGCTAAAGCATGAATTTTTGTAAGATTTTGATAAGATGAAACTCTTGGATAGATAACTTTTAGAATTGAACGACGAAAAAATAATGGAACAAGAACAGACAGAAGTCCTTATGCCTGACGAGGACTACAAAGATTTCCTCAGGCGCATTTTCGCAGGCCAGCCCGATGCTGAGCCGCTGCGCATACTCGGCATTCTGGCAGAAATCATTGTGACAGAGCTGCACGGCCAGCCCTACCGCCTTTCTGCCACAGCCGACGCAAAAGGGCTATCACTCACATTTACACACGACGGCGACCCTATCGACAGCCGGATGGTGAGGGTCATTGAAGAAAGCATTGATGAAGCGCAGTACCGCCACAAGCGGCAAGGCCACCATGAACTTACCATCCGCCGTATCCTCCAAACGGCGAAACAAG
The DNA here is from genome assembly GCA_905234265.1 of uncultured Prevotella sp. GTDB lineage: Bacteria > Bacteroidota > Bacteroidia > Bacteroidales > Bacteroidaceae > Prevotella. The sequence goes on along the minus strand of CAJOHJ010000006.1, from coordinate 32,211 downwards.
GTGAATGACATGGCTCTACAGCGAATGTCTGGCCAAGAACATCTCCGTAAGGACTATAGAATAAAAAAGAAATTAAAGAGATATATGAACAAGAAACTCATTTGGATGCTTGCCGCCATCTTGATATTATGCGGCGCAGGTGTGCTGACATCGTGCAGCAAAAACGAAGAGACAACAGTAGTAACCCCACAGCCGAAGGAGTACTTCACGCTGTGGAACCAGTGCGAGGCACTGACGACCCTGCAGGAGTACGTGAAGGATGTTACCAACCCGAATTCTCCTAACTATATCAAGGAAGAGGACCGCATCGCCACGTTCGACATGGACGGTACGTTCGTGGGCGAACTCTACCCGTCGTACTTCGAGTACAATCTGCTGGAGTACCGCGCACTGGACGACGCCACCTACGAGGCGCCGAAGGACGTGATGGAGACGGCGCAGGAGATTCGCGACTTCGTGCGCACCGGCAAGAAGCTGCCCGACCACTTCGACATGAAGCACGCATACGCCGCTGCCAAGGCCTACAGCGGCATGACGCTGGCCCAGTTTGACGCCTATGTGAAGGCCTACGCCGCCAAGTCCGCCAACGGCTTCACGGGGATGACCTACGGCGAGAGTTTCTACAAGCCGATGCTGGAGGTCTTCGACTATCTGAAGGACAACGGCTTTACATACTACGTCGTCTCAGGCTCCGACCGTTTCATCTGCCGTGCGCTCGTGGAGGCCATCGGCATCCCCTCGAACCGCGTTATCGGCATGGACGTGAAACTGCACTCCACCAGCCAAGGCACTGAGGAGGGCGTGAACTACACGATGGGCCGCGAGGAGGACCTTGTGCGCACCGACGAGCTTATCATCAAGAACCTGAAGACAAACAAGGTGCTGCAGATCTCGCAGGAGATTGGCAAGGTGCCAGTGCTGTCGTTCGGCAACAGCGGGGGCGACGCCGCCATGCACAACTATGCATTAGGCAACGCGAAGTACAAGTCTGCCGCCTTCATGCTCATTGCCGACGACGACCAGCGCGACCATGCCTCGCGCGACAAGGCACTCACCTTAGGCGAGCAGTGGCGGCAGGCCGGCTACCACGTCATCTCTATGCGCGACGACTTCAAGACCATCTACGGCGAGGGCGTGGTGAAGACCGATTTTTCTTTCCCCGTCGACACCCGGACCCTCACCGAATGGCAGGCTGGGCGTACCGTCAGCCAGGCGGATGTCGAGGCCTTCGGCGGCATAGACAAGTGTTTCGCCGCCGAGCCTATCCCCGACGGTGACCTACAAGGAGAACCCCTACATCGGCCGCGACGACCTGCGCCACATCCGCGCCCTGCACTGGGACTACGACCAGCAGATGCACGTCGGCGAGATGGTCTGCAACGCCATCATCGCCGACCGTGTAGTCAGCATCCTGCGCCAACTGTTCGACGCGAAGTACCCCATCCAGCGCATGCTCCTGCCCGACGTCTACGATGCCGACGACGAGACCCAGATGCGTGACAACAACTCGTCGTGCTTCTGCTACCGCAACATCGCCGGCAGCACCAACCTTTCCAAGCATGCCCGTGGTCTGGCCATCGACATCAATACCCTCTACAATCCCTACTACAAGGTTCGTGATGACGGCTCGCTCTTCATCCAGCCTGCCACTGCCGCAGACTATTGTAACCGCGACTGGGACTTCCCCTACAAAATCGACCACGCCGACCTCTGCTTCCGCCTCTTCACTGCCGCTGGCTTCGAGTGGGGCGGCGACTGGACTACCCGCAAGGACTACCAGCACTTCGAGTTGATTGAGGAGTAATAAAATGAAACAGACAAGAATTTGGATGCTCGCCGCCATCGTCATACTCTGCGGCACGGTAATGATGTTCTGCTTTTCTGATGACAAGAAGAGCACGATGGTCTGCCCCGCCGAGCCTGACTATCGGGACACTACGCAGTGGTACATCACCGACCGAGGAGCTGCTGCCGACGTGTTCTACATTATTTCGACCGAGACGGGCGACTATACAATGCCCGACGGTGAGGTGTGCCACTATGCCGACACTTACAGCGACAGCCTCCGGGTACCGCTCTACGGCGAGATGCTGGGCGTGGATACACTGGTGAGCGGACGGCTGAACTTCTTCTCACCCTACTACAGACAGTGTTCGTTGCAGACCTTCCAAAGCGACAGTCTGACGGCAGAGCGGATGCCATTGGCAGTGGATGACGTGCAGCGGGCTTTCAAGTATTATCTGGAACACGAGAACGGCGGTCGTCCATTCATACTAGCAGGATTCAGCCAGGGTGCCTATATCATGCTGGAACTGCTGAAGGAGATGGATGACGAGACCTACAAGCGGATGATTGCGGCCTATGCCATCGGCATCACCATCGCGGAAACAGGGCCTCACATCGTACCTGCCAAGGGGGCTGACGACACGGGTGTCATCATATGCTACAATTCCGTCCGAGACACGGGCTGCACCATGCGCGGCTGGGAGAAGAGCAGCGTGGCCATCAATCCCGTCAACTGGCGGACGGACAGCACCCGTGCTTCGCTCATTACCGAGCCATCGCCGCTGCTACCTATAGCAGAGCAGAAGAAGGACACGATGACCGTCCACCTTGACATGGCCACAGGGCTGCTCATCGTGGAGGGCTTCACCGCCCAGGACTACATGCTGCCGTTGCTGGGCGTGGAGGGTAACTACCACACCCGCGAAATCTGGCTCTATCGCGACCAACTTCGCGAGAACATGGCGCTCAGGGCCAGCAGGAAAATAGAACATTAAACCAAGGTATATATGAAACAGACAAGACAATGGATGCTCGCCGCCATCCTCATCATCATTTGCGGCGCATGTGTGATTACCTGCTCTTCTCAGGACGATGACCCAGTGATCAGTCCGACCGACGACAGCAGCCAGTTTGTAACCCTCAGCGAGGCCGTGCCAGATGCTATATTAGAAATAAGGTACTACGGCACGTACAACTTTGTGGGCAGTCGCATCGACGGCTACGAGGAGCCGACGGCACTGCTGACCAAGCAGGCAGCCGACAGTCTGAAGAAGGTGAGCGACGACGTGATGAAGCAAGGGTATCGCCTGAAAATCTACGACGCCTACCGTCCGCAGAAAGGCGTGGACCACTTTGTGCGCTGGGCTGCCGACCTCTCGGACACGAAGATGAAGCAGTACTTCTATCCCGACCTCGACAAGAGCGTGCTCTTCGAACAGGAGTACATCATGGAGAAGAGCGGCCACACCCGCGGCTCGACCGTTGACCTGACGCTCTTTGACATGAAGACGGAGAAGGAACTCGATATGGGCGGTACCTTCGACTGGTTCGGTCCAGAGAGCCATCCCGACTTCTGCGGCAATCCCGAGACGGGCGAATATACGGGCGACAACTCGAAGAGTCCCGCCACACCCAAGCGCAGCATCACCGCCGAGCAGTTTGCCCACCGCATGATTCTGCGCCGCGCCATGCTCGCCCACGGCTTCAAGCCCCTCGATACCGAGTGGTGGCACTTCACCCTGAAGGACGAGCCATTCCCTGACACCTACTTCACTTTCCCAGTCAAACAACTGAAATAAGAAATGAGACAGAAGAAACTATGGATGCTCGCCGCCATCCTGACAATCTGCGGCACAAGCATATTTACCTCGTGTACGCCGACGAGCGACGACAATCCCGTCGTGCCGACCGACGAGGTGGAGGCGCAGTTGCAGCGGATGACGCTGCGCGAAAAAGTGGGACAGTTGTTCTACGTGCGGCCCGAGTGCCTCGACACTACCATCCACTTCAACCAGCCCGGCGACGTTGACGCCAGTTCGGACGACATCAGGGCCATCAGACTGCAGGCCGTGAACGCCACGATGCGGAGCGTCAACGAGAAGTACCCCGTGGGCGGCGTCATCCTCTATGCTCACAACATCGAGGACGAGGCGCAGCTCTCGGCCTTCATCTCGCAGATACGAGCCCTGAACGGTTCGCCGTTGCTTTGCATCGACGAGGAGGGTGGCCGCGTGGCCCGCATCGCCAACAACGAGAACTTCGACGTGGAGAAGTTCGAGTCGATGAGTGCCATCGGCGCCACGGGCGACCCCCAGAACGCCTACTACTGTGCCAACACCATCGGCACCTACCTGCGCCGCTACGGCTTCGACATCGACTTCGCCCCCGTGGCCGACGTGAACACCAACCCCGAGAACATTGTCATCGGTGCCCGCGCCTTCAGCGACGACCCGCAGGTGGCCACGCCGATGGTCGTCAACTATCTGCAGGGGCTGAAGGACGCCGGCATCACGGGCTGCATCAAGCACTTCCCCGGCCACGGCGACACCCAGGCCGACACGCACTACGGCTACGCACAGAGCCTGAAGACATGGGACGAGATGCTGAACTGCGAGCTGATTACTTTCAAGGCCGGCATCCAGTGGGGTACGCAGTTGATTATGACGGCCCACATCGCCACGCCCAACGTCACGGGCACGGACATCCCCGCCACCATGTCTCCCGTCATCCTGCAGGACAAACTGCGCGGAGAGCTGGGCTACCAGAACCTCATCGTCACCGACGCGATGGAGATGGGGGCCATCACCCAGCAATACAACAATGCCGAGGCTGCCGTGGGCACGCTACAGGCTGGTGCCGACATCGTGCTTGGCCCACAGAACTTCGTCAAGGCCTTCGATGCCGTAGTCAAGGCCGTGGAGGACGGCGTGCTCACCGAGCAACGCATCGACCAGAGCGTCCGCCGCATCCTGCGGCTGAAGCGGCAAATAGGGCGGTAGTTTTTACGCCATTTACCACTTCGAACTGCGCGACGTGTGGCCTGCTTCGTTACGGAAACTGAGAAATAGCAATTAACAACAATTAAAATATTAGCATTATGAAAATCAGACATCTTTTCACATCAGTGACCGTTGCCCTGACAGCAGTTCAAGCAAGCGCAGACAATTTCACCGGTACCTACGACCCCTACCACTTCGTGCAAAAGGGCATGACCAGCGGTGCCGCCTACCTGACGGATGCCGCCCTCATGACCGCGACAGGCGAATATGCCGACGGTATCGGACTGGATGCCCGTGAGTACAGGACCCGCAAGCACATGAACTATTGGACGCTGGGTCTCTCGTTCCTGGTGAATCTCTAATAAATCATTTCAGCCCTGGCCGCCAACATCTTTATCGTCAACATCGTATATCCATTAACACCATTACAATAATTAAACATGAACAAACAATTGAATATATACGAAGAAGCCAGCCGCTGCCTGTTGTGCGAGGACGCTCCTTGTACCAAGACCTGTGCGACGGGCGACCCGGCACGGGCCATCCGCGCCATCCGTTTCGACAACCACAAGCCCGCACTGCGCTGGGTGAAGGACTGCACCGACGACGACTTGGAACGGGCAGAGCAGGCCTGCATCCATCCGGGCGGCCCTGTCCGCATCAAGGAGATGGTGCGCAGCATCGGTTCTGATGACGTGGCCGACGACACATATCCTGACCTGCGGATCACGTTCTGCGGCATCCCGTGCGAGAATCCGTTCTTCCTCGCCTCGTCGGCGGTGTGTACCAACTACGAGATGGTGGCCCGCGCCTTCGATGCTGGCTGGGCGGGCGTATTCTACAAGACCATCTGCTTGCAGGAAATCAAGGAGGTGTCGCCCCGCTTCGACGCGAAGCACAGCAACGGCATCCACGGCGACTTCTACGGTTTCCGCAACATGGAGCAGCTGAGCGAGAACCCCGTGGAGACGGACTTCGACATCCTGCGGCGGCTGAAGCAGGACTACCCCTCGAAGGTGGTCATAGCCTCGATCATGGGGCAGACCGAGGAGGAGTGGACCCGTCTGGCGAGGATGACCGAGGCGGCAGGCTGCGACGCCGTGGAACTGAACTTCTCGTGTCCGCAGATGAAGCACAAGGGCATGGGCAGCGACGTGGGCCAGAGTCCGGAACTGGTGAAGACTTATACCGCCTGCGTGAAGAGCGCGGTGAAGATTCCCGTCATCCCGAAGATGACGCCCAACATCACGCATATCGCCGAGCCTGCCGCTGCCTGCGTGGAAGCAGGTGCCGACGCCATCTCGGCCATCAACACCATCAAGTCGGTGACGATGACTGCCGAGGCCGAGGTGGCCGGACAGCGCACCATCTCGGGCTATTCCGGTCGCGCCGTGCGCCCCATCGCCCTGCGGCATATCCTGGAATTGGCGCAGGCACTGCCGCAGACGGAACTCAGCGGCATCGGCGGCATCGAGACGTGGCGCGACGCCTTGGAGTTCATCCAACTGGGTTGCAGCAATGTGCAGGTATGCACCGCCGTCATGCAGTACGGCTACCGCATCAGCGCGGCATCACGCAGTTGCAGCAGTTGGTGGGCGAGCAGTTGCCGAAGTTCCTGAACCCCGACCATCTGGACCGCGAGACCATCGTCTTCCCGAAGATAGACCGTGAGCGGTGCAACGGCTGCGGCCGCTGCTACGTCTCTTGCATGGACGGCGGCCATCAGGCCATCGCCTTCGACACCGCGACCCGTCAGCTCCGCATCGTCGGTACCAAGTGCGTAGGCTGTCACCTCTGCCGACTGGTCTGCCCCACTGGTGCCATCGGTGTTAGCAAGCGAATCAATAAGACAAGATAAAATGGAGCGGGAACAATTTAGAGAGTACAACCAGCGGTTCCGGCGCTGGCAACAAGCTGTGCCACACTATGCCAACCGGCATGAGGGCACTGTGCAGCACTGCCACAACTGCGGCAATGACTTCGACGGCAACTTCTGCCCCATCTGCGGCCAGCGGGCCGAGGTGGGGCGCGTGGGGTGGAACTCCATCCGCGAGAACATCGCCATCCTCTGGGGTCTCGACTCCCGCTCGCTCACCTATACGCTCGTCCAGCGGGGCGTCCGGGCTATCTGGTGCGCGACTACATCAGCGGCCATCGTCAGGTGTCGTTTCCGCCTGTCAAGATGCTGGTCATCGTCTGCCTCTTCGTAGTCGCTCCTGATTCTGCCCACGTGGCTGGTGTTCCGCTTCGCCCCGGGCTACCCCCGCCACACACTGCCCGAGGGATTCTTCCTGCAAGTATTCCTGAGCGTCCAGGCGCTCCTCTTGAGTTTCTTTGGCTATTGGAGCGGAACAGTCGAACTCGTGCTCTGCGAGGTCTATACGTACATCACCTACCGCCAACTCTTCGGCTACGGCTGGTGGAGCACACTATGGCGATTGGCCGTCGTCGTGCTGACGCAACTGGCGGTCATGGTGTCGGCGATTATCATTGTGATATATTTCTACGGCTATGACGATGAGTCGAAGGCCGACCCCGAAATGATTAAGGCTCTCCTCTTCATTCTTGCCGTCACCGTCGTGCTGACCGCCGTCATGCTCCTGGTCACCCACCTCATCAACAGGCGCAGTTACCGCCGAAAGACGCTCAAAAATCAATGCGTCGAACTCACGTTATAAAGAATATTCTTAATAAATCTGAGGGGATTCTGCGATAATCTCACGGAAAAGTTGTATCTTTGCACGCGAAACATACTACGGCGTTATGGGTACATATATAAATATAGGTAACAGTGAGTACGTGGATAAGTCGATGCTTATCTCTGTGGTGAACAAGACGCTCCTCACCGAGCGCCAGTTCAGTTGCGTGTCGCGCTGCCGCCGCTTCGGCAAGTCGATGGCCGCAAAGATGCTCTACGCCTACTACGACCACTCGTGCGACTCGCGCGCGCTGTTCGCCGACCTGGCGATAGCCGCCGACCCGACGTTCGAGCAGCATCTGAACAAGTACGCCACCATCTATCTTGACATGACGGACTTCGTCTCCCGATACAAGGACGACGGCATCGTGGATAAGATAGATGCAGCACTGCTGAAGGACGTGAGCGAGGCCTACCCCGACGTGCCGGTGGAAGAGGGCTATAGCCTGATGGACTACCTGCTGCGGGTACACATCGCCAAGGGCGAGGAGTTCGTCTTCATCATCGACGAGTGGGACGCCATCTGCCGTGAGTTCGCCCCCGGCACAAAAGCCATGGATGACTACGTGGGCTGGCTGCGACGCATGTTCAAGAGCCAGCAGGCCATGAGGGTGTTCGCCGGTGCCTATATGACCGGCATCCTGCCCATCAAGAAGTACAAGACCGAGTCGGCCCTGAACAACTTCCAGGAGTACTCGATGGTGTCGCCGCGCAAGATGGCCACTTACTTTGGTTTCACAAAGGACGAGGTGCGCGCGCTGGCCGAAAAGCACGACATGGACTTCGACGAGTTCGTGAAGTGGTACGACGGCTACGAGATAGGCCCCGAGCACTCGATGTTCAATCCCAACAGCGTAATGCAGGCCATCGACAGCGGATACTGCCGCAGTTTCTGGGCCTCAACGGGTGCCTACGATGCCGTGGCCAACTACATCCAGATGAACTACGAGGGGCTGAAGGACGACATCATCCAGATGCTGGCTGGTGGCCGCTGCAGCGTGGACCCCACCAGGTTCCAGAACGACATGTCCATCATTCGCAGCAAGGACGACGTGTTCACGGTGCTCATCCATCTGGGCTACCTCTCATACGAATGGGAGAATTCGAATTGTTACATCCCCAACCGCGAGGTGGCCGGCGAGATGGTGAATGCCGTGAAGAGCAACAACTGGAAACACGTCACGGAGGCAATCGAGCTGTCACGCAAACTGCTTCAGGACACCCTCAACGGCGACGAGGAGGCCGTGGCCCGTGCCATCGATGCCGCACACGACGAGAACACCAGCATCCTCTCTTACAACAACGAGAATTCGCTGGCCTGCGTGCTCTCCATAGCCTACTACTACGCCCGCAACGACTACGTGATGCACCGCGAATTGGCCAGCGGCAAAGGTTTTGCCGACATCGTGCTCATCCCGCGCAAGAATGTGGAGTCGCCCGCCATCGTCGTCGAACTCAAGTTCCGCCAGGATGCTGATGCCGCCATCGACCAGATCAAGCGTCGGCAATACCCTGCCAAGGTGACGCAGTACACCGACCGCTCGGCTTCGCCGCTTGGCTCGTCCAAGAACCTGTTGCTTGTCGGCATCAACTACGACCGCGACACCAAACAGCACTCCTGCCACATCGAAACGTACGCAGAAGACAAATAGTTCCTCCCAACTCCCCTATAGATTTGTACGCCGAGACATCAAGAAAAGATGGTCTCGGCGGTTTGTTTGGGGAAATTTTGATGCTCAAAATCTGCAACGTGACTCTCAAAATCTGCAATTTTTGTTTCAAAATCTGCAAAAAAGCGGGGCTTGACTTTCAAAATTTACAAAAATTGTTTCAAAATCTGCAAAATCTTTCGTGGCGGGCCATTTGGACGCGGCAGTTTTGGGGATTTTGTTTATCTTTGCAAGGCTGTATGCGAAGACTAAACAAAATTAAAACAAAAATACAAAACAACAATGAAACGTTAAGACTACAGGAAGCCCGCGATGCGGGTCGTCAAGTTACAACATCAAACGCACCTGCTGTATGCTAGCTTGCAGGGCATCCGCGATGGCTATGGCACGCCGAGCCCCATGGCCGGTACAGAACTCGTTTGGGACTAAAAAAAAGGAGGACACGACTATGAAGAAGTTTTTAACAGACATCCGCACCATGGCCGCCCTGCTCATGGCATCGGCCACGCTCGCTGCCTGCTCCAGCGAGGACAACATCATCGACGAGCAGCCCGTGCAGCACAAGGGGCAAGTGTACACCATGACCGTCAGCGCCACCAAGGGCGGCGACGCCGCCGACAGCCGCGCCACGACGACCCGCGCCCTGTCGCTCGACGGCGAGGACGGCAAGACGCTCAACGCCACGTGGGCCAAATCTGTTTAATCTGTGAAATCTGTGGTAAAAAAAACTTCAGAAACTTGAATAAAATACATAGAAGACAATGAAAAGAATGAAACTCTGGATGATGGCCGCCATCCTTACACTCAGCGGCGCAACAGTACTGACATCGTGCAGCAAGGATAACGACAACAATATCGTCGTCACCCCGCAGCCAAAGGAGTATTTCACGCTGTGGAACCAGTGCGAGGCACTGACCGCCCTGCAGGACTACGTGAAGGACGTGACCAACACAAGTTCCCCAAACTACATCCCCGTGGAGGACCGCATCGCTACGTTCGACATGGACGGTACGTTCGTCGGCGAGCTCTATCCCACCTACTTTGAGTACAACCTGCTGGAATACCGCGCACTGGACGATCCTGACTACAAGGATATTGCTCCCGCTGACGTGAAGGAGGCCGCACAGGACATCCGCGACTTCGTGCGCACCGGCAAGAAACTGCCCGACCAGTTCGACATGAAGCACGCCTATGCTGCTGCCAAGGCATACGCAGGCATGACGCTGGCCCAGTTTGATGCCTACGTGAAGGCCTACGCCCAGCAGCCCGCCAACGGTTTCTCGGGCATGACATACGGCGAGAGCCACTACAAGCCTATGCTGGAGGTCTTTGAGTATCTGAAGGACAACGGCTTTACCTACTATGTCGTCTCGGGCTCCGACCGCTTCATCTGCCGCGCACTGACTGAGGCCATCGGCATTCCGTCGAACCGCGTCATCGGTATGGACGTGAAACTGCGCTCCACCAGTCAGGGCACGGTGGAAGGTGTCAACTATACGATGGGACGCGAGGAGGACCTTGTGCGCACCGACGAGCTCATCATCAAGAACCTGAAGACGAACAAGGTGCTGCAGATTTCGCAGGAGATTGGTAAGGTGCCCGTCCTGACCTTCGGCAACAGCGGCGGCGACGTGGCCATGCACAACTATGCACAGGGTAATCCGAAATACAAGGCGGCCTCCTTTATGCTCATTGCTGACGACGACCAGCGCGACCATGCCAACCGCGAAAAGGCCCTCACCCTGGGCGAGCAGTGGCGTACGGCCGGTTTCCACGTCATCTCCATGCGCGACGACTTCAAGACCATCTACGGCGACGGCGTGGTGAAGACCGACTTTACTTTCCCCCAATAACACGTGAAAGACTGAACGAACAGCATAACAAGAGAACGAGGGTGTGCCAATTTTATTTTGACACACCCTCGTTTTATCATTTTGAAGTGCCCTCGTTTTATCAGAATGTCAGGCAGTAGCGGATGTAGTCCTCGTAGGTCTTTGAAAAAGAATAGAATTTATTGGTTGCAAACTCCCATGCCTTGGCTTCGTTTTTGCTGTCTTCGGTGTCGGTCCAGTAGAAATTGTCGGTGGGGGCCATATAGCCTGCGGCAGTCAGCTTGTCCTTAAGTCCCTCGGCGTCTACCTTCACTCCCTGGGTCGGTTTGGCGATATAGGGTATCGTGCCTCCGCAGCCTATGAACATATACTGCCAGTCGTCTGTGCTGGGCAGCCGCCATGTTCCACTGGCTACGGGATGCTCTTTACCCCATGCGTCAGCACCGGAGACTGCCGTTTTCCAGTCGCCGTTGCCTGCATCGCGCAGGGCGATGGCCAGTCCACGGGTGCAACGCGACTCGCTGCCCACGTATGCCAACATGGCAACGCGCGGCTTGGCACATGCGTCATCGGCCTCGGCGTGGATATGACCGTCCTGGCATACCAGCATGCCGATTTCCCGTTCAGCAGGCATGCCAATAGAACCGTATACCTTCACCTTAAACAGGGTGGTGCCTTCCTGAAAGTAATCGTCGGCGGCCACCGACACCTTGATGGTTGCCAGTCCGGCACTAACAGCTGTCACGACACCCTTCTCGTCGACTATGGCAACATCCTCGTCGGCCGACTCAAACGAGTAGCGAGCCTCGTCGTTGATGCTTCTGGGAACAATGGTGGCCTTCTGACCGGAAACCAAGAGAACGGAATCCTTCTCCAACGACAGGTGACTATTCACGGGATTGGCGACTTGTGACATAAACTCAGTGCAACTGGTCATCAACACGGCTGAGAGCAACAATGCTCCAGCCATTAATACTTGGGTCTTCTTCATATACATTAATTAATTGATATTTTTTAGCCACAAAGGTAGCTAAAATCTGCGAATAATCATCAACAAAAATACCCGCAACGTAAGATTTTGCAGATTTTGAAAGTTTTTTTTACGATTTTGAAAGTCGTTAGGAAGATTTTATTTATCTTGCAGATTGGTCACGCATCCATTCCGTTGCGGTCATCCCCATAATCTGCTTGAAGGCGACACCGAAAGTGCTATAACTGCGGAAACCACTCTCGTAGGCCAGATGCTTGGTTATGATGGCTTGACGGTCTTTGGCTAAGTCATGGTAGCGGTTGATGAAATGCTGGATGCGCAGACCGTTGATGTAGGTATTGTAACTGATGCCCTCGTTGGTGAAATACTGGCTGAGATAGACGCGATTGGTGCCTATCTGCATGGCCAGTTGCGTAACGGAAATGTCATGTTGCAAGTAGAGTTGCGGCTCCTCGCAATGCTGTTTCAGCAGTGAGCCAATGTTGCGAATGCTCAGAGACACGGCATTCTCTTCCTCGTTCTCCATGGCAACAGTGAGGCTGGCCAACGAATCGTCTGCTTCTTCTGGAAGATCATCCTGCGGACTGGAAATGCTCAGGTCGCTCAGCGTCTCTACTCGCCACAGGAGATAGCAGACCAGCACAATATCATTCAACTGAACAACAAAATGGTAAGGCGTGCCTTTGAGACTTAACGTGTAGATGCCGAACACCAGCACAATGACGGCCAGCACGATGAAGCTCTGCCACACTTCCTTATGCTCCAGGTCGGCATAGTTGTTGCGCAGCCAGCGGCCGTATCGCCTGACCTCGTGCACCATATATAACAACAGGCCAATGCCCAGCAACAGATAATAGATATATAATAGCGGCAAACGGGCAATGCTACGAGTGGCTAAGCCTATCGCCAGTCCGATGATGGGTGGTGCCACTATCATGCAAACGGGCCACAGCGGCCTTCTGCGGTCTTGCAGCATAACAAGCAGCAGGACTATCGCAGAAGGAATGAGTATCATGAAGTCGAGCATGGCACCTAAGAGATAGCACAGCATGATATCCTCGCGGGAGGTGAGGAAGACTATCGGCAGATACCATAGATGGCTCAGCGTCATATTGGCAAAGAAGACGGCCGTCCACCGGCGCAGGCGCACTGGCGACGTGACATCAGGGGCAATGGCATTGGCCCGACGGAACAGCAGATAACAACAGGCCAGCAAGGACATCATGGCCGCTGCTGCGTAAAGCATCATATAGATGAGGTCTTCCTGTATGTGTTGTTCGTACATGATTGATAGTTTTCTGCTGCAAAAGTACAAAATTCATCGGATTTATCTGCATTTCTCCAACTTTATTTATATTTATTTATTAAAAGACAGTAAACTTGTAACTACTCAGCACCGCCCTTCTTTTTTGACAAAAATCTTCAAAAATCTGACAAAAATATATATAAGTATATTCTGATTTTTGCTCTGATTTTTGCAGATGATGTGCTTTGGCATACATAATCTTACATGAATCTGCTAAGAACAACTATTTTTGTCAGATTTTTGAAGATTTTTGTCCTTTGTAAACGAGAGTGCTGAGTTGTTACGCAAACTTAGCATGTAATAGCGGCTTCCGTTCGCCGATGGTCAAGGCCGTCCGCAAGTGGCGCATGAAGGAAAAAGCACGTATATTACTGAAAAGGTAAAACAACCCGCTTATCCCGCTTATCTCTCATGGCCGCTTTCTATCGGAGATGTGGGATAAGCGAGATAAGCGACTTAAAAAGCACAAAAGACAATATAATAGAGTGAGGAATTTCTTCAGTGATAACTATGAATTGCGCTTCAATGTGATGAAGCAGGTGGAAGAATTCCGCCGGAAGGCCACTGACGGGAATTACTCAATGAATAATTTTGCCGGGGAGGCCACTGACGGGAATTACTCATTGAGTAATTTTTCCCGGGAGACCACTGGCTACAGTGGAGAATCTGAAAACGGATTTTATATAGTGAGAAATTCCGTTGAATCCGCCGTTTTTTATGAAATATCGCCACTAACGACCCATTAGTTCTGCTCAATCAATGGGTAAATTTCGTGGAGTGACAAAGAGGTGATGAAATCTATCATTTTACTCTCAAAATCCGCACAGGCGAGTCTCAAAATCTGCAAGCGACTTTCAAAATCGTAAAAAAAACTTTCAAAATCTGCAAAATCTTTCGTGGAGGGCATTTTTCGTTTTTTTATTTTTGAGAAATGTATTATTTTTGCAGAACAAAACCGAAGAACTAAACCGATGTGAACAATAGAATTATTCATTAAACAAACAACCAAATAAACAAAACAAATTATGGAAAAAAAGACAAGACAGCTTTTTGCAGCTGCAGTGGCTTTAGTAGCCTTTACCGCTTGTTCAGACTCTACCTATTTGGAAGCTGGACCTGATACTCAATCTCTGTTTGGCGACCAGCCTGAAAACACCGCCGTGCTGACGGATGGAAATGGGCAGCAGCTCTCAGCTGTTTCTGCCGACCAGGCTACCTACTATCTCAACATCAAGACCGATGGAATGTGGTATATTGAGACCGACAACAACATGGAGTTCACTCCTACCAAGATGTATGGCAAGGGCAGCATGCGCGTTCCCGTGCTGATTGGTAACAACTGGGCTCAGGCTCGTCAGCTGTCTTACAAGGTCAACTTCATCGATGAAAACGGCCAGGCTCTTCCGTCGGGTTCTACCACCCGTGCCGCCGACGACGGTACATCGACACTGTCGCAGGATGCACTTGTAAGCCTTGACAGATTCAAGAAGGTGGTCAACTCCAACGTCTTTGTCGGCTATGGTTACAATGCCACCAAGAATCCTATTCCCGAACTGTGCACAGGTATCCAGATTTTCAAGATGGAAGCCTTCAACAACGATACTACTATTGTCAAGCACGACTTTGTGCCAGACACCAAGGAGGCGTACTACTTTTCCAGCTGCGACAGCATGTTGGACAAGCAGATTGCCGTAGATGGTAATCTTGGTGGAAACTTCGGTCCGGTAAAACTGGGCGTAGATTTCGACGTGAACGTAAACCGCGTTTCACAGACCGGACATACCGTTGTCCAGAAGTCGCTGACGCGCTCGATGTACAGCCGAGAGATTGAATGGGCAAAGAATAATTTTTGGCAGAATTCCGATAACTACGACGCAGGTTACCTCTATTACAAGAATCTTTTCATCAGCCAGTTCAAGGCTGCAGGTACTGATGTAGCCAAGCAGAAGGCTGCTGCTGACGATTTCTTCAGAATCGTAGGTACCCACGTCATCACAAAATGTCTCTTAGGCTGCGAGCTCAACTACCGTATGACTGTTGACTCCAAGAAGGTCTATAAGAGCACTGATGTGCAGGCCGCTCTCGACTTCAAGTGGCAGCAGCAGATCAAGGATACTGCTGCGGTCGACTCTGCCACCAAGGTCAAGATGATGGAGCTGATGAAGGACAGCACCAAACTGAAGAACTTCTTCTTCAGTGGCAATGTTCAGGTGTCCGATGCTTCATTTGACGCTGCCACCTCTACCAAGGCCAAGGTAAAGGCCCGCGGCAATGATGTCCAGCTGGTGAACATCCTGGCTACCGGCGGTTCTCTCAACTGTGAAGACCTGGCCAAGTGGATGCTCGGAGCAGAGCCTGAGAAGGCTACCATGGTAGGTATGCAGGTTCATCCTATCTACGACATTTTCGACGGTTCCAACGCTACCAGCGATGAGGGTAAGGCCCGCGCATATCTGAAAGAGTATATTGACAAGAACTTCTCTCTCGACCCGAAACAATACGGAAATAAGCTTGACATAGACTTAAGCGACCTTAAATGATGAACAGAAACATATCTTACTCGGCGTTGGTGCTTGCAGCCGCTCTTGCGGCTGCATGCTCCAGCAGCGAGGATATGACAGGCAATGAGATGGCCACTGGCGAGGGCAGCACTGCCCCGTTTACCATTCTCGGGTCTCCTGCGGGTAGCATCGTGAATACCGGTGCTTCCTATGGGGAGTATACTGCCTATATCAACGTGCCGGGCAAGTGGTCTGTAACAACTGAAAAGGGACTGGCGAACGTCTATCCGTCTTCTGGCGAAGGACCCGCTACGGTCACCGTCCAGGTGGGCGAGAACTGGGGTGCCGTGCGCGAGAATGTGCTGACGCTCTCCACTCAGGGGACAGCCAGACGGGCTGCCGGTGAGAGCGATTACAAATTGTCGGTTATACAGTCGGGCAACCCAGAGTTGGACTCCATCTCCACGGTCTTCTCGGCCAACAAAGGTGCCGGCTACAGCTACATGCCCGGTGGCGAATATTGCGACGGAGCACTGATCCAGTTGTTCAATCTGGTCACGCTCGACAGCATTCAGCAAGCCACAGGTGTCCGCCTGATTTCCGATGCCATCTTCCCCCAGACCGAACAAGAGTACATCACCGCCGATAGTCAATCAAATATCAACAAGGGACTCACCGTCAACGCCTCTCTCGGTATGGACTTTGGCAATGTGAAGAACAAGGGCGGCAGTGGCAGCGTCAGTGTCGATGTAGAAAAAGGTCATCAGGAGAAATCCAAGAACAAGTACGCACTCAAGCGTCTGAAGACCACTCAGTTCACGCGCGAGATTCAGTATATGAACGTGATGGCTCTGCTGAAGCAAGCCACTACGCGTGAAGAGAAGCGGAAGCTGCTGTCGCCGGGATTCCTCTCCGTTCAGGAGACGTTTGCCAAGGACATTACTGCCGCGAAGGGCAATACCAGTCGGCAGCAGGAAATCTGCGACAGGTTCCTGAGCGAGATTGGTCCGTGCTTCATCAGCAAGTCGGCCATGGGTGTTGTGCTCGACTATCAGATCAGCGTCGACAGCACCGCACTGCGCGACACGCTGGGTGTCGAAGTGGCACTTGAGGCCAGCTTCCAGAAGAACATTAAAAGTAGTGGCGGCGGCTCCATTGACATCGGCTATTCCAAAGAAGCCACCAACCTGATGGATAAGACCACTGCCACCGTCAAGGTGCGCGGCGGCGATGTCAGTCAGGTATGCGTCCTCGTCACCGGCGGCCAGCTGTTGGACAGCGAGGTCACCGCCTGGCAGACCAGCTGTACCCCCACGCGTGCCGTCATGGTCGACATGTCGCTCATTCCCATCTACGCCCTCGTCGCAGACGACTATGCCCGTCAAGTGCTGGCCGACTACTTTAATATGAAAATGAGTAATAACTAAGAAATGATGAATCGTTTATACTATCTGCTCCTCCTTGCCGGTGTGCTGATGGTGGCTTCCTGTAGTCAGAAAGACCCATTGTCTGACGAAGACGATGCGCTTAATGGCATCAACAGAAGGGGAGTCGACGCAAACATACCGCCGACAGCAACCTACGTGTCCCGGCTGTTGACCCCACCGGGCTTCGAACGTGGTGTGGGCTATGCCTACGCCACTGGTGCTGAATACCTGGAAGGAGTGACATTCAATATCTTCAACCTCAACTACCTGGACTCCATCCAGTATGTCAAGGGGCTGAACTTCGTCAGCGACGACTACACACCGTACAGTGAGGAGCAGGTCATCACCGGTGAATCGCGCAGTGCCGTCTCCAAGCAGCTCGCCCTGTCGGCGAGCGTCGGTGTCAACATCATCGTTGCCGATATCAACGTGTCAGGTAATTACTCCAAGGGTAGCGTAAAGGAGAGCGAGTCGGTGTATGCCATGAAGCGCACCAAGCGAGTGGCCTACAGCCGCGACCTTCAGTACAAGAACGTCATCATGTACTATAAGGAGACGGGCGACAGCATGGTCTTTTCGCCCGGCTTCTATGCAGACTGGAAGAAGCTTGAAGGCAACAACGCCAATACGGCCGGTGTGAGCAATCAGGATGTACTGGATTTCGTGAAGAAATGGGGGCGTGGCTTCGTGGCACGCTCATTCATGGGCGGCGTGCTGGAATATACCTTGCAGATAGACAAGTCGTCACTCAGCGAGAGCCAGAGTCTTGAGATGGCGCTCAATGCCAGCATCGGACTGATTGTCGGTGTGGAGGGTTCAGCGAGTGTGGGCACCTCGGAGTTCTCGAAAATCTCGCGCGACCGCTACAATCTCGACATCCACGTCCGTGGCGGCAATGTACAGGCCGTCACCGAGATATTGTCGGGCGAGGCCTCGTCACCCCAAGGCATCGAGGAGTGGATGAAGAGCGTCAACTTCCCCCCGACACCAGAGAGCGACAAACTGAAACTGTGCGCCATGACCGACGTGAAGATTGCATCCATTGCCAATCTCTTCACCGGCAAGGTGCAGGAGAGAGTGAACTATATATTGCGTACCTATCCGTAATAGTCAAGAGTTAATAGTTAAGAGTAAAGAGGGAACAATGAAGTACACCTTATTATATATATATATAGCAGCTGGGCTGATGACCCTTGCGTCCTGCAGCAGTGACGACGATTCGCCAACGCCTATAGAGCAGCCGCAGCCAGTCGGAACAACGGAAGACCCGTACCAGCCGGTGTCGTGGCGTGCCAGAGCCTATACCCCTGGCGACCTGCAGGCAGTGGAAGATGCCATCAGTGCCATCCGTGGTGCGGGCTATACCTACAGAGACAACAAGTCCTACTGTGTCGGTACCGACATGGAGGTATTCAACATGCGTAGCCTGCGCAACATGGAGAAGAAGTACAGCACCACCTATCTCGTGGATGACTACATCCCATACTCCAGCCAGAAGTTCTTCTACAGCGAGGACATCCAGAGTCTGAAGGACTCGCTGGGACTCGATGTCGGTATCGGCTTCTCTGCCAGCGTGTTCTCCGTGGATGTCGACGTGGCCTTCAACAAGAAGAGTTTCGCCACCCACCAGCGCTATTATTCCATGCTGAGTCTGAAGCAGAGCTACTTCTCGCGCGACTTGAACTACCTCAACCTGCGCGAACAGGTGGCCAATGCCGTGGCCGACTCGCCGGCAGCCAACACGTTTGCCAGCATGGATGCCGACTCGTTGGCCAAGGTCGTCCCCATGTTCCGTGAGGTCTACTCAGCCGGTTTCGCACAGGTGATGCAACAGTTCATCCGTAAGATACATGCTGCCCCGACGGCATTTGCTGCCAGCGGCATCTGCCGTGAGTTTATCGACGAGGTAGGCTCCGGTTTCGTCACGCGTTCCGTCTTGGGCTGCTCGTTGGACTATTACAACACGACCACCAAGGACTCCGTGTCCAACTCGCTCGATGTGAAGGTAGCATTGGAGATGACTGTCCAGATCAAGTTCATCACCGTAGGCACCAGCCTCAGTGCAGAATACCATGACGCTGCCATGAAGTGCAGCCGCAATTCCGAGAGCCATATCACCGCCCGTGGTGGCGACGTGTCGCTCGTGACGGCATTCACCACAGGACAGGAGGCTACGATAAACACGGAAACGCTGAAAAAGTGGCAGTCGTCGGTGACACCACAGGATGCCGCCCTCATCGACATCCGTTTGGTGCCTATCTACGAGGTCATCTACGATCAGAAGACGCGCACCATCCTGCAGAACTATATGAACAAATCATTACGTAACTACGAAGACGAGTAAGAATTCTTATGATTAACAACAAGTTTACCTTATACTTATCACTGATCTTGTCACTTCCGCTGGTCTTCATTTCTTGTTCCGACGACGTGATAGAAGCAGTTGATGATACTGCTGTCGATTCTTGGATTACGAGAGGTTACTCAGACCAGCAGATACAGATGCAGCGCCTGGGATATGCCTACAATGCAGCCGGCAATGTGATGGACGACAGCAGCTTTTCCGTCAAGCCCATTCTCAGCATCACGCAACTCGAAAAAGCGGAAAAAGAGTATGGACCGATAGTCAGTGCTGAGCGCCGCAATTACACGTCGGTGGACATCTTCAGTGGAAGTACGCTGCAGGAAATGGGTAGTGAGGAGACCAAGTATACCATTAATAGCAACGATGCCATCGGCAGCGGCAAGTATTACCGCAAGAACAATACGTTTGCCAAAATCACGTGGAAGCATCACTACAAGGCGCACATGTTCGTCAAGCACATCATGGCTACCAAGACCATCGATGCCGGTTTGCTGCGCTGTCTGAAACTGGACGAGTTGGACAATGCCGAAAGTGTACTGGAAGAAGACTTCCGCAAGGCGGTGGCTGCCCTGGTCAGCAAAGGCGAGGGTGGTATCACCGAGACTGATGCCACTGAGTTTTCCGAGAAGTACGGCACCCACCTCGTGGTATCTTCCAACCTGGGTGCCATGATTGAACTGCAGTTAGAGATTAACCGCGACTCCTGTGTTGACAAGGAATATGCCACGCAGGAGGTCAGCGAGGTCGTGATGGGTAAGAAGGTGAGCAAGACCACCAACTCGAAGGTCATCAAGGAGGTTTCCACGGACACCCTCATGTATGAGGGACAGATACAGGTCAAAGGCGGTCGGAAAGAAGACTGCGACAAGCTGCACGTGACCTTCGACTACAAGGGTGCCAAAGCCGCGAAGATGAGCGACGGCGACTATACCACGTGGGCCAACAATGTCAGCATCGAGCCCGACAGCTATAATGCCACCTTCGTCAGTGGACGCTTCCTGCCCTTGTACAGCCTGTTTGAGACTTACGAGACGCGTCAGGTGCTGCGCCAGGTCTATAAGCTGTACATGAAGAAAGAGGCCCCCACCCCAGAAGTCGAGGAGCCTGCCTACGGTGTACTGCCCGTCAAGGGTAACTATGGTGCCGACGTGCGCGTGGCTTCATTCGGCAACGACAAGGCCGCCATCCTGTGTCAGGAGTATGTGCCGTCTATCCGCAGCGACAAGCCCTGTGTGGTGGCTTACCCGCTGCTGAAGGACACCACTGGCAATGTGCGGCCGTTCTTGTTTGCCGGACTCTTCGTGGGCGATGAGAGCCACCGTCCCGGACGCGTCATCTGGAAGGGCAGCACTTCGGTCTACACCCCTTCCGACAGCATCTTCATCGAGAGCGACAGTACGCACATCCACGAGCTCTTCGACGATAAGACGCATCAGCTGAAGAACGTGTATTTCTACTGGAATGCCGTGCATCCCTGCCCTTGTCCCTCGAAAACAGAGACCCCTGCTGAATATACCACCACCGTGTTCAAGGCGCAGCCTGCCACGCTGGCTGAGTCGACGACGTTTGCCAAGGTGGCCAGCACTTTCTGGTCGGTACGCCCGGTGGCACTGAAAAAAGACAATCTGCTGAATTACTGGAAAGAAGATGAATTGTTCCAGGACTTCGCCAAGGAGCGCAACAAGGACAACGACGGCATCTTCTATAAACATCAGGTAGGCGACAAGACCTATCACTTCTGTTTGCTGGACGGCGGCGATAACATCAAGCGCGTTGAGGACCAGACAGACGACAACAACGGCGATAAGAAGTGGACGATTGCCGTGAGCCGTTCGATGAAAGCACTGGGTCTGGATGGCTACCTGCCCTCGGTGTACCAGTCGAAGAGCATCACCAAGATGCTGGGCAACCGTATGAACATCTTCTACAGCCACGACTACGACGACGGGCGTAACATGCTCGGACTGGACTGGCCTACCGGCTATTGGGTCCTCTCACACCCCGTTCAGACGGAACTTGCCACCACCTTTACACAGAACGACGGTCAGGGAATACCGGTTGTCACCGACGATGCGGGACAGGCGCAAATCATGCGTCTGAGCGGTTCCGGCACCGACCTGCTGCTGGAATACCCGATGTATGTGAGGGCTTTCAACTACTCTGCTCAGGATTTCTTCAAGTTCTTCCCGATATATATAACGATTAACCACTTCTGATATGAATAGAGTTACCATTATACTATTTTACGTTCTGGGCTTTTCACTGCTGTACACCTCTTGTACGCGTGAGGATGACTTGGTGACGGCTATCGAAGAATACAAATACGACCCGTCAGATGCCAACGGCACTTACAGTGAGGCCCATTGGCGGCGCGTACATGCGGAACAGCGTCAAGCCTACATCGGCGACCTGTATCGCAGCTACGGTGTGGGCTACGGTTATAACGGAACGGGAAAGTACAGCGACTACGACGAGGTGCGCGACCGCGTCATCAACCTGTCGTATATCCAGCAGTTCGATGAGGAGCACGGCTCCTCAACAATTGTCGACGATGTCTCGCCGTCATCCTACCATCATGTGTACAGTGGCACCGATGCCATGACGATATGTCAGAAGTTGACGGCCAACGCCTCAGTAAAGGTCGACGTACTGCTCTTCCAGGGAGAGGCCAAGACCACCTTTAACAAGACCGACATGACGAGTAACGAATATTCCTTCTGCACCATTCACGACGGTCTGACCGTGGCATCGCGCCATCTGGAGCCCTACGACCTGTACTACATCGCCCGTCAGCATCCCGAGGCGCTCTCTCCAGGTTTCCTGCGCTATCAGGAGCTCGCTTCAGAGGCCCTCAAGAAGAATAATCAGACGGAAGCCATACGTATTCTGCAAAACATGCTGCAGACGTATGGTACGCATATCATCTATCATGCCCAGCTGGGTGGCAAGCTGAAGTTCAGCACCACCATAAACCGACATGTGGTAGACAGCCGCAATTCGCTGGATGAGCAAGCAGGCTTATCGTTCCTCCATTGCATCGGCACCAAGAAGGGTACCCAGAAAGACAACTGGGTGGTCAACACGTCGGAACAGCGTGAGACCCATATCGAGTGTCTCGGTGGCAACAGTGCCATCGCCTTGGATTTCATCGCACTGCAAGAGAGCAATGACATGACGGCGAGAAGTCAGAAGATAGACGAGTGGTTCAAGTCGCTGAAGTTCGACCCCTCACTGCCCAAGGACAGCAATAATGTAGAGCTGATTGAAATCAAGGTGGCTCCTATCTCCGACCTTCTCTTTGACGAGAAGGTGGTCGACCTCTACAAAACAATGGTGGGCGAACAGGTGAAGTACGAGACCGAGGTCATGCCACGCGCCAGAAACCAGGTCTATGCACAGGTTCCTTTCTCCGCCCTCAAGAACACAAACCGTACCGGCAACACTCAGGTGGTAGTAGATCATGAGATTATCGGTGAGGTGCTCAACGAATATGTTCACAACGTCGAATATACGGTGTTCTATCCCACGCTGGGTGGCAAGGTGTGCCACGAGGGCTTGGGCCGCCGTTGCAGCGACGACAGCCTGTTTACCATTACGTGGCAGTATCTGGACGGCAAAGAGAGCGAGGCAAAGGCATACGTCACGCCCCTCTTGCGGCTCAACTATGATGACTACGTCTATTATAACAATGGTGAGATTGACATAGCACCAGCCGATAACGCCACGAACTACAAGGCTGTCGACAGCATCTCTCCGGGTGCCATCTATATGTGGAACGACACCTGTCTGTCGTGCATGAAGATAGGACCTTACTTCCTGCATCAAGGCGTACTGGCCAATACCAGCAGTAACGTGTCGGCCATGAATTCCGTATATACGCTGCTGCAGGATGTGCCTGTGGGCTATGAGGTGGCTGACACGACGACAATCAATGAAATCATACACTTCATGTACTACTCTGGCGAGGTGTTTGCTGACGACCGCATCGAGTGGAACAGTGTTCCCCCGTTCTTCACCAACAAGCAGTTTATCATGAGGGACAACCATTCCAACAGGTACGGCATTTTCAGTCTGGAACCCAAAAAATCTGCTGTCACTTCCTGGCCAAATGAGACCATGGGACAGGCATTGCTGCGCAGAAAGGACTTTATGTTTAAATAAGTGAAATATGAGAATGAATGATCTAAATAGTAAGGAAGGAAGTGTGAAGCAGATGGTGAAGTGGCTGCTGGGCGCAGCATTCTTCACGCTTCACCCTTCACTCTTCACTTCCACTGCTATAGCCCAGTCGGGTATGGTGACAGATATCAAAATCGTTGCCGTTGATGAGTTTAAGGAACTGGCAGGACAGGCCGGTGGCTATAGCGGTAGTGGCGATAAAGAGCTGGATTTCCGTAAGGGCCGTGGCGGCGGCTATGTGTTTGCCCTCTCCAAGAACAGTGCCGATGCTGCCGATACCGTGAACTATATCACTGATGTGGTGGTGACGGCAGACCGTAAAGACAACTATGGCGTGGAGTATGACGACAAGGGGAAGCACTTCCTGCCTGCCACCTTCTATCAAGAGGAAAAGAAACATAAGGATGCCCTCTACCGTGGCGGCCTGAACGGTCGTGACTATAGCATTTACGGTGGTGCCTACACGGGGCAGGAACATGTCTACATCAGCCATACCGGCTGCACCGATTTTAACAACAGGGTACTCAAGGCGGTAAAAGTCACTTCCAGCCGCCCCACAAGTCTGGAGAGAGACCAGGAGCAGAGCGGTCCTCATGCCGGCGGCGGACGCTATTTTGTCTTTACCTGGCATACTCATAATTCCGTTTATAATAAAACGGGTGACGTGAACACCCATGAGCACTTTTGCGATCTCGACCAATGTAAGCTCTTCAAGGTAGAGAAACACAATTTCGAGAAGCGCTACGGTGTCGACAAATGGTGCCAGCTGCCCGAAACCAATCCGCTGCGGTTAGACCGGCACTACAAGCAATGCAAGGACTGCGGACAGGTGGTCTATGAAACCCATAAGTTTGCTACCTACACGTCCGACTGGACGCAACACAACAAGCGATGCCTGGACTGTGACATGGTCGAGCCGGCCGGTCACGTCAATTTCGGCAAGAACAAGATTCCCGTTGACGAATATTCGCACATGCTTTACTGCGACAGCTGCGGATTCCTGCAGAAAGTCGCTCACGACTACTCATACAAACGCTCTGAAAAGAGTAAGGACTGCGAGCGCACCCTGGTGGAATATACGTGCAGCCAGTGTTTCTATCAGTCCATCCTTGAGGAACCGGGCTTGGGACATATTTACAATACGTATGGCATCTGCGACCGCGACGGCTGTCTCCACCCCTACCAGCAGCCTGAGGTGGAGAAGTCGGCTGACGGCAAGGACAGCGTGTTTGTAGTGAAGACCTTCGGAAACCTCTACTGGATATCCGACTATGTGAACAACCGACGGCCCAAGACCAATATCCGGTTGGACAACGACCTCATAGCCGATAAGTTTATAGCGCGGCCGTGGCGACCCATCGGGGCAACCGACAGCACGGCATTCAAGGGTACCTTCAACGGTGGCGGCCACGTCATCAGCATGCTCCAGACGGAAGAGCCTGTAGCAGGCTGTGGCTACCGCGGACTCTTCGGGGTCATTGGCCAAGGTGGCAAGGTTGAAAACGTGGCGATAGTGGCCTGTGAAATCCGGGGCTGGAACAATGTCGGAGCCGTAGCGGGTGTCAACGACGGCGACATCAAAGACTGCCATGTGGTGTTCTCCATCATGAGCACCATCGGTTCGGGCATGAACCTCGGCGGCATCTGCGGACTGAACAGGGGCAGCATCACGGGCTGTACCACGGAGAAAAATGTATGGGTAGGTGGCGTGCGCGACTATGCCGGCGGTATCTGCGGCACCAACGCTGGTGGAACCCTTTCGGGCAACACCTACGCCGCCATCTGCGGCAGCGGCTCGGATGCCGTACTGCCGGAAACAGCATCACAACAGTAAATTGAGATTTGAGAATTATGAATACTAATAACGACGTAAGACGGACAAGTGTGAAAATTGGGACGATGGTGAAGTGGCTGTTGTGCACAGCATTCTTCACTCTTCACTCTTCACTCTTCACTTCAATCAATGCTGCCAAGGTGCAAGTCCCGCACGATGGGGGTACGACCAGTGACGGTATCATCGTCACCAAACCTGTTTTGGATCACTTCACGAAGATGGGAAACAAGGAGTCGTATCAGGTAGACGACCAATACAACAATCCTTCTCTCAAATTCTCCGTCACCGTGCCAGAAGGGAAAAATGCTGTTATTCAATATAAGCTCTTCTTCGACATTTCGTCTATGTTCATGGATGAAGATGTTCCCGCCGGAAGCAGAATCAATTTCTGGGCGAAGGTGGATGGAACGAACTCGATATCACATGATGACCCGAACACCATCAGCCGTATGGCCGATGAAATCATCGTTCCTTCGGGCACACACGAGATTTCCTTAGAGGTGCTTTTCATGCCTGAGAACATGCAATATTCAGGAGGCATCGACAGTTTGTCTATTCATATCCATCAGTTCGTCCTCAAGGAAAAGGCCAAGGAGCCTGTATGTGGCGTAAAGGGTACGAACCGTTATACCTGCGACGGCTGTGGCAAGGACAGCGTGGAGATTATAATGTCACCACGTACAGACCACAGTTGGATTGTATCGTCAAATGGCCAGAAAGCCAGTTGTATGAGCAACGTGGGCAATCTGTCCAGGTGTGAGTTCTGCCCGACAACCCGGATAGAACGCGACGGCACGTTGAAAGAACATGATTTCGATGGCGACGGTAAATGCAAGGTGTGCGGTCTGAGCATGCCAAAATCCAATGCCGACGGTTCGGTTTACGAGGTGAACAATGCCGGTGAGATGTGTGTCCTGGCAGAGATGATATCGATTGGCCGGGTTTCCGGCAACATCGGCATCGACATCAAGTCCGACCTGGTGTACAGCAGCGACTTACCCATGATGCCCTTAGGCACCCCTGACCATCCGTTCCAGGGCGTGCTCAACGGCAATGGCCACCGCATTCGCGGTATCGGCAATTGCTATCAGAGCACCGACTGTCTGGGTTTTGTGGGCGTAGCGAAGGGTACACTACAGTCACATGCCATCATTGCCAACCTCATCTTCGATGGCGAAAACAACCTGAGGGGTGATGCCTGTGTGGGCGGTATCGTGGGCTACGCGGAGAATTGTGACATCCTGAACTGTGCCAGTTTCGGTAGCTTGGGTGGTACCAACTTCGTCGGAGGCATCGTGGGCCTTGCCGACTTGAACGTGAGCATCCATCATTGTGCATCGGCAGCCAACATCCAGACCAAAGGCACATGGAACCCAATAGCGTGCGGCATGCCCAACGGACATGTCCTCAACAGCTACAGTGCTTCTATCAACCTCGGTGAAGGTACATTGGACCTGCTGCCTGCCGCCACTTCGCGTCATTGCTTCTCCACGCAGACCGGCATCGGCGGCTTCACCCGCCTCAGCCAGGAGGTCTTCTCGTCATACAACATGCTGGAGTTGCTCAAGGAACAAAGTGAGATGTCCTACTTCGAGATGTCGGAGCGGGATCACTATCCCATACCTGTTGTCAACAGCGACATCACTGCCCAGTACAACAAAGCCCTCGGCGCACCGCAGCGTGCTTCCCTGCATCGTGCTGCACGAGCCGGTAGCAACGACAACGATACTTACGAAAAGGATAGAGAGATAGAGGAATTCGGCAGCTATGTCAATGAAAACTCTCCTACTCAGTATTTCTATACTGTAGAGGATGTGATGCGCAAGAATGCCATCCTGCATCCCGACTTGAATTGCCTGTATATTGTCGCCAACTCCGTTCCTGAGGGTTCTAAACTCTACGAGCCGGTCAGCGGAGGCGAGCTGTTGGGCTTGGAGTCCTATCTCATTCCCGACGACTCGTCATACATCCGGTTACGAGAGTACACGCTGGTCTCGCCCACTCAGGTGAAGGCCGTTGCCGAGACCATCAATTACCAGTCCGGAAATAATGAATGTATCGACCAGTACACCATTAATAACGATAACTATATACTCAAGTCGCGCATCAGCTATGAGGACGAAAACAACATCCTCTATCAGGAAAACGTCAATGGCGTCATGAGAACCGTCTGGAGCATTGAGACGGAATATGACGAAACAGGACGTGCTACCGCCACTAACGGCTTCTCGCATAATTACCTCACTGGCGAGAAACACCTGGATTACAGTTGCTCATACACAAACAAAGACAACAGTGCTGCCCAGAAAGACAGCTTCTATACAGAGTATACAGAGGGTGATCTGATTCATGTCATCTTCAGCGTTACTGACCCCGATGACCCCAATACGGTAGTACGTGAACACTATATCCTTCGTGCTTCCGACCAGGTTCCCACTGAATCGCGCACGGAGAAGGTGGCGAATGGCGTGACAACGCTGCTCAGTGGCATGTACTTCATCTATGATGAAGACGACTGGCTGATACAGACCGTTTGCTTCGCCCCCGTCAAGGAGTCCAGCGAACCCCGTCCGTATATGTATTATGAATATATCGGCGGATGGCATGCCAACCCCATTGCTACGGCTATCTGTGTACCTACGGTGACCAAGCCGTCATTGAAGCAGCGCATGGACCTCAACGTCTACGACGCGCAGGGTCGCGTGGTCAGCAGGGCTACTAATACACAGGACCCGTTCAGCGGACTGCCTCGTGGACTCTATGTCTATCAGGGCAAGAAGTATATTAAGAGGTAAAAGGTAAGAGGTAAGAAATATGAAGAAAGCGTCTTGGATATTCTTGGCACTGATGGTGCTCTGTTCACTCGGTGCATCAGCACAACAATATGAAATCAATCCCCGTAGCGGCATCACGCATGGAGTGGTCACTCCCCGCGTGACAGCATCTACAGCTGGTCAGACAGTGACCGTCACCTGCAAACCGGATGACGACTACGGCTTGTCGAAAGGCGCTTTCTTCGGCGTGAAAAACGAGAAGGGCGAATACACCCTGACCGAGGTGGCCGAGAATACAAGTACCTACCCTGACGACCGTGCCAACGAAGAACAGACGTTCACATTCACGATGCCCGCTAACAATGTGGAGGTATGGGCCGACTTCGTCCCCGTGCGTATCGTGAAGATTCATCAGACAGAAGGGGGCAAACTGAAACCGGTATATGGTGTGAAGAAAGCAGATGCCCCAGACTCCACTGTGGTGAGGAATGTGCCGTTGAAACCGCTCAAGTTCAATGTTGTTCCCAACAAAGGCTATGAGCTGTTAAACGTGAAATTCGAGAACATTGAACCCCGCTACTGCACCACGACCGGTACACTCGTCACGGTCACCATACCCTCCGACGGAAAGGACACCATACATGTAACACCCATCTTCAGCAAGAATACCTATACGGTGGATGCCCAGGACACCCCCGAGCATATCCACATGACCGTGAGCAATCTGACACCGAAGGCTCGCGAAGAGGTCACGGTGGAATTGCTGTGTGACAAGGGCTACATCCCGAAGGATTTCACCATCACAGGCAGTGAAGGCGACACGTGGTGGATGGTGGACAAGCCTGAGAAACAGAGCGACGGCAAATGGAAAGTGGTCTATCGCTTCAAGGTTGGTTTGCAGAATGTCTCGATTTCCGTGAATCAGGAGCGGGTATATGCTGTCAACATCAACGACACGCAGAACACCGGACGCATCAAGACATATATCCCCGAGATGATTCCAGGTTTCCCCGGCTTGGCACGCAGCGGACAGCACGTCCCCGTGGTGTTTATGATGCCCGGCGGCTTTAGTGCTGAATACGATGTTCAGGGAAACCCCAAGTCGAAAGTGCTGTACCATAATGCCCTGCGCAACAGTTTCGCTGACGAGGGCATGACGGGCTGGACGGAGACCGACGACTATATCAATGCGGGTCTTCAGATGAAGACTTTTACCGATTCCACCGACAACAAGTATTGGAGGGGCAGTGTGAAGAACATGGTGTCGCAGAGCGTGTCGTTGGCCGGTCGGGAATTCCCGGCCGATGCCAGGAACGGTAGCAAGCTGCGCATTGCTGCCATTGCCAGCATCAACCCATGCCGTGCCAGTAGTGCAAAGGTCAGCATCACGGCCACCGGAAAAGACATGACCGCATCACAGCTGACGGTTGCCGACCTGAGCTATAAGCCGGAAGGCTGGCAGACCGTATACTTCACCGGCGAGGTGAACGACAAAGCCGAGACACTGACATTCCAAGTCAACTCGGAAGGCGAAGACCAGACGAAGAGCCGCAGCTATGAGGGTCCGATGTTCGACGACCTCTGCCTGCTGATACCCACGGACGGAAAGGCTATTCAGAACGAAGATGTGCTCGACCTGACCATCAACAACAGCGACGTGACCGTCAACTATACACCGGTGGGTACGCAGAGTACGGTGAGCGTCCAGACCAACAGCCATGCCACTGTAACCCTGCGTAATGCCAACACGGAGAAGGAGGGCGAGACCGTCCAGGCGGTGGAGAATGATGTCATCCATATTGTGGCACAGGCTGACGAGGGCTATGCCGTCTATCAGGTGCGACTCTCACGGTCTGGCATGCGGGCTCAAAACCTGTCTTCCGACAGTATCGATGTGGAAGCCCGTAAGGTTTACTGTCACTACACCAAGACCGGCACGGAAGATGAGACCATCCTACTCACCGTGGCAGGATATCAAGTATATGTAAAGAGTGCCTACGGAGGAACTGTCACGGTAGAAAATGCGAAAGCCCAGAAGGGCGAGAAGGTTGTCTTCACCGTCACGCCCAATGAGGGGTGCAAGCTGAGGCAGATCAAGACCAGTCCGGCCGGCATAGTGACCCTCTCGAAGGACGATGTCGACGAAGCAACAGGTGCCGGCAAGTATTCGTTCATCATGCCCACCTCTTACATCAGGCTGCTACCCGAGTTCACCGTTCCCATAGCCACCACGGCAGATTTTGAGAGCATTAGTTCACAGCCGGGCGAGTTCCTGCTCACGGAAGACCTCGACTTGGGCAACTCATGGAATAAACTGATTTCCATAGCAGGCGAGTTCAACGGCAACGGACACCGCATCACCTACGGTGGTTCCAGGAGTCTTTTCTATTCCGTCAACGGTTCCGTGCGTCATCTCTATATCACTGCCAATACGAAAGGCTCCGGCTCTGGTTCGTATGTCGGTGGCATCGCCATGATCAATTCCGGTACTATCGAAGACTGTGAGGTGAGCGGCACGCTCAGCAATCCCGTAGCCAACGCATCGCAAAATGCATACGCAGGCGGTGTGGCTGGCCAGAACGCCGGAGGTACCATCTCCCATTGCCATGTGGTCTGCGATGCCATCGATGCACCGACGGCCTGCGGCATTGCCTGGCAGGGCTCGTCCGGCACCATCCGTGACAACGTCTTCAACGGCCAGTTCGGCGCGAGCGGCAAACAGCAGTATATGGTCAGCAACGACAGAAGCAACTGCACCATTGAAGGTAACACCTATATCGCCAACCCGGGCAATACGAAGGCGGAGGTTATCAGCGGTGTGAAACTCGGCACGACGGATGCCCTGGTGGAACAAGTCAAAGACCTGACGGACACCTATCCCGTCTTTGCGGCCAGCATCAAGAAGAAATACTCCAATGTATATAATGTCAACTTGAAGACCTCTGCGGAGGTGCAGGTTGTCAACCGGTCGGGAGAGTCGGCCGTACCCGGTGCTGTGGTCACGGCATCCGTGCACGTCACCGGCAACAACCACCTGGAAAGCATTTATATGGAAGGCACCGACGGCAGTGACCGCCAGAGCGTGGCCTTTACCGACGATACCGACAACGGCTATACCTTCTCGTTCACGATGCCGGAGCATGATGTCAATGTCGTCTTCCAGACGAAGGCGGGTCGTCTCATCCAGACCGCCAAGAACCTGATAGACATGAACAATGTACCCGGTACTTACTATCTGGTGCGCGACATCACCCTCAACAACTGGGGCAAGCAGCTGTATCTGAACGGCACCTTCTACGGCGACGGACACACCATCCAGTATAGTGCCGCAGGTTCCTGCTACGGACTGTTCTACGAAGTATCCAATGGGGCATTGCTCCAGGGACTGCGCGTCATCGGCAACGTGAAGACCGAGACCAACTGTGGCGGTATCGCCTTTACCAACAACGGAACCATCCGCGACTGTCACTTCAACGGCACTATCACGAAGACGGCGGTGGTAACGAGCAAGAAGAAGAAAGCGAGCAAGGACAAGGTGGCCGCCATTGTCTGCATCATGTCTGAGGCAGGCAGCGTGGTCGACCACTGTTCAGCCACAGGTGAACTGAAGAGTGCTGCCATTCAAAGTTTCATCAATGAGCATCCGCTGTGTTCTCAGTCCGGTGCCAATATCGTCAACAGCGACTGGGTCAGCCCCACTCAGACCGACAAGTATCAGGAGCTGACCACCACGGCCAATGCGGCGCTGAAGGACTATCCCGTCTATGCTCAGGGCATTCTCGACAAGATCAACCCCCGCTACGTGGCAGGCAGCACGACGGGTCGCGTGGAGCAGGGTCTGATGCTTGAC